>NZ_CANLTU010000001.1 GCF_947494125.1 uncultured Tenacibaculum sp.
CTCCTTAGCTCAGTTGGTTAGAGCATCTGACTGTTAATCAGAGGGTCTTAGGTTCGAGTCCTAAAGGAGGAGCAAAATAAACAAAGGCAACGTAGAAGCCGATAATTTCTACAACATACATATTTGTTCTACATGAACATTCCTCCTTAGCTCAGTTGGTTAGAGCATCTGACTGTTAATCAGAGGGTCTTAGGTTCGAGTCCTAAAGGAGGAGCAAAAAAGGCTTACATTCGTGTAAGTCTTTTTTTATTTTTATACTATGCAATTTCCAAAAAAACTCTCTACTAAACTAGCGCAACGTAAAGAAAACAACTCTTTAAGAATTCTTGGAGAGCATACTAATTTGATTGATTTCTCGTCAAATGACTATTTAGGCTTTGCTAAATCTGAAGTTGTTTTTGATAAAACTCATCAATTTTTAATTGATAAAAACATAAAAATTAACGGAGCAACAGGCTCTCGATTACTTTCAGGAAATCATAATTTATATACTGAAGTTGAAAAAGAATTATCTGAATTCCACAATTCCGATGCCGCTTTAATTTTTAATTCTGGTTATGATGCTAATATTGGTTTTTTCTCTTCTGTTCCTCAACGCGGAGACATTATTCTATATGACGAATTAATTCATGCTTCTATTCGTGATGGAATTCAACTTTCAAAAGCTAAAGCTTATAAATTTAAACATAATAACCTTTTTGACTTAAAAGAAAAGATTGTTCGCTTTAAACCAAATGAAAACAACGATGTTTATGTAATTACAGAATCTATTTTTTCTATGGATGGAGACAGCCCTGATCTTAAGAAAATTGTTCAGGTTTGTGAAAAATATAAAGCTAATTTAATAGTTGATGAAGCTCATGCTATTGGTGTTTTTAACAATGGTTTAATTGAAGAACTAGGTTTAGAAAAAGGTGTTTTCGCTAGGATTATTACCTTTGGAAAAGCACTAGGCTGCCATGGAGCTGCTATTTTATGTTGCAACAGCTTAAAAGAGTACTTAATTAATTTTTCAAGAAGTTTTATTTATACTACTGGGTTATCTCCACACTCTATAGCTACCATTAGCTTTGCTTATAAAGAATTACAATTATCTAACTCAAGAGAAAAACTACAAACAAATATTTGTTTTTTTACTGAAGAAGCTAATCGATTAAATCTTAATTTTATAAAGAGTAAGTCGGCTATTCATTGTTGTATTATTCCTGGCAATGAAAACGTAAAAAATATTGCTAAAAAATTAGAGAAAATTGGATTTGATGTAAAACCTATTTTATCTCCTACTATAAACAAAGGAGAAGAAAGATTACGTTTTTGTTTACATTCTTATAATTCCCATCAAGAAATAACTTTTGTTTTAGAACAACTTGCTACTTTTGTTTCTTAAAAAATACATATGAGAGATGA
Source organism: uncultured Tenacibaculum sp. (assembly GCF_947494125.1). Classification (GTDB taxonomy): domain Bacteria; phylum Bacteroidota; class Bacteroidia; order Flavobacteriales; family Flavobacteriaceae; genus Polaribacter. The sequence goes on from NZ_CANLTU010000001.1 coordinate 1,408, forward strand.
TTATACAATTTTAGCTGTTTTTGAATATTCTACAGAAGCTCAAGTAATAAAATCAAAACTGGATTCTGAAGATATTAGAACGATGTTAATGGATGAAAAAACTATTGATACTGATCCTTTATTAAGTCAAGCAATTGGTGGTGTAAAATTACTTGTTCATAATCAAGATCTAAATAAAGCATCAAATATTTATAATGAAGTAAGAGCTTATGAAAAAGATGAAAACGGAAATGCTTATCAATGTAGTAAATGTAAATCATCAAAAATATTAGTTGCTCCACCTCAACGTAAAAGCTTTTTCTTTATGTTATTTCCTTTTTTTGAAAGCAGAAAATTAATATGTAACGATTGTAAAACAATCTTTTAATGAAAAAATATTTTATAACAGGAATTTCCACTGAAGTAGGAAAAACAATAGCTTCTGCAATTATTACTGAAGCTTTAGAAGCTGACTACTGGAAACCTATACAAGCTGGTGAATTAGAAAATTCAGACGCTCATAAGGTTGAGCAATTAATTTCTAATTCTAAAACCATTATACATCCTAACTCATACGCTTTAAAAACTCCAATGAGTCCACATGCTGCTGCTGAAATAGATAATGTAGCTATAGAATTAACCAACATAACTGAACCAGAAACATCTAACAACTTAGTTATTGAAGGTGCTGGTGGTTTATTAGTTCCTCTGAATAATTCGGATACTATTTTAGATATTATAAAACCCGATTATAAAGTAATAGTAGTTTCTCGCCATTATTTAGGAAGTATTAATCATACTTTACTAACTGTACAGCTTCTAAAAGAAAAAGGATTTGATGTCTCAATACTTTTTTCTGGAGATGAGCATCCAACTACTGAAGCTATTATTAAAAAAATGGCCAATGTTCCTGTTATTGGACGAATTGATGAAGAACCTTATTTTGATCAAAACGTTATACGCGAATATGCCGACCTTTTTAAAGACAAATTATGACATTACAAGAAAGAGATAAAAAACATTTATGGCATCCTTTAAAACAACATCAAACACATCCAAATAGTTTAGGTATTGTAAAAGCAAAAGGCTGTATTTTAACTGATGAAAATGGTAATGAATATATTGATGCTATTTCCTCTTGGTACACCTGTATGTTTGGTCATTGCAATGACTTTATAACAACGAAGGTTTACAAACAAATGCAAACATTAGATCAAATAATGTTTAGCGATTTCACACATGAACCTGCAGTTAAACTATCAGAAGAACTGATTAAAATTCTACCAGAAAATCAGAATAGAATTTTCTTTAACGATAATGGCTCTACTGCTGTTGAAGCTGGAATTAAAATGGCACTTCAATACTATTTTAATAAAGGTGAAAAAAGAAATACGTTTGTTGCTTTTGAAAATGGTTTTCATGGAGATACTTTTGGTGCCATGTCTGTCTCTGGATTGTCTGTTTATAATGGTCCTTTTGAAGATTTTTTAATGGATATTAAACGTATTCCTGTTCCAAATGGAAATAATAGTCAAGTTATTTTGAAACAATTACAGCAAATTGTTTCTGAGAATAGCATTGCTGGATTTATATATGAACCTTTAATACAAGGCGCAGCTGGGATGAAAATTCATAATGCTGAAGATTTAAATCCTGTTTTACAATTTTTCAAAAATCACAATATTTTAACTATTGCTGATGAAGTTATGACTGGTTTTGGTAAAACTGGAAATAATTTTGCTTCAGATGAAATCACCACAAAACCAGATATTATTTGTTTAAGTAAAGCTTTAACTGCTGGTTTAGTCCCTATGGCTATTACATCTTGTACAGAAGATATTTATAATGAGTTTTTAAGCAATGATATTGCTAAAGGTTTTTTTCATTGCCATACATATTCTGCAAATCCGATAGCTTGTAGTGCTGCATTGGCTAGTATTGAATTATTACAAAGTGATGAAATTCAGAAAAACATTCAATACATTTCAGACTCTCATAAGTCGTTTACAAATAAAATAGCTAATCATCCTAAAGTAACAACTACTAGAAGCAAAGGTGTAATTTTAGCAATAGACTTAAAAACTAATGCTGGTAGATATGGAACTTTAAGAGATCAATTATTAAAATCATTTATGGGTAAAGGAGTATTTTTACGTCCGCTTGGAAATACTATTTATATTCAGCCACCTTATGTAATTACAAAACAACAATTACAAAAAATATATACTACTATTGAAGAGGTTTTAGATACTTTCTAAAACCTTTTCTTTTTTCAATAAATTTATCTCTTCTTGCGTTTCTTTTATACGCACATATAAATCTTCATAAATCCATTCACCGTTAGATTTAATTCCTTTTATTATTAAAGTACCTTCTCCTTTATCTCCACGTATTGGAATAGAAAAATCCACATCACCATCATTATTACTTAACGAGATATTTCCTGAAGGAATACCATATTTTTCAATTTCATCACCAAGTAAAAATTTTACTTTTTCATTATCTCTAACCTGCTCCATAGCATATTCTACAGGTGTTGCATTATCTATTAGTTTAGAGACTCCAAAAATAGCAGCTCCAATTCCAAATACAAAGAATAAAATAATTCCTATACAACCACAGCCACAGCCCCCTACAGGAACAGCCCACATCCAATTTCTACTAAACCAACTTTTTTGAGAAGCCTCTTCCATTTTTTTAAAATTTAATGAATACAAAATACAGCTTTTTTTAAATAATTTATCTATTTTTCAATAAGATAACTAATCAAGGGCTGTCTTTTTTTGTTCCTATTCTAAAAAAGTTGAAATTTGCACTTTAAAAGAAATAAAAAGTTGAATACAAGAATTTCTATTACAGCAATGGCTTCTGTTTCTTCTTTAGGGAGTACTCCTAATGAAGTTTGGAAAAACTACCTTAATACTAAACATTATTTAAGTACTAAGAATTTTGACAATTTTAAGGCTTATGTAGCCCAGTTGTCTGATGATATTAAAAATGAAATCAATCAACTAAAATATTCAGATAATAAGTATAAAAATCTAGATGAAACTGTTTTATACACCATCTATGTAGCTCGTAAAGCTATAAAAAACACAAACTGGAAACCTCAAGACAACTTTGGTATTAACATTGGTTCTTCTCGAGGAGCTACATCTTTATTTGAAAAATATTATAAAGAATTTTTAGAAACAGGTAAATCGTCAACATTAAGTTCTCCAACAACTACTTTAGGTAATATTTCATCGTGGATTGCTCACGATTTACAAACCAATGGCCCGGAAATTTCTCATTCAATTACTTGTTCTACAGGTTTACATTCTTTATTAAATGGAATTGCTTGGTTACAATCTGGAATGACTAATAAGTTTATGATTGGTGCCAGTGAAGCTTCTTTGACAGATTTTACTATTGCTCAAATGCAAGCTTTAAAAGTATATTCAAATGAAACTGAGGAATATCCTTGTAAAGCTTTTGACATGACAAAAACAAAAAACACCATGGTTTTAGGTGAAGGTGCAGCTGTTTTTTGTTTAGAAAATGATATTCAAGAAAACGCAATTGCTTTTATAGATGGTATTGGTTATGCTACCGAAGTTCTAAAACATAATACTTCGGTAACTGCAGATGCAGAATGTTTTCAAAAATCAATGAAAATGGCACTAAAAAACACATCTGTTAAAGAAGTAGATGCCATAGTTATGCATGCACCAGGAACCATAAAAGGTGACCAATCTGAAATAAATGCTATAAATGCAGTTTTTGGAAATCACACCCCATTTTTAACAACTAACAAATGGAAAGTGGGTCATACTTTTGCTACTTCTGGCTTATTAAGTTTAGAGCTAGCTATATTAATGTTGCAACATCAAAAAGCAATAGAAGTTCCTTTTGCAAGCAAGCAAGATCTTCCTAAAAAAATAAATAAAATATTAGTTAATGCAGTAGGTTTTGGAGGAAATGCAGTTTCTGTATTACTATCTAAATAATATCCTTATTTTTACCCCAACAAACAACTCGAATTTATGAGCGAAGTAAGACATAACTGGACGAAAGAAGAAATTCTAGAAATATATAACAAACCTATGATGGAGCTTTTATACGAAGCTGCTACAATTCATAGAAAAAGTCACGACCCCAACGTAGTACAAGTTTCTACATTACTATCTATAAAAACTGGTGGATGCTCTGAAGATTGTGGATATTGCCCACAAGCTGCACGTTACCACACGAATGTTGATGGAAATGATTTAATGTCTGTACAACAAGTAAAAGCACAAGCTTTAAGAGCAAAATCTGGTGGAAGTTCTCGCGTATGTATGGGTGCTGCTTGGAGAAATGTAAAAGACGGACCTGAATTTGATCAAGTATTAGAAATGGTTAGAACCATTAATAAACTAGACATGGAAGTTTGCTGTACTTTAGGTATGGTTACTGAAAATCAAGCACAACGTTTAGCTGAAGCAGGATTGTATGCTTATAACCACAATTTAGATTCTTCTGAAGAATATTATAAAGAAGTAATTTCTACTCGTGGGTACCAAGATAGATTAGATACCATTGATAATGTTCGTAAAACGAATGTGACAGTTTGTTCTGGAGGAATTATTGGTATGGGAGAATCTGCAGAAGATAGAGCTGGAATGTTAGTTGCTTTATCTACCCTAGATCCTCAACCTGAATCTACTCCAATTAACGCTTTAGTTGCAGTAGAAGGAACTCCATTAGAAGATGAGAAACCTGTTGAAATTTGGGATATGGTTCGTATGGTAGCAACCACTCGTATTGTATTACCTGAAACACAAGTGCGTTTATCCGCTGGTAGAACTCAAATGAGTAGAGAAGGGCAAGCAATGTGTTTTTTTGCTGGTGCTAACTCTATTTTTGCTGGTGATAAATTATTAACGACACCTAATCCTGATGTAGACGAAGACATGAAAATGTTTAAACTATTAGGATTAAATCCACAAAAACCTTTTACTAAAAAAGTTCAACCACAATCTGTTGAAGCAAAAGATTCTGAATTTGAAACTTTAGGTGAAAAGCCAAAATGGAGTCGACCTGATCATAAAATTGATCGTAACGAACAAAAGAAACAAGAGGCTAAAGAAATAAAAAAACAAACTCTTAATGTTAAGAGAATGCTTACAGAAGAACCTCAGAAAGAATCTGTAAAATAACACTAAAAAGAACTACTAAAAAGTAGTTCTTTTTTTTATTACATAATGTGCAAATTCTTATTTTTAAATCTAACTCATTTCTAAATATTTTTTAACAAGAATCTATCTAAATAATTTGGAAACGTTTTATTAACTTTGCTTCTTGAAAAAAAGGGTGCATGGGATTACAGTTACAACAAATAGACAGGGTTGAAACCATAACAAAAGAAGATTTTATTAAAAACTACTTCAAACCTCAAAAGCCAGTAGTTATTGAGCGTTTTATTGAAGATTGGCCTGCTTATGATAAATGGTCTTTAGAATACATGAAAGAAGTTGCGGGCGACAAAACCGTTCCTTTATATGATGATAGACCTGTAGATTACAAAGATGGTTTTAATGAACCGCATGCCACTATGAAAATGAGTGAGTATGTTGATTTATTAAAAAGAGAACCAACAAAATTTCGTATTTTTTTATGGAATGTATTAAAAGAAGTTCCTATTCTTCAAAAAGATTTTAAATTTCCTGATTTTGGTTTACGTTTAATGAAAGGGTTACCAATGTTGTTTTTTGGAGGTACAGATTCTTATACCTTTATGCATTACGATATTGATTTAGCTAACATTTTTCATTTTCATTTTGAAGGAAAAAAGAAGTGCATTTTATTTGACCAGAAACAAAATAAATTCTTATATAAAATACCACATTCTTTAATTACAAGAGAAGATATTGATTTTAATAATCCTGATTTTGATAAATGGCCTGCTCTTAAAAAAGCCCAAGGTCATGTTGCTGAGTTAGAACACGGTAATGTTTTATATATGCCTGAAGGTTATTGGCATTATATGCGTTATATAACTCCTGGTTTTTCTATGAGTTTACGTGCAATAGCTCGTAACCCTAAAAATTTAGGTAAAGCTATTTACAATGTATTTATTATGCGTACTGTTGATAATATAATGCGAAGGATAAAAGGTCAGAAATGGATTGATTGGAAGAACGAACAGGCTCTTGTAAGAACAAAAAAATAAAAAAAGCACCTTATTGGTGCCTTTTTTATTCTATTTCCCAAACAAACGTTGAAAGAAATTTTTTGTTTTTGTTGTAGCTTCCTTTAATTCTTCTTGTGCATCTTCTGCTAAATCTACTATGTGTTCAGTTGCTTCTCCTGCCAACTCAGATGCTTTTTCTGTTACGTTATCCAAAACTTCTTTTGCATCTTCTGCTAATTCAATTGCAGTTTCTTTCATTTTCTGCATTGACTCTTCTGATATTATTTCACTAGCTCTATCTTTAATACTTTCTACTGCATCAACAATATGCTCTCCTGTTTCTCCTGCTAGTTCTGACGCTTTTTCTGTTACTTTATCCATAACATCCTTTGCTTTATCTAAACCTTCATCTAAATTGTCTTTAAACTTCTTATTATCTTCTTCCATTTCTTATAAAATTAACTTAAAACCAACCTCTATCGTTTGTTTGATATGTATAAATAAATTCTTCATCTGATTTTGTTAGATAAATAATTCCTTCTACCAAACCTATTACAGCTACAACCCAAGCAGCTATACCACACGTAATAATACCTAATATAAAAGTACCTACTAACATTATTATTCCTTCTTTAGTATAACCTAATATAAATTTATGAATTCCTAAACCTCCTAAAACAATAGCTAAAATTCCAGCTAAAACTCGTTTACTTTCTTGATTTGGAATAGTATTTCCATTTTCATCAATTACATTCATTTTTTTGGTTTTAATTGTTAATTGCTATAAATTTATAAAAAAGCTTCGTCTTTTGGTTCCCATAGTTCAATTTTATTTCCATCTAAATCTACAATCCATCCAAACTTGCCATAATCATACTCTTCTACTTTATCCAATACGGTAACTCCTTTTGTTTTAAGCTCTTCTAATAACTCAACTAAATTTTCGACACGATAATTAAACATAAACTCCTTTTTTGAGGGTTCAAAATAATTTGTATTTTTTGTAAATGGACTCCATTGAGTTGAAGCTTTTTTTCCTTCTTTATCTTTCCACCAAAATGTACAACCCCAATCATCCGTATTAAATCCTAAATTGTTTTTGTACCAATCTTTCGTTTCTTTTGGGTTTTCTGTTTTAAAAAAAACACCCCCTATACCTGTTACTTTACCTTTCTTTTTCATTTATTTTCTTTTTACATTAGTTTCGTAAATATCAATCCATTCTTCAATTGACATTTTAGTAGTTAATTCAGCTATTAAATCAAAAGGGATTTCTTCTATTTTTTTAAATCGAATACAGCTTTTCCCCATATCCAGTTTTCTCTTAGAATACTTAGGGTATTCAGCAACAAACCAATCTAGCAATTCTTTCTTAGCGTAAATTCCACTATGGTATAAATTAATTGAATTCTTTTGTGAAGCAATATTCATAAAAGGTAAAGGTAAATTTGTATCGCAATGATATCCTTTTGGATATATTGAATGTGGTACATAATAACCAATCATATTATAATTCATCCCCTCTTCAAAACCTTTGGGAAGATTCTCTTTAATTGTTTTTCGTAACTTTTGCATAATTGCTTGTCGCTCTTCGGGAATTTGAGCAATATATTCTTCTGGTGAATTTGCTTTGTACTGCATACTAGTTTTATTTACGTTGTAAAAATAATCCTGATAATAAAGATATAATAAATCCAATAACACTAACTAAAACTACCATAAATAAAGCAGCTGTAGTACTAGTCATTTCAATTATTTCATCTTCTCTACCTTTTTCTATTAACATTTGCTCATAGTTTTTAAAAAAGTCAGGATCTATAAATTCCGTATAAATAAAATCTGCTATTCCAATACCAACTCCAACCATTAATGAAATAAGTGTACCTATAATTATAGCTTTACCTAATGATATTATTCCTTCATTTATATTATCTCTATAATGTTTGATTCCGAAATAAATAAACGATAATGAAATGAATATTGAAATATACCCTAATATCTCATTTGTAGAATAATCTAAGTTTTTTATTCCTAAAACAAGATGTAATATAAAAATTATAAAACCTGTAAAAAAACCATAAACACCATACCTTGTTATTGTGTTTTTCATTTGAGAATAATTTTAAAAATTAATGTAAGTTAAAACTAAAAAAAGTATCCTAAAAAGAAGTCATACTAAAGTACCAAAAGTATATTTCTATAAAATTTGTAGAGATTTTGCTATTTGAACAGCTTGTGTTCTTCGTTTAGAATCTAATTTCATTAGAATATTTGATACATGAGTTTTTATAGTGCTTTCAGATAAAAACAAAGATTCTGCTATTTCCTTATTCGATAAACCTTCAGCTATTTTTTGAAGAACTTCATACTCTCTTTTAGTTATATTAAGTTCTGCTATTTTTTTATAATTTATTTCTACTGATAAAACTTTTGGTTTACTTAAACTTTTTTTATTGATGTATATTCCTATAAAAAAGAAAATTACAGCAATAATTCCAATAACAATTTCTATTCTTAAATCATTAAAAACTAAAGCATATTTACTAATTTTAAAAAGAAAAAATAATGCTAAAATAAGTGCACTAAAAATGAAAATTGTTTTTCTCATTTTGAAAAATTAACAAAATTTTGCTTTAATTTTATCTACTATAGTTTGAGCCAATTTCTCTTTACTTTCAATTGTCCATCCTGCTACATGTGGTGAAAGAATTACATTTTTTGCATTAATTAAATATTTAAAAGCTTCTGGCATTTCTATATCATTTGATACACCTTTTTTTTGAAACAAATTTTCAAACGATTTTTTTTCATACTCTAAAACATCTAATCCTGCTCCTAAAACTTTTCCTTTTTTTAAAGCTTCAACTAAATCTGAAGTAATTACTGATTTTCCTCTCGCTGTATTAAGCATCCAAAAAGGCTTAGAAAAGCCATTAATAAATTCTGAACTTATCATATTCATCGTTAATTCAGTTTGTGGTGTATGCAAACTTAAAACATCTGCTTTTTCTTGTAATTCTTTTAAAGGTACTTGCTTACAGTTTTCATCTCCAACATTTGGTTGTATGTCATAACAAATAACTTCTACATCAAATCCTCGTAACTTTTTAGCAAAAGCCTTTCCCATGTTACCATAACCTATTAAACCAATGGTTTTACCATCTAACTCAACTCCTCGGTTATCTTCACGTAACCACTTTCCACTTCTAACTTCGGCACCTGCTTTATTAAGTTTATTAAATAAGGATAGTAACATACCCAATGTATGCTCTCCTACAGCATTCCTATTCCCTTCTGGTGCAGAAATTAAATAAACACCTTTTTTTGTAGCATAATCACAATCTATATTTTCTAAACCCGCACCTACTCTACCTATAAATTTCAGGTTTACTGCTTTATCTAAAAATTGTTGATCAATTGTAAATCTACTACGAATAATTACTCCATCATACTGATGAATTTTTGCCTCGATTTCTGTTTTTGTTGAAGTATAATCTTCTTCATTAGTAAATCCTAAATCTTTTAATCGATTTAGAAGTAATGAATGATTTGAATCTAAGTGAAGTATTTTCATTTTGAATATAAAAAAACCTTCTTATTTAGAAGGTTTATAATAATTAATATTGTTCTTTTTCGCTAGGAAAATCTTGCGATTTAACATCTGCTATATAATTTTGAAAAGCATCTGTCATTTCAGCGTATAAATCTAGATATCTACGTAAAAAACGAGGGTTAAATTCATGTGTCATCCCAAGCATATCGTGCGTTACTAAAACTTGACCATCAACTCCTCCTCCTGCTCCTATTCCAATAACAGGTATTGTTAAACTTTTAGCTACTCTTTCTGCTAAAACTGCTGGAACCTTTTCTAAAACTAGTGCAAAACAACCTAATTCTTCTAATAATTTTGCATCTTCTAATAATTTCTCAGCCTCTTCTTCTTCTTTAGCTCTTACAGTATAAGTTCCAAATTTATAAATAGATTGTGGAGTTAATCCTAAATGTCCCATAACAGGAATTCCTGCTGTTAATATTCTTGATATTGACTCAGCTATTTCACTTCCTCCTTCAAGTTTTACTGCATGTCCTCCTGACTCCTTCATTACTTTAATAGCTGACTCTAAAGCACTTTTAGAATTACCTTGATAAGTTCCAAAAGGTAAGTCAACAACTACTAAACAACGTTCAACAGCTCTTATTACAGAACTTGCATGATAAATCATTTGGTCTAATGTAATAGGTAAAGTAGTTTCGTGACCTGCCATTACATTCGATGCTGAATCTCCTACTAAAATGACGTCAATTCCTGCTCCATCAACAATCTTTGCCATGGTATAATCATATGCAGTTAGCATAGAGATTTTTTCTCCATTAGCTTTCATTTCTACTAATGATTTTGTGGTAATCCTTTTATATTGTTTTTTAGCTACTGACATTATTTTTAATTTTCTAGTTTGTAAAAATACACAATTATTCTGTTGATTAATTACTTAAATAAAGTTCAATCTCTACTTTTTAATCTTCCTAAAAGTCGTTAATCTTCTGTTAATTATCTTTTCTTCATTTACTTTTTTTATAGTTTTACTATTCATAACCAAACTAATATGCATAAAATAACCACTATTCTAATAGTTTTTATTCTCACGAGTATTTCTCATGCTCAAAACAAAAAAGAACATCCAATTATTAAGAAAACTATTACTACTTTTTTTGAAGGACTTCATAAAGGAGATAGTGCTATTGTTAGTGCAACTTTACACCCTTCTGTTAAAATACAAACAACTTTTACCAATAAAGAAGGTAAAAGAAAATTACTAACAGAAAGTAAAGAAAATCTTTTAACTAAGATTGCTGGTAAAAAACCTGAACATACATATTTTGAGAAACTTTTGTCTTATAACATTGAGGTTGATGGCAATTTAGCTTCTGTTTGGACACCTTATGAATTTTATTTTAATGATAAGTTTAGTCATTGTGGTGCCAACTCCTTTCAACTATTTAATAATAATGGAAAGTGGGAAATTATTTATTTAGTAGACATGAGGCGTAGAAATAATTGTAAAACGATAAAAAAATAACTCTATGAAAAAATATTTTCTGTTTTTTATATTAATAGCTAATATAAGTTTTGCTCAAAACCCAAAAATGTTTTTGCCTGAATTGTTTAAAGGACTACCTAATGTAAGAGACTTTTCAATGAATCAAGAAGGTGATGAGTTTTACTTTACTATAGAAAGTTTTGCAAAAAAGTATTCATTTATAGCTTTTTCAAAAAAAATAAATGGTGTTTGGACTACTCCAAAAGCAGTAAAGTTTTCTGGGCAGTATAAAGATTTAGAACCTTTTTTATCTCCAGATGGTTTAAAACTATTCTTTGCTTCAAACAGAAAAAACAACACCTCTTCCGAGATAAAAAAAGACATGGATATATGGTATGTTACAAGAAACAAAACATCTGATAGTTGGTCTGAACCTAAAAACGTTGGTCTTATTATAAACACTTCTAAGGATGAGTTTTATCCTTCTGTTACTAATAAAGGTGATTTATATTTTACCGCAGAATATGAAAACTCAAAAGGAAAAGAAGATATATATGTTAGCAGATTTATTAATAACACATATACCAAACCTATTTCTTTAAGTAATAATGTTAATTCAGAAAAATATGAGTTTAATGCTTTTGTTTCTCCTGATGAAAACTTTATCATATTTACATCTTATGGTAGAAAAGATGGTTTAGGACGTGGCGATTTATACATAAGCAAGAAAGACAAAAATAACAACTGGTTACCTGCTGAACATTTAAAAAATGGTATTAATTCTAAAAAATTAGATTACTGTCCATTTGTTGACATAAAACATAAGAAACTTTATTTTACCACAAATAAAAACACAATACCTAAAAGTTTTAAAAACAGAAAAGATTTAACAGAAATCATAGAATTTATAAATAGCAACCCTAATGGATTAAGTAGAATTTATCAGACATCTTTTAAATAAAAAATAGCTTATATTTGACGCGATGAACCGAACTGATAAATCCAACACTTTATCTCCAAACAAATGGGTAGATGACTATGCAGATTATTTATTTAATTATGCTATAGCTCGTGTAAATGATTCTAATATTGCTAAAGATTTAGTCCAAGAAACTTTTTTTGCTGGACTTAAATCTGCTAAAAACTTTGAAGGAAAATCAACCGAAAGAACGTGGTTAGTTTCTATTCTAAAGAGAAAAATAATTGATTATTATCGAAAGATTAATTCTAAAAAAGGTCAAGCTGAAGTAAGAATGAATTTTTATGATAATGGTGAAAATGAAGGTAATTGGATTGAAGAACGAGTACCCCAATCGTGGAATAATGAAGCTGAAAAGAGTATTGAGAATAAAGAATTGAAATCTCAAATAGATGAATGTATAGGTCATCTTCCTAAAAAATATGCTATGGTTTTTAGAATGAAAACTATTCAAGAGTTTGAGACTGAAGAAATTTGTAAGGAATTAGACATCACTCCGTCGAACCTATGGGTTATCATCCATAGAGCGAGAACTCAGCTGAGAAATTGTATGGAAAAGAACTGGTTTAATAAGTAAGAAACAATGTTTAAAAATTTTAAAATAACATGCGATGAAGCTACTGCTATTTGTGATAAAGCACAATATGGTGAAGCTTCATTTTACGAAAAATTACAACTTAATTGGCATATATTAATTTGCAAAATTTGTGCTTTGTATTCTAAACAGAATAAAAAGATGTCACATATTTTTAAAATGAAAGCTAGTGATTGTAAGAACGAAACAAAGTGTTTATCAAACAAAGATAAAGATGCTTTAAAAGAACAATTAAGTCAATTTAATTAACAAGTTTGGTCTGTTTAAGATCAATTTTTGATTTTTTGTTAGATTGAAACGGAATTTATTTAATAATAGATTCCGTTTTTTTATACCTTTGATTTAAAAATATATTCATGCATTTTCTTCCTGAAAAAATCGATGATTACGCAGTTAGTCATTCACAAAAAGAACCTAAAATACTTCAAGAATTAACAAAAGAAACTTGGCAAAAAATATTAAATCCAAGAATGTTAAGTGGTGCTTTTCAAGGTAGAGTACTATCTATGATATCTAAATTGATTCAACCGCAATCAATTTTAGAAATTGGGACCTATACAGGTTATTCTGCATTATGTTTAGCTGAAGGCTTGAAGAAAGATGGTATACTTTATACCCTTGATAAAAATGAAGAGTTAGAAGAACTTCAATATAAATACTTTCAAAAATCAGAATACGCTAATCAAATTAAACAAATTATAGGAAATGCTATAGATATTATTCCTTCTATAGATAATAAGTTCGATTTAGTATTTATTGATGCTGATAAATCTAATTACTTAAATTATTTTGATTTAATTATTAATAAAATGAATCCAGGTGGGGTTATCTTATCTGATAATGTACTATGGAGTGGAAAGGTAGTAGAGGCTCTAAATCCTAAAGATATTGACACTAAAATCCTTTTAGAATATAACAGGAAACTGAATGAAGATAATCGCTTAGAAACTGTTTTATTACCCATAAGAGATGGGTTGACTATCAGTAGAGTAAAATAAAATTACTATTTTCTTTTTATTGGCCCAGTAAAGTCATCAATATTATCTTTAACTTCATTAACTTCTTTATTAATGTCTCTTACAAAGTCGGTATCTATACCTTGATTTTTAGCACTATCGTTTATTTCTTTTTTAATATCATTAGTTGCATCCTTAATTTGTCGCATTCCTTTACCTAAGCCTCTTGCTATTTCTGGAATTTTGTCTGCTCCAAATAGCATAACAACTATTAGTAAGATTATAAAAATCTCTGGTCCTCCAATAAATAAAAATGTTCCATTCATAGGTACAAAGATAATTAAAATAGGTAGTTAAATTCTTTATATAATAAAAAAAGCCAAACGTTATGTTTGGCTTTTCAATATAATTTAAATCAATTAGTCTGCAAGAATAATTGCTTTATTATCTTTCATTTCTAAAGTACCAGATTTAATTGCTAAAGTTAAAACCTTATCATCTTCTGGTAAACTTACAATACTTCCATGTAAATCATCAAAAACTAAATGATCTTGAGTATGAACATGAACTTTTACTGTTCCTTTGTTTAAAATAGATACAACTGGTGCGTGATTATTTAAAATCTGAAATTCACCATTAATACCTGGTACAGTAACAGAATCTACTTTTGATGAAAACAAAATCGCTTCTGGTGTTACAATTTCTAAATACATAATTTCAATAGAATTAATTATTGTTAATTGTTATTTGAACTATGCTTCAGCTAACATTTTCTCACCAGCGTCAATTGCTTCCTGAATAGAACCTCTTAAGTTAAAAGCTGCTTCTGGATATTTATCCAATTCACCATCCATAATCATATTAAACCCTTTAATAGTGTCTTTAATATCTACTAAACATCCTGGTATCCCAGTAAATTGTTCAGCTACGTGGAATGGTTGCGATAAGAAACGTTGTACACGACGCGCTCTGTGAACTACTAATTTATCTTCTTCAGATAATTCTTCCATACCTAAAATTGCGATAATATCTTGTAATTCTTTATATCGTTGTAAAATTTCTTTTACTTTTTGTGCTGTATTATAATGCTCATCACCTAATACTTCAGCAGATAAAATTCTTGAAGTAGAATCTAAAGGATCTACTGCAGGATAAATACCTAACTCAGCAATCTTACGAGACAATACTGTAGTTGCATCTAAGTGAGCAAACGTTGTTGCCGGTGCTGGATCCGTTAGATCATCTGCAGGTACATAAACTGCTTGTACAGATGTAATAGAACCTTTTTTAGTAGAAGTAATACGCTCTTGCATTGCTCCCATCTCTGTTGCTAATGTTGGTTGATAACCTACTGCAGATGGCATACGACCTAATAATGCCGATACTTCAGAACCTGCTTGTGTAAAACGGAAAATATTATCTACGAAGAATAATACATCTTTCCCTTGTGCTTCCCCTGCTCCATCACGGAAATATTCAGCAATTGTTAAACCAGATAAGGCAACACGCGCACGTGCTCCAGGTGGTTCATTCATTTGACCAAATACAAATGTAGCTTTAGAGTTTCTCATTCCTGGTTTATCAACTTTTGATAAATCCCATCCTCCTTCTTCCATAGAGTGCATAAAATCATCTCCATATTTGATAATTCCAGACTCTAACATCTCTCTTAATAAATCGTTTCCTTCACGAGTTCTTTCACCAACTCCTGCAAATACAGATAAACCTCCGTGTCCTTTTGCAATGTTGTTAATTAATTCCTGAATTAATACCGTTTTACCTACTCCTGCTCCACCAAATAAACCAATTTTACCTCCTTTTGCATAAGGCTCAATTAAATCAATTACTTTAATACCAGTAAATAATACTTCTGTTGAAGTTGATAATTCGTCAAATTTTGGTGCTTGACGGTGAATAGACAATCCTGAATCACCAGTTTTAGGTAAATCTCCTAATCCATCAATAGCATCACCAGTTACGTTGAATAAACGACCGTAAATATCATTACCTATTGGCATCTGAATTGGATTCCCTGTAGCTACTACTTCTGTACCTCTACTTAATCCATCAGTTGCATCCATAGAGATTGTACGTACCGTATCTTCTCCAACATGCTGTTGTACTTCTAAAACTAAAATAGAACCATCAGCTTTTTTAATTTCTAATGAATCGTAAATTTTTGGTAATTCAGCATTTTCTGTATTAAACTCAACATCGATAACTGGACCAATAATTTGAGAAACTTTACCTGTTATTGTAGACATTACTATATGTAATTAAAGTTATTTAATTTGCTATGTGAGCTTTAGCTCCTTTTTTCAAGGTGCAAAGGTAATTTTTTTAAAGGAATTTAAAAAACGTTTTGCGCTATTTTTCATAAAAATATTATATAAAAAAAGCCTCGCAAACGCGAGGCTTTTAATATGTATGTTTTTGATAAATTATTTTACTAATTTAATCTCTACACGTCTGTTTTGAGCTCTACCAGCTCTAGTTTTGTTGTTTGCAATTGGATAGTCTTCACCAAATCCTTGAGATGATAATCTGTTTGCAGCAACTCCAGCTTTAGAAACTAAATAGTCTAGAACAGCTTTAGCTCTTCTTTCAGATAATTTCATGTTGTTAGCAGCTCTACCTTGACTATCTGTATGTCCTTGAATACTAAATTTAGCTTTAGGATAGTTCTTCATGATACCAGCAATTCTATCTAAATTATCAGTAACTCCAGCTTTAAAAGAAGTTCTTCCTGAATTAAAGTAAATAGCTCTTGCGAAATCATTTAATTGCTTCACAGCTTCTTCTTTAATAATAACTTCAGGACATCCGTTGTTAGATGCAACACCTGCAACTTTAGGACACTTATCGTCTTTGTCTAATACTCCGTCTCCGTCAGTATCAGGCCAAGGACATCCATTGTTTGCAGCAGGTCCTGCAGTGTTAGGACATTTATCTTTACTATCTACAACACCATCTCCGTCAGCATCAGGACATCCGTTGTTAGCTTTAGTTCCTTTTTCAGTTGGACAAGCATCATCTTTATCAGCAATACCATCTCCATCTGTATCAGGACATCCGTTTAATGCAGCTAAACCAGCAACTTCTGGACAAGCATCATCAGAATCTTTAATACCATCTCCATCAGTATCAGGACATCCATTAAATTCTTTTAATCCAGCAACTTCTGGACAAGCATCATCTTTGTCATAAACACCATCTCCATCAGTATCTTTTCCTCCAAATCTGAAAACTAATCCAGCAGAGTGTTGGAAGTGATCTTGTACTTTATCACCAAATTCTTTCTTAGCACCAGATTGGAAGTTTAATCCTAAGTTTTCATTAAACCAAGTATTAAAACCAACACCAGCATTTAACATACCTTCGCTGTTATCTCCTAAAGAAGTATAACCTCCACCTAAATATACATAAGGATCAAACCAAGAAGTGTCTCCAAATAAATTATTTAAGTCATATTTTACGTTTGCATCGATAGCCCAGTAAAGCTCATCCATATCATTTTTAGCAGCAAAATGCTCAATCTTGTTTATAGATCCAGCTAACTGTAACGTAAAACCATCGTTTAAATATCTATCAACAGTTATTCTTGATATTGAAGGTAAGACATTCCAGTCACTAGTACCGATATAATCTTTTGCATAATCTCCAAATTCAGTTGGGATTCTAACGTCAACAGCGTTAACTCCAAATCCAACCGCCCATGGGTTGTCTGAATCCTGTGCGTTTATCGTTCCTACAGTAGCGAACGTAAACAAAGCTATCACAGCTAATTTGATTTGTTTCATTATTAAAAATTTAAATTAAAAGTTCGTTTATATATAGCGCAAATGTAAGTTGTTAAAACTTATTTACAAAAGCAAATCTACAAAAACTTATAAGAATTCCAAGTTTTTGACTTAATATCTTTATATGACATTTAACTCTTTTCCTACTCTAATAAAAGCATTTACAGCTTTATCTATGTGTTCTTTTTCATGTGCTGCTGACAATTGCACTCGAATCCTAGCTTTCTCTTTTGGTACTACCGGGAAGAAAAAACCAATTACGTAAATTCCTTCTTCTAATAATTTATTAGCCATTATTTGCGATAATTTTGCATCATATAGCATTACTGGTACTATTGCAGCATCTGCTCCTACCAAATCAAAACCTGCTTTTTCCATTTCCTCTCTGAAATAATTGGTATTCCATTCCAATTTATCTCTTAGTGTGGTATCATTAGACAGTAAGTCAAATACTTTTAAGGATGCTCCAACAATTGCTGGTGCTAATGAGTTTGAAAATAAATAAGGACGTGAACGTTGACGTAGTATTTCAATAATTTCTTTTTTACCTGTAGTATAACCTCCCATTGCTCCTCCTAAAGCTTTCCCTAGAGTTCCTGTTACAATATCTACACGATCCATTACATTTTTAAGTTCCACGGTACCTCTTCCTGTCTTTCCTATAAATCCAGCTGCATGACACTCATCTACCATTACCAATGCATCGTATTTATCCGCTAAATCACAAATTTCATCAAGCTTAGCTACAATTCCATCCATAGAGAAAACTCCATCTGTTACTATAACTTTAAATCGATGATTCTGTTTATTTGCCTCTATTAATTGTTCTTCTAATGCTGCCATATCATTATTAGCGTAACGATATCTTGCTGCTTTACACAAACGAACACCATCTATAATTGATGCGTGGTTTAAACTATCTGAGATTATTGCATCCTCTTTTGTTAATAATGGTTCAAAAACACCTCCATTAGCATCGAAAGCTGCTGCATACAAAATAGTATCTTCTGTTGTATAGAAGTTGGCTATTTTCTGCTCTAAACTCTTATGTATATCTTGAGTACCACAAATAAAACGCACTGATGACATTCCAAAACCATGAGTATCCATAGTATCTTTTGCTGCTTGTATTACTTCTGGATGATTTGATAATCCTAAATAATTATTTGCGCAAAAATTGATTACCTCTTCTCCTGTTGAAACTTTAATTACCGCGTCTTGCGATGATGTTATAATTCTTTCTGATTTATACAACCCAGCATCTTTAATATCCTGAATTTCTTGTTGCAATTGATCTTTTATTTTTCCGTACATAATTTATGTTTGAAAGTTGTTTGCTTTTTAAAAAGCCAAAGTTAATTTTTAAACCTCTTCAATCAAATTTTTTTCATTAATATATATGAGCAGTTTTTTATTAACAACAAAATTCATAGACTTTAATACTCGTTCATATCTTAATAACTGTTGATGATAACTCTTAGATGGTTTTCCGGTTTTATAATCAATTATTATAATTTCTCCTTGCTTGTTAAAAACAAGTCGATCTGGAATCATAATTTGATTATCTACATCTACTATTTCTCTTTCATTATATACCACTACTTCTTTTGAATAATACTTTTCTAATTCTGGATGGCTTACAATTCTATTAATATCTTCCTTTATAAATTGTGACTCTTTATTATCTATAATTCCTTGTTGTGTATATTGTTTTATTATTTTTTCAACATCTGCTTTTGTTATTATTTTCGACATAATCTCATGAATAAGATTTCCGAATTTAATTGCTTTTTCTTGCTCTGTATTCCATAATCTAGAAGCACTTGCTAACATTTTTATATTATGTTCTTGCCAGGGTGTTGATATAAAAGCTTCTTGAATACTTGTTAAAGACTCTACCTCTTCTTTTTTTGAAATTCTTTCTTTATTTCCAAAACAATACTCCAAAACCTCATCTTCCCATTTATCAATTTTCTTTAAGTAATTAATAAAAATACCTGAATAGTAATTTGTATTCTCACCTGCTTTTGAAATTCTTTTTTCTGTTATAATATAAAGTTGCTCTACAGCTCTTGTTAAAGCAACATACAATAAGTTTAAATTATCTAATTCTAATTCTTCTCGTTGATTTCTATATATTTCTGCTCCTCTATCATTTAAATAATTGAGATCTTTATTAAACGGAACTAACAATTCTTTAAAATCTTTAAAGTTTTCTGGCAACTCATTTAACCAAACTTTTGGATTTAATTGTCGATAAATATCCAAATCATATGGAAAAATAACCACTGGAAATTCCAACCCTTTTGATTTGTGAATAGTCATTATTTGTACTGCATTTCCACTTTCTGGAACTACAATACTTAAATTATTTTTTTTCTCTTCCCAAAACTCTAAAAATTCTTGAATACTTGTACCTTTTCTTTGTTGCTCTAAAACTACATCTAAAAAAAATTGCACATAAGCATCCGAAGAATTTATCAATTTAAAACTTCGAATTATTTCTTCTACTTTTTCATAAAATGGTAATTGATGAAAGGTTGATAATTCAAACGATATTCCGTATTTTTTTAGCTCTTGAAATATTATTTCATTTGATTGATGAATAAACTCTGAAATAAATGAATGCCTATCTGTCTTTAATTGTAAATGGTTGTGTAAAAAATATAATACTTCTAACAATGTTTCCTTATCATTGGAATGTTGAAGCACTTGCAAAACGTTTATTACCAAATTAACTTTGGTACTATTTTGTAATAATAGTGTTTCTGAGGAAATAATGTTAATTCCATTTTCAGACAAATAATTTGCTACTGCTATTCCATCTTTTCTTTTTCTTACCAATACACAAATTTCATTCAACAAAAAATCATCTTGCAATCCTTTAATAGTTTCTAAAACTTTCTGAGGATACTTTACTAATTCATCTTCTTTCTCTTCTTCTTTTTCTAAAAAAGATATCGAAACAACTCCTCCTTTTTTTGCATTCACTATTTGTTTATTTCCTTCTATAAACAGTTGCTTATAGTTTTCATTTTGAAGGAAATTAGCTGTATGCTGAAAGAATGAATTATTAAAATTAATTACTTCAGAGAAGCTTCTGTAATTTGTTTCTAATGTTTTTATTTCTTTAGGTATATAAAATGGATTTTCCACTTCCGAACCTAAATTTATAAACTGTTCTGCTTTACCTCCTCTCCAACGATATATAGCCTGTTTACCATCTCCAACCAATAACAAATTAGCGTTTTCTTGCGACAATGCATTATCTATTAACGGAATAAGATTTTGCCATTGTAATACTGAAGTATCTTGCATTTCATCAATAAAATAATGCATAAATCGCTGTCCTATGCGCTCATAAATAAACGGTGCTGGCTGATCTTTTATATTATCTGATATCAATTGATTGAACTCTGCATTTAATCGAAGGTTATTTTCTTCTTTTATTTCTGTGAGTTCTATGTTTATATAATTTAAAACTGCTAATGGAATAATACTCTTTAACACCAGTTTGTTCATTAAATGCTGCTGATACATTTTTTCAGATTTCATGTACAGATTTAACAAATCTGGCAAAACTCCTTCTATAGCCATTTTTATAGCATCAGATTTTGATTTTGAATAGAAATTATTTTCTTCTATTCTTTCTCTAAGTTTTGAATCTTCAAAAAACTTTGCTTTCTCTGGAGTTTGAGACAATGCTACAAAATGATTTGGCAGCATTGATCTATAAAAATCTTTATGATTTAACTGAGCTTCTTCAATAATTTGCAATCCTTTATTGCCTATTTCTTGTAAACGTTCTTTTATTTCTTTTTGATGCTTGGACAACTTTACTTTTAACCCCGTGAAGTCTTCTAATTTTTTATTTGCTAATTCTCTAAAATGTTTGGTGTCATCTTCATTTAATAAAATTCTAGAAAATTCACTTAACTCTCTCGAAATATCCCAAGATTTATCATCATCAGCTTTATCTAAAGAAAAATCAATTAATAATTTCGTTAAATCTTTATCTGTTCCTATTTTAGAAATTAAAATATCCACTGCCTCATTCAATAAAGAAATTGCATCCATTTCGACTTCAAAATTTAAAGACAAACCTAAATCGTATGCAAAACTTTTAATTATTTTATGTGTAAAACTGTCAATAGTAGTAATTGAAAAAGCCGAGTAGTTTTGTAGTATTACTTCTATAATTTTTTTACTACGTTCTTGAATAACTGTTTTTTCAACTGGTATTTCTTTAATTATGAGTTTAAGCAAATCGTTTTCTAATCCTTCTGAAAAATCATGCAAATTTTCTAAGACACGTTCCTTCATTTCTCCAGCTGCTTTATTAGTAAAAGTTATTGCTAATACTTTTTGAAAACGAAAAATATCACTAGAGTTTAATAGCACTTTTAAATACTCTTTAACTAACGTAAAGGTCTTTCCGCTTCCAGCTGATGCGTTATATACTTGAAATGTTGACGTTTGTTGCACAATTATTTTTTTGATACTAATTGTACGAATTTACATAAAGTTACCTTGTTTTTATCCTCTAAATAAAAAGAAATCTTTTTTCATTGACTCTATCTTAGAGTCATCATTTGTAATAATATAATCTATTGCTTTCTCTGTAAAAACTTTCCCTTTTTGGGTTAATGATATTATTTGATCTTCTATAAATATCATATTATTTTTCTCGGCTAAATCTACAATCGATTTTGCTTTGACTTTATGCCAATTAATATGCTCATTTAAATGATTAATATGTCTTTCGTTTTCTTCTTTGTGATTATTTAAATGCAATAAAAAAGTAAGCAACTGTACTTCTTTTTGTTGTTGGTTATTACGGTAAAGAACAGAAAACAATCCTCTGTTAGGAGCAAACAAATACACCAAAAAGAATACGACTCCAAGCACCGTAATCATAGAACCAGAAATAGAAGCATCTAACCAGTGTGCTACCCAATAACCTGAAACCGCTGAAAACACTCCAAAAACCACTGAGAAAATCAACATTTTCTTCAAATCATTGGTTAATAAATATGCCGTAGCCGCTGGAGCTATCATTAACGCAACTACTAGAATTGCTCCTACAGCATCAAACGCTCCCACTGTTGTTATTGATGCGACACTCATTAATCCATAATGAATTACTACTGGAGAAAAACCTAAAGCTGTTGCCAAACCTGCATCGAATGTACTCACTTTTAACTCTTTAAAGAAAGCTATTAAAAGACTTAAAGTAATTAATAAAATTGTTCCGATAATCCATAATGATTTTGGTCCAATATCTGTTCCGTTAATCAATAATCTATCAAAAGGAGCAAAAGCTAATTCACCTAATAAAACAGCATCAACATCTAAATGAACATCGTTTGCGTTTTTAGCAATTAAAAGCACACCTATACTAAACAGTGCAGGAAAAACTAAACCAATTGCAGTATCTTCTTTTACTAATTTGGTTTTTTGAATATACTCAACCAACACAACAGTTAAAATTCCTGACAATGCTCCCATTAAAATTAATAATGGAGAATTTAAATCATGCGTAATAAAAAAACCAATTACCAAACCTGGCAAAATTGAATGACTAATTGCATCACTAATTAATGCCATTTTTCGTAACACCAAAAACACACCTGGTATTGCACAAGCTATTGCAACCAAACTCGCTATTAACTGTATTTCTATTTGAGCACTACTCATTTTCTATATTTTGATTATATAAATTACCCGAAAATTGATATCCTTCTTCTGTCATCGACCACATTTTTCCCTGCACCTTTATATATTCTTTCTCTTCTAACTTTTTTAAAGTACCTCTTGTATATCCTTGAAAGTTATTCAAGATTTTTACCGCATGCGGATGTGATTTATCTTCATGTGTCTTAACAAGGTCGAACATAAAAGACAATGTTTTGTGCAATTGTAAATCTCTTCGGTTCTTTAAAAAACGTATTTGACGAAAAAGTAATCCTCTTGAGGGTGAAAAAATAAATGAGAACAACACAAACACAGCTGCCACCAATACAATTACTGGCCCAGTAGATAAATTAGACTGACTTGCACTAATACCTGTACCAACAACACCTGAAAGTGATCCGAATACTGCTGCCAAAACTACCATAGTACTCAAACTATTTGTCCATTGTCGAGCTGCTGCTGCTGGTGCCAATAACATCGCACTCATTAAAACAACTCCTACTGTTTGTAAGCCTAATACAATTGCTAACACAATAAAACTTGTAATTAAAGCGTCTATAAATTTTATATTAAATCCTAACGTTTTTGCATAGTCTGCATCAAATAACAAGAGCTTAAATTCTTTCCAAAAAAGCAATAATACCGCTAAACAAATGGCTGTTACTATAGCCATAAACCATACATCTTTAATCAATAGTGTAGCTGCCTGACCAAACAGAAATTTATCTAAACCTGATTGATTTGCATTTGGCATTTTCTGAATAAACGTTAAAAGCAACATTCCGAATCCGAAGAAAACAGATAGAATAAGACCTAAAGCTGTATCTGTTTTTAAATGTGTGTTTTTTACAATTCCTCTAATCCAAAAAGCTCCGATTAATCCACTTATCAAAGCACCTAATAATAAAACATTGGTATCTTTTGTTCCTGTAATTAAAAAAGCAATTGCAATTCCCGGAAGCGATGCATGTGAAATTGCATCACCTAATAAACTTTGTTTTCTTAACACAGCAAAACTACCCAACATACCACAAATAGCACCTAAAATAGCAGTTCCAATTGTAATTGTTCGAAGTGTATAATCTGAAAAAACGAGTTTAAAATATTCTTGTAAATCCATTATTGTTGCACACTTACTTTATAATTAATTCCGTAAGTTTTAGTTAAATTATCATCATTGAAAATTTCTTTAACTGGTCCTGTTGCTATCTTTTTCACATTTAAAAAAGTTACCCAATCGAAATATTCAGGAACCGTTTGTAAATCATGATGTACCACAACCACAGTTTTTCCTGCTTTTCGTAATTCTTTTAAAATATTAATGATTGTTATTTCTGTAGTAGCATCAACTCCTTGAAATGGTTCATCCATAAAATAAATAGATGCATTTTGTGCCAAAGCTCTTGCTAAAAACACTCGTTGTTGTTGTCCTCCTGAAAGTTGGGAAATTTGCCTGTTTTTAAACGGTAACATTCCAACTTTTTCGAGTGCTTCTAACGCTGTTTTTTTCTGCCCACTTCCTGGGCGTTTTACCCAACCTAAACTTCCGTAAGTCCCCATCATAACAACATCTAAAGCTGTTGTAGGAAAATCCCAATCTACACTTCCTTTCTGAGGAACATAAGCTACTAACTTTCTTTGCTTGTCATATGGCTTCCCATATATCGAAACACTTCCTGCAATTGGATTTATGATTCCTAAAATAGATTTTATTAAGGTAGACTTTCCTGCTCCGTTTGGACCAACAATTGCCATTAAAACTCCTTCTGGAATTGCTAAATCAATGTCCCAAAGTACCGGTTTGTAATTATATGCTACCGTTAAATCATCAACAGTTACTGCGTATTTTGTTTCCATGTTATTTTAGTGCGTTAACAATCGTACTAACATTTGCTTTATACATTCCTATATAAGTTCCTTCTTCTGTTCCAGCACTTCCTAATGCATCAGAATATAACGTTCCGCCGATTACAACTTCTTGCCCTTTAGATTTTACTGCTTCCTGCAAAGCTTCAATAGTTCGTTTTGGAACCGAACTTTCTACAAAAATTGCTTTCACTTCATTTTCAATAATAAACTTCGCTAATTTTTGAACATCTTGAACACCCGCTTCAGTTGCTGTAGATAACCCTTGTAAACCAACTACGTTAAACTTATGTTGCCTTCCGAAATAATTGAATGCATCATGTGCTGTTACCAAAATTCTTTTTTCTTCTGGTAATTCATTTATTTTATTTTCAACTTGTTTATTCAATGCACTCAACTTATCTAA
Organism: uncultured Tenacibaculum sp.; assembly: GCF_947494125.1. Lineage (GTDB taxonomy): Bacteria > Bacteroidota > Bacteroidia > Flavobacteriales > Flavobacteriaceae > Polaribacter. The sequence goes on from NZ_CANLTU010000001.1 coordinate 26,876, forward strand.
ATATATTTTAGCATTTTTTTTATAGAAATCAGCGTTTTTTGCATCAATTTCCGCCAATTTACTAGCAACGTATGATGTTATTTTTGTCCAGTTACTAAGATCAAACCAAATATGAGGGTCGTAATTTGAAGCAAACAATTCTGAACTTATTAAGTTGTTCTTATCAATAGCATTAGAAGCTACAATCGTTTTTTTATTTTGATGTTCCATTTTCTCAAACACCTCTTCTAACTTACCTTCTAAATGCAATCCATTATATATAACTACATCGGCATTAAATAACTTCGATACATCTCCTTCGCTTGCTTTATACAAGTGCGGATCTACACCTGCTCCCATTAAACCTTTTACATCTAATTTATCTCCTCCAATATTCTTTACCAAATCGGTAATCATAGTAGTTGTTGTAACTACATTTAATTTTCCATTTGCCTTTTTTGCTTTTTTACCACAGCTTATTGCTAATGAAATTACAAATAGTACTATTACTTTTCTCATTTTAGTTTTTTTGTATATAAATATTGTTAGCTACTTTGTTTGATATTGTCATTTCTTTCCCGTTTATTTTCACTAAAAAAGAATCATCAAAAGGTTCTTTATCTAGGACTTCTATATTTTTTCCTAAGCCTATTTCTTGTTTATCCAAAAAACGTAAAAATTCAGAAGAGGTATCGTTTACTCCAACACACACTCCTTTTTCATTTTTCTCTAGTGTTGACAGTAAGCTCTTTTGTATCTGTGGTAAATTACCTTCTTTATCGGGAATTGGATCTCCGTGAGGATCTCTTTTAGGATGACCCAAAAACGAATCTAATTCATCTATCAGTTTTGGAGATTTTATATGCTCTAACTGTTCAGCTACCTCATGAACTTCATCCCAAGTAAAATTAAGTTTCTCTACTAAGAAAACTTCCCACAGTCTATGTTTACGAATAATATTAGCCGCTGTTCTCTTTCCAAAATCTGTTAAGGTAACTCCTTGATACTTTTTATAAACCAATACTTTTTTATCAGACAATTTTTTAATCATATCTGTTACTGAAGAAGCTTTTGTTGTTAACTTCTTAGCTATAGCATTGGTACTAATTCCTTTGTCGGAAACAGTTGCTAAATGATAAATTGCTTTTATATAGTTTTCTTCTGACTGACTAAACATTTTACTTTTTTGGTTTTACAAAAATACAAATTTTGATTTAGATAAAATAATTTTTAGACTAGACTAAAAATTATTTTATATTTGCATAAATTTTAAATACATATATCACTAAAAATAATTAATTCTAAACAATGAATAAGGTAATTTTATTTACATTTTTGTTTATATCCGCTTTAACAAAAGCACAAACAATTACAGGGAAAATAACTACTTCTAAAGGAGAAACACTTCCTTTTGCTAGTATCACTATTAAAAATAGTGACAAAGGAACCAATGCGGATGAAGATGGGAAATTCTCTTTAGAAGATATTAAAAATAAAAGAGTAACATTAATTGCTTCTTTTACGGGCTTTATTTCTTCTCAAAAACAACTAAATATATCAGCAACTAAAAAAAATATCATTAATTTTTCTTTAACTGAACATGCAGAAATATTAGATCAAGTTACTGTTACTGGTACTCGAACTGATAGAAGAAGCACAAAAAACCCAGTAATTGTAAATGTTATTAATAGCCAAACCTTAGCAGATGTACAAGCATGTAATTTATCTGAAGGTCTAAAATTTCAAACAGGTTTACGTGTTGAAACTGATTGCCAAACTTGCAACTATACTCAATTACGAATGAATGGGCTCTCTGGGGGTTATTCTCAGATATTAATTAATGGACGACCAATTTTTAGTCCTCTAACTGGGTTATATGGCTTAGAACAAATTCCAACTAACATGATAGATCGTATTGAAGTTGTTCGTGGTGGAGGTTCTGCTTTATATGGATCGAGTGCTATTGGTGGCACCGTAAATGTTATAACCAAAATACCTAAAAAAGACGACTATAGTATTGGGTATACTTACCAAAACCTTAAAGGTGCTTCTGATCATATTATTGCAGGTAATGCTACGGTGGTTAATGAAGATAAAAATGCTGGAATCTCATTTTTCATTAATAATAGAGCTCGTGAAATATATGATCATAATGGTGATAATTTCTCCGAACTTCCTCAATTAAAAAACAATTCTTTTGGTACTAATATGTTTTTCTTACCAACTGAAAATCAAAAAATAGAGGTTAATTTTAGTAAAATGAACGAATATCGTTATGGTGGCGAAATGATTAAAAATGCTCCTCACTTTGCATTACAATCTGAAGAAAGAACACATGATGTATATGTTGGTAATGTAGATTATCAAATTAATTTTAATGATAACAAAAGTTCTTTAATTACTTATTTTGCTTCACAATATACAGGAAGAGAGCATTACACAGGAATTCGTCCAGATGTAGGAACTCCAGAAGACACAGCACATTTAGCAAACCCTCCTTATGGAAATTCAGAAACTACAACTTTTCAGGGAGGGCTTCAGTTTAATCATAAATTAGAAGATTTCTTAAAAGGAAATAATGTATTAACAGTTGGGAGTGAATTTGTTCAAGATGATGTTTTTGACGAAATCAAAGCATATCAATATGTCGTAGATCAAGTAACAAAAAATTACGGTTTCTTCTTCCAAAGTGATTGGGAAATTAATGATAAGTGGAATTTATTAGCAGGTATTCGTTACGATCATCATAAACTAAATGCTTTAAAAAAAGATGGAACTAAAAAACTAATAACCAATAATGTTGCAAGTCCTCGAGTATCTTTATTATTTAAACCTTTTGAAAAAACACAATTAAGAGCTACTTGGGGAACCGGTTTTAGAGCACCGCAAGCTTTTGATACCGATTTACATATTGCTTTTGCTGGTGGCGGTATTTCTAGAGTTCTACTTGCTGATGATTTAAAAAGAGAACGTTCTAATAGCTATACTGTTTCTTTTAATTACGATAAACCTACAGAACATTATATTTATGGATTTACTGTTGAAAGTTTTTACACTCAATTAAACGATGCTTTTTATTTAGAATCTATTGGTACAGATCAATTTGGAGAGGTATTTGAAAAAAGAAATGGTGATGGCGCAGTAGTAAAAGGAATTACATTAGAAACTCGTTTAAACTATGATGGAATCTTTCAATTAGACGCCGGGTTTACGTATCAATCAAGTAAATATAATACTGCTATAAACAACTCTAATGAACTTACTCCTAAGAGGGAGTTTTTACGTACACCAAATACTTATGGGTATGCAACTGCTACATACACTCCTAATCAAAAATTTAAAACAGCTTTAAATTTAGTGTATACCGGAGAAATGGATGTATTACACTTAGCTTCTAATCAAAATTTAATTAAAGACGAGTATTTTAAATCTCCTTCATTTTTCAACTTAGGAATGAACGCTAGCTATAAATTTGAATTAGAAAAGCTAAAAACTAATGTTGAGCTTACCGCTGGTATTAAAAATGTTTTTGATAATTATCAAACAAAATTCGATATAGGTAAAGAACGTGATAGTAACTTTATTTATGGTCCTGCTAACCCTAGAACTTATGTTATTGGTTTTAGAATTTTTAAATAAAAAAACTACATTCATTTAATATTATGTAAAAAAGGGAAGCTATATAGGCTTTCCTTTTTTACGTAATATAGAATTAATACCAGCATAACATTACACGATTCAATTAACATTTAAGAAACATTCTAATAAAATAAGCATAATTTATATCTAACATTAGCTTTACAATCTAGTTTCACATTTGCAGGGTATTTAAAGAACTCAAGTAACTAGAATGAAAAAATTAATATTTATTACTCTTTTAAGCCTTTGCAATTTTGCTTTTTCTCAAAACAAAGGAACTGTGTCCGGTACACTTACAGATAAAGAGATGAATGGAGAAGCATTACCTTTTGCTAATGTTTTTATAAAAGGAACTACAATTGGTGCAACTACTGATATGGATGGTAAGTACACTTTAAATGTTCCTGTAGGAAATCAAACAATCGTTTTTAGCTTCATAGGTTATCAAACCATAGAAAAAGCTATTATAATTAAAGCTGGAGAAATTTTAATTGTAAATCATCAATTAGGAGCCAATGAAGGAGTAACTCTTGACGAAGTTGAAATTAAAGCTACTACAAGTAAAGATAAAGCAAGTGCCTTATTATTAGATCAAAAGAAAGCAGTAATTATAAAAGAAAGTATTGGTGCTGAAGAATTATCATCAAAAGGAATTTCAGATGCTGCAGGAGCTGTATCTAAAATATCTGGTGTTTCTAAACAAGAAGGCTCTAACAATGTTTATGTTCGTGGTTTAGGTGATCGCTATTTAAACACAACAATGAACGGTTTATCATTACCGTCTAATAATATTGGTAAGAAGAATATAGATTTAAATTTATTCCCTTCAGATATTATTCAAAATGTATCTATAAGTAAAGCATACTCATCAAATTTTTATGGAGATTTTGCTGCTGGTAATATTGACGTTTCTTCGAAAGAATATAAAGGAGATGGTTTTGTTGAAATCAGCCTTGGTTCTGGAGTAAACTCAAGAGCTATGGGTGAAGACTTTAAGAAAAGTGAAGGTACTGGAAATTTTGGATATTACAATAGATTTAAACATAACCCTTACGCAGTTGTACTTTCTCACGGAGTTGATCCTGTAAATGCTGGTAGCCCAATTAACAACTCAATTGGTATTAATGCTGGTAAGTCTTTTGATTTTAAAGACGGATCTAGATTAAGTCTTTTCGGAACTGCGTCATTTAGTAGAGGTTTTGAGTACAGAGAAGGACCTGTTGTAGATTTTTCTAATGTATTTAAAAAGAGATATCCAAACGCAAAAGAATATTCTTATAGTACTTCTACCACTGCTATGTTAAGCGCTTTATACAGAATTAACAGCGAGCATAAATTAAAATACACATCGCTTTTCTTAAATAATTCAGGAGATGAAGTTGGATATTATGGGTATAGAGGTTTAGGACAAAATAGAGATGCTTTAAAAGATACTGATAAAGGTTTCTACCAAATGAATGTTCAATACAATCAAGATTTAGTTTTTGTAAATCAATTAACTGGTGATCACAGATTTGAAGACAACAAATTAAAATTAACTTGGGGTATTGGTTACAATAATGTTTTTGCACACGAACCAGATAGAAAAAGAATAAGTATAGAAAACTTTCATTATTCTTTAGATAACGACCCAAGTACAAACCCTGTATTTTACACAAATAACTCATTTGACAATCAACGTTATTTTCAAAAAATTATTGATGAAGAGTTAAACAGTAGAGTTAACTTAACATATAAAGCATCGGAAAATTTAAATTTAAACTTTGGGTATAACGGAAGAATTAAAGAAAGAAATTTTGAAAATATTAGATATGGGTATGATATTTTAAATAAACAATATGAGATAACTGATGTAAATAATTTCAATGCAATATTCAATATTAACAATGCTCAAATATTAAAAAACCAAACTGGTAAAATATTTAGATTAGATGTTTTTAGAAAAATACCTGGTTACGAAAATAGTAATATTGCTAGTTTACCTGGTATACATGAAAACACTTATAATGGTGAATTAAGAATACATGCAGGTTATGCTTCTGCTGAAATAAAGGCTGGTGAAAAATGGGTAATCGTACCTGGTATAAGGGTTGAATCTTTTGCTCAAGATATTAGTTATAAAGTAATTAATATTAACCCTAACGATCCTGGCTATAGAAATGCTTCAGAAACGTTTTTCTTACCTAGTTTAAATCTTAAATATTCATTAAACGAAGATCAAAATTTACGTTTTAACTTTAGTCAAACTGTATCTGTACCAGAGTTTAAGGAAGTAGCTCCTTTTATTTACGAAGGTATTGGTCAAAGAGTAGGAGGTAATCCAGATTTATTAGACAATCCATCTTTTTCAAAAGTTTTTAATCTTGATTTAAAATATGAATGGTTTATTTCTAAAGATGAATTATTATCTATAGCTGCCTTTGGAAAACAAATTAACGATCCTGTAAACTTAGTAATAGCAAATAGTGCTGCTGGTAATCAACGTTATTTTAGAACTGGAGACAAAGCCACTGTTTTAGGTGTAGAATTAGAAGCACGTAAAAACCTAATTAAAAATGAAGACGATGATACATTAATTTCTGCGGGTTTCAACTTTACTTATATGCATACAAAACAAGACTTGAAACAAAATATAACAGGTGTTTCTCGTTACAGCACAACATTTAATAGAGATAGTGATGAGCTTCAAGGAGCTTCTCCAATCTTAATAAATGCTAACATTAATTATAGTCCAGTTAATTTCAAAAACTATAAGCCAATTACATCATTAGTTTTTTCATATTTCTCAGACAGAATCGATGCTTTAGGAGCAGGTGCTTTAGGTAATATTATTGAAAAAGGAATACCAACTTTAGACTTCATTTGGAAAAATAAAATTGGAGAACAATGGGAAGTAAATTTAAAAGCTAAAAATTTATTGGACCCGTCAATTAAAAGAATTAGAGAAAATACATCTATTGGAGATGTTATTCTTACAAAATATAAAAGAGGAACTAATATTAGCTTAGGTCTTAAATACAAATTTTAACAACTAAATAAAACATATTAAACTTTAAAAAAATGAAAAATAATTTTTTACTAGGATTAGCTTTAGCAGCTACTTTATTTACTTCATGTGGAGATGATGATACCGCAGATATCATTATAAATGATAATAGTACAACAAATAACAACGGAGGAGGAACAACAAATACAACTTGTGACGTTGAATTAAAAGGAAACTACACTGCTGATTTAACTTTAGATGCATCAAAGTGTTATACTATAACAGGACCAACCATTTTTGAAAACGGTACAACTTTAACAATTCCTGCTGGAACAGTAATTAAAGCTGCTGCAACTGGTGCTGATGTATATTTAGCAATAGGACAAGGAGCAAAAATTATAGCCGAAGGAACTTCAAGTCAACCAATTATTTTTACTTCTAATGCAAATACACCTAATGCTGGTGACTGGGGTGGATTGATTTTATTAGGAAAAGCTCCTATTAATTCAGTAGCGGGAGGAACTGCTACTTCTACATCAGAAATTGCAAGTTTACCTTATGGAGGAAATATTTCTGATGACAATTCTGGTACTTTACGTTATGTAAGAGTTGAATACTCAGGTGGTAAAGCAGATGGTCAATCTGAAAACAATGGTTTTTCTTTCTATGGTGTAGGTAATAAAACTACTATAGAATATATTCAAATGTTTGAAGGTAAAGATGATGGTGTTGAATTTTTTGGAGGAACGGTAAACGTAGACTATGTTTCTGTTGTGAACGCTCAAGATGATTCTATCGACTGGACTGAAGGATATACTGGTACTATTACTAATGCTTACGTAAAACATGGAACTGACCATGATAAAGGTATTGAAGCTGATGGTTATAATACAGATATAGGAAATTTATCTACTCCTAAATACTTCTCTAAGCCTACTGTTACTAATTTAACAATTGAAGGATTAGGTTCTGGTACAGGAAATGAAGCTGTTCGTTTAAGAGCTGGTACTCAAGGAATCTTTACAAACGTTTTATTAATTGGTTTTGCTGAAGGATTTGATCTTGATGGTGATGCTACTGATAATCCTACTGGTACTGGTGTAACTAATGGAGACTTAAAAGCTACAGACGTTAAATTTGATGATGTTACAACTAAAATGAAAAACGATACTGGAGTTACTTTTACAATGGCTGATTTCTTAACTGAAAACGCAGCTGCTGCTGGAACAGATTATACTACTTGGGGAGCTAACTGGACTAGACAATAATAATCTTTTTCTTTTACCCTTAAGAATAAAAAAGCCGAGCATATGCTCGGCTTTTTTATTCTTTTAACTTTATCAAACTATACAAAAGGTCTTCTAGTTTTTTTAATTCCTTTGGTGGGTTACCAGCATCAAAAGTTGAAGATGTATATTTTTTATTCTCAACTACAATTCTAAAATTAGCAATTAATGCTCCATCACTAAACCTTTTATTTGTTGGTGATTCTAACTCCCCAATCTCTTTTAAACTAATACCTTTTATTATCTCATTTAAATGTTTAATTTCTTCTTTAGCTAGCTTAAATTCCTTTTTATTATTGTTTGTCCGATATTTAATCGTATTGTTTTTAACTACAATTTCAACAGCACTACCTCTTGTATGTGCTTTATAGTTTATTTCACTAAAATTTTGAGCTGAGCAACTCGTTATTAATAAAATAAAAAACATAACTACTATTTTAGAATATTTCATTTTTAAATTTTTTATGCTTTATAAATATAAAAAAGACGCTTTTTAATTAAAAAACGTCTTAATATATAAATTTTCTATGTATTCAAATTAATCTGCCATAGTTGCTCTAAAACCTCCAGGAGCAAAAACAGCATCCATTCTTGTCTTTTGACCATCAGTAAACATATACATACAGCTATCATCAGAATAATCCATAAAATTCATTGTCATATTAGCACTTCCACATTCAATTGTTGGATAAGATGGACATCCTCTACTATTTCCATCTGCATCTGGAGTATCAGCAACAAAATCGCTAGCTCCACATCCACCATCACCCCAAATGTGACGTAAGTTTAACCAGTGTCCTACTTCGTGAGTAGCAGTTCTTTGGTTTGCACCAACAAATGGAGCAGCCATAACAACACCATCGGTAGACCAACTACCTCCAGGGAATTGCGCGTATCCTAAAATTTGACCTCCTTGGTATGGCATGTAATTAACAACCCAAATATTTAAAAATTCTTGCGGGTTAACTACATCACTTCCTCCTTTTGAAGAAAATTTCATATCATCATTTGGTCTCCAACTTCTTTTCTTTTTGTTTTGAACTCTAATTACATCTTCGATAACAAAATCAATATCTACATTAGCTTCAACACCTGCAAATTCAGCTGGCATAGCTCCTCTATTTGGATTTTGTAAGTTAAAATCTTCATTCATTGCATCAATCTGACCTTGTAAGTTTGATAATGACACATTCTCGCTAGACCTTTTATAGATAACGTGAAATACAACTGGTATTTGAATTTTACCATTTACTAATCTAGATTGTAACTCTCCTTTTTCAACTTTTGCCACGTAATTTGCAGTAAAAGACTCTATTTCATCCATTCTATCCTTTAATCCTGAATCTTTAGCCATATTTGCATTCAATACATCATTAGCAAAACATTGCTTTTCTGCTCTTGGTAAAGCTGCTAAATCTGCTGACGATTCAAGCCCAGGTTCTAAGTTTGGATTTTGTTCATTTGTTTGACAGCCTACTAATAATCCAGCAGCGATTGCCATTGTTAGAAAAATTCTTTTCATGTTGTGAAAATTTTAAAATTTAGTTAAGTAATAAATCGTTTTATAAACGACATTGGTTTTATTAAAAAACCTAAACAAGTTAAATACTAAAACATGTTAAAATTTTATCACATTAATAATAACTTGAAGGGTTTATTAACGATTTCAAATATATAGATATTTTTTTTAACCAAAAAAACAAATATAACAATACAGAAATCCTTTTATTCATCACTTACTAAGCCTATATTTGATAAAGAAACAAAGAATAAAAAATAAAGGTGAAATCCATAAAAAGATCAATTATAAAAATAAATTTTTATAAACAAAAAAAGACGTCTTAAATATTAAGACGTCTTTTTTATAAAATTTAAGAAAATTTATTTAAGCTTTTTCTTAACTGCTATTTCAGTATAAGCTTCTATACTATCACCTTCTTTAATATCGTTATATCCTTTTATTTGAAGACCACAATCATATCCTTTTGTTACTTCTTTCACATCGTCTTTAAAACGTTTTAATGAAGTTAGTAAACCATCGTGAACAACAATTCCATCTCTAATAATACGAATTTTAGCATCTCTGGTAATCTTACCATTCATTACCATACATCCTGCAATATTACCAACTTTAGAAATTTTATAAACCTCTCTAATTTCAACATTACCAAGAACTTCTTCTTTCATTTCAGGAGATAACATTCCTTCCATTGCATCTTTTAAGTCGTTGATCGCATCATAGATAATTGAGTATGTTCTGATATCAACTTCTTCTCTATCTGCTACCACACGTGCATTTCCTTGTGGACGTACATTAAATCCTACAATAATTGCATCTGAAGCAGTTGCTAATAATACATCCGATTCTGTAATTGCTCCAACTCCTTTATGTAAAATATTTACTTGAATCTCTTCTGTAGATAATTTTTGGAATGAATCTGTTAAGGCTTCTACTGAACCATCTACATCTCCTTTTAAGATAATGTTTAGCTCTTTGAAATCTCCTAACGCAATACGACGACCAATTTCTGCTAATGTTAATGTTTTTTGCGTTCTTACGGATTGCTCACGTTGTAATTGAGAACGTTTTGCTGCAATTTGCTTCGCTTCACGCTCATCTTCAAATACATTAAACTTGTCACCAGCTTGTGGTGCACCGTCTAAACCTAAAATTGATACTGGCGTAGAAGGTCCTGCTGCTAAAACTTTTGCTCCTTTATCATCAAACATAGCTCTTACTTTACCACTATGTTTTCCTGCTAAAATATAGTCTCCAATTTTTAAAGTACCTGCTTGTACTAAAATAGTTGATACATATCCTCTACCTTTATCTAATAAAGCTTCTACTACAGCTCCTGTTGCATTTTTATCTGGGTTAGCTTTTAATTCTAACACCTCTGCTTCTAATAATACTTTTTCAAGTAAATCTTCAACTCCCTGACCTGTTTTAGCAGATATTTCTTGAGATTGAATATTCCCCCCCCAATCTTCTACTAATAAATTCATAGCAGAAAGTTGTGTTTTAATATTATCTGGATTTGCATTTGGTTTATCAATCTTGTTGATTGCAAATATAATTGGAACTCCTGCAGCTTGTGCGTGAGATATTGCCTCTTTTGTTTGTGGCATTACATCATCATCAGCAGCCACTACAATAATTACTAAATCTGTTACTTGAGCTCCACGTGCACGCATCGCTGTAAAGGCCTCGTGACCTGGTGTATCTAAGAATGCTATTTTTTGGTCTCCAACTTTTACTGCATAAGCACCAATATGTTGTGTAATCCCTCCAGATTCTCCTTCAATTACATTCGCTTTACGAATATAATCTAATAACGATGTTTTACCGTGATCTACGTGACCCATTACTGTAATAATAGGTGCACGAGTTTCTAAATCTTCTGGTTTATCTTCAACTTCTTCAATAGATTCCTCTACTTCAGCTCCAACAAATTCTACTGTATAATTAAATTCTTCTGCAACTATAGATAATGTTTCAGCATCTAAACGCTGATTCATTGTTACCATCATTCCTAACATCATACATGAAGAAATAATGTTAGTTACAGGAACATCCATCATCGTAGCAACCTCACTTACAGTAACAAATTCTGTTACTTTTAAAATTTTACTTTCTGCTTGTGCTGCTTGTAAATCTGCTTCAGATTGTTCACGGTGAGCATCTCTTTTATTTCTACGGTACTTAGCTCCTTTTCCTTTTTTAGATTTACCTTGAAGTCTTTCTAAAGTTTCACGCACTTGTTTTTGTACTTCTGCTTCTGTTGGTTCTTCTTTCTTAATAGCTGGTCTTTGCGCCCCTCTACCTCTAAATCCTGGACGATTTCCACCTCGGTTTCCTCCTCCACGGTTTGGCCCTCCTCTATTTTGTCCTGGTTTTGAAGCATTACCAGTTCCTGGTGCTCCAGGTTTACTAATTCTTTTACGCTTCTTCTTGTCCCCATCAGTTTTAGCTTCTGGCTTCTTCTTTTTAGGTCTTTCAAATTGTTTTAAATCAATTTTCTGACCTGTAATTTTAGGACCATCAAGTTTTTTATACTGAGTTTTAATTTTCTCAGCATTTTCAGGTGTAACTTCAACAGGTTTTTCTGCTTTTACCTCCTCTTTTTTCGTTTCCACTACCTTCTTTTTAGTCTCTTTCAATTCGACTTTTTTAGGTGCTTCAGTTTTTACTACTTCAGGTTTCACTATCTTAGGTTTTTCAACCTTTACAGGTTCCTCTTTCTTTTCTTCTACCTTAACAGCTGGCTTTTCAACTTTTGGGGTTTCTTGAACAGGAGCTTCCTTTTTAGGTTCTTCTTTTACCTCTTTTACCTCTTTTGGTTTTTCAACCTTTTTAGGTTCTTCTTTTTTATCTTCAACTGCTTTCCCGGTCTTTACATCAATCTTCCCAACAGTTTTAAGTTCTAATTTTTTAGCTTTGGCCTTTAAAACTTCTTGTCTTTTAGCTTCGTCTTCTAATCTTTTCTTCTCTTGCTCTACTTCTAATTGCTGACGAATTTCCTCTTTTTCTTTACGCTTTTCTTCGCTTACTTCTTTAGAGGCTACTTTCTTTGATTTATCTGTTTGAAATCCATCAAATAATATTTGATACTCCTTATCAGAAATTTTTGTAGTAGGACGCGCTTCTATATCGTGACCATTTTTAGCCAAGTGTTCTACTGCTCTATCTAAAGAAATGTTTAATTCTCTTAATACTTTATTGAGTCTTAATTTGTTGCCTTCAGCCATAAATTATTTTATACTTTATATTCAAAAAACACACTTTATACTATAAGTATAGTTATGTTCTTTTTCTCTATTTGCCAGATTTTGTATTGATTTTCATCAATTTCGCTGGAGACTGACTTCCATATATTTATTTAATCTTCGAATTCTTCTTTCAAAATTCGTTGAACTTCTAAAATCGTCTCTTCTTCTAAATCAGTTCTTTGAACTAACATCGACACGTCTTTTTCTAGTACACTCTTAGCCGTTTCTAAACCTATTTTTTTGAATTCAGCAATTACCCAAGCTTCAATTTCATCTGAAAACTCTGTTAACTCTACATCCTCTTCTTCAAGTCCTTCACGTTGAACATCAATTTCATACCCTGTTAATTCACTTGCTAAACGAATATTAACTCCTGAACGTCCAATTGCTTTTGATACTTCTTCTGGTTTTAATAAAACGTTTACACGTCCTTTTTTACCATTCTTTTCCTCTTCGTAAGGCTTAATATCAACAGAAGTTACTTTTGCTGGACTTAATGCTCTAGCAACAAATAACTGCTCATTTTTAGTGTAATTTATTACATCAATATTCTCATTTCCAAGTTCACGAACTATACCGTGAATACGAGATCCCTTTACTCCAACACAAGCTCCTACTGGATCGATTCTATCATCATAAGAATCTACAGCTATTTTAGCTTTATCTCCAGGGATTCTAGCTACTCCTTCTATAGTAATTAATCCGTCAAAAACTTCTGGAATTTCTTGTTCGAATAACTTTACTAGGAAAGCTGGTGATGTTCTTGATAATATAATAGCAGGTTTGTTACCTCTTAATTCTACTGATTTTATTACTCCACGAACGGCATCTCCTTTTCTAAAAAAATCTGAACGAATTTGTTCACTCTTTGGTAAAACAATTTCATTTCCTTCATCATCTAATAAAATCACTGCATTGTGACGAATATGATGTACTTCTGCACTATAAATCTCTCCTTCTAATTCTTTAAATTGCTTGAAGATATTTGTGCTATCATGTTCGTGAATTTTTGATATTAGGTTTTGACGTAATGCTAAAATTGCTCGTCTTCCTAAATCAATTAACTTCACTTCTTCAGAAACATCTTCTCCTATTTCAAAATCTGGCTCAATTCTTCTTGCTTCTGCAAGTTCAATTTCCTCATTATCGTCTTCAGAAAATCCATCAGCTACCACCACACGATTTCTCCAAATTTCTAAATCTCCCTTATCAGGATTTATAATAATATCAAAGTTTTCATCTGAACCAAACCTACGTTTTAGTGCAGCACGAAATACTTCTTCTAATATAGACATTAGTGTTACCCTGTCTATACTTTTATTGTCTTTAAACTCTGAAAATGACTCTATTAATGCAATATTTTCCATTTCATTCTCTTATTAAAATATGATCTTCACTTTTGCTTCTTTAATATCTTCATACACTAGTGTTACTGTTTTCTCTACTGTATGTTTTCCTTTACCTATTGGCTTAGGCTCTCTTGCTTTCCAATGTAACGTAATATTTTCATCCGTTACTTCAGTTAATGTACCTTCAATCTCTTCTATTTCAGTTTTAACCTTTAGAATTCTATTAACATTCTTTACATATTGGCGTTTTACCATAAGCGGATGAGAAATGTCTGGAGTAGTAACTTCTAATGAAAAATCTTCTTCTTCTCTATCTAAATTATGTTCTATTTTTCTACTAATCCGAACACATTCATTTAATTGAACTCCTGAATCTCCATCAACAATTACTTTAATTTTACTATTAGCTAAAAACTGCAAATCTATCAAATACAACGATTCGTTTTCTTGCAAAGCTTCTTGTAATAATTCTCTTACTTTTTCTTGATTCATCCTAAGGTATAAAAAGAGGGGACTTACGTCCCCTTCATCCATCTAATTAATAAATTCGCTGCAAAGATAGTAAGTTATTCATTAACACACAAGTGTCATTCACCTTTCTGATTTAAAATGTTTTTCGTAAATTTAAAACAATATCCACCTTAAATTTTTTATTATGAAAAAAATATTAGTTCCTACTGATTTCTCTATACCCTCTGAACATGCATTAAAATTAGCTTCAAGCATCTCAAAAAAATCCGAAAGTGAGGTTCACTTACTTCACATGGTGGAATTACCTACTGGCATTATAGACATGGGTAGTGGAAGCAATTTTAGCATACCTGAGAGCATGCTCTATATTAGAAAAGTACGTGATAAATTAATCAATTATAAGAAACAGTTTTTTCCTAAAAATGAAAACGTTAAACATGCAATTCGTTTTCAAAACCCATATGAAGGTATTCGCGATTATTCTAAAAAAATTAGCGCTGATTTAATTACAATGGGTACAAAAGGCCATACTGATTTAGAGGAAATGTTAATTGGATCTAATACAGAAAAAGTTGTAAGAAATTCTGAAATACCAGTGTTAGTGACTAAAAAAAATGGCGAAAATTTCAAACCTAAAAATTTAGTATTTGCATCTAGTTTTAAACCTAGTAAAAACCAAGCTTTTGAAAAATTTTTAGATTTTGCCAGTAATTTTAAAAGCAAAATTCATTTATTAAAAATTAATACTCCTCAAAAATTTGAAAACACTCAACTATCCAAACAAAAAATAAAAGACTTCGCTGATAAACATAATATTTCAGACTATTCTATTAATATTTACAATGATTCTTCTGTTGAGAATGGCATTTTAAATTTCTCTAATGAAAAAAATGCTGACATTATAGCACTTGCTACACATGGAAGAAGTGGTTTATCTCATATTTTTAATGGAAGCATTACAAAAAACCTATCTAAAAACTCCATTAAACCTATGCTTACTTTTAAAATATAAAAAATAAAAGCACTTGATTATCCTTGTGCTTTTTTTTAAAAATATAATTGTTTATATAAATTCGCTAAACCTTTAGCCTCTTTTTTAGCGCTCCAATTATTCTCTATTTCCTTTCTCCCTTTCTCTCCTATAAATGAAAGCTCATTTTTTATAAGTTTCACTACCAAATCCCTCAACTCCTCTGTATTACCTGCTTCAAATAAATAACCAGATTTCCCATGAGTTATTAATTCAGAATGTACTCCCACATTCTTTGTTGCAATGGTTGTATTCCCACAAGACATCGCTTCAGCACATACTAATGAAAAACCTTCTGAAAAAGATGGCACTATGGCTATTTTTGAAGATTGATAATAAGTTACAATATCTGTTGTTTCATTAATAAAGTACACTTGACTTCCTGTATTACTCCTACGAACAAGCTCTTTTAACTCAACTAAAAACTCTGGTTTATCTACCTTCCCTACAATAACCACTGCCCAATCCTTATGATTTTTAAGCTCTTTTGTTAATGCCTCCAATAAAACCTTTTGTCCTTTAGCTTCCCTAACTCTTCCTGCACAAAGAATTATATTTCCTTGTAAAACATTTGGTAAACCTTCTTTTTCTTCAGAAATAAAAACATCTGTATTTACTCCATGGGAAACCTTTGTATTCTTTACACCAAGTTTCTCATGCATTGATGTAGTTAATGTAACAACAGCATCAGACTTTCTTAATAAAAGCCTCGTTAAACTTGACGGATTAGTTTCGGCATGTCTAGTTAAAACTAATTTAAATTCAGCTCCTAAAAACCGGTACCAAAACATTTTTAATACTTCATTATTTCTATGACAATGAACAACAACTTTTTTATTTGAAAACAACAACTTTTTCAATTCTTTCGTTGTTATTTTCTCTCCATCTATTCCATAACCGTATAAATATGTTTTACATATTTTTTTTAAATCAGGAATTACATTTTCAACACTTCTTGTAACTCCTGTTCTTCTTTTATGAAAATGAGTATGTACAATTATTAAATCAGAACCCATTTAAACAAATCTTCTTTCAATAATTTCAAATAGTCTTGTTTCATACTCCTCTTTATCTGACCAATTATAATCTGGCTTAATCATTTTACTGATAAATTTTTTTGCTTCTTTTTCTGTTTTGAATGTATTCAATTGAGAGACTACTCTATTAAAATCGTTCTGATTCCCATCAAAAAGGTGTTTTACAAAAGCTATCCTGTCATTTAATCCAATTTGAATTGCATTTTGTAAATGATCATTTAGCGATTTTTTATGATCTACTTTTTCAAATAAATCTGCCATTACATCTACAGAAATAGTGTCTTTTAATTCATCTTCTAAAGTTGGTGTTTTTATCTCCCCTACATCTGTTACATCATTTTTAACGTCATCTTCTTTATTAAATAATAAATTTTCAATTTCATCAAAAGGCTGTTCAATAATTTCTTCTATCTCTTTTTCATCAATTATATCATCAATAATTTTTTGCGCAATTTCATCAGCTTCCTGCTCTAGCTCATCTTCTAATTCTTCTTCTAATTGATGAACAATTCTACTTTCTTCTGCTAAAGGCTCCTCTATGTTTTTACTTTCTTTTACTTCTTCTTTTTCTACTAAAGAAATCTCTTCAAGTAACTCTTCTTTTGTTTTTGATGGATTAGGTGTATGATTTATATACTCTTCTACATATGCTAAAACCGAAAGTTTCTCATAAATCTCATGTGCTTTTTGCTTTAACTCAAACACATTTTCTTTATTTTTCATTTGTAAAATACTGTGTGCTAAACTGGTTAAATCTGATGCGAGCTTTTTGTGCATAAGTTGTTCTTTGATTTTGATTTTTGCTTTTAAATTTTAATAAATTTGTTCCTTGTTCGAAAGTAACACAAAAATCAATAATTAGAGCTTAAAATTACAAAATGTTTCTTGAAAATACGGTAAATCATACAGAACAATTTGGTTGGATTGAGGTAATTTGTGGCTCAATGTTTTCGGGTAAAACCGAAGAATTAATACGCAGATTAAAACGTGCACAGTTTGCAAAACAACGTGTAGAAATATTTAAACCCGCAGTCGACACTCGTTATGACGATGAAGAAGTAGTGTCTCATAATTCAAACAGAATTCGTTCTACGCCTGTTCCAGCATCTTCTAATATTCGTTTATTAGCAAACGATGTTGATGTTGTTGGTATTGACGAAGCTCAGTTTTTTGATGACGAAATCGTTACTGTTTGTAATGATTTAGCAAATAGAGGAATTCGAGTTATAGTAGCTGGTTTAGATATGGACTTTAAAGGAAAACCTTTTGGACCTATGCCTGCACTTATGGCTACTGCTGAATACGTAACTAAAGTGCACGCTGTTTGCACTCATACTGGTAACTTAGCTCATTATAGCTATAGAAAAGCATTAAGTGATGATCTTGTTCTCTTAGGAGAAACACAAGAGTACGAACCACTAAGTAGAGCTGCATATTATAAAGCTATACGAGACCAAAACAATAAGAAAGAAAATTTATCAGATGAATAATCATGTTACCGTTTTAGAAATTGATGCAGCATCTCTACAACATAATCTTGCCTATTTTAAGCAAAAATTAAGTCCTACAACTAAAATTTTAGCTGTGGTTAAAGCTTTTGGTTATGGTAGTGAATCTAAAGAAATAGCTAAATTATTAGAAGATAAAGTAGATTATTTTGCGGTAGCCTACTCAAATGAAGGTGTAATTTTACGTGAAGCAGGAATTAAAACTCCTATTTTAGTTTTACATCCCCAAATTCAAAACCTTAAAGAAATTGCCAAGTATAGGTTAGAACCTAACCTATATAATTTTAAAATACTTGATGCATTTCTTAAATTAGCTGACGAAGAACCTTTAATGAACTACCCTGTTCATATAAAATTTAATACTGGTTTAAATAGATTAGGTTTTTGGCATACAGATGTGCCAACTATTATTACTGAATTAAAAAAATCTAACAACATAAAAGTTGAGTCAATATTTTCACATCTAGCAGCTAGTGATGATGTTAATGAACAAAATTTTACGGTTGAACAAATTAATAACTTTGCATATATAGTAAAGCAAATTTATGAGCATTTAGGATATGAGCCCATGATTCATATTTTAAATACATCTGGTGTTGTAAATTACCCTCAAGCACAATTTGATATGGTTCGTATTGGAATTGGATTATACGGTTTTGGCAACAACGAAGAAGAAACTAATCAATTAAGGAACACACATACTTTAAAATCAATCATTTCGCAAATACATTTAATTCAACCTGGTGAAACAGTTGGATATAATAGAGCTTTTGTTGCTAACCAACCTACTCGAAGTGCAACTATTCCAATTGGACATGCCGATGGTATTTCGAGAAAATTAGGAAATAAAGAAGGTTTTGTATTTATTAATAATCAACCTGCACCAATCATAGGAAATGTTTGTATGGATATGATTATGGTTGATGTTACAAAAATTGAATGTAAAGAAGGTGATGAAGTTATTATTTTCAATCTCCAAAAACATGTAGAATATATTGCACATAAGTGTGAAACAATACCTTATGAAATATTAACTGCCATATCTCAACGTGTAAAAAGATTGGTTAAGAATTAATTTTTTTTTATTTTACAAGTCAATTAACTATAAAAACAAAAAAACACATGGGAATGCTTAAAGAGTTTAAGGACTTTGCAATGAAAGGCAACTTAGTTGACATTGCAGTAGGTTTTGTTATGGGTGCAGCTTTTAATAAAGTTGTAGCTTCTTTTACAGGAGGAATTGTATCTCCACTAATTGGATTATTATTTAATGCCGATTTTAAAGATTTAAAATACGTTTTAAAAGATGGCGTTGCTGACGAAGCTGGAAAAATAACCGGAGAAGTAGCTGTACTTTATGGTAATTTCTTAACAAACTTAATAGACTTTATTATTGTTGCTTTTGTAATGTTTATGATTATTAAAGCAGTTAATAAATTAAAGAAAAAAGAAGAGCCTGCTCCTGAAGCTTCAAAAGGACCAAGTCAAGAAGAGTTATTAGCACAAATTAGAGATTTGTTAAAAAATAAATAAGCAAAAATTCTTAAGAAAACAAAAGCATCTGGAATTATTTACAGGTGCTTTTGTTATATAAATGACATTAATGCTCTTGAGTTTATCTGATGTTTTAATTGTTCTATTTTCTCATACATTAACGTAAAAAACATCCTCCTTTCTACTTCTGCACTTCCGGATATCTTTTGCGAAAACTGTAATTGCTTTTGAAAATACACATCCACTTCATCACAAATTATCTTATCTTCAATTCTCATGTAAGAAAGAGAGGTATAAGGAACTAATAATCCTTTTTTAGCATCTGATTTTAAAAACAAAACATGATTGATATTAACTAGCTTATTATAATACAACTCATACTTTAAATCTTTTTTTGAATTCCAAATTTTAGTTTTTGCTTTTTCTTCAATCCCTTCTATTAGCAGTAATATTTCATCACATAATTGCAAAGCTTCACCTCTAGTTATTAGCTTTGTTTTATAAAAATAATATATTGTATGCAAACAACTATTAATTGTAGTATCGCTCCAAACATCAGTAACAGAAACTTCTTTAAACATTTCTCTAAAACGCTTAGAGTCATTTGAAAAAAATTGTTTTTCAATAAATTCACTAAATGTTTCTATTTTACTTTCATCTTTTTTAGATAAAAAGTTCAAATAAACATAAACCCTAAATTTACTATATAATGTATCTACAGGAATATGATAAATAGGGATGTTTTTAGCCGTGTAAAAGACTCTAGAATTTTTATCTGAGGCGTAAGACGCTACATAAAAAGCTACATCTTTATAAAAATCATTTACACCATCATAAGTATTAACATAATTATTTTTAATAATACTTTTAGATAAAGGGCTACTTAAATCATATAATTCATTTAATGAAATTTCATAATATTTGGCCAGCTCTAGCGCGTCTTTAAACGACAAGGATGTTTTTCCGTTTATTCGCCTATAGGCTGCATCGTAACTAATATCAAGAACATCAGCTATTTCTTCGGTGAACAAAACATTATTTGGTAACTTTTCCTTTATAAGATTGAAAAGTTTATCTTTTTCTACACTCATACTTTTTACTCAATAGATTTTTCTTAAAAACCGCAAAAAGAAAATTTTTCTTTTGCATTTTTCACAACCACACTTTACATAAAAACTTATTAATTTGTTTAACAAGCTTATGCTAGGTGATCAGGGGGGAACATCTATTTAAGTAAAAAGAAAGTCTTCTCTTTCCAGAGAGAAGACTTTTGTTTTGCTCTAATGTACGTATTTTTTAAAGTTAAGTCAAGTATAGTTTAAATATGTTTACCTTTTTCCCAACCGTGTTTTCCTAAATACTGCTCTCCACTTTCTACAGCACCTCCTTCAATAGAAGTTCCCATAGAATCGTTCCATCGATTTAAATATCCAAATAAAGAAATAACACCTAACATTTCCACTATTTCTCCTTCATCCCAATACTTATACAATTCAGTTTTTATTTTTTCATCAACCATATTTGGGACCAAAGATGCTGCCAAAGAAAAATCTAATGCAGCTCTTTCAGCATCAGAAAATGCTGGATGCGTCTTATACTCCCAAATATTATCTAATTGTTCTTGTTCAGCTCCATAACGCTCAGCTGCACGAATTGCATGTGCTTGACAATATCTACATCCAGTAGCATTACTTGAAACCCAAGCGATCATTCTTTTTAAAGCTGAAGTTACTTTTCCTTCATTAGCCATAACCGCTTTATTCAAATTAATAAATGCTTTTGAAATGGCTGGCCTACGTTGCATTGTTAAAACCGAATTTGGACAAAAACCTAAAGTTTCATTAAAAAACTCAGCTAATTCTTTTGTTTCGATGTCATGTTCTGCTGATAATGGTGTTACTAGTGGCATATATTTTTATTTTTGTTTTTATTAATAACTTTTTGCACTACGTTTGTGTTATAATTCGGCTATATAAGTCGATTAATACACAAAACAACTTACGCAAGAAACAAAAAAATAATCAAATTATGGCATCACATACAGTCACAACAGTTTGGAAAGAAAATATGCAATTTGAAACTGACAATCCAAGCGGTCATAAAGTTTTAATTGATACTTCAGAAGAAAATGGAGGAAACAATTCTGGTTTGGGTCCAAAAGCAATGATGCTATCATCATTAGCTGGTTGTTCTGGTTTAGACGTAGTTTCTTTATTAAAAAAAATGAGAACTTCTATAACCGACTTTAAAATGGAAGTAACTGGTGAATTAACAGAAGAACACCCTAAATATTATGATAAAGTTTCTGTAGATTATCATTTTTATGGAGAGAATTTAGATGAAGATAAAATCAACAAAGCCGTTACATTATCTATAGATAAATATTGTGGTGTAATGGAAATGTTTAGAAAATTTGCTAAAGTAAAAACAGCTACTCATTTTCATAACCAATAAAAAATCAACAAATTGCTATGCGTTGGAAATTAAAACCAGAACCTAATTCTGAAAAAACAAATCAACTAGCTAAAGAACTTGGTGTAAATAAAGTATTGGCTAAAATTTTGGCTCAACGTAATATCGACACCTTTGATAAGGCTAAGTTATTTTTCCGCCCAACGCTCAATGACCTCCATGATCCTTTTTTAATGAAGGACATGAGCATTGCTGTTCAACGAATTGAGAAAGCCATTAGTAAAAATGAAAACATATTAGTTTATGGCGATTATGATGTTGATGGAACTACAGCAGTTTCCTTAATGTCATCTTATCTAAAAACTATTCACCCTAATATTTCAACTTATATTCCAGATAGGTATAAAGAAGGGTATGGAGTTTCTTATGATGGTATTGATTTTGCTGAAGACAATGATTTTTCTTTAATTATTGCTTTAGATTGTGGAATTAAAGCAATTGACAAAGTTGACTACGCTACTAATAAAAATATAGATTTTATTATATGTGATCATCACAAACCAGGAAATAAAATCCCTAAAGCTATAGCTATTTTAAACCCAAAACAAGTAGATTGCAATTATCCTTATAATGAATTATGTGGTTGTGGTGTTGGTTTTAAATTAATTCAAGCATTAGCTTCCAAAAGAGGACAAACTATTGAAGATTTAATTCCTTATTTAGATTTAGTTGCTACTGCTATTGCGGCCGACATTGTTCCTATGACTGGAGAAAACAGAACCTTAACTTATTTTGGATTACAAGTTATAAATTCTCAACCTAGAAATGGAATTAAAGCAATTATTCAACAAACTCAAAAGCAAGAACTAACAATTACTGATGTTGTTTTTATTATTGCTCCAAGAATAAATGCAGCTGGTAGGATGAAGCATGGTAATTATGCTGTTGAATTACTTACTGAAATGAATCTTGACTCTGCAATTGAATTTGCTTCAGCTATTGAAAAGTTTAATTCCGATAGAAAAGATTTGGATAAAAAAATTACACAGGAGGCTTTAATTCAAATTGAAAACAACAATGAAGAAGAAAATTTCACAACCGTAGTTTTTAACGAAACATGGCATAAAGGAGTAATTGGTATTGTAGCTTCTCGACTAATTGAAACCTACTATAGACCCACTTTAGTATTTACCAAAAGTGGTGAGAAACTAGCAGCTTCTGCACGTTCAGTTAAAGGTTTTGACGTTTATAATGCTCTAGAACAATGTTCAGAATTCATTGAACAATTTGGTGGTCATAAATATGCTGCAGGTTTAACCTTACTTCCAGAACAATATGAAAACTTTAAAGCTAAATTTGAAGAAGTAGTTTCTAAAACCATTGACAAAAATTTATTAACTCCAGAAATTACTATTGACGCAGAAATAGATTTATCTGAAATTACTCCAAAATTTTATCGAATCATTCAACAAATGGCTCCTTTTGGCCCCTTAAATATGAAACCAGTTTTTTCGACATCTTCAGTTCGAGACAATGGATACGGAAAACAAGTAGGAGCAGATAAAGATCATTTAAAATTGAATATAATTTATGGCTCTGATAAAAAAACATACAATGCTATTGGTTTTAACTTAGGCAAAAAAATAGCCTCTATTCAAAACGATTTTGACATTACTTATACACTAGATGAAAACACCTGGAACAATTACACATCAATTCAATTAGTTCTAAAAGATTTAAAATAAATTTATTTAGATTAAATCTAAATAAATTATATATTTGTTTCCATAATAAGTTTTAATATGGAAAACATTGTAAAAATATACGACAATAAAATTGGCATTTCATTTCGTTGGAAAGAAACAAATTCTAATCTAACTCAAATAATATTTAATGATACTGGTTTTCATTTAACCGAAAATGAAATTGAAGCCTTTTTAGAAAAAGTAACAGATTCTAAGCTACAAAAAAATTGCGCTACTTGCATTAAAGGAGAGAATTGTAAATCTATATTATTACAAACTCCTTCAGAAAAAGTAAGCATGGCTGTTTCACAAGTTGAACTTGGACAAATTGATGATTTACTAAAAGGTACGCTTTTTCAACTTCGCTTAAATAACTACTTAATTGATATATGTAAAAATTAAAAGAGCTTGCAAATTTGCAAGCTCTTTTAATTTTATTTTTCTTTAATCAAATACATATAAACCGGAAAATGATCACTGTACCCTCCAGTATATTTTCCATTTGCAAAACTTCTTTTTGGATATCCTTTATAACGTCCTTTTTTTCTCGTTAAAAAGCGTTTATTAAAAATTCCTGATTTAAACATTTTAAAAGAAGAAAAATCTTTTTTTCCTTTATCTAACAATGGAGAAGTTATTAAAATTTGATCAAATAAATTGATATTATCTCTATATGCTAATGTGTTAAATCCACGACGAAACATGTCTTCATAAGGATTATAAAGATCACCTTTCTTTACATTTTTCTTTTTAGTTTTTGTTTTTAGAACCGTTTTAAAACTAGAATTTATCGGATCATCATTAAAATCTCCCATAACTATTATCTTTGCTTTAGGATCATTCTTTTTTATTTTTTCAATTACCTGAGTTACTTTATAAGCTGCTTTTTCACGTAATGGTCTACTCTTAGCTTCACCACCACTTCTAGATGGCCAGTGATTTACTATTACATGTACTAGTTCATCATCTAAATATCCAGAAACTAAAAGAATATCTCTAGTATAAACTTTTCTATTATTAGCATAAATATTAGGATTAAATGCCTCAAAATGGATAGGTTTAAAATAACGCTTTTGATATAATAAAGCTACATCTATTCCACGTTTATCAGGTGAATCGAAATGAATAATTCCGTAATTTTTTTTCTTTAGTTTTTCAGTCTTTATTAAATCTTCTAATACTTTTTTATTTTCTACCTCTGCAACTCCTAAAAGTGTAGGACTTGTTTTTGCCTTTTCCGCTCCTAATTGATTAATAACATCAGAAAGTTTTTCTAATTTATCTTTATAAACGGCCTCTCTATTACCATTGAGCTCCATCATTGGACTAGCTTCATCATTCTTTTCAAGATCATTAACAGTATCGAAAAGGTTTTCAAGATTATAAAACCCGACTGTTCTGATTTTGTATTTCTTTTGACTTTGTTGGGCAAAAGATGAAAATGTTATAAGGAATATAACTAAAACTGATATTATTTTTCTCATTTTATAAAATTTACGCGGCAAAAATAATACAAATTTTAAGCCAATAAGGTTTTTATAGAATAATAATAAATTTAATAATGTTAACTTAACATTAACGTTATCTTAAATTTGTTAATTTTGCGTCCCTTTTATTGAATAGTGTTATAAAAGGGGTTAACATATTTAAATATTTTATAAACAAACATTTATGAGAAATTTTACGGTAACAATGTTATTAGTCCTCTCTAGTTTTTTAACTATGAATGCGCAGAACATTGTAAAAGGAATCGTAATAAACAATGATTCCGAAAAACCTCTACAAGGTGTTTCTATAAATGTAAAAGAAACTAACATTAGTACTACTACTGATGCTAATGGAGCTTTTACATTGAATGGTTTACCAGATGGACAACAAATTGTAGTTGTATCTTTTAATGGGTTTGAAACCCAAAACTTCCCTGTTAGATTATCTGGAAAGGTAATTGATTTAGGTACTGTTATGATGTATGAAGATATATCAGAAGATCAAGATTTAAGCACCATTACTATTACTGATGATGAATTAAATGATGATTCTAGCTCGGCAGATAATATTTCTGGGCTATTACAATCTTCAAGAGATGTATATTTACGTACAGCAGCTTTTGAGTGGAGTTCATCTTTTTACAGAATTAAAGGTTTAGATTCTGAAAACGGTAAAGTTCTTATCAATGGTATTGAAATGAACAAACTATACAACGGTCGTCCACAATGGAGTAACTGGGGTGGTTTAAATGATGTTTTACGTAATCAAGAGTTTAGCACAGGTTTAACACCTTCTAATTATACCTTTGGTGGAGCATTAGGTTCAACAAACATTAACACAAGAGCTTCTGAATACAGAAAAGGTGCAAGAATTTCTTATGCTTCTTCTAATAGAAGTTACTCACATCGTTTAATGGCAACTTATGCTTCTGGTTTATTAGAAAACGGATGGGCTATTACTGCTTCTGGTAGTAAAAGGTATGCTGAAGAAGGGTTTGTTGATGGTACTTTATATAATGCTCATTCAATTTTCGTTTCTCTTGAAAAGCAAATTAATGATAACCATAGCTTAAACTTAACTGTTATTCAAGCTCAAAATAGAAGAGGTAAATCTGCTCCTAACACACAAGAAGTATTTGATATAAAAGGGATTAAATACAACTCATACTGGGGATACCAAGCTGGTGAATTGAGAAACTCTCGTATTAAAAGAGTTGATGAGCCAATAATTATGTTAAACCATTACTGGAACATAGGTGAGAATACTACCTTAAATACTGGTGTTGCATATCAATTTGGAGAAATAGGTAACAGCCGTTTAGATTTTAATGGAGGAAATAACCCAGACCCTACCTACTATAGAAAATTACCTAGTTATTATTTATCTAATCCAAATGGAGCTGATTTTGAAGGAGCTTATAAAGCTTTAACAAATTTCCAAAATAATGGTCAAATCAATTGGGATGATTTATATTTTGGTAATGAAGGTGATAAAAACGATGCTCGTTTTGTTTTATATGAAGACAGAAATGATGATAAACAATTTACAGCTAATACAATTCTTAATACTGAATTAACTGACAATATTACTTTAAACGCTAATTTGGAATATCGTAGATTAAAGTCTGAAAACTTTGCGTCAATTATCGATATGTTAGGAGCTAATTTTTATAAAGATGTAAATAATTTTGGTAATAGTTTCGCCCAACAGCAAAGTAATATACTAACTCCTGAGAGATTCGTTACTAAAGGAGATCGTTTTAAATACAACTATAACTTAGAATCTCAAGTTTATGGTGGTTTTGCTCAATTACAGTTTAAGTATAACAAAGTAGATTTTTATGTTGCAGGTTCTGCTCATAATACATCTCACCAAAGAGAAGGTCTATATCAAAACGGTTACCGTCCTTTAAACTCTTTAGGTAAATCTAAAAAATTAGACTTCTTTAACTTTGGTGCTAAAGCAGGAGTTACTTATAAAATTTCTGGACGTCATTTATTAGATTTCAATGGGGGGTATATTACAAAAGCTCCTTCAATAAGAAATTCTTTTGCTAATTCAAGAATTAGTAACGAAACAGTAGCTGATGTTAGCTCTTTAGAAAGTGAAAAAATAATGTCTTTTGATGCTTCTTATATTTTAAGAACTCCATTCATCACATCTAAATTAACAGGGTATTACACAGATATTAAAGATGCTACTGAAATTTCTTTTTTCTTTGCTGATGGTTTAAATGGTGATTCTTCAGCATTTATTCAAGAAATTTTAACTGGAATTAACAAACGTCATATGGGTGTTGAATTCGGTATAGAAGCTCAAGTTACTCCTACTATTAAATTAAGAGGTGCTGCAAACTATGGACAATATACATACAACAACAATCCTGACATTATTGCTAAATCGGACGATCCAAGTTTTTCTTTTGATAAAAGAAAAGCTTTATTAAAAGATTATAAAATAGCAGCAGGACCACAAACTGCTTACTCTTTAGGTTTTGATTATAGAGACCCAGATTATTGGTTTGTAGGCGTTACTGCTAACTACTTTGATAGAGCATATGTTGATGTATCTCCTATTAGAAGAACTGATAACTTCTCTAATGATATAGATGGACAAGTTTTTGCTGATTACGATCCTGTATTAGCAAGACAATTATTAACTCAAGAGAGATTTGATGATTACTTTACATTAAATGCTATTGGAGGTAAATCATGGAAAATTGGAAATAATAAATTCATCAGTGTTTTTGCTAGCGTAAGTAACATTTTAGGTGAAGAATATAAAACTGGTGGTTTCGAACAAGGAAGAAATGCTAATTATCGTGAATTAAGAGACGATAATGCTAATGGTGCTCCAACTTTTGGAAATAAATATTGGTTTGGTAGAGGTACAACTTACTTCTTAAATGTAAATTATAGATTTTAATAAAAACAACATAACAAAATGAAAAATTTAACCTTATATAGAATATTTGCAATTTTATTTGTTGCAATTTCTTTTTCATCATGTGTTAAGGATGGTGATTTCGTTATCCCTACTGCTGGAGAAGATAAACAATACACAAACTTAAAGTCGTTAAAAGAAATAACTGACTTATATACTGGTGGTGTATTAGATTTTAATGAATACACAACTACTTCTGGAGAAACAGAAATTAATACTTACGGGTATGTTATTTCTAATGATAGAGCTGGAAATTTCTACAAAACTTTGATTATTCAAGATAAAATTGAAAACCCAACTGTTGGTTTAGAAATTAGAATTGATGCTACAAACTTAAACGCAATGTATAATGTTGGAAGAAAAGTTTACATTAAACTTAATGGTTTAGCTTTAAGTAAATACTTTACTACTTTCCAAATTGGTGTTAAAAATGCTGCTGGAACAGGTACAGATAGAATTAAAGATACTGACTTTGTAAATTATATAGATAGATCTTCTGAAATAGCTGAATTAGTTCCAACTAATTTAACTATTAATGAAATCACTGATAATCATATTAATACACTTGTAAAGATTGATAACTTACAATCTAAGCAAAAAGGATTAACTTATGCTGACCCTAATAGTACTTTTTCTGTAAATAGAGATTTTACTAGCTGTGCTACTTTTGAGTCTATAATCATGAGAACTAGTGGTTTCTCTGATTTCAAAGCTTTACCTATTCCTGACAAAAAAGGTAGTATTACTGCAATCTTAAACAAATTCAGTAGTGATTACCAATTATTTATTAGAGATCCTAAAGATGTTGATTTCACACAAGAATATGGTTGTTTTAATAACCCAACTTCAAAATCTTTAGCAGATATTAAAGCTTTATTTACAGGAAGCGAAACTACAATTACTGAAAGCTTCAAAATAAAAGTTGTTATTACTTCAGATCTTGCAAAAAAGAATATTTCAAATAGAAATGCTTTTGCTCAGGACGGAACAGCAGCTATCGCTTTACGTTTTAGTGAGGCATATAACTTAAACATTGGAGATGAAGTAGAAATCTCTGTTGGTGGTTTAAAATTAAGTGAGTACAATGGTTTATTACAATTAAACTTATCTAACTCAAATATTACTAATAAAACTACTGGAACGCTACCAGCTCCAGAAGTAATTACTCTTACTCAGGCTTTAACAGGAAATTACGAAAGTAAGTTAGTAACCATTGAAGGTGTTCAATTTAAAGATATCGCAAAAACATATTCAGGTTCTAATCTTTTAACTTCAGACTGTACAGATGAATTAACTACGTATGTTAGAACTGATGCTGCATTTGCTACAACAAATGTAAGTGATAAAAAAGGTTCTTTTACTGGTATTATGTCTGATTTTAATGGACCTCAAATTTATTTAAGAGATGCATCTGATGTAAACTTTACTGAAGCCTATGCTTGTGGAAATACTGGTGGAGGAACTGGTACTGGAGACGATTTATTCTTTTCTGAATATGTTGAAGGTTCAAGCAACAACAAATATGTTGAGATTTATAATGGTACTGGTGCTGCTGTAGATTTATCGAAATACCAAGTTTGGGGTTCTTCAAACGGAGGTGGATGGAAAGCTGCTAGACAATTAGATTTAACTGGAACTTTAGCTGCTGGCGAAGTTTATGTTATTTCAACTAACCAAGCAGTTGCTGAAATTCAAAATGAAGCAGATTTAAAATTACCATATGAAAGTCCAGTTCACCATAACGGTGATGATGCTATTGCTTTAGCAAAAAACAATGGCTCTGGAACATATGAAATAATTGATATTATTGGAGACCCAGATAACGACCCTGGTTCTGGTTGGGAAGTTGCTGGTGTTGCTAATGCTACTAAAGATCATACTTTAATTAGAAAAGCATCAGTTACTAAAGGAAGTACAAACTGGGCTGCTAGTGCAGGTACAGATACTTCTAATTCTGAATGGGAAGTAAAGACTAAAGATGATTTTTCTTCAGTAGGGAAAAAATAATTTCTTTAAATAAATAAAAGAAAAACCCAAGTTTAAAACTTGGGTTTTTTTATTTCTAAAATTTACACCTTCTCATTCTTTTACAAACTGTTGCGTGTACTTCTTACCTGTTTTTCCTAAAGTTATAAAGTAAATTCCGGTAGTTAAATCTGAAATATCTATTACTCTTTCTTCAGTAGTCATTTTAATTTCTTTCAATAATCTTCCATTAGAGCTATAAATCTTCACTTTTTTATACTCCCATAATTCATTGTAAATTTTCACATTAAATGAATTTCCTTTTACTGGGTTAGGAGAAAATAAAATTACCTCTTTATCATTCACCAAAAACTTGTTTGAATTTTTAATTGCCATTTTACTACTAGTACAACTTCCTATATTTTTCCAACCTGTAGCTGTTCTCTCATATAAACTATTAGAATAAATAACTTTATCTCCAGTTTGATAATTTACAGAAGCATTATAAGTAGCAATACCATTACAAACATCTACAACGGTAGCTTCTGTTAAAACAACTGAATAATCTTCCGCTTCACCATAATTAAAAGAACCACATGAGTTTGGAACAGCATTATAACTCATAGCAATTCTCATTCTTGTTTTTCCTAGTTTTGCAGTTGTAGGGATGGTAAAAGATCCGCTTACAGGACTATCTTTTGATGCACTTTTAGTCCAAACTTGTTCACCTGGGTCTTCAAAGTCAGCATCTTGGTTGTAATCTATCCAAACTGCATATCCTTCGTTATATGTAGTTCCAACCCATTTAGGCGTAACTGTAACTGTATAAGCACTACCTTTCTTTAAATCTGTAGATAAACTTGTAAAATCCTGATAGCCATTCCCTCCATTAGAATTGTTATTAATACTTTCTAAAGTAACATTTTGAATATATTCATCGCTAACACTATCTCCTTTTAAATTACAATATGTTGGCACAACAACACTTCCTTCGTTTTTAGCAACTTCTATTAAATATTCCAGTCCAAGTTTGGCAAATTTTGCCGCATGGGTTGCGTTTGCAGTTACAGAACGATTAAAAGTATCGTTTATAGTATGAATATAAGGATTGGAATCGCTAAAAGAAGCTTCAAAAGGGAAAGCAGCATCATATCCTTGCTGAGCCCAACTATAATGATCTGAACATCCATAATTACAACGCGTATAATCATATGTAAATTGATGGTTTCCAGAAGAATTATATTGATCCATCAATTGTGCTAAAAAAGAATTAAGTGTACTACTATTATAACTATCATCAGAAATATAAACATCTTTAGTAGAACCTTTATAATTCGTCATATCAAACTGAACATATGAAACCACATTTACATTTCTGTTTTTATAATCTTGGGCTATTTCTTTAGAACCTCTTAATCCAACTTCTTCAGCTGCATAAGCCATAAACTCAATAGTTTTTTGTGGTTTGAAATTCATTTCAAAAAGCACTCTAGCAACTTCAGTTATTGTTGCTATTCCTGAAGCGTTATCATCAGCCCCTGGAGCATTCGTTTCTCTTTCTGGGCTTACCGAATCTATGTGTCCTCCTAAAATGACAAATTCATTAGGAATGTCTTGCCCTTGAATTGTCATAATAACAGAAGGCATTGTGGTACTATTATGATTTACTAACTTTACTGAAACATCTGATCTACTAGCAGCCATAGTTTCCCATTTTTGCTTTAAATCTAAAACAGCCTGATTTGCTTGTTGTGTTGTATGGTATCTAGTTCCATAATTTTCCAACGTTAAAATATGGTTAGCTATATTCGTATTATCCACTAGAGCAATTGCTTGATTTACTTTTGTGTTTTCAGAAATACTATACGTCGCTTTTTTTTGGTTTTTGCCTCTTTGTGCAAGCTTACGAATTGTTTTTAGAGCATCCTTTTCTGATGCTTCATAAATAAATCCTGGTCCATGAGTTAAAATCATATGATGTAATTTTTCTGCAGCATCGTTTCCTAATTTAACTGCACTAAAACCATTTAAGGAGGAAATTACTTTGATGTCGTTAGGGGCAACTTTTTGGAGTTTTAAAGCATTTTGGGTTTCGATTGTTCCGAAAAACATTTTTTCTTGACTATAAATGTTGGAAACTCTAATGCATAACAATACTAACGAAATTAATAAGTACGTTTTTTTCATTTTTACGGGGGGTTAAATTAATTTTTACGTAATAATATGCTCTAGCATATTACAAAATCTAAGTTACTCAAAATCAACACTCAAAAAACATTTTACATCAAAAAAATATTTTTAAAGCCAATTGTTTTTTATTAAATCATATATGAAAACGATTAAATTTATCTAAAACATTTTTTTTACGGATATTTATAAGCTAAATATTTATAAGGAACTAATGTCTTCTAAAAGTAGAATAACAAGAGCGTTTTTAAATGCAAAAAAATTAGACCTAACTGGACAATCTAAATATATTTTGTTCTCAGATTGTCATAGAGGTGATAATAGTTTTGCTGATGATTTTGCACACAATCGAAAAATATTTCATTTTGCCTTATCTCAATACTTACAAAAAGACTTCACTTATATTGAATTAGGTGATGGAGATGAATTATGGGAAAATAAATTTGTAAATATTTTTAATGCAAATAAAGATGTCTATTTACTTTTAAAAGAATTCCATCAAAAAAATCAATTACATTTTATTTGGGGAAATCATGATATGGATTATAAAAACCCTAAAAAAGTAGCAAAAAATTTAAACTACTATTATGACACAATAGATGGAAAAGACAAAGAGCTTATAAAAAATGCCTCTTATTCAGAAGCTATTAGACTTGAGCAAAAAGATGGGAAATCTGTTTTTTTATTACATGGACATCAAGCAGATTGGTTTAATTATGTTTTTTGGAAGCTTAGTAAATTTTTAGTTAAAATTTTATGGCGTCCATTACAGTTAATTGGCATAGATGATCCTACAAGTCCTGCTAAAAACTTTAAAGAGCTTATAAAAGTTGAAAGTCGCTTAGAAGAATGGATTAAAAACAATAACAATCAAATGATTGTAACTGGTCATACACATCGTCCAAGGTTTCCTTCTCCAAATGAATTACCACATTTTAACGATGGAAGTTGTGTACACCCAAGGTGCATTACTGGACTTGAAATAGAAAATAAAGAAATTACACTCATCAAATGGCATGTAATTACCAATGAAAATGGTACTATGCAAATTGTAAAAACTATTTTAGAAGGACCAGAAGCAATATCACAATACATTTAATACTGAATTAACATAAACAAGAAGCCAAATAACCTTTATTTAAATTCTACTTAATGTTAATACAAAAACTAATAGATATATTTGGAATATCTTATGAGATACTATAATTAGTCATTAGGTATTTATTAGTTTTTGTCAACTATTTATCTGGCTAACTGCCTTTGGCCAAGGCAGTTTTTTAATTTAATATCGTATTAACAATAAATTAACATTAGTATTGGTTATTTGCAGCGACAAAAACAAATAAACAACAACTAATGAATTTTAAAACAGCACTTACTTTTGTAAGTATGCTTATACTATCACATGTATATGCGCAGCAAACAAATGCTCCTAAATTTGGAAAAGGACTATTCAATCTAATAGGAAAAGATAGTACTTGGTCAATGAACATTGGAGCGAGAATGCAATTTTTAACTACTGCTCAATGGGATTCTGATTCCGACGGTTTATCAAACCCTGCTTCTTCTTTTTTAGTTAGAAGAGCAAGACTGAAATTTAACGGTTTTGCTTTTTCTCCAAAATTAAAATACAAAATGGAATTAGGATTATCAAATAGAGATATTGGTGGTGCTTCAGAATTTACAAACAATGCCCCTAGATATATTTTAGACGCTCTTTTAAAATGGAACTTTTATGAAAACTTTGAGTTATGGGTAGGACAAACTAAACTACCTGGTAACAGAGAGCGTGTTGTATCTTCTGGAAATCTTCAAATGGTAGACAGGTCTTTATTAAATAAGAGATTTAATATTGATAGAGACATGGGATTACAATTAAGACATCATTTTAATTTATCAGATAACTTTATAGTTAAAGAAGCTTTATCCATAGCACAGGGAGAGGGAAGAAATGTAACTACAGGAAATCTAGGAGGGCATCAATATACTGCCCGATTAGAGTTTTTACCTTTCGGGAATTTTACTAGTAAAGGAGATTATAAGGGAAGTGATTTAAAAAGAGAGAATGCTCCAAAATTAGCTATAGGTACTAGTTACGACTTTAACAATAACGCCGTTAAAAATAGAAGTAACCAAGGATCGTACATGAAAAATGATACAGGTTTTTATAAAACAAACATTACAACTTTATTTATAGACGCAATGTTTAAGTATAAAGGATTCTCTTTCATGGGAGAATATGCTTATAGAGATGCTAAAGATCCTTTTGCCAAAAACTCAGACGGTACTTTAACTGGTGACATTGTACAAGTTGGTAACGGATTAAATTTACAAAGTGGTTATTTATTTTCTAAAAACTGGGAATTATCAGGACGTTACACAAACATTAAATTAGACAAAACTATTACAGGTAAAGACGCTGAAAACCAATACACCTTGGGCCTTTCAAAATATATTGTAGGTCATAAATTAAAGGTACAAACCGATGTAAGTTACTTAGATGCAACTAATAACACTAACGAATTAATGTACCGTTTACAAGTAGACATTCACTTTTAAAAAAAATAACGTAAACCTAACATGAGCACTCAAATAGTGTTTGTAGATTTGCAAAAAAATTAAAAACTAAAAAATGGGAGATCCATATATTTTAATGCTAGTCGCTTTAGCTGTTTTAGCTATTGTTGATTTAGTTGTAGGTGTTAGTAATGACGCTGTTAACTTTTTAAACTCGGCTATTGGTTCTAAAGCTATTAAGGTTAGAAACATTATGATAATAGCTAGTGTTGGTGTTTTTATGGGAGCTATTACTTCTAGCGGAATGATGGAAGTTGCACGTAAGGGTATTTTTAACCCGAATATGTTTATGTTTCAAGACATTATGTTCATATTTATGGCAGTAATGATTACTGATATTTTATTATTAGATATCTTTAATTCACTAGGAATGCCAACATCAACTACCGTATCTATTGTATTTGAATTATTAGGAGCTGCTGTTTGTGTTTCTTTAATTAAGATCTCAGCAAGTGATTCTCAATCTATAGGAGATATTTGGAATTATATCAATCATAAAAAAGCAATTCAAATTATAAACGGAATACTACTCTCCGTTGTGGTTGCTTTTTCTGTTGGTGCTATTGTACAATTTATTTCAAGATTAATTTATTCTTTTAATTTTGAAAAAAGAGCAAACTATATAAATGCATTATTTGGAGGATTTGCTATTACAGCAATAACTTATTTTATTATTATAAAAGGAATGAAAGGAACTCCTTTTTATAAAGATATTAAGCATTTAATTGAAGGTAATACTGTATTAATTATAGCAGGAAGTTTTGTTGTTTGGAGTTTAATCTCTCAAGCATTAATTAGCTTCTTTAAAATAAATATTTTAAAATTAATTATTGGTGTAGGAACATTTTCTTTAGCTATGGCTTTTTCAGGAAATGACTTAGTAAACTTTGTTGGTGTACCAATTGCCGCATGGAATTCTTATGAAGCATGGTCTATTTCTGGTGTATCACCGGATGCATTTTCAATGGGAATTTTAGCTAAAAAAGTGCCGTCTAATGTTTATTTACTATTATTAGCTGGTGCAATTATGGTGATAACATTATGGACTTCAAGTAAAGCTCAAAACGTAATTAAAACGGGTATTGATTTATCTCGTCAAGGAGATGGTCATGAAAAATTTCAACCAAACCCTTTATCTAGAATTGTTGTAAGAGCAGCAATGGGAATTAACATGGGAATTAGTAAAATTGTTCCTGCTAAAACATTGGCTTTTGTAGATTCGAAATTTCAGAAACCTGTTATTGAATTACCAAAAGATAAAACGTATGAAATGCCTGCTTTTGATTTAGTAAGAGCAGCTGTTAACTTAATTGTTGCAGGTATCTTAATATCAATTGCAACTTCTATGAAACTACCTTTATCTACTACTTATGTAACGTTTATGGTAGCCATGGGTACTTCTTTAGCTGATAGAGCTTGGGGACGTGAAAGTGCTGTATATAGAGTAGCTGGTGTAATTAATGTAGTAGGAGGATGGTTTTTAACTGCCTTAACAGCTTTTGTTGCTGCTGCAATTGTAGCTTACTTAATTAGCTGGAACATGGTTATGATTCCTGTATTATTATTAGTTGTAGCGTTATTAATTGGTAGAAATACATTAATTCACAGAAAAAAATCGAAAGAGGTTAAAAAACAAATGCATATTGAAAGAGCTGAATTAATTACTATTAATGGAGTAATTGAAGAAAGTGCTGATCATATTGCTGAAGTTGCAACTCGTGTTAATAAATTATATACAAACGTTGTTAATGATTTAGCAAACCACGATTTAAACAAATTACGTAAAACTGATAAACACGTTGGTAAGTTAAATGATGAAATTGATGGTTTAAAAGATGGTGTTTTCTACTTTATTAAATCCTTAGATGATACTTCTGTACAAGCAAGTAGATTTTATATTTTAGTGTTAGGTTATTTACAAGATGTTGCACAATCTATTAGTTACATTTCTAGAGCAAGTTTTAAACATGTTAATAACAACCATAAAAACTTAAAGAAAGGTCAATTAAAAGACTTAAAACACATCGACAATACACTATCTAAATTATTAGATGATATTAGTAAAACTTTCGAAAATAGAAGCTTCGATAATTTAGAACATATTATTACCGAAAAGAAAGAATTATTAAAAGATGTGGCTACTTCTATTGAAAAACAAGTTGCTCGTATTAGAACTGATGAAACAAGTCCAAAAAACACTACATTATACTTTAGTGTTTTAATTGAAACACAAGATTTAGTTTCTGGTCTTATGAGTTTATTAGAAACATATGAAGAATTTCATATTAGTACTAAAAACATATAAAGATTAACTTTATAAAAATAAAAAAACCGAGCTTAAAAGCTCGGTTTTTTATTACGCTTATTACTTCTTTATTGCACGCATTAAGCCTTCTTGAGCTACAGATGCAACTAACTTACCTTCTCTTGTATAAATATTACCACAAGCAAAACCACGAGCTCCAAATGAGTTAGGGCTTTCTATTGAAAACAACATCCAATCGTTAAAATCAAAATCACGGTAAAACCACATTGAATGGTCTAAACTTGCCATTTGAGTATTTCCAAAATTAGCTACACTAGCATTTGGATTTAAACAAGCAGTTAGAATATTATAATCGGAAATATAGGTTAGTATTTGTTGTTTTAAAGCTAACGATAAATCAACAGAACCACCTTTTAACTTAAACCATACATCAACAACCGGAGGCAAATTTTTCATATCAAGAGGATTTGCTATTTCCACAGGTTTAAAATCTATTGGACGCTCAATACTTAAAAAAGCTTTTAGTTTTTTAGGCAAGAAGTCTCCAAACTGATCTAACATATCTGTCCAACTAAACAATTCTTCAGGTTGTTTTATATCTTTTTTAATTGGCATTTGATGCTCATACCCATCTTCTTTTTTATGGAATGAGCATGCCAATATAAAAATGGTTTTGTCTTCTTGATGTGCAGTTACTCTTCGCGTTGAAAAGCTTCCTCCATCCCTTATTACTTGTACATTGTATGTAATTGGTTTTTCTAAATTACCTGCTTCTAAAAAATAAGAGTGTAATGAATGTAAAGTTCGTTGTTCTGAAACAGTTCTATAGGCTGCATTTAATGACTGTGCTAATACTTGTCCTCCAAAAACATTTGGACTTCCTATGTCTTTACTTATTCCATTAAAATTATTACCTCCAATATCTTTTAAGGTTAGTATATTTAATAACTCTTGTGTATTTTTCATTATTACAAATTAACTTGCGCTCTTAATTCTTTCTTTTTAAATGGTTGCTTTTGTTTAAATTCTGAAGGTTGAATTCGTTTTAAGAATAAACTTAATATACGATTGGGTATGGTATTTTTATGTCTTAAATAAATAGTTAAATCTTGAGGTTTTGCACCAACTGAACTTTTTATTTCACTTGCTGTTCTACCAAAATTAATTGTATCAACCTTTTTGTCAATTCCTAATTGTATATAATCATATAACATTCTTTGGTATACCGCATACTCTCTATTATACTCATAATCTATTCCAACAAAATGTGCATCTAATGACTTTTTATTAAAGATTCCTGATAAAAAACCTACCAATTTATCTTCTAACCAATAGGCTTTTAAAAAATAATTTTCTCCTAAATTTTCTTTTAAAGATCTATAGGTTTCTAAATTAAAATCCCCCAAATTAAAGCTCGATTTTGCTGAAACTGTTTTATAGAGATTTGTCATTTCTGGCTGTAAATCTTTAAGTCTATCTTCCGTAACATCTTCAACTTTTAAAGAACAACTTAGCTTTAAGGCTCTTCGCGCTTTAACCCTAAACTTAGTTTTTAATGCTGCTAAATAATCATCTAAAGAATTCCAATTTCCGTCTAATTCCAAAACCATATTCGGATCTACTTTAAACGAATTATAGCCTTCTTCATGCAACTCGTGCGTAATATATAACGATTCTTTTTCAAAATCTTTAAGCATAAACGCATCTGCTGAATTCTTCGAGTTAGAATTTGAATAGTTAACTACTGCTTTTGCTATTTGTCGCAAAACTTCCTTTTTATCCTGATCGTTTTTTATAAAAACACCATGTTCTCCACTTACAAATGTATTTCCACAAGTAAGCACTTTAAAAGGTTTTTCTGGAGATATAATTCTTAATTTTCTCCCCATACACTTTACCCAGTCAACTATAGACTGCATATCGTTTTGAACACTATCTAAATAGAAATCTACTATTTGAACATTCGCTAAAGCAACTGCTGCGTTTTTATCATCAAATAATACAATATATGCAAAATGTATTTTTGGATTGTTTTGTTCTAAAGCAACTAAGTATTGTGGAGCAAAATATAAATTGTCTGTACATCCTAAATCTTCCCATACCTCTTTAGATATTTCTTTAATTGAAGAAAAATATTGAGTGTTTGAATTATGCTGTTTACTACAAGATAAAATATTCACGTATGCCCCTTTAATTTTAGTGTAAAATACTAAAACTTTATTTAATAAACTCTATTGCACATTCGTATTCCAAACTGGGATATTAAAAATCTTACTTATTTTAACTACATCACTTAAAAGATACTGTTTATCTCCATGATTTAATAAATTAAATCGTTTCCCCTCTTTAGTTACCAAATTTGCTTCATAACAAAAATACCCTCCTGATGAGTTTCCGGGTATAAATTTTTCAAGTACTTGAAGTGCATATGCATGCTTAAAAGGTATAATTTCTGCTCCAACAACCATCTTTCTTTTTTGGGTATGAAAGTACGCTTTAGCTCCTGTGCTAATTAAAAGAAAAACTCCAACCAATATAAATATCCCTCCTGAAGTGAAAAATGTTTTACCTCCTTGCATAAAAGTCATTGCTTTTTTAGAAAACTCAAAAAATTCAACAAAAGACCATACTGTATAATTTGCTCCTACTAAAAAGAATCCCCAAGCTACAAATTTCATATACGAACTAGAGCTAATTTTATAACCTTTCCTAGTTTTCTTAAGATGTTCGCTTAAAAAATTACTTCCAGATCCTTCTGTAGCTTCCCATGATATTTGCTGACCAATTACATCTTGTGCAAAATCACCAAAATTGAAAGTTATTTCTTTATTATTAGGTGATGTTTTTTTTCTCTTAACTAAATAACTAGACCCAAACATTCCTCCAAACATGAATATAAAAACAACGAACATTCCTCCTATTTTATAAAATAAATATCGTTGCTTACCAAAACTTAGTTTCTTTACATGCGTTGTAATTTCTAATCGTTTTATTTCATTTAAATTCCTTCTTGTAGGTTCTTCTAATTGCTTTAAAGAATCTAACTTTATAATTTGTTCTTGTAACTCTACTTCTTGCTTATTATATGCTTCGTATTTCTTTTGTAGTTCTGGCATAACAACAAAGAATACGATACCTATTGGAATTAATACAAAAAGCCAAGAGTTATTAAAATTAAACTTTTTCATAGTTATTTATTGAGAATAAAAAAGCCATTACAAACAGTAATGACTTTTTTTAATATTGGTTATTTTTTTATTGACAAAATGGAACTGTAAAAGTACCTTCTACTGTATTATTTGTATTTGAATTTGCTCTAACTTTTAATGTAAGCTCGTTATTTGCAAAACTTACCATTTCCACAGTTCCGTTTAAGAAATTTAATGGTGTTTCTCCTTTCTTTGAAAAAACAATATTTTTTTTGAAAACACCTAATTCTATCTCTATATCGGTTGAGATTTCTAATTCATAATCAGAAATATTAGAATCACAAGCTGCAACTAGGTTAGTAATATGAACTGAAAGACTATTTATTCCAGATTTAAAGGCTTTACCCCCTTTTGCTGTAAAACTAGCTCCAAACACTTTTCCTTGTAAAGGTGTATTGGGTAAATTGTCTGAATTACTATCAGAACACGCTACAAAAGCGAACATAGCCATGGCTACAATAAGTTTAATTCCGTTTTTCATTTTTAATTTTTGAATATTTCCGTGAAAGTACTTAAAAAATAAAAAACCACAAACAAAAAATGTTTGTGGTTTTTCATGTATTTATTTAGGTTTTATTAACCTACGATATTTATAATTTTTCCTGGTACTACAATTACTTTTTTAGGAGTTCTTCCTTGTAATTGTGCTTCTGTACGCTCATCTTCCATTACTGCTTTTTCAATTTCTTCTTTACTTAAATCTAATGGTAATTCTAAAGTAAAACGCATTTTACCATTAAATGAAATTGGATAGTTTTTAGCACTCTCTACTAAATGTGATGCTTCAAACTTTGGAAATGCTACAGTTGAAATAGATTCAGTATGTCCTAACTTACTCCACAACTCTTCTGCTATATGAGGTGCATACGGTGAAATCAAAGCTAATAATGGTTCTAAAATAGCACGTTTATTACATTTCTGTGCTGTTAATTCGTTTACAGCAATCATAAAAGTAGAAACAGAAGTATTAAAAGAGAAATTCTCAATATCTTCTTCTACTTTTTTAATCGTTTTATGTAATGTTTTTAATTCGTCTTTTGTTGGCTCAGCATCAGAAACGTTAACACCGTTTTCTCCAACATATAATTTCCATAATTTCTTCAGGAAAGAATACACTCCTGAAATTCCTGATGTTTTCCAAGGCTTCGTTTGCTCTAAAGGCCCTAAGAACATTTCGAATAAACGTAATGCATCTGCTCCAAATTCTTCACATATATCATCTGGATTAACAACATTATACCAACGTTTTGACATTTTTTCTACCTCACGATGACATGAAAACTCATTATCTCTTCCAAAAACAAATTCAGCATTTTTAAAATCATCCCTCCAAGACTTCAACTTATCTATATTAACAACAGTATCTCCCTCTAGTGTAGCTACATCAATATGAATTGGTCTAAAAGACAATGTTTTTTCGTTTTCTATATTAAGACCTGCTTCTTTTAATTTTTTTAATTTTCTAGCATCTAACTTAGCATCTACACTAGTAATTACATTTGGCCCTTGAAAATAATCTGAAGAAATATAAACATTATGTTTTTTTCCGTCAAACAACGCTTCATAAATTAAAGCAGAAGTTCCTAAGATCATTCCTTGGTTAATTAGTTTTTTTGCAAACTCATCAACTGGTAATACTCCTTTATCAAATAAGAATTTTTGCCAAAAACGTGCATATAGTAAATGTCCTGTTGCATGCTCAGACCCACCAATATATAAATCTACTTCTTTCCAATAATCAACCGCTTCTTTACTTACAAATTCTCCTTCATTCGTAGAATCCATATAACGGTTAAAATACCATGAGCTTCCTGCCCATCCTGGCATTGTATTTAGCTCTAATGCAAAAATAGTTTTGTTATCTATTAAATCATTGCTAACTACCTCAGCAGTTTCAGCATTCCAGGCCCAAACCTCAGCATTTCCTAATGGCGGTTTTCCGTCTTCTGTTGGTAAATATTTTTCTACCTCAGGTAATACTATTGGTAAATGTTTTGCTTCAATCATTTGAGGCATTCCATTTTTATAGTATACTGGGAATGGTTCTCCCCAATAACGCTGACGGCTAAATACCGCATCTCTTAAACGATAATTTATTTTTCCGAAACCAATACCGCGCTTCTCTAATTCATAGATTACGGTTTTCATTCCTTTCTTATAATTTAAACCGTCTAAGAAATCAGAATTTGCTAGTTTAATTCCGTCTTTAGCATCGTTTGCTTTTTCAGAAATATCAACATCAGCAAAAATATTTGGAATTTCTAACCCGAAGTTTTTAGCAAAATCATAATCACGTTGATCTCCACAAGGAACTGCCATAACTGCTCCTGTTCCATAGCTTGCTAATACATAGTCTCCAATCCAAATTGGCACTTGTTTACCCGTAAATGGATGTAAAGCATAGGCTCCTGTAAATACTCCTGAAATAGTTTTTACATCTGCCATACGATCACGCTCAGAACGTTTTGCTGTTGCTTTCACATAAGC
This sequence comes from uncultured Tenacibaculum sp., assembly GCF_947494125.1. Lineage (GTDB taxonomy): Bacteria > Bacteroidota > Bacteroidia > Flavobacteriales > Flavobacteriaceae > Polaribacter. The sequence continues at coordinate 69,704 of NZ_CANLTU010000001.1, forward strand.
CTCTACTGCAGCACGTTGGTCGTTTGTAGTGATTTTTGCTACCAATTCGTGTTCTGGAGCTAGTGTCATAAAACTTACTCCATAAATTGTATCAGGACGTGTTGTAAACACATCTATTTTATAGTCATTCTCTATAAACCTCTCTGATACCTCAACAACCGTTTTTTCAGCAGGTTTTGCAAACTGTATTGTATTATTAATTTTAGAGATTACCCCTAAAACATTTTCTAACACCTCTTCATTTGTAAAGCGAACTACATTGAAACCTTCACTCGTAAAATAAGAAGTTCGTGCAGCTTCATCTTCTTTACCTGAAAACTCAACTATTAAATTTTTGGCTAGGCATACATAATCTACTAAAAATGTACCTATCGTATATTTTTTTCTAAATTTTGCTGCTCCTTTTTTATTTTTTAATTCATTCCAAAGTACTTCTTCTGCCTTTGAAAGATTTAAACGCATTTCTTTTAATGCTTCTAATTCTTTAAATGATAATTTTACGTTTCCATCAGGTGCTTCTAGAGCATCTACTTTAAAAGTTACCATGGCTCCTTGACTTCTTCCAATCCAATTCGTTTGAGAATCTTTTAATGGTTGCGGCCAATCTATATTTTGTAATCCATCTAATAAACGCTGTGCATACGCAGAAATACGCATTGACCATTGTGTCATTTTTTTACGCATGACTGGATGTCCTCCTCGTTCTGAAACACCATTTACTATTTCATCATTTGCAAGTACAGTTCCTAGGGCTGGACACCAGTTTACTTCTGTATCTGATAAAAATGTTAAACGGTACTGCAATACAATTTCTTGTTGTTTTTCTGATGAAAAACTTCTCCATTCTTCTGCTGAAAAAACTGTAATATCTTCATCTGAAACTGCATTGACATTTGCATTTCCTTCTGCTTCAAATTTTGATATTAAAGTTGAAACATCTTCTGCCTTGTCTGTATCTTTATTATACCAAGAATTAAATAATTGAATAAAAATCCATTGTGTCCACTTATAATATTCTGGACTAGATGTTCTAACTTCACGAGACCAATCGAAAGAAAATCCAATATTATCTAATTGACGACGGTAGGTTTTTATATTAGTCTCTGTAGTTATTGCTGGATGTTGTCCTGTTTGAATTGCATATTGTTCTGCTGGTAATCCAAAAGAGTCATATCCTTGCGGATGCAATACATTAAATCCTTTATGACGCTTATAACGTGCATATATATCACTAGCAATATATCCTAATGGATGTCCTACGTGTAGTCCTGCTCCAGATGGATAAGGAAACATATCTAAAACATAGTATTTAGGTTTGTCCGATTCATTACTGGCCTTAAATGTTTGGTTCTCTGCCCAAAACTGTTGCCATCTCTTTTCTATTTCTTGGTGATTATATTGCATTGTCTCTCTTTTAAGAAGCTGCAAATTTACGGTTATTGTTTGGAAGATTAAAGTAAAAAAATTGCTTAAACCATTATAGTGAAATACTATAAAATGAACAAAAATTGCACTCTTGTTAATCTTTGATTGGAAATAGTTTATTTTAAATAAATGAATGTTCTTTGCAACTTATTAAATTCATTATTTTGAAGAACAATATTTTAAAAGCTCATATTGCACTATTAAGTGCTAATATTATTTATGGCGCTAATTATTTAATTGCTAAAGGTGTGATGCCCAATAAAATTGGTCCTTCTGCTTTTGTGTTTTTAAGAATTTTAGGTGCGGGTATTCTTTTTTGGGTCATTAAGTCATTCATTAAAGAAAAAATTGAAAAGAAAGATTTTCCTAAATTAATTTTATGTGGATTATTAGGGGTTGCTGCAAATCAATTACTATTTTTTCATGGTTTAAATTTAACCTCTCCTATTGATGCTTCTATTATTATTACAGCGGTACCCATTGTTGCTGTTGTTTTTAGCGCAATATTGTTAAAAGAAAAAATAACACTTTATAAATTACTTGGTATTACTGTAGGTGGTATTGGAGCTATATTATTAATTTGGTATGGAAATCAATCTAAAGGAACTAGCTCTTTATTAGGAAACCTTTTCATTTTTATTAATGCTATTTCTTATGGCTTGTATTTAGTTATTGTAAAACCCTTAATGAAGAAATATAATTCTATTACTATTATTAGTTGGGTGTTTTTATTTGGTTTTCTTTTTATGTTTCCTTTTGGTATAACTGATATTGTTACTGTAGATTTCTCTGCATTTACCACCCAAACATATTTAGCTATTTCTTTTGTTATTATTGGAACTACCTTTTTAGCATACTTGTTTAATATTTATGCTTTAAACTATGTTTCTCCTGCTGTAAATGGAAGCTATATTTATCTACAACCTGCTGTTAGTTTTATTATGGTAAGTATTTACGCTTATGTTTTAGGGTATACTGAATACGCCCAAGACATTAACCCCGTTAAAATAGCAAGCTGTTTTCTTGTTATTATTGGAGTGTATCTAATTAGTAAGACTCCTAAAAAAATATAAAAAGACAATTTATAATATTAAAAATCCCTAATAAGACTATCAGGGATTTTGTTTTAAAACGAACTATTAGTTTTTATCCTTTTACTGGTACAGATATTATTGTATTTCCCCAACCTAAATGCATTTTAGCTTCATTATTTTCTCCATCAAAAACAATAGAGAAAACTTCTATAGGATTAGATGATTTAGCTGTTGGCACTTTTACTCTTGCTACATCTTCTTTTTCGTTATAAAAATAAGAACCCCAAACATTTTTTGCTGTACTTAAAATTATTGTCCATTCTTTTTTTCCTGGTATTGTAAACAATGTATACGTTCCAGCTTTCACTTCTTTTCCTCCAAAATTTACATCTTTATAAAATGTAATTTCTGCAGCCTCATTTGCTCCAGTACGCCAAACTTTTCCTTGAGATGCTAATTTATCTAAACTACGTCCTTTTAATTGAGGACGACTATAAATTACCTTTACTAACTTATCTGAAACTCTATAATTATCTGGATATGCTGCTGCATCCATTGGGCTTTTATCTAATTTTGAGAAGTTTTGTGCATTAATTGTACTTGAAGAAACTAAAGCAATTACTAAAACTAAAATTGTTAAGATTGATTTTTTCATGAAATATTTATTTAAGGTGAATTATTAATCGTTTGTCATCAAAATTATATAACCTTACGTTAAAATTTATTAAAATTATGTGAAATTTATTCATTTAAAAGTGTGCTAGGCTTTTTTGATATAAACTCAAAAGCTACAATTACCAATAAGCTTATTCCAAAAAGAGGTAATATTACCCCTAACAAGAGTAGTAAAACAAAAATAATTGGTTCTACCTTAAAACTATTAGGTACTTTGGGTATCCCTAAACTTCCTTTTTTCTTTCTTAACACATATGATAATATTGCTGCAACACTCATAAAAGTTAACATAATGGCTACTCCAAACATCAACCACCAATTCCAAACTCCAAACTGACCTTGGTGAAATGCCATTACCCACATTCTTCCTCTCATTAAAAAACCAACATCTTTCCAATTGTGTTTCTTAACTAATTCTCCTGAATACTGATCAAAATGCAACATTTTTTGAGCTTCTAAATCAAATGTTTTGTTAGATACACTAAATGTACTTTTAGAATTTTTAGGTAACCCTATACTTACAACCCCTTTTAAGTTTTGCTTCTTTGCAATCTCAGTCATTTTATCTAAAGATAAAGTCTTACCAGAAACTACTGATACTAATCCTTTTCCATTCCAAGTTTTTGGATAACCTGTATTTGTTAGTTTTTGTAATTGTTTAAAATTAGCTCCAAAAACATCTGTCCATGGCAACCCTCCAGCTATTGTAAGAAGTAACAAGCCTGAAATCCAAAACCCTAAAACTGCATGCAAATCTCTAAATAAAATTCTTTTTCCTTCTTTTAATCGAATTATAAAAACTCCTTTTACCCCTCGTTTAAACGGCCACCAAACATATAATCCTGTAATTATAAGCACTATCATCCAGCAAGCTATTAACTCAATTATCTTTGTTCCTACTTTCCCTCCTAATAATTCTCCATGTAGTTTTCGAACCGTATACATCCAAGTATCTTTAGGTGAAAATGTACCTGAGACCTCAGCTGTATAAGGATTAACAAATAGCGATTTTTTATGACTAAATCTTCCTGAAATAAATTCTGTAGCTATTTCCTTATTTGAAGACAAGATCATACTATTTGGTTTTTTCTTCATTTGGTTTTTTGCTACTTCCCATTGTTGTTGATAAGAGATAGTTTTACCACTCGTCGCTTTTACTTTTTCTAGACTTTCTTTTATTTCATTTTCTACTTTAGGATTAAACAAATAAATAGCTCCTGTTATTGATAATACTAGTACAAATGGCAATGATATAATTCCTGCTATGAAATGCCATTTCCAAATCCATTGATTCAATTTTCTATCTTTCATTTTGAATATTTTTTTAACCTCATTGTTTTTTAAAACCACGAGGTTAATTTTTGATTATCTCTCTGCGATTAAAAATTATACTTTACACCAAAATGAAATGCTCTTGGATTACCAATACTATACGTGTTTTGTTTACTCCATCTACTGTAAGAAGCTCTTACAGCATATAGTTCATTGAAAATATTTAAAGCTTGCCCCCATATTTCAAATTGTTTATAAGTATAATTTGCTCTAAAATTGAAAATGCTATGTCCTTGATATGTAGAAGTACCTAATACATCATTAGCAAGATTATCTTTACCTATAACTGCTTGTCCTTCAAAACTTGTATTATACTTTCCTATTTGTTCATGCTCTAATGTTAAAAGCAAGTCTGATATTGGTTTATAATTTAAAGAAGTTGTACTTATGTATTTAGGAGCCGTTTGCATATTTGTGTTAGAATAATCTATATTATTCTCAAAAAACGAAAGGTATTTATGTGTTGCGTAGCTTCCGCTATAATTAACGTAGACATTATTTAGCACATTATATTTCATTCCTAACTCTATACCCTTTGAACGAGTTTTCCCTGCATTTTTCTGAATAAAATCCCCTGAGTTATCTCTAATTGAAACTAATCTATTGATACCATCTAATTGATAAATTGCTAGATCTAATTTTAATTTTGAAGGTATTGTAAAGTATGCGCCTATTTCATAATTATGAAACTCTGCTGGTTTTAACGTAAATGCATTTCCTGTTTTATTCTTTCCGTTTCTAAATAAAGTTCCCACTTGTGGTGGAGTAAATCCTTTTGAATAGTTAGAATAAATCCCTGCTCTTTTTGTTAAGTTTAGATTTACGCCTAACTTAGGTGAAAAATTTGTATAAGTTATTTTTGTGTCTTGAACACCTGAATTTGCTTCATCTAAATTATCATAATCGTACGTAAAACCATCATAACGTAGTGCCCCTGTTAATTTAACTTTGTCTAATGGTGAAATTTCAAATTGCGCATATCCAGCATAATTGAATATATCTGCTTGGTATTTTAAAATGTAATCTCCTTTTTTAACTGAATAATTTGTGTTTTGAGCAGTTACCACATCTACAATGACATCTATATTTTCTGCTTCGTAATTTTGAGGAGAAAAATCAGTAATTGCGCCAATTATTAAACTTGAATTTGCAAAATTAAAATCTGTTTTATGTTGTACTAAACCTACATAACTTTTAAATTTATTAGAATTAATTTCTCCTTTACCAGTTCCATCTAATACGCCACTTACTCTATTTTGTTTAATTCTATATGATGGTATTTGATTCATTTTATTATTCCTATAAATAAAATTGAACGATGTTTTATTAGAATCATTCCAATGTTTATCTAGTGTTGTACGAAACCTAAATGCTTTAGCTTCTCTTTCTGTAAATGTCTGATTACTTTCATAATTACCATCAGTATAGTTCTTTTCTGAAATAGACCCAGACATATCTGATCTATAATCGATATATGTAAAACTGTTTGTCCATTTCAAACTTTCAGAAAAATCATTTACATTTTTAAATGAAACTGCTGTCTTCTCATAATCGGAATGTCCAACTACACCATTATCTCTTCTTATATGATGACCTCCTACGTAAAAGCCATATTTTTCTTTTATAGTCGTAGAAGCTTCTAATTCATATTTTGTTAAGCCCAAATCATTTATTTGCATTCCTATTGAACCTCCAAAATCTTTTCTTGGGTTTTTAGTTATAAAATTAAAACTCCCACCAATAGCTTCACTACCATAAATACTTGATGCTGGTCCTTTTAATACTTCAACTCTCCCAAACGTTGTATTGTTCATTTCTAACAACGCATTATGATTAAATACCGCTACTGGACGTATTGGTAAACCATCTTCAACATATAAAAACAATGATTTTGTTGATATTGGAGAACGCGTAGCCATAAAGTGTTGTTCATTACTAGACGCTTTTGAAGTACTCATAAAGACTCCTGGTACTTGATTTACCAGTTGCTCAATCCCAAAAGCCTTAGTCTCTTTTATCTGATTTTCTGTTAATAACCCTATAGATGCAGAAACTTCTTGTCTTTTTTGGGTTTCTCTACTTGCTGAAACTATTACTTCCTCTAAGCTTTCAATAGCTTGATTTAAAACAATAATGTTATTATTACTTAATACTATTTTTTTTGTTTCGTAACCTATACTTGATATTTGAACGCTCCCTTCTTTTAACTTTATAGAAAAGTTTCCTTCAAAATCTGTTATGGTTCCTTTATTTTTATTTATTAGTGATACAATTGTAGCTCCTACAATTGGATTATTTTGATTGTTTACTACTTTACCTTTGAATATAGTCTGTGAAAAACCGTTAAATATTGGCAATAACAATCCTAGGCATATAAATAATGCTTGTTTTTTCATAATGAAAATAACTTAATATGTTTAATTAAACTCTATAAAGAATATTGTAATCCCGCAGTAATTGTTTCCTTATTTTTTAACTGAATTCCATTTAGGTTTTGATATAATGGTGTACTAAACTCAAATCCAAATCGAAGATTTTTTAATGAACCTTTAAAAGCATATATATTAAAACCTAGCCCTCCATTAACGTACTTCCCTCCTGAATTCATAGTATCAGCTGTAGTAACCATCATAGGGTTTAAATTAGAATTACCTCCATTAATTGAACTCACTATTAACCCTTCTAAACGAGCTGAAAAGCTTAACCACTTATGAGTCTTAACGGCAAACCAAGAATTTAAGCTGTAACGATTTCCTAAAGAATACTCATATTCATTTTTACCAAAACGATAGGTTGCTTTTAATTGACTTCCCCAAGAAACAGTTTCTGCTTGCCCTAAGTATGTTAAACCTAAATCAGCATCGTACGTTCCACTTCCAATTTGCATTGGGTATGGCAATTGATTTTTATTTGGATTAGACATTGGTGTTACACCCTTTGCATTTAGTTCTCCTGTTGGAATAGAAATACCAACATTAGCATGTAGTGAACCTCTATTTTCATTAATAAACTTATATAACATTCCTAATTTTACATCTCCTAAACCTGATGAAGAAGTAGAAAAAGGCATTAGCATTCCTGTCATCATATTACGCATTTGCAAATCCATATCGTTTTCAATATAATTTACCATTGCCATTAATGTAATTTTATCTGATGGTGCATACATAGCTCCAAGCATATGCATTTTCATAGGCATTGAAAGTGGCGTAACCATATAGCCTGCATTATGAGTTTGAGAATTTGTAATTGCTTCACTTCCTTTTTGCAGTCCTTCCATATTCATATACATAAACCGATAAGAAAACATTACTTCTCCTTTATGATGGTAATGATCTCCCATTACACTTATTGGTGCATGCCCGTCTGGTCTATTAGACTTCCATTCGTTATTGTTATGTGTATTCTCTTGTGCGTTTATTATTTGTGATAAGGATATAAGTATCCCTATAAAGATGATTTTTGATAATTTCATCAGTTGTATTTTTAAATTTTACAATATTATTTTAGTCCATTTACTTTTAAAGTAAACAGTTTTTTATTTAAAAGCCTGTATGTAAAATCTATGTAGTAGGAGGGTGAAAGATTGTGTTTGAAAATAAATAAGTATACCTATTACTATAAGAATATAACTTTTTCATATTCTTAAAAAGAGGTTTTTCTTTTTTTACAGAAAGTAATTCAACAAAACCTATTGGGTATTCTTCTATATTTATTCGTAGCGATTTAAAATCATCATCTTGCTGCTTCTCTAGCTTTTTCATTAATTGACATTTACCATTACATCCTAGATCTGGTTTATCTTTATTAATACATAATACCTTTGATATATAATCATAATTTATTGCATACTCTACAAACGGAGTTATCGGACGTAACATCGCAATTGTGTACAATAAAACAAATATATATATGCCTAGTTTATGTAGCAAAATGAGTTTAAATTCTGAAAGAGCAAAGATACTTTAAGTTGTTTTTTTTCTCAATAAAAAAGGGTATTATTATTATTTTAATTTATTCTAAATAAATTAGTATATTTGCCCCATATTTTAGAAAAATGATTGTCTTTTATACTGAAAATAAAAAGGTTACACCAATTGTCCCTATTCAACAAGAAACTATCTGTTCTTCAGTTTGTTCGTCAAATTGTATAAAACCTAAAAATAAATGTTGCAATAAGTACCAAAAAAAAGGCATCAACTGTAAGCGATGCCCTTTAACTTTTGATGTGAAAATCGCTTCTTAATTAAGCTACTTTTAATAAAAAATAACTCTTTTTTCCACGTTGTAATAACACATATTTATTTGCAATTAAATCTTTTGCTGTAATTACAAAATCTTCTTTTACTTTTTCTTTATTTACAGAAACCGCATTTTCTTTTAACGCTCTACGTGCATCTCCATTAGATTTCAAAAAGCTAGTTTTCCCTGCCAATGCGTCAATCATTGACAACCCTTCAGAAATGTCAGATTGAGAAACTTCTGCTTGAGGTACACCATCAAACACATCTAAAAATGTTTGCTCATCTAACGACTTTAAATCTTCTGCTGTAGATTTTCCAAATAATATATTTGAAGCTGCTATTGCCTTATCATATTCTTCACGTCCATGAACTAATACTGTTACCTCTTCTCCTAAACGCTTTTGTAAAACACGTGCATGTGGTGCTTCTTTATGCTCTTCAACCAAAGCATCTATTGTTTCTTTATCTAAGAACGTGAATATTTTAATATACTTTTCAGCATCTTCGTCTGACGTGTTTAACCAATATTGGTAAAACTTATATGCCGATGTTCTTTTAGCATCTAACCAAACATTTCCTCCTTCTGATTTTCCAAATTTAGAACCATCTGATTTTGTAATTAATGGGCAAGTAATTGCGTATCCTTTTCCACCACCTATTCTTCTAATTAATTCTGTCCCTGTAGTAATATTCCCCCATTGATCAGAACCTCCCATTTGTAAGGTTGCTGAGTTTTCTCTAAATAGATGTAAGAAATCATACCCCTGAACCATTTGATATGTAAACTCTGTAAAAGACATTCCTTCTTTTGATTCTGAACCAATACGGTTTTTCACAGAATCTTTTGCCATCATATAATTTACTGTAATATGTTTACCAACATCACGAATAAATTCTAAGAATGAAATTTCTTTCATCCAATCATAATTATTTACTAAAACAGCTGCGTTTTTAGCATCAGATTCGAAGTCTAAAAAATGCCCTAATTGAGCTTTTACACACTCTTGATTATGACGTAATGTTTTTTCATCTAATAAATTACGTTCTGATGATTTTCCTGAAGGATCACCAATCATACCTGTTGCACCTCCAACTAACGCAATTGGTCTATGTCCACATCTTTGATAGTGTGCTAATAACATAATAGGAACTAAATTACCAATATGAAGTGAATCTGCAGTTGGGTCAAAACCAACATATGCACTACGCATTTCCTCTAGTAAATGTTCTTCTGTTCCAGGCATGCTATCATGTAACATTCCTCTCCATTGTAACTCTTCAATAAAATTTTTCATCGTCATAAATTTATCAGTCAGCAAAGATAACTTTATCAACCAAAAAAAGCTAAATTCGCTTTATGATTTTAGTTACTGGTGGAACTGGCCTTGTTGGCTCACATTTATTATGGTATTTAGCTCAAAAAGACAGTGCTATTAAAGCTATTTATAGAACCGATGAAAAACGAGAATATGTAAAAAAAATATTCTCATACTACACCGAAGATGTTGATGCTATTTTTTCTAGAATTGAATGGGTACTTTCTGATATTACTGATGTTTTTTCTCTTGAATCCGTTTTTAAAAACGTTACAGAAGTATATCATTGCGCCGCATTAGTCTCTTTTAATCCAAAAGATTACAGGAAAATGCGCCAAGTAAATATAGATGGAACAGCTAATATTGTTAATTTTTCCATAGAGAATAATATTAAAAAATTCTGTTTTGTAAGCTCAATTGCTGCTGTTGGCGACTCGATAAATAACAAATCTATTACCGAAGAAAATGAATGGTCTGATAATAGTGATAACAACGATTATTCTATTACTAAATATGGAGCTGAAATGGAAGTTTGGAGAGGTAGCCAAGAAGGATTAAACGTTGTAATTGTAAACCCAGGTGTTATTTTAGGTAGTGGGTTTTGGAATGAAGGTTCAAGTAAATTATTTACACAAGTTAACAATGGCTTCAAATTTTATACTGAAGGTGTTACTGGTTTTGTACACGTACAAGATGTTGTAAAAGCTATGGTTTCTTTAATGAAATCAACTATTAAAAATGAGCGCTTTATTCTCGTTTCTGAAAATAAATCTTTTAAAGACATACTATTTACTATTGCTGATAACTTGAATAAAAAAAGACCTTCGATCAAGGCTAGTAAATTGTTAACATCTATTATCTGGAGAATAGATTGGTTTTTAACAAAGCTTACAGGTAAAAAGCCATTATTAACTAAAAACTCTGCTAAATCTTCCCATAATAAATCTTATTATTCATCTGAAAAAATAGAAAGAGATTTAAATTTTAAATTTACTCCGATTAATAAAGTTATTATGGATGTTTCTAAAAATCTTACTCTTTAATTTTAACACCCTTTCCGTCTTCTTTTTTCTTATTGTTTAATAGTTTTTGATTTTTATCTACTAACTTAGAAGAGAGCTTCTTATTTGGTTTTTTATTCGTTTTATTATTTAATGAATCTTTAATTAAACGCTGTTCTGTAAAAACTTTCTGAAGAGAGTCTATGTTATGTTGAACTTTTTTAAGCATATCTGTATATTCTTCAATTTTAGAAGTATAATAATCGTTACTTACATCAAAACGAGTACTATCAATCTTATACTTTTCATATACCAAAGCCATATAATTCTTCTCTCTCTTCAAAAATTTATTTTTTACATTTTTAGCAGATGAAGCTATATACATGTCTGTTAATAATGCAATCATAGAGTCTTTAGATACTAAGTTTTTAGGTTTTTTATATATAGTATTACTCGTACAAGAAACTAAAAACAAAAGAATCGCTATGTAAAAAAAATGTTTCATTTATCTATTAAATTCTAATCTAGCCCCTTTAGTTTCTTCATTAAAAACACCATTATTATACATTAAGTTACCATTAACAAAGGTGTGTGTTATTTTATTTGAAAACTCTGTTCCTTCAAATGGAGACCAACCACATTTATACAAAACATTATCTTTAGAAACCGTCCATTTATCATTATCCACTAAAACTAAATCTGCATAAAAACCTTCTTTTACAAATCCTCTTTTATCAACTTTAAAAAGCTTAGCTGGATTATGACACATTTTTTCTACTGCTTTTTCAATAGATAAAACTCCTTCTTTAACTTTCTCTAAAACTGCAATAACTGCATGTTGAACCAAAGGTCCACCACTTGGTGCTTTAGTATATACATTATCTTTTTCTTCTAATGTATGTGGTGCATGATCTGTAGCTATCACATCTATTCTATCATCTAATAACGCTTTCCATAACCCATCTTTATCTTTCTGAGTTTTTACAGCTGGATTCCATTTTATATGTGTTCCTTTTTTATCATAATCTGCATCGGTAAACCATAAATGATGCACACAAACTTCTGCCGTTATTTGTTTTTCTTCTAAAGGAATATCATTTCTAAATAAATGTGTTTCCTTTTCTGTTGATAAATGAAAAATATGCAAGCGCGCTCCTGTTTTCTTTGCCAACTCAATTGCTTTTGACGACGAAAGGTAACAAGCCTCTTCACTTCTAATAATTGGATGGTATTTTAAAGGAATATCATCCCCATATTTTGCTTTATATTCTTCTGTATTTTTTCTAATAGTTGCTTCATCTTCACAATGTACTGATATTAACATATCTGTTGATGAAAATATTTTTTCTAAGACTTCTTCATTGTCAACTAGCATATTTCCTGTTGAAGACCCTAAAAACAGTTTAATTCCCGCTACATTTTGAGGATCTGTTTTCAATAACTCCTCTAAATTATCATTTGTCCCTCCAAACATAAATGAATAATTAGCATACGATGTTTTTGATGCTATCTTAAATTTATCTTCTAACAATTCTTGTGTAGTAGCTTGCGGAACAGTATTTGGCATTTCTATAAAAGAAGTAATTCCTCCTGCAATTGCTGCTTTACTTTCTGTCGCTATATTTGCTTTGTGTGTTAAACCTGGTTCACGAAAATGCACTTGATCATCAATCATACCTGGGATTAAATACTTCCCTTCAGCCTCAATTACCTCAACATTAGGTTTATTTATAATCTCTTCAGAAATTTGTTTTATAAAATTCCCTTCTATTAAAACATCTCCTTTGAAAACCTTGTTTTCATTAACAATGTTTGCGTTTTTAATTAAATATGATTGCATAATTATTTCGGTAACCCTTTTAATCTCATTTTTATAACTCCAAATAAAGCTTCAGATACAATACCTCCACTCATTTTTGATTCTCCTAAAGTTCTATCAGTAAAAATAACTGAAACCTCTTTTATTTTAAATTTATGCTTCCATGCTTTATACTTCATTTCTATTTGAAAAGCATATCCAATAAATTTTATTTTATCAAGTTTTATAGTTTCTAACACCTCTCTTTTCCAACACACAAAACCTGCTGTAGTATCATTTACTGGAATTCGAGTAATAAAACGAACATATTTAGATGCGAAGTAAGATAATAATACTCTGCGCATAGGCCAGTTTACAACATTAACTCCTACTGAATAACGTGAACCCACAGAAACATCTGCCCCTTCAATTGCGCAAGCTTTGTATAAGCGAATTAAATCTTTCGGGTTATGAGAGAAATCAGCATCCATTTCTATTATAAAATCATATCCTTTACTTATTGCCCATTTAAAACCATGAATATAAGCAGTACCAAGTCCGTTTTTTCCTTTTCTCTTCTCTATATAAAGTCTTTCTGGAAATTCTTTTTGTAAGCTCTCAACTATGCTTGCCGTACCATCAGGAGAATTATCATCAACAATCAAAATATCAAATTCTTTTTCTTGAATAAAAGTTTCTCGAATTATTGCTTCTATATTTTCTTTTTCGTTATATGTAGGAATTATAACTAAAGCGTCTGACTTCATGTAATTTCATCTAAATCTGAGCAAATATACACTAAATTATCACTAATTTTGTATTAATTAAAACGATAAAACAAATACAATTGCAAGCTATTGAACGTATAATAACTAATGATAACTGGATTACTTTAGTAATTATTTTTGTTATTGTTTTATTAGCTATAATGAAATTAGTAAAACCAAATAAATTACTAGGATATATATTAGCTTTTTTTACTCCTGGTTTTTTTCAGAAAAAAGTTCAAAATAATACTTCATTATATTCCCCTTTTCATTTACTATTATTTGCTTTTTCCTCTATAGTAATTTCGTTATTCCTTTTTTTTATTATAACTCCTACAATTTACACTCAAAACTTTTTAAATTACTTAATACTACTATCTATAATTAGTGTTTACTTCTTTGTTAGACAAATATTAGATTTTATATTATCTAATATTTTAGGTCTTTCTTTAGTAACTAAATATTTCTTGTATACAAAATCAGGTTATTTATACACTCTTAGTTTATGGTTATTTCCTGCTATAATTCTCTATCAATATGCATTTAATAAAAGTATCTATTTACTTGTTATTTTCTTTATATTATTTGCTTTCAGAGCTTTTTTAATTTTACATAATAACAAAAGATTAGTTATAAGTAAGTTGTTCTATTTTATTTTGTATTTTTGCGTCCTTGAAATAGCGCCGCTATTGATTCTTTATAAAACAACAACAACAACTACGTAAAGAGAAAGTTATATGAAAGTGAAAACTATTTTAGTGTCTCAACCTGCTCCTAAGACAGAAACCTCTCCTTATTTTGACTTAGCTGAAAAACAAAAAGTAAAAATTGATTTCCGTTCATTTATTCATGTTGAAGGGATTTCTGTAAAAGAAGTTAGAACTCAAAAAATTGACTTAAACAACTATACAGCAATCATTTTAACAAGTAGAAACGCTGTAGATCATTACTTTAGAATTGCTGAAGAAATGCGTTTTACCGTTCCTGATGACATGAAATATTTCTGTCAATCAGAAGCAGTAGCTTATTATTTGCAAAAGTATGTAGTATATAGAAAACGTAAGATTTATGTTGGTAACAGAACATTTCCTGAATTAACTAAGTTAATTAAGAAACATAAAGATGAGAAGTTTTTACTACCTTCTTCTGACAAGTTAAAACCATTAATTCCAACTGAATTAGATAAAATGGGAGTTGATTGGAAACGTGCTGATCTATATAAAACCGTAGTAAGTGACTTATCTGACTTAGAAAATGTTTTTTATGACATTTTAGTATTTTTTAGTCCTTCTGGAATAGACAGTTTATTTAAAAACTTTCCAAACTTTAAACAGAACGATACAAGAATAGCTGTTTTTGGTAATACAACAATAAAAGCTGTTGAAGACAGAGGTTTACGTGTAGATATTGCTGCACCAACACCTGAAACACCTTCTATGACTATGGCTTTAGATAAATATATTAAAGGTATTAATAAAAAGTAATTATTACTTTTATAACAATAAAAAAACCATCAAAAATATTTTTGATGGTTTTTTTATTTATACTCCGTAAGTATAAATAAAAATATGCGTCGAAATTAGAATACTAAAAAATTCTAATTCAATGATATTAATTTTCCTTTTTATTGCTGCTATTTTTCTAGCTTATAGCAATGGTGCTAATGATAATTTTAAAGGTGTAGCTACTTTATTTGGTTCTGGAACTACAAATTATAAAAAAGCAATAAACTGGGCTACAATCACAACTTTTTCAGGCGCAGTAGCTGCTATATTCTTAGCAAAAGAATTAGTGAAAAATTTTTCAGGAAAAGGTTTAGTACCAAATGAACTAATACAAACTCCCACTTTTGCTATTGCTATAGCATTAGGGGCCGCAATTACCGTTTTTTCTGCAACTAAAATAGGAATGCCAATATCTACAACCCATAGTTTGGTTGGTGCCCTTTTTGGTGCTGGTGTTATGGCTGTTGGTTCTCAATTTAATTTCTCTAGACTTGGTAACACTTTTCTAATACCGTTAATAGTAAGCCCACTAATGGCTGCAGTTTTAAGCTTAATTGCTTATCTCTTATTTAAATTTATCCGAAAACAAATACCAAGTTTAAATACAACTAATCCAACTTTACTGGGTATAAGCTCACCAAAAGTACTAGACAGCTTACATTATTTAAGTTCGGGAGTTGTTAGTTTTGCTAGAGGGTTAAACGACACTCCAAAA
This sequence comes from uncultured Tenacibaculum sp., assembly GCF_947494125.1. Lineage (GTDB taxonomy): Bacteria > Bacteroidota > Bacteroidia > Flavobacteriales > Flavobacteriaceae > Polaribacter. The sequence continues at coordinate 85,516 of NZ_CANLTU010000001.1, forward strand.
ATTGTTGGCTTACTTATAATTATAAATGCTTTTGATATTAAATGGAGTATGCTGTCTGTTGCTATTATTATGGCTCTTGGTGGCTTACTAAACGCAAAAAAAGTAGGAGAAACTATGAGTAAAAAAATCACAAAAATGAATTCAGGTCAAGGTTTTACCGCTAATATGATTACCGGATTATTGGTAACTACTGCAAGTATTCATGGTTTACCAGTTTCAACAACTCATGTTTCTGTTGGCTCTTTATTTGGTATCGGTACTGTAACTAAAAAAGCAGATTATAAAGTAATTGGAAAAATTATTTTATCATGGATACTTACTTTACCTATAGCAGCAATTATAAGCGCTCTAATTTTTAAATTATTAGAAGTAATATAAAACTCTTTAATTATATATTTTACTATTTTTATACAACAAGAAAACAATTAAAATTCAATGGATAAATATCTAGAAATCATAAAAACATCCTATTCTAATTATTGGAATTACATTAAGCAATCTGTTTTAATGGAATTGAATTGGGAAAACTATTTTTATGGTTTGATTATTATTTCGCTAATAGTCTGGACATTAGAAATTGTATTCCCATGGCGTAAAAATCAACCATTATTCAGAAAAGACTTTTGGCTAGATGCATTTTATATGTTCTTCAATTTTTTTCTATTAAACCTAATTGTATTAATTGCACTTTCCAATACAGCTGCTGAGTTATTTAACGATATATTAAGTAGTATTGGTTTGTCTATTTCAAGTTTTCAATTGTTTGACATTAATACTTTTCCATATTGGATAAGATTATTTGTTTTCTTTATCATAATTGATTTTGTACAATGGTTTACACATACACTCTTACACAAGTACGAGTTTTTATGGAACTTTCATAAAGTACATCATTCTGTAAAACAAATGGGATTTGCAGCTCATTTACGTTATCATTGGATGGAGCCTGTTGTATACAATTCTATGAAATATATTCCATTAGCTATTATGGGCGGATTTACAGCTCAAGATGTAGCCATAATTCATTTCTTTAATATCATGATTGGTCATTTAAATCATGCCAATATTAATTGGGATTATGGTTGGTTGAAATATATTTTAAATAACCCAAGAATGCATATTTGGCACCATGCCAAAGAACTACCTGAAAACAGAAGAACAGGAGTAAACTTTGGAATTACCTTAAGTATTTGGGATTATTTATTCAAAACAAATTACATTCCACATAACGGACGTAACATTGAAATAGGCTTTGATGGTGATGAACATTTTCCAAAGGACTTTATAGGACAAGAAATATACCCTCTTAACAAAAAATAATTTACGTCTTTGTATCTTTATCTAATTAAAATTAACATTCGATGAAATATATAAAAATTCTATTCCTTTTTATTGTTGTTCAAGTTTCGGCTCAACAAGGTGGAATGTGGATTCCTTCTCTATTAAAGGGAATGAACGAACAAGAAATGAAATCTTTAGGTGGTAAATTATCTGCCAAAGACATTTATAACGTAAACAAATCTAGTTTAAAAGATGCTATAGGACACTTTAACGGTGGTTGTACTAGTGAAGTAATTTCTCCTAAAGGATTAATTCTTACAAATCATCACTGTGGTTTTGGACAAATTCAATCACATTCATCATTAGAAAACGATTATTTAAAAGACGGTTTCTGGGCAATGAATGAAAAAGAAGAATTGCCTAACGAAGGTTTATATGTCGAATTTATTGTTCGTATTGATGATGTAACTAAAAAAGCTTTGGCTGGAGTTTTAACTACAATGACTGAACGCGAAAAGCAATCTACTATTGATAAAAACATCAACAATCTTAAAAAAACAGTAAAAAAGAAAGATTGGCAAAATGTAAAAGTTCGTCCTTTTTATAAAGGAAATCAATATTTCTTATTTGTTACTGAAAAATTTGAAGATGTTCGTTTAGTTGGAGCTCCACCTAGTAGTATTGGGAAATTTGGAAGCGACACTGATAACTGGGTTTTCCCACGTCACACAGGAGATTTTTCTTTATTCAGAATTTATGCTGATAAAAATAACCGTCCAGCTAAATACAGTAAAGACAACGTTCCTTATAAACCAAAACACTATTTACCAGTTTCTTTAGACGGTGTTGAAGAAGGAGACTTTACTATGGTATTTGGATTCCCTGGTAGAACAAATGAATATTTACCAGCTGTAGCAATACAACATACTACACAAGAGTTTAACCCTAGTAACATTGCTATTAGAGAAGCAGCATTAAAAGAGATAGATGCTCAAATGAAAACTAGTGATGCTATTAGAATTAAATATGCATCTAAACAAGCTCGTATAGCTAACGCTTGGAAAAAATGGATTGGTGAAAACTTAGGAATCAAAAAAAGTAATGCTATTGCACAACGTAAAGCCTTTGAAGAAACATTTAAAAAAGCGTTAAAAGAAAAAGGTTTAGAAGCTAAGTATGGTAACATTTTACCTGAGTTTGAAAATTTATATAAAGACTTTGCTTCTATAAATATTAAAAGAAGAAATTTTATTGAAGTCTTTTTAGTTACAAATGAGTTAATGCAAATGGCATTTAGAGCTTATCAATTAGAGCAAGTTGCTTTAAATAAACCTGAAAATTTTGAAAAAACTAAAAAAGGATACATAGCTCGTTTAAAAAGAATTCATAAAAACTACGATGTAAACGTAGATAAAGGTGTTTTTAAAAATGTAATGCCATTATATTCTAAAAACGTTGATGCTACGATATACGATAAAACTAGTTTTACCGATTTAGACAAAGCCTTAAAGTTATTGGAAGGTGATGCTAAGCAAGTCGTTGAAAATTTAAATAACGATACTGCTTACCAATATGCTAAACCAATGATTGAAGAATTTTATAAGAAAATCAATCCTGAGTTTCAGCAGAAAAATCAACCGATTGTAGCCTTGCAAAAACAGTACATGAAAGCACTAATGGAAGCATTACCAAATGCACGTTATTTTCCAGATGCGAATAGTACTTTACGTGTAACTTATGGGCAAGTTCGTGGATATTCTCCAAGAGATGCAGTATATTATAATCCTGTAAGTTATTTAGAAGGTGTTATTGAAAAATATGTTCCTGGTGATTATGAATTTGACGTGCCAAAAAAATTACGTGATTTATACGACGCTAAAGATTACGGGCAATACACTGATAAAAATGGAAAAGTTCCTGTATGTTTCTTAGGAACCAACCATACAACTGGTGGAAATTCTGGAAGTCCAGCGATTGATGCTCAAGGAAATCTAGTCGGTTTAAATTTTGACCGTGTTTGGGAAGGTACTATGAGTGATATTAATTACGATCCAGAAATTTGCAGAAATATAATGGTAGATGTACGCTATGTACTTTTTATTGTCGATAAATATGCTGGCGCAAAACATTTAATTGATGAAATGAAATTAGTACACCCTAAGAAAAAATAAATTCTTTTTATAAAAGATATAAAAAAGTGAAGCTAAATTAAGCTTCGCTTTTTTTATTAAAAATATTGTCCAATTCCAAAAACAAATCCTTTGGATGCATTTTTGGTAAGTCCATATCCATAATCTATCCTAAACACAGCATTGAATATTTTTTTATTAATAAACCTCAATCCAACACCTGAATAAATTCTAACATTATCAGACTTTAAAAAATCATTTAAACTACCACCTGGAGTTCTCCATGTTCCAAAATCATTAAAAATATTACCTTGTAATACAAGCCAATTGTTTTCATATAAAGTATGTCTGTATTCCGAATTCCATACAATACTTCCTGTTCCTCTATCAACTAAGATTCCAACTCCACGTAGGTTTACATTATTATCTAATGCAAATGGCGCAAATGGACTTTTTATGTTTGATGATAATCCAACACGCAGCCTATTTGCCCAATTCCCTTTTTTTCCAATTCTTTTATAATAAAACAAATCATTCCAAAAAATTAAAAAATCATCTTGATATTCATTTTCAGAAATTACATATTGTCCGTATAATTGATTCTTAAAACCACTTATATATTGGTAATAATAATCTAAAACATCGTAGGTGTAAATACTTTTAAAAAGCCATTTATTTACGTTGAGTTTTAATGGAATATTTGGAGCTGTATCACCTGTTAAATAATCATACTTTTCTTTAAAATAATTTACTCCAAATTGTAAATTATTTTTAAAATCAATTTGATACAATCCTAATACTTCATATGAAGTATTTTGATATTTATAATTTGCTGTTTTATCTTCAAAATATAAAGGTTCTTCACTTATCCAATTTTGGTGATTTAGAGCAATTCCCCATTTACTAGAAAATAAAGTTGGAGCTCGAAAATTTATTCCATAAGAGTTAAATCCGTTATTCTGATAAAAACCTCCAAGGGCTATATTTCTGCCTAAAAAATTATACTCATAGAGCCCAATTTTATATGCCGTTTTTTTGTTAGTAGTAGTCCAAAGATTAAATTCGGGTATTATTGTAAAATTTTCTTCTACATTAATAAAAACATTGTATTTATTCTCATGAGAATGAAAAACTTGGAAATAAGCATGGGATATTGCTGGCAATCTTTTCAAACGAACCATATCATTGAGCAATAAAACAGAATCAATTTTAGTATTTACCTTCGTTTCTATTATCTTTTTAATCTCTGATACTTTTGTTTTTGTTGCGCCTTTTACTTTTACATCAACAATAATTTTTTCTTGTGAAAAAGAAAAAAAACCATATAGCATTAAGATTAAAAAAAATAGTTTCTTTTTCATTACTCAGCTTTATTTTTTTTTTGAATAACTAAATTCACCCAATTATCTTCACTAACTCCCATCATTGTAAAGCCATAATCTTCTCCCTGAATTAAATTAGGAGGCGTACTTCTTGTTACGTTTAAAACCACATTAGCAAGATTATAATATTGAAACCACTTATCATACGTATAGGTTCCTGACAATAAATTATTTTCAGAATCTGTTATAACTTGAAAATAAATTGCATTTTCTTTTACCAATCCATCATCCCATAAAAATTTAGGCATTAAACTCGTTGAATTATCTATTGTTATCACGTCTGTCCATTCAGTAGGCTTTGATACATTCTTTAATCGAATCGGATTCGATTTATGAAATTTTCCTTTTGTTTTATAGGTAACTATACACCAACCCTCCGTAGAAGAGTCCCTTAGAAAACGGCCTAAATATCCATTAAAAACATTTTCTTTTAACAATTCCTTTTCTTTATAAAGAGAAAAGTTATTTTTATTATCTTCTATACTGGAAGTTTCAAAATATTTAATTTCTGATGCACCTAGTTCTGGATAATAAAAAATATAGGATATATTATTTTCAAAATTCTTACTAGCAGCGCATGCAATCACTTCATCTATAAGTAAATTAGAATTTATGTTGATATGGTCTTGTAAGGTTTTAGGTACAATTTTCTCATTATTTTCTGAGCAAGAAAAAATGCTTACTAAAAAAATTAGAAAAAAGAAAAACCTATTTCGCATATAATTTTTGAATTAACTTTTCTGCTGGTTTATTTTGTGGAGTAAACCGATTATTATTTTCCCCTCCAACCTCTTTGTGTTTATGAAACCATTTCCAAAGAAACCCTCCTGCAAACCAATCTTCACTCCAAAATTGATTATACAATGCCAAAGTTGCATTCTTTTGGTTTTCTAAATTTATCTCCCCTTCAACCCTATTTGCCTCCCATGGTTTCTTTCCTGCATAATTCACACTTCTGTAACCATACTCTGTAAATAAAACAGGCTTATTTACTTTCTCCCTAACTTTTAAAATTTCCTTTTTATGGGGTTCCCACCCCTTTTCAAACTCTTCTAATGTAGGCGTTTTTTTATCGCTTAAAGGAAAATATGCATCTATACCTATGTAATCAATTTCATTCCAAAAAGGAACTCTTTTAAATTCATCCCAATTTGCTGCGTAGGTTAATTTTCCTTTATAAACTTTTTTTACTTCTTTAATTAGTTTATTCCAAAACTCTGGTCTGTTTATTACAAATTTTTCCAACTCTGTACCTATACAGAAAACATCTGCTTTTAACTGTTGTGCTGTTTTTGCATAAGTTAAAATAAAATCCAAATATGAGTTCTCTAAAATTCTCCAATTCTCTTCAGAGTTCATTTTTATATACCCCGTAAACTCACCTTTCCAAACCCAAATCTGAGGTTTAATCATCAAGTTAATTCCTTTTTTCTCAAATTCTTTTCCATATTGGATAACTCCTTTTTCAGTTTCTCCAAACCATTGCCTATTTGTATTATGAATTATTTTTGGCGATGACAAATCTTTTATAAAACCAAAAGGCATCAGCGCTACATAATTCGCTGATGCCTTTATCAAAGGGGAAACATGTTCATGACTAATTTTTTCTGGGGATGCCACAAAACTAATTCCGTTTATTTTCTTTGTTTGACTTTCACAAGACAAACATATAAAACATATTAAAAGGAGTCTATAAATTTTCATAACTCCCAAGTTACTATTTTTTAAAATAATGCACGTAAACCTAAATTAAAACTTTGCCCTAAACCATTATTGTTTCCTCTAACAAAATTGCTATACAAAACTTCTAAATTTAATACTTTAGACAATTGATATTTCCCTCCTAAACCCAGAGCTGTATAATCTTGTGAAAAATCTCCAAAACGTTGAGCATGCTGTACAAAACCTAAAACTGTTGATTTACTACTAGGGAAATAACTTAAAAATACTCCAGGTGCTAATAAAAAAGTATTGTTAGCAAAACTAGTATCTTCTCCAAAGTTATATTCAGTATTTAATTCGGTAAATAATTGCCAATCTCCACTAGCAAAAGTATAATCGTAAAAAAATCTATTTTGAAAAGACCATGCTGTTTGATCTAAAAACACGCCATTTTCTGTTTCATTAGTAACCAAAGGTATGTGAATTGCCGATTGAACAGAAAAATTACTAACACTTTTAAATGGTTGAAATTTAATAGCTGGTGCTATTGATGTAATTCCTTTTCTATCCGTGTTAGAATCATCTAAACTAAAAACAGATAATGCCTGTCTACCTCCAATAGTATTAGAACGAAACTCTACAATTGCACCTATGTTGATTCTATTATTATCCGAAACACCTGTAAAAGCCTCAATAGTAGACGTAAAGTAATTTTCTCTTGCTTTATTTACACTATTCCCATTAGCATCAGCAAATTTATTTTCTGTATAAAGATTATTAAACCATTTTATATCCCATTGCCCTTTATTTAATAATTTAGATGGAGTATAGGTTTGAATATTTGATTTATCACTTTCTTTTTCCTCTTGAGCAAAAGAATTTAGCCCAATAAATAAAAATATTAGAAGAATACTTTTAAAATTATTTTTCATGTTGGTTATTTTTCAATTACAACATCCGTCGATAAAAAGTAAAATGTCTTACAGAACCTCTCTATTTAAATTCATTCTAAATTTATTTTTCTAATTAAGTTATTAACTTTAGCTACGACATAACTCGCAAATCAACTTTTTATGGAACACGTTGTTATTATTGGTAATGGAATATCTGGTGTAACTGCTGCAAGGCACATTCGAAAACTATCTGATAAAAAAATTACTATTGTATCTGCAGAAACCGATTATTTTTTCTCAAGAACTGCTCTTATGTATGTATACATGGGGCATATGAAGTTTGAACATACACAACCTTACGAACCTTGGTTTTGGAAAAAGAATAATATTAACTTAAAAAAAGGTTATGTCTCTGAAATCAATACTGATCAAAAAGAACTCTTTTTTGCAGAAGGAGATACTCTTGCATATGATAAACTAATTATTGCAACTGGTTCTAAACCTAATAAGTTTGGCTGGCCAGGGCAAGACTTAAATGGAGTTATGGGCATGTACCATAAACAAGATTTAGAGAATTTAGAAAAATATGCTCCCGATAATAAAGCATGTAAAAGAGCTGTAATTGTTGGGGGAGGTTTAATAGGGATTGAATTAGCAGAAATGTTACATAGTAGAAATATTCCTGTAACATTTTTAGTTCGTGAAAATAGTTTTTGGAACGGTGTGTTACCAGCTCAAGAATCTGCAATGATTAACCAAGAAATTATAGATAGTCATATTGATTTACGATTAGGTGTTAATTTGAAAGAAATCAAATCTGATGAAAACGGAAAAGTAAAATCAATTGTAATAGCGGAAACTGAAGAAGAAATAATTTGTGATGTAGTTGGTTTAACTGCAGGTGTTTCTCCTAATATAGATTTTATTAAAGATGCAGATATTGAAACTGGTAGGGGTGTAAAAGTAAACCGCTATTTAGAAACCAATATAAAAGACGTTTATGCTATAGGTGATTGTGCAGAGCAACATGAAGCTATTGACCAACGACGCCCTATTGAAGCTGTTTGGTATACTGGAAGAATGATGGGAGAAACTGTAGCTCAAACCATTTGCGATAATAAAACAGCATATAAACCAGGTCATTGGTTTAACTCTGCAAAATTTATTGATATTGAATATCAAACCTATGGATGGGTTTGGGCACAACCAAAAGAGAATGAAGCTCGTTTTTATTGGGAACATCAAGATGGTAAAAAGTGTATTCATATTAATTATGATAAAAAAACGCATGAATTTATTGGGATAAACAATTTTGGAATTAGAATGCGTCATGAATTTTTCGATAAAGTTCTAACTGAAAAACGTTCTGTAGAACACGTGTTAGAACATTTATCTGATGCAAATTTCGATCCTGAGTTCTACAAACTTCATGAACCAGAAATTGTTGCAAAATTCAACAAAGAAAATAATACAAACATCCAATTAAAAAAGAAAAGCTGGAAACGAATTTTTAGCGCGTAATAAAATATGAAAGCAATAAAATATACTGGGTTATTCCTTTTTTTAATTGGGTTAACAATTTTTACAGGGACTATTTTTTTAGGAACATTTAGTTTAACTTCTAATGAATTAGAAACTTTTGTTAAAGAAAAAAACTATAAAAGTGAAATTATAAAAGAAGAGCTTGAAAAAGCGATTGTTACTTCTGACGAATTAAATATTTTCGAATTCTCTAGTCGTGTTCGTAATGCATACAAAGCTAATAATGATCATTACGAGGCATTAATTGCTAAATACGAGGCAGAAAAAAACTGGGATGAAAAAGGAAAACAATTCCAATATAAAATATATGGAAAACCACATACTTTAAGCTTTGAACTAGCAAAAAAAGCAGGAAAAGGATACATCAAAGAAAATGCAGGTTTTGTTTGGTGGCTTACTTTTGGGTTAGGGATTATTGGAGCGCTATTATTCATTTTACCAAACTATGTTTTATTAGGAAGAGCCGGAATAAAAAACAATGGAATATTTTTAGAATCAAGTACAAATAGAGGTTTCATTGCTTGGTTAGTTCTTATCTATTTAGTTTCTTTTTATTTGTTATTATATTTCATGCCAGATTATGTTGTGAATTGGACATTTATTTTCGATCCAATTAGCAAGTTTTTAAACGGAGGGACAGCAAGTCAATGGTTTGTTTATGGATTCTTATATTGTGTTTTAATGCTAGTTATGGCTACTAGAATGTATATTAAATACAGACATAATAAATATCAAATAATACGAACAACTTCTGTTTTATTTTTTCAAATTGTTTTTGCTTTTTTAATTCCTGAGATTATGACTAGCTTAAATATGCCTGGATATGATTTTAAGAATGCTTTTCCTTTAGATTATGATTTTTTCTTTGAATGGAATTTAGAAAGTTTAAAAAATAGTGGAGCTATCGGTTTATTTATTTTAGTTTGGGGAATTGTACTTACATTAATTATTGTTCCTGTTATGGTATATTTCTTTGGAAAAAGATGGTACTGTTCTTGGGTTTGTGGTTGTGGTGGTTTAGCTGAAACTTTAGGAGATCCTTATAGACAACATTCTAATAAAAGTTTAAACGCATGGAAATTAGAACGCTGGTTAATCCATTCTGTTTTAGTTTTTTCTTTACTAATGACCATTGTTACCCTTTATTGTTACTTTACAGGAACTCAAACATTTTTAGGAATAAATTCTCAATGGATTAAAGACACTTATAGTTTCTTAATTGGTGCTTGGTTTGCTGGAGTAATTGGTACAGGATTCTATCCAATTTTTGGAAATAGAGTATGGTGTCGTTTTGGCTGCCCATTAGCTGCATACTTAGGTTTAGTGCAACGTTTTAAATCACGTTTTAGAATTACAACTAATGGTGGACAGTGTATTTCTTGTGGAAATTGTTCTACTTATTGTGAACAAGGTATTGATGTAAGAGCCTATGCACAAAAAGGTGAAAATATTGTTAGATCTAGTTGTGTTGGATGTGGTATTTGTTCAGCAGTTTGTCCACGTGGAGTATTAAAGTTAGAAAATGGTCCAGAAAAAGGAAGAATTAACCCTACTGATGTATTATTAGGAAATGATGTTGATTTAATGGAATTAGTGAATGAAAAGTAATATACTTTTATTCTTCTTACTTTGTTATGTAGTTACTTTTTCTCAGAATAAATATCATAAATCATATTATGATAACGGTAACTTAAAAGAAGAAGGCTGGGTAAAGAGCAATAAAAAAACAAAATATTGGAAATTTTATTATGAAAACGGAGTTCTTAAAAAAGAAGGACGTTTTAAAAATAATTTAAAAGTAAAATATTGGTACTTTTACCGAGAAAATTCTTCTAAAGAAAAGGAAGGTCATTTTATAAAGGGGAAGCAAAACAAATGGTGGTTATTTTATGACAAAGAAGGAAATGTAAACCATAAATGTCAACTTAAAAACAATCAAAAAAATGGTTATTGTTTGCTTTATAAAAAACAAAAACTAATAAAAGCCGTTAAATTTAAAAACGGTAAAAAAGTTAATGAATGGTCTGACTTTTCTTCCTTTAAAGAAGAAAACAGTTTAAATGATTTAAAATAATCAATGAATCAAATTATTAAGGTTATTATCCCTGCTTACAATGAGCAAGACTCTATTGCTAATGTAATTAATGATATCCCCTCTCTTGTTAATGAAATAATTGTTATTAGTAATAATTCTACTGATAATACTGAGATAAATGCTAAGAATTCTGGTGCTACTGTTTTAAAAGAAAATAGAAGAGGATATGGCTATGCTTGTTTAAAAGGAATGGAGTATATTAAAGCTTCAGCAATACATGACCCTTATCATATTCCAGATATTATTGTATTTCTTGACGGGGATTATTCTGATTACCCTGAACAGCTAACAGAACTTATTAACCCCATTGTAAATGATAATATAGATTTTGTAATTGGAGCGCGTATAAAACGACTACGAGAACAAGGTTCCATGACACCTCAACAAATTTTTGGTAATTGGTTAGCTACCTTTTTAATGAAACTATTTTTTAACGCTAAGTTTACAGACTTAGGACCTTTTAGAGCAATAAAATATAATAAATTACTAGCTCTAAACATGGAAGATAAAACATATGGATGGACTGTTGAAATGCAATTAAAAGCTTTAAAACAAAAATTTAGTTATGTTGAAATACCAATGAAATATAGAAATAGAATTGGTGTTTCAAAAGTTTCAGGAACCGTAAAAGGTAGTATATTAGCCGGCGTAAAAATTTTAGGTTGGATATTTAAATATAGCTTTAAATAATGATTTTAGAATACGTTATAATTGCAGTATACACTATTTCGTTAGTACTTATATTACTATACGCTTTAGCTCAATTAAATTTGCTTTTTAATTATTTAAAAGCTCAAAAAAAAGAGGATACCTGTCCTAAATTTGATTTTTCAAATCATGAAGAAATACCTTATGTAACTATTCAACTCCCGGTATTTAATGAGTTATATGTTATGGAGCGTTTATTAGCCAATATAGCTAAACTAAAATACCCTAGTGAAAAATTAGAGATCCAAGTATTAGATGATTCTACAGATGAATCAGTTATCAGTACTAAAAAACAGATTGAAGAGCTACAGAAAGAGGGATTAGACATTCAACATATTAGAAGAGAAAACCGTCAAGGATTTAAAGCTGGAGCATTAAAAGAAGGATTAAAAATAGCTAAAGGAGAATACATTGCTATTTTTGATGCTGATTTCTTACCTCAAGAAGACTGGTTACAACAAACTATACCCTATTTTAAAAACTCAGAAATTGGAGTTGTACAAACAAGATGGGGACACATCAACAGAAATTATTCTACATTAACAAAGATTCAAGCTTTTGCATTAGATGCGCATTTTACATTAGAGCAAGTGGGTAGAAATAGTCAAGGTCATTTCATTAATTTTAATGGTACAGCTGGTATTTGGCGTAAAGAATGTATTTATGATGCTGGAAATTGGGAAGGTGATACTTTAACGGAAGACTTAGATTTAAGCTATAGAGCTCAATTAAAAAAATGGAAGTTTAAATATTTAGAAAATGTTGAAACTCCAGCTGAATTACCCGTTATAATTAGTGCTGCAAGATCTCAACAATTTAGATGGAATAAAGGAGGTGCTGAAAACTTTCAGAAAATGTTAAAACGAATTATCTCTAGTAAAAACATACCAATTAAAACTAAAATACACGGGATGTTGCATTTACTAAACAGTTCTATGTTTACGTGCATTTTTTTAGTTGCTGTTTTAAGTATTCCAATGTTATATATAAAAAACGAGTATGCACATTTAAAAGTGTACTTTATAGTAATGAGTTTTTTTATAATTAGTACCATAATTTTCTTTATTTGTTATTGGTTTATGTACAAACGAACCTATGGTGGTGGTTTTTTAAACTTTATTAAATACATAGGAGCTTTCTTTTCATTTTTCTCTATAGCTATGGGCTTTTCATTACACAATACTATTGCTGTTATTGAAGGACATATAGGAAAGAAAAGTGAATTTGTAAGAACCCCAAAGTTTAATATAAAATCATTAAAAGATAGTTGGAAAAACAACAAATACATTCGTAAAAAACCTTCAATGAATGTAATTATCGAAGGCTTATTAGCTATTTACTTTGCTTTTGGAATGTATAGTGCTTTTATTGTTGGAGATAAAGGTGGAGATTTTGGTTTATTCCCTTTTCACTTTATGCTGTTTTTTGGTTTTGGTTATGTGTTTTTTAAATCTATTTTTTCAAAAGCCTAATGTTTTTATGGAGAAAATATAATGCTAGCATTCTAACTTATGTTAGTCTTTTACTTTACTTTTTTTTTGCATATTTTTTAGATAGAACGGAGTTTTCTAAACTACTTTTTTTATGGTTCTTTTTATTTTTCTCTGCTTATTTATTGTGGAAAAACTGTAAAAGTAATTTTGTTTTCTTAGCGAGCGTTTCTATTCTGTTTCGATTAGTTTTTCTATTTGCTATTCCAAATTTATCTCAAGATTTTTATCGATTTATATGGGATGGAAGAATGATTTTAGAAGGTTTAAATCCTTATTTATCTTTGCCTGAAACTTTTATAGAACAACGACATTTTCCTATAAATCAAGCTGTAGAATTATATAAAGGAATGGGTAGCATGAATGGAAGTCATTACACAAATTATCCTCCAATTAACCAATTATGCTTCTTAATAGCTGCATTGTTTGCTAATAAAAGTATTGTTGGTAGTGTTGTAGTCATGCGTATCATTATAATTTTAGCTGACATTGGTATTCTTTTTTTCGGAAAAAAACTATTAGAAAACTTAAACTTACCTATTCATAACATCTTTTTATATGTTCTAAATCCATTTATTATAATAGAAATGACAGGTAACTTACATTTTGAACCTGTTATGTTATTCTTCTTTATTTGGAGTTTATACATGTTACATCATAAAAAATGGATATGGTCCGCAATCTTATTAGCTTGTTCTGTTTCTGTTAAATTAATACCATTACTATTTTTACCTCTATATTATAAATCTTTTGTTAAAGTAAGCTCAAAAATAAAAGGTTATATAAAATTACTTTCGTTTTATATAGTGATTTTAAGTACTATTTTAGTGTTATTTCTTCCTTTTTATTCACCACAATTAGTTTCAAATTATTCTAATTCTGTTGGACTATGGTTTCGGAATTTTGAGTTTAATGCTAGTTTCTATTATCTAGCTAGAGAAATTGGCTATCTATTTAGAGGTTATAATGAAATAGCTGTAATTGGTAAAATAATGCCTATTCTTACTATTTTATTTTTAATTGGAATAACATTCTTTAGAAAGAATAAATCAACCTTAGAATTAATAACAGCTATGTTATTTGGATTGTCATTTTACTATTTTACTACTACAACTTTTCATCCTTGGTACCTAGCTACATTAATAATTTTAGCTGTTTTTACTAAGTACCGTTTTCCTTTAGTTTGGAGCATTGCTATTATTTTAAGTTATCAAGCATATGCAAACCAACCTTGGAAAGAAAACTTATGGTTTGTTTGTTTAGAATATACCATAGTTTACGGCTATTTACTATGGGAATTATTCATAAAAAAACCCACTCGAAAATTGAGTGGGAAAAATTGCTATGAAAAAGAAAAAGAAAGTGGTTTTACAACCACTGCTCAAATATAAATAACATTTCCTTTACATCAAAAACTTTATTTAAAAAATTTGATATAAATCAAACCTTAAATACTTTATTCTCTTTTAGTTTATATTTTTCGTTACTTTCAATACATATCGCTTCTCCTAATTCGTTAAAATCTAATCTATGTCCATACTCACTAATCCATCCTATTTGTTTAGATGGATTCCCTACTACTAATGCATAAGGTTGCACTTCTTTTGTAACTACAGCTCCAGCACCAATAAATGCATATTCTCCTATGTTATTACCACATACTATTGTTGCATTGGCTCCTATACTAGCTCCTTTTTTAACTATTGTTTGTAAATATTCATTTTGCCTTTTAATTGCACTCCTAGGGTTTATTACATTGGTAAAAACCATAGAAGGACCTAAAAAAACATCATCTTCACAAATAACTCCTGTATAAATAGAAACATTATTTTGAACTTTAACATTACTTCCTAACTTTACATTAGGAGACACTACAACGTTTTGTCCAATATTACAATTCTCTCCTATTATACAATTTGGCATTATATGACTAAAGTGCCAAACCTTTGTTCCATTACCAATAGTACATTCAGCATCTATTACTGCTGTTTCGTGTGCAAAAAAAGAGTTTGTTGTATTCATATTAACAAAAATAAAAAACTCAACTTAAATAGTTGAGTTTTAAAATTTATTCTACCTTAAAAGTAATTGGTAAAGTATATTTTACTTTAACAGGCTTGTTATTTTGCATTCCTGGTCTAAATTTTGGTATTTTATTTACAACTCCATTAGTTTCTTTTTCCAATTTTTTATGTGGCGCTCTTATTTTTACATCTGATACTGCTCCAGACTTATCAATTACAAACTGTGTATAAATTTTATACTTACCCGATCTTAAACCTAAATCTTGTGCTATTTCTGCATTGAAATGTCTTTGTATATGTTTTTGGATTTTTCTTTCAAAACACTTTCTATTTTCCTCTTCAGATAATCCTTCACATCCTCTAAAAACTGGTGTATTTTGTACATTATTTATAGACATTGTTTCCTCATCTGCAGGTTTCTCTGCTTTTAGGGTAACTTTAGTTGGTTTAGAATCTACTATAGGTGTATCATCTATCGGTAAATCAATAACTGTTTCTATATGATTTGCATCATCTACGATAATAGGTTTATTCATTGTTCTAACAACCTTTTGCGTTTTTTTAGGAGTATTAACCTTTTTTTGTTTTTTAACAACAACTTCTTTCTGAAAAGTAAAAACAGGTTCAATAAACTCATTGTAATAAGGATCTTGTATTACCGCTAAATCTTTTTCAGTTTCATATTCAAGAGTAATAAAAACAACAAACAAAGTTAGCACAAGGCCTAGCTGTGTAAATATTGTTGAAAATTTTTCTAATTGTTTTCTCGGATGCTTTTTTTGTGATTTCATAGTTATTAATTTTAATGTTAATACTATGTTAAAGACAAGAAGTGTGCCAATAAAAAAAGCAACCCTAAATAGGATTGCTTTCTTATATTTTATACTGTGGTTATTTATTACTCAACATTAAAAGTAATAGGTAGAGTATAACCAACTCTTACCGGTCTACCTCTTTGTCTACCTGGTTTCATTTTTGGTATTTTTTTAGCTATACGAATAGCTTCTTTTTTTAATCTTGGATGCGGTGCTCTTGCATTAATATTTGTAATTGAACCATCTTTATCAATTTTAAATTGAACATAGATTCTTTTCTTACCTGGAGCCAAACCTAACTCATTAGCCAACTCAGCATCAAAATAACGTTGAACATGCTTTGTTAACTTTTTATTTAAACAAGCTTTCTTTTGTGCTTTTGTTCCTTTACATCCAGGGAAAATAGGCACTTCTTCAATAATTGAAAAAGGCACATCTTCTACTACTTCTTCCTCTTCTTCAACCTCAACGATTTCCTCTACTTCAACAGCTTCAGACTCATCAGTTTCAGTAGACTCTATAATAGTTTCTTCAACTTCTTTTTCATCTTCTACAACCTCAATTTTTTCAGGTGCTGGTGGTGGTGGTGTATTTGGCTTTGGCTTTGGTGGCTCAATTTGAAGCTCAATAGTTTCTTCTTCAATATCAGTAGCCATGTTTGCTGAACCTAAATCTCCGTATGTTTTATCATATGTTTTGTTTTCAATCGCAACATATGTTACAAATAAAGCTAAAACCAAACCTAACTGCATAAACAGTTTGCTATAATTCTCTAAGTTTGATTTTGGATTTTTCTTAATTTCCATCCTAAATGTTTTTAATAGTTCGCTAATTTAATTAATTTATTTCAACTTTTACAAGCTAAATCTTTAAATAGCCTCATTTTTCTTAAAAAAAAGAAAGTAAATAATGTAAGCTATTAAAATACCCGTCGTATTTGCTATAATATCTAAAACATCTCCCGAACGGTATGATGTTATTGTAACTTGTAGAACCTCAATAATTATGCCGTAAATAACACAACAAAAAACAATAATAAAATCATTTATTTTTGCTTTTTTTAATGCTAATAACCAAAAAAAACTTAGAACAAAATAAGCTAATAGATGCTCATATTTATCTAAATTATTTATTTGAATTGGCTGGGGACCTACTTTTATTAAACTAAGAATAGCAATACTTGTTGTTACAAATATTGCTATTATTATTAAATTACCCTTTAATAAGTTCTTGATAAGCTTCTGCACTTAATAAATCTGCTATTTGTGAATCATCTGATAATTTAACTTTTATCATCCATCCATCTCCATATGGATTAGAATTTACCAATTCAGGTTCATCTTCTAACGCTTCATTAAATTCAATTACTTCACCAGATAATGGCATAAAAAGATCAGATACTGTTTTTACGGCTTCTACCGAACCAAAAACTTCTTCAATATCTAACGCTTCATCAAGTGTATCAACATCTACATAAACGATATCTCCTAATTCTCCTTGTGCAAAATCAGTAATCCCAATTGTAGCTACACCTTCTTCTATTTTTACCCATTCGTGGTCTTTTGTGTACTTTAATTCTGTTGGAATGTTCATTATTTTATTTTTATTGTGTTTGTTTTAATTTCCTAAATTATATATTATATTAATTCCGGCATTGATTGATTGTCTAGGGAACGTAGTTGAAACTGCATATTGAAACGTTTGATGATTGTAATAAAACGATGCTGTTAAATTGCTACTTAAATTATAATCAGCTATAAATTTTAATCCGAATAACTTTTCTCCTCCCGTTATTTGACTATTCTGTTCATCAACACTTCGTATTAATGTTAAATTATCTCTTAACGAAATATCTGCTCTTAAATTAATATCTCCTTTTAATGTTTCTTTTTTACCTGTAAATCGAGTTACAAATTTAACATCTCTAATTTTATATCCAAATCCAAAAACAAATTCTGTTCCTTTTATATCTGTTAATGTATTATTATTAAAATTTAATGTTAAACTTCTGTCTCTTCTTATCTCTCCTTTAAATGAGAATGAATTTTTCATTCTAAAATCAACTTTTACTAGTGGCGAAAATTCATCTATTAAAGTTGCCGACGAAAGTAATAGTTCTGGTTGATAATTACCAGAAGTATTTGTATTTGTTGGTGTAGATGAATCATATTGTAAGTTATTTGTATAGTTACCTATGGTATAAGATGATTTGTACCCATGTGACAATGTAAATGAAGAGAATGTTTTTTTAAACCATTTATACTTCATAAACCCATTAAAACGCAAAGTCCAATTTGGTATTGGTATGTTTTTAAATATCCCAGTACTTACAGAATTTGGACTATTTCCTGAATATGCAGCTATAAATGCAGGTAACATGGCTTGCTGTCCAGTAGTCATAAATGCTGCTCCTGGTGAATTAGGTAATCCTGATTCATTAGATAATCTACTAGCAATTGTAGTTCTATAATCTAAGAAGTTTTGATACAACGTTTCATTATCCGTAAAAATAGTTCCTAGCATAAAATGACTTATACTATAATTACCCGTTTCAAACGGTTTTATATTAGGGTCTTGTTCAAATCCTCCATTTCCATCTGAAATTATATCTAATTGCTGATTTAAATTACTAGTTTGAATTCTATTTCCTCTTAAATCTATCGTCAAACTTTTTAACGGTTTTACAGAAATATTATAATCTAACTTTTTATAATTTGTTTTTCCGTAATTCTTGTTATAATATGGCTGATTAGGATCATTTTGACTTGTTCTTGTAACTAGCCAACCATTTTCTATTGCAGTATTTAAGATATCTGTTTGACTACCGAAAACAAAACCTAATGTTGGAGCGGACCCTCCTCCGTAACTATTTCTACCTAAAAAACCAACCGACGGCTTATATCCTTGTAATAAAGTTCCATTATTTTGAGAATAACTAATTTTTGCTCTCTTTACTGATGTTAATACATCATACATTCCTTTCATTACTTTATGACCAAAAGAAGCATTCTTTTTTAGTTTTGCTTTTTGAGTTGGTGCTTTTGAACCTAAAGCTACTGTTCCTTTTTTTACAGGTTTCTTTTTTGTTCCTTTTAATAATAATTTATCTAACCTTAAAGTTTTGTAGAAACGTCCAAAATCAATATTTGTATTTAAATTATGTGTATTTGCATTTTGAATCATATTACCAACTACATCAACATAACTAACGCTTTGTCCATTTGGTAAATCTAAATTACTTTGAGCACTAGCTTTCCAATCGAAGTCAGCAGTATATCCATAATCTGCAGTAATAAAACTTAAATATGGTAATTTATTAATTGGTAATTTATAAGTAGCATTTAATTTTTGGTGGTAATTATCTGGTCTACCTATATTAAAAAACTGATCGTATATTTCTAAATCCTCATCTACTCCAAAACTATCGTAAATATAATTATTAGCAGCATTAAAGTTTAATTGTAACGATTTTGTTAAATCAAACCCTATTGTATAATCCCAATTAAATAAATACCTACGCTGTAT
Organism: uncultured Tenacibaculum sp.; assembly: GCF_947494125.1. Lineage (GTDB taxonomy): Bacteria > Bacteroidota > Bacteroidia > Flavobacteriales > Flavobacteriaceae > Polaribacter. Next base: position 105,062 of record NZ_CANLTU010000001.1, read on the forward strand.
TAATTCTGGTTGTGCCGTTAAGCCTTCAATTAAATTACGCGATTGTTGCGAGTTAAAATTCCTATTAATTCTTGAATTAATCGCTATGTTTTTAGGCACTGGATTAATATTTAAATCTTTTATGAATCGCAAATATTTACTCTTAAATGTTTTTGACTTTTTAAATGGCTCAATAACAAAAGGCTTAAAGTTAAAATTATAACTAGCTCCAGCCATTACATTCTTATTTACATATTTTTCAATGTTATAATCTTTATGAAACTCTTCATTATGAGCATAAGAAACAGAAAAGTTTTCTACATCGTAAAACTTCGGTTTTTTCTTACTTTCTGGATTCTTATTCTTCTTTACATTAATAAAACTAATACTTTTTCTACGAGTATAATCCTGAGCGTTTTTACTATTTGGGTTTTTATCTAATGCATCTTTTAATTCTACATCCTGAAATTGTGGGTCATATTTAGGATCTCTAAATTCTTCACCATAACTATAACTCATTGGTACTTGCATGTTCCATTTTTTAGGCATCATTTTACCTAACTGAACATTTGTTGCTACACTATATTGCTTAATTTCTTCTATACTTCTTTGTTGCACTCTGTCTTCAACATTACCAAAACCTATGGTAGACATTCTACCTGCTAAAGAAACATTCATTACATCAGCAAGATTAGCATCTGCATTTACCACAGCAGCCCAACCTCCTTTATTATCAAAACCAACTGCACGTAATTCGTTAAACCAAACTTCTGCTGTTTTATTAGAGTTTGCAGCATTTTTTACTCCTAACATTACTGTTCTTACCTGTGCTAATGTAGGGTTTCCTCTTACAGAAATTTTTAGACCATTAGAACTTACAGACGAAAATATATCTGTAATACTAGTTCCTGCTCCTGTTGGTCTATTAATTTTTAAATTAGCTAATTCTTGCAAGGGTACTTCTAAGTTATTAGCTTCTGGCCAAACATCTAGTGAAGTAGCATTGGATGTTGACAATTCTAATGGCTTCTCTATTTCATAATAATTATCATTTAGATCTGTACCTAAACGAATAATTGCAACCATATCTCCATCTTGAGTATCTGCTGCTGTTGGTTTTTCAGCATGCAAAAACATACGTAGGTTTTTATACCTTCGCATATCGATACTTATATTTTTATAAATAGTTCTTATTTGGTCTGCTGGTAAATCTGTAACTTTTAAAGTTACTGATTGTTCATTTTGACGTTGAATTCTATTAGTTCCTTGTAATTGTTCTCTTTGAATTCCTGGTGGTAATTTATATCTATCTTGATTTTGTTCAATACTTACTACTCCAACTTCAAAATTATTAAGTTGTGTATTATCTAAATCTATAGGAGCTGCTGTATTTGGTAATACTTTAGTATACCTACGCCAATCACCTCTAACTAATTCTAATTCTCCAAATCTTAAAACTACTGGCATTTTAAACTGAGTAAGAAACATTCTTATAAAACGAATGCTATTAAAATCAGTTATTCCATTAATTTTTTGAGCATCGGTTACATTTCTAACAGGAATTCTAAACTGATACCATGTTGTAGTTCTTGTTGAACCATTTGCTAATGTAATTGGTTCACTTTTTACATCTATTATGTTATTTTGTCCTAATTGTAAATCACTTTTATTAAATGAAACCTCGTATTCAAAATAACTATTTACAGGATTCATTGTTTGATCCTTGTTAATATCTTCTACATCTGGGTATGTCGTTGATGAAGTCGGAAAGGCTTCATTTGACTGACTTGCTGTTGGTGAATTACCTTGTGTTCCATTATAGTTTTTATAACGTGATAAAACTGATGGATCTGTTGCTTCAATAGCTCCTCCTCTAAAATATTGGAAATTATCTCCTGCGGGATCATCAAGAGATGCAAATGCAGGGTACAATATTTTTTCTTCTTCATCAGTTAAACCATCCAAACCTATATCTTGATTTGTTCTAGCATCATTACTAGAATCAAAAGCATATAATATTGATGGATTTATTGGCGTATTTCCCCAAGTTGTTGTATTTACATTAGTTCCTGTTACTTTATTTCCATCAGCAGGTAATCCATTTTCATACTGCTTTCTACCATCCTTCAAAATATCTTCTGAAACACTTCCTAAATTAATAAACAGCTTACCTACTTGATTTCCTGGGTCTTGTGGATTTATTCCAGCAGGTAATCCTTCTTCTTGGTTAATCGAATAATTTTCATACGGATCCATTACCCAAAACTGAATGTACTCCACATTAGCTTGTTCAAAATTATTTGTGGTTAATGATCGCATAATTCCACCCCAACGCTCTTCTGATGCTACTGAACTTGCGTTTTGATTATAATTATAAGGACCTCTTTCCGATGGATAATAGGCTAAATCTAAGGTACGTACTAAATTTTGTTGCGTAATATCTAAATCGGTATTTGGAAACAATTCATTGTAACGTATTTGACGTACTTCATTTCTTGACAATTCGTTTTCATCAATATTACCTGGTCTGTTTCCACTACCATAAAAAAGTTGATCAATATTATACCAAGCTATTTTTCCTCTTTTATAATTATATGATAGATCGGCTGTTCCTCCATCAAACCCTTGTGATTCTGGTGTACTTGCTAAAAACCATTGTTGTGGTGAACTTAAATTAATTGGAATTTGTGATGCTTCAAAATCATCTAAATATGATGTTGCTGTTCCATCTACGTTGATTCCACTCGGTGAACCTGGCAATAAATAAGCCATATCTGCTCTTACCGACACATTCGATGGAGCATCTGTTTCTACAAACGGTAATTTGTTTGCTAGCTTTGTTAAATAAGGAACTTCTGCAGAATAATCTAAATTCAAACCTAACATTACATTATCTATAGGTTCTCCTCCAAAATTTACTTTCGGTGTAATAGGCTTTTCACTTACATTTAAAAATGTACCTCCTAAAATAAATTTTTCTGAAAAACGATGTTCTACATCGATACCTATAAATGTTTTTCTCTGTTGATTAAAAAAAGTATTATTCTCAACTGTTGCGTTAATTGGTGTTCCTGAAGCTTCTAAACCTGGATCTAAAATCTGAACACGCCCCAACTGATAATCAACCACATAATCTATCCCTTCAACTAATTGTCTTCCTCCTGCTGTAACACGTACAGAACCTCTTGGAACATTAAATGCTCCTAATGAAATCCCTCTACTTGTTTCAGATTTGAAATATCCTTTTAAAAAGAATTTATCTTTATTTTGATATTCGTTTTTTGCTTGAATCTTTGTAGTTAAATATAGTTCCTCAAAAAGGTATTTATCTTGATCGGTAGTATTAGTCAATTCATCTTTTAAATCAATACCAAAAGGTTCTGGTTCTGGAAACAAAACATATCCTCTCTCTGAATTTACTGTTATTCCATCAACATAATCGAAAAAACCATCTCCATTCGGAACGGCATATTGACTTTGATCTAATTTATCTAAATTTAATATTCGTAGTAAAGGTTTATCTGTTATACCAGGTGTCAATGCATTTTGCAATGTATTTTGTAAGGTTCCTGTTTCATCATCACGATATAATAATTCAAAACGAAAACCTTCTCGTTGTAACGGAAATGCACCTAAAGCATATACGTTTTTCATCATTAAACGCCATGTTGGAAATGCTTCTGCAGGTGTTCCTGAAGTTCCTCCAGTTCCAGGGCGAACTGTATTTAAAATTTCACTACGTAATAATTTTACTACAAGATTTGAAGGAGCTACAACTCCATCGTTTGAAAATTCTCCTACTTTAAAAACTGTTTCGCCATTAGATGCTCCAACAACTGTATATTCATATGCTACCGCTAAGACTTCTCCATCATTTAATCTTCTATTCAAAGAAATAAAACCTAATTGAGGATGCATTCTAAATTCATTAGGCTGTAACCTACGTGCGTTTTGTAAATACGAATAGTTAAATCCTTGTTGTGGTGTAATACCTATTCCGTTAATTGCAGTATCAACCGAAGCAACATCTCTAATTCCCCCTGTTGTAGTAGCTAATAATGGATTTAAATTATTTACTCCATTATAAGGTAATATTTTAGAATTAACTGATATCGCTCCTGGAATTGCATTAATTTCTGTTGGATTTACTTCATTTGCATCACTAGATTCTCCTAAATCGGCAAGACCAACTATACTACGATAATCATTTACATTTTGAGTCCTGTTTGTAATCCAAACCTCAACTCTTGTTATATTAATTGGGCTACTTACTAATGGGTAATTATTTAACGCTTCTTTATAATTTTCTCTAAAATATTGTGATAAGAAAAAGTGGCGATCATTATCATAATCTGATGCTCTTAACTCAAAAGGTTCAATAGTTGCTCCTCCTTCAGCTACTACCGTTTTAGATTGCGAATTTTGTTGTGAAAACGCTGCTGTTATAAATGTTTTACCAAACTGCAATTCTGTTTTTACACCAAATAATGATTGCGCTCCATTAATTAATGAATTTTTAATTGGCATACTTATATTACCTGCCTCAATATTTCTTATAATATCATCTTCGGTTGGTGTATACTCTAATTTAATAATATTTTGGAAATCAAACGTAGATTGTGTGTCGTAATTTGCTGTAACTTTTAATCGCTTTCCAACCTTAGCTTGTAAACTTGCACTAATCTGTTGATCAAAATCAAAAGTAAAACTACTTTGATTTTCAATGGAGATTTGTGGGTTTTCATTTTTCTGATAAATTCCTCCTAATTTTATATTCACTTGACCTGAAGGAACAACCTCAACTGTATTTCCTCCAAAGACAGATTCAAAAAACTTAGAGTTTACATAATATTTTGGCAATAAATTTTTTCTAGCATTCTTACTCCCTTTTTTCTTTGGGTTGGTAGCGTCTATTTTTTCTTTAAAGTATCCTTTTAAATCATTTTTTAAAACATACTTATCGTATTCTTTTGGAGTCATAAAAATAGGTGTTCCAACATAGTAGTCTCCTATTTTTTCCACTAAGACAAATTTGTTTATTGCCTTATCGTAGGTTACGATTTTTTTGACTGGATTATTTAGAAATAATGTTCCGTTTTGAGTGTATTTAAAATTATATTTTAAAGGTACAACCGTATCTTGCTTAACAGTATTTGAACTGTTTTGTGAAAACGAAACAACACTTACTAAAAGAGTAAGTGTTGCCAGTAATCTATTCATAACTTTTTTTTCCAACCTTGTCTATAAGTTTTTCAACGCCTGTTTTATTAGCTTTTCAACACTAGCATCAGGTGTTTCTTTTAATATATTTCCAATTACTTTATCAGCTTGTTTACGGGCAAAGCCAAGAACCTCTAATGCAGATAACGCTTCTTCTTTATTTGTATTGTTTTGTACAACCGAAACTTCATCTAAATCAAACGTTTTTAGCATTTTGTCTTTTAAATCAACAATTACACGCTGAGCTGTCTTAGCTCCAATTCCTTTTACCGACTGAATCAGTTTCACATTTTCTGAAGCTATTGCTTGCTGTATTTCTTCTGATGTCATAGAAGATAACATTGTTCTAGCTGTGCTAGGACCAACTCCTGAAACTGAGGTTAATAATCGAAATATTTCTCGCTCTACTTTATTTGAAAACCCATATAAAGTATGTGCATCTTCACGCACTGACAAGTGAGTATATAGTAATACATTTTCATCATTTGGTAAAGATGAATACGTATTTAAAGAAATATGCATTAAGTACCCAACTCCATTACAGTCAACTACTGCATATGTTGGATTTTTTTCAACAAGTTTCCCCTTAATCTGTGTAATCATTCAACTGATTTTCTAGATGTCTAAAATAGATAAAAATATTTCTTTTTGAAAACCTTATTTATCAAGACTTTAAACTTAATTTATTTCTTATGTTTTCTTGCCTTGTTTTGAGCATCAACAACAGCTACAGCTGCCATGTTTACCATCTCATCTACACTAGCTCCTAATTGTAAAATATGAACTGGCTTGCTCATTCCTAACAAAATAGGCCCAATTGACTCTACTCCATCAACTTGCTTCATTAATTTATAGGTAATATTTGCCGATTCTAAATTTGGAAAAATTAAAATATTTGCTCTTTTACCGTTTAATTTTGAAAAAGGAAACTCTTTTGCTAATAACTCTGGGTTTAAAGCAAAATCAGCTTGTAATTCTCCATCTACAATTACACTCGGATTATGACGATGGATATAAGAAACAGCTTCTCTAATTTTTACAGATGTTTCAGATATTGATGATCCAAAATTTGAAAAACCTAACATTGCTATATGTGGTGTCATTCCAAACATTTTTGCTAATGCTGATGTTAACTGACTAATTTTTGATAAATCTTTAGCTGAAGGGTTTATATTTATAGTTGTATCTGCTAAAAACATCGGTCCTTGCTTGGTTAGCATCATATTTGTTGCGGCAACACGAGTAACCCCTTTGTCTTTTTCAATTAACTTCAACATTGGCTTCACCACTGATGAATACGATCTTGAATACCCTGTTATTAATGCATCTGCTTCACCTGTATTTACCATCATAGCTGCAAAATAATTACGCTCGCGCATCCATTTTTGAGCTTCTAAATATGTAATTCCTTTACGTTGACGTGTTTTCCAAAAAGTTTCTGCATAGCGATCTCTTCTTTCTTTTTCTACATCCGTTTTAGGATCAATAATAAGAACATCAGCATCAAATCCTAATTCTTTTTTTAATTCTAAAATAACCTCTTTCCTCCCTAATAATATAGGAATTCCTATTTTTTCGTCATTTACCCTTTGAGCTGCTTTAAGAACATCTAAATGATCTGCTTCTGCAAAAACCACTTTTTTAGGATCTTTTTTAGCTCTATTATGCAATAAACGTATTTCTTTACTTCCTGTTCCAGAACGATCCATCAATTCCTCTCGGTACTTATCCCAATCAGTAATTGGCTCTCGAGATACTCCAGATTCTATTGCTGCTTTGGCTATCGCTGGTGGAATTTCATATATTAATCTAGGATCAAAAGGTTTAGGGATAATGTAATCTCTACCAAATGACAAGCTCACTTCATCATATACAATATTCACTTGTTCAGGTACTGATTTCTTTGCTAGATCTGCTAAAGCGTGTACAGCTGCCATCTTCATTTCTTCATTAATTTTAGTTGCTTTAACATCTAAAGCTCCTCTAAAAATAAATGGAAATCCAAGTACATTATTCACTTGATTAGAATGGTCTGATCTACCAGTGGCCATAATAATATCATCTCGAGTTGCAATTGCTAAATCATAACCTATTTCTGGTTCTGGATTTGCCATAGCAAACACGACAGGATCTTTACCCATTGATAATAACATTTCTGGTGTTACAACATTACCTTTAGACAATCCTATAAAAACATCTGCATTATGCATTGCTTCTTCTAAAGTATTTACATCTTTATCTGTAGCAAATTCTGCCTTCTGTGAAGTTAAATTACCTCTATCTTTTCTTATTACCCCTTTACTATCACACATTACAACATTTTCTCGTTTAGCACCAAGTGCTAAATATAAACGTGTACATGAAATTGCTGCTGCTCCTGCTCCATTAACAACTATTTGAACCTTAGAAATATCCTTTTTTATAATTTCTAATGCATTTTTTAATGCTGCTGCAGAAATAATAGCTGTACCATGTTGATCATCGTGCATAACTGGGATATCCAGTTCTTCTTTTAACCTTCTTTCTATTTCAAAAGCCTCAGGTGCTTTAATATCTTCTAAATTAATCCCTCCAAAAGTAGGAGCAATTGCTTTAACTGTTTCTACAAATTTATCTACATCAGTTGCATCAACTTCGATATCAAAAACATCGATATCTGCAAATATCTTAAACAACAACCCTTTCCCTTCCATCACAGGTTTTGATGCTTCTGGTCCTATATCACCTAAACCTAAAACAGCTGTTCCATTAGAAATAACAGCTACCAAATTACCTTTAGCTGTGTATTTATAAACGTTATTTTTATCTTTTGCTATTTCTAAACAAGGTTCTGCTACTCCTGGAGAATATGCTAAAGACAAATCGTGTTGGGTAGCGTACTTTTTTGTAGGTACCACTGCAATTTTCCCTGGCTTTGGTTTTGCATGATATAGTAAAGCTTCTCGCCTTTTTCTAGAATCACTCATAGGTTTGATATTGTTTGTTTGAACCTACAAATATACGTTTTTGTTATTTAGTAAAAATAATTTCTAACATGATAAAAGTCATGGTTGCCATTTATTTTTCAGTTTAATTTTGCAGTATTATTCAATCTAAACTTTCAAACTATGAAAACTCCCCCAAGTCAAATAATTGACGAAGAAGTCAATTGGGACAAAACTAAAACCATTGTAAGTAAAACAGATACTTATGGTACTATTTTATATGCTAATGATGTTTTTGCCAATACTTGTGAGTACAACCCTATTGAGTTAATTGGTGAACCGCATAATATTATTAGACATCCTGATATGCCTAAAGTTGCTTTTAAAGCATTATGGGATGCTTTGAAAAAAGGAAAAAACTACCACGCAATTGTTAAAAACCTAACTAAAACAGGTAGGTACTATTGGGTTATTACAGATTTTACTATTGACAAAAACGAAGAAGGTATAGTTACCGGATATACTGGCCGTAGAAAAGCGGTACCAAACAGTGTAATTAAAAAAATTGAACCTTTATATAAAACACTTTTAGATATAGAAAATTTAAAAGGTGAAAAAGCAAGTGAATTGTATTTTGATGCTTATTTGAAAGAAGAAGTTGGTAAAAGCTACGATGAATTTGTTGTTGATTTATTTGAACAAGAAAAATCTAAAGAAGAAAAAGCAACTATAAATACTCCAAAAGAAGAAGACGAGCCTAATAAAATAAAAAAAGGTTTGAACTGGTTTTTCTTCGGTGATTTTCTTTAAGTTTTAAAACTTCTCAAAAACTATAAAACAGTAACTTTTTATTTAAAATTTAAGGTTGCTGTTCTGTTTGTTTTACTATTTTTGTTTAGACTAAATAAAAGCTAAATGACAAAAATATCCCTCAGACCAACAACCACTATTAATGAAGAAGTTAAATGGAACAAAAAAAAAATTATTATAAGTAAAACAGATTTACACGGTACAATTTTATACATGAATGATACTTTTGAAGAAGTTTCTGAGTACAATAAAATTGAACTGATTGGTGAACCTCACAATATAATTAGGCATCCAGATATGCCTAAAGTAGCTTTTAAAACTTTATGGGACGCATTGAAAAAAGGAAAAAACTTTCATGCTATTGTAAAAAACTTAACTAGAACCGGAAGGTATTATTGGGTAATTACAGATTTTACCATAGACAAAAATGACAAAGGTGAAATTACTGGATACACTGGTCGTAGAAAAGCTGTACCAGATAGCGTTGTAAAAAAGATAGAACCTTTATACAAAACTCTATTAGATATTGAAACAATAAAGGGTGAAAAAGCTAGTGAATTATATTTTGATGCTTACTTGAAAGAAGAAGGTAAAACTTATGATGAATTTGTTGTTGATTTGTTTGAACAAGAATCTTTAAAAGAAAAAAACAACATTCAATCTAAAACTGAAGAACAACCTAATAAAATTAAGAAAAGTTTAAATTGGTTTTTCTTTGGAGATTTTCTCTAAAAAGAGATAAAAACTATCTGAATTATAAATTCAGATAGTTTTATTATTCACTTAAAAAAGAAATATTTCTAGTTAAACCTAAAAATTTAGTTCTTTTTACCGCAGATTTTTTAAACACTTTACTAAACGTTTCTTGAGTTAATTCTTGCCAATCTCGTTGTGTCATTTCTAGCAAATTTTCTTGTGGTGTAAATAAAGGTTCTGAATGTGGTTTTGAAAATCGATTCCATGGACATACATCTTGACAAACATCGCAACCGAACATCCAATCTTCATTCATACCTTTAAATTCAGTTGGAATAGCATCTTTTAGTTCTATAGTAAAATACGATATGCATTTACTCCCGTCTACAGTATTATTTGGCAAAATTGCTTGCGTTGGACAAGCATCTATACAGCGGGTACATTGCCCACAATGATCTGTTTTAAACGACTCATCATATTCAAGTTCTAAATCAATTATTAATTCAGCTAAAAAGAAAAATGACCCTTGCTGTTTTTGTATTAAAAGTGTGTGTTTTCCATTCCAACCCAATCCAGCTTTTTCCGCCCAAGCTCTTTCTAACACTGGTGCAGAATCAACAAAACAACGGCCAGAAACCTCACCAATTTCATCATTAATTAACAATAATAATTCTTTTAATTTTTCTTTAATTACATGATGATAATCTTGTCCATAGGCATATTTAGAGATCTTATATGCTTCATTATTTTGGACTTCTTCTGGAAAATAATTATATGATAATGATATTACGGATTTTGCTCCATCCACTAACAAACGCGGATCTAAACGTTTATCGAAATGATTTTCCATGTATCTCATTTCTCCATGATTGTTACTATGTAACCATTCTTCTAAACGAGGAGCTTCGTCTTCTAAAAAATCGGCTTTAGCAATACCACAAGCTAAAAAACCTAATCGTTTTGCTTGTTCTTTTATAAATTTAGAATACTGCTGTCTTTGATTCAAACTACATATATTTATTAGTGCAAAATTAACAAAAGTTTTATTTTATCATTTTATTCACTTTGGTTTAACAAATAATTACAGACCTTTGTCCGTTAGTATATAAAATCAACCTTTTTAATTATGAAAAAGATTTATAAAATAGCATTAGGAATTATAATAGTATTCTTTATTATTCTTGTAAGTATTCCTTTATTATTTCAGGACAAGATAATTGGTTTGGTAAAACAAACTGTTAATAATAATGTGAATGCTCAAGTTGATTTTAGTGATGCAAACTTGAGTTTAATTAGAAATTTTCCAAACATATCAGTTCAGTTATCAAATACCACTGTTATTAATAATAAACCTTTTGAAGGTGATACCTTATTATATGCAAATGATATTCGTTTAAACTTAAGATTAACTGAACTTTTTAAAAGCAGCACTGATCAACTAAACATAAAATCGTTTTCTATTGATAACGCAATGGTTAATGTTTTAATTGATAAAAATGGTAATGCTAATTACGATATTTCAAAACCTACGGAAGTAAAACAAGAAACAGATGCTGAAACAGCTAGTTCTTCTGACTTTGGACTTTCAATAGATTCTTATAAAATATCTAATTCTACTATTAAATATAAAGATGAAAAGGGAAAAATGCACCTTTCATTAAATGATTTTAATCATTCAGGAAGTGGTGATTTTTCTCAATCAAATTCAGAATTAGATACTAAAACATCTACATTAGTTTCTTTTGGAATGGATGGCACGTCTTATGCAAAAAATCAAAAAATACAATTGGATGCCATTTTAGGAATGGATTTAATCAATCAGAAATTTTCATTCTTAAAAAATGAGGCGAAACTTAATAATTTACCTTTAATTTTCGATGGTTATGTTAAAGTAAACAAGACAAATCAAGAGGTTGATATTAATTTTAAAACACCTTCATCTGACTTTAAAAATTTTTTAGGTTTAATCCCAGAAGTTTACACAAAAAACATTGCTAATGTTACAACTTCTGGTAACTTTAGTGTAAACGGTAAGGTTAATGGAATTATTGATGATAATACAATTCCTAAATTAGATATTACTCTTAAATCAGAAAATGCATCTTTTAAATATCCTGATTTACCAAAAAGTGTAAGAAATATTAATATAGATGCTCAAATAAAAAATACAACAGGAAAGACGCAAAATACTTTTGTAAACATAGCAGGTTTGTCTTTTAAAATTGATGAAGATACTTTTTCTGGTAAAGGGAATGTTTATAACCTAACTACAAATCCATTAATAAATGCTACTTTAAATGGAACTTTAAATTTAGCAAACATAAACAAAGCGTATCCTGTTGATTTAGAAAATGAATTAAGTGGAATTTTAAAAGCTAACTTACATACTAAATTTGATGTAAAAGCTATTGAAAAAAACAACTTAAATAGAATAAAAAACAATGGTCATATTGAAGTTAGCGATTTTGTTTTTTCTTCTAAAGACATTGTAAACTCAATTAATATAAAAAACACCAAAATTGATTTCACTCCTACCACAGTTTCTTTAACAAAATTTGATGCAAACACTGGTAAAAGTGATATAAATGCTACTGGTAAAATTCAGAACTTATTAGGTTTTTTACTTTCAGACAAAAAACTACAAGGCACATTTAAAGTAAATTCAAATTCTTTTTATGTAAGTGATTTTATGCAAGAAAACACTGGTTCTACAGAAAAGAAAGAAGATACTACACAAGAAGAAAAACCAACAGAATCTTTAAAAATCCCTGCTTTTTTAGATTGTAGAATTTTAGCTGATGCAAAAACTGTTTATTACGATAATTTGAAATTGCAAAATGTAAAAGGAACTTTATTATTAAAAGACGAAAAAGCTACGTTACAAAATGTAAATGCTGGCATTTTCAATGGTAAAATTGCTTTGAATGGTGAAGTTAATACAAAACCAAAGCAACCTACTTTTGACGTAAAATTAGGAATTAAATCGTTTGACATTTCTCAATCATTTAATAGTTTAGACTTACTACAATCGTTAAGTCCAATTGCTGGTGCAATGAATGGTAAATTAAATTCAGACATTAACTTATCTGGGAATTTAAACAAAGATTTCACTCCAAATTTAACTTCTATTTCAGGTAAAGCTTTAGCTGAATTATTAACAACAAAGATTAATCCAGAAAAGACAAAAGCTTTAAGTTTATTAAATGATAAATTATCTTTTATCGATTTAACCAAATTAGACTTAACTGATATAAAAACACATTTATCTTTTAAAAATGGACAAGTACAAGTATCTCCTTTTAAATTAAAATATAAAGACATTGGTATTAATATTGGAGGAAGTCACGGTTTTGATCAGAACATGAATTATAATGTAACTTTTGATGTACCTGCTAAATATTTAGGAAGCGAAGTTCAAAGATTATTATCAAAACTTAGTGCAAAAGATCAAAATATTACAGTTCCTGTTACGGCAAATCTTACTGGAAACATGTCAAGTCCATCAATAAAAACAGATTTATCTTCTTCAGTTTCGAAACTAAGTCAAAAATTAGTTCAACAACAAAAAGACAATCTTATAAATAATACTTTAGGTAATTTATTAGGTAACAAAAAGAAGGATTCTACGAACAAGTCAAGTAGTAAAACTGACAAGACTGTTAAGAAAGTAACCGATGTTTTAGGTGGATTATTTGGGAAGAAAAAAAAGAAAAAAGGGGGTAATTAAAAACTCAGGCAACTCTTTATAAACTATTTGAGTCTATAACTTTAGTAATTCTTTGTCAATTATTTAACAGCTTATAAACATAAATCGAAATTTGCATCCTATATGTTTGTTTTAAATTTCAATAAAACCCAACTATGAAAAAAACAATTACGCTACTGTTTTTAATACTTACTACTGTATCTTTTTCTCAAATTAGAGGAAAAGTAACCAGTACTAATAACACTCCTTTATCCTTTGTTAGTGTTTATTTAGAAAACTCTATTACTGGAACAACTACTAACGATAATGGTGATTATGAATTAACAATAAGAAAAAAAGGAGAATACACTATAGTTTATCAAATCTTAGGGTATAAAACAATAAAAAAGAAAGTTACTATAACAACTTTTCCATTTACTTTAAGCGTTCAACTTTCTGAAGAAGAGGTTGCTTTAGATGAAGTTTTAGTTTCTTCTAAAGAAAACCCTGCTAATAAAATTATTAGAAATGCTATTGCTAGCAAAGGAAAGAATACCGATAAGTTTGGACAATACAAAGCTGATTTTTATTCTCGTGGTTTATTCAAAGTAAAAAATCTACCAAAGAAATTCTTAGGTCAAGAAATTGGCGACATGGGAGGAGGGTTAGACTCTACAAGAAGTGGAATTGTATATTTATCTGAAACTATTTCTAAGATTTCTTTTCAAAAAAAACCAAAAAACTTTAAAGAACATATTATTGCTTCAAAAGTATCGGGTAGTGATAACGGCATTAGCTTTAACCAAGCTGAAGAGGTTAATTTTAATTTTTACGAAAACTCTTTTAATTTAGCAGAAGCTCAAATGGTTTCTCCTATTGCAAATGGCGCTTTTGGTTACTATAACTATAAATTAGCTGGAACTTTTTATGATAAGAACGGTAAATTAATTAGTAAAATCCAATTACTTCCTAAAAGAAAAAACGACCGTGTTTTTAGTGGTTATATTTATATTGTTGAAGATGACTGGGCTATTTATGGTGCCGATGTAGTTGTTACTGGAGCACAAGTTAGCATACCTATGATAGATTCTTTAAAAATTAAACAAAACTATAATTATTCTACTAAGAATGAAGCTTGGGTCCCTGTTACACAAACTATAGATTTTAAAGCTGGTATGTTTGGTTTAAATTTTAACGGACGCTTCTCTGCTGCTTATTCTAACTATAACTTTGAACCTAATTTTACTAATAAATATTTTGGAAGTGAAATTTTGTCTTTTGCAGAAAACGCTACAGAAAAAGATACTCTTTATTGGAATAAAATTCGTCCAGTAACTTTAACCAATGAAGAAGTTTCTGATTATAAATTAAAAGATAGTATTAAAACCAAACGTAAGTCAAAAAAATATTTAGACTCAGTAGATACCAAGCAAAACAAGTTTAAAATCTTAGATATTCTTTCTGGTTATTCTTATAACAACACCTATAAAAAATGGGGTGTAAGTTTTTCTTCTCCTATTGAAGATATAAGTTTTAACACAGTTCAAGGATGGAACACCTCTGTTGGTATTAACTATTATAAAACCTTAAATAAAAAAGGGAAGCACTATGGCTTTGGCACTAACTTTAATTATGGTATTTCTGATAAAAAAATAAGACCTACTGGTTATTTTTATTATAAATGGAACAATACAACCAGACCTATTTTAAATATTTCAGGTGGTAATACAACTGTTCAATTTAATGCTAAGAAACCTATATCTAAATTTTGGAACACTATTAGTTCTGTATTGTTTGAAAGAAACTACATGAAAATTTATGAAAAAGACTTTGCTAAAGTTTCTTATTCACAAGAAGTAATTAATGGTTTACATATGTCTTCTTCATTAGAATATGCTAATAGAAAACCATTATTTAATACTACTGATTATGTAATGTTTCCTAAAAGCAATGTAGATTATACATCTAACAACCCACAAGATCCAACAAATTTCACTTCTTCATTTACTCCACATAAAATGTGGTCGTTTACACTTGGAGCAAACATTCAGTTTGGTCAAAAATTTTTATCATATCCTAACGGAAAATACAATGTAAGTAGCGGAAAATATCCTTCTTTATTTATTGGGTATAAAAAGAATTTTGGATCTGAAAATTCTGAATGGAATTCAGATGTTATTTATTCGCAATTAAACCAACGAATATCTTTAGGCAACTGGGGAGAATTTAAATACAAAGCCAAAGGAGGCGTCTTTTTAGAGAAGAAAGATATTCCTTTTATAGATTATGCTCATTTTAACGGAAATCGTCTGTTAATAGCTCCTAAAGACAATTATTTAGATAATTTTTATATGCTACCATATTACCAATTAAGTACAAATGATAAATATGGTGAATTACATGGAGAATATAATTTTAAAGGCGCTTTATTAAGTAAAGTTCCACTTCTAAATAAGCTTAATTTTCATTTAGTAACTGGTGCAAAAGGATTATTCACTGGAGGCAACAAACCGTACTCTGAATATTCAATTGGCTTAGATAATATTGGATTTGGTAAGTGGCGTTTTTTACGCGTAGATTTTGCTCGATCTAACTTTAATGGACGTCATGAAAATAGAGTAGTATTCGGAATTAAATTGTAATTTCGTAATATGAATATTAATGTATTACTTTTTGGTATTGCAACTGATTTAACAGGAAGTTCTTCTTTACAGATAGAACTTCCTGTTAACTGTTCAGTAGCTAATTTTAAAGAACTTCTTATAACAAAGAATGAGTCATTAAAAGAAATGAGCACATATGCTGTAGCTATTAATGAAAGCTATGCTTCTGATGAAACTATTATAAAAGATAATGATGTAATTGCGATTATACCTCCTGTTAGTGGGGGGTAATATTAATACATAAATTATATTCTTGTAAACTTACTATTCGCTTTTAAGATACTTCCCTACAAAGAAAGTTCCGAAAGGTAAAATTGATAATAAACATACAATTCCGAAAGTTTTTCCTTTCCAATTCAACTCATACTTTAACATAATTGCCATAATAATGTATACTACAAATAGTAAACCATGTGGCATTCCCAGCATTTTAACATACTCAGGATTATCTTGTAAATACTTAATTGGTGTGGCTATAAAAAGTAATAAAATGTATGATATCCCTTCTAATAAACTTACAATTTTGAATAAATTAATCATGTTTCTTCTTTTAAAAACTTGTTGTTAATGATACTGAAAAATTACGTCCTGGTGCAGAAACACCAGAAGCAAATTCTTTATAATGAATATCAAATAAATTAGTAATTTGTGTTTGAATTGAAATATTCGAATTCAATTGATATTTTCCAAAAACGCCTACAGTCATCCAAGCTGGAGTCCCATAATATTTATCGACAGCTAAAGTAGCATTTTCATCTACAATTGGAGTTTGTGTATGATTATCTATGCCTTCTTCAATATTATAATCATCAATACTTTTTTTAGCATTAAAAACAAGATTTGCTCCGCCTTCAAAATTAAAGTTTGAATAATTTATTTCAAACCTACCAAATAATGGTGGAATTGAAGATAATGGCAAGTTAGTATCATATGCTCTTCCTTTAGTATAGGTTAAAGAACCAGAAGTATTCCAGTTTTTAAACAATTTTCCTTGATAACTTAAAGTTGCTCCAGTAACATAAGCTTGTCCTTTATTTACATTTGCTACAATATTACCATCTTCTCCATCATAGCTTATTGTTTTATCTCCAGGGATTAATTCAAAAGCTTCTCTATAAATATAGTTATTTAGTAATGTATAATAAATGTTAGCACCTATTCTAAACTTTTTATTATTAAAATATTTTTGCGCTCCAATTTCAGCATTATAAGCATGTTCTGGTCTTAAATTGACATTAGGCACAGTAACATTTCCATTCTTTTCACCTACTTTACCTACATCATCAATATTTGGAGATCTAAAACCTGATGATAGCACCGTATTTAACTGCCATGTTTTTGTTGGTTTATATACATAACCTATAGTTGCAGTTAAAGCTGTATTATTTAAACCAATATCATTATTTGGCAATACTATAAATTCCTCACTATTCCACTTAGCTTGTAATTTCGTATTGGTTAATCTAATTCCAGTATTTAGTGTAGAGTTACTTGTTATGTCCTGTCTATAATCAACATATACTGCCGAACTAAAATAACTACTTCCTCCATCTGGGTATCTAGATTGCACAGGGAAAGTTCCATTAAACCCAATAACTTTATTATTATTTACCCTTAACGTTTTTCCAAATGAATTAGATTGAACATCGTTATAAGCAACTTCAAATCCATAGCCTAAATTTCTTTTTTTAGCTAGAGAAATAGAAAAGTCTCCATTTAAACTAAATACATCTACATCTTCTTCTCTATAGGTTCTATCTAAACTTCCAAATTTTCGTTGGATACGGCTTTCTTTTATATTTTGATATGCTAAGGTTACAACTCCATTATTTAACCATTTTTTCTTCGGATTAATTTCTAATTGTGAAGACGCTAAAAATCTAGTTTGTGGACCATAATACCATTCTGAAAATTTAAGATTTCCATTTTTTAATTCGGTTAATTTATCAAAACGAGGAACATCTGAAGACGTTGAATATTGAATATTAAATTTTAAATCAGTATTTCTAGATAATGGAACATAAAACTTCTGCAACACATCTGTTTGACTAAAGCCTGTGTTTCTTTGAAGATTTGGGTCGTTATTTACTGTTGGATTCTCATTATAGTTTCCATTCATATTGTCTGAATAAAAAAACACTTTACCCCAGTCATCAAATCCATGTGAACGATTTTTCCCCATTTTTAAATCACCAAATGTACTATGTGTTATACTTGTTAAAGAAGCCCATTTTTTAAACTGCAACTCAACAGATAGTGCATTAGTAACTTCGTTATTTACCGAACTGTATCTTAAAAAAGCATCGCCTTTAATTTCATTTTTATCAGAAATTTTTGGCGTTTTTGTATAATAATGAATTACACCTCCTAAAGCGTCGGATCCATAAATTACAGATGATGGACCAAATACTACCTCAGTTTTCTCCAATAAATTAGGACTTACCGTAATTGAATTTTGCAAATGTCCTTTACGATAAATGGCATTGTTCATTCTAACTCCATCTACTACCAATAAAACACGGTTACTTTCCATACCTCTTAATACCGGACTTCCTCCTCCAAACTGTGACTTTTGAACTTTAATTCCTGGTACACTTGCTAATAAATCTGCTGAAGTTTGTGGTGATACTTTTTTAATTTCTCTTGAAGAAATTACAGCAATTTGTTCTGCTATTCTATTGGCTTTTTCTTTGCTTTTAAAAACAGAAACTACCACTTCATCTAATTGTTCAGACTGTTTTGATAAAAACACCTGATAATCATTCTTTTCTAAATTTGATTTTTTTGCTTGAAATTCTGCATAAACGACATGCGACAAAATAAGCACTTCATTATTTTCAAACTCTGTAATATTTACTTTTCCATCAATATTACTAATTGCCGATTTTGTTTTATTTTCATTAAATACTGCTACCCCTTCAATTGGCTTACCTGTTCCGGCATCAATTACAGTAAGGTTTTGAGAAAAAACTGATCCAATTATCAGTAAAAAAAATACAGTTATAATTTGCTTCATATATCAACTAAACACCGTTTCTAAAACGTCTAAAGATTTAGGTTTTTTAAACCCCTCCAAATGTAATTCAAAATATTGAATTATCATTCTCAGTATCACCTGTCTTTCGTTTTTATTGTACGAAATTGAATCTATTGCATCAAAATTTATGCCTAACAGTCTTTTAAAAAGAATTAATTCTTTTCCTGAGATTATTAACTTTTCATAAGTTGAATCTGTAAAACTCCCTTCTAATAAGCTAAATCCTAATTTATTAGACTCAGTTAAGTCTGGGTAAAAACCTAAATACCTCGATAAATTCAGCACAAAAAGCAAGTGAAAATTAGCTATATTATCATGAGTATCTAACCAAATAAGCCCCGTTTCTATATATTTATAGAGTATTTCATTTTTTTCTTCTTCTTGAATAATATTAGACAGCACTTCTGATAAAAACATTACTATAGTTTGTTTAACTACTGATTTGTAGATATTCTCATACGAATGAATTACATGAGCTTCTTTTATAGAGTTTAAAGAATTCTTATTATTATGATTTGCTGTAAGTTCTAATTGCGTTAAGGGCTGAAAATAAGCTGGCTTTAATTTTCCTCGTTTAGAACTTAAAATTCCACGAATCATATAAGACCGTACTCCTTCTTCTAAAGTAAAACATTTTATAATTAAACTTGTATCACCATATTTAAGAGTACTTAAAACAATGGCTTTTGTAGTAATCATTGCCATTAATTAACAATTTTAATAATTGATTTTTAAAACCTTTATCAAAGATATTTAATATTAATAACAAAAATGATACTTTCGTACAAATTTGATTCAACTTCTTATGACTTTTGAAATAGAAAGAAAATTCCTAGTAACTTCCGACAATTACAAACAACAAGCTTATAAAAAGAGCTATATAAAACAGGGCTTTTTAAATTCAAAAAAAGAACGTGTTGTAAGAGTTCGAATTAAAAACGACACAGGGTTTTTAACTATAAAAGGAGCTTCTAATAAAAGTGGCACCACTCGATTTGAATGGGAGAAAGAAATTACTAAAATTGAAGCTGAAAATTTATTAGAACTATGTGAGGAAGGTATTATTGAAAAATATCGATATTTAGTAAAAGTAAACGAACATGTGTTTGAAGTTGATGAATTTTTAGGAGATAATAAAGGGCTACTAATTGCTGAAGTGGAACTTAAAAATGAAAACGAAAGTTTTACTAAACCCGAATGGCTAGGAAATGAAGTTACAGGGATTGTAAAATACTACAATTCTAACCTTAGTAAAAAGCCTTTTTGTAAGTGGTAATAAGTACGTGATTTTAACCTTTAAACTATATTTTAAATGTAAAAAAATATGGTTAAGAAATGACTAAAACTTCCCAAGAGTACAAACACATGAAAAATAGCGTGGTTGTATTTTATTTTTCCAATTGAATAAAATAATGCTCCTACAGTATAAAAAACACCTCCAGCCATTAAATAGAACAAGCCTTCTGATGATAAATTATTCATTAGTGGTTTAATTAAAAAAACTACTTGCCACCCCATTATTAAGTATAATGCTGTTGATAATTTATCAAACTTCCCAGTAAAAAACAGTTTTAGAACAACTCCAGTTAACGCAAATAGCCAAACAAAAATAAACAAGTACCAACCTGTTTCATCTGGTAAAACTATCAAACAAAAAGGAGTGTAACTTCCTGCAATTAAGACATAAATAGCTGCATGATCAAAAATATTTAGTCTTCTTCTTAATTTAGGTGCTTTTGCAGCATGATAAAAAGTAGACGCTGCGTATAATACTATTAGACTTAATCCATAAATAATAAAACTAGATATTTTCCAAAAACCACTATATGCTATGGATTTGGATATTAAAAATGGAAATACAACAAAACTTAATAACAACCCAAAACCATGAGTTAAAACATTTAGTTTCTCTTCTATTTCGCTATAACGGTGATTTAAATTCTCGCTCATTATTAGGTCTATTTGTATCTTTCATATACAACTCATCATCAATTAATTCATTGTACATAACATCAAAAGTTCTTTTCTTAAGATTGTCTTTATTTTCCATTGTAAGTCCTTCTGTATTAATAAACTCACATTGCTTAACTCTAAAAGTACCTGGAGCGCCTTTAAAAAAATCCCACGAAAACAATCGTTTACAATCTAAATATAATTGGGGTACTATTGGTATTTGGTGCTCTATTGCTAAACTAAAAGCCCCATTTTTAAATGGTGCCAACGTTATATTTTCTGTTGGTACCATTCCTTCTGGAAAAATTGCAATACTCGTTCCGTTTTTAAGTCTTCGTTTTGCTTGCTCATACACTCGTTTTCTACTATCGGCATCACTTCTGTCAACCATAATAACCACTTTTTTGTAGAAAAATCCAAAAATTGGGATCTTTACCAATTCTTTTTTTCCCACAAATACAATTGGGTTTTTACTCATAGCACACATTACCCATCCATCTAATAATGATGCATGATTAGCACAAAACATATAACTCTGATTCCTTTTAATTTCTTGCTCTCTATCAATTTTCAATCGAAAACCCATTCCATAAATTAAAATGAACGACCAAGCCCTAATTAATTTCCAAAATGTTGGGTAATACTTTTCACTTGAAGTTAAAATTAGTAAAAAAGGCGACATTATAACCACCGAAACTAAAATCAATACATAAAACCATAAGCGCCAAATTAATCGAAAAGGAAATAGTAAATATTTAATCATAACTGCGAATGTAGTAATTTCTTTTGTTTGATGATTTTTAAGCTTATTTTTGCTCGTATTATTAAATAACTACAAAAACATTTCAAGAAGAAATATGTCAAGAGTTTTAACTGGAGTACAAAGTACAGGAACCCCACATTTAGGGAATTTATTAGGAGCTATTTTACCTGCCATTGAAATGGCTAATGATCCTAAAAATGAATCGTTTTTATTTATTGCTGATATGCATTCTTTAACTCAAATTAAAGATGGTAAGCAATTACGTGAAAACACCTACAGTACTGCAGCTACTTGGCTTGCTTGTGGAATTGATATTTCTAAAACTGTTTTTTACCGTCAAAGCGATATTCCTGAGGTTACCGAATTAACTTGGTATTTAAGTTGTTATTTTCCATACCAACGTTTAACCTTAGCACATAGTTTTAAGGATAAAGCTGATAGGTTATCTGATGTTAATTCTGGATTGTTTTCTTACCCAATGTTAATGGCTGCTGATATTTTATTATACGATGCTGAAGTGGTGCCTGTTGGTAAAGATCAATTACAACATTTAGAAATGACACGTGATGTTGCTAGTAGAGTTAATAATGTAATTGGTGACACATTAATTTTACCTCAAGCAAAAATTGACGAACACACTAAATTGGTTCCAGGAACTGATGGTGAAAAGATGAGTAAATCTAGAAATAATTTTATCGATATCTTTTTACCAGAAAAGAAATTACGTAAACAAATTATGGGTATTCAAACTGATAGTTTAGCACTAGAAGACCCTAAAAATCCTGATACCGATAATGTTTTTGCTTTATACAAATTATTAGCTTCTGATGAGCAAATTGCTGAGATGCGTGCAAATTACGAAGGTGGTAACTACGGATATGGTCATGCTAAACAAGCTCTATACGAACTAATTCTTGAAAAGTTTTCAGATGTTCGTGCTAAGTACAATCATTATATGGAAAATCGTAATGAAATTGATGAAGCTTTAGCCATTGGAGCAGAAAAAGCTCGTGTAATTGCTAAAGATGTTTTAAAAAGAGTTCGAACTAAAGTTGGATATTAAAAACAGTAATTATGAGATATTTTTTTATTTTAAGTAGTCTAGTATTATTTTTTTCTTGTGCAGAGCAAAAAGAAAAAACATTTATAACGGAAGCTTCTTGCGGCCAATGTCAGTTTGGAATAAAAAGCCAAAAGGGATGTGATTTAGCTATTAAGGTTGATGATAAAGCTTATTTTGTTGATGGTGCAAAAATTGATGATTTTGGTGATGCTCACGATGAAAAAATTGGCTTGTGTAACGTTATTAGAAAAGTTGAAGTTGCAGGAAAAGTTGAAAATGATAGATTTATAGCGACTTCTTTTAAAGTAGTTGAATAACTTTATATAAAGATAGTAAAAACAAAAAACCGAAGTAATATGCTTCGGTTTTTTACTTTTATATGATATTTCAAAATCTAAGGTGCTGGATTCGGAATAACCGTGTGCACTGCTTCAATTTCTGCTAAAATCTCTTTACTTAAGTCAATATTAATAGAATTGATATTCTCTTTTAATTGACTCATTTTTGTTGCTCCAATAATATTACTTGTTACAAAAGGCAATTGATTAATATATGCCAACGATAATTCTGAAAGCGTTAATCCATGCTTTATTGCTATTTTCTGATATTCTTCTACTGCTTTTAAAGATCCATCAGACATATAGCGCGCTATAAAACGTGGGAACAATGTTCCTCTAGCTCCTTCAGGTGTTTGTCCGTTTAAATATTTACCAGACAATACTCCTTGCGCTAATGGTGAATATGCTAATAGTCCAATATCTTCTCTCATAGATACCTCAGACATTCCATACTCGTAGCCTCTATGAATTAATGAATATGAATTTTGAATCGTGACCATTCTAGGTAAACCTTTTTGCTCTGCTGTTTGTAAGTATTTCATGGTTCCCCATGGAGTTTCATTTGACAATCCTATCTGCTTTAATTTCCCTTGCTTAATCAAGTCGTTTAAAGTTTCTATTATTTCTAAATGATTCTCTGCTTCTTTAGTTGCTGTTTGGTATGGGTAATCACGAACTCCAAAACAATTTACTCCTCTTGATGGCCAATGTAATTGATATAAGTCGATATAATCGGTTTGTAAGCGTTGTAAACTACCTTCAACTGCCTCTGTGATGTTTTTCTTGGTAAAACCTCCTGAGCGTATGTGTTTTGTATAATCTCCACCTCCAGCTATTTTAGATGCCAAGACTACTTTATCACGATTTCCTGTTTTTTTAAACCAAGACCCTATAATTTTTTCTGTTGCTCCGTAGGTTTCTGGTGTTGCTGGTACTGAATATAATTCTGCAGTATCAAAAAAGTTTACTCCTTGTTCTAAAGCATAATCCATTTGCTCATGTCCATCAGCTTCAGTATTCTGGTTTCCCCAAGTCATTGTTCCTAAACATATTTTAGAAACTTTTATATCAGTATTTGGTAGTTTTGTGTATTTCATAATCTATTTATAACTGTTATACTTTATAACTTCCGCCCTTTTATTTATTTTCTCTGTAATTTTTTTTAAAGCCACCATTTTATTAGCTTTTATTGAATATCCTTTACTTCCAATATCACTACTATATAAAATAATTGTATCGCTTTTTTCACCCCAGCCTAAAGCCCATTTATTGAAATCTCCAGCTCTTGAGTTAATACTATCTAATAAATTAGAATTTTTATCATATAAATAAATCATTACATAAGCATAATTTTCATCCTCTTTATTTGTTCTATTGACTTTTGCCTTAATTTTATATTTTAAAGATGGAGAATTAAAATATTCTCCATCATAATCTGAAAAACAGGATACGAAAAATACTAAAAAACCACTTAATAACAATTTACTCTTCACAAAAAACTAATTTAAAACAGCCTCAATTCCTGGTAAAGTTTGCCCTTCAAGCATTTCTAACATAGCGCCTCCGCCAGTAGAAACATAACTTACTTTCTCTCCAAAACCAAATTGCTTAACTGCAGCTACAGAATCTCCTCCTCCCACTAAAGAGAATGCTCCATTTTCTGTTGCGTTGGCAATCGCATTTCCAAGCGCTATTGTTCCTGTTGCAAATTTTTCCATTTCAAAAACACCTAATGGTCCGTTCCATAAGATAGTTTTAGATTTTGCGATTACTTCTGCAAATTTCTCTGATGTTTTAGGTCCACAATCAAGTCCCATCCAACCATCAGGAATTTTAGATGTATCAACTATTTGAGTATTTGCATCATTTGAAAAAGCGTCAGCAATTACTGCATCTACTGGTAAATGTATTTCAGTATTATTTGCTTTTGCCTTTTCTAAAATTTCTAAAGCTAAAGCTAACTTATCCTCTTCTACTAGTGAGTTACCTATAGTTCCTCCTAAGGCTTTTATAAAAGTAAATGTCATTCCTCCACCAACTATAATATGGTCTACTTTTTCAATAATATTTTCAATCACACCTATTTTAGACGACACTTTTGCACCTCCTAAAATTGCTGTTACTGGTTTTTCCGAATTGTTTAAAACCTTATCTATACTTTCAATTTCGGTTGCTAACAAATTTCCGAAACATTTATTTTCTGGAAAAAATTGTGCTATTACTGCGGTAGAAGCATGTGCTCTATGTGCTGTACCAAAAGCATCGTTTACATAAACATCTCCTAGTTTTGATAACTGTTCTGCAAAAGTTACATTTCCTGCTTTTTCTTCTGAATAAAAACGTAAATTTTCTAATAATAAAATTTCTCCGTTTTTTAAATTGGTAACAGCTTCTGTTACTTTATCTCCAACACAATCATCAATAAATTTAACTTGTACTCCTATTACTTCAATAACCTTATCTACAATATGACGTAACGAAAATTTATCTTCCTTTCCTTTTGGCCTACCTAAATGCGACATTAATACGCAACTACCTCCATCTTCTAAAACCTTTATAATTGTTTGTTTTGCTGCCTGTATTCTTGTATCGTCTGTTACTTGAAAAGTATCATTTAAAGGAACATTAAAGTCTACTCTAATTAATGCTTTCTTATTTTCGAAATTAAAATCGTTAAGTGTTTTCATTACTTAAATTTAGTTGATTGTTATTTTTAAAAATTGTCTCTTCTTTTTTCTTTGACCGTATAAAATTAACTCATTATCTGAAACTTGTTCTATATATCTGCAATTAAAAGGTGCTTCTTCTTCTTTATTTGATAATAATGTTTTATAAATAAAGTTTCCATCAGCATCAAATTTAACAATATATAAATTGGTATTCTTTTTTGTTGCTTTCCATAAAAAACTTTCTCTAAATTTTATTCTTCCTCCAGACAATTCTCCCATTTTTTTATGGGCATTCAAAATTAAATACTCATTATTATCATATTGAGCTGTACCAAAAGACATTAATGGATTTGAAAAATAGCCTGATGTTTGTGCTTTATTAATATTCCTTGCCCATAAAAGGTCACCTTCATCATTCAGTTTTAATGTAATTATATCATCAAAATTATATGATATTCTAGTATACCCTCCATATTGATTATGAACGTATGTTGTTGTTATAAAAAACTCTTCTGCAGTAATAATCATACCTCCTTCTTCTGGATATGAAACATTTTTAAATCTAATGTTTCTTAACTCTTTTTCCTTTGACTTACCATATTTATCCGTTAGGAACTGTTCTGTAAACGGAGAGAATTTTGAATTTTCTATTTTAATATCTTCTGGATTTATTATAAAAGAGCACACTCCTTTAAATCTGTATTCATTTTTATTTGAATAAAATCCGATGCAACTTATTTTATTTTCTGGAGTAAAGTCTAATTCTAAAGTAGCTACAAAATGATCTTCTACCGAAAGTTTTGTTGATATTACATTACTTTTTGTAATTTTAAATAATTCATAATGATAATTCCCACCTTTTTTCTTTTTCTTTTTTTTCTTTGGATATACTTTTCCTAAAACAGATACTTCTCCTTCATCAGATACTTTAACTTCCTGAAGTTTGAATCGTTTATCCTTATAAGGCAATTCAAACTCTTTTTCCCATAGTTTATTAAAGTCTTCATCGAAAACCTTTATACTGTGATGTTCATTTTTTTTATCTGAAGAATCTATATTAAATACATTGTATTTTCCTGATTTTGAAAAAGACATGTTCCCTTCGAAATCTTTATCTATTTTAGACCCTGAAAAAATAGATCCAAAAAAAGATGGATATCTATCGGTAGTAACTTCAAAAATTTTTCTTTTCGTAAATTCAAGCTTCTCTTTTTTTGAAGTATATAAATAAGCTTCGATCTTTTTTTCTTTTCTATTCTTATAATACTCAATAAAACCTAAAGTATTACCATTTAAAAAACCTCCAGAAATCTTATGTCTCTTTTCTATTTTGTGTTCAAAAGAGTTTATTTGTTTAAAATCATTATCAAAAACATCTATATAAAAATACTTTTCATTTTCTGAAGTTCTTATAATATATAGTGTATTTGATTCATCTTTAAAAATAGTTCTTAAGACATTCGATTTTTTTTCTTTTAGCACTTTACTTTTAAATAACGTAACATCTATTGAGCTTTCTTGTGCCTTTATTTTTGAAACAAAAAAGGTTATAAAAAATAAAAAGAGTATTTTTTTCATAGCAATAATATTTTAATAATTTTAAGTTGCCGAAAATACTATATTTTAGCAATACATTTAATCTTATTCTGCTCAATATGGAAAACTCTTCTATAAAAATAGCTTCTGAAAAACTAAATTTACAAGAATGTTACGATTTTGTAACGCATCCTTCTTGTGGTGGTATTGCTGTTTTTGTTGGTACTGTTCGAAACGCTACTAAAAATAAAAATGTTACTCAATTAGATTTTTCTACTTACAAACCTATGGCTATTAAAGAAATGCAGAAGATTGCTGATTTAGCTTTGGATAAATTTCCTATTAAAAAGATTGCAGTTCACCACGCTGAAGGTTTGTTACAAATAGAAGATATTCCGGTTATTATTACAGTTTCTTCTCCTCATAGAAAAGCTGCTTTTGATGCTTGTCAATTTGCAATTGACACCTTAAAGGAAACGGTTCCTATTTGGAAAAAAGAATATTTTGAAGATGGTGAAGTTTGGGTAAACGCACATCCTTAATTCTTTTTTATGATACATTACAAAACAACTACTACAAATGAAGAATTAGAACAAATTCTATATTTACAAGCTAATAACTTACCTCAAAACTTAACTCCTATTGAAAAAAAAGAGCAAGGTTTTGTAACTGTTCATCATACTTTTAGTCTTTTAAAAAAAATGCATAATATACACCCTCATATTATTGCCAAAGACAAGGAGAAAGTTATTGGATATGCATTGTCTATGTCTAAAATATTTAGAAATGAGATCCCTGTTTTAGTTCCTATGTTTAATGAAATTGACAAATTTTTTAAGAAAGAAAAAATATATATTTTAATGGGGCAAGTTTGTATTGATAAAAATTACAGAGGCAAAGGTGTTTTTAGAGGTTTATATAATGAAATGAAAACAGTTTTTTCAAACAGTTATGAATGTATTATTACTGAAATAGATTCAGCCAACACACGTTCTTTAAATGCTCATAAAGCAATTGGATTTAAAGAATTATTAACTTACCAAGCTAACAACCAAGACTGGATTGTTGTTTTTATGGATATTTAATACGGTAAATCTGCCGGCTCAATAAAACTAACATCTTTACTGTACATTTCTTTTAAAACCTCTTTAATTTCGGTCATAAACTCTTCTAGTTTTTCTTGCGTAACTTGATTATCTGGTGTTCTATAATTTGATGAGAAATTCATTTTTAAAAACCCACTTTTTAAGTTTTTAAACGATATTATTCCAGCTTCTATATCTTTTGAAAAATCAAATACTGTATTTTGAGTATATAAAAAAGCATACAACATAACTTGTATTGCTTTATGATATTTTAATTCTCGGATTGTATCAAAATCAATAACTTTCAAGTTTGTTGAATTTACCATCCCTGTTTTATAGTCAATAATTCTGATTACACCATTTAGTTCATCAATTCTATCTACTTGTCCGTGAATTTTTACAGGAAAATCAATTCCTTCTATAGCTATTTCTGCTGCTAAGTTTTGCTCTGTTGCTATAACTTTTAATTGATTGTCTTTATCTTTTAACAGCTGTTTTTCTTGTGCTAAAAAATTTTCAACAAAACGATTCGCTACTTCAAAAACCAATCTGTTCTTTCCTGTTTTTATATCTCCATTTTTAAAATGTTTTGAAAAGTAGAATATAATTAATTCTTTTGTTTTCTTCTGCATTTGTTGCACATCTTCAACTGATAAAAACTTATTGATATAAGGTTTATATAATTCTTCTAAAGTATCGTGTACTACAGTACCCATTGTATTTGCAGCAATAGTTTCTTCAACATTTTCAAACTCGTTAATTTTTAAAATTTTCTGTTTATAAAATGCTATTGGATTGTACAAATAATTTGTTAATGCCGATGGTGATATTCCTTTTTTTGCTAACTCTCTTAATCTTTCTAAAGCTTTATCATCTTTTTTTATCTCTTTTAATTTTATAGGAGATGTTACAACTTTAGGGCTCACAATTTTTTCAGTAATGTCATCTCTCATCATTTCTAATTGTGTTACAAAACGACTTTTTTCTCCACTACCAAACACATCGTGTTCTGTATTGTATAATATAAAAATATTTTTTGCTCTTTGTAATAATCTAAAAAAGTGATATGAAAAAAGCGCATCTTTTTCTTTATATGTTGGTAATCCGAATGCTATTTTTACATCAAAAGGAATAAATGTATTCTGTTGACTACTGGCTGGTAACACTCCTTCATTTACCGACGTTATTATTACATTTTCAAAATCTAACACACGTGTTTCTAAAACCCCCATAAGTTGTAACCCTTGTAATGGCTCCCCTTGAAATGATAAACTTTCTGACTGTATTAACTGTTTAAAAAACTGATGTAATGTTTTTAAATCTTGTACATAATTAAACTCATTATGTAAATTTTGTAATTGTGTAAACGCTGTGTAAAATCGAAACAAGTATTCTTTTTCTAAATCATTTGCTGAATCCTTTAGCTCATTAATTAAATCTAATATTCTTGCTAAAAAATCACTTATAGTAGTTAATGGTTTGAAAACACCACTTATAACTTCTCTTATTTCAATTTTTAATGAAAGAAGAAATTCGTTGATTTTTTCTTCATTTATAAATGTATTGTTTTCTTTTACTACAGTTTCTGATATAACATCTGCTATATTTCTAGCTTTTTCTATTTGTAATAACCTATATATTGTTGGGTCTTTTATTAATCGGATAACATCTTTATGATAAAATAAACCTTCTTGTTTCTTTTGTAATTTTTCTTGATTGATAAATAATTGAAAAACAGCGAAAATTAAACTCGTAGTAGGAATATCTTTTAAGGGATATCCCATAGTTATATTTACAGCATCAACATTTTTAGGTAATGAATTTAAAGTTATAGGAAGTAAGGTTTCATCAGCCAATACTAATGCTGTGTTATTATGACTAGATAATTTTGATAGAATTTCTCCTGTATACTTTATCTGTGTAATATTTTTTGAAGCTCCTATTACTTGAATATTCTTAGGCTCTGAAAAATATTCTTTAACTGTTTGTATTGGGTTTTTCTCATAGTATTTCCAATTGTTTTTATACTTCCTAAGAAAACTACCTGCTTGGTGATTACTTTTATAAAACGTCTTTTCTACATCCCAAAATACTTCTGTACTTTCATTCGTTAGAAACTCTTGAAATATAAATTCTTCAGCACTATTCAAAGCATTAAAACCTATAAAAACATATTTTTTATCTTTATTTCTATGAACATAATCAGCTACTTTTTTTGTTGCTTCTCTATATAAAACTCCTTGATATCCTATTTTATTCTCCGTTAAAAACGAATAAAGAGACCCGTATAACTTCTCTAACTCTTCCATAAAAGAAAAGTGATCTTTCATTAATTCTGTTTCTTTGAATTCTCCTTTTACCGACCATTTTTTTAAACGATGTATATCTCTCAAGTACACAAAAATATCACGAGGATTAATTAAATGTTGATCTATTTCATTAAAATCTTGCAATACCGTAAACGCCCATGAAGAAAACTTATCAAACGTATCTGGATCTTTCTCTATTTCTTTATAAATTGTATAAAAATGAAATAGTAATTGTACACTGTCTGCTTTTTTAATTTCTGAAATTTCTTCAACAAAATCGCCAATATTAATAACTCGCGGTAAAAAACCTGCTAGAATTTTATTCTTAAACTCTTCTTTTACGAATACTCCTGCTCTTTGAGATGGTAGTATAAATACAACATTTTCAAACGTTTTTGTAGTTTGTGAAATGGTATCTAAAGTTTCTGAAATAAAAGATTGCATAGTTTAATTTTGGTGTAAGCAAAGTACAATTTTTATCTTATTTTTGGTATTATAATACTTTCAATTTTCAGGAATGGAACCAATGAATAAACTTAAAATAGCCCTCATACAATCTGACCTTGTATGGGAAAATCCAATTGAAAACAGAAATCGTTTTCAAAAGAAAATAGTGGAGGTCTCTAATGATATTGATTTAGTTATTCTCCCTGAAATGTTTACTACTGGTTTTTCCATGGCTCCTAAAAATATTGCTGAGACTATGGACGGAGCAACCATAAACTGGATGCTAGATTTAGCAAAAAAGAAAAACTGTGCTATTACTGGAAGCATTATTATTACCGAAAATAATAAATACTACAATAGGTTACTTTTTGTACATCCAACTGGAAAAATTGATTTTTATGATAAGAAACACACGTTTACACTCGCTGGTGAACATGAAGTGTATACCGCTGGAAATAAAAAGAATATTATTGATTATAAAGGGTGGAAAATATGTCCTCTAATTTGTTACGATTTGCGTTTTCCTGTATGGGCTAGAAATACTGAAAACTATGATTTATTATTATATGTAGCTAGTTGGCCTAAGCCTCGTATTGAAGCTTGGGATACTCTCTTAAAAGCTCGTGCTATTGAAAACATGAGTTATACCGTTGGTGTAAATAGAGTAGGAGTGGATGCTAATAACTATGAGTATAATGGAAACACTGTTGCTTATGACATGTTAGGAAATTGCTTAGCTAAAAATAATAATACTGAAGAAGTTTCTCTAATTATTGAAATAGATAAAGAAGCGCAAAATAAGATTCGAAATAAATTTCGTTTTTTAGAAGATAAAGATAAGTTCGAATTTCAATAATAAATAAACACCCATAATATAATCCTCAAATCATAAAGGGAATTATAATTATTAATAATATATTTGTTATGCTATATAAAAATGAATTGCTAATCTATAACAACTATATTTTATGAAAAAAACAATTGCTTTATTCAGCACTCTATTGTGTTGTCTTTCTCTTTTTTCTCAAGGAGATGATTATTACGGAGATAATAGTACTAATAATCTATATCAAACCACAGAATTATTAACCAACCCTACAGTACAAGCGCCTAATGTTGCTGCTTTTCAAAAAGTAAATTTTGTTCCTGTAAGTAATTATACAGGTAGGGCAAATGTGTCTATTCCAGTTTTCACTATAAAATCTGGTAATATTTCAATACCCATTTCTTTATCTTATAACTCAAGTGGAGTTAAGGTAAATGACATTCCATCTAGTGTTGGTAGTAATTGGTCTTTAAATGCTGGAGGAGTTATTTCTAAAGTTGTTAAAGGAATAGAAGATTTTAAATCTCCGGGAGGGTGTTTCCCTTTTGATTTTGGTTATTATTTTAGCGACCCTGGTTATTTATATCCTATAGGCAGAAGTTTAATTGGTTATTGTTCTAATGCTTCTTTATGGGGAGAAGGTGATGTTTATCCTGATGAATTTATTGTAAATGCTCCTGGTTTAAACACTACTTATACTCATGGGAAATTAGACACTAATAATGACAATATTTCTGATGTATTAGAACTTACCGGACAACAAAATAAAATCACAGAAATTCAAGGAGAATTTGATGCTGGGAAATATAATGTTAGTTTAAAAAAAACAGGATCTAACGATCATGAATATATAGATGGTGCATTTAATTCAAATAAACTATTATATGGTATAAAAAATATTTCTATTGTATCTACTAACGGACTTCTGTACGATTTTAATCATAAAGATATTTCTCAATATACCTATAGCGAACAAGCTCGTAATACATCAGGAGGTGGAGTTGCTTATAAACCTATTAACATAATTAGTCAAAGAAAGGTAGAATCATATCACTTATCAAAAATAAAAGATTTAAAGTCTAATAAAGAAGTGGTTTTTGAATACGAAACATATAATAGAGGAAGTTATGACCCTATAGACAATGCCTATTTTTATACTGGATCAACTACTCAGTTTTACATGGATGCTATTGTAAAAGCGAAATCAACAAAATACCCTAAAATTAATCGTTTAACTAAAATTAATTACGACAAAGGTAGTGTAGAGTTTATTTATGGACTAAACAGGCAAGATCTTTTAGAAGAAAAAGCTTTAACTCAAATAATTATAAAAGATATTAATGGTCTTGTTATAAAGAAAATAAATTTAGAATATAGTTATATGCAAAATAGTGCGTATGCAAGTTCTCCTCAAAATAAACGATTAAAATTAGATAAAGTACAAAGTTCAAATGCAAATAATGAAGTATTACCTGGATATACAATGTCTTATAATACAACCTCTTTACCTCCAAGAGGGGTTTGGGGTAAGGATTTTTTAGGGTATCATAATGGTAGTTATACTACATCTTTATCAGATCCAAAACCTATAGTATATTTTTACCCAGATAAAGGAATACATTCTTTTTTACCTTCTTCAAAAGGGTCTGGATATTATTTATTAAATGGTCAATACTCTTTAGCTTCAAATTTAGCATACGCAAAAGCTGGAGTTCTTGAGAAAATTCAATACCCAACAGGAGGATTTTCTGAATTTGAACATGAATTAAATCAATTTAAAATTGAAAATACTGCAATATCTGGTGGTGGTTTACGTATAAAAACGCAAAAAATAATTGACGAGTTAGGAAATGAACAAATTCTTGATTATGAGTATAAAGAAACAGACAACACTTCTTCTGGAGCTATGGTTTCCATGCCTAATTTTATTGATTTCAGAGTAAACAATGTATACTCTGGTAACTTATCTCCTTCTTCTACATTAAGCTATTTATCGTTTAAAACATTTAGGACCGCAAAAACTCAAGCTGAGTTTACAAATAATTCATTTGTTGGCTATTCTCGAGTTCTTGTAAAGAATAGAATTAATAATGGATATACAGAATATAATTATTCTTCTCCTAAAGATTTCCCTAATATAATGCATCAAAGTTCTCCTTTGTTAAACACAAAAGCTTATGTTGCTAAAAGAAATGGAATGAGAACAGGTACATTTAGCAAAGAAGTATATAGAGGGAAATTAAAGTCTTCAAAGGTTTATAACAATACAGGTTTAAAACTTAAAGAAACAATTAATAGCTACACTTATAAAAAATTTGAAGAATATACATTTTCTGACGTTATTAGACTTTGTGGAACAAGTCAATGTTATTCAAAAGAAGATTATAACGGAGCTGCATTATCTTTTACCCACAAAATTCTTTCAGAACGCTACCTATTAACATCATCAATTAATACGGACTATTTAGATGGAGGTAATACATCAGTAACCAAAGAAACTGTTTATGATCCAACTTACCCTTTAGTAAAAGAAAATACGATTACAGATGCTACAAAAGAGGTTATAAATAAGTTTTACTATCCACATGATTCGCAAGTAAATGGACAACCTAACATGAGTACTTTACGAGCACAAAACCGTTATTCAGAAATGATTCAGCAAGAATCTTATCATGATGGACAAAAAATATTTACTGAACGAATTAACTATCATAATTTTGGTAATAACTTGTATTTACCAAACAAAATATACACCGCAAAAGGAACTCAAAATTTAGAAGAAGGTGCTATTATAGACAAAAGAGATAGTTATGGTAATATTTTACAATTTCACAATAAAGATGGTATTTATACCTCTTTTATATATGGATATGGAAACACTTCTTTACTTGCAAAAATTGAAAATGAAAAGTACGATATCGCTATTTCAAAAATACCTATCACTGTAACTGCTTTGCAAAATTTAGATAACCAAAGTGATGAAAATACTTTAATCGGTTATTTTAATACAATGCGAACAGCGTTACCCAATGCTAGAATTTCATCGTACACTTATATCCCATCAGTTGGCGTAAGTACTATTACTGATAACAGAGGAAAAAACATGAGTTATGTATATGATAACCACCATCGTTTAAGTCTTATAAAAGATACTGATGGAAATATTATAAAACGTTATTATTATAATTATAAAAACCAATAATGCTATGAAAAATATTTTTGGATTTATTTTTTCGTTTTTCATTTTTAATATGTTTGGACAAATTTCCAATACTATTATTAAAGAAAACAACTATATAGTAGAAGGTAATGAGGAGTTAATTGCCAAAACTGCAATAATTTTAAAACCTACTACTTGGATAAAACAAGGAAGTACTTTTACTGCTAAAATAAATAGTGGTGCATATTTACTTCCAATATTAGACACCAATAAAAACTATATTTATACGCAAGTATTTCAAGAAGCAACTACTACTGGAAACATCTCATTAGCTGAAAGTATTATTGAAGATGTCTCTTATTTTGATGGCTTAGGAAGAAAAACTCAAAGTAGAGCTATTGGCCAAAGTCCTTTAGGTAAAGATATTGTAACACATTATGAATATGACGCTTTGGGTAGGCAAACTAAAAACTATTTACCTTATGTGTCTTCACAAAATAATGGCTTATTTGAAGCAAATGGGCAAACAAAAACCATTGCCTATTATAATACGGTTAAATACCAAAACACCACCAATCCTTATTCAGAAAAAGCATTTGACGGATCACCTTTAAATAGGGTTCTAGAAACGGGTGCACCTGGAGCTTCATGGGTGGTTAAAGCAAATAATGACACTGATCATACTGTAAAAATGAGCTATGCAGTAAATACAGCCACAGATGCTTTACATAAAATACGTTGGTATAAAGTAAGTTTAGATGTAAATTACACTCCTAGTTTAAGCAATCCTAGTCCTTATTATTACCCTTTAAATAGTTTGTATAAAACTATTGTAAAAAATGAAAACTGGACTCCAACTTCGGGTAAAGTACATACTACAGAAGAGTTTACAAATAAATTTGGGCAAACCATATTAAAACGTACTTATGCCAAAAATGGTAGTACAATTATACCTCATGACACCTATTACGTATATGATATATATAATAACTTATCTTATATTATTCCTCCACTTACAAAAACTTCTGACGGTATAAATACTACTGAATTAAATGAGTTGTGTTTTCAATATAAATACGATAAATACAACCGTTTAATAGAAAAGAAAATACCAGGTAAAGGTTGGGAATATATAGTTTATGATATAGCTGACAGGCCTATTTTAACACAAGATGCTTTACAAAGAGCAAAAACAACCAAAGAATGGTTATTTACCAAATACGATGCTTTAGGCAGGGTAGTATATTCTGGAGTGTATAAAAACAATAGCTCTAGGGCTACTTTGCAAGCTGCAGCAAATACTCATAGTGTAAAACACGAAAAAAAAGGTAAAGGAGGGTTTTATTACTATACAAACCTGGCTTATCCTACAGGAATAACTAGTAATAATATATATATTATAAATTATTATGACGATTATGGTTTTGATAGAAATGGACTTAATATACCTGCAATAGTATACGGAAAAGCTACTACCACTAACCTAAAAAGTTTAGCTACAGGTGGAAAAATAAGAATATTAGATGCTGATAATAATCCTACAAATTACTGGGTAACATCAATTATAGGATATGACGAAAAAGTTAATCCTATTTATAATGCTAGTAAAAATAGTTTTTTAGGAACCACAGACATCAGTCAAACAAAATTAGATTTTGTAGGTAAAGTATTAGAAAGTTCTAGTAATCATGACTCAAATACTTCGGTAGACATCATTGATAAATTCACCTATGACCACGTAGGTAGATTATTAACTCAAAAACAACAAATTAACACTCAAGCAGAAGAATTAATTGTTAAGAATAGTTACGATGAATTAGGTGTTTTAGAGAATAAAAAAGTTGGAAATACAGAAGCTACTTCATTACAAACTATAGATTATAAATATAATATTAGAGGATGGTTAACTAATATAAATGACGTAGATAATATTGGTAATGATCTTTTTACTTTTAAACTTAATTATAACACAAAAGATATAACTCCTACAAATGAGTTTACCAGCGTATACAATGGAAATATATCTGAAACTATATGGAGAACTAAAAGTGATAACAAAAAAAGAGGCTATCAATATAAATATGATGGCTTAAGTAGACTTTTAGGTGCAAATTATAGAGAAAATAACGATTTAGCTTCTGGTAGTGGTAAATTTGAAACAAATTATGGCTATGATAAAAATGGAAATCTAAGTACCTTAAATAGAAAAGGAAGCGACGGTCAATTTATTGATGATTTAGACTACAGTAATCAATACAACAAACTTGATGAATTGGAAGATAATTCTGGAAGTACAGAAGGAGTACAAGCTGCACAAGTTACCTATGGTTATGATGTTAATGGGAATTTAACTTCAGATTCTGCTAAAGACATTACCAATATAGAATACAATCATTTAAATTTACCAACGAAAATACATTTTGGAAATAGTCAAAGAATTGAATATATTTATACTGCATCTGGTATTAAACTGCAAAAAAACAAAATTGATGGTACTCCAACTACAACTAAGTATGCAGGTAGTTTTATCTATGTAAATAATGTATTAAAACATTTTAGCCAACGAGAAGGTTATGTTGAAAAAAATGGAAGTTCTTTTACATATGTGTATCAGTATACAGATCATTTAGGAAATATCCGATTAAATTATACCAATACAGGAAGTAGAACAGCTCCTAGTTTACAAATAAGAGAAGAAAATCACTACTATCCCTTTGGGATGAAACATAAAGGGTATGGCCCTAGTATTACCGGAGTACAAAACAATTATAAGTACAATGGTAAAGAATACCAAGACGATGTAATAAATGGTAAACGATTAGATTGGTACGACTATGAAGCACGTAATTATGATGCCACTATAGGACGTTTTTTTAATGTTGATCCATTGGCAGACAGCCCTATGCAAGCAGATAAATCTCCCTATGCCTATACATGGAACAATCCTATAAACCTTACCGATCCTGATGGAATGCACCCTGACTGGAATGACAATATGTTTTCTTCAGTTACCATTGATGGTGTGTCAGGAGGCGGCTCTATCACTTTAGGAGCAGGAGGAGCAAACCAAAGAAGTAAGAAAAGTTCTAAAAATATTCATGTGGCTAGATATGCTGATGGTACTGTAAAAGTAATTTCTAATGCAGAATATAACGATTTCGTTAATGATGGAGGTAAAGTTGAAAGTAGTAAGGAATTTATTGGAAAAGCAATGGATAATTTTAATGCCGCAATGGATCAATTAATAGGAAGTATGAATCAAATATTTGATCAAAAATCTTTTAATAAAGCACTTTCGAAATTTGGTAATGAAAGTTTATATAAAAAATATGCTTATAATACATATAAAGGCATAGATATTGGTTCTTTGGTAAAGAAAATTAAAGATAAGTTTTTACCCTATGGTATGCTTTCAGGGGATTTTTATGCAACAGCTGATTTAAGTAAGTATGATATGAGCTATAAGCTTAATAGCGGTAATTTTAAAAAGGGGGGAGGAGCAGTTTATGTACACATAAACCCTAAAATTACAATTCTGAAATTAAGGCAAGATGGAAATATAGGTGACCCAAAAAAAATAAACTATTATGATCCTCACACAAATACAGGAATTATATCGAAATATCCATATGCAATTCATTTTGTAGGAGCTACTTTATCATGGAAAACAAGTGAAGCTAGACAAAAGTATTTAAACTACTGGAATAATAAAAGCCAAGAAAAATTAAACTGGTTAAAGAAAAATTATAAATAATGAGAAATAATTTAATTTTAATAAGTGTATTTTTAATTTTTTCTTGTCAAAAAAAGAGTGAGTATAAGGTTTTTGATGGGTTCTATTTTAATAAGAATAAAATGGAATTTTATCAATTCAAATATAATATTATAACTAAATATAATTTTTTAGATTCATCTATAACAAAATATAATTTTAAAATAAAAAATAAGAACTTACAAATAGATGGAGTATCATACTCTTTTGATAATTTTAAGGGAGATTCTACATATATTCATAATTTTGAACGAAAAAACAAGAATTTAACATTACAAAAATTTAAATACAAGAATTTAAACTTAGAAGAACTCAATGGTTCAGAATGGAAAGCAATAAATAAAGACTCATTAAAATTATCTTCATATATTAAAATTGATGGGCAAAAAGGGATACTAAATTTTTTTAAACACAAAGGAGATAAAGGTGCTATAATGACTTCTAATATTAATTATGCAAGTAAAGTATTCGACAAATTCCATACATATAATGGAACTTATTTTTGTGCTTTGGTAAATATTAATAAAGAAAAAAAAACTATGCATATGATATGTGGACAAGCTAA
This sequence comes from uncultured Tenacibaculum sp., assembly GCF_947494125.1. Classification (GTDB taxonomy): domain Bacteria; phylum Bacteroidota; class Bacteroidia; order Flavobacteriales; family Flavobacteriaceae; genus Polaribacter. Next base: position 144,562 of record NZ_CANLTU010000001.1, read on the forward strand.
TAAGGCCTCTCTGTATACTTATACAAGGATTAATACCACTAAAATAAATAATGAATTACAAGGGAAATGGAAAAAAGTAAACGATTCTATTTTTCAAAATAAATTAACTAAATATAATTATGAAAAATTGATAGAACCTTTTTTTAAAAATGAAAATAAAAAAAATGATTCTTTAAAAAAGCTTATTGATTATTCAAATATTGAATTTACTCATGATGGATATTTAATAAGAAGAATTTCAAATACTAATGATAGTATTCTTATAAAAAGAAAAGTCAGTTATAACAATCTAACTAATTATTTATTTACAAATGACTTAATATTTATAGAAGATGAAGGCACATTAATCGAGCAAAATCAATATTTTAAGATATTAAAGCTAACTAAAGATACTTTAAAAATCAAAATATCTAACCCTAATTTTTTATACATTTATACAAGAAAGTAGTATAAAAAATCAGCTATTCCAGGACATAATCTTGAAAAAAAAACTAAAACCCGCAATATTTTTAACATTGTGGGTTTTATTTAGTATTTTTAAGATGGAATCATCCATTTAAAATTAAATTTGGTGTCAGGAACCACAATACGCTCTGTAATTCTGTACATCCTGTCTGGTAATTTCATTAAATAGTCTCTTGCTTTTTCTGCTTCGGGAGTTAAATTGGTAATCTTATCAATTTCCCAAGCTGTATTTAATTTCTTTAAAATATCAACATAGTCAAAACCGGTGTATACACCTACTCTTTGCGCTACAGTTGAAAAATCGTCAAACAAACTTCCTTTCTCTCCAAAAGACTCTCTTAAATGCATTGCAGGCATTACTATTTTATGCTTCATCATGTGTTGAAACGCCAACATCATTTCACTGGGATCTATTTTAAATATTTCTCTAACAAAATCAGTATACGCAATATGATGACGCATTTCATCTCCTGCTATAATTTTAGACATTTTTGCCAAAGCTTTATGCCCTTTCTTTTTTGCTATCTTAGCCACATTATTATGTGATATATACGTAGCTAGTTCCTGGAAACTTGTATATATGAAGTTCTTATATGGGTCTGTTGCTGTACCTATATCAAAACCATCTGCTATTAAATGCTGTGTAGATATTTCTACTTCTCGCATATTTACTCTTCCAGAAAGGTATAAATATTTGTTTAATACATCTCCATGACGATTCTCTTCTGCTGTCCAAGCACGAATCCATTTTGCCCAACCATTATCAGGTTGTTGAGTTACACCATCTAAATCTAATAACCATGATTCATAGGTTGGTAAAGCTTCTTCGGTAATTGTATCTCCTACTAATACTACCCAAAAATCATCATCTAATTCTTTCGACAGCTCTCTAATTTCCTCAACTTCACTAATAAAAGTATCTTTTTGTGAATTCGGTAAAAAATCAGTTGGTTGCCATATTTTTTCTACGGGTATTAAGAATTTGTCTACAAAACTGTCAATATTTTTTTCCAGCGTTTGCATTACTTCCTTTCGAATGTTTTGTAATGACATAATTATATTTAATTAAATTTTTATAAGGGGTTATTGAATTGACTCTTTTATTGTTGTTTCAACATTAGTCATCAACTCATTAAACGGTAAACTATCTATTTTTATTGGTTTATGTGTTTTAATCTTAATTGGGCTACCAAGTCCTAATGGAAATTTACCATATTTAAACACTTTCCAAGAGTTGTTAATTGTTAACGGCACAATATACGCTTCTGGATTGTATTTTGTAATCATTTTAAGTCCGTTTATAGAAAATGATTTAGGTTTACCTGTTCTACTTCTTGTTCCTTCTGGAAATATAGCGGCTGACCATTTGTTTTTATTTATCTTTTTTGAGAAATTACCCAATTCTGTTAAAGCTTGTCTTGAATCTTTTCTATCAATTAAAGCTGCCCCTCCATGTCTTAAGTTAAAAGAAATACTAGGAATTCCTTTTCCTAATTCCTTTTTTGATACAAATTTTGGGTAGTGCTTTCTAAAATACCAAATAATTGGCGGTATATCAAAAGTACTCTGATGATTTGCTACAAATATTAATGTTGTATTTTCTGGCAAATCTTGGTTGTTTTCTACTTTAACTCGAATTCCTAATATTAAAAGTGATTTAATTAAAAACCAATTCATGACATCCACTACATTTTGATGTCCATTTTGACCAAATAATTTTAGTCCAATCCACTGTAAAGGATGAAAGATTAATAATAAAGAAAAAAACACCAATCCAAATATTGATGATAGAATATAACTTAAAAATTTCATTATTTTATTTTTAATAATCAGCAAAAATAAAAAATCCCGCGAAAGCGGGACTATATATCTGAATTAAAACCAATTATTCCATGGAATTCTTGATAATATTATTACTAATGCTAAGCCATAAAAGATAACAAAAGTTTTAAATTTTGCTTCGCTCTTTACTTGTTTCTTATGTTTAGACCATCCAATTGTAATTAAAACAATTGCAATAATCATCATTATTGGGTGCTCTAAAGCTAACAAACGAGCTCCAGAATCCTTCATAACTTCTCCTCCATTACTTTTTAAGGCTTTAAACCAAGGAGACATAAAATACCACCCTAGACCTATTAATAACTGAATATGAGCCGTTATTAAGGTAAATAGACCTAAACGGAATTCTTTATGGGTGAATTCTTTTTTTTGTACTAATCCAATAATAGCATTTACAACCGTATAAACTAATACTGCTAATACTATGTACGCCCAATAAGAGTGCAATGTTTTCATCATATTTTCTATATTTCTCTTAAATGATGCAATTCAAGAATTACATCATAATTTGTTAGTTTTTGTTGCTTGCAAAGTTACTGTTTTTTACGCATAAAAAAACCACCTCAATTGAGGTGGTTTTATATTTATACTTCTTAAATATTAGAAGTTATATCTAACAGCCATGTTCCAAGTAGTTCCGAAACCGAAAAATACTTTATTTGCTGTGTTAACACCAGAATATGTAGTATCATTACCTCTATCTCCTACGAAGTAGTTAGTTGCTGATTCTGAAATATACTCTTGGTCAAATAAGTTATTGATATTTAATCTAAAGTTTAAAGATTGTCCTTTTTCTTCATTAAATTTCCATTTGTAAGAAAATCCTAAATCAGATACTGAGTAACCTGGTAATTGTAATGATCCTTTGTGATTAGGGTCTGCAAAATCTTCTGCATTAATTCTAGCAAATAATCTATCAACAAAACGTTGGTTATAATCAATTTTAAAGTTTTCTGTAGCTTTAACTTCGATACCCATACGAGCTGTAAACTGAGCAGCATCTCCAACCTTTACATCATTTAAATATAAATCAATAGTTCCAATTGCATTTTGATTTTGATCAAAAGCAGTACCAGAAACATTTCCTTTATACTTCCAGTCTCCAACAGAAACTGTTCCTAAAAACTTAACTGACTCATTTACATCATAAGTAAAATCTAACTCTCCACCAACGTGTACTTGTTCAATTCCTCTTAAATCTGCTCTTCCGTTTACACCTGCAAATCTACTTGAAACAGATAAAAATCTATCTTTCCATTGCGTTCTATATAAGTTTACGTTTGCTTTGAAACGTTCAGTTTTATAACCGTATCCTAATTCAAGTCCAATAACTTTTTCATTTCTAGGATTTGGATTGATATCATTTCTAAAGTTTAAGAAAATTCCATCGAAACGAGGTTGTTTAGAATAGTAACCTGCATTACCAAATACATTATGATTTTCGTTAATGTTCCAGTTTAAACCTCCTTTAATGTTTCCTCCAATAATATTTTGCCAATCAGTTTCTTGAGCTGGGTCAGAATCTAAATAGTTAAAATAATCAATTCTTTTAAATCCTTGTTGAGATACCGATCCTTGAACGAATGCAGAAATATCATCATTTTTATATTCTAACTGAGCAAATGCTCCTAACCAACGTACTTTACCGTCATTATAGTAATTAATTTTTTGCTCATCATCTGAACTTCTAAATACATTCCATAAACTACCGATATCAGAACTATTTGTTTGAGAAACAACATTAAGAGGATTATTAATGTTATCGTTATCACGATATCCATCTGCTCCTAATAAATCGTCAACTCTTCTGTAGTGAATTCCTTTGTAAGAACGTAAATCAATACCAAAATCTAACGATAAGTTTTCGTTTAATTCTGTATTAAAGTTTGATAAGATTCCAAACCAGTTATGAGAATTTACTGAAGCTCTACGAATTGCTCCGTTTCTTCTTTCTAATCCTGCAGGTATTGAAGATGAACTTAACTCATCATCATTTACAATGTAAGTTCCAGTTGTTGGATCAATTGTATTTCCGTAAGAAAAACCATTTGAAAAGTTAGTAACAGTTCCTGAGTTTGCTGCAAATATTTTATCAAACATTACTTGTCCATTTGATGGATCTCTAAATGCTTTATCACTTGCAAACTTACCTCCTAAACGACCAATATCTCCAGTTCCACCACCACGTCCAAATGATGCATATGCTGATGTAGATAATGATGAATTTTCATTAATATCCCAATTCCAGTTAAAAGAAATTACTGGTTTATGGTAAAAGTTTTTTCTCCAGTTAAACTCTTGACCATTTAAATAACCATGGTTGTAGTTATATTTCTTTCCATATTGTAAGTAATCTCCTAATGTTGCCATATTGAAGAAACTTGTTGTTCTTTGATTGTGAGTTTGTGGTGCTCCAGTCATCATGAATTGAAAATCATGATCTCCTTTATCCCATCCTAATCCGATAAAATAGTTATATCCTTCGAATTCAGTTCCATTTACATAACCATCACCTGAAGTTCTGCTTAATAAAAAAGATGCAGCAAAACCGTTTTCGTTCTTACCTGTTGAGTAAGTTGCTAATGTTTTAAGGTAATTATCATTACCATAAGATGCTAAAACTGAACCACCTTCTTTTTTATCAGTTGTTTTAGTAATAATATTAATTGTTCCTCCAACTGAAGAAATTGCTAATTTAGAAGACCCTAAACCACGTTGAACTTGCATTGCTGTTGTTACATCAGAAATACCAGCCCAGTTAGACCAATAAACAGCTCCATTTTCCATATCATTAACAGGGACTCCATTAATTAATACTGCAATATTTTCTTGAGAAAATCCACGTATATTAATTCTAGAGTCTCCGTAACCACCACCAGATTTAGTAGCATATACAGAAGGTGTATTGTTTAAAATTTCAGGAAATTCTTGAGATCCTAATTTTTCTTGTATTTCTGCAGCTTTAATTGTAGATGAAGCTACTGGAGTTTGTCTATCTTTAGCTACATCAATTAATCCAGTAACAATAATTTCTCCTAAAACATTAGAAGGTTCTAACTCAATAGTTCCTAAATTAGTACTTGCTGAAGAATAAGCAACTTCCTTACTATTGTATCCTACAAAAGATACAGTTACTGCTCCAGAATTTGATGTAGCGCTTAACATAAACTTTCCATCGAAATCTGTTGCTGTTCCATTTGTAGTTCCTTTAACTACAACACTAGCTCCTGGTAATGGTTCACCCATTTCGTCGACCACGACACCAGTAAGTTTAGTTTGTCCTAAAACTGTAGCCGTTACAAAGAACAAAGCTACAAGTAAAACATTTTTAAATTTTCTCATTGTTTAATCTAATTGTTATTAAATGCAGGGGCAAAGGTCTTGCTTTTATGCCTTGCCAATATTAACTTAATGTTAAGTTTTTTAACATTGACTTAACAAAACACTCAGCAGAGTAAGATAAAAATTGGCTTTTTTTTTAGTTTTTTAGCATTTTTTTAGCAAGTTCTTTACCTAATTCAACCCCAAACTGATCAAATGAGTAAATATTCCACACTATACCTTGTGTAAATATTTTATGTTCATAAGTTGAAATTAACATTCCTAAAGTTTTCGGCGTCAATTTTTTAAACAAAAGTGAGTTACTTGGTCTATTCCCTTTAAACACCTTATAAGGAAGTAATTGACTTATTTGGTCTAACTTATTTTCAGTTTTTAACTCTAAATGAACCTCTTCTTTTGTTTTTCCATAAGCTAGAGCATCCATCTGCGCATAATAATTAGCCATTAACTTCTTATGATGATCTGTTAAACCATATAACGACGTTTCATATCCAATAAAATCGGTTGGAATTAATTTAGTTCCTTGATGTACCAATTGCATGAACGCATGTTGCATATTTGTCCCTGTACTTCCCCATACTATAGTTCCTGTCTGATAATTTACTTCTTCTCCATTTCTATCTACTCCTTTCCCATTACTTTCCATAATAGCTTGCTGTAAATATGCTGGAAGCTTAGATAAATATTGACTATACGGAAGTACTGCTTCTGTTTCACTTCCAAAAAAGTTATTGTACCAAATACTTAACAATGCTAAAATTATTGGAATATTTTTATCAAAATCTGCTGTTTTAAAATGTACATCCATTTCTTCAGCTCCATCTAATAGCTCTTTAAAATTATCATACCCTACTGATAAGCTAATTGATAAACCTACTGCCGACCATAATGAAAATCTTCCTCCTACCCAATTCCACATTGGAAAAACATTTTTCTTATCTATACCAAAACTATTTACTGCTTCTAAATTAGTTGACACAGCAACAAAATGCTTTGTTATATCAAAAACTGTAGCTGATTTTAAAAACCAATCTCTTATAGTATTCGCATTTGTTAATGTTTCTTGGGTAGTAAACGTTTTTGATACTATTACAAATAATGTAGTCTCTGGATCTAGTTCTTTTAATATTTCTGAAACATGATCTCCATCTATATTAGATACAAAGTGAGTATTTAATTTGTTTTTATAATACTGTAATGCCTCCACTACCATATCTGGACCAAGATCTGAACCTCCAATACCTATATTAACAATATCTGTAATTGATTTTCCTGTATACCCTTTCCATTTACCTGAAATAACTTTATTACTAAAGCTCTTTATTTTTCTTAAAGCTGTTTGTATTTTAGGTTTTATGTCTTTATCATCTATGAGAATAGGTTCTTCTGAATTACTTCTCAAAGCTGTATGTAATACTGCTCTACCTTCTGTTTCATTTATTTTTTCTCCTGAAAAACATTTTTCTATAGCTTCTTGTAACCCTACTTCTTTTGCTAAAGAAACTAATAAATTAATTGTTTCTTCTGTTATATGATTTTTTGAATAATCAACTTCTAAATCTTTATAACAAACAGAAAAGTTTTTCTTTCTATTCTTATCTTTTAAAAACAATTCTTTTAAAGTATTGCTTTTTGTTTCGTTAAAATGTTCGGTTAGTTTTTTCCAAGACTCTGTTTGAGTTGGATTTATATTTGGTAAAGGCATAATTGATTTAATGTTTTTCTATAACTTCTATTTTCCCTGCTAGCGCAGGTTGTTTTTTCTCTTCAACTAATATGGGTTTCTTTTCTGGGAAACGTATTGTATCTAATTGCTTTTTTAATGGCTTTATAAACTCAAAATAAGCAGGTTTAATTTTTGGATCTAAAGGTTCTGCTGAAGGAAGTTTTTGTCTAAATGGATCTACTTGTTTTCCATATTTCCAAAATCGATAACAAACATGTGGGCCACTCGTATTTCCTGTCATTCCTACCCAACCAATAATATCACCTTGTTTTACATAGTCTCCAACTCTAACTTTTCGTCGTTTCATATGCAAATACTGTGTAGTATATGTACTATTATGTTTAACTTTTACATAGTTTCCATTTCCACCTCTCCTAGCTGACTCTACAACTGTTCCACTAGCTGTAGTCATAATTGGCGTACCATATGCTGCAGCAAAATCAGTTCCTCTATGAGCACGAACCCTACCATATAGCGCTATTTTTCTTCTTAAATTATATCGTGATGATATTCTATATTGGAATTTTATTGGTGATTTTAAAAAAGCACGACGTAGCATATTTCCTTTTTCATCATAAAACTCGGGAATTCCTTTTATAGAGTCTGCTACAAATTTATAGGCGTGTAAATCTTCTCCTTTATGATTAAAAACAGCTGCCTTTATTTCTCCATACCCAACAAACGTTGTGTCATTAATAAATCGTTCTTCGTAGATTAATTTAAATTTATCTCCTTTCTGTAATCTATAAAAATCTAAAGTCCAGGCATAAATATCTGCTACTGTATTTGTTAATGTAGGGCTTAAACCTAAACTATCCATAGTTACCGATAAGTTTGAATAAATTTCTCCTGCTATTTCTTTTTCAACAACTTTTACTTTTTTCTTAAACTTATAAGCTGATATTATTGAGTCTTTAAAGTCTACAATAGTTGCATTTACCTTATTATGCTTATAAATAAAAACTTTTGCTTTTTGGAGTGAGTCTTTTGATGTTAATATAGTATATGCCTTTCCTGATCGTATTCTTCTTACATCAAAAGTATCTTTTATTTTAGTTGCTATTTGATTAATTTTCGGGTACATTACATGGTGCCTATCCATTATAATCCCAAAACTCTCACCATTTTTTATAGTGTCGTTAATTACATTATAATTATCTAGGTTAAAGCCAAATGCGTAAACTGGTTTTGGTTTTTCAATTTTAACAACTGTTGGTATGGGTATTTTTTTTTCCTCTTTACATGATAAAAAAAATAAAAAAACAAGAAATGGGAGAATGTATTTTTTCAAAAAAAGTTATTTTAAAATTGAGTTTGTGCGCAAAAGTACAAATAAAAACTTTTGCTTTTAACACTTTAACAATATCTAAACATCTTATAACTCTCTATTAATCAACTACTATTTCAAATGGATTTGCCAATCCTTTATAGGCTTCCAATTCAGCACGAAGAGACCCTACTGATAATGATGCCTTCATTTTTATAGGTATTTTATTGTCATCAGCAGTAATCCAAACAGTTACACTTTCTTGTGCTTTAAAAACTCTTCCTGCTTGCACCATTGGTTGAAATTTTTGGGTTCTAACTTTACCAAACTTTGTTTTCAACATTTCATACCCCAAAAATCGCAGTTTAAAAGGATAGCTTTTATCATCAAAAAACATATCTACTTTAATTTCTTCTCCCATTTTCATTTCTTTAGTATTATAACTTCTTAAGAAATAAAAAGTAGAAATCATATCTTGAGGTCCTTTTACAGAAATAATACTGTCTTTTTGCTTTATAAAATCTTGAACATACGCTGTATTATTATCCTGATTAAAAGTTATTTGACGATTCTTTTTATAACCTCCTTCATCTATTTTTCTTTTAAATAAATATGGCTTGCCTGTTTTTTTATCAAAATACGATTGATAATCATCATCTACTTTAAAAAACCATTTAATCATCCCTGTAGTCCAACCTTTTCCTGTAGCATGCAATACTTTTTTACCGTTTAAATCTTCTTCTTTTAATGACAATGTTGCGTTACCAGCTTTTAAAAAACCACTATAACTCATTTTAAATTTAAGCCATTCTCCATCTTTAAACACTTCAGTTTTTTCTTGACCAAAAGTTACTATGCTAAAAAACAATAAGGAAATAAAAAATATCTTTTTCTTCATGATGTTCAAACTTATGAAAAATGATAGACAATTACCATTCCAAAATAAAAAAAGCTGCTTGATTTTAACATTCAAGCAACTTTTTATTATAGTTAAGGATTAAAATGTTCCCCAATTTTTTAGTTCTTCTTCACTCCATAAATACGGAAAAAATATTCTACGTTGATATTTAGGATGCATGTACTTACGCCAATTACTTCCTCCAGTCGCTTCTAAATCTTTATCTCCTCCTCCTAAATATTTACCTGCAGCATTGTAATGTGCCATTACCCATTTTACATTTACTGTATAATCATAATGACGCATTGCTTTAACTAACTCTTCATTATTTTGAACACCTTCTGGTAATTCCTGAAATTTCTTAGACAAGTTACAATCATTATAATCTTCCATAAAATCAATAAAATCACCCATATACTTTTTTTCAAAAAGTTTTAACAAGGTGGTTTTTTGACCTGTTGTATAATTTTTTCCTGCAGCTTGCCAATACAAATGTTCGAAAGCATTTTTAAAAGAAGAACTTCTATCAATTGTTTCTCTATAACGAGCGTCTATTAAATTAATAAGTTCTGTTGAAGCAAATTCTATTTTACGGTATTGTGCACTTTGAAAACCACTTGCTGGTGCTAATGTATTACGGAATTTCAAATACTGTTCTACATCCATTCCATCCTGCATAACTGTAAAGGAATTGCATAGCATATCGAAATACCTACTAATACGCATTAAGTGTTTTGAAAATTTCTCTGCAGTAATTGCTTCTTCTGAAAGTGAAATTTGATTTATCTCCCACAATATCATTTTAAACAACAACTCATTTACTTGATGATACATAATAAACACCATCTCATCTGGTTGCGTTGTTCTAGGTATTTGCAAACCTAATAATGCATCTGTTTGAATATAATCCCAATATGTTATTGGTGTACTATGAAGCAAACCCTCTAACATTGTTTCTACTGGAACACCTAATTTATCGTACTTTTCCTCTATTGCTTTTAAAAGCTCTTCTCTATTCATTCTATATTTTATATAAACATTATTATTATAAATCATTAACCATTTTCACAAGCAAGAATACTTATGAAAATGGTGATTTAATGTTTCTATAATTTTTCACTCGGACTATAACGTTCCTCTTTTCAATTGCTCTCTTTCAATTGATTCGAATAAAGCTTTAAAGTTACCTGCTCCAAAACCTCGAGCTCCCATTCGTTGAATTATCTCAAAAAACAAGGTTGGTCTATCTTCTACTGGTTTTGTGAAAATTTGTAATAAATATCCTTCTTCATCAGCATCAATCATAATAGATAGTTCTTGTAATTTAGAAATATCTTCTTTCATCATATCCATATGTTCTCCTAAACGTTCAGGAATCATATCGTAATACGATTGTGGTGGTGGTGGTAAAAACTCAACTCCGTTAGCTTTTAATTGAGATACTGTTTTTATAATATCATCAGTCGCTACTGCAATATGTTGCACACCTTCTCCTTCATAAAAATCAAGATATTCTTCAATTTGAGAACGTTTTGCCGCTTTTGCTGGTTCGTTTATTGGAAATTTAATTCTACCATTTCCATTAGACATTACCTTACTCATTAATGCTGAATATTCTGTATGTATTTGCTTATCATCAAACGATAAAAAGTTTACAAATCCCATTACATCTTCATACCATTTTACCCATTTATTCATTTGGCCCCAACCTACATTACCAACCATATGATCTATGTATTTTAAACCTGCACTTGGTGGATTATAGTCTGTTTTCCATTCTTGAAATCCTGGTAAAAACACTCCGTTATAATTTTTACGCTCCACAAACATATGTACTGTTTCTCCATATGTATAGATCCCTGCTCGTACCACTTCTCCATGCTCGTCTGACTCTACTGTAGGTTCCATATATGATTTTGCTCCACGCTTTGTAGTTTCTTCATATGCTTTACGGGCATCTTCTACCCATAACGCAACTACTTTTACTCCATCTCCATGTTGAACTATATGGTCGTTTATAGGCGACTTACTATTTAAAGGCGTAGTTAAAATTAATTTGATTTTATCTTGTGTTAACACATAACTCACAGAATCTTTAGATCCTGTTTCTAATCCTCTATATGCGTACGATTGAAAACCAAATGCTGTTTTATAAAAATGAGCAGATTGTTTTGCATTACCTACATAAAACTCTACATAATCTGTTCCTAAAAGCGGTAAAAAATCTTGCGCTCCTTCAAATATTTTTTCTAAACCGTAGTTTACTGATTTAACTTCTTTTGCCATCTTTTTTGATGTTTATATTTTTTCCTGAAAAACAGGTATGTTTTTAATTTATTCTAACCAAGATTTATAATAATCTTCATCTGCAATTTTCATTGCCTCTTCTGTTACCATTAACGGTTTAAATGTATCAACCATTACTGCTAACTCTTCAGTTTCTTTTTTTCCGATACTTCTTTCTGCAGCTCCTGGGTGTGGTCCGTGAGGAATACCTGCTGGATGCAATGATATATGACCTGCTTCAATATCGTTTCTACTCATAAAATCACCATCTACATAATACAATACCTCATCAGCATCTATATTACTATGGTTATAGGGTGCTGGAATTGCATCTGGGTGATAATCATATAATCGAGGAACAAATGAACAAATTACAAATGCATTTGTTTCAAATGTTTGATGAATTGGAGGTGGTAAATGAATACGACCTGTTATTGGTTCAAAATCGTGAATTGACAATGCATACGGGTAATTAAACCCATCGTAACCAACCACATCAAAAGGATGTGTTGCATATACCATTTCGAAAATTTCATCTTTCTTTTTTACTTTTATAATGAAATCTCCTTTCTCGTTATTAGTTTCTAATTCGTATGGACGACGGATATCACGTTCACAATATGGAGAATGCTCTAATAATTGTCCGAACCAGTTTCTGTATTGCTTTGGTGTATAAATTGGTGAATGAGATTCAACAATAAATAAACGATTATCTTCTGTATCAAAATCGATTTTATAAATTATTCCACGTGGAATAATTAAATAATCTCCATATTTAAAATCTAAATTACCATAAATGGTTCTTAATTTACCCGTTCCTTTATGAATGAAAATCATTTCATCAGAATCAGTATTTTTATAAAAATAATCAGTGGTAGATTTTTTGGGTGCTGCTAAAGCAATATGACAATCAGAGTTTGTTAAAACAATTTTTCTACTTTCTAAAAAATCATCTTGAGGAGTTACTTGAAATCCTTTTAACCTATATGATTGAATATTATTTTCTTTAGCTATTTTTGGAGCAACACTATATTTTCTTTTTATTTCTTTTACTTGTGTTGGTCTTTGTTCATGGTAAGAGTTGGTTGACATTCCGTCAAAACCAACAGTTCCAAACAATTGTTCGTAATATAAACTTCCATCTTCTTTACGAAATTGCGTGTGTCGTTTTGGTGGGATTTCCCCTAATTTATGATAAAATGGCATTACTTTATTTTTTAATGAATTAATATAGGCTTCAACTAAGAAAACACTACTACTATTTATTATTCTTTAAAATAATTATTAAGCAACTATTCTGGATTACGCTTTATCATATATTTTAAATGCGCTAAAAGATCTTCCCAATGCATTTTCATTAGTTTTTGTTGTGTGTTTACAAATATACCAAATTTAAAAACACATTATATCTTCTTAGAATTCAAAAAAGTAACATACTTTATTTAAAATTAATCTAAATAAACTTTGTTATTAGTTTTTTCATAAATATATTTGCGCTGTTTTTCTAATTAATTTAATTAAATCTAAATAAAAACAATGAAAACAATTATAACATCCATACTATTTTTTATAGTTGTGGTAAGTTCAGTTGCTCAAAATAATATTATCAATGGAAAAGTTGTTGATAATAATAATGAGCCTATAATAGGGGTAAACCTATCTATAAAAAACTCAAAAATTGGTACTCAGACAGACATGGATGGGAATTTTACGATTAAAGATGTTCCTAATGGTGATCAAACTATAGTTGCTTCTTTTATCGGTTTTAAAACCAAAACATTAACTGTTTCTGTGCCTTCTAATTCTATAAACATTACTTTATTTGAAGGAAATGAATTATTACAAGAAGTAGTTGTAGATACTAATAGAAAAAATAAATTTTCTCGTAAAAAATCTGCTTATGTAGCTAAATTACCTTTAAAAAACATTGAAAACTCTCAGGTTTATAGTACAGTTACCAATCAATTATTAGTTTCTCAATCGGTAACTAGTTTTGAAGATGCTTTAAAAAACACTACTGGTGTTGAAAAATTATGGTCTTCTACTGGTAGAAGTGGAGATGGTGCAGGTTACTATTCTATTAGAGGTTTCTCTGTACAACCTAAATTAGTAAATGGTGTTCCTGGTATTACTAACGGATTTATTAATCCTGATAATGTTGAAAGAATAGAAGTAGTAAAAGGTCCTTCTGCTACTTTATTTGGAAGTACTGTAACTTCTTATGGAGGATTAATTAATGTTGTTACCAAAAAGCCTTATAGAGGTACTGGAGGAAACATTACTGTTGGTGCTGGTTCTTTTGGATTTAAAAAATTAACTCTTGATGTTAATACTAATGTTGAAGACAACGAGGATATTTCTTTAAGGTTGAATGCAGGTTACCAAACTGAAGATAGTTTTCAGGATGCTGGATTTAGAAAAGCTTTATTCTTAGCCCCTTCTATTTCGTATAAAGTTAACAACAGATTAACGTTGAATTTTAATTACGAATTATCATCTACTGACCAAACAAATCAAACATTTTTATTTTTAAACAGAGGTGCTCCACTAACTTTTAAAAATTTAACAGAATTGAATTACGATAGAAACAAATCATTAACCAACAATGATGTTTCTATTAAAAATCCAACTCAGAATTATAGAGGTGAAATTGCTTATAAGATTACTGACAATTGGTCTTCGCAAACAATTATAGCTGGTGGTAATGCAAAATCTGAAGGTTATTATACTTATTTGTATAATCTACAAGCTAATTTATTTGGTTTATATGCTCAAAATACTGACGCAGAAACTAACACATTAGCTCTACAACAAAACTTTACTGGTGACATAAAAATTGGTGATGTTAGAAATAGAATTGTAGTTGGTGTTGATTATTTAAAATCGCAAATTATTGATAAAAGTTCTGGTTTTAGAGGTATACATGTAGTTAATCCTCAAGGACAAGTAATTCCAGTTCCAGCTGCTTTTGGTTTTGCTAACTTACCTATAAATAAAGCAAATATTGATGCTGTATTAGCTAATGTTCCTAGATCAAATTCAGATTTAAATCAGAATGTTTTAAGTGGATACATCTCTGATGTTGTAAATATATTACCAGAATTATCTGTAATGGCTGGAGTTCGTTATGATAGATTCCAATATAAAGGAGATGCTAATGATAGTACTGATGATGATAAAGCATATACAAAATCTACTTTTTCTCCAAAATTTGGTGTTGTTTATCAGCCAATTTTAAATGAATTATCTGTTTTTGCAAACTATCAAAATGGTTTTACTAATGTAAACCCAGAAAGAGTACCAATTGATTTAACGAATCCAGCTGCTGGAACAAAAATTCAGTCGTATGATTTAGAACAAGCAAATCAATTAGAATTTGGTGTAAAATCTAATTTATTTAACAACAAGCTTGAGGCTACATTAAGTTACTATGACATTACTGTTAAAGATAAAGTAATGGGCTTTGGTGCAAGCAAACAACAAGACGGAACTGTTAAAAGTAAAGGTTTTGAATTAGAATTAAACGCTAACCCTATTGATGGATTAAACCTACGTGGTGGTTTTAGTTATAATGATGCTACAGTAACTAAATCTGCTTCTAGACCTGATTTAATTGGAAAACGTTTAGCTGAAGCTGGACCAGAAACTTCTTATAATTTTTGGGCTGACTATAAATTCTTAGATGGAATGGCTAAGAACTTTGGTGTAGGTTTTGGATTTAATGGAGCTAGCGATTATAACACTATGGTTGGTTATCCTACAGCTGGAGACTTTATACTTCCTTCTTATACTATTTTTAATGCTTCTGTATACTACGAACATGATAAATTTAGAGTGAGTGTAAAAGCAAACAACTTAACTGACAAAGAATATTATAAAGGTTGGAGTACAGTAACTCCTCAAGCACCAAGAGCTTTCTTAGGTACTTTTACGTATAAATTTTAAGCTAACTCTTTGTGTAGTATAAATTAATCTATTTAAATAAATGCTTCAGAACTCTTGGCCACTTTTTGGCTGAGGGTTTTGCAATTAAAAAAAATAAAAGATGATCAGTATTTTAATAGCAATAATGTTTTTAGGTTGCTACCTACTTTACAATACTTCACAAAAAACAATTATTGTTTCTAATAACACTTTAGTAAAGAAGTTTCGTAATAATGAACAACTATCAAAAACTATTGGTCTAGGATTTTTATTAATTACGTTAGTTTTTGCTAGTATTAACTTCGGTGTCTTTTCTGGAATATTATTTTGGTTGGTTGCTTTAACCTTAATAATGAGCTTACTAATAATCTTAAGTCCCTTAAGAATAATAAACTATAAGTTTCTAATTGCATTGTTAATAGTGCTGTTACTAATCGAATTTATTTTATAATATGCCTGCAAATCCAAAACACTTAACAACTTCTCCATGGCAACAGTTTGCTAAAATATCTTCTGGAATTCTTGGAGGCTATATGGTAACTGCATTATTTCATATGTGTTTAGCTCTTTGGTTACCATATTCAAGAGAAGTTTTAATAACATCTATTTATACTCATTTTATAGTTTGGTGTGTTCTACTAATCATCCCTTTTCTTTTTAAAAATGGGTGGAAAGCATGGGGGATATATATTCTTATTTCAATAATCCTTTATATCATATTCTATTTTGGTAATCAACAAAATCCTTTTGTATAATGAGTAAAAGAAATTACAATGTATTTTTCAATACACATACAGTAAGTGGTATTGTTATTAGCGTAGCTTTATATGTTATCTTTTTTGCTGGTGCTTTTGCTTTATTTAAAGATGAAATTGAAGTATGGGAGGATGGAAAACATTCTAAAAATATTGCTAGAGAACAAATAGATTATGACTTTTTATTAAAAAAGCTTTCAGAAAACTATCATTTAACTAGTAGAGATATTCGTTTTTACTTAGGTCATAAAGATGATAACATTTATGTCTTAACCTCACCAGCAAAAGATACGTTAAACGTTCCTGTTGAAGCAAAATATCAGAATTATCAATCAATAAATATTCATACTGGTGAGACTACTTCTTATGCTGAAAAATATGGATTAGGAGAGTTTTTATACCGACTGCATTTCTTTACTCAAATACCAATTATAGGAATATACTTAGCTGGGTTTATTTCTTTCTTTTTTTTATTTGCTATTGTCACAGGTGTTATAGTTCATTGGAAAAAAATTGTTTCTAACTTTTATCAGTTTAATCCAAAAACAGCTTTAAAACGTGTTTGGACTGATGCTCATACTGCATTAGGTGTTATAGGCTTGCCTTTTCAATTTATGTTTGCTATTACTGGAGCCTACTTTTGCCTAAGTATTCTTGTTTTAATTCCTGCTAACTTTTTATATAAAGGAGATCAGAATAAATTGATGGAAGACTTACGACCCGACCGTAAAGTATATGAATGGATTAAAAAAACTGATAAGGAACTGCCTAGTGTAAATGATTTTGTTGAAAAAAACACAAAACTTTGGAATGATTTTAATCCTGAATATGTACATATAAAAAACTATGGAGGCTCTAATATGAAATACCTCCTTTTAGGTTCTTTAGTATCTAAAGAACGATTACTAAGTTCTGGAAATATTTTATACGATTTTGAAACAGGAAAAACTACCATTAATAGGAATCCAAATGAACCCAGATATACTGATGATATCCAATTATCCATGACCCGTTTACATTTTGGAAACTATGGGGGGATTGCTATTAAAATAGTTTATTTCATTTTAGCTTTAATTACCTGTTTTGTAATTATTACTGGAGTTTTAATATGGATTGAAGCTCGTAATAAAAAAAGCATGAGTTTACGACAACGATTGTATACTGCTAAAGTTGGGCATATTTATATGGCAATTTGCTTGTCTTTATTTCCTGTTATTGCTTTATTCTTTTTAGTAGTTAAAATTTTACCTCAAGAATACCTAACCCAAAAAATGTCAATTTTAAATAATTGGTTCTTTATTGTTTGGCTTATTTGTATTCTCTTCTTTAGGTTTAAAAGAAATAACTATTTCACTAATAAAGTTACTTTATTAGCTGGAGCCATTTTAGGTTTCTTAATACCTATTTCTAGTGGAATTAAATCCAATAACTGGATTTGGAATACTTATAAAAACAATCAATTTGACATTTTAACTATTGATTTATTATGGCTTGTTTTAGCCGCTACTGCACTTTTTATATACTTTAAAATAAAACCATCTATACAAGAACAAAGTGCTTTTAATAAACATAAAATTGACTATAAAAACATTAAATCTTTAAAACAAGAAGAGAAAAATAAATTACAACAAATAAAACCAGAAATTATGGAAAACACTACTGTTACACATCAAGGTTCTTTATCTATAAGAACAAAAATTATTATTCTTTGGATATTCTTAGCTATAGGCTGGATTATACATCATATGTATGGATTATTTAATATTTATTATAACGAAACTTTAATGATGAAAGGTGCTACTGGAGAAGCTCCTCTAATTCATCATATATACCGTATTTTATTTGAAGGTATGTGCTTATTATTTGGATTGTTTACTCTAGAAATATCTAAAAAATGGTTTAAAATAACTTCTTTGGTTTGGGCTAGTATTGCCGCTTTATATAATCTTTATCATTTCTTTGAAGCGATTATGCACGAATCTAGTAATGTTTCAGAAATCTTCATGCTAACTCTAGTTGCAATTGCAAGTACATTTTTAGTTATTAATATTTATAAGTGGATTAAAGGTTAAGTCTATTAATTTTATATAGGCTTATATCTATTTCCTTTATCCCCCGTATATGGAGATTGTTATAGCCAACAACAAAACATCGCAGTTAAAAAAAATACTGCGACTACAAACAAAAAGTATAGACTGTGGTATAAAAACTACGGTCTATACTATTGATCCTACTTATGGTCAAGGATTTGTAACAAGTTACTATTTTGAAGGCTTATTAATTAATATAATTAATGCTAAATTTAAAGAAGATTTTCTTTTTACCTCAAAACAAAACTTAAATGCTTTAGAACTTTCTGTTTTAATAGAAGGAGAGAAAATTATTCGTGTTTCTAATTTTAAGAGCGATCTTGTTCTTGAAAAAAATGAAAGTTATCTCTTATACGATAATAGTGAAAGCAAAAAAATAATTTTTTATAAAGATAAACCTCTCAAAGAAGTAAAAATTAGAATGTATGATGATTTCATACAAAAGCATAAAATGCAACCGTTGTTATCTAATGACAAAGTACTTAGTTTAAAAAAAATAAATAAAAATTTTACACAACAGTTAACTTCTAAAATGGAAGAAGTTGTTACTGAAATACTCATTAATTCACAAAAAGGTTTATTAAAACGTATTTTCTTAGAATCTAAAACTTTAGAATTATTACATCTACAATTAAGTTTTCGAACTAAAAGAATGTATAATTCTGATAGTATTTTGAAGAAAATATACAAAGTAGAAACTATACTTCAAACCAATTTACATGAGCAAATATCCATACAACAACTTGCTCGTAGAGTACTATTAAATCAGAATGTTTTAAAAAACGAGTTTAAAAAGTTATTTGGAGAAACAATTTTTAATTATACCAAAAACCTAAGAATGAGTAAAGCTAAAAATTTGCTTATTCATACACAAAAACCTATTTATGAAATAGCAGATATGGTAGGGTATAAAAACCCTACTCATTTTACTGCAGCATTTAAAAAGAATGAGAAAAAAACCCCAAAAGAATTCCGTAAAAATTATATGCATAACTCAAAAAGCTAAGACTTAAACTCATATTTTAATTTTCTTAATTGAGCGTTAATAATTATTTCCATTCGACGTAAACTTTCACTCTCTAGATTCATACATGCATCTACCCACATGTTTGTAATATCTCCTAGTTCGTTTTTTTGTAATGGAAAAACTCTTTTTATGCATTTATAATGATTGTATTTAAAACTGAAACTTGATTTTTTTAGGTAATTTACTACGGCTGTTATTCCTGAGTCTTTGCTGAAAATATTATCCACCAACCCCATTTTTTCTACTTCTTTAGCTTCGTATACATTTCCAGTATTTAAAACTTCAATAGCAGTCTTTATATTTAATTTTCTGCATAAAAAACTATAAGCTCCCATACCTGGAAAAAGGTGAAACTTGTTTTCTGGCAAACAAAATTTTGCTGATTCATGTGAAAGTATAACATCGTGTGCCATTGCACATTCAAAACCACCTCCATATGCATTCCCTTCAACCAATGCAATACTTAAAACAGGTAAATCAAATGTGTTATATATATTATAAATAGCATCTATACATAAATTAGCATACTCTTCTAGTGCTTCTTTATTTTGTGTTTTTATACTCTTTAAAAAATAAGGTAAATCGCCTCCCATATTATATACTTCATTATGTGTTGACGCTGATACAATGTACTTTAATGGATATCCATTATCTGCAAACATCATTTTTAAGTCTTTAGTTAAATCTTTAAACTCATGTAATGTATCTATTGAAAAGTTCGGTACTCCTTCAGATTTAATACTCCAAAGAACTAACTCATGCTCTGGGTAATAGTTTACTTTAAAATTTTCATATTGTTTTATCATTGCTTTATTTTTTTAAGACACATCTGTTTTACACCTTTCTAACCAAGCCTCATCCCTATAAGCTTTTGCTTTTTTCCCTCCATCAATATGATTCCATCCTGGAGGCATAAAAAGGTATTTTAGTTTATCAGAAAAAGTAGGTGCCTTTTTAACGTCCTTCCATAGTTCTTTCCACATTAAGAATTGTACATCTGAAAAACTTTCACTATTCAACGTATCGTGCATAATTCCGTAAGAAATTTTTTCATTATCTAATTCTTTCTGAAAAGTTTTAAAAACACGATCCCAAATACTAAATGTTTCTCCATAATTTCTATCTAAATAAATATGATTTTTGGCATGGTGTACTCTATGAACTGAAGGAGTTATTAATATTTTATCTAACCATTTTTGTTTCCCTATAACCTTTTCATTTACATGCGTTAGGGTTGCATATAAACGCGCTACAGGTTCAATTATAAAAATCATCAATGGATGGAATCCTAAAAGAGGCAACCAGATAAAATTAAAAGGTGTAAAAAACACATCAAATATTGATCCTCTTGCGACTACAGTTAAATTCATATCTTCTGCTGTATGATGTACTCCATGAATACACCATAAAACTCGAACTTTATGTCCTAAATAGTGAATAAAGAACACTGTGAAATCGTATAGAAAATAAGCTATAACCCATACGTACCACTGAAATCCTAAATTAAATAACTTGTACTCATATAGTAAAAACATGGTACCTACAATGAATACTTTTGATAGTAAAAAGTAAGGGATACTTTGTACTAAATAAGACACTATACTAACTACTCCTTCTTTTTTTCTTTCAACAAAATTTGTTAAAATAAGTATACCCCATTCAACTAACATTAATACGAGTACTATTACACTCATATGCTCTAACTGACCTACTAAATTTTCTATAGATGATAAATCCATATTCATAAATTATTTTTTATAAAAATTACTTTTCAAAAAAGTACATATTTGTAATACTGCTCCTTTTGAAGCTTCTGTTTCTCGTAAAGCATTAAGCACCACAAAATCATGAATTGTTCCACCATATCTTGTGGAAATAACTGGTACCTCAGCCATTCTAAGTTTTTTAGCATATGCTTCTCCTTCATCTCTTAGCACATCATATTCTGCTGTGATTAAAAGTGTTTTAGGTAAATTTTTAAGCTCTTCTAAAGGTGCTCTTAAAGGTGCTACTGTTGAAAGTAAATGAGTTTCCTTTTTGGGCGCATATACTTCCCAAAACCATTTCATAGTATCTCTTGTTAAATAGTGCCCTTTAGAAAATTGTTCGTATGACTTTGTATTTAAACTGGTATTTGTAACTGGATATAATAATATTTGTCCTAGAAGGTTAGGTTCATTTCTTTGTTTTGCTATCATAGCAACTACTGTTGCCATATTTCCACCTGCGCTATCTCCACCAACGATAATTCTATTTGGATCTAACCCATATTTTTTTCCGTTTTTTGAAACAAATAAAGTTGCTAAATAACCTTCTTCATTAGCTATGGGATATTTTACTTCTGGTGCTCTTGAATATTCAACAAAAACTATTGCTACTTTAGCCTTTAGTACAATATCTCTCATTAAACGCTTGTGAGTCTCAAAGCTATTAAACACCCAACCTCCTCCATGAAAATATATCAGCGTAGGAAGTAATTCCTTTGACTTTTTTGGTTTTACTATTACAACTTTTACTTCTTTATTCTTTTCTTTAAAAGTTGCCTTGGTAAAACTTACTTTATTATACGTTAATGTTGAATCTTTTTGCATATGCTCCATAGCATTTCTACCAATATCTAATGATAGCTCTTGTAATGGAGGTCCATCATAAGAATGGACTGCTTCTAAAAATTGTTGAACTTTTGGATCCAATCCATAACTTCCTGCTAATTTTACTTGTGCTATAGCTTTAAATTGTAGTAAAACAATAATAATAACAAATAACTTTCTCATACTATACAGCTTGTTGTATTACTCTTGTTTTTTTACTTTTTTTAGAAATAACATATTGGTTAAATAGATACAATAATGTAAATGTTCCTATATTAATTCCTAACATAATAAGTAACACTACAGGTTCATTATATGCTGAAAAATCAATAAAGACTAATAGCCAATAAATTAAAACCCACTGTATCATATAAAAAGTAGTAACATTTTTACTACAGTAAAAGAATAGTTTACTTATATAATTATTTTTAGGCAAAGCTTTTTCTATTAGATAATACACCCAAAAAAGCACTAAAATGCACCCCATTAGACCCATACTTCCTCCAGGGCCTAAATGATAATAATCTCCAAAATGATATTCGTAATTATAATCGCATAATAGCTTCCCTATCACTAAAAAAACTAAACCTAAATACAGCATCGGTCTAAATAAAGATTTATCTGCATTTTCTGGATTATCTTGGTAACTTAACCCTAAGTATAGTCCCATTAGAATAAAAGAAAGCCAAGGAAATAAAGGAAAGTATACATCGAAATTATTACCCCAAATTAAATTTAAAATGTAATCTACACCTGGAATCCCTAACTGTATACCACTTACAATTTTTGACAGCCACATTATGGCTAATACTATAAATATTAGTATGCTTTTATTTTTTATTAAAAATTTAAAGGATAAACCGATTAAAAACAAGGATATTCCTACCAATTGAAACATATCTCCTTTTAAGAAATAATTTAGCAAACCACTAAAATTACTCAATTCGAGTCCACTTGCCTTAACGAAACTTTCTGGGAAACCTCCAAAAAACAAAACTGGTATAATAAACCTTAAGAAATTTAAAATATAACCTAAAGCAATAATTAGTAGTGCTTTTTTTAATATTCCTTTTTTATTAGAATTTCTCGAGAATGCGAATGAAATTCCCATTACAATAAGAAAAACGGGAGATCCTCTTTCTAATAACTGACCTATACTTCCTGTAATTGTATTTTCCCAAGTATCCATACTTGAAAAAATCATCATAACATGTACAGGAATCATCATAAGAACACTAAAACCTCTTACAAAGTCTACTGCTCTTACTCTATTTTGTGTTTTCATTTGATGCTTTTTATATTTTGTTATTCCAACTTAATTTCTTCGATAATGGTTTTCTTTTTCTTCTAACTTGTGGAGCATTTTCTTTTACATACCCCATAAAAAAGATACCTAAAAACTGCTCATCCTTTTCTAAGTTTACATATTCTTTTCCATATTCCATAGTCGCTAGAGAAGAATCCCAATAACTTCCTAAATCTAAAGTTGTACAGCTTAACCACATGTTTTGTACTGCACATGAAATAGCTGCTAATTCTTCCCATTCAGGTAATTTAGCTTTCTTATTTGGTGTAAAAACTATTCCTATTAAAGTTGCATTTTTAGCATAGGTTTTAGTAGCTTCATAACGCTCGTTAGAAAATTGTTTCTCGGTATACAACTCTCTATAATAAGATGCCATAAATTGACTTAAGTCTAGTTGATGCTTTCCTTCTAACACTACAAAACGCCATGGCTGTGTTGCTAAATGTGTTGGTGCCCATAATGCATTCGTAACCACACTTTCAATCGTTTTTTCATCTATCTTTTTATCTGAATAATCATACGCGTAGGTACTTTTACGCGTATGTATAACTTTTGTAAGCTCTTCGAAATTCATCTTAAAAAGTTTCTATCGCTTTATTTATTTCTGCTACTTCTTTTTTAAATTGAGAAAGTGGATTTATTAAGGTTCCTTCTAACTTTAAGCTTTCTATAGGGTCTGCTAAGCTTAGCATTTGTTTCGTGTTTCCTAACTGTAATCGATTTAAACAACAACGATCAAACTCGTTTACAAACAAATCATAACGTTCATACTTTTCTGAAAATTCTAGATGTTGTTCTTGATATTCATACACACAATCTGCCACTAATTGCCAAAAATTATGTTCAGAAAAATTCACATAAGTATCTAATTGTTGCCCCATAAAACGGAAAAAACAGTCAAAAACATCTGTAAATATTGATAATACTTTCATCGTATCTGATGTCTTGGTAAAAAGTCTATCCGCATGCTCTGGCAAGTGCATTGTTTCGTTAAAAACAATTACTTCTTCTGTTATATCTTTCATTAAAACATGCACTGGAGTATTTTCTTCTAATACCATAATCAGATTTTCTCCGTGTGGCATAAACACAAATTCGTATTTATAAAAACAATGTAATAATGGAACCAAATATGCTTTTAGGTATCGTTGCACCCATGTTGTTACTCCATACGGTGAAGCTTCAATTAATGATGCTAATAACGAATTATCTTTATAATCTACATGTAGTAAAGCTGCCATAGTAAATACACGTTGATTTGAAGCTATTTTAGAAAATGGACTTTCTCTCCACAATGCTGATAACATTTTATTGTGTGAATTTGTTTTTCCTAATACCTCATAATAATGATTATGATATCCTACAGTAGCCACTTCTCCTAACATCGTAAATCCATTCTCATTCAAGTATGAATCTTCTGCCAATAAATTTGTTATCCATGTGGTAATATGTGGAGTACTTTGCATATAATATGGAGATAGACCGCGCATAAATCCCATATTTAAAATAGACAAAGCAGTCTTAGTATATAACTTTTCTGGATGTGAAGCATTAAACAACGTTCTAATAGATTGTTGTGCTGAAAATTTATCATCGCTTTCTCCAACTAAAATGATGTTTTTTTGAGCGATATCTGCTCCAAAAACTGCAACTATTTTATTTTTCCATTGCCAAGGATGTACTGGTATAAAAATGTAATCTTCTAAAGCTACTTCTTGCTCTTTTAAAACTTCTTTAAATGAAGTAATTTTTGCCTCTCCTAATTCATCCTGTAATAATTGTTCATAGGCAAACCCTTCTACAGCTGTATAGGTTGCATATTTTTTATGCCCTGCAATCCATAATATTTGGAAAGGATGGTTACTTTCTGGGGCATAGGTATGGAAATCATCTATATTAAAACCTATTCGACCATTATTAGCTACAAAACAAGGATGCCCTTCTGTCATTCCATGTTCTATTTCTTGAAAACTTTTTTCAGCTAATTCTTTTGCTGAAAATTCTTCATTTACATATTTATAAGCTGCTCCTGAAAGTGTGCTTGTTATTTCTTCTAAATAGGTTCCTAAAAACTCATCAGGAATACCTAAAGTAGTTTTAAATTCGGTAATAAAATGAAGCGCATCTAAAAATACTTTTTCAGAAATATTATTGGTTTTTATAATACTATTAGCATCCACGAACCAATGATCTAACAAATACTTCTTAGCCTTAAACTGATAGTTAAATTCTTTAGTATCTGATTGTATTTGATATACATTCCATCCATCTTCTTCTCTAAGATATTCAGGAATTAGAATAAGCTCATGTGAAAACTCACTTATTGCTTTTTTTATAAGTTGGCGATTTACAAATTCCCAAACTTGAGGTTGCAAATGTGCTATGTTATTTTTCATTCTTTTCTAGTTGGTTTAATGCTTTCTTGTACATTTCTTCCGTACAAAAAGCCAACGCTGCTTTTTTATACGATAGCTCTATTTCTTTTTGATAAACAAAACCTGCTTTCTTATTTAACTTGTGGATTTTTTCATTGTTTACATCTGGTTCAACAACTACTCTTTCTACTTCTGGTAAATTGAAAAAATAATCAATAATCGTTGAAAACACATGCCAAGTAAATTGAGGGATTCTTTTTTCTATTGGAGCAACTAGTACGTGCATTCCATAATCACTTTCTTGTACATCGTAATGTTTTGCTATGATATCTTCTGATGCTTTGTAACGTTCCATTAAAAACACAGGAACGTTGTTTAACATTCCTATGTAAGTATGATGATTTGGATTTTCTTCAATCTCTTGATATTCGGCACGTACTTCTTCTAAAGATTTATCTAACATTCCCCAATATTTCGCATACGATTGTGTTACCCATGTATGCAACATTGGTGTATCTAAATCTACTTGAAATGGACGAATACTTATTACTCCCAACCCAGCAATTTTTTTGCTAAATACTTCTTGATTCGTTTGTACCATGATTAAACTTCTTGAACTTTAAATGCTGCTATTGGATTTTGTAATTTCCCTGCAAATTGCAACAAGGCTACTGGGTCATCTAAATCAATCATTTGTTTATGATTATTTAACTGTAACCTGTTTAAACATGATAATTTGAAATCTTCTGCAAATAAATCGTATTGTTCAAACTTTGCTGCTAGTTGTGGGAATTTTGCTTGATATTCTTGAATATTTTCTGCCACTAATTCCCAAAAACGATTTTCACTATAATCTGCGTGCTCTTCTAAAATAGGTCCTAAAAAACGGAAGAACCCATCAAACATATCAGTAAAAATTGATAGTAGTTTTACGTCTTCTGGCACTGGAGCATACATTCTCTTTAAATGCTCTGGCAATTCAACTTCTGGATTTAAAATACAAGCTTCCTCTGTAATATCTTTTAATAATGCATACACAGGAATATTATCTTCTAATACCATAATTAAGTTTTCTCCATGTGGCATAAACACTAAATCGTAGTAATAAAAACAATGTAACATTGGACTTAAATATGCCTGTAAATATTTACGTAACCAATTATCAATTGAAATTCCTGAATCTTTTATAATTTCTGGTAATAACGCATTTCCATGGTGGTCTACATGAAGTAATGCTGCCATAGTTAAAGGCTTCTGGTTTTCTTTAACTACTGAATAAGGACTTTCTCTCCATAAAGAAGCTAACATTTTGTTATAATCGTTATGAGGTCCAAACTCATCAAAATAAGGATTCACATAACTTACTGAACCTATTTCGCTAAGCATTCTAAATCCATTTTCTTGGATATAGCTATCATTGTATAATAAATCTTCTAACCAAACTGCCATTTTAGGTGCTGTACCTAAGTAATATAAAGGCAATCCTCTCATGAATCCCATATTTAAAATAGACAATGCCGATTTTGTATAGAATTTCTGTGGATTGGTAATATTGAATAATGTTCTAATAGATTGCTGTGCTAAGTACTGATCTGGTCCGTATCCTAAACAAATTAAATCTCCTTTTGCTACTTCTGGAGAAAAGATATTTGCTAGCTTGTTAAACCATTGCCAAGGATGAATTGGTAAGAATAAATAATCTTCTGCTTTATATCCTTTTTCTTCTATGGTTTTATTGAATTGCGCAATCGTATCAGCATCTAATTCTTGCTGTATTAATGTTTCGTATGGAAGTGATTCTATTGCTGAAAAAACTGCTTTCGACTTATGCCCTGCCATCCATAGTAAAGAAAATGAGTTTCCTGCTTCTGGTGCATATGAACGATAATCGCTACTATCAAAACCTATTCTTCCGTTGTTCGCTACAAAACCAGGATGTCCTTCGGTCATAGATTGTTCAATCGTTTGAAAATCGGCCGTTGCTAACTCTTTTGCTATTGGATTACCTTTGGTTATTTTAAATGCACTTCCGTATAATGTACTTATGATTTCTTCTAAATATACAGGCATCTTCTCATCAGCAATGCCCAATACTTTTCTAAACTCTTTTATAAAACAGATAGCATCAATTTCTGTAATAACTTCTTTTACATACTTTTTTATTGATTTTTCATCAATCATAAAATGATTTAATGCCATTGGTTTTGCATTAAATTCATATCGTATCTCTAAAGAATCTGTATAAACTTTGTAGTGTTTATATCCATTACTTAATTCTTCAATTATTTCTGGTTTTATTAATAACTCATGTGAAAATTCACATAAAGCTTTCTTTACTAATAATATATTGGCTTGCTTCCAAACCCTTGGTTGTATATGTTGAGTTGATTGCTGTGGAGATACCACATTATCTAAGGTGTTCATGGCACTTCTTTTTAATGGTGAAAAAGATTGAATTTGTTGTTCGTAATTGGTTTTTGTTAAAAATGCTAATTGAGCTGTTTTATTAGGTAGCTCAATTACATTAGCCAATTGAAATCCTATTCTTTGGCATAGTGCAAACATTTTTTTGTTTCGAATATCTGGCTCAACAACTATTCTATTAATTGCTGAATTTGTAAAAACAAAATCCATAATTGTTCGAAACATAAACCATGTAAAGTTGGGTATTCTAGGTTCTTTAGGTGGTGCAACTATTATATGTACTCCACAATCAGACTCTTCTGTTTTATAAAAATTATTGATAACATCTAATCTCGGATTGTATCTTTCTAAAACAAATGCTGGCTCATTATTAAACATTCCTACAAAAACATCGTAATGCTCTGGTGTTGTAAGCTGTTTATATTCTTCCTCAACATCTTTCAGTGTTGCATTTTGCATTCCCCAAAAAACAGCATATTCTTTAGTTACCCATTTTTGTAAAAAGATACTATCTTCTTTTACCTGAAAAGGTCGAATAATAACCCTTCCAAAGTCTTTATATTCTTTTGAAAAAACTGCAGTGTTTATTTTTGACATTTCTTAGGCTTTTGCTAATTGTTTATGAACTCTTCGTACCGATTTAAACACAAAGAAGTATAATACTAAGGTTACTAAAAATCCTCCTAAGGCAATTGCAAAAGGCATTCGTAAACCAAAGTTATCTACTATAATTCCAACATTTAAAGAAGCCAATAAAACGCCTAAATTTTGAAAAAAATGTATTTTACTATAGTCTACCGAATACGATTCTGGAGTACTTAATTCAAATAATAAAATATCGAATTTTACGACTCCTTGAAAAATTGCCCATCCATAAATAACACGTCCTAAAACAACGACTGCTTCATTTGGTATTCCTTGTAATACAAGACCTATTAAGCCAATAAATAGTGCATTTATAATTCCTTGATGTCCATGTGATTTCCGTTTATTATTAATCCACAAAGCTACTAGAGCAACAAAACCAGGTATTGCATAAATAGTTCCTGATACGAACCTGCTTTTATAAGCAGAGATACTTTCCCAGTACAACGAAAAAAATGGTCGTATTAAAAAATCACTGAAATAAAGTATTAAGGTTATAAACCCTAATTTTAAAATAAACCCTTTAGGTATAATTTTCTTATCTACATTCTCAGGTTCTTCAGAAATAATTAAATCGGTAGCATACTTTTTACTTTTTAATAAATAAGCACTCATACTCATTTGAATAAAATCTCCTGCGGCCATTATTAAAAAAATACTGCTTGGTGCTATATAATCTACTGTGATTCCTCCTAATACTGCTCCTAAAATTCCTCCCAAGTGTACCACAACAGAAAGTAATCCAATTGTACTTGGGTGTTCTTCTTTGGTTATGATTTTTAAAATGTAAGGGTATACCAATAAATAACTTCCTTTAAATAGTACCATGATTAATGATACCATCCAAAAATTAATATACGACGTTGTATAATAGCAATACAGGGCTAATACACCAGCAATAGCTTGTGTATATATTAAAATGTTTAGTTCTGAAACTTTCTTAGATACATATGCCCAAAACGGAAACGCTATCATTACCATAAAACAAATAGCTGCAAAATAATATCCTACATTTTTGGGATTTGTCATTCCAAAACGAAGCTCAAAAAATTGAGGATAAAATGGATGCAGTAAATAATCGCTTACCACTGCAACCAATGTCATTACTATTAAAAATGTTTTTAGCTTCATCTTTTTATGCTAAAACATTTAATTGAATTTCTTCCTCTTGTGAAACATCAAACTGTTGAAATGCTATTTTTTGCTCAATAGGGTAGTGCTCTATTCCTGTTATTTCTTTAATTATATAAGAATTTCTATAAGCAACCATTCCTAAATCTGGAGTTACAAAACCATGTGTATGTAGTTCTGCATTTTGTACAAAAATTTCATTGTTGTTTTTGTCAACACTATAATTCCTATTTACATCAAAACGACTTTGTTCATCCCATTGAATTCTATCTGAAATTCCTTCAATAAATTCTGGTAAATAGTAACCATATCCTGTAGCTAATACTAAACCTTCGGTTTCGTGTTTAAAATATTTATCTTGTTCTACTTGATGCAATTCTAAACTAATTGAATCTTCTTTTAATTCCGTTTCTTTTAACTCAGTATTTGTACGTAAGGATACTTTTAAAGGCTCTGTTGCAATTACTCTTTTAGCATATAAAGTATCGTGAATTGCTCCTATTAAATCTTGATTTACTCCTTTGTATAAATGTTTTTGATTTTTAATAAGATGATCTCTTTTTTGAGGTGGTAAATTGTAAAAGTAATCCACATACTCAGGAGAAGTCATTTCTAATGTTAACTTAGAATATTCTAGAGGGAAGAAACGTGGAGAACGTGTAATCCAATTTAATTCATACCCCTTTGTATCTATTTCTTGTAATAAATCAAAAAATATTTCGGCAGCACTTTGTCCACTTCCTAAAATAGTAATTTTCTTTTGCTCTTGTAAGTTCTCTTTATTATCTAAATACTTTGATGAGTGTATTGCCTTACCTTTTAACTTTTTACTACACGCTGGAATATATGGTTGAGTTCCTGTTCCTAATACTAATTTTTTTGCTTTGTATATTTTAAGTTCATCTGTTTTTGTACAAACACTTGTTACAATATAAACTCCTTCTTTTTCATCATAATTTATATGCGTAACATTTGTATTAAAATGAACATTCGGTAATTTTTTAATTGCCCATTGACAATATTGATTGTACTCATTTCGCAATAACAAAAAGTTTTCGCGTATATAAAAAGAATAAATTCTTCCTTGTTCTTTTATATAATTTAAAAAACTAAACGGATTTGTTGGATCTGCTAATGTTACTAAATCTGCCATAAAAGGAACTTGCAATGTTGTATCTTCTAACAACATACCTGGATGCCAATCGAACTTCTCTTTTCTATCTAAAAAAACACCATTTAAATCCTCAATAGGTTCAGTTAAACATGCCAATCCTAAATTGAAAGGTCCTACTCCTATAGCTATAAAATCTGCGATTGTACTTTTCATTATAATAATTCTGTTTTAGGTTGATATTTTTTCCCTGTTTCCTCAATCATTTCAATAATATTTAGAAGATTATTTATTGTGTTCTTCGGATTCAACAATGTGAATTTTAAATAAATACTACCATTTAATTTTGTACTTGCTATTGAAGCTTTTCCAGATGCAAACAATGTGTTTTTAATATGTAGATTTACTTTATCATGAGTTGGTTCATGTGCTGCTTCCGAGTTTTTATACCTAAAAACAACAGTACTTAATTCAGGTACATGTGCTAATTCAAAATTTGGATTAACACTCATTTTCTCATGCACTCGCTTCGTTAGATTATGTACTTCTTCTAAATAAGACGTTATTGTTTTTGTTCCTAATGTCTTAAGCGTTAGCCAAACTTTTAGAGCATCAAACCTTCGAGTGGTTTGAATTGATTTTTCAATTAAATTTGGACGTTGTTGATCTTTATTTTCAAGAGGGTTTAAATAATCAGCATAATAAGATACATACTTAAAATGTTGTTTGTTCTTCGCTAAAAAGGCACTACAACTTACCGGTTGAAATAATGTTTTATGAAAATCTATTGTAATAGAATCTGCAATTTCCGATCCTTTAAAATAGTGTTTATGTGTATCTGTAAGCACATAACATCCTCCGTATGCTCCATCTATGTGCAACCACATTTTATGCTCTTTAGCAACCCTACCTATGGTTTCTAACGGATCAAAACTACCATAATCTGTAGTTCCTAACGTAGCTACAACTGCAATAGGAATATTACCTTCTTGTTTTGTTTTTTCTATAGCCAAGACTAATTCATTAGCGTCCATTCGCATTTTAGCATCTGCTTTTATAGGAATTACTGCATCATAGCCCATTCCTAACAAAGCAGCATTTTTTTGTATGCTAAAATGTGCTTTCTCAGAGCAAAAGATTCTAAATTTACTTATCTCATCAGACCAACCATTTTGTTTAATATTGATTCCAAAATTTTCAAATGCATAATCGTCACGAGCCATTAACAATGCCATAAAGTTCGATTGTGTTCCTCCACTTGTAAACACACCATCTGAACTTTCTGGAAATTCAAAAGCATTACAAATCCAACGAATAACTTCTTGCTCTATAAAAGTTGCTGATGTACTCTGATCCCATGTTTCTACCGCAGTATTAATAGTCGTGGCTATCATTTCTGCAACAATTGACGGTAATGTTATTGGGCAATTTAAGTGGGCTACATAATTTGGGTTATGAAAAGCTATTGCTTTCTTTATATACAAATCATTTAACTGCTCTAAAGCATTATCTAATGATTGTATTCCTTCAATATTATCTAGCTTTGCAGCAAGTTTGTCATTTTGTATTTCTACTAACTCATCTCCTTTATAAAATTTTCTATTCGATAAAAATTTTTGAATATAAGTAAGTGTTTTTAGCGTATACTCCTCGTATAATTTTACTGACTCATCATTAAACAAATGGTTATTTAATGACAATTCTTTTAATGAAGGGCTTTCTTTAAGAATCATTATTTTTATTTAGTCTTAATAGTTTCTATATTGCAAAAATATATTCCGCTTCATGAAAAAAATGACGCGATTAGAAATTAAAAAGACGCAAAACGAAAAGAATTTTAGTCTTAAAAATAAAAAAATGGATACAAATATTGGTTTAATTTATGGCTCTGATACTGGTATGACGGAAGAAGTTACGCATACTATTGTTGATGAATGGAATGAAAGTGAAATAGAAGTAATTGAAGTATCGCAAGTAACTAAATCTGACTTTGAGAGGATGGATATTCTCTTTTTAGGATTATCTACTTGGTATGATGGTGATTTACAAAGCGATTGGGAATCTTATTTTGATGAGTTCAAAACCATTGATTTTTCTAACAAAAAAATTGCTTTATTTGGCTTAGGAGATCAATATGGTTATGGTGAATATTTTATTGACGGTGTAGGTATGCTAGCTGAAGTTATTATAGAAAACGGTGGAGAAATAATTGGGCATTGGTCAACAGATGGCTATGATTATACAGAATCAAAAGCTAAAATAGACGGAGAGAATTTATTTTATGGGTTGGCGTTGGATGAAGATAATCAGCCAGAATTAACGCAAGAAAGACTATCGACTTGGTTATCGATATTAAAAGAAAAATTAATAGCTTAAGTTTAATAAAACTTAAGCTATTCTGTATTTTTAACTTTCTGGAGCTAGTTCTACTTCTAGTCCTTCCAATTCGGGTGTCATTTGTATTTGACATCCTAATCGGCTATTATCTTCTACATAAAAGGCTTCAGCTAACATTGCGTCTTCATCATCTCCCATTTCTGGTAATTCATGATCAGATTTCACATAACATTGGCACGATGCACACATTGCCATACCGCCACAAATACCAATTGTACCCTCTGGTGCCAATTCATAAGAACGAACTACTTCCATTAAGTTCATTGCCATATCTGTTGGCGCTTGTATTTCGTGTAAAACACCGTCTCTATCTGTGATTTTTATAGTAATGTCTTGTTCCATATTACAAATTCATTTCTTTACGTAGTGTCTTTGCTCTCTTATCTTCTCCGTCATGAGTCCAACCTGGAGAATTAAAAATATAATTCAACTTATCAGAAAACTTATCTGCTCGCTTTACATCTTTCCAAATAGCACTATATTCGTGGGTAGCGACTTTTATTGGATTATAGGTTTCAATATTAACAGTTAATCCAAAAACTGGTTTATCTACTTCAATCAATTCTTCTGAAAACGTTCCAAACATACGATCCCAGATAATTAACATTCCAGCATGATTACAATCTAAATAACGAATATTTGATGCATGATGTACTCTGTGGTGTGAAGGCGTATTAAATATAAGCTCTATAGGTTTTGGCAATTTATTTACCAATTCTGTATGCACAAAAAACTGATAGATTAAACTAATTCCCATCATGGTAAACATCATTAAAGGATCAAAACCTAGTAATGGAATCCATAACCAAAAAAAGAATTTATGAATACGTTCTCCTACTCCTTGGCGTAATGCCGTTCCTAAATTCATGTGTATTGATGAATGATGCGGAACATGACCTGCCCAAAATAAACGTACTTCATGATTTAATCGGTGAAACCAATAGTAAGCGAAATCATCTGCAAAAAACAATAAAATCCACGCCCACCACTGTCGTTGTACTATTCCTTTTAATGGACTTAATTCATACAAATAGAAAAAAACAATAAAAGCTACAATTTTAGGTATAAATTCTATAATTGCTGAAAATACCATCATCATAAGCGATACTCCTGTATCTTTTCCATGGTACTTTTCTTTCGCTATTTTGTATTCTACCAACATAGAAATAAAAAACACTGGCAATGCAAAATATAGAAGTTTATCTTCTGATAATTGTTGTATGTAATCAGTTATAGTCATTTACTATTTAAAAAGATTATTCAATTTTTTTAACAACTGCCTTTGGTGCTTCTTTCTTAGTTCCATCGAAACCTGTAACTCCACCTACTGTTGTATATTTCATTACATATTTTTTATCTGGAAAAATACGTTGAAACGCACTTTGACACATTAGCGTTGCCTCATGAAATCCACATAAAATTAACTTTAATTTCCCCGGATATGTATTTACATCACCAATTGCATAAACACCTGGGATATTTGTTTGATAATCTAAAGCATTATTTACTTTAATTGCATTTTTTTCTATTTCTAATCCCCAATTTGCAATAGGCCCTAATTTAGGTGCCAATCCAAATAATGGAATAAAATGATCACATGCTAATGTAAATTGTTCTTTATCTTTTGGTGCTACTATAACTCCTGTTACTTTATCTTCTCCTGCAATTCCTTTAACTTCTGCTGGTGTAATTAAATTAATTTTACCTGCATCTTTTAATTCTTGCACTTTATCTACAGAATCTAAAGCTCCTCTAAATTCATTTCTTCTATGAATTAATGTTACTGAAGATGCTACATCTGCTAAAAAAATAGACCAATCTAAGGCCGAATCTCCACCACCTGCAATTACTACATCTTTATCGCGATACAATTCTGGTTCTCGAATCATATATTCTACTCCTTTATCTTCAAAATTTGCGATATTAGGAATAGGTGGTTTACGTGGTTCAAAACTTCCTAATCCACCAGCAATAGCTACTACTGGTGCTTGGTGTTTTGTTCCTTTATTCGTAGTTACAATAAAAGATCCGTCTTCTTGTTTTTCAATAGTATCAGCACGTTCTCCTAAAGTAAACCCTGGTTCAAACTGTTTTATTTGTTCCATCAATTTATCAGTTAAATCTCCTGCTAAAATTTCTGGATATGCTGGAATATCGAATATTGGTTTTTTAGGATATATTTCTGAACATTGACCTCCTGGTTGTGGCAATGCGTCAATTAAATGACATTTTAGCTTTAATAATCCTGCTTCAAAAACGGTGAATAATCCAGTAGGACCTGCACCGATAATGAGTATATCTGTCTTAATCATTTTAAAATAATAAAATCGGGTAAATGTATTACTTGCAACCTTTATATAAACTGATATTTATCAGTTATCCTATATTAATTACTTCTTCAATTTCTGGTGCATACTTTTTTATCGTTGCCTCAACTCCGTTTTTTAACGTCATTTGGTTTACTGAACAACCACTACATGCTCCCTCTAATTGTACCTTTACTGTATTATTTTCAATAGATAATAACTTAATATTTCCGCCATCACTTACTAAAAATGGGCGAATTTCTTCTAAAGCCTTTTCTACATTGTTTTTTGTTTCTGTTGCTGTCATAATCTTTGATTATTTAGTGCTGCAACCACTCATTGT
Source organism: uncultured Tenacibaculum sp. (assembly GCF_947494125.1). Taxonomy (GTDB): domain Bacteria; phylum Bacteroidota; class Bacteroidia; order Flavobacteriales; family Flavobacteriaceae; genus Polaribacter. Next base: position 180,813 of record NZ_CANLTU010000001.1, read on the forward strand.
TGTAATACGTACTACTTCTGTTGGTGGTAAATTTGCATTTCTTTTTAATAATTGAGAAATCATTTCTTTAGTTACATCGGTAAATGCTTTTTCTAAAGGTGTATTATCTTGTAAAGCAACTGGATGACCAGCATCTCCTGCTTCACGAATACTTTGAACCAATGGAATTTCTCCTAAGAAACTAGTTTCTATATCTTCAGCCAAATTTTTAGCGCCTCCTTCTCCAAATATATAATATTTGTTATCTGGCAATTCAGCTGGTGTAAAATATGCCATGTTTTCTACAATACCTAAAACTGGCACATTAATATTTTCTTGTTGAAACATTGCTACTCCTTTCTTAGCATCTGCTAAAGCAATGTTTTGTGGTGTACTTACAACTACTGCTCCGTTAATTGGAACTGCTTGTACTATTGATAAGTGCACGTCTCCTGTACCTGGTGGTAAATCGATTAATAGAAAATCTAACTCTCCCCAATCTGCATCAAAAATTAATTGATTTAATGCTTTTGAAGCCATAGGTCCACGCCAAATTACTGCTTGATTTGGATTTGTGAAAAAACCTAGAGATAATAATTTAACTCCGTAATTTTCTACTGGTTTCATTTTAGAACGCCCGTTTACATTTACAGCTAATGGCTTTTCTTGTTCCACATTAAACATTAAATGTTGTGATGGTCCATAAACATCAGCATCTAAAATCCCTACTTTAAATCCCATTTTAGCTAAAGACACAGCCATATTAGAAGTAATTGTAGATTTCCCTACTCCTCCTTTTCCTGATGCTACTGCTATAATGTTTTGAATATTTGGAATTTCTTTTCCTCTAATCTGGTTTGGATTTTCTTTTTGCTGAACCTCAACCTTAACATTCACTTTAACATCAATCTTTTGACCGACATGTTGGTGAATTGCCTTCATTATTTCTACTTCAACTTTCTTTTTTGCTTGTAATGATGGATTTGAAATTGTTACATCTACTATAACCTCTTCACCAAAAGCTACTACGTTTTTTATATTCTCGTTTTCTACTAAACTTTTACCTTCTCCAGGTGCTGTAATAGTTTCTAACGCCTTGTATATATCTTGTTTCTTAAAACTCATTAGAGTAATTAATTATATTAATTCTAAATTACAAAGATACGCTTTAGCCCTCATAAAATAAAGTCTTTAGATTGTGATTATTTATAGATTTATAAGCAATATTTATTTTTAGTATTTTCGCTAATCTATGGATCTTATTAATCAAATAAACTCATTAGCATATCCGCTTGCAATTCCAATATTTGTTCTATTAATTTTAATAGAAATTTACCTTGGTTGGAAAGATCGAAATCAAAATCATGAGCTCAAAGATTCTAGTGTAAATATTATTTCTGGACTAGTATTTTTTGTTATTTCTCTACTAACAAAATCATTAAAACTTTTAGTTTTCTTTTATGTTTATGATAATTTTAGATTGTTTACAATTGAATACAATACATGGATTTCTTGGATTGTTCTATTCTTTTTAGATGATTTTGTTTTTTATTGGGGACATAGAATTTCTCATACAGTATCATTTTACTGGGCAAGTCATGTAGTGCATCATTCTTCTGAGCGTTTTAATTTTTCAACAGCTTTACGAAAAACATGGACCTACGATGTTACAGGTCATTTTCTATTTTGGGTTTGGTTGCCTTTTGTAGGTTTCCATCCTTTGCAAATTTTTGCTATTAAAACTTTAAATTTTATTTACCAATATTGGATTCATACTGAAAAAATAAAAAAACTTCCAAAATGGTTTGAATTTGTTTTTAATACTCCTTCACATCATAGAGTACATCATGGCTCTAATTTAAAATATTTAGATAAAAATCATGCTGGTGTGTTAATTATTTGGGACAAAATATTTGGTACTTTTCAAAAAGAAGAAGAAACGCCTACTTATGGTTTAACTTCAAATATTAAAACTCATAATTTATTTAAAGTTGAGTTTCACGAGTGGAAAAGTATGCTAAAAAGAGTTTTTAATAGTAGTAGTTTAAGTAATGGAATTAAATACTTATTAATGCCTCCAGGTTGGAGTCATGATAAAAGCAGCCTAACTACTAAAGAATTAAGAACTAAAATTAAAAAGGATTTATAATTCTCCTGAAGGATTCCAAAAAATCTTATCGAAATCTTGAATCTGATTTTCTATTACTACTATACCTTCACTTTCTAATAATTGTTGCATAAGGTTTGTACCATCGAAGTGTTGCTTTCCTGTAAGCAATCCTATTCTATTTACAACCCTATGTGCTGGTACATTTTTTGCTCCTGAATTGTTCATTGCCCAACCTACCATTCTTGCAGAACGTGCAGCTCCTAAATAAGTTGCAATTGCTCCATAACTTGTTACTCTTCCATGCGGTATTAAACGTGCAACTTCATATACCTTTTCAAAAAAATTATCTGATTTTTCCATTTATTAAAAGTATAATTTTATTGCTGAATATATTGCTATAAAGCCCGTTATTAATCCTATTAAAATAGTAAAGTATTTAGAATATTCTATTAATTTATTTTCAAATTTTTGTGCAAAAAAAAGGTAACTACTTAAAATAGCAAAAGTTCCTAAAACTGTACCTATTCCAAAAACCGACGTACAGATAAGTCCAGACATTGCCCAGCCATGCATTACAAATGATGAATGCGCTACAGCAAAAAAGGGTATAGCAAACATATTAACTGAAGAAAGAGACAAACCAAAAAAGAATCCATTTTTTATAGGCTTACTTTCTTTTTGCTTTGTTTTAGATATTCCTTTGTATATAAAAGTTACAGAAATTATTGCAAAAACGAATATTGCTATCTTTTTCACCCAAATTATTATCTGAGGATAGTCATTAATAAAAGTAGATAGTAGTACTGCTAACAATACTTGAAGCAATACAATTACTGAAGCTCCAAAGGCAAATTGATATGCTATTTTTCTATTGTTTTCTATACAAATTTTACTCGCAGTGATATTTAACATACTTGGCGGTGTATAACCTATATAGGAGGTTACAAATCCTAAAGCCAAATGTGATAATATCATTTTTGCGAGTTTTATACTTTACTTTAAGTTTGACGAAAATAGTAGGTTTTCCTTTCGGAAAAATAGTTTAAAAAATTCTTTATAAATTTTAAATCAACTAGTATTTTAACTTAAAACGTATATAAGTAATTGGTTTTCCAACTTCTAAATATTGTTTTTCATAAAAAGTTTGTGTTGATGTTACTTCTTCTGGAGCTCCTTCATTTTTATACACATTATGATTTGCATGTATTATTTCATGGCCTTCTCCATGTAACAAACCTAACGTATACCCATGCATAAATTCGCTATCGGTTTTCAAATTCATAATACCATCTTCTTTTAAAATATGATGGTATTTCTTTAAAAAAGTAGCATTCGTCATTCGATGCTTAGTACGTTGGTATTTTATTTGTGGATCTGGGAAAGTAATCCATATTTCATCAACTTCATTTTCTGCAAAAATATAATCAACTAATTCTATTTGCGTTCTAATAAAGGCAACATTTTGCATGTTGTTTTCAATAGCAGTTTTAGCACCACGCCAAAAACGAGCTCCTTTAATATCTATACCAATAAAATTTTTATTTGGATTTTTTTCTGCTAATGCAATTGTGTATTCTCCTTTACCACAACCTAATTCTAAAACAATAGGATTATCGTTTTTAAAAAAAGTATTCCATTTTCCTTTTAAAGGAAAATCACCAGTTACTTCTTCCCTTGATGGTTGAAGTACATTAGCAAACGTTTCATTTTCTTTGAAACGTTTTAATTTGTTTTTGCTTCCCAATGTATATAGAAATTAAGCTCTATCTTCTGTTCCTTCACGTGAAAACCTAGCAGCTTCTTTCATCCAGTAAGCAAATAGCACTACTAATATTGCTAAGAAAAACCAGTTTACTGCATTTGAAGTCCACCATCCTGCACTTCCTTTAGCTACTTCTAAACGTAACCATTTAAAAGGAACGAATAACAACTCAAAAAAATTTCCTATTAATCTAAAAATATTTAATCCTAACATAACTTGATTATCTTTACGTTTGCAAAAATATAAAAAGAAACGATGTTAGCCAATTTTTTCGGTAAATCTAAACCTGTAAATTTTGTAGTGCTTTTTGCACTCTTTTTAATTTACTTTTCTTTAGGTCTATTTTCTAAAGAATTATCTTTTAACCTTTTTAAGGAACTACTTTGGTTTATTGTTGTTTTTTCTGTTTACAATTTTATTATTGCTAAGAATCAATTAACTTTTGATAATTCTTATGCTTTTCTATTTTTTGTAATACTTTTAGGTTTTTTCTCTGATACTTTAACTATTAACAATACTTTTTTTGCTTGCTTAACTGTATTGCTTTTTTTACGTAAAGTATACAGTATACAATCATCAAAAAACACTTTTCATAAATTATTTGATGGTGGTTTATGGCTTGGTATTTCTTTTTTAATTGAGCCTTATACAGCTATATTCATTGTTTTACTGTATTTGTCAATTTATTTACACCAACGTTTTACTTATCAAACCTTATTAATTCCTTTAATTGGTTTTGGTAGCCCTGTTTTTTTATATTATACGTATTGCTTTTGGTACGATAAAACTCAAGATTTTTATCTTCTTTTTAACTGGAACTTTTCTTTCGATTTAGATTTTTATTTACAGACTAAATATTTGTTTCCTGTAATTTTTGTTTCTTTTTTCACCCTATCAGCAATACTACTAAAAAGCCCTAAAGCTTTAGCCGTTCTTAATAGTTTTAGAAAAAATTGGATATTAACTTTAACCCACTTAACAGTTTCTTTATCAATAATATTTTTAATTAAAGATAAAACTGGTAGCGAATTACTATTCTCTTTCTTCCCCATCTCTATAATCTTAGCAAATGGTTTAGAATTATTTCAAAAAAAGTGGTTTGCAGATTTAATAATAATAGCAGCGCTCGCAAGCTCTATAATTGCCAATTTTATTTAAAACTACATTTTAGCTCCAAAAGCTAAATCTCCGGCATCTCCTAAACCAGGAATTATATAACCTTTATCGTTAAGGTTTTTATCAATATCAGCGATCCATAAATCAGTGTCTTTGGGAAAAATTTCTTTAATATAATCTACTCCTTCTGATGAACCTATTACTGATACTATTTTAATTTCTTTAGGCGTTCCGTATTTTTTTATAGCTTCATAAACTGCGACTAAAGAGCGTCCTGTTGCTAACATTGGATCTACCAATAATAATGTTTTACCATCTATTGATGGTGAAGCAAAATACTCTACAACAATTTCAAATTCTTCATCATTATTTGGGTGGTGACGGTATGCAGATATAAAAGCATTTTCAGCGTCATCAAAATAGTTTAACAATCCATTATGCAAAGGTAATCCTGCTCTTAATATTGAACATAAAACAACATCATTAACTGGCAATTTTGTAGGCTTAACACCTAAAGGAGTTTTAACATCCTTATTTTCAAAAGGTAACTTCTTACTTAATTCATACCCTAGAACCTCTCCTATTCTTTCTATATTTCTACGAAAACGCATAGAATCTTTTTGTACGTTAACGTCTCTAATTTCTGCTAAGAACTTATTAAGTATAGAATTTTCTTGGGCTAGGTGATGAATGTGCATATTTTAGTTATTTCCTGCGAAATTACAAAAAAGAAAAACTCCATCTGATGTGATGAAGTTTTTTAATTTTTTTAAAAAATGACATAAGAGAATTTAAGTCCTACTGCTGGATAAATCGTTGTGCTATCTAACCATTTTGGAATATCAAAATCCTTAGCAAAGCCTAATCCAAAATGTACATTTAGTAACCAATTACCTCCCAAAGATCTTTGCATTCCCCAATGAACTTCGTTCATTAATACATTATTCCCTGGTTTTTCTCCAATTGCTTCAGAGAACCTTTTTGTAGTATACTTTGTTTGAAAAGCCCAGTAATTTCCTGAATTATTTGAATTGTTTTTTCCGTCTTTAAATCGTTTTTCTCTATTATAGATGTACTTGAATTCAGATTTAAAATATGCTGATGGTGCTTTATTTATAGTCCAATTAGCTTCCATTCCATTACTTACACGATATGATGCTCCAATACCTGTACTTAAATCTACAGTCCATTTTTTCGCTAGCGGTACTTCATAGGAAATTCCTAACCCTGAAAAATTAAAGTCTGTTTTAAATAATGATTTTAAATTGGTGTTTTCTTGTGAAAACGTTGAAAAAGATACTAAGAAGATTGTTGCAATTGATAGTAGTAATTTGTTCTTCATAACTTAATGTTTAGTTTAAATTTAAGCTACCTCAAAAACAAGTTTTATGCCACTAATTATTTTACAAATATCTTTAACATTTTTATAACCTCTTCTCTATTTTCAATATAGCTCATATGACCATTTGATAAAAATTCAATTGGTGTATTTGTATTTTCTGCTTCGTTAGTTATTGACTTTATATCTATTACAGAGTCTTTTTTTCCATTTATAATCAAACGTTTATTTATTTGCTGTAAAACATTTTCTTTATTCTTTCTTAAGCACATTCCTTTGGTTGCAGCAATATATCCTTGAACTGGCGTTTTTATAGCTTCTTGTTTTATTTGTTCTATTTCTAGAGAAAATTGTTTTCTAGTTTCTTCTACAAATAAATTTGCAATAGACATTTTTACTAAATTAATATAATTAGTTTGAGCTAATTTACATGCTTTTAAACGTAATTCTTTGCGTTCCTCCGAATCTGCTTGCGATGTTGAGTTTAGTAAACATAACCCTTTTACACACTCTAAATATTTCTCTGCAAATGCTAAAGACACATACCCTCCCATTGAATGCCCTATAAATATTGACCTTCGGATTTTTAACTCTTTTAAAACAGCTTTTACTGCATCTGCCATATCCTCCATTGAATGTACATAACCTATACATTCTGAATTTCCATGACCTAATAAATCAATACAAATTATACGATTACTCTTTTTTAACTTCTCTACAATATCATTCCACATTGTAGAGTTTTCGAGAAATCCGTGAAGTAAAACAATCGCACTTCCTTTACCCACATCCGAATACGCTATTTTACTATTTTTATAAATGATAAATTCTTGCATCTTGCAAAAATATGTATCTTTCGCTAGTATTTATTCTAAAAACCATGCTTACCTCTCCATTTCCTCAATTATCTAAAAAAGCAGAAAAAAAAATCACTTTTTTTTTAATTTTTTCTACCATTATAGTTGGTTTCTTTATGATCGTTTTAGATAGTTTTTTAACTAATGAAACTTGCAAACACGGAATCATCTCTTTTGAATTAACTAATAATTTGGATTCTTCTAAAGCTATTATAAGTTCTTGGGATATTCAATCTAAAATTAGTGCTGGTATAAGTTTAGGCTTAGATTTTTTATTTCTAATTCTCTACTCATCATTAATTGCTTTATTAATTCATAAATTAAATAAAAAACTATGGACCAACCGTTCTTTTTATTCAATAGGAGTTGTAATTATTTTTGGTCAGTTTCTAGCTGGTATTTTTGATGCTATTGAAAACATTGGATTAATACAATTACTTTTAGGTAATCTTAGTCAGTTTTGGGTATCATTAGCTTATTATTTTGCTTTTACAAAGTTTATAATCATTAGTATTAGCTTCTTATATATAATAATTAATTTCATATTTCTCTTAATAAAAAAATCAACTAAAAATGAATAAAACTAAAGAGATATTTATCACTGGGTTTGCTCTTTTTTCTCTATTCTTCGGAGCAGGAAATTTATTATTACCGCCTTTATTAGGTTATAATGCAGGTGAAAATTGGTTTTGGGTAATTATTGGTTTTATGGTTACATCTGTTATAATTCCAATTATTGGGATTTTAGCACACTCAAAACTACAAGGAACTTTATACGATTTTGGTAAAAAAGTATCTCCCACTTTTAGTTTAATATATTCTATTATTATTTATATAATTTCTATTGCAATTCCATCGCCTAGAACTGCATCTGCAACACATGAAATTGCTATTCATCCATTTTTTGGCACAAGCCCATTGCTAACAAGTTGTGTTTATTTTTTGTTGGTTTTAGTTTTTGTTTTAAACAGATCTAAAATCTTAAACCTTATTGGTAAATATCTAACACCTTTTATAGTCTTGATTTTAGTTTTAGTAATTGGTATTGGATTATTCTCGAGTGATATGCTTATGAATCCGAGCACATATACTACACCAATTGTTGCAGGATTACTAGAAGGTTATCAAACTTTTGATGCTATTGGAGCTGTAGTAGTAGGTGGTGTAGTTATTATTTCTTTAAAATTGAAAGGACATGATTCTTTTGAAGATAAAAAAGAACTGATAAAAAAAGCTGGAATCATTGCTGGTATAGGTCTTTTTATAATTTATGCTGGATTGATTTCTGTAGGAGCATTTTATGGTTCAGAAATTTTAGTTGATAACACATTAAGTGGCGATATGCAAAGAGCCAATTTACTCCGTGGAATTAGTATTGCAACCTTAGGAAATATTGGGAATGCATTTTTAAGTATTTTGATTGCATTAGCTTGCTTTACAACTGCTGTTGGTATTATAACTGGTACTGCTGATTATTTTAAAGGATTATTTAAAGACTCTCAAAAAGTCTATATTATTACTGCTGTCACAGCGTGTATAATTGGTGTTTTGGTTGGGCAAATGGATTTCCATTCTATAATTGTAATTGCTTTACCAGTCTTAATGTTTATTTACCCAATAACAATCGTATTAATTTTATTAAACGTATTACCTGAAAAATGGACTTCACCAATAGTTTTTAAAACTGTAGTAATAACGACTTTTATATTTAGTATTCCTGATTTTTTAGGATTTGTAATTCCACGAGAGAATTTAGTTGGAGTTAAAAATTTAATTCCCTTTGCGAATGAAAGTTTAGGTTGGGTATTACCAGCAGTTTTGAGTTTTATTGGGATTAACCTAACAAAAAAAACCAGAATCAGAACTTAAAGCTGAATAACAAAAAATGTTTTTAATAACTCATTAACGTTTAAAAATCAAACAATTAACTATTTTTGATGAAAATCAAAAATCATGAAAGCTTTATATTATTTAATCATTTTACTTTTTACAATTCAATTATCTGCACAAAAAAAAGAGCAAGCAATTAAAGATGTTAAACAAGCTGCTTATAATTATATTGATACTTTTTATAAAGCTGATACGACTTTAGCTTATAAAAGTGTCCATAAAGATGTTAGAAAAGTTGGCTGGTGGTTCGATAAAAAGAAAGGGAAGTTTTCTAATAAATCTGAAATGCCTTTTGATAAATTAATTGCTTTAGCTAAACGCTGGAATGCAAAAGGTAATAGAGCCAATGAAAAATCAATTAGAGAAGTTAATATTTTAGAAGTTTCTGATAAAATTGCAGTTGCAAAAGTTACTGCTGTTTGGGGTATTGATTATTTGAATATGGTAAAAACTAAAGATGGTTGGAAGTCTATCAATATCATCTGGCAGTCTAAACCTAAATTCTCTTTAAAAGATTAATCTTTTTCATAAAAAGAATACCCAAACTAATTAAAGTTCGGGTATTTATATTTTTAATTTAAGAAGTAAATTAAAATCTATAACCTAAATTAATACCAACTCTTGGTACTACAGAACGAGATTCTGAAGAAAACATATTTCTACCTAATCCACCATAAACATCAACCACAAATCCTCCTCCAGAAATATATTTAGATCCTATAGCTATACCTAAGGCTCCATCTGTATATTCTTTATATTGTTTTAAGTTACTACCAACTATATCAATTTCTTTTTCTCCGGTATTAATTCCTAAAAAAACTTCACCAAAGTAATTCCAGTTTCTATTATTTGTAAAATAATGACGAAAGTATGGTGTAATCATTCGTTTTTCATTATAGCGAAAATCAGCTGATCTTTTCTCAAAATTAAACAAAGCCGAAACACCAACTGATGATCTTTCACTTGTATAATACTCATAAGAAACCTCTAATGTTTTAAATGCTAATGCATCTAGTAAATCTACTTTTACTTCTTGCTGAGCTTGTGTAAATGAGCTGATAAAAAGTACTGCTCCTAAAAATATTTTTTTCATATTTAACTTTTTATTAATATTTTAAATAGTACTATCAATTATAGTACCACAAACATACATTTTTTGTTGAAATACACACACAAGAAAGTATTACTTTAATTTTAAGAACAGTTACAATCTGTATTGCAATTTTTATCGTTTTTTGTTTTGAAAAAAAACTTCTTTACCAAAAAAAACACTGCTAAACCAACGAATATATATGTAATTATTTCTTGCATCATTTTAATATTTGATATGCTATAAAAGCGGATAAATATGCTAAAGCTCCCATACCAACTAATTGTATCATTGGCCATTTCCAACTTTTAGTTTCTCTTTTTACTATCGCTAAAGTTGCCATACATTGCATTGCAAAGGCATAAAACAATAATAAAGAAATTCCTGTTGCAAAATTAAACTGTTTCTCTCCTGTAAAGGTATTTACCTCAGAAGCCATTTTTTGTTTAATGGTAGATATATCTTCATCATTATTTTCAACACTATAAATAGTAGCCAAAGTTCCTATAAACACTTCTCTTGCTGCAAATGAAGCTATTAATCCAATTCCTATTTTCCAATCATATCCTAAAGGTTTCACTACTGGCTCTATAGTTTTACCCGCTATACCAATATAAGAATTCTCTAATTTTGCCGAAGCTATTTTTTGCGCTAATTCTTGTTCTGACAACTGTTGATTAACTGTATTTTCAGTTATGTTTTTTTCAACATTATCAAATGATGAAGGACCATGCGACGCTAAAAACCATAAAACTATTGATATCGCTAGTATAATTTTACCCGCTCCAAAAACAAAAGCTTTCGTTTTTTCTAATACATCCAGAAATACATTTTTAGCAGATGGTAGCTTATAGTTTGGCATTTCTATAACAAAAAACGAATTACTTTTAATTTTTAATGTCTTATGTAAAATAAATGCAGCAATAATTGCAGCCCCAAAACCAAGAACATACAGGCCTAGCAACGTTATTCCTTGTAAACTTATAAAACCTAAAACTTTAGTATCTGGGATAATTAAAGCTATTAAAATAGCATATACTGGTAAACGTGCCGAACATGTAGTAAACGGTGTTACCAAAATTGTAATTAATCGTTCTTTCCAACTAGAAATAGTACGAGTTGCCATAATTGCTGGTATTGCACATGCTGTACCCGAAATTAAAGGTATTACACTTTTACCACTCATACCAAAGCGCCTCATAATTTTATCCATTAAAAAGACAACTCTACTCATATAACCCGTTTCCTCTAAAAGAGCAATGAATAAAAATAAGATTGCTATTTGTGGAATAAATATAACAACCCCTCCAATTCCAGGAATAATACCATCGGTTAATAAATCTGTAAACATCCCTTCAGGAAGTTTAGATTTTGTAAACTCTGCAATGTTAGCAAACAGTCCATCAATAAAATCCATTGGTGTTGATGCCCAATCAAAAACAGATTGAAAAATCAATAGTAATAATCCAAAGAAAAAAACATAACCAAATATTTTATGAGTAAAAATGCTATCTAATTTAGATCTTAAATCTGTTGCTTGAGATGCATCTACTTTATACGTTTTCTTTAAAATTGAATTTATTTTTTGATATCGATAAATTGTTTCTTTATGCTGATACTTTTTTTGTTTAGACACATCATGTCCAAACATTTGAAGCTTCTCATTTTCTTCACTAGAAAGCAAAGATGTATATTGTTTGGTATACATCAACCACAACTCATAAACTGAAAAATTTGTGCTTTTTTCTGACAACTCATTAAAATAATCAACATCTATTTTAGATGAGATTTCATTAAAATTAGAATAGGTTGTGATCGTTTTATAATTTACTATTTCTTCCTTTAAATCATTAACGCCTTCATTATTTCTTGCAGACATTAAAATCACTTTAGTGTGCAATTCTTTTTGCAAACTATCAATGTCTATTGAAATTCCTTTTCGTTGTAATTGATCTGCCATGTTCAAGGCTAAAATTACTGGAATTCCTAAATCTTGTATTTGAGTAAAAAGTAGTAAGTTTCTCTTTAAGTTTTCAACATCGGCAACTACAACAATTACATCTGGTTTATCTTCTTCTGTTGTAGTTAATAACGTTTTTAAAACAATACTTTCGTCTATTGATGTTGGATTGATACTATACGTTCCTGGTAAATCAGTAATTATTGCAGAAGTGCCATTTGGCAACTTACATAGTCCTTGTTTTTTATCAACAGTTACCCCTGGATAATTCCCAACTTTTTGGCTTAAACCTGTTAGCTGATTAAATAACGATGTTTTCCCTGTATTTGGATTACCTATTAATGCTACTTTAGTACGTTTGCTCATCAGTTAAATTTTAGTAATTATAATTTGACAAGCTGTTTCTTTACGTATCGCCAAATGACTTCCATTCACACAAATGTAAATTGGATCTTTTAAAGGTGCAATTTGTAATAATTCCACCTCTGTTCCTGGTAAACAACCCATTTCTAATAATTTTAATGGAATAATATCTAAGCATTCTTCTGATATAATTCCTCTTTCTCCGATTTGTAAAGTTGCTATTGAATTCAAATGACAAGTATAAATTGACTCGCAAAGGTACTAAAATAGAACGATTCTAAACAATAGAACTTTAATAATCTCTTGTTCCAATTATTGATTGCGCTATATATTTGAAATCTTATATTTGTCCTATGACTTTCGACCAAATAATAGGGCAAGAACATATTAAAAAGCATTTACAACAATCTGTAAAAAATAACAGAATACCGCATGCTCAACTTTTTGTTGGCAAAGAAGGTGCTGGTACTTTACCAATTGCAATTGCATATGCTCAATATTTATTATGCAATTCATCTGCTAATCCTGATGCCTGTAATTTAAAATGTAGTAAACTACAACATCCAGATTTACATTTTGCTTTCCCTGTAACCACAAACGATTCAGTAAAAAAACATCCCGTAAGTAATTTATTTTTGAATGACTGGAGAAGTTTTATAGAAGAACAACCTTACGGAAGTTTATTTAACTGGCTACAACATATTGGTGTTGAAAACAAACAAGGTCAAATAGGAGTAGATGAAGCTGAAGATGTTGTAAAAAAATTACAATTAAAATCTTACGAAGGAGGTTTTAAAGTAATGATTATTTGGATGGCTGAAAAAATGAATATTGCTGCCTCAAATAAATTATTAAAGCTTATAGAAGAACCACCAAGTAAAACTATTTTCTTGTTAGTTACAGAAGATGAAGAACAAATTATAAACACCATAAAATCCCGTTGTCAAGCATTACACTTCCCTGTATTAAGTAACTCTGACATTGCAAATACTTTAATTAAAAACGAAAACATTTCGGAGAATGAGGCTACTAAAATAGCACATCAGTCTGAAGGAAATTACAATAAGGCTCTTCATATTTTAAATAACAATTCTAATGATTTAATTTTTGAAGAATGGTTTATTACTTGGATTCGTGCAGCTTTTAAGGCCAAAGGTAATGCAGCGGTAATTCAAGATTTAATAGGTTGGTCTGAAACTATTGCTAAATCGGGAAGAGAAACACAAAAACAATTTTTACAATATTGTTTACAGTTTTTTAGACAAGCTTTATTATTAAATTATGGAACTCCAGATTTAGTTTTTCTTGAAACAAAAACCAATAATTTCAAATTAGAAAAATTTGCTCCTTTTATAAATAGTGCAAATATTTTAACTATTGAAAAAGAAATTAGTGATGCCTTATATCATATTGAACGAAATGGTAATGCTAAAATTATTTTATTAGATTTATCAATCAAATTAACTCGACTTTTACACACAAAAGAAGAAAAAATTAAAGCATAATTATGAAAACAACTTATATTATCACAATTATTCTTTTCGGAATACTTTTTGCTGCCTGTAAACAAGAAAAAAAAGAATCTTTAAAAAATTATATGATTGGTAGTTGGCAAACTGAATATCTAAAAATTGAAATGCCGACTATTAATAAAACTGATAGCACTTCTGTTTTTGAAGATAATTTTAACAAACCTAATACAGGTAGAGCGCAATCAGCTTATAAAAATGATGGAACATTTAAAGCTTGGTTTAAACAACCTGATGGAAAAAAAGTTGGAGAAACAAATGGAAGATGGAAAACTAGAAATGATAGTTTATACGTGGATTATCCTTATTTAGGTAAACAAGTTCAAGTTTGGTACAAGATAAAAAAAACAACGGAAGGCTTTGAAGGAAAAGTAATTTATGATTGGGATAACGATGGAGAGTTTGACGATACTTTGATTATGAAAACTAAAAGAATAAAACTATAAAATTGCTGAACATAAATAACATATCCTTACGTATTAGAATTTTCTTGTCAATGATACTCTTAGTATTATTGGCTTCTGTCTTAATTGTTTTAGTTACAATTTACCAATATGGCGAACAAACTAAAGATTATAATACTCATCGTTTTGGTAGAAAAGAAACTACCATAAAGCAAGCTATTGAAATTGAATTAAAACGTAGAACAACATATCCTGTAACCACAGAAAACCTATCTAAAATTTTTCAAGATAGAATTTATGAAATGGCTGCCGTACATAAACTTACAATTACAATGTATGCAGTGGATGGGCGTTTTTTAAAATCATCAAAACCTTATAATTTTGAAAAGGTAGAAGACGCTCCTTTATCAAATGAAATAACTACAGAATTAGCCAATAATTCTGACCATAAAATTTTAAAAAGTAGAAGCGGAAAAGGAATTACTTATCAATCTTCATATACCTATATAAATGATTTACGATTTAAACGTATAGGAATACTTGAAATACAAATAGCACAAAATAACGATGAACAAAAAAAGGAATTACAAGAATTTATTTCTCGTCTTTCACTAGTTTATCTCCTTATGTTTCTTGTTGCAATTGCATTAGCATATTTCTTATCAAGTTATATTACTCGATCAATTCAAACAATTTCTGAAAAAATTAAAGAGACTCGTTTAAACAAGCGAAACGAAAAAATCACATTAAACTCTGCTAGTTCTGAAATTAACTCTTTAGTTGATTCTTATAATAACATGATAGATCAATTAGAGGAAAGTGCTGTAAAACTTGCAATGAGTGAACGTGAGCAAGCTTGGAGAGAAATGGCTAAACAAGTAGCTCATGAAATTAAGAATCCGCTAACACCTATGCGTCTTTCTGTTCAGAGTTTTGACAGAAGGTTTAATCCAGAAGATCCTAAGATTAAAGAAAAAATGTCTGAGTATAGTGAAACTCTTATTCAGCAAATTGATGTAATGAGTTCTATTGCTTCAGCTTTTTCTGATTTTGCAAAAATGCCAACACAACGTCGTGAAAAACTTGATGTGGTTGACGTTGTAAAACACTCGTTAGATATTTTTACTGAAGATTATATACATTATATTCCAAAAGAAACAGAATTGTTTGCCAACCTTGACAAAACTCAATTAATTAGAATTGTAACAAATTTGGTTAAAAACGCAACACAAGCAATAAAAGAAAATGAGCAAGCACCTAGAATAGAAGTAAAAGTTACTTCAGAAGGTAATAATGTGAAAATTTCAGTTTCCGACAACGGAAAAGGAATTACAAACAAGAATAAAGAATTAATTTTCGAACCTAAATTCACCACTAAAACTAGTGGAATGGGGTTAGGTTTACCGATGATAAAAAATATAATTGAAGCATATGACGGTTCTATTACTTTTACCTCAACAGAAGGTATTGGAACTGTTTTTAATGTAATTTTACCAAAAACATAATCAAATGAATTTCGAAAACATCTTAGTTACCATTTCTAATGGATTAGCAACTATAACCATTAACCGTCCAAAAAAACTAAATGCTTTAAATAAAATAACTATTGAAGAATTACATACAGCTTTTGAAGCATTAGAAGATGATTCGGATGTAAAAACAATTATGATTACTGGAAGTGGAGAAAAAGCTTTTGTAGCTGGTGCAGATATTTCTGAATTTGCTCATTTCTCAGTAAAAGAAGGTGCTGAATTAGCTAGAAAAGGACAAGAATCTTTATTTGATTTTGTAGAAAACCTTTCAACTCCTGTTATAGCAGCTGTTAATGGTTTTGCTTTAGGAGGAGGATTAGAATTAGCTATGGCATGTCACTTTAGAGTAGCTTCAGATAATGCTAAGATGGGCTTACCTGAAGTATCTTTAGGAGTTATTCCTGGTTATGGAGGAACACAACGTTTACCACAACTAGTGGGTAAAGGAAAAGCTATGGAAATGGTAATGACTGCTGGGATGATTTCTGCAGAAGAAGCAAAGGATTCTGGACTAGTAAATCATGTTACAACTCTAGAAGAACTAATGCCATTAGCAGAGAAATTGGCTGGTAAAATAATGAGAAATTCATCAGTAGCAATTAGCGCAGCAATTAAAGCTGTAAATGATAATTTTAAAGATGGAATCAATGGTTTTGAAACAGAAATTTCTGAATTTGGAAACTGCTTTGGCACCGATGATTTTAAAGAAGGTACTACTGCTTTTTTAGAAAAAAGAAAACCTAACTTTCCAGGAGTATAAAACATGACATTAAAAAAAACTCTTTTTATAATTCTATTTCTTTTTACCTATAGTTTTTTTGCCCAAAAAGCTATTGATAGCATCTATAAAAAGAATTTAACAACGCTCTCTGATTCTATAAAAAAAGAGAGCCGCACTAGAAAAAGAGTTGATTTAATGGGAGAAATGTTACTCCTTGCTGAAGAACAAAAAGATACCTTTAGAATAATTCAACTCTTACATGGTATTGCTAGACAAAGTCAATTTATAAATGAGCATTATACGTCTATCAAATCTTTTAAAAAAGAATTAGATTTATACAATAAATATCAATTTAGTAAGCAAGAAAAAGAAGCAATTCTATCCGCAAAAATAACTCCAATAGAAATACAAGTACAACTAGGAAATAGCTACTCTGCTATAGGTGAAACAAAAATAGGCTTAGATTATTATTCTTTAGGAGAAAACATAGCTAAAAAAGAAAATTTAGATTTTTACAAAGCTGTAATACCGGTATTAATTGGCGGAATGAATTATGCAGCTGGTGAATACAACGAGGCATTAAAACAATATAAAAAAGGGTTAAAACTTTTAAAAACAGCTAAAGACATTGATGAGTTAAATAGAAACTTTAATAGTTCACTAACCATTATAAGCATAAGTGATTCTTATGTTAAACTTAAAAAATTAGATTCTGCTAATTTCTATTTAAATAAAGGGATAGAAAGAAACTTAGATACCATAAATAATGTTATTAGGCTAAATTATTTATCACAAAAAAGTAAAATACTAATTGCTGAAAACAAAAATGAAGAGGCCCTATTAGTATTACAAAAATTAAAAGACCTAAGTCATAAACACGATGCCAATTCAGGAGAAATTTATTATTATAAAGAATTAGCAGAAGCTTATAGTAATTTAAAAAATTACGATGAGGCTATTGCTATAATGCTTAAAGGTATTGATCAGATAAAAAATAAAACCAAAGAATTTAAATTAGTAGAAGACTATAAAAAGTTAGCCAAAATTTACAAAAAAGCTGGAAATATTGAAAAATCAAATGAGTACTTTGAAAAATATATTCTAAATCAAACAGCTTTAGAAAAAAACAGAAAACATATTGTAGATTCTTTTCACAAGAAAAAAATTTCAGATTTAGAAACAGAAAAACAAAAAAATACAACTTCATTTTTACTAATAGGCGGTTCCTTAGTTTTAGCTATTTTACTTCTATTTTTATTTATCTTCTCAAAGAGAAAAACAAAAACTACTAAAAGTTTTAATGAATTATTAAATAAAATAGAATCTTTAGAGAAGCAACAAATTCTTGTAGACACCAAAGACATTCAATTAGAAGAAAAAAATGCTACATCTGATATTAATAAAGAAACCTTCGATGAAATTTTAATTGGTTTACAAAAAATAGAAGAACAGCATTATTATTTAAAACAAGAATGTAATTCTTACAATGTTGCTAAAAAAATAAAAACAAACACTTCTTACTTATCTAAAGTAATAAACGCACATCATCAAAAAAACTTTAATACCTATATAAACGATTTAAGAATTAATTATGTTATTTTGAAGCTAAAGGAAAGTAACAGGTTTAGATCGTATTCAATTCAATCAATTTCAGAAGAAATAGGTTATAAAAGTCCAGATTCTTTTACTAAATATTTTAAAAGAAGAACAGGTTTATTACCTTCTGTTTATATTAAAAAACTAAATTCTATTACCTAAAATAGTTTCTATAAAACTTAACAAAATATAATTTCAACCCCTAAATTTATAAATTTAGGGGTTTTTCATTTTTCTAAGCAGTTAAAAACATAGATGTATTTAATTACTTGTAAATCAAACGATTACATCATTAAAAACTACCCTATTTTTCTAAAAACAGGTATAGTCTCCTTGTAATAAGTCTTTTAAAGTTAAATCTTTGCTTCAGTAATCAAACTGAATTAAAAATGAAAACAACAACAAAAACAACTATTATAATAATCTTATTCTTATGCCTAGGTGTAATATTTGGCTATACGGTAACTTCATCTATAAAAGGTTATAATAGATCAGAGGATGTTTTTCAAGCCTTAAAGGATAATTGTGACTGTAAAGAAATTAACCAAATTATTTATGCTAAGGGAATTCAATATGGAGAAAATGGATTTTCAACAGAAAAAGGAGAATACCAATTAGTAGGCTGTAAATTTAAATCTGTAGAAACAGAAGTCAAAAGAATTCAAGCGTTGTTAAATTCTAAAGTAAAAGATTTTAATAAAATAGACTTATTAGAACTAGAATTTATTAACCAAAACAAAAGTAAAGTAGTCTTAATAAAAAAAGGAATCATTCAATAAAATTCAATCATCATGATAATTATAATAACAACAATAATATTAGAAGTCGCTCAGTTTATTTTAAACACACTATTAGCAATATTTTAAATGTATAAAACAGTTTTTAATGAATACCTATTTTGTTTTAAAATTAATTAAACATTTCCATTCCATTCATTATAAAACTGTTCTAAAAACAACTCCATAAATTCATGTCTTTTTTGTGCTATATTTTTACCAGTAGTCGTATTCATTTTATCTTTTAACAACAATAGTTTTTCATAAAAATGATTTAGTGTTGGAGCTGTAGATTTTTTGTATTCTTCTTTGGTCATATTTAATTTAGGAAGAATCTCCGGATTGTATAATTCTCTGTTTTTATACCCTCCATAATTAAAACATCTAGCTATTCCTATTGCACCAATAGCATCTAATCTATCTGCATCTTGAATAACTTCTAATTCTGGTGATTTAAATTTCTGCTCAAAATTACCTCCCTTAAAAGATATATTTTGAATAATCTTTTCAACATGAACTATTCCTTCTTCATTTACATTTTGAGACTCTAAAAATGTTCGTGCTTTTTTAGGCCCTATAGTTTCATCACCATTATAAAACTTACTATCAGCTATATCGTGTAACAAAGCACCCAAAGCAACTATGAATCCATCTACAATTTCTGTTTTTGCAATTAATAATGCATTTTTATAAACTCTCTCTACATGAAAATAATCATGTCCTCCTTCAGCTCCTTTTAGTGTTTCTTTTACAAACTCAATCGTATTCTGTATAATTTGCTCTCTATTCATAACCCAAAAATAAAAAACCTGTATTTAAATAAATACAGGTTTTAAAATTATATTTTATTCTTATTTAAACTGTAACAGCTTTTTCTATTAATTTATTAGCTACTAAATATTCAGCTATTTGAATCGTATTTGTAGCAGCTCCTTTTCGTAAATTATCAGACACAATCCACATATTTAAAGTGTTAGGTTGTGATAAATCTCTACGAATTCTACCTACAAAAACTTCATCTTTTCCTTCAGAATAAAAAGGCATAGGATACACATTATTCTCTACATCATCTTGTACAACAACCCCATCCGTTTCTGATAAAATTGTACGTATATCTTCTACTTCAAAATGAGTATCAAACTCAACATTTACAGCTTCACTATGACCTCCAGCTACAGGAATTCTAACAGATGTAGCTGTAATTCCAATACTAGGATCGCTTAAAATTTTATGTGTTTCACGAACCAATTTTAATTCTTCTTTAGTATAACCTGCTTCTTCAAAAACATCACAATGAGGCAACGCATTTTTATGAATTTGATATGGATAAGCCATTTCTCCTTCTATTCCATTAGTTTCATTTTCTAGTTGCTTTACTGCCTTAACACCAGTTCCACTAATTGATTGATATGTAGAAATTACCAAACGTTTAATACCATACTTTTTATGTAATGGTGCCAAAGCTAAAACCATTTGAATGGTAGAACAATTAGGATTTGCTATAATTTTATCATTTGTTGTTAATTCCGAAGCGTTGATTTCAGGAACCACTAATTTTTTAGTAGGATCCATTCTCCAAGCTGATGAATTATCAATTACAGTTGTACCCACTTCTGCAAATTTGGGAGCCCATTCTAACGAAGTGTTTCCACCTGCAGAAAACAAAGCTACATCTGGTTTCATAGAAACTGCAGTTTCCAATCCAACAATGGTATAATTTGTTCCTTTAAATTCAATTTCTTTTCCAACTGAACGTTCTGATGCTACAGGAATTAATTCTGTTACAGGGAAATTACGCTCTGCTAACACTTGTAACATTACATTTCCTACCATTCCGGTAGCTCCCACTACTGCTACTCTCATTTTTTATTATTATTTACGGTAAGTTGCCAATAACCAACATCTACCCATTTATTAAACTTATATCCAACTTCTTTAAAATGCGCTACTTTTGTAAATCCAAATTTTTCGTGTAACGCTACACTTGCTTTGTTTGGTAATGAAATCCCACCAATTAATACATGATAACCTTGATTAATTAAAACCTTAATTAATTTACTGTATAACTGAGTTCCTATTCCTTTTCCGCCAACGTTTTCATTTAAATAAATTGACACCTCAGCTGTCATATTATATGCACTTCGAATATTCCAAAAATTACCATGTGCATAACCAATAATTTGATTATCCTCTTCAAAAACAAACCAAGGAAACTTCTTTATTATATTTTCTATTTTGTTTTTAAAATATACTACAGAAACTGGAACTTCTACAAACGTAGCAATATGACTTTCTACATAATAATTGTAGATATTTGTAATTGCTTCAGCATCTTTTATGGTTACACTTCGTATCATTTCTTTGAAACACTTATACAAAGGTTCAAAAAAATGAGATTAGTTGTATCTGTTTTTCCTTTAAATTTTTAGAAAAGTTTGAATTCCTATCAATTTGATACTAAATGTATTATTTTAAACATAAAAAATAAAAATTGTGTACTTTTGCAGCGATTTTTAGAAAAATCATAACATATTTTGTTTAACTAAAGAAGTATAGCATGCAACTGTACAATAAGTTAAGCGCAAGTGAACGCGCTGCATTAATTGACGAAGCCGGAAAGGATCGTTTAACTATTTCATTCTATCAATATCATAAGATAGAAAACCCACAATTATTTAGAAATAAATTATTCCTAGAATGGGACGCATTAGAAGTCTTAGGACGCACCTATGTTTCTTTTGAAGGAATCAATGCTCAAATATCTGCACCTGCGGAAAATTTTCTAAAACTGAAAGAGCAATTAGATGCTATTTCTTTTTTAAAAGACATTCGTTTAAATGTTGCTGTTGAACACGATAATAAATCATTTTTAAAACTGAAAGTAAAAGTCAGAGACAAAATTGTTGCTGATGGTTTAAACGATGATACTTTTGATGTTACTGATAAAGGGGTACATTTAAATGCAAAAGACTTCAACGAAATGTTAGCTGACCCAAACACAATTTGTGTTGATATGCGAAATCATTACGAAAGTGAGATAGGTCATTTTGAAGGCGCTGTAACTCCAGATGTAGATACATTTAGAGATTCTTTAGATATTATTGAAGAAGATTTAAAAGACAATAAAGAAGATAAAAACTTATTAATGTATTGTACTGGTGGAATCCGTTGTGAGAAAGCATCAGCATATTATAAACATAAAGGATTTAAAAACGTTTTTCAATTAGAAGGCGGAATTATAGAATACACACGTCAGGTGAAATCTGAAGGAGTAGAAAATAAATTTATTGGAAAGAATTTTGTTTTTGACCATAGAAGAGCAGAACGTATTACAGATGATGTGATTTCTAATTGTCATCAATGTGGTGAACCTTGTGATGAACATGTAAATTGTGAAAATCAAGCATGTCATTTATTATTTATTCAATGTACATCTTGTCAAGAAAAAATGAGTACTTGTTGTTCAGAAGAATGTAAAGAAGTAGCAGCATTGCCTTTTGAAGAGCAAAAAGAATTACGAAGAGGAAAAGGCAATAGTAATAAGATTTTCAAAAAAGGAAGATCTGAAGCATTAAAGTTTAAAAAATAAGCAAATGCAAAAGATCGAATTAATGGCACCAGCTGGTAACTTTGAATCGTTACAAGCTGCCTTAGATAATGGATGTGATTCTGTATATTTTGGTGTAGAACAATTAAATATGCGAGCTAGAGCATCAATCAACTTTACACTTGATGATTTAGAAGAAATCTCGCAAAGATGCAAAGAGAAAAATGTTCGTACATATTTAACTTTAAATACAATTGTGTATGATCATGATTTATCAATTGTAAAAACCTTAATCAATAGGGCAAAAGAAGCAAATATTACTGCAGTAATTGCAATGGATCAAGCTGTAATTTCTATGGCAAGAGCAGCGCAAATGGAGGTACATATATCTACCCAAATCAACATTACAAACATAGAGACTGTAAAGTTTTATGCGATGTTTGCTGATACTGTTGTACTCAGTAGAGAATTAAGTTTACGTCAAGTAAAAAAGATTACTGAACAAATAGAAAAAGAAGAAATAAAAGGTCCTGCTGGGCGATTGTTAGAAGTTGAGATATTTGGACATGGTGCTTTATGTATGGCTGTTTCAGGCAAATGCTATATGAGTTTACACTCTCACAATTCTTCAGCAAATAGAGGTGCTTGTAAACAAAATTGTCGAAAAAAATATACCGTAATAGATCAAGAATCTGGCTTTGAAATGGAGCTAGATAATGAATATATTATGTCTCCTAAAGACTTATGTACCATTGATTTTCTAGATCAAGTTGCCGATGCAGGTATTAAGGTATTAAAGATTGAAGGAAGAGGAAGAGCTCCTGAATATGTGGCTAAAGTTATTAAATGCTATAGAGATGCTATTGATAGCTTAGCGAATGGAACTTATGACAAAGAGAAAGTAATTTCTTGGATGCTAGAGCTTGAAAAGGTATACAATCGTGGTTTTTGGAATGGTTATTATTTAGGGCAAAAACTAGGAGAATGGAGTAAAGAACCTGGTTCTCATGCTACACAGAAAAAAGTGTATTTAGGTAAAGGTGTTCACTACTTTCAAAAAGCTCAAATTGGTGAATTTAAAATTGAAGCTTACGATGTAGCTGTAGGTGATACTATTTTAATTACGGGTCCAACTACTGGAGCTCAAGAAATGGAATTAAAACAAATGTTTGTAAATGATGCTCCTGCTAAAAAAGCTACTAAAGGAGATGAAGTTACAATGAAATTAGATTTTAAAATCCGTTCTTCAGATAAGTTATATAAAATTGTAAAAACTGAATTTGCTCAAGTTTAATGGTAGTAGTAACCTTACAAAGAAAAAAATGTATTGGCTGTAATTACTGTGTAGAAGTAGCTCCAGCTCAATTTCAGATGTCAAAAAAAGATGGTAAATCTGTATTATTACATTCCTCTGAAAAAAAAGGTTTTTTTACTATAAAAACCCATGATGACTCTATTTTTGATGCATCTTATGAAGCAAAAAAGGCTTGTCCTGTTAAGATTATAGAAGTAAAACAATTATAAATACTTCTTATTATATACCAAAGCTCTCTTTTGAGAGCTTTTTTGTTTTAAATAATGTAATTTTATACTAAATATTTTAGATGTCAGGAGAAAAGAACTTAACTACCTTAATTAAAGAAATGAAACCTTTTGTTAATGAAGGTGAATATGTATTTACCACAGTTAAAAACACCTCTAACATTAATCAAGATATTATTATTGGTCAATTTAGGGAACAAGAAGGAATAACACTAATTCTTGAAAAACCTATCGCTGATGAATTAGAGTTACCTTATACTTTTATTGCTTCTTGGGTTACTTTAAAAATACATTCGGCATTAGAGGCTGTTGGTTTAACAGCTGCTTTTTCAACAGAGCTTGCAAAAAACAATATAAGTTGTAATGTTATTGCAGGTTTTTATCATGATCATATTTTTGTTTCTAAAGAAGATGAAATTAAAACTATTGAAGTATTAACAAAATTCTCAAATAGTTTATAGTACTACAAAATGGAATTACAACCACCATATCGTAAAATTATTCATGTAGATATGGATGCTTTTTATGCATCAGTAGAGCAATTAGACAATTCTGATCTAAGAAACAAACCTGTTGCTGTTGGTGGTAGTGAGATTAGAGGAGTAGTTTCTGCTGCAAGTTATGAAGCAAGAAAATATGGTGTACGTTCTGCAATGAGTGGAATGCTTGCTAAAAAAAAGTGTCCAAACTTAATATTTGTTCCCCCAAGATTTGACCGATATAAAGAGATATCTTCTAAAATTAGAAAAATATTTTATGATTATACTGATTTGGTTGAACCTCTTTCTTTAGATGAAGCATATTTAGATGTTACTGAGAACAAAAAAGGGATCTTATCGGCTAGTATAATTGCTGAAGAAATACGACAACGTATTTGGGATGAATTAGAATTAAGAGCTTCTGCTGGAATATCAATTAATAAATTCATAGCCAAAGTAGCTTCGGACATAAACAAACCTAACGGGCAAAAAACCATCAACCCGGAAGAAGTAATTCTTTTTTTAGAAGAATTATCAATAAATAAATTTTACGGTGTTGGAAAAGTAACTGCAGCTAAAATGCACAACCTAGGTATATTTACTGGCTTAGATTTAAAGAAAAAATCATTAGAAGAACTCTCAAAACTATTTGGAAAATCCGGAGTACATTATTATAATATTGTTAGAGGTATTCATAATAGTCAGGTAAAACCAAACAGAGTTAGAAAATCGATAGCTGCTGAACGTACTTTTAATGAAAATTTATCTTCAGAAGTCTTTATGCTTGAACGTTTAGATAAGATTGCGGATGAGCTTGAACGCAGAATGAAAACATCGAACACCAAAGGAAAAACTATAACCTTAAAAATTAAATATAGTGACTTTACGCAACAAACTCGTAGCAAAACGACCAATTATTACATTTATCAAAAAAGAGATTTTTACCCTATTATCAAAGAATTATTGTTTCAAGAAAACTTAAAAAACTCTGTACGTTTACTAGGAATTTCCTTTAGTAACTTAAATACTGAAAAAAAAGAACCTATATGGGTTCAACTACAATTCAATTTTTAAATTATAGGTAACTTTAAAGATACTTTTGTTCCTACCGATTTACCTTTACTATCAACCAAATCTTCGTAATCTAAAAAATAATTATTTTGATACTGATTTGCAAAATTCTTAAGTCTCTCTTTTGTTAAGTCAATTCCTATAGAATCTCTATTTAAAGATTTACTTTTCTTAATTTTTAAGGCAGCATCTCTTCCTATTCCGTTATCTGATATTTCAATTTGAATAAATTCATCTGATATTTTTTCAGCAGATAATTCTACCTTTTTACTTCCTTTTTTTGAGGATAATCCATGCCAAATAGAATTTTCTAAAAAGGGTTGTAATATTAATGGTGGTATTTTAATTCTCTCAAGCTCTAAATTAGAGCTAATATTCTCTTCATAATTTATTTCGTTCGAAAACCGAATATTTTCAATACTCATATATAAATTCATCGTTTTCAATTCTTCTCCAAGAGTAACTTCTTTTACTCTAGAAGATTCTAATATACTTCGAATTAACTTTGAAAATTTATTTAAGTAATAAACCGCATTTTTCTGTTCATTATTAATTATATAAAGTTTTATAGAATTTAAGGCATTAAATACAAAATGAGGGTTCATTTGAATCCTCAAAGCTTCTTGTTCTAAAAGTAAGATTTGCTTATCGTTTTTTAACAAACGTTGTCTGTATATTGAGTATAATAAAACTCCAAATAAGGCTATAGACACTAAGGCTATAATTAAAATATTACGATTTCTAGTTAGCTTTAATTTACCAATCTCATTTTGTTTAGCAAGGTCTTTAATTCTATTACTTTTAACCTCATTATCATATTTACTAATCAAACTATTAACATAACGAATGTTTTTAGTATTGAACGTTTTTTTCTCTAATTCAATCGACTTCTTGTAATACGCTAATGCCTTTTCATATTTCCCCTGCTTCTGATACAACTCAGATAAATGATCATATGACATCGTTAAACTAGATGGAATATTATTCTTCATCGCTATTCTAAGCGCCTTGTTTATATAAACTTTGGCTTCATTTAACTTATCTAACTTTAAAAGAACACACCCTAAAGTATTGTAGACTTCTGATAAATAATATCTATTTCCTATATTTTCAGCTACTTCTATAACTTCAGTAATATATTTATAGGCTTCATTATACTTAGTTTGCTTTATCAAAATACCACTTATACTATTATGGCAAATTACTCTTCCTAACCTATCTTTATTTAATGTATTATATTTTAATGATTTTTGATAATTTTCAAGAGCTAAATCTAAATCTCCTATGTGTTTATAAGCATAACCAATATTTTGATGGTTAATTGCTAACCCTCTTTTATCATCTAAATCTTTTTGAATAGCAATAGACTTACTAAACTTCTCTAACGCCTTTTCATATTGTTTTAAAGCTAAATAGATATTCCCAATACTATTAATTGAGATACTATTACTGATCTTAACATCTTTACCTGGGTTTTTTATTTTAGAAATAATTTCTAAAGCAGATTGATGATAGTTTAAGGCCATTCTAATTTTATCTTGCCTTCTATAAACTACACCTAATTGATTTAATGTAACTATCTCTGCCTCTAGACTCTTTATTTTTTTTGACAGTTCTAAAGCCTCTTTATATTTCTTTATAGCTTTATTATACTCTGTAACGTTTCTATGAGATCGGCCTTGGACATTTTTCGCAAATATTTCTCCTAATTTATATTTACTCTTTTTACTTTCATTTAAAAGGTAACTTAACTCTTCATTAGTAAACCTAACTCTTCTAAAATGCTTTTGAAGTTCAAAATAATTTGTTTCTTTTTTTTCAAGTGCATTAATTATCAAGCTATCTACATTTTTTTGTGACAAGCAAATGATACTAAACAGAAAAAACAATACTAATGTGAAAAAATTCTTCATTTTAAAATTTTTCTAATAAATCAGATTTTCTTTGACGTGACACAGGTATTTTATGATTATTTTCTATAATCACATAGCCATCTGACTTCAAAAATTCTTTAATTTTATTTAAGTTTATTATAAATGAATTGTGAATTCTAAAAAAGTGCTCCTCAGGTAATAGTAAATTTATTTCTTTCAACTTTTTGGTTACAACAATTTTTTTGTTGTTTGTAGTATGAATTGAACAGTAGTTACCATCAGATTCAACAAATAAAATTTCAAATTGTTCTAAAAAAATAAGTTTACCATCTGTATTTATAGTTATTTTTCTTCTGTTAAATTTTTTATTAAAACTTGAAAGTATTTTTTCAAACTTATCACTACTATTATTTTGTGAATAATGTTTTTTAATTCTATTTAAAGTTTCTTCTAAATCGTCTGTATCTATAGGTTTTAACAAATAATCTATAGCCTGATTTTTTAATGCTTTTATTGCATACTCATTATAAGCTGTAGTTATAACAACAGCGAAATCTGTTTTATTTAACTTTTCAAGTAATTGAAACCCATCCATAGTTGGCATTTCTATATCTAAAAAAAGACAGTCTATTGAATTTTCATTAATATATTTTATAGCCTTATCTGCTTCAGTAAATGTTTGTATAATTTCTAAATCATCATTAAAATTAGATAATTCCCAAAGAAGGCTTTTAATAGCTTTTGGTTCATCATCAATAATAACTGCTTTTAACATATAGTGGGATTTGTAACCAAATGTAACTGATATAATTGTAAAATTAAAATTACCAAATACAATTTAAAGCCCTATAGAGGTTTGTTTTTCTCCTAAAAAAACAAAAGAACAACCATTTACACACAATTTCATGCTATTTATACATATGTTATTTTATAAAATATATTTTCGTCTCATATTTGCACTATAATACACAAGGGGAATCATTATGATAAATTAGGGGATTAATCAATAATGATATTAAACTAAAAAGCATCACTTTAATAAAGAGATGCTTTTTTATTTTATATAAGACTTATATATGTATAAAAAAAGCTCAAACAAATTTGTTTGAGCTTTTTCTTATTTATCAAGTTGTTTCTTAAGCCTCGAAAGGAGTTATAGAAACATAAGACTTGTTGTCTCTTTTCTTTCTAAACTCAACTACACCATCAACTTTAGCATGTAAAGTATGATCTTTACCCATGTAAACGTTTTCACCTGGATTGTGAGTTGTTCCTCTTTGACGAACAATAATGTTACCTGCAATAGCAGCTTGTCCTCCAAAAATCTTTACTCCTAGTCGTTTCGATTCTGATTCTCTACCATTCTTCGAACTACCAACACCTTTTTTATGAGCCATCTCTGTAAGTTTTTAAAGTTATTATTTACTTAATGCTTCAATTAATTCAGCTTTCTTTAAAGATGTGTATCCAGTGATACCTTTTTCTTTAGCTAAAGCTTTTAATTCAGCAACAGTCATTGAACTAATATCCTTAGATTCAGACTTAACTTCTGCCTTAGGAGCTTCTTTCTTTGCAGATGCTTTTACACCTGATGCAGAAATACCTTCGATTTGAATCTCAGTTAAATACTGTCTGTGTCCATTTTTCTTTTTGTAACCTTTTCTTCTTTTCTTTTTGAAAACGATTACTTTATCACCTTTTAAGTGACCTAATACTTTTGCAGTTACTCCTGCACCTGCTATAGCTGGGGCGCCAATAGTTACGTTACCTTTATCTTCAATAAGCATTACATTATCAAAAGTTACTTTTGATCCTTCTGCCTCTTGTAAACGGTGTACGTATACTTTTTGGTCTTTTGCTACTTTAAATTGCTGCCCTGCTATCTCTACGATTGCGTACATACTTTTTGTTTTGCGTTATACTTTATTCACATCTTCTTAATGAAAATGCGGGTGCAAATATACGTTTTTTAACAGAAAAAACAACCTATAATACAGAAAATTAATCTTTTACTTATAAAAAAATAACTATTTTTATTTTTTAGTGTAACGAAAGACTTAAATTCACGTCACATATGTCAAAATCAGTCAAAAACTAATATATAAATCAATGAAAAAAAGTATTTTATCTCTTGCTTCTGCTATGTTATTTGCATTTTCTGCAAATGCGCAGAAAGTAGAGTTTGAAGAGTATGATTTAAACAACGGCATGCATGTAATCTTGCATCAAGATAAATCAGCTCCAGTAGTTATTACTTCGGTAATGTATCATGTAGGTGCAAAAGACGAGCAACCAAACCGTACAGGAATGGCTCACTTTTTTGAACATTTATTATTTGAAGGAACAAAAAACATAAAGAAAGGTGATTGGTTTAAAATTGTTTCTTCAAATGGAGGAAAAAATAATGCCAACACAACAGATGACAGAACTTATTATTATGAAGTTTTTCCTTCTAATAACTTAGAATTAGGTTTATGGATGGAGTCTGAAAGATTATTATCTCCTGTTATTGGTCAAGAAGGAGTTGACACACAAAATGAAGTTGTAAAAGAAGAAAAGCGTTTACGTGTAGACAATCAACCTTACTCTCGTTTTTTAGAAAATGTTAAGAAAAACATGTTCAAAAAACACCCTTATAAAGGAACAACTATTGGTAAAATGAAGCATTTAGATGATGCAACATTAGAAGAGTTTATTGCTTTTAATAAAAAATTCTATGTACCTAACAACGCTACATTAGTTGTTGCTGGTGATATTGATATAAAACAAGCAAAAACTTGGATTAAAGAATATTTTGAAAGAATCCCTAAAGGAGAAGACATCAAAAGAGAGTTTCAAAAAGAAGATCCTATTACGAATCAGATAGAGGCTAAAGCTTATGATCCTAATATTCAAATTCCAGCTATTATGGAAGCATATAGAACTCCGTCAATGAAAACACGTGATTCTAGAGTGTTAGACATGGTTTCTTCATATTTAAGCAGTGGTAAAAGTTCAGTTTTATATAAGAAGTTAGTTGATCAAAAGAAAATGGCTTTACAAGCAGGAGCTATTAATTTAAGTCAAGAAGATTACGGTACTTACATTATTTATGCATTACCATTAGGTAAAACTTCTTTAGCTAGTTTAGTTAAAGAAATAGATGAAGAAGTTGTAAGATTACAAACCGATTTAATTTCAGAAAAAGATTACCAAAAACTTCAAAATAAATTTGAAAACAATTTTGTAAACTCTAACTCTAGTGTTGAGGGAATTGCAAATTCATTAGCTCGTTATAATGTTTTATACGGAGACACTAATTTAATTAATACAGAAATAGATATTTATCGTTCTATTACTCGTGAAGAAATTAGAGAAGTAGCTAAGAAGTACTTACAAACAAATAAGCGTTTGTTAATGGAATATTTGCCTGAAAGTAAAAAATAACATCAAAAGACAATATAAAAGAATTATGAAGACACAAATTTTATCATTAGTCGCGATTTTAGCAATGTCTTTTGCTGTAAATGCACAACGCGATTTAAACAAACAGCCAAAACCAGGGCCAGCTCCTAAAGTAAAATTAGGAAAAGTAGAGAAGTTTAAACTTCCTAATGGTTTAGAGGTTATTATGGTAGAAAACCATAAGCTACCAAGAGCATCAGCTAATTTAACAATTGACAATAAACCAGTAGTAGAAGGTGCAAAAACAGGTTTAGCTGATCTAATGGGAGGTTTATTAGGTAACGGGACAACAACCGTTTCTAAAAACGATTTTAATGAAAAAGTAGATTATTTAGGTGCTTTTGTTAATTATAGTAAGGACGGAGCTTACGCTTCTTCTTTAAAAAAATACTTTCCTGAGATTTTAGGTTTATTAGCAGATGGTGTTAAAAACCCTGTTTTTTCTCAGGAAGAATTTGACAAACAAGTAGAACGTACTTTAGACGGATTAAAATCTAACGAAAAAAGTGTGACTGCTATTGCTCGTAGAGTAGAAGATGCTCTTACCTATGGAAAACAACACCCATATGGAGAATTCACAACAAAAGAATCTGTAAAAAACATCACTTTACAAGATGTAAAAGACAATTATAA
This sequence comes from uncultured Tenacibaculum sp., assembly GCF_947494125.1. Classification (GTDB taxonomy): domain Bacteria; phylum Bacteroidota; class Bacteroidia; order Flavobacteriales; family Flavobacteriaceae; genus Polaribacter. The sequence goes on from NZ_CANLTU010000001.1 coordinate 212,427, forward strand.
TACATATTACCGTCCTAACAATTCTTATTTAGTTATTGTTGGAGACATTAATCCTAAAGAAACAAAAAAGTTAGTTAAAAAACTTTTTTCTGATTGGAAGTCTGGTAATGTGCCAAATGTAGCATTACAAAAACCTACAAATCCTGCAACTGCAGAAATTAACTTTATTAACATGCCTAATGCTGTTCAATCAGAAATAGCAGTAGTTAATAATATTGATTTAAAGTTAGGTGATAAAGATTATTACGCTGCTTTATTAGCAAACAACATCTTAGGTGGTGGTGGAACTGCACGTTTATTCATGAATTTACGTGAAGATAAAGGATACACTTACGGGTCATATTCTAGCTTAAGACAAAGTAGAAATGCAGCAACTTTTAGAGCAAGTGCAGCTGTAAGAAATATGGTTACTGACAGTGCAATGGTTGAAATTCAAAAAGAAATCAATAAAATTCGTTATCAGAAAGCATCAGCAGATGAACTTAAAAATGCGAAAGCTAAATATGTAGGTAACTTTGTAATGGATGTTCAAAAACCAAGAACGGCTGCAAGATTTGCATTAAATATTGCTCGTTATAATTTACCTGAAAATTTTTATGAAAACTATTTATCTAATATTAACGCTGTTACTTTAGATGATGTTCAAAATGCAGCGATTAAACATTTTAAAGGAGATAAAGCTCGTATTTTTATTACTGGTAAAGGAATAGATGTTTTAAAAAATTTAGAAAAAAATTCTGATTATAAAATTAACTACTTTGACAAAAAAGGAAATGCTACCTCAAAACCAAAAATGAGTTTACCAATTCCTGCTGGTACAACAGCAACAACTGTGGTTGATAATTATTTCAAAGCAATTGGAGGTAAAGATAAAGTAGCTGCAGTAAAATCAGTAATGATTTCTTCTGACGCTAAAATACAAGGGATGCAAATAAATTTAGTTCAAAAAAATGCAGCGCCTAACAAGTCACTAGTATTAGTTTCTATGGCGGGTAATGTAATGCAAAAAGTAGTTTTTGATGGGGCTAAAGGATATCAAGAAGCTCAAGGTCAGAAAAAAGAAGTCTCTGGTGAAGAATTAATAGAAGCTAAAAAACAAGCTGCTCCATTTGAAGACTTAGCATACAAAAAAGGAAAACTAGAAAGGATTGAACCTATTGATGGTAAAAATGCTTACGTAATTAAACATGGTAAATCTGAAATTTTTTATGACATGACTTCTGGATTAAAAATAAAAGAAGTCAAAACAGCTAAAGGGCCTCAAGGAGAAATGAAAGTTCCAACAACTTTTTCTGATTATAAAGAAATCAAAGGAATTAAGTTTCCACATAAAGTTACCCGAACAAATGGCCCTATGAAAATGGAGTTTATTGTAAAAGAAGTAAAAATTAACGAAGGAGTATCTGATACTGATTTTCAGTAGATAGAATACCTTTTCTAATTACTAAAGAGCCAAAACTTACGTTTTGGCTCTTTTTATTTTGCTTTATTCACCAGCCATACACCAAGTAAAATAACACCTCCAGCTAATAATTGAATTACATTTAATTTTTCTCCATCTATAATCCCCCACATAACAGCTACGATAGGGATTAAATACGTTACGGAAGATGCAAAAATAGGTGATGAAAGATGTACCATTTTATTAAACAATACTTTTGCTATTCCTGTACCAACAACAGATAATATTGTAATATACCCTAATGCATTTGTTGTTTGAGAATTTATTTCAAAAGTTGAGAAAAAACCAGAAAATAACAAAACTAATAAAGCTGGTATTATTAATAATAAAAAATTCCCTGTTGTTATTGCCAATGCATCTAAATCAGATAAATACTTCTTTACTATATTTACATTAAAGGCATATCCGATAGAAGAAATTATAACCAGTGTAGCATACCAATAGTTCTGATTTGGATTCAAATCTGCTCCTTTTAATATTAAAATAAGCGTACCGATTAATCCAATTAATATTCCAATAAATTGTTTTTTCTTAAAGGTAAAACCAAAAACTAAAGCTCCAAAAATAAAAGTATTAAATGGTGTTAATGAATTTAAAATTGCTGAAATAGAACTATCAATTCCCTGTATAGCAAAGGCAAATAAAAAGGATGGGAAAAAAGTTCCCAACAAAGCAGTATATAAAATATAAATCCAATGTTTTTTTTGAATTCTTTGAATACTTTTAAATCCAATCATCAATAAAAAAACAGCGGTAATTAACATTCGTAATGCCCCTAATTGAATTGGTGTTAAACCAATAAGTGCTTTTTTTATTAAAATAAAAGAACTTCCCCAAACAAGTGAAAGTATAACTAAATACAACCATTTACGTTGCTTATTACTCATTTTCAATTCATTTAATGGCAAAAATCGACTATTTTCATTTATTTTTTTGATTTTATTAATAACTTTGCCAAATAACCTAATAAATAGAAATGATGAAAATTCAAAAAATAATTTTAGCCTTAACTTTTGTTAGCTTTTTAGCTGTCGGATGTAAAAACGAAGCAAAAAAAGAAGAAACTAACAAAACTCCTAAAACTGAAGTAGCTGCGAATGCTAAAGAACTTTCTTTAAACATTTCTGGAATGACTTGTGAAATAGGATGTGCTAAAAAAATAGCTTCTGATTTATCTAAAAAAGACGGTGTCTTAGATGCCAAAGTTATATTTAATGATAGCATTGCTACTGTAAAATATGATGCCAACATTACTAATAAAGCTGACTTAATTGCTTTTGTAGAAGGAATTGGAAGTGGAGATATGTATAAAGCTTCTGAAACAACTAAGGAAGCTTGTGCTGAAAATTGCAAGAAAGAAGGTTGTTCTAAAAAAGAAGGTCATAAAGACGAAAGTGACAAAAAAGCTTGCGCTACTGATTGTAAAAAAGAATGCTGTGGTGAAACTAAAAAAGCATAATTCTTTTTTAAACTTATAAAATCAAGCTCCTCAAATGAGGGGCTTTTTTTATGGATTACATTATCTTTGTAAAAACTTTTCTTCTAATGAAAAAACACTTTCCTCTTCTAGTAAAAATATCATTAATCTCGGTATATCTTATTTTTTTAGCAGGTTCGGTTGTTCGTATGACAGGGTCTGGAATGGGCTGTCCTGATTGGCCAAAATGTTTTGGTTATTATATTCCTCCTACTTCTGAAGAACAAATAACTTGGCAACCTAATACAGAGTATGAAGAAGGAATGATTATTATAAAAAGTGAAATTTTATTCGTTGCTGAAAATGATATAAAAACAACTAATAAATTCAACAGCAATAATTGGGTTAAATACACAAAGCACAGTTATGCAAAGTTTAATAAATACCATACTTGGACTGAATATATAAACAGATTGTCTTCTGCATTAGCAGGAATACCTTTCTTGCTTTTAATCTTTACTTCGCTTTCTTTTTGGAAAGAAAAAAAACAAATTACGCTATTAGCTTTTGGTGCATTTCTTTTAATGCTTTTTGAAGCCTGGCTGGGAAAAACTGTGGTTGACACAAACTTAAAACCCACTATTATAACTATTCATATGGTTGCTGGGTTAATTATTATTGCCCTGCTATTATGGCTATTACATATAGTTTCTGATCGCAAAAAAACAACATATAAATACAATTCTCTATTTAGCAAACTAGTAATTGTAGCTGCTGTTTTTTCATTAATTCAAATTGCAATGGGGACTCAAGTTCGTCAGTTTATAGACGAACAAGTAAAATTATTTGGATTCGAAAACAAACAGTTTAGCTTATTAAAACCTAGCTTTAAATTTTATTTCCACCGTTCATTTACTATCGCTATTGTATTGGTAAACCTTGGAATATTTTATTTAAATCAAATTAAAAACTTAGGTTTTAAGCTTATCAATTGGGTTATCTTCTTAATCTTTTTAGAAACTATTACAGGTATTTTAATGTACTATGCAGAATTCCCTTTAGGTACTCAAGCTATACATTTACTAGCAGGAGCTATTTTATTTGGGTTACAGTTTTATTTATGGCTACAGAGTAGGAAGCTTTAATTTATGAACCAAGAAGAAAGGAATAAAGAAAAACGAAGAATGACTTCTTTAACTACTGAAGAATGGTTAGGCTTTTTCTTTGTGCCCATTAATATCTCAAGAGGAGAAATAAGTATTTTTCCCACAAATGATTTTAATAATACTGAAGAAGATCGGTTTAAAAAATTTAATTTCGATAAAAAACTAAAACAGTCTTATACTGCGAGAGTTCTAGACATCATTTTTTATACTATTATTTTTATAGTACTTCGCTCCCTTTTTTAATCTTTCCACTCTAAAGTTTCCATCATATGAATCATATCATTTTTAATATATTCAACTGCTGGTAAAATAGAATCGTAATTAGGTTTAGTATAAAAAAACAAAGAGCCTTTTAAAAAATGCTTAGAACTATCTGTTGCATGAAACTGTACTTGAGAAGCAGCATTCCCCATTATTTGATACACACTCCCATATACTTTTTTATCGGGATTAGAATACTCTATTGGAGCTGTAATTTGATCTGCTTTAATAGCATGTTCAAAAACTAATTTCTCAGATTCTATTAACAACTCTCTTAAATTATTATCCACAGGACGATACGTAATATCAACCGAAGCTTTCAATTTAGGGTATCGTACTTTTAACCAGTTTTGAGGCAAGTTTTTAATTGCAGTGTTTTTTGCCACATCAAAACGATACGGTCTACTATTATTTAATCTATTATAACCCAATTCTGGATATTCTAAACTTAAATACCCTTTAGGTTTTGGCAAAGTTTCATCACCACAACTTACTAATAATACCAATAAAACTAGCACTAAAAATTTATGCATTCCGTGTTGCTTTTATTTGTTTTATACGTTTCTTATCAATCACTTCAATAGTAAACGTATACTTACTAAAATTTATTTTCTCTCCTTTCTTAGGAAACTTACCTGATATTTCTAAAATGAAGCCAGCTATCGTTTCACTTTCTCCTTTTGCATCTTCAAATTTATCAACATCCTCATCTTCTAAAACCCTGCAAAAATCTTTAATCGTTATTTTTCCTTCAAAAATATAATTGTTTTCATCTAGTTTAGAATAAGTCAAATCATCATCATCAAATTCATCGTTTATATCCCCTACAATTTCCTCAATTACATCTTCTAATGTAACAATTCCACTCGTTCCCCCATACTCATCAACAACAATAGCTAAGTGCTTTTTTTGTTCTTGAAATTCACTTAATAAATCATCAAGTTTTTTATTTTCAGGAACAAAAAAAGGTGCTCTAATTAACTTTTGCCATTTAAATGTTTTTTTATTCAAATGTTCTAATAAATCTTTTGCATATAAAACTCCTCTAATATTATCTATATTCTCATGGTATACAGGATTTCTTGAATACCCATTCTTTAAAATTATTTTTAAAACATCTTCATATGAAGCGTCGTCAGGTATAGCACAAACATCTGTTCGTGGCTTCATGATTTGTACAGTTTCTGTATTCCCAAAATTTACAATTCCTTCTAGTATTTTTTGCTCATCTTTAGTTGTTGCTCCTTCAGATGTTAACTCTAATGCTTGTGACAACCGTTCTACTGAAAGATTATTGTTTTTGTTTCCTAATTTATTTTCAACAACACTTGTTAATTTAATTAAAGGAGTACTTAACGGAGTTAAAACAACATTTAAAAATTGTAATGGTCTTCCCATAAAACTAGCAAACTGCATTGATTTTCTACTTGCGTATACTTTTGGCAACACTTCACCAAATAACAAAATTAAAAACGTTACAAAAACTACTTCTACAAAAAATTTCACTCCTCCAGAAAGTCCTTTAAAAAACACCTCTCCTAAAGACGCAAATATTAAAACAATTAGAATATTAATAAAGTTATTTGTTATTAAAATAGTTCCTAATAGTTTTTTTGGCTTTTTAAGAAGCTTCACTACTATATTTTCACTTTTTGAAGTAGAATTTAACTCATCAAGTTCTGTTTGTGATATAGAAAAAAAAGCAATTTCTGTACCTGAAATTAAAGCTGAACAAACTAACAAAAAGAGTAGTAATACACAGTTAAGAGTTGTTAATAAATCGACACTTGATAATACTAAAAATAAATGTTCGGGTTCTGGATCCAATTTTTAAATTTTAATTAAACTAAAATGGTAAATCATCATCTTCTTGTGGAGCCACATTTGGAGCTTTGATATTCTCTTGAGTTGGATTTACATTTGGTGGTGCATCATTAGGATCCTTTTTGGTTGATAAAAAAGTCATGTCTTGCACCTGTATTTCTGTGGTATACCTCTTCTGACCATCTACTTCGTATTGACGTGTTTTAATACGTCCTTCACAATACACACGATCTCCTTTTGTTAAATATTTTTCACAAATTTCTGCTAATTTATTACGCACTACAATATTATGCCATTCAACATTTGTAATTCTCTCTCCCGTTTGACGATTCGTATATGTTTCATTAGTGGCCAAAGGAAAACGCCCTACAGAATTACCTCCTTCAAAGTAATGCATTTTTATTTCATCTCCTAAATGACCTATTAAAATAACCTTATTAATTGTTCCTGCCATAGCTAAAAAATTTGTGTAAAATCAAATATACAAAATTTACTATTTCATATTTAGATATTCATTTAAAAACTTATCTATCAATATAGGTGTTGGGTACTTTTTAATCTCATTCCACTCTATAGTTTTCTGACTCACTTTCTTTGTTTTTATAATCCAAAATTTCGTAAATAAATGCTGATGTGATAATTTATGTACAATATCTTCATTGTTAAATAATGACATTGTTGTTTTATTTGGAAACAAAGTTAAAAACTGTTCATCTTCCACTAATTCTTTTTCTGAAACAGCTTTTTTAGTCTCAATAAGAGGAAACTCATACAAACCTTGCCAAATTCCTTTCCCTATTCTTTCATTAAATAATGTTTTCTGATTTTCAGTAACAATTACTAAATAATTAAAATAACGTTTTTTAATTTTAAGCTTTTTTTCTTTTACTGGTAGTTCTTTTACTAAGTTTTTTTCTAAAGCTACACAACTTTCTGACAATGGACATGCATTACATAATGGATTTTGAGGCTTACAATGTAAAGCTCCAAAATCCATAATTGCTTGATTATATGTTCCTGGTTGAGATGCATCAATTAGAGTTCCTGCTAACTCCTTAAATTCTTTTATTCCCTTAGTACTATTAATTGCTGTATTTATTCCAAAAAAACGAGACAAAACTCTATATACATTTCCATCAACAACAGCTACTGGTTCGTCATAACAAATAGAAGCAATGGCAGAAGCTGTATAATCCCCTACTCCTTTAAGTTTTAATAACTCTTTATAGTTATTTGGAAAAATACCATTAAGTTCATCACTTATATATTTCGATGTAAAATGTAAGTTTCTTGCTCTTGAATAATACCCCAATCCTTGCCATAATTTTAACACTGTACTTTCTTTAGATTCTGCTAAATCAAATACCGTTGGAAATGCTTCTACAAACTTTAAAAAATACGGTAAACCTTGAGCTACTCGAGTTTGCTGAAGCATAATTTCACTTAACCAAACCTTGTATGGGCTCTTAGTTTTTCGCCAAGGCAAGTCTCTTTTATTTTGTAAATACCAGTATATTAATTGGTTAGATAAAATCATTTGTGTAAATTGGGTAGACGAAAATAGTGCATTTTATTTAGATTTTTTTATTCTTATTTTTTTCGGAATAGATTAATTATCATATATTTGCACCCTCATTTTTAAAAATAAATTCAAAATATATATAGAATGACAAAAGCAGATATCGTATCTAAAATTTCAGATAAGAGTGGAATTGAAAAAGCAGATGTTTTAGCAACTGTTGAAGCATTTATGGACGAAGTAAAAGATGCATTAGAGAGTGGAGATAATGTATATTTAAGAGGTTTTGGTAGCTTTATCATCAAAACTAGAGCAGAAAAAACTGGTAGAAACATTTCTAAAAACACTACCATTAAAATACCTGCACATAACATTCCAGCTTTCAAACCTTCAAAAGTATTTACAGAGGGTGTTAAGACTAAAGTATCTGTAAAAGAATAAAACAATATTAACCAAAACCTTTAAAATAGAGGTTTTATAAAACATTTTAACTATGCCAAGTGGTAAGAAAAGAAAGAGAGCAAAGATCTCTACGCACAAAAGAAAGAAAAGAGCAAGAGCAAATCGTCATAAGAAAAAGTAAGCTAACGCTTACTTTTTCGTTGCTTTTATAGCTTACGTTCATTGACATTAATTAAGGTTTAACACCTTAAATGGTATATAATATATACCTGTTTACAAATTTAACCCGTCTACGTTAATTCGTTGGCACAAAACCATATTCAGAATGAAAACAGAATTAATAATTCGTTCAAATTCTTCTGATATTGATTTCGCCTTATTAAGAGATGGTAGACTTATTGAATTAAATAAAGAAACAAGCGATAATAAATTTTCAGTTGGTGACATTTTCCTTGCTAAAATAGGAAAAGTAATGACTGGATTGAATGCTTCTTTTGTAAATGTTGGGTATCCTAAAGATGGTTTTTTACACTATCATGATTTAGGACCACAAGTACAATCTTTGAATAAATTCATTAAGAAAGTAAGCACAGGTAATTATAAAGAATTCACTTTAAAAAACTTCCGTTTTGATGATGACATCAACAAGGACGGAAGTATTAATGATGTACTAAAATCAGGTCAAAATTTATTAGTACAAATTGTAAAAGAACCAATTTCTACCAAAGGTCCGCGTATTAGTTCGGAACTATCAATAGCTGGTAGATTTTTAGTTTTAGTTCCTTTTTCAAATAGAGTATCTGTATCTCAAAAAATAGCAGATCCAAAAGAGAAAGAACGTTTAAAGAAATTAGCAAAAAGTATCAAGCCAAAAGGGTTTGGACTTATTTTACGTACTGTTGCCCAAGGAAAGAAGGTAGCAGAACTAGATAAAGATTTACAAAATTCACTTGATCGTTGGAAAACAATGTGTAATAGCATTGCTAATCAAAACACACCAACGAAAATATTAAGTGAGTTAAACAGAGCATCTTCTATATTAAGAGATGTAATGAACGATTCTTTTACAAGTATAGTAACCAATGATGAAACCTTAAAGGTTGAAATTAAAGAATATTTACAAGAAATATATCCAGAAAAGGAAAACATTGTAAAACTTCACAAATCTGACACACCAATTTTTGAGAAATTTGGTATTGAACGTCAAATAAAAACATCATTTGGTAAAACAGTTTCTATGAGCAAGGGAGCCTATTTAGTTATAGAGCATACCGAAGCATTACATGTTATTGATGTAAATAGTGGAAATCGCTCAAATAAGGCTTTAAGCCAAGAGGAAACTGCTTTAGAAGTCAATTTAATAGCCGCTAGTGAAATAGCTCGTCAATTACAGTTACGAGATATGGGTGGAATTATTGTTGTTGACTTTATTGATATGAAAACTGCTGAAAACAGACAGAAATTGTATCAACATTTAAAAGACGCAATGTCTTTAGATCGTACTAAACATAAAATTTTACCTCCGAGTAAATTTGGTTTAGTACAAATTACAAGACAACGTGTACGACCTGAATTACACATAAAAACACGTGAACCAAATCCAAATAAAAACGGAGAGGTTGAAGCTCCTATTGTTTTAGTAGACAAAATAGAAGCTGAATTAGAACGCTTAGTTAATAGCGGTAAAAACTATAAAGAAATCACATTAAATGTACATCCTTTTATAGCTGCTTATTTAACAAAAGGCGTAAACTCTATTCGTTTTAAATGGTTTGTGCAACACAAAAAGTGGATTAAAATATTACCTAGAGATGCTTATCAATACCTACAATACAAGTTCTTTTTAAAAAAGAAAAAAAGTAAGTAAGGCAATCTTATTATGAAATAAAACCTCATTCTTAAAAAAGAATGAGGTTTTTTTATATCCTAAAACCAAAACCCAAGATTAAACAACCAGTATTTCTTACTATGATCTGGAGACCAAGTATACTTTAATTCAACTGGCCCTATAAGTGTTTCTACACTGTATCCCAAAGCATAACCTGACTTTGTATTATCAAACAAACTTCCTCGTTCAAAAACATTTTCTTCAACACGAGCATAGTTTGCAATAAAAGTAGCATAATGTTTATAATTATTAAAAACCTTATATCTAAAATTAAACTCCGACCTTAAAAAAGATTGATCATTTAATGCTCCAGTATCATACCCATAAAAAGGAGTAAAATTGTTTATATAGTTTTGATTGTATCCTCCTAAACGGAAATCAAACATTTGAGAAGATTTTTTACCTAATGTAAACCCAGCTTCAGAAATATATTGAAAAGTTAATTTCTTATAAAAAGTAGTTGCAAAACCTAACGTTCCTTTTACTTGTGAAAACTGGCGAAAAGGGTCGCTCCCTACTGCTAATTTTGAAAGTCTATGGTTTCTATCCGACCAAACAAACCACTTAAAACCTATGTCTGCATAAAAGCCTTCAGTAGGAAACATTCTTTTATTGTATGTATCTAATTTTAAAAAAGAGTAACCACTTACATAATTACTAAAATCAAAAACAGTTTCTTGTCCACTTGTTAAAATGTTCTCTGAACTTACTTTAATGTTTTTATGTTCTAAACCTACCCCTATAGCAAATTTTTTATCCATGGTGGTTTGCAAATAAAAAGCATTACTAAAATCTGCATACCTAATATTAATTAAATTATTATCAAATAAGAAATCGCTATTAAAAGTATTATATCTGGACTTAAAGCCATAACTAGGTGCTAAACCATTATCTACAAAATATTGAAAATCGTATCTTATCTTATCTCCAATACCAAGATCTACTGATAATTCATCGTTTTGTAAGAATAGTTTTTTATAATTATAATTTAACAAAACTGCTGATTTATAAAGTAAGTCATAATGCAAACCAAATCGTAAATAAGACTGTATTTCTTCTTCTTTTACTGTAAGTACTAATCTTTTTCCTTGAAAGGATTTTTCAAAGTGATAATCTACTCTTTTAAAATTTTTAGATGCAGTTAGTGTATTAATTTTCTTAGAAATATCTTTATACGAAACACTATCTCCTTCCGTTAATTGCAATTTTCCTAAAATATTATTTATAGTATAATTCTTATTCCCTTTAATAATAACTCTATCTATCTGGAACTTTTCTTTACTTAGTTTTAGAACTGGTCTTTTCTTTTTATGTAATTGAAGTTTTGCAATACTATCAAAAACTACCTTATATGTTTTTGCTTTTTCAATTCCTTTTCCTATAATTTCTCCTTTTTTATCAAAAGAGATCACACTGTATTCTAGGATATCTGGACGTAAAAAAACATTTACTAATCGTGTTTGTTCATCAGACTTTTTATACATCTGAAAATTGACAATTTGCATTAATAAAGATGCTATTGAAGATAATTCTTCTCTTTTTAATAACTGCCCTTGTACACTTACACCTATAATTAAATCTAAGTTTTTCTTCCTCATTATGTCCACAGGGAAATTATTTACTACACCACCATCAACCAACAGTTTTCCATTTATTTCTACAGGATTTAATAAAGATGGAAAAGCTGCACTAGCTCTTAACGCCAATGGTAAAGATCCTTTTTCTAAAATCTCCTCTCCGCCTGTTTCAATATTCGTTGCAATACAGTAAAAAGGTATAGGAAGTTTAGAGAAATCATTTATCTCATCAACTGGAGCTAATAATTCTGTTAAATAATTAAGTACATTTTGCCCTTTTGACAAACCTAACGGCAAACCAATACTACCCCCTTTAATTGGTAATGTAATTGCATATTTCTCACCGTGTTCTTTACTAAAAAGTGCTTTTTCTCTTCTTGAGATTTTATCTTGAAGTAATGTTACAAAATCTGTATTAAGAACTATTTCTTCTATTTGATTCGCAGAATATCCAGAAGCATACAAACCACCAACGATTGCCCCCATACTAGTACCACCAATATAATCTACCTGCAAACCAGACTTTTCTAGTTCCTTAAGAACTCCAATATGTGCAAATCCTTTAGCTCCACCACCACTTAGCACTAAACCTATTTTAGGTTGATTTTGCGATAGCATTAGCGTTGGTAAAAATAATAACAGTAACAATTTTCTCATTCTTTTTCTTTTTGATAGTATTGATAAATCTTTTGCGCTCTAGAAAAACCAACTATTTCTTTTAATTCATCTAAAGTAGCTTCTTTTACTCGTTTTGCTGACTTAAATTTACGTAAAAGATTGGTTATAGTCTGTTTACCTATGTCAGGAATTTGCTCAAGTTCTGATTGAATAGCACTTTTACTTCTTTTATTTCTATGAAAAGTAATTCCAAATCTATGCGCTTCATTTCGTAAATATTGAATTATTTTTAAGCTTTCAGATTTTTTATCTAAGTACAACGGAACACTATCTCCTGGATAATAAATTTCTTCTAATCGTTTAGCAATTCCTATAATGGCAATTTTCCCTCGCAGACCTAAAACATCTAAACTTTTTAATGCTGACGATAATTGTCCTTTTCCTCCATCAATTACAATCAATTGAGGCAACGATTGTTCTTCTTCTAACAATCTCTTATACCTACGATAAACAACCTCTTCCATAGAAGCAAAATCATCTGGTCCTTCTACAGTTTTTATATTGTAATGACGGTATTCTTTTTTACTTGGTTTTCCATCTTTAAAAACTACACAAGCTGCAACTGGGTGTGTTCCTTGAATGTTTGAATTATCAAAACATTCTATATGACGCGGCTCAACATGCAAACGCAAATCTTTTTGCATTTGTGCCATAATTCGTTTCACATGGCGATCTGGATCAACAATTTTTATTTGCTTAAACTGTTCTTGTCTATAATACTTTGCATTGCGCTCAGACAATTCAACAATTCGTTTTTTATCTCCTAATTTTGGTACTGTAACTTTTATATGCTCTCCTAAGTCGACCTTAAAAGGCACATATACTTCTCTTGATAATGAATTAAATCTATTACGTGTTTCTACAACGAATAACTCTAACAATTCTTTATCTGTCTCATCTAATTTCTTTTTTATTTCTGTGGTGTACGACTGAACAATAGATCCATTCATAACTTTAAAGAAATTGGCATATCCATGTGTCTCATCAGAAATAATAGAAAACACATCTACATTATTTATCGATGGATTTACAATGGTAGATTTAGCTTGATAATTTTGTAATGAAGCTAGTTTATCTTTTATTTTTTGCGCTTCTTCAAATTTCATTTCCGAAGCAAAATCAAGCATTATATTTTGTAATCGTTCTAAGCTCTCTTTAAAATTTCCTTTTATAATATTTCTAATTGCTCTAATATCCTCAAGATAACCATCTTCATGTTGATATCCTTCACAAGGTCCTTTACAATTCCCTAAATGATATTCTAAACAGACTTTATACTTCCCCGAATCAATTTTTTCTTGACTTAAATCGTAATTACAAGTACGTAAGGGATACAACTCTTTAATTAAACCTAAAAGAGCATGCACTGTTTTCATGTTAGTATAAGGGCCAAAGTATTCTGAGCCATCTTTAACAACTCTTCGCGTAGAAAACACTCGTGGAAAACGTTCTTTTTTTATACAAATCCACGGATACGATTTATCATCTTTTAACAGAACATTATAACGTGGTTTATATTTCTTAATTAAGTTATTTTCAAGTAATAAAGCATCCGTTTCTGTATCAACTACTACATGTTCTATTCTTACAATTTTTCTTACTAAAATTCTAGTTTTACCATTTTCATGATTCTTTGTAAAATAAGACGAAACTCGTTTCTTTAAATTTTTAGCTTTTCCAACATAAATAATTACGTCATCTTTATCAAAATATTGATAAACTCCGGGCGAAGCAGGCAGTATTTTTACTTGAAGTTCTAATGAAGTTGGCATACAACGAAAATACAATTTTATAAAGATATTTACGCTGCTATACGTACTTTTACATCAATATTCATTTACGATACAATGCAACAACCTATTTCGTTTTATAAACAAGAAATAAATAGCTTAAATACAACGCTTACCAAACTTAAAAAGCAATTATTAACAACGCGTCTTTTAAGGCTTTTTGCTTTTTTAAGTATTTCTTTATCTATCTATATTGCACTAACCAGTACAAAGACTTTATTTATTGGTAGTGCTCTAGGAATAATTTGCTTTATTTATTTAATACTAAAGCATTCTCAATTAAAGGCAGAAAAAAAACTTACAGAAGCTAAACTAAATATTAACAAAAATGAGATTGAAGTTTTAAATGGTAAATATTCTCATTTAGATACAGGAAAGGAATTCACCAATCCTGAACATTATTTTAGTAATGATATAGATTTATTTGGTATAGGTTCTTTTTTCCAATATTTAAACAGAACTGCTACCGCTGAAGGGAAAAAATTATTAGCTTCTATTTTAACGAATAATGATATTGTTACTATTGAAGAAAAACAACACGTAATTAAAGAACTTTCTTTAAAAGCTAAATGGCGACAACATTTTACAGCAGTAGCTAGTTTAATACAAACAAAAACTTCTATACCTGTTATTGTAAACTGGGTACAATCTTATCAGCAAAAACTACCTTCTTTTTTAGCACTTTTTTCTTATGTTTTTTCTACTGTATCGCTAATTTTAATTGGCTTACTTGTTTTTAACATTATTCCTTTTTCTGTTGTTCTTATTTGGTTTTTTATAGGTTTGTCAATTACTGCTTCTTTCATAAAAAAAATCCAGCAATTATCTACAGAAACAACAAAAGCTAAAGAAACATTTAATCAGTATTATCAATTATTAGAACAAATAGAAAATGAAGAATTTACAAATTCAACATTAAAAAGAAAACAAGAAAAAATTCAATTAAAAGAGAAAAAGGTTTCTACGATATTTAAAGAATTTTCAAAAAAACTAGATGCTTTTGATCAGCGAAACAATATTATAATTGCAATAATAGGAAATGGTCTTTTCTTATGGGATATTCGTAATTCTATTCAAATAGAAAAATGGATTTCCACTTATAAAGATACAGTTGAAGAATGGTTTAATGTTGTTTCTTTTTTTGATGCTCAAAACTCATTAGCAAATTTTGTTTTTAATAAATATGATTATGTTTTTCCAGTAATTGAGCAAGAAAAAACAATCTTAGATGCTATAAACTTAGGGCATCCTTTATTAAATCCTTCGAAAAGAATAGATAATGATTTTACAATAAATAATGAAGAGTTTTTTATTGTTACTGGAGCTAATATGGCTGGTAAAAGTACTTTTTTAAGAACTATTTCATTATCCATTGTTATGTCTAATTGTGGACTTCCAGTCTGTGCAAATGAATTTAATTACAGTCCTATAAAATTAATTACAAGCATGCGAACTTCAGATTCTTTAAACGAAGATGAATCTTATTTTTATGCTGAATTAAAACGTTTAAAATTTATTGTAAACGAGATTAAAAACGAGAATTATTTTATCATTTTAGATGAAATTTTAAAAGGGACCAATAGTAAAGACAAAGCCATTGGATCTAAAAAGTTTGTGGAAAAATTAAACAATTCTAATTCTACTGGAATTATAGCTACTCACGATGTAAGTTTATGTGATTTGGCTACTGAGTATACTACTATTAAAAATTATTATTTTGATGCTGAAATTCTAAACGATGAACTTCATTTTGATTATAAAATGAAAAATGGAATATGTAAAAACATGAACGCTTCTTTTTTACTTAATAAAATGGAAATTGTATAAACATTACTTTATCATACGTTAGTTTTTATAAAACTATGATAAATGACAGTAAAAACTTGATTCATTAATCCATATCTTTACAGTATGAGTAAACTTGTTGACAATTTTGGCAGACAAATCAGCTATGTTCGATTAGCTGTAACCGATCGTTGTAACCTTCGGTGTCAATATTGTATGCCTGCTCAAGGAATAGATATTGTTCCTAGAAAAGAGCTTTTAACCTACAAAGAAATGTACCGAATTATTCGTGTACTTACCGAGTTGGGTGTAAATAAAGTTCGTTTAACTGGTGGCGAGCCTTTTGCTCGTAAAGATTTTATGTCTTTTTTAGAAATGTTATCGTACAATGATTTGTTAGATGCTATTAACATTACTACAAATGGTGCATTGGTTTCTAAACATATACAAACGCTAGAAAAATTTAAGAAAATAAAAAACATCAATTTAAGTATTGATAGTTTACATGCCGATAAGTTTGCAAAAATTACACGTCGTGATGTTTTTCCAGAAGTATATAAAACCTTTGAATTATTAGAAAAAAGTTCGCTGAATTTAAAACTAAACGTTGTAGTACAATCGGGTTTTAATACTGATGAAATTAATGATTTTGTTGCTTTAACTAAAAACAAAAATATAGCTGTTCGTTTTATAGAAGAAATGCCTTTTAACGGAAAAGGACAGCGAGACACTCAAGAAAATTGGAATTACACTAAAATTTTAGATCAAATAAAATCTGAATACGATGTAAAAACAGTTGTTTCAGAAAAATCATCGACATCTCGTAATTTCTCTATCGAAAATCATCAAGGAACCGTAGGAATTATCCCTGCTTTTACTAGAACTATTTGTAACGATTGTAACCGAATAAGAATTACCTCAACAGGTACTTTTAAAAACTGCTTGTTTGATGACGGTGTTTTTAACTTACGTGATTTTATTAGAAATGGTGCTAGTAACGAAGATTTAAAAGAATTGTTTTTATCGCTTATCAAAGAAAAACCAGAAAACGGTTTTGTTGCTGAGGCAAATCGTAAAAAAGGAAATGTGAGTGAAAGTATGAGTACTATTGGTGGGTAGATAAAAACATTATTTCAAATTGAAATACCTTTAAACATGATAACAACTCAAGAAGCAAAACATATCATATTACAAAACACTCAAAATTTTGGTATAGAAGATATTCCTTTTATGCAATCTGCTGGGCGTGTTTTAAAAGAAGATATTGTTGCCGATAGAGATTTTCCTCCTTTCAATCGTGTTGCCATGGATGGAATTGCAATTAATTACTCCCTTTTTAAAAATGGGCAACGTAAATTTAAAATTGAAGGAATACAACCCGCTGGCAGCAAACAATTATCGATGCAGCAAAAAGATAATTGTATAGAGGTTATGACTGGCGCAGTATTACCTAACAATTGCGATACCGTAATTCGATATGAAGATGTCGACATAATCGACGGAATTGCAACCATTAATGTGGAAACCATCAACGATTGTCAAAACATTCATCAAAAAGGAAAAGATAAAAAACAAGGAGTTGTTTTAATTACTAAAAACACTATTATTTCTCCTGCTGAAATTGGAGTGATTGCAACTGTAGGAAAAGCAACTATAAAAGTTGCCAAACAACCAAAAGTGCTAATTATTTCTACTGGAGATGAATTGGTTGATGTGCATGAAACACCTTTAGATTATCAGATAAGAAGATCTAATGTATATACGTTAGTTTCCTTATTAGATAAATTAAATATTTCTTCAGAAACTAGACATATACCAGATAATAAAGAAGTTTTAAAAGAAAAGATAGATAGCTATTTACAAGAATATGATGCCCTATTATTTAGTGGCGCAGTAAGTAAAGGTAAATTCGATTTTTTACCTGAGGTATTAACTGAATTAAAAGTAGAAAAACTATTTCATAAAGTAGCACAACGCCCAGGAAAACCTTTTTGGTTTGGCTTTGCAGATGCTTTAGATATGAGTGAGAAAAATGTTTACCAAAATTCAAAAAATAAAAAAAATACAGTTGTTTTCGCTTTTCCAGGAAACCCAGTATCCACCTTTGTAAACTGTATGGTTTATTTTTACCCGTGGTATAAAAAATCTGTAGAAGTTCAAGAAAATATACAAAATGCAATACTTTCTGAGGATGTAAATTTTAAACCCAATCTAACCTATTTCTTACAAGTTAAACTAAGTTACCGTTTTGGTCATTTAATTGCAACGCCAATAAAAGGAAATGGTTCTGGTGATTTAGTTAGTCTTACAGAAGCTGATGGATTTATAGAAATTCCAAAAACAGAAGAAATAGAATTTACAAAAGGAAGTGTTTTTCCAGTAATAACTTATCGGGATTTTTAATTATTAATGTTTAGTTTTGAGTTAAAAATTAGAAATGAAAGAAAACCAGTTAAAAGACCTTATTAACTCTTTAGAATTTGAAGACACCAATGAAGATGCATACTTAGGTATCTTTTATCAGCGTGAAGATACTTTTATTAGAGCTAATTCTAAAGGTGTTTTAAAATTAGTTACTTCATTATTAAAGAGTTTAAAAGACTTTGATTTTCATTTATCAAAAGAAGATCATTTCTCTATAATAAAATTAGACAAAGGTAATTGGTTTGATAAAGAAGGAATTATTATCGATTGTATTGAACCTACAAATGAAACAAGAAATGAAATTAATAGAGTCTATAAAAATGAGGATACATCTAAATGGTATGACAGTATTACATCATTCTTTTTTGCGCTCTTTTTTATTTTCTTAATCATATCTTTTTTTACTGGTGTGTTTACCACCTTAAAATGGTCTTACAATTTAATTTTTTAATGTAATGAATAAATTCACCCACATAAACGAACAAAACCAACCTAAAATGGTAAATGTTTCTGATAAAAAAATCACGAAACGCACCGCTATTGCAAAAGCAACTATGTATTTAGGTTCGGAAATTATTTCTCATTTTAATAATGAAGAATTAATTACTAAAAAAGGTCCTGTTTTTCAAACAGCAATTATTGCTGGTATACAAGCCGTAAAAAAAACTTCTGATATTATTCCAATGTGTCACCCATTATTAATTAATGGAGTAGACATTGCTATTAATATTATAGATGCACAACATATAGAAGTGTTTTGTGAGGTTACTATTGAAGGAAAAACAGGTGTAGAAATGGAAGCTTTAACAGGAGCTTCAGCAACTTGTTTAACTATTTACGATATGTGCAAAGCTATCAGTCAAGAAATGGTAATTAAAGAAGTTAAATTATTAGAAAAAACAGGTGGTAAATCTGATATTAAAAATGGGTAAAAAACATCAAAAACACGCAAATATTACAAAAAAGCATAATGATACTTATGCTACGAATGAAGTTGCTATTCTAGGAACTAAATGTGGTGTTATTGCAGATTTAGTATATAACGTTTCAGCTAATTTAAACACTTATAATCTAGGGTATTTTGATGCTTCTCATGCTAAAGATATTGAAAAAAATAAATTATCAGAATACACCTTTCATCATGAAGGAAACCTACAAATAAATACTGTTTCTACTATTAATAAATTTGAGCAAAGATTACAGTTTGTAAATCATGATTTTGTTTTTATTAATGGTAATCACTACCAAGGAGCGAAACAAATTTTAATTTTAGACGATGAAAAAGAAGCATCTATAAAAAAGAGGTTAGATCAAATAACAAGTATTCAATTTATAATAAAATTAAATTCTAATACTCCTTATTTTGATTGTTTAGTAGAAAAGTTTCCTCATATAGAAAATATCACAAGCTATTCTATCAATGATATTGATAAGATTACTAATCATATTCATAATTTAATAAAAGAGAACATAGCACCAGTTAAAGGTTTAGTATTAACAGGCGGTAAAAGTACACGTATGGGTACTGATAAATCCGAATTAAACTACTATGCAAAGCCTCAAAAACAATTTGCTAAAGAATTATTAGAATCGAATAGTTTAGAAACTTATTTTTCGGTACAAGCTGTTTCTGAAGAGAATGATGAAATTCATGATACTTTTTTAAATCTTGGCCCTTTTGGAGGTATTTGTTCTGCTTTTCAGAAAGATCCAAATTCGGCTTGGTTAGTATTGGCTACAGATGTTCCTTTTGTAAATGATGAATTAATTCAATTATTGTTAGAGAAAAGGAATCCAAGTAAGGTTGCAACTGCAATTAAAGGAAAAAACAAAGACTTTCCTGAGCCTTTAATTACCATATATGAGCCTAAAGCATATTCGAAATTATTACAATATTTAGCGCAAGGGTATTCTTGTCCTCGTAAAATGTTGATTAATTCTGATGTAGAAATTGTAGAAGTTGATGATACTTTAATTAGAAACATCAATACTCCTGAAGAATTTGAACTTGCTAAAAAAGAGATTAATGAGTAAAACATTACATATATTTTCCACTAAAGAATCCTTAACTATTTTCAATAATTCAACTATAGAAGGTGATACTTTATTATTTAATGAAAAACTTACTGAAGGTCCTTTAGTAAAAGATGTTTTTTCTGATTCATTTTGGTCAAAACGTTATTCTTATTTTGAAAATACTTATCAAACATCTAGAGTAAATTATTTTGATACTACTATAAAACCTATACTACAACTAGAAGATTTAAGTGATTATAAAGAAGTAGTATTGTGGTTAGATTATACCAAGTTTTCGCAAGTAAACTTAATAGCTTTAGGTAGTTTCTTTACACAACATTTTTCAAAAACCATTCAATACTTTCTCGTTTGTTCTGGGATTCATAAAGGAAAAACAGAACTACAAGGATTAACTAATTATACTTCATCAGAATTTCCTATTCTTTATAATTATAAAGTAAAAATTACTTTACCAAATTTAGAATATCTACAAAATTGTTGGGAAGCTTATGCAGCAAAAGACAACAATTTCAAGTATAATGAATTTACGAACAAGTTTAGATACTTACAAGATGCTATAGCTGGAGAATAAAATATACAAATAAAGAAAACTCTAAACCATTAACTCTTCATCTTGACGCTTTCTAAACTCTGTAGGTGTGGTATTAGTTAACTTTTTAAAAGCATGATAAAAAGTAGCTTTACTATTGAATCCTACATCGATAGCTATAGCAAAAATGGTATCAGGTTTTTCAACAAGTAATTTCTTTTTTGCTTCATTAATTCTGAAGCTATTAATGTAATCTGAAAAGCTAATATTCTTATTTTCATTAATGGCTTGAGAGATATGTGGAACAGATGTACCTAATTTTTCAGACAAGGTGTTAATTTTAAGCTCTGAAAACAGAAACAACTTATCTTTAATAACTAACTTATCAACTTTTTTAAACAACTCCTCAGAGTTGTTTAACGAAGAATTCTTATACTTTTCTTTAATATTTTTAGGTAAATCATGATAATCACCTGTAAAAGCAAATACTGGAAAATACATTAACGAATATACAAACACAAAGAAATAAACGGTATATACAATAGGCTCTATCATAAAAATAATATCTAAACTACCTATTCCTAATAACACCAATATTACCTGAACC
This sequence comes from uncultured Tenacibaculum sp., assembly GCF_947494125.1. Lineage (GTDB taxonomy): Bacteria > Bacteroidota > Bacteroidia > Flavobacteriales > Flavobacteriaceae > Polaribacter. Next base: position 233,793 of record NZ_CANLTU010000001.1, read on the forward strand.
ATTAATGAAAAAATCACAGCAAAATTGATGAAAAACAAAAGATTAATCCATTTAAAATAAACTTCTCGTTTTGTGTTTAGTGCTACTATGAGCGGGGTTGTTTTAAACAAAATATATGCTCTGTAAATAAAGAATATGTTTAATAAGCAAGAAACAATATAATCGTAAATAGCATAAATTATAACTGGTTTATAAGGTTTATGTAACAACATATTCATTGTTTCACGACTACCAATTATTTCTACCAAATAAATAAAAAACCAAACTTTAAAAACTCCGTAGATAACAACAGTCAACATAATAGGTTTAAATCCTATTCTCCTATCTATAACTGATGCACAGAAATAATAAAATGAAATTCCAACAAACGTAAAAGAGATAAAAGAAATAAAACTTACATAAAGTGGAACTTCATAATGATTACTATCAATATAATTACCTACAGAAACTAAAGTATAAAGAAATACTACTAAAGCTAAACTATATTTGGCAACATTATTTTTCCCAAAACTATTTTTAGTTTGTATAATAAAAAAAGTTAAAAAACACCCCAAAAGAATGCTAATAATTGGAAAGGCTTTTATTATGCTCATATGCTTATTAAATTCATCTACAAAAATACATTTCTATATATAAATTCATCTACTATTATAAAATTACAAAAAAACCCCATTAACCATTCATTAACAACAATTTAAAATACGCTTAAGTTTATCTAATATTATAAAGTTAAACTTCCAACTCGTGGTAAAGCGTTAATTTTGTACCTAAATTTTTTATTATTATATTTATAACCTATTCTTACACAAGATCTCTCCCTTTCTTATCTATCTATTGAATAAAAATCAATTAAAACAACAAAAAATGAGAAGACTTTTTCTTTTTCTATTATTTTTTAGCATAATTTTTTCTTACGCTCAAAAAAAGAAAAACTACAATATTGGTATCTTATTAGATAACAAAACCATTGAAGTAGATCCATTATTACAAGAATTAAAAAATCAAATTAAAATTATTGTCGGAGAAGATGCTGTTATTAATTTTCCTACCAACAGCTTATTAGTTAACAACTACAATTCAGAAAAAGCGAAACAAAATTATAATACATTATTAAATAATTCAACCGATATTATTTTAGCTTTTGGTGTTGTAAATAGCAAAATAATAGAAGCGCAAAAAACCTATAAAAAACCTACTATTTTATTTGGTGCAGTTAATAGGGATTTTAATTCTATTGACATAACAAAGGTTACTTCAGGTATTAAGAATTTTACGTATTTAATAAATTCTCAATCGTATTTAGAAGATTTAAAAAAGTTAAAAAGACTCACCAACTTTAAAAAAGTTGGTATTATTATAGAAGCCCCTTTTGTAAACATACTCCCCCTTAAAGAAACTTTCGATAAAGAATTAAAAGAAGTAAATGCTACTTATAAACTTATTCCTTTTAAAAATGTAAATGATATTACTTCTAACCTTGATGGAATAGATGCAGTATATATTGCTGGTGGATTTTTCTTAACGGAGAATGAAACAAAAAAAATAGCAAACGTTTTTATTGAGAAAAAACTCCCCTCTTTTACTATAAATAGTATTAACGATGTTCAGAGTGGAATTATGGCAACAAATCAATCAGAAGATAATTTTGATCAATTTCTAAGAAGAGTAGCATTAACAATAGAAAGTTATATAAATGGTACATCATTAGCAAGCATGCCAGTCTATATAGAATACAGTCCACGATTAACTATTAATTATAACACTGCAAATGCAATTGGAATTCCAATAAAATACAGCTTATTAAACGACACCGATTTTGTTGGAGAATTCCAAGATATTAATGCTAAAAAGCACTACAACTTGCTTTCAGTTATGAAACAGGTTTTAGGAAATAACTTATCATTAAAAGCTAATAAGAAAAATATTGATTTAAGCCAGCAGAATGTAGAAACAGCTAAAAGCAATTACTTACCCAAAGTAACAGCTACAGCAAGTGGAACTTATATTGATCCAAAGATTGCTTCAAATGCAAATCCTGAATTTTCAACTAGTGGAAATATTACATTACAACAAACTATTTTTTCTCCAGCTGCAAGTGCAAATATTACCATTCAAAAAAATCTAAAAAAAGCAGAAGAAGAAAATTATAATGCACAGGAATTAACCACCGTTTTTAATGCATCAAATGCATATTTTAATGCTTTAATATTAAAAACAAATGCGCAAATAAGGATGCGGAATTTAGATTTAACTAAGAAAAATCTGCAAATAGCTAAAGAGAATTTTGATGCAGGGCAATCAGATAAGTCAGATGTTTTACGTTTTCGTAGTGAGTTAGCTCAAAACACACAAGTAATGGTACAGGCTATAAATCAACTAGAACAAGGTTTTATAGGCTTAAATCAACTACTAAACAATCCGCTAGAAATGCGAATTGAAATAGATGATGCTAAGTTAAATGAAGGAATCTATAAAGATTATAATTATACCCAATTAACTGCATTATTAGACAACCCAACAACCCGGGAACCATTTATATCTTTTTTAATAGAAGAAGCAAAAAAGAATGCTCCAGAATTAAAATCGTTAGATTATAATTTAAAAGCAACGGAACGAAATATTAAATTAAGTGGGAGTAATCGGTTTATACCAACAGTAGCATTACAAGGCCAATACAATCATACGTTTGGTAGAAATGGTATTGGAAGCACACTTCCAGCTGGTGCAGCTTTTATTAATGGAAATTACAATGCAGGTTTAAATTTATCAATTCCTATTTTCAATCAAAATCAAAACAACATTAATAAGCAAACAGCTATAATTCAAAAAGATCAAATAGAGATAAATCGCCAAAACAGCGAATTAAATATCGCTGCTAACGTAAGAAACAGCGTCTTAAATTTAGTCAATGAAATTTCAAACATTGAACTTTCAAAAGTATCTGAACAAACCGCAAAAGAATCATTAGAATTAACGCAATCATCATATCAAGAAGGAGCAGTAAACTTTGTGCAATTAATAGATGCTCAAAACAATTATTTAAACGCACAATTATCAAAAGCAAATGCTGTATATAATTTCTTAATTAACGCAGTACAATTAGAACGTAACATTGGCTATTACTTCTTACTGCATTCTCAAACTGAAAACAATGATTTTACGCAACGTTTTCAAGATTATTTATTAAATAAACAATAACAACTCAACCATAAAAACATCATCAAAATGAAATATAATATCAAATTTTTAATCATAGTTTTTTCAGTGATACTGTTTACATCATGTGGTGAAGAAAAAAAAGAAACAGTAAAACTATTACGTCCAGTAAAATATCAAACAGTAGGGTTTTTTGGTGGCGATAAAATTCGTTCATTTAGTGGAACTTCACGTACCGATAAAATTATAAAGTTAAGTTTTAGGAACTCTGGAATTATTACAAAATTTAATATTAAAATAGGCCAAAAAGTACGCAAAGGGCAGCAATTAGCAACCCTAGACAATGTACAAGCTCGTTTAAATTACCAAAGCGCTTTATCCTCATTAAACAGTGCAGAATCAGCAATGAATACTGCAAAATTAAGTTTAGATAGAACACGTAAACTTTTTGAAAAAGGATCTACAGCTTTAAGCAATTACGAATCAGCAAAAAACTCATATAATTCAGCAAAAAACTCGTATAGTTCAGCTAAACAAAGCGTAGCTCTACAACAAGAACAAATACGTTTTGGCTACTTAGTAGTTCCAGCAAATGGAATCATATCTTCTGTTGAAGCGGAGATTGATGAAAATGTAACTCCAGGACAAACAATTGCAACACTTAACGCTGGTACAGATATGGAAATTTTTCTTGGTTTGCCAGAAAGTGTCATTAATGGAATAACGCAAAACATGCCAGTAGATGTTTCCTTCTCTTCGTTACAAGGAAAAATATTTAAAGGGAAAGTTACTGAAATATCACCAGCCTTAGATTCTAATACCGCTACTTACCCAATACGAATTGTACTTACAAATCCTTCCGAAGAAGTAAAAAGTGGTATGGCAGCAAATGTTATTTTTCATTTTGAAAATGATAAAAAAAGTACAAATAAAGAGCTAGTAGTACCCGCAAACGCAGTAGGAGAAGACAGTAATGGTAAGTTTGTTTTTTTAATTAACGAAGACGGTGGAAATACCAAAGTAAGCAAGCAACTGGTAACCATTGGCGATTTAACTCCTGATGGTTTTATTATAAAGTCAGGATTATTAGAAGGTCAAAAAATTGCCACAGCTGGTCTACAAACATTACTTAACGGACAAGAAGTAAAACTTCAATAAGAAAAATTCATATAAAATTAACCTTCCGTTATACGGAAAAGAAAAACTAGTTTAAACAATGAATTTAGCACAATTTTCTATAGATAAAAACCGAATTACTTTTATGGTATTAGCTACCATAATTCTAATGGGATTGGTAATGTATTCTGGGTTATCGCGTGACAGTATGCCTCCATATACAGTAAGAGTTGCAACTGTTGTTTCTGTATTTCCAGGGGCAAGCCCTGAACGTGTTGAACAATTAGTAAGCGATAAAGTTGAAAAAATAGTCCAAGAATTACCTGAACTTAAAGAAGTTAATAGCACATCAAGAACCGGGTTATCGGTAGTTTCAGTAGTTTTAAAAGATGAAGTTAGTCAAAAAAAAATGCAAGCAGTATGGGATCGTTTGCGTAGAAAGTTAAACTCAATGGAAGACCTCCCACAAGGAGTAAACCCAAACTTAAATGACGATGGTATTGGTGATGTGTATGGTATTGTTGTTGGCTTAACTTCAGATGGGTATAGTTATGCAGAAATGAAAGATTATGCCGATGATATTAAAGATGATTTAATAAAATTACCCGATGCAGCAAAAGTAACTTTAGGAGGTATACAAGAAGAACGCGTTTTCATTGAGTTTGATAATACTCGATTAAAAAGCTATGGTTTATCATCATCTAAATTACAGCAAATAATTTCAACAACTAACATCTTAAGTTCTGGAGGGCAAATAAATGTAGGTGACGAGCGTATTATTTTAGAACCTACAGGGAATTTTAATTCCGTTGAAGACATACGAGAAATGCTAATTCCTGTAGGAACTAGTGGTTCTCAATTGGTAAAGTTAGGAGACATTACCACCATAAAAAAAGCCTATATAGATCCTCCTACTCAAATTGTAAAAGTTGATGGAAAAAGTGCGGTTTCGCTACACGTTAATCTTAAAAAAGGAGCCAATGTTATAAAGTTAGGGGAAGCTGTAAATGGTATTGTAAGCCAATGGAAAGCAAAATTACCTGTTGGCTTAGAGTTAACCAGAGTATCTTCATTAGACAATTACATTGATAATAAAATAAATAATTTTATTTCTAACTTATTACAATCTATTGGAATTGTATTAGCAGTAATGTTAATTTTTCTTGGAATTAGAACAGGGTTGGTAATTGCAAGTTTAATTCCTATTGTAACCATAATGACATTAATGATTATGGGAGTTATTGGCATGGGACTTAATCAAGTTACTTTAGCTGCCTTAATCATGGCATTAGGAATGCTGGTAGACAATGCTATTGTTGTCGCCGAAACTATTATGGTTAAAATGGAGCAAGGAGTTGATCGGAAAAAAGCTGCAGTAGATGCCTTTTCAGAATTATGGATGCCTTTATTAATTTCAACTTTAACAACCTCAGCAGCGTTTTTAGCTTTTTATATGTCTCCAACAACAATGGGAGATATAGTAGGACCAATCTTTGTGGTAATTACCATTGCACTAATGTCGTCTTGGATTATTGCTTTAACCGTAATAACAATGTTTTGCTATTTATTCTTAAAAGTTGAGCCTAAAGGAGTAAAAAAACCAGGGTTTATAGATAGAGTTATAAATAAATTAAAAAGTTATTACAAAGATTTAATTTTAATTGCTTTAACTAATAAATGGAAAGTAATTATCGGAATTTTTATTGCCTTTTTTATGTCTCTTTATGGTTTTACTAAAGTAGATTTTGTTTTCTTTCCAGATAGTGATCGAAATATGATTACTATTGATGTAAACCTTCCTTTAGGAACAAAAATAGAACGCACAAAAGAAGTAGTAGGAAAAATTGAGCAGTACATGCTCGACTCTTTAAAAACTTCAGAAAATAATCCTTTAGGAATTACAGATTGGTCATCATACGTAGGCCAAGGCCCAGAATCATATGATTTAGGATATTCACAAGATGAAGCAAACTCAAGTTATGCACACATCTTAGTAAATACAAGTTCCTTTAACGAAAATAATATGATGATTAAAAAATTAGATCGTTATACGTTTGAAAACTTCCCAAATGCCGATATTAAAGTTGGAGCATTAGGTGCTGGAGGTGGAGGAACTCCTATAGAGATTAAAGTATCTGGTTCTAACCCTGATGAGTTAGCTAAAATTTCGGAAACAATTAAAACAAAATTGTCTAGTACTTCAGGAACTAAAAACGTAAAAGATGATTGGGGACCAAAAAGCAAAAAATTTCTAATAAAAATAGATCAAAACCGAGCGCAAAATGCTGGGGTTTCAAGTCAAGATATTGCTACTTCATTGAAAACCGTTTTAGATGGATTTAATACTGGTGAATATCGTGAAGACAACAAATCCATTCCTATTCTAATGCGAAGTGGCGATAGTCAACAACAAACATTAGCATCTTTAGAAACATTAAATATTTTTGCGCAAAATTCAGGTAAAAGTGTGCCTTTATTACAAGTTGCGAATATCATTCCACAATGGCAATATTCAAAAATAAAACGTCTGGATTTACGAAGAACTATTAATATTTCTTCAAAACTTCGTGAAGATGGAAATGCGACCACAGTAATGGAAGAAGTGACTCCATGGTTAAATGAACAAATAAAAAATTGGCCTCAAGGTTACACATATGAATTAGGTGGTGATGCAAAACAATCGGCAGAGAGTATGGGATCGGTTATTGCCTATTTACCACTTTCTGGATTTATTATAATTTTATTATTAATTATTCAATTTAATTCATTTAGAAAAATGACAATGGTCGTTTTAACCATTCCTTTAGGTATTATTGGGGTTGTTATTGGTTTATTAACTTTTCAAGAGCCATTTGGTTTTATGCCTTTTTTAGGTGTTATTTCGCTAGCAGGAATTGTAATTAACAACGCTATTGTTCTTATTGATAGAATGGAAGTAGAACAAAGTTTAGGGAAAAACGATCAAGATGCTGTAATTGCTGCCTGTTTACAACGTTTTCGACCTATTTTACTTGCTACTTTTACCACAGTATTAGGTTTAATACCATTATATCTTTCAGGAGGAGAAATGTGGGAAGGAATGGCTGTTAGTATTATGGTTGGATTATTATTTGGAACTGTAATTACTTTATTATTTATTCCATCGTTATATAGTGCTTTATTTAAAGTGAATTATAAAAACTATGAGTTTAACGAAGCATCATTAGACGAATAATTTTTCGTCTAACATTATTAATAAAACATAGATTCTATATATGAAAGACCTCTATAAAACTTTATATGAACATCGCTTTGAAGCTTTTTTCTTTAGTTTACTTGCTATTCTATTTGGATCGTTATTATTTCCTGTTCAATTTTTTCAAGAAAAATTAATGCCCATTTTATTTTTAACCAATATTGCTGCTGGAGTTCTATTAATATCTAAAAAGAAAAACCTTTTTTGGTTTTTTGTTGTGCTTTTTACTGGACTTCTTTTTGTTTTAGGGTTAAGTTTAATACAACAAAAAACTACAGATTCTTATATGTACACCCGTTTAGGTTTCTATTTTTTGTTTTACTCAACTGTAACCATTGCTATCATTAAACAAGTATGGAATGCAAAAGAGGTAAATAAAAACGTAATCATTGGATTAATGAGCGGTTACATTTCTCTTGGATTGATTGCTTTTTTTATTTTTATTTCTGTTGAAGTTTCTAACCCAGGATCATTTGGAGGAATTTTACTAGATGTTTCTACATTAGATGAAAAAATTGATTCCTTATTATATTATGCTTACATAACTCTTTTAACAATAGGCTATGGAGAAATAATACCATTAACGCCTGTAGCTCAAAAAGCATCAATATTAACAGGTTTAATGGGGCAATTCTATATCGTAATTATTACAGCTGTAGTCGTTGAAAAATACATCCGTCATTCAATGAAAAAATAAGTCTCCCTAGATATATTCATATTGTCAAAATAAAAAGCCTCAACGTAAAGTTGAGGCTTTTTTAAGTACTCGAGGCGGGAATCGAACCCGCACTTCCGAAAAAACTGGATTTTGAATCCAGCGCGTCTACCAATTCCGCCACTCGAGCATTATAAGTATGCTGCAAATCTATAAAATATTTTTTTTAATTCATTTAAAAATAACTTTTAAACTCTCAAAATAGTTATACTTTTGCCTCAACAACAACATTAACTATAAACACCTTTTTGTAAATGGCTATAAATCAATTAAGCCCGAAAATTTTTGCCTGTTCTCAAAGTACAGAATTAGCAGAAGAAATTGCTAGAAAATACGGAGCAGAATTAGGAAACGTAAAAACTACACATTTTAGTGATGGTGAATTTCAACCAGCTTTTGAAGAATCAGTAAGAGGACGAAGAGTTTTTCTTATTGGATCTACTTTTCCTAGTGCAGATAATTTAATGGAAATGTTATTAATGTGTGATGCTGCTAAACGTGCTTCTGCAAGACATATTACGGCCGTTATGCCATATTTTGGATGGGCTCGTCAAGACAGAAAAGATAAACCTCGTGTGGCTATTGGTGCAAAATTAGTAGCTAAGTTATTGGAGTCGGCAGGTGCTACAAGAATTATGACCATGGATTTACATGCTGATCAAATTCAAGGTTTCTTTGAAAAGCCAGTAGATCATTTATTTGCTTCTACAATTTTCCTTCCATATGTAAAAAGCTTACAATTAGACAATCTTACTGTTGCTTCTCCAGACATGGGAGGATCAAAAAGAGCGTATGCATATTCTAAATATTTAGAAAGCGATGTAGTAATTTGTTATAAGCAACGTCAAAAAGCCAATGTAATTTCTCATATGGAGTTAATTGGTAATGTTGAAGGAAAAAATGTGATTCTTGTTGATGACATGATCGATACAGGAGGAACACTTACCAAAGCTGCAGATTTAATGATGGAACGTGGAGCTTTAAGTGTACGTGCAATTTGTACCCACCCAATACTTTCGGGGAATGCTTATGAAAAAATTCAAAATTCTAAGCTAACCGAGTTAATTGTTTCAGATACAATACCTTTAAAAAAGAGTGTATCTAAAATAAAAGTTGTAACTTGCGCCGCTTTGTTTGCTGATGTGATGCATAAAGTTCAAGACAATACATCTATTAGCGATCAATTTTTAATGTAAATAAATTTAATAAATAAAAGTAATGAAATCAATTACAATCAACGGATCTCAAAGAGAAAGCGTAGGTAAAAAAGCAACAAAAGCCTTACGTAATGCTGGAAAGGTTCCTTGCGTATTATACGGAGGAGACAAGCCTGTTCACTTTTCAGCGGAAGCAAAAACGTTCAAGCCATTAGTATTTACTCCAGATGTATTTACTGCTACGATTGAATTAGATGGAACAAAATACAATGCTGTATTACAAGACATCCAATTTCACCCAGTAAACGATAGTATTTTACACGTAGATTTTTACCAATTGTTCGAAGATAAAGCGGTAACTATGGATATTCCTGTACGTTTAGTAGGTACAGCTAAAGGTACTATGTTAGGTGGTGCTTTACGTCATAACTTACGTAAATTAAAAGTAAAAGCTATACCAGCTAACTTACCTGATTTTATCGAAGCTAATATTACTGAATTAGAAATTGGTAATAAATTATATGTTACTGAATTAAAGAATGATAAATATTCTTTATTACACCCTGATAACACAGTGGTTGCTCAAGTACGTATGTCTCGTAATGCTGCTAAAGCTGCAACAGAAGAAGAAGCTGAAGCATAAGCAGTTTTTATTCTATAATAATATAAAAGCGTTACCGTTGTGTAGCGCTTTTTTTTATTTTTGACACATGTTTTTAAATTCTTATTTTTCTAAATTAAAAAACTTTTTTAGAACACAGTCGACAAATACAGAAAATAATACGATGAAGAAATTTTTAATTGTAGGTTTAGGTAATATTGGTGATAAATACCACAATACACGTCATAATATAGGTTTTAAAATAGTTGATGCTTTTGTTAAAGAACATGATGCTAGTTTTGAAACTGAAAAATTGGGAGATATTGCAAAACTAAAAATTAAAGGAAAAACCGTTATTGTATTAAAGCCTAGTACTTATATGAATTTAAGTGGAAAAGCTGTACAATATTGGATGAAACAAGAAAATATTCAAGTAGAAAATTTACTGGTAATCACCGATGATTTAAATATTGATTTCGGAAAACTTCGTATTAAAGGAAAAGGTAGTTCTGGTGGTCATAACGGGTTAAAAGACATCCAAGATAAATTTAATACTGGTGCTTATCCTCGTTTTCGTTTTGGCGTAGGAGCTGATTATGGCAGAGGACGCCAAGTAGATTATGTTTTAGGAGAATGGTCTAAAGATGAAGAAAGCGAAATGATTGAACGTATTCCTACTTCAGTTAAAGCAGTTACTTCTTTTATAACTGCTGGAATGGCAAATACCATGAATGAGTTTAACGGAAAGTAATAAACTATTTAATTCCAAGTATTTTATTAAATATTCTTACTTCACACTTATAAAACCTACTAAACATTTTAAATATTTTTTTCATAATACTACTATATTTATACTAATAAGTAACGAAATAAGAGTAAATGTTACAAGTAGACTTCCTATTATTTAATTATCTGAAGCAAACCACTCTGCAAAACTAGTGTCAGTTTCTTGTAATTTAATAGCATGAAGCTTAATATTTTCTGGAAGTCTGTTTTTAATTTTTTTAGCAAAATCAATAACCATCATTTCACTAGTTGGTTGATAGTCTACCAAAATTACATGATGATCTCTATCTTTTAACTCTTTAGCCAATTCAACATGTGGTGTATTTTTATTAAATACCGTGGCATGATCAAAAACATCAACAATTTCTTCTTTTACAATCTTTTTAAGATCCGTAAAATCAATTACCATTCCGTATTTCACATTCGATTTATCGGTAATTGGCTGTCCCATTACAGTTACAGAAAGTTTGTAACTATGTCCGTGAACATTTTTACACTTCCCATCATAACCATACAAAGCATGTCCGGTTTCAAAAGTAAACTGTTTGGTAATTCTTATGTTGCTCACTATCTTTTAAATTTTTTATTACTTCTGTGTTTGTTATAAAAATACACTATTGCTACACCTGCTGCTAAAATGGCAAATAAATAATCTCCACCCATAATTTTATATTTTTTATTCGCCGAAAGTACGAATTTGTTTTACAACTTTAGTTAATAACCATACGAAACCTACCGAAATAACAATTCCTATTAAAACTGAAAGTATAGGATGATGATATATCCATTTACCCAATTCATAACCTATTTTATATCCCTTAGTGCCCTCCATATTTTGAATTAAAAACATCATTTATTTTTTAAATTTAGCTAGAGCTTGTTTCGTAAAGTCCGACAACACTAATTTTCCAGACGTTTCTGCTCTCTCAATTAATAATTTCCCCCAATGGTTAGTACCAATCCATAAAGTTTTTTTCATTTCTCCTAAGGCTTCTGGATTGTAAGAAGCTAATTTCTCAGTAAAAAGATCTAATTCTTTATCTAAATCCACAATCGATTCAAAAATACGTGCATATAAACCTTTCTCCTTTGCCCAATATGCATTTTTCCAACTAGTTGCATCCAACGTTAATTCAGCTAAACCACTAACATTAATTTTACGTTCTACAGCCGGGGCAATCACAAACGGACCAATACCTATTGTAAACTCAGAAAGTTTAATAGAAGCGTGTTCTGTAGCCAATACATAATCGCAGGCTGCTGCCAATCCAACACCTCCTCCTACTGTTTTACCTTGCACACGTCCAACAATTAATTTTGAACAACGACGCATTGCATTTATAACATTTGCGAAGCCTGAAAAAAAGTTTTTCCCATCTTCTAAGTTATCAATAGCTACTAATTCATCAAAAGAAGCTCCTGCACAAAAAGCTCGCTCTCCTTCAGATTTTAAAACAATAATAGCCACCTCGTCATTCACTGATATTTTATCAAACTCATTAGCTAACCGTTCCAATAATTCACTTGGAAACGAATTACTTGCTGGGTGTCCAAATTCAATTGTTGCTATTTTATTTTCAATATGTGTATATAAACTTCCGTTTTCTCTAGTTGTTGTCATTTTTATTCTTTGTTCAAAAATAATCTTAATTTTAGTTTTTAAAAAATTATGAAAGATCTAAACCTGTTTTTTAATAAAACTGAAGGTATTCCTGAAAAAAAGATTTTAGAAGAATTACTTCTTTTGTATACTTCAATTTTTGAAGATGCATTGATTGATTTTTTTATAGAAAGAATTCAAACTAAAGAAAGAATTTTTTCCATAATAGCATATCATAATACTATTCCTGTGGGGTTTAAAATTGGATATCAATACGATGCTAATACTTTTTACAGTTGGGTTGGTGGTGTATTACCTAAGTATCAAAAAAAAGGAATTGCTAGTAAACTGGCTAAGTTACAAGAGTATTGGGCTATTAATAATGGTTTTAATAAATTAAGAACAAAGTCTATGAATAAGTTTAAACCAATGTTAATTCTTAATTTAAAAAATGGTTTTGATATTATAGAAGTTTACACAAATGAAAAAGGACAAACTAAAATTGTTTTTGAAAAACCTATTTAAGCTTTCTTTATCAAAGCAGAAAACTTGCTTCTAAATTTTACTATTAATGGAATTCCTCTTGCTACTATCCATGCATAAAAAGCCATCCAAATAGCATATAATTTGTAATCTATAGAATCAAAAAACAACAATACAGGAATAAAAATAAGAGTTGTTGAGAGTAATAATACATTTCGTAAGTATTTCATTTCTCCCATTCCTTTAAACATTCCATCGTAAATAAATGCAATAGAACAAATAGGTTGCATGAGTAATATAATCCAAAAGGTATTATAAAATTGTTTTAGCACTGCTGGTTCTTTTGTAAATATCTCCCCTATAAAATCGTAAAAAACAAAACCTACAAGAGCTAAAAAGCCTCCGAAAACAAATCCATAAATAATTAAATTGTTCCCTAATTTAACCAAGGTTCTATATTCCTTTGCGCCTAATAACTTGCCTGATAAAATATTTCCTGCCGATGAATACCCATCAATCATAAAAGCGCCCATTAACCACAAGTTAAGCCCTATAGTATAGGCTGCAATATATTCTTTACCATAAGAGGCTGCATACGATGTTGCAAAATACAAGGCAACATTTAAGGCAATGGTTCGAACAAATAAATTTAAAATCATTACAACAAAACGAGAGATTTCTTTATTAAATGGTAGTTTAAATTTTAGTGATATTTCTGTTTTAGTAAGCAATAAATAAGCAGCTATAATTGCCATCATAATTTGTGCAATAATACTTGCGTAAGCTGCTCCTTCAATATTCATTGCGGGGATATACCCTTCAATACCATAAACCAATATAATATCTAATACAATATTTACTATAGTTCCTACAATAGCAATAAGCATTGGATAATACGTATTTTGCAATCCTCTAAACGTGCCAAAAACAGCAATTACAAATAGGGTAAAAGGAAAACCAAAAACACGTATTTTATAATAGTCTACTGAGTATTCTAAGATTGTTTCAGAAGCATTATAAAATTGAAATATTTCACTTGCAAATGGATAACTGATTCCCAAAATAACTAAACTAGTTATGGTTACCAAAACAATAGCTTGAGCTGGTAAATCTTTTACCTCACTTAACTTATTAGCACCTATATATTGTGAAATTATTGATGATATCCCACTTCGTGTTTGTCCAAACACCCAAATTAACATAGACAAAAACGCTCCAACAATACCAATTGCAGCAATACTTTCTGTTGCATTTTCATTAATATTTCCAACAATTGCCAAGTCGGTTGTAGACAATAATGGCTCTGCAACTCCTGCTATTAGAGCTGGTATTGCTAATTTATTTATTCTCTTAAAACTTATATCCTGACTCATACTAACATATTCGCAACAAAAAAACGGTTATTCTGTTATATTAAGAAACAAATTACTTAAAATTAAATATTAATTATCTTTGCAATCTTGTGAGCAAAAAACACCACCAACATTAAAAAAAGATTTTTATGAAACATATATTAGTTCCTATTGGTTCCTCAGACAATTCAATAAACACCTTACAATATGCAATAAATTTTGCTGAAGCTATGAATGCAAAAATATTTGTAATGCGTGCTTACAAACTTTTATCTAAAGCTGGCGCTTTTGTAAATGCTGATGATACTATGCAACGAGAAACTAATTTGTATTTACGAACTATGATTAACTCTGTTAATAGAAAAAATGTCGCTATAAAAATGATTACTGCTAAAGGAGATGTTTTAGAGAGCATTACTTCTATAAACAGAGAATTAAATATCGATTTAATTATCATGGGGCCTAAAAGTAACTCTATTAAAGATGAAGTTTTTTTAGGAAATACTTCAGGACGTGTTTTAAAGCAAACTGACATCCCTATGCTAATTGTTCCTGAAAACTATGCATTCTCTCCTTTCAAAAAGGTACTAACAGCTTTTAAATCGGGAATTATAAATAAAGAAGGTGTTTTAGAACCATTGCAAAAAGTTTTAACATCGTTCTCAGCAATTTCAAATTTACTACTAGTAAAAACTCCTTCTTATACAGATAAAGATTTAAAATTAGATACTGAATTAGAAGCAATAAAAACTGAATTAACCACTACTGAAAACGCAACTACTTTTCAAGGTGTTTTAGAGCATTTTCAATCTCATAATCCAGATTTATTATGTGTATTTAGAAGAAATAGAGGTTTTTTCCAAAAACTTTGGGAAAGCAACACCATTCTAAAAAAAGAATTCCATTGTAATATTCCTGTACTTGTTTTAAGAGGGAAATTATAATCTATGAAAAAAGAAAATTTTGTTCTTGAGCAAAAACTTAAAAGGCTTAAAATATCTTACACTAACGAAAACGGAAAAATTATTATAGGAAAATCTAAAGTTGATTACTTTACGCTTTTAGGTCTTATTATATTACCTCTAATAAGTTTCTTAGTAATTTTATATTTTGTTATTAATTATTCTTTTTTTAGTGGAAAAATAATAACCTTCTTATTCCTAATGGGAGGATCATTTTTATTTTACTCAAAACGTTATATTTCAAAGAAAAAAAATAATTCAGCTCTTAAAAGGTTAAGTGATAATGCTATTTTTTTCGAAGACAATACTTTTCAAAAAAGGTTTGACCTTAATAACACTAGAGAGTTTAAGTATAGCATGAATGAAATTTCTGAAGACACTTATGAAGGTATTTTACTTTTAGTAGATACAGATAATAATCAACATAAAATTTTAGCTTTTGATGATGAAAATGAACAATATTTGCATAACGACTTAAAATGGTTTATTGATTATTTTTCAAAATACATTAAAATAAAAAAGGAAGTTTAAAACTTCCTTTTTTATTTTATTTCTTTACCAACATTCGCTTAATTTCATTCAACTTCATTAATGCTTCAATAGGTGTAAGCGTATCAATATTTGTAGCTAGAATTTCTTCTCGAATATCTTCTAACAAAGGATCATCTAATTGAAAAAAGCTCATTTGCATTTCTTCATGCTGTGTTTCTTTTAACGTTTCTTTTACCTCTTTGTGCGCATGATTTTCTTCTAATTGCTTTAATATTTTCTGCGCTCTATGTATTACCATATTTGGCATTCCTGCCAATTTTGCTACATGAATACCAAAACTATGATTACTACCTCCTGCAACTAATTTGCGTAAGAAAATAATACTACTATCTAATTCTTTTACAGATACATTAAAGTTTTTAATACGTTCAAAAGTAGTAGTCATTTCATTTAACTCATGATAGTGCGTAGCAAACAATGTTTTTCCTTTTGCTGGATGTTCATGTAAATATTCGGCAATAGCCCAAGCAATAGAAATACCGTCATAGGTAGAAGTTCCACGCCCAATTTCATCTAATAAAACCAAACTACGATCAGAAATATTATTTAAAATAGACGCAGTTTCATTCATCTCAACCATAAAGGTAGATTCTCCCATTGAGATATTATCACTGGCACCTACTCTAGTAAAAATTTTATCTACAATACCAATTCTAGCATTTTGAGCTGGAATATAACTTCCCATTTGAGCTAATAAAACAATCAATGCTGTTTGACGTAATATTGCCGATTTACCCGACATATTAGGACCAGTAATCATAATTATTTGTTGCTGATTACAATTTAAAACAACATCATTTGCAATGTACTCTTCACCTATTGGCAATTGTTTCTCAATTACTGGATGACGACCATTTTTTATTTCAAGATCTGTAGTATTATCCATTAAAGGACGTACATAATTATTATCCATTGCCAAGGTTGCAAACGATAATAACACATCTATTTTAGCAATGTTCTGTGCGTTTTGTTGTACAGGTTTTACAAAATCAATAATAAACTGAACTAGTTTTGCAAAAATCTCAACTTCAATTTGTTGTATTTTTTCTTCAGCACCTAATATTTTTGCTTCGTATTCTTTTAACTCTTCAGTAATATAACGTTCGGCATTTACCAACGTTTGTTTACGAATCCATTCTTCAGGCACTTTATCTTTATGCGTGTTTCGAACTTCAATATAATATCCAAAAACATTATTAAATGCAATTTTTAAACTCGTAATTCCTGTTCTTTCAGTTTCACGAGCCAACATGCTATCTAAATATTCTTTACCAGAATTAGATATATTTCTTAACTCATCTAATTCACTAGAAACACCGCTAGCAATTGCATTTCCTTTATTAATATTTACAGGCGCTTCTTCTAAAACAGTTTCAATAATTTTATCAATCAACAACTTACAATCGTGTAATTGATTTCCTATTTCTTTAACTGTTTTATTTTTACTTTTCTCAGCAGCTTCTTTTATTGGTAAAATTGCCTTTAACGAGTTTTTTAATAAAATTACCTCTCGTGGCGATACTTTACCTGTTGCTACCTTCGATATTAAACGCTCAATATCTGAAACTTGTTTTAACTGATATGAAACAGTTTCAAGAAAAGCATCACTATCAATTAAAAACTTTACTATTTCATGACGTTGCTTAATTTGCTCCAAATCTTTTAATGGTAAGGCTAGCCAACGTTTTAACAACCTTCCTCCCATTGGAGAAATTGTTTTATCTATAACATCTAATAAAGAAACTGAGTTTACAGAATTACCGCCATACAATTCTAAGTTTTTCACTGTAAAACGGTCCATCCAAACATAATTATCTTCAGCAATTCTACTAATAGATTGTATGTGCTCTATTTTATTATGTTGTGTTTCCGATAAATAATACATCGCAGCACCTCCAGCAACAATACCATATTCTAATTCTTCAACACCAAATCCTTTTAAATTTTTAACTTTAAAATGATTGCTTAATAATTCACTTCCATATTCTTTTTGAAAAACCCAATCATCTAAATAAAAAGTATGAAAACGATTCGTAAATAATTCTAAAAATCGCTGTTTGTATTTTTTCTCAACTAAAACTTCACTAGGTGTAAAGTTTTGTAAAAGCTTGTCTATATATTCTTCGTTTCCTTGTGCAATTAGAAACTCACCCGTAGAAACATCTAAAAAAGAAACACCTAATAACTTTTTACCAAAGTGTACTGCAGCTAAAAAATTATTTGATTTTGATTGTAGCACTTCATCATTTAAAGCAACACCTGGAGTAACCAATTCGGTAACCCCACGCTTTACAATGGTTTTAGTCATTTTAGGGTCTTCTAACTGATCGCAAATTGCAACACGTAAACCAGATTTTACCAATTTTGGTAAATACGTATTTAACGAATGATGTGGAAAACCCGCCAAAGCAGTTTCACTTTCGCTTCCTGCTCCTCTTTTTGTTAGAATTATCCCTAAAACTTTCGATGCTTTTACTGCATCTTCTCCAAAGGTTTCATAAAAATCACCTACCCTAAAAAGTAACATAGCATCCGGATATTTAATTTTAATTCCATTGTATTGTTTCATTAATGGAGTCACCTTTTTTGCCTTTGCTTTTGCCAAGTTTCTAGATTTTTTCAATTAGTTTTGCGAAGATAAATATTCGATTTTAAAGTTAACATTTTTTATGAGAAAACTAAAGAATAATGAGTTAGGTAGAATTTCGGTTGACGAGTTTAAACAAACCAAAAAAACACCAATTATTGTTGTATTAGATAATATTAGAAGTTTAAACAACATAGGCTCTGTTTTTAGAACTTCGGATGCTTTTTTAATTGAAAAAATTTATTTGTGTGGTATTACCGCTACACCTCCTAACAAAGAAATTCATAAAACGGCTTTGGGAGCTACCGAATCTGTTGCTTGGGAGTATGTAGAAAACACTATTGATTTAATTGAATCATTAAAAAAAGACAAGGTGAAGGTTTTAGCCATTGAACAAGCTGAAAACAGCACTATGTTAAATGAATTTACACCTGAAGCAAACCAAAAATATGCTGTGGTAATGGGAAATGAGGTAAAAGGTGTACAACAAGAAGTTGTTTCAGCTTCCAATTTTTGTATTGAAATCCCACAATTAGGCACCAAACATTCTTTAAATATTTCTGTGAGTTGCGGAGTTGTTCTTTGGGACTTATTTAATAAAGTTTCTTCGTAACCAACGCGTCATTACGAGAGGGAATCTTCTCATTCAAAACTCATAATTAGCAGATTGCTTCATATTTCGCAATGACGACTAATAATACATAAGGTTTTCGTAAATTCATCATATGAAAAATCCATCTGTTTACTTTTTAACAAATAAAAACAATACAGTTATTTATATCGGAGTCACTTCAAACCTAAATAAAAGAATCTACGAACATAAAAATGGGAAATATGAAGGATTTTCTTACAAATACAATTGTAACAAACTTATCTATTACGAACAATTTTCTACAATGAACGATGCTATAAGTAGAGAAAAGCAATTAAAATCTGGAAATAGAAAAAAGAAAGAGGATTTAATAAATAAAGAAAATCCTAATTGGTTAGATTTATCTGAAAATTGGTTATTTAATATTTAACGTCATTACGAGGAAGAATGACGAAGTAATCTCACTATTCAAAACTCTCAGATAATAGATTGCTTCACTCTCGTTCGCAATGACGAAGTGAACTCAAAAACAACAAATTACTTCACTAAAATTCGCAATGACAAGTGTAACCTCAAGGAAGAATAAATAAAAACTAGTTTTTTTGTTTGTCATTCTGCTTGAAACCCCTTAATTTAGAGACTTTAATTATCCCCCCACAAAAAGTAATCTAAACATTCTTATAATATGGAAAACAAAGACTCTCAGAAAACAACAATAAAATTAAACCGTGGAGGCGGAGATGCCGGTGGATTAACTACTAACGGTGGTGGAAATACCGGAACTGACACTGGTGGTGGTGATGGTGGTACTACTGGTGGAAATGGATAAAACTATTTAAAATAAAACTCTTAATTCTTTTATTTAGATTAAGGGTTTTATGTTTTTTTACTTCAATACTTAACAATGAGATTCCTTTTCTTTTTTATTTACTTTATAAATCTCACTTATAGTCAAGAAATTGATTCTATTCCTAAGAATGATAAACTAAAAATACTCGAAATTGGTTTATCTGCCTTTTTTGAAAATGATACTGCTACTTTAAAAAAATCACACAAAAATCTTTTATCTCTTTACAAAAAAGAGGCAAATTCTATATTATTAGCGAAACACTATCAATATAAAGCAATGTTTTTTGAATTAAAATATAAAAAAGACAGTGCATATTATTATTACCATCAATCTAAAAACATTTCTAAAAAAACAGGTGACTCTTTAGAAGTTGGTAGGCGTTTGTTAAGTATGGCTATATTACAAAGAGAGGCAAAAGATTATTTAGGTTCAGAAATTAACTCTATAGAAGCCTTACAATATTTAGAGCCCATTAAACCAAATAAATATTTAATTTCTCTATATAATTTACTAGGCCTAACATCTAGTGAATTAAAAAAGAAAGAAGCTGAAACTTATTATAAAAAAGCTTTAAAAATAAACAAATCACTTCTTGTCAACAATAGGAAAGCACTTGATTTCTTATACATAACAAATAATTTAGGTCTCTTATATCAGAATAAAAAAAAGCATAAAAAAGCCATTTCTTACTTCAAAAAAGGGTTAGCTTTTGATAGTATTAAAAAAAAACACCCTAGACAATATGCTTTATTATTAGAAAATTTAGCTTTTAGTAATTATTCTTTAGAGAAAAAAGAAAAAGTTTTTCAACAATACAATGAAGTATTAGCTATTAAAAAAAGGTTAAATAACCTTAGTGGAGCA
Organism: uncultured Tenacibaculum sp.; assembly: GCF_947494125.1. Taxonomy (GTDB): domain Bacteria; phylum Bacteroidota; class Bacteroidia; order Flavobacteriales; family Flavobacteriaceae; genus Polaribacter. Next base: position 254,401 of record NZ_CANLTU010000001.1, read on the forward strand.
AGCACAACACACATAAACATTTCTAATTACTACAAAGACCTTAAACAAAATAAAAAAGCTGAATACCATTCTAAAGAAGCTTTAAAATATGCCAAACAAACTCAAAATAATAATCGTTGGCTAGAAGCTTTAAAAAATCTTTCAGACCTTACAATAGGTAAACAATCAAAACAATACTTAGAAGAATATATTATACTTAATGACAGTTTATTTCAAAAAGAACGTCTGTTAAAAAATCAATTTGCAAAAATTAGATACGAAACCAGTAAAAAAGAAAAAGAAAATACGGTTTTAAAATCTGAAAACGAGAAAAAACAAGCGCAAATAGCCTACCATAAACAACAGCAAACCATTGGTTGGTTAGCGGCTGCCAGTGTATTATTATTATTAATTTTAAGTATTACTTTCTTTTTACAAAGAAGAAGAAAGCTTTTATACCAAGCACAATTAGAGGCTGCTGAAGCTAGGGAAAACGAACGCCAACAAATTGCAAAATCTTTACACGATGAAGTTGCTGGAGATTTACGCATGCTCCATAACAAATTAGAGAAATCTAATTTAGTAGAAGAAGCCCAAAAACTAAATAATGTAAAAGAAAACGTTCGTAATTTATCACATCAATTAAGTAGTGTAAGTTTTGACGAAGTTTCTTTTAAAGACCAAATAATTAATTTAGTAAGCGATTATTTTGAACTCGATTTTAAAATATCGGTTAATGGATTGCATGAATGTGAATGGCAATATATAAATGATGCTATAAAACGTTTACTCTATTTAGGCATTAGAGAAAGCATACAAAACTGTAAAAAATATGCGCAGGCGAGTAAAATAATTATTAACCTTACTGTACAGAAAAATTATGTACTTTTGAATATTACTGATAATGGCATCGGTTTTGATACTAAAATCAGTAAAAAAGGAATAGGTTTACGCAACCTTCAGGAACGTGTTGAAGACTTAAATGGGACTTTAAACATTAGTAGTGAAATAGGTAGCGGTACCAAAACTAATATTCAAATACCCTTAAATGCCTGGACTAACAAAAATACTCCTAGTTGATGATCATCAATTAATAATTGAAGGAATACTCTCTTACTTAAAAGATATTGACAATTTAGAAATAGAAACAGCTAATTCTTGCGACGAAGCTTTTTCAAAAATAAAAACAAGTCTTAATAGTAATCCTTTTCATATTGTTTTTACCGATTTAAGCTTCGATAACCATCATGAAAATAACACACTCGATGGTGGAGAATCTTTGATAAAAGCACTTCAACAAGAAAAAATTAATATTAAAATGGGAGTTATTACTGGACACTCAGAAACCAATAGAGTGTTTAATGTAATTCATAACTTAAATCCATCAGCATACATATTAAAAGGAAATTGTAGCACAGATGAGTTAACCTTTGCTATTCAAAAAATAGTAAAAGGCGAAATATATTATACCCATGAAATTCACCAAAAACTCTTAAAAAGAGCTTTAATAGAAATTCAAATGGATGAAGTAGCAATTCAAATTTTAAAGGAATTACCAAAGCACGCTAAGATTGGTAATTTAGAAGGGCTCATTAAAAAAAGAGATGGCTCTGCAATAAAAGTACGTTCAATAGAAAGTAAATTAGCAAAGCTTCGTACCGATTTACAAGCGAATAACAATACCGATTTAGTACTGAAAGCTAAGGAATTAGGTATATTAGATTAAATTTTGCGGAAATCCACATTTTTTACTGCGGAAATCCATTTTTATAGTTAAGACACTAGCAATATCTTTGTATCAGAATTAAACTACTCTTGGGGAAAATTCTGAAAAAAGGAAAAAAAACAAACCTTTCGGATTCTAATCTGAAAGGTTTGTTTTTTTGTATAAAATCCGATTTTAATTAACTGCGGAAAACCACACTTTTTTTTTCGTTAATCCCTTTTACTATAACAAAAACCTCTTGTATATTTGTAACATCGAATTTCAACTCATATTGAAAAGCGATATTTAAGGGGAAAAACTAAACCTTCTAGAGTTAATCTAGAAGGTTTTTTTATGCTAACAACTTTGCTAATTTAGAAATATCAATTTTACGCACTCTTGCGGAAATCCACATTAATTATTGCAGTAATCCCTTTTTAATAAACAAAATCCTAAAGTACATTTGTAGCATCTAATTTCGTCTCATAACGAAAAAACGATATTTAAAGGGGAAAAACTAAACCTTCTAGAATTTATCTAGAAGGTTTTTTTATGCAAACAACTTTACTATTTTAGAAATATCAATTTTTATGCACTCTTGCGGAAATCCACATTAATTATTGCAGCAATCCCTTTTTAATAAACAAAGTCCTAAAGTACATTTGTAGCATCTAATTTCGTCTCATAACGAAAAACGATATTTAAAGGGGAAAAACTAAACCTTCTAGAATTTATCTAGAAGGTTTTTTTATACTAATAATTTTGCTAATTTAAAAATATCAATTTTACGCACTCTTGCGGAAATCCACATTAATTATTGCAGCAATCCCTTTTTAATAAACAAAATCCTAAAGTACATTTGTAGCATCTAATTTCGTCTCATAACGAAAAAACGATATTTAAAGGGGAAAAACTAAACCTTCTAGAATTTATCTAGAAGGTTTTTTTATGCAAACAACTTTACTATTTTAGAAATATCAATTTTTATGCACTCTTGCGGAAATCCACATTAATTATTGCAGCAATCCCTTTTTAATAAACAAAATCCTAAAGTACATTTGTAGCATCTAATTTCGTCTCATAACGAAAAAACGATATTTAAAGGGGAAAAACTAAACCTTCTAGAATTTATCTAGAAGGTTTTTTTATGCTAATAACTCATGGAATATTCAACTATCTTTTTCTTGCGGAAATTCACCTTTTTTTTTACAGTAATCCCTTTTATTATAACAAAAACCTCTTGTATATTTGTAACATCGAATTTCAACTCATATTGAAAAGCGATATTTAAGGGGAAAAACTAAACCTTTCAGATCTATCTGAAAGGTTTTTTTTATTTAAACAATTTACTATCAAACATATAACTTCGGAAAATTGCATTTTACACTGCGGTTATCCCCTTTTTAAAACAAAACATCTATCATACATTTGTAATGTTCTTTTGAACAAAACATTAAGGGGAATTATTAAAACCAGTAAAAAATGGGGAAATTTTTACAAACAAAGACTGCAGAAGTTCTAAAAGGATTTTTATCAACTTTATCAGAATTCGGTAAAGGAGCTAGTTATGCTTTAAGACACTAGTAGTAATTAACTAAGGGATAAAAACCTTCTTGATAAAATTATCAAGGAGGTTTTTTATTTGCCTAATTTTAAATTGTAAATTGCTGTTTTAATTTATTCATTAATAGTTTTAAATGGCAAAATATATTCTTGCATTAGATCAAGGTACCACTAGTTCTCGTTCGGTATTAATAAACGAATTAGGAGAAATTGTTGCAATGAATCAACAAGAGTTTACACAAATTTTCCCACAACCGGGTTGGGTAGAACACGATGCTGAAGAAATTTTAAAAACTCAACTTTCTACATTAAAAAAAGTAATTCAAAAAGCAAATATTCATCCTTCAGAAATTGCTGGTATTGGTATTACCAACCAAAGAGAAACTACTGTAGTATGGAATAAAATTACGGGAAAACCTATATACAATGCTATTGTTTGGCAAGACAAACGAACCGCTAATATTTGTGAGCAATTAAAAGAGAAAAACTTAGAAAGTCATGTTCGAAAAACTACAGGATTAGTTATTGATAGTTATTTTTCTGCTACAAAAATTAATTGGATTTTAAACAATGTAGAAGGTGCTAAACTTGAAGCCGAAAAAGGAAACTTACTTTTTGGAACTATTGATACTTGGCTACTTTGGAATTTAACAAAAGGTGAAATACATGCTACCGATTATAGTAATGCTTCACGTACCATGTTATATGATATTAAAAATTTGTGTTGGGATAAAAAGCTGTTATCAGCATTAAGTATCCCTAACTCAATGCTTCCTCAAGTAAAACCCTCTTCACATTATTTTGGAAACTACGAATTGGAAGGACACCTAATTCCTATTGCAGGAATTGCAGGCGATCAGCAAGCTGCACTTTTCGGGCAAGCTTGTTTTAATAAAGGTGAAGCAAAAAACACTTACGGTACTGGTTGTTTTATGTTAATGAATACTGGTGAAAACCTTGAGTTTTCTAAAAACGGTTTATTAACTACAATTGCCTGGGGCTTAGACAATAAAATACATTATGCTCTAGAAGGTAGCGTATTTGTTGCCGGATCTGCTATTCAATGGCTACGTGATGGTTTACAAATAATTAATAACGCTAAAGAAAGTGAAGCCTTAGCTAAAAGTATAGATGGAGAAAACCCTGTATATGTAGTCCCTGCTTTTGCTGGTTTAGGAGCTCCATATTGGGATATGTACGCTCGGGGAGCAGTTTTTGGTTTAACTCGCGACACTGGTAAAAACCACCTAATAAAAGCAACTTTAGATGCTCTTGCTTACCAAACTAAAGATATTTTAGATGTCATGCAAAAAGATAGTGAGGTTAAATTAACATCTTTAAAAGTAGATGGTGGTGCTTGCGCTAATGACTATTTAATGCAATTTCAATCAGATATCTTAAACACTAAAGTTGAACGACCTGAAATTATTGAAACTACTGTTATGGGTGCCGCTTATTTAGCAGGTATTTGTGTTGGACTTTGGAAACAAGAAGATATTTTAAATAGAAGAAAAATTAACAATACCTTTTCTCCTAATTTTACTTTAGAAAAAAGAGAAAAACTTTATAAAAAGTGGCAAAAAGCTGTAGAACGCACTAAAGACTGGATAGATTAAAAACGAATAAATGGCAAAATTTTACGATAAAATTACTTCAAGAATTCAGAAGTTTATAGAAGCACAAAAAGTTTTTTTTGTAGCAACTGCACCTAAAAATGGACGTATTAATTTATCCCCTAAAGGAATGGATTCTTTTCGTGTGTTAAACGAAAACCGAGTTGCTTGGCTAAGTGTTACTGGTAGTGGAAATGAAACCTCAGCACACTTATTAGACAATAATAGAATAACTATTATGTTTTGTGCATTTGAAGGCGCTCCTAATATTTTACGCATATACGGAAAAGCGAAAGAAATATTACCAAACGATACTGAATGGAATTCTTTAATTACTCAATTTCCTAACCTTACTGGAACACGACAAATATTTGATATTACTATTGAAAGTGTTCAAACTTCATGTGGTATGTCTATTCCTTTTTATGAATATAAAGAAGAACGAAATCAATTATTAGACTGGGCAGAAGAAAAAGGACAAGATAATATTGAACAATACTGGAAAGACAGAAACCAAACTAGTATTGATGGCTTAGATACTAAGTTTAAAACTTAAGTTTATTATTGATAACTACAATGAAAAAAATTACCATAGCACTAATTATTCTTTTGATGTCAACTACTCTTTTATCTCAAACACCTAAAAAATCTATTATGAAGTTTATGGGAAAGGAGAGCCCTTATTTCTTTTACATGGTTACACTCAATCATCTAAATCTTGGAAAGAGTATGTTAAAGATTATGAAAGTAAATATGAAGTCTATTTAATTGATTTAACTGGACACGGAAAATCAGAACCTTTTAAGCAAGAAATGTCTATAAAATCTGTTGCTCAAGACCTCAATTCTTTAATTCGACACCTAGGTTTAAAACAAATTAAAGCCATTGGGTTTAGTTTTGGTGGAGATATTCTCTATCAATTAGCTTTAATTAATCCATCGATACTAAAATCTATGATAACAATAGGTGCAGTAGGAACATGGACAATTCATGATTTCCCTGAGTATTTAAAAGCTTTTACTTTTGAAAACAGAAATAATTTTCCTTGGCTCAAGACATCTCATGAAGGAGATGAGCAGATAAAAGGAATGATGAATCAGTTTAAAAACTATACAGTTAGGTTAAGTAATAAAGAATTACAAAGTATAAAACCTGAGGTATTAATTATAATAGGTGACGACGATGAAGGTATGGATTTTGAAGAAGTTGTTCGTGTTAAAAAAAACCTACCTAAATCTGACCTTTGGATATTACCAAATGTATCGCATGGAGCTCATGAAGGTGAAACAAAAAATGACTTCATAATAAAATCTAAAGCTTTTTTTTCTAAAAAACAAAACCAATAAGGGTTCTTCATTCTTTCATTACATCTAAGTTTTTCAATATTATTCCAAAATATTCAAACCCTGATAAAAATCATGTTTTAAACAAATAGATACTACTATTTTTGGAGTAAAGTAAATAAAATGATACAATTGATTAATATTCCTTTAGTTTCTTGGACAAACGGCACAATTATGATAGCCATTTTTGGACTTGTTTGTTTAGGATTAGTTGCTACTCTTTTAATCCTTATAAATAGTGGTAAGAAAAAGGAGTAAAGTAGATTGTATCTTTAGTTTTTAATAGTTGATTTAGAAGAAGTGCTCTTATTGATGTGTTGGTGGTTTAACTCAAGAGCATTTCTTCTTATTTAAAAGCATTTAAGCCTGTAATATCTAAGCCAGTAATTAATAAATGAACATCATGTGTTCCTTCATAAGTAATTACACTTTCTAAATTCATAGCGTGTCTCATTATAGAATATTCTCCTGATATTCCCATAGCTCCTAAAATTTGTCTTGCTTCTCTAGCTATTTTTATAGCCATGTCTACATTATTTCTTTTAGCCATTGATATTTGCGCAGAAGTTGCACGACCTTCATTTTTTAAAACTCCCAATCGCCATGTTAATAACTGTGCTTTGGTTATTTCTGTAATCATCTCAGCTAATTTTTTTTGTTGCAACTGAAATTGACCTATTGGTTTACCAAATTGTGTACGCTCTTTAGCATAGCGCAAAGCAGTATCATAACAATCCATAGCGGCACCAATAGCACCCCAAGCAATACCATAACGAGCAGAATCTAAACATAACAAAGGTGCTCCTAATCCTGATTTATTGGGTAATAAATTTTCTTTTGGCACTTTAACATTATCAAAAATAAGCTCTCCTGTAATAGAAGCTCTTAACGACCATTTGTTATGTGTTTCTGGTGTAGAAAAACCTTCCATTCCTCTTTCCACAATTAAACCATGAATACGACCTTCTTCATTTTTTGCCCAAACCACGGCTACATCACAAATAGGTGCATTCGAAATCCACATTTTTGCACCATTCAATAAATAATGGTCTCCCATATCCTTAAACTTGGTTTCCATTCCTCCAGGATTAGATCCATGGTTTGGCTCAGTTAATCCAAAACTTCCCATCCATTCACCAGAAGCTAGTTTTGGCAAGTATTTTTTTCGCTGGGTTTCATTTCCATAATTAAAAATAGGGCCCATTACTAAAGAAGATTGTACCGAGGCAGCAGATCGAATACCACTATCACCACGTTCTAATTCTTGCATAATTAATCCATAGGATATCTGGTCTAATCCAGCACCTCCATATGCTTCAGGTATATACGAACCAAAAGCACCAACTTCTGCTAAACCATTTATTAGTTGAGTTGGAAATTTTGCTTCTTGAGCAGCATCTTCAATAATTGGAGATAAATTTTTCTTTACCCATTCACGGGCGGTATCACGAACAAGTTTATGTTCATCTGTTAACAAATCATCAGCTTGATAATAATCAGGAGCTTGAAATAAATCGGGTTTCATAAGTTTCTTTTAAAGTTAATTACTCACTTTTTATATGTTGATGATTGATAAATTGATTATCCTGGTTTTTATTTAAAAGTATTGACTCAAAAATACTCAAAAAAATGGTTTTTAGTATAGGTTTATGTATGTTTGTAATAGATGAAATTTACACTAGGAGAGCAAGAACGTTTAAAAAGCAAAAAGTTATTAGGTAAACTATACGAAGAAGGAAAATCTATAAAAGTATTCCCACTTCGAATGGTATATATACAAACCGAGCATACTTCAAAATTCCCTGTTCAAGTAGGAGTGTCTGTTCCTAAAAGAAATTTCAAAAAAGCTGTTGATAGAAATAGAATAAAGCGCTTATTACGGGAGACTTATCGGAAAGAAAAATATACAGTTTACGATGGGGTAGATAAACCTTATGTGTTTATGATTTCTTATATTGCAAGAGATGAATGGAAATATGTCGATCTTGAGCATAAAATGAAGAAATTACTAACGCTTTTTATAGCAGAAACCACCAAAGATGAAAAATAAAAAAATACTTTTTTTTGGTTCACTCGTTATTATCTCACTTTTATTCTCGTTTCAATCTCGTTTTTTTGAGATTGCAAAACAAATAGAGATATACAATAACTTATTTAAGGAATTAAATATTAATTATATCGATGAAATTAATCCTGGAGATTTAACCGATAAAGCAATTAAAAATACCTTAAAAAATTTAGACCCATATACCAATTTTTACAACGAGCAAGACGTTGAAGATGCACGTATTCGTAGAGAAGGAGAATACGGTGGTATTGGAATTTCAACTTTTTACACAAAACAAGGAATTGTTATTGCTGAAGTTTATAAAGATTTTTCTGCAGACAAAGCAGGTTTAAAAACTGGAGATATTATTACCAATGTAAATGGACAAAAATTATCTGAATTAGAAAAAAGTCAATACTCACAATTATTAAAAGGAACACCTAACAAAGAGCTTTCATTAATTATTAATAGAAATAACAAGGCTCAAGATATTACTTTAAAACTAGATAAAGTTATTGTAAACCCAGTCCCTTTTTACGATATGATTGATGATGAAACTGGTTATATTATTTTAACTCGATTTACAAATCAAAAAGCTACTGAAGGTGTTTCCAAAGCTTTTAACAAGTTAAAAGAAAGAGGAATGAAAAAATTAGTGTTCGATTTACGTAGCAATCCAGGTGGTTCTCTATTCGATGCTGTAAATATTACTAATTTATTTATTCCAAAAGGATTAAAAGTTGTAGACACTCGTGGAAAAATCAAAAAAAACAGTAGAACTTATAAAACAAACAGAGAACCTTTAGATGCTCAAATTCCAATTATTGTTTTAATAAACGACCGTTCAGCATCAGCTTCAGAAATTGTATCTGGTGCGTTACAAGATTACGATCGTGCAGTAATTATGGGCGAACGTTCTTTTGGTAAAGGTTTAGTTCAAAGGTATTTTACCTTAAATTACGGAACTCAAATGAAAGCAACAATTTCTAAATACTATACTCCAAGTGGACGTTGTATTCAAGAATTAGATTATGCTAATAGAGATTCTAAAACTGGAGAAGTTCCAAAATTTTCTGATGGTACCGTAAATACATTTACTACAAAAAACGGTCGTACAGTATACGATGGAGGTGGTGTAACTCCTGATGTAAAAATAGATTTATCAAAAAAATCTGAAGAGACAAAAAAACTCTTAAAGTCGAAAGCAATATTTAATTTCGCTACAGATTTCACCAATAAAAACCCTAATTTTTCTACCGAAAACTACAGCTTTAAATCTGCTGACTTTAATACGTTTAAAAACTACTTACTTAGAAAAGACACTTCTTTTGTAACTGAGAGCGAAAAACTTTTCAAAAAAGCATATGCTTCAGTAAATAATAATAAAACATTTTCTGCTGAATACAACACTATTCTTCAACAATTGAAAAAAGAAAAAGTTCAAAAAATAGCCTTAAATGAAGATGTTTTATCTACTAAAATACAAAACGAAATAGTAAAAAGATATTCTTATCAAGAAGGAATGTTTAAACATCAACTTAAAAATGATGCAACTATAAATAAAGCAGTTAACTTATTAAAGAATCAGAAAAAATACGATGCTATTTTAACCAAATAACATCCGTAACATAATTTGTATCTTTGCCTTTTAAAAAAATATATGTCTAAACCTAATCATAAAGAACGTACCAGAGCACAAGAATCTACCAATGCCATTGAAAAGTTATACATTTCGATGCGTCATTTATTTAGTCGTGGATTTTATAAGCCAATGGGAGTTTCTGGAGAAACACTACGTAAATCCTTATTGCAATTACGCCCTGAGATTTACGGATCAATTGCTGAAAATAAAACCGAATTAAATGGTTTGGTTTATATTATTGAGCGATTACCAGAAGGGATTGAAGAATGTCAATTCATCTATTTAACTGCAGATGAAGGCTATAGAAATTCAAAATTCAAAGCAATAGTTCCTCCTAAAAGAAGAAGAAATTGCTATCGTATTGATAAGGATCAAATGAATATTGAAATTACGCGTGGCCGTTCAGAAATTTATGATATTCTTACCCATCTTACTTTCTTATTTATAGAGTCTCATAAAATTAAAGACCGTGTAATTATTAATAACGGAGAAAGTTTTATTAGAGAATGGGTGCAATTAGAAGACATTGTTTTAAATAATAAAACAATTAGCGATGAAGAAAAAGATGTAATTGTTGTACATCTAGGAAACATTTTAGGAAGAACTTACGACGAAGTGTATGATGCGTATAACACTTTTGCAACCAAAGAAAATCCTAATAGATTTTTTCATTTAATTTATTGGTTAGGAAAACTAGCAATAAATGAAGAAATATACGAGCAAAAACGATCAGTAAAATTTAGTTCTGTATTAATAGAAGAAATTGGACACCATTTTTATGGTGAAATATGGGCTAACAACATAAAAGAAGTTCTTTTAGAGAATAGTTTAATAGAACGTCCTATACATATTATTAGTGCAAACATGCACAGTGTAATGAATAGTATTTATGCTCAAAATGCTTTGCCAAATGAGGTGAAAAAGCATAAAGGTTTTGAGCTTTTTGAAGTATTAAGTAATGCAAACAGTCAACCTTTACAAAAGGCTGTTAAAAACCATGCTTCAGAAAACGGATTAATCTACATTAAAGATACATCAGGTACTAATATTAATGTTCAAGTTATTGATACAGAAAAAATAGACTTTGATACAACATCTTTTGAAAAAATAAATTCAACTGGAGAAAAACCAGTAATTATTGTAATGGATTATGCATTTGGAGAACAAGCATATGAAACTATGGACGAATTGTTAAAACCATATAAAACAGGAAATAAATCTATTCATTTAGATGTAGTTTCAGTTTCAATAATGGGTAAAGCAGGTATTTTAGAAGGTGGTAAAGGAGATATTATGATTCCTTCTTCACATATTTTTGAAGGTACTGCAGATAATTATCCTTTTAAAAATGAATTAACCAAAGAAGATTTAGAAGGTTTTGGAGTTCAAGTTTTTGATGGAGCCATGGTAAGTGTACTGGGGACTTCATTACAAAACAAAGACTTATTGAAATTCTTCCACGATTCTACTTGGAATGTTATTGGTTTAGAAATGGAAGGAGCGCATTATCAAAAAGCAATACAATCGGCTTCTAAAATTAGAGGAAATGTTAGAGAAGATATAAAAGTACGATATGCGTATTATGCTTCAGATAATCCGCTAGAAACTGGAGCAACTCTTGCTTCTGGAGGTTTGGGTATGAGTGGAGTAACACCAACCTATGCAATAACGCAAAAAATACTAGAACAAATATTTTAAACAATTAAAAGGCTATTTTTTTAAATAGCCTTTTTTCTTATTTTATATTTGCAAATACAACACAACAACACACAAAATGAATATTCTAATTTTAGGATCAGGTGGTAGAGAGCACGCCTTTGCAAAGAAGCTTTCTGAAAGTACTAAAATCAATAACTTATTTGTAGCGCCTGGTAACGCAGGAACTAGTAGTATAGCTACAAACATTCACATTAATCCAACCAATTTTCAACAAGTAAAAGAAACGGTTTTACAACAGGCTATTAATATGGTTGTGGTAGGACCAGAAGCTCCTTTAGTAGAAGGAATTCACGATTTCTTTTTAGCAGATAACGATCTAAAAAATATTCCAGTAATTGGCCCTAAAAAAGACGGCGCTTTGTTAGAGGGAAGTAAAGATTTTTCAAAGCAGTTTATGATAAAACATAACATTCCTACTGCTAAATATGAATCATTTACAACAGAAACTTTAGCACAAGGAAAAAAGTTTTTAGAAACTTTAGCACCTCCTTATGTTTTAAAAGCCGATGGTTTAGCAGCTGGTAAAGGTGTTTTAATTTTAAACAATTTAGAAGAAGCAAAAGTTGAACTTGAAGAAATGCTTTCCAATCAAAAATTTGGAGCAGCATCTTCAACTGTAGTTATTGAAGAATTTTTAAAAGGAATAGAGCTTTCTGTTTTTGTTTTAACAGATGGAAAAAATTATAAAATATTACCTTCTGCAAAAGATTATAAACGTATTGGTGAAGGTGATACGGGTCTAAATACCGGCGGAATGGGGGCTATTTCTCCAGTTCCTTTTGCTACCGATGACTTTTTACAGAAAGTAGAAGAACTAGTCGTAAAACCAACAATAAACGGCTTACAAAAAGACGGGATTGATTACCGTGGATTTATCTTTATTGGTTTAATGAATGATAACGGAAATCCTTCAGTTGTTGAATACAATGTTCGTATGGGAGATCCTGAAACGGAAGTTGTATTACCTAGAATAGAATCTGATTTAGTAGATTTATTCGAAGGAGTTGCGAATCAAACTTTAAATGAAAAATCTTATGAGGTAACACCACAAACTGCTACCACTGTAATGTTAGTTTCTGGAGGATATCCTGAAGCTTATGAAAAAGGGAAAGCGATAACGGGATTTAATACAGTTGAAGATTCTATTGTTTTTCATGCAGGAACTACAGAAAAAGATGGTAATGTGGTAACTAATGGAGGTAGAGTAATGGCAGTTACTTCTTTTGGAGACTCTATTGAAGAAGCTCTTCAAAAATCATACAAAAGCATTGACAAAATAACTTTCGATAAAATAAACTATCGTAAAGATATTGGGTTCGATTTAATATAAATTACAAAAAAGAAGGAGTTGATAAATCAACTCCTTCTTTTTTACATTGCTTTTTCTAAGGTAAACGAAAACTCAGAACCTTTACCAAAATCACTTTTTAATAAAATGGTTTCGTTATGCGCTTCTATAATATGCTTTACAATAGATAATCCTAAACCAGAACCTCCTTGTTCTCTTGAACGACTTTGATCTACACGATAAAAACGCTCAAATAAACGAGAAACATGTTCTTGTTTTATACCCTCACCATTGTCAGAAATTTTAATAATAAACTTATTTGGATTGTATGCTTCAATACTTACAGTAGTAGCCCCACCAACTTTACCATATTTTATAGAGTTTACTATCAAATTAATTAGCACTTGCTCAATGCGTTCAACATCTCCTTTAACAAAATGCGGAAACTCATAAATTCGATCAAACACTAAAACAATGTTTCGCTTTTTAGCTTTCATTTCAAATAAATCAAAAACATTTTGAATAAGTTCTAGAATATTAAAAGTTTCAATATTCATTTTCATTCCTTCAGTTTCTAATTTAGCAATCATATCTAAATCTTTAATAATAGAAGTTAACCTTTCAACTCCTTTATTGGCTCTACTTAAATATTTTGTACGTATTTCTTCATCTTCAGCAGCACCCTCTATTAAAGTTAAAATATAACCTTGAACAGTAAAAAGTGGTGTTTTTAATTCGTGTGCTACATTCCCTAAAAAGTCTCTACGAAAAGAATCTCTTTGTGTTAATAATGCAATTTCCTCACTTTTTCCTTCTACATATTTTTGTACACTTTTTGTAAGGGCTTCAACATCGGTAGTTACTTTTTTTCTTTCTAAGTCATTTACATCTAAAATAGAAATGTCTTCATATAGTTTTTTAACTCGCTGATATATAAAATATTCTGCCCTATACTGAATAATAAAAAATGATATCACAAACATTACAAGACCAAAAACAATAACCGCACCTATACCTAATAAATTAATTAAAAGAAAATACGATAACAAAGCTATTATTACAGATATTGAAGTAGAATACAACGCCGACCAAAGTGCGTATTTATATGTTTTTTTAATTTTTTTCATTATAAAAAAATAGATTGCTTTGTTAGCAATCTATATAAATATTTTAAGTTTTAATTTATTTTTCTGAGCCTTCTAAAACAAATTTATATCCAACTCCTTTTACTGTTTTAAAAAAATCGTCGCCAATTTTTTCTCTAAGTTTTCTAATGTGTACATCAATAGTACGTCCACCAACAACAACTTCATTTCCCCAAACGCTATCTAAAATAACTTCTCTTTTAAAAACTTTTCCAGGCTTCGAAGTTAACAAAGAAAACAATTCAAATTCTTTTCTAGGTAAGGCAATTTTTTTATCACCTTTAAACACAACATACTCATCTCTATTAATAACAATATCACCAATTTTTGTTGTGGTATCAACTTCACCTTCTGTTTTTAAACGTCTTAATAAAGATTTCACCTTACTCACCAAAACCTTTGGTTTAACTGGCTTCGTTATATAATCATCGGCACCAGCATCAAAACCTGCAACTTGCGAATAATCTTCACCTCTTGCTGTTAAAAAAGAGATAATTACATCTTCTAACGGTTTTATATTTCTAATCTTTTCACACGCTTCAATACCATCCATTTCAGGCATCATAATATCTAATAATATTAAATGTGGATGTATTTTTTTTGCTGTCTTAACAGCTTCTATTCCGTTATTCGCTGTAAAAACTTGATATCCTTCAGATTTTAAGTTATAACCTACTATCTCTAAAATATCAGGTTCATCATCAACTAGTAAAATTTTAATATCATTCGTATTCATAGATCATTTTATATTGTGTTATCCAAAAGTAACCATAAAATTATAAATCGTTCGCTCTCTTACTTAACTTAACATTCATTTAATCTTTAATAAACATTCGCTTAAATAAGCAGTAAAACACAAATTCTTCTTTTCTTTTTGTTCGGTTTTTGTACGTTTTTTTTATCTTTACCTACCTATCCTATTCAAAATCCTATTATTTTATTTTAAGCTTCTATTAATACACGGATTATATACTTAAAAATATGCTAGATAAAATTAATCTCCAAAATATCTTGTTTTTAGATATTGAAACGGTTCCTGAAGTTGAATTATTTTCTGAATTATCTGAAGAAAAAAAAGAATTATTCGCTTTAAAAACACAGTATCAGCGTAAGGATGAAATTAGAGCAGAAGATTTTTATCATCGCGCAGGTATTTGGGCTGAGTTTGGAAAAATAATCTGTATTTCAGTCGGGTATTTTGTAAACAAAAAAGAAGATAGTCAGTTAAGGGTAACTTCTTTTTTTGGTGATGATGAAACCAAAATTTTAAATGATTTTAAAAATTTACTCGACCAACATTTTAACCTCAACAAACATTTACTCTGCGCACATAATGGAAAAGAATTCGATTTTCCATACATAGCACGTAGAATGATAATTAACCGAGTTCCGCTACCGAAAAAACTAAACTTATTTGGTAAAAAACCTTGGGAAGTACCACATTTAGACACCCTAGACTTATGGAAGTTTGGCGATTATAAACATTATACATCGTTAAAATTATTAACGGCTATTTTAGACATTCCTTCACCCAAACAAGATATTGATGGTAGCGAAGTAGCCAACGTGTATTATAAAGAAAAAAACCTACCTCGTATTGTTGATTATTGCGAACGTGATACAGTAGCTGTAGCTCAACTACTATTACGTTTTTTAAACAAGCCTATTTTAGAAACTAAAAATATTGTTACTATATAATCCAAGAGTCTATAGAAAATCAGTGATTAACATGTTGTGTCTTTTGTTATATTTGTTTAAAAGATTGTAAGAATTTCACCACATTATATTCGGTGTATTAAAAATACATGTACAAAATAAACTAGAAGTTAATATGAAAAAATGAAGATATATATAATAAATTTAACGCTTCTAATTTTACTGAATTTCAACGTAAGTGCTCAAACAAAGGCATCAAATAACAATAAAATTCACAAAAGCTATATAACAACGTTTGGGACTCCAAAGTTAATTAAAAACACTACTACTTTTTATAATAAAAAGGGGACTGAAATTAAACAATCTACAATTAGTTTTTCTAAAAATTTAGATACAATTATAGAGAAAAGATTTAAAGATTTTAAATTACAAGCTCAATTAGTTTTTATTTTTAATAGAAATAGAAATTTGATTTACAGATCCTTTAAAAATAAAGTACCCCTAGTAGGCTGGCAATTTAAATCAACAAAATATAAATTCGATAAAACTGGTTTAATTTCTAGAGAAACAAGAGGGAAGAATGGCAATTTAATAGACTTTGATGTTATTGAAAATGATTCTTTAAAAAACAAAATATCTTTAAAAACATATAATTCATATGGAGAGTTAATAGGATACGAAAAAACAAAATATAACTATAAAGAGAATACAAAAAAATGGAGTGTTTATAATCGTTCTGGAAAAAAAACAACTGAAAAAACTTCTTATATATATAATGAGAAAAAAAGCTTAAATGATTATAATAAATTTGGTGATAATATTTTTTACCCAAGAAATTGGTATACTAATGATAATACCTATTATCAAATTGAAATCAAATACGACAAACTAGGAAACTGGATTGAAAAAAAGACTTATGAGGTTAAAAAAATCAATGGAGTGTTTAAAAACAAAAAAAAGTATCGAAAAAACAAACGAAAGATAAAATATCAAAAATAAACCTACATAGTCAAGCCATTCAACAGTATAAAATACGACTCCTCCAATTATATGCTATAGACTATTATTAAAAAGTAAGTTAATTATTTTAATTTGAACTAAAATTAAAAAGATGAAAACAACAACATTTCTAACATTTGTAGGTGATCAATGTGGAAAGGCAGAAGAGGCAATAAAATTTTACACCGCTATTTTTCCAAATTCAGAAATTAAAAATCTAACAAAATACTCAGAAGGAGAAGCAGGAGGAACACCAGAACTTATAAAACATGGGGTCTTTACATTAAATGGCACTAAGTATATGATTTCCGAAAACAATTATAATCATGCATGGTCAATTACACCAGGAGTATCAATTTTAATTGAATCTAACTCAGAAAATGAGATTCAAACTTTATTCGAAACACTATCTTCAAAAGGAGGCAAAATAATGATTCCTCTAGACAGCTACGATTCGGGAGATTATGGGTTTGGTAAAAAATTCGGATGGTGCGAAGATAAATATGGAGTTTCTTGGCAACTTATTCTTTTAGACTAAATTCGAAAAAAATTAATAAAGCGTAGATACTCAAAACATCTAATAAAATTATGAGAAAAATAAACATAGAAAAATTATCTCAGTACGCAATAATCTTAATTGCATTATCAGCACTTTTTGTTTCAATATGGCAAATAAATATATCTCATAAACACAATAAGCTTTCTGTAGAACCATATCTTGATTATCATCTTGACCAATCCAACGCTACATTAACTGTTAAGTTTTCAAATCAAGGTTTCGGACCTGCAATTGTTAAAAAAATAACATATATCTATAAAAATAAAACATACAATTCTTTAGAAGATTTTTTAAACGATTCTGGTGAAATTAGTAACAGACTGGAAAGTTTTCAATATGGAGCTAACACAATTATAGCAAGTGGAGAAAGAAAGTTATTAGTAAAATTAAAAGGCTCGAAAATTAGAGGAGTAAGAGTAAACATTATTTATAAAACTGTTTATAAAGACCAAAAAGAATTCAGCTTTAAATTTTAATCATCAGAAATACTATTGCTTAAAAAGTTATAATATGGTAATAGTGTTTTTAATAACAATAAGTACTAACCATAATACTTTATAAAGTTAACTACAAGTACCACTAATTACCATAGCTCTCTCAGGTTTTCTATACACTCATCTCCGCTACTTTAGTCAAATTCGGCGTTTTCTCAACGAAGGCTTCTAACACTTTAAAAAAGTTTAGAATATCAACTTTTTTGTTATTAGCATTAATTGTAACTAGTCTTATAAATGTTTCATTATCAAAAGAACCAAAACCTACCACGGTAATTTGTTCTTCATATAAAGCAGTACAAAGAGCAGTTGGGTCTATATTTTTGTAATTAAAACAAATAGAAATAGAATCATCAAAACTATATAATTTGTAATCAGAATTGTTTCTAATATAGTCTAAAGCAATCGTTGCCAAATCAAATTGTTGATCAACAATTTTCTCTAAACCTTTAGTTCCAATTGATTTCCAAAGTGTCCAAAACTTTAAAGCATCATTTCTTCTTCCACATTGAAAAGAAGTTTTACCTAAGTTAAAATCGTCACCATCAGTTTGGTATAAATAATCAGCATCATTACTAAAAGAATCATACAAATGCTTTTTATCATTCACTAAAATAATAGAGCATGTTAAAGGAGTTCCTAACATTTTATGAGCATTGTAACTAAAAGAATTAGATCTTTCAACACCTTTTATCAAATGTTTATATTTCTCGCTAAAAATTACAGACCCACAATATGCACCATCAACATGAAGCCACATATTATACTTTTCAGAAATATCAGCAATTTTATCAATCGGGTCAAAAGCACCTAAAACGGTGGTTCCAGCAGTTGCATTTACATAGGTAGGAATTCCACCATTTTGTATGTCTACTTTTATCTGAGCTTCTAAATCTTCGGCAATCATTCTTCCTTTAGCATCCGCAGAAATATAACGAATATTGTTTTTCCCAATTCCAGCAAAAGTTGCGTTCTTAGCATTAGAATAATGAGATTCTTTAGAAGTATACACAATCAAAGGTTTAGACATTCCGTTAGCTCTACATTCAGGATCTTTGGCATCACGTCCCATAATTAAAGCCATATAATTACTCATAGAACCTCCAGTAGGAAATGTACCATTACTATTAGAACCATAACCAACTAAATTACAAGATTGCCTAATAATTTCTTGCTCAATACCAACTTGCGGACCCGCAACTTTGTATGTATACATGCTGTTATTTAGTAAAACAGCCAATAAATCTCCTAAAACGGCTTTGCTTTGTCTACCTCCAAAAAGTTGATTAAAAAATAACTTTGTAGCAGTTTTGGGAGTAGAAACCAATACTTCTTCAAGTAACGTTTTAAATGCATCATCAATCATTGGAGATTGATTTAACGAAAGATCAATTGAATTATATAATTCATTTGCTTCAATTCGTTCAGCTACCGGATTTTTTTCTTCTTCGTTAAGTAAAGCTTCAACTAATTCGTTGAATAAGATTAAATCCTTTTTTATACTAGACATACAATTTTTTTCTTATTATTTTAATACTGAGTCTGCAACCGTGTCATATCCTAACACTCTATTGATAAAAATTTTAGATTTTTCATCAAAAACGCTACAGTTTCTAATTGGTTTTGCATATAAATGAAGAGACATACTTCTTTTATTAGCAATATTTTTTAAACGATGAAAACCCATAAAATCTTTCATATAGGTAACATCATTGGGTTTAGATATAGAACTTCTAACAGGGTTTAACTCACCAGCTTCATTTTGTTTATAAATGGTTTCTTTAAATTCACCATCAATAACCTTTACCCAACATTCTTCTCCACCATGATCATGAATAGGTGTTTCATGACCTTTACACCAACAAATTAAAATGAGTTCGTATTTTTCATTCTCTACAATACAATTTCTAGTATAGCAATCGTTAGACCATGAAGAGTGTTCTTCAAAATCGCTTGCTTGAAATTTAATTGAATGTATTATGTGATTGTAAGTCGTCCTCTCTCCTTCTGAAAGTGCTGTTATAAAATCATCTAATGTTTGAAGTGTTGTTGAACTTGATTCTTTAGAATTCAAAATATTGTTTCGCTTTTTTTTGTTCATTTAATGTACAAATCCAAGGTCCATTCCCTAAATCCAACTAAATAAATTGGAATCATTATATGAAAAACCCCAATGCTGCTAATATAATCATATTAATAGGTTTTAATTGATTTTTTAACAATTTTCAACCAATTACAAATGAAAAACAAAATATATCGCCTTATTTGACTAATTTAGAAAATCTTAAAAACTCATTCTTCTGTGATTTTTTTAGAGAATTTAGAAATACAAATTACTTGAAAACTAATCACAAAAAGCAATCACATGCAAAACCAAGATTTTATAATTAAAATAGCAGTTTTAGCTGTTTACGTTGGAATATTATTTTTAATAGGAATATTCGCTTCCAAAAGAATAAAGAGCATGAGCGATTATTATGTTGGTGGAAAAAAAATGGGCTTTTGGGCAGTTGCTTTTTCGGCAAGAGCAACAGGTGAATCTGGTTGGTTATTAATAGGGCTTACAGGAATGGGAGCAATGGCAGGATATTCTGCTTATTGGGTTGTTATAGGAGAATTATTAGGTGTTTTTGTTTCCTGGCAATTTATGGCAAAACGCTTCAAAAAAAGATCAGATGCATATGGAGCCATTACAATTCCAGATTATTTAAATAGTCATTTCAAATCATCAACAAACACACTTCGAATCATAGCAGCTTCTATTTTAGTTGTTTTCATTGTTATATATGTAGCATCTCAAATAGATGTTACAGGAGTTGCATTTAAATCTATGCTTGGGATTGATTATAAATTAGGAGCAATCATTGGTTTTTTAATTGTACTCGCTTATATCTTTATTGGTGGCTTTGTCGCAGCAGTTTGGTCAGATTTATTTCAAGGATTACTCATGTTTTTTGGTCTAGTTTTATTGCCAGTAGTTGTTTGGTTCTCTATGGATCATGGAGCAGGAGTTACAGCAGGATTAAATGCCATAGATCCTACCCTAACAAACATTATGGGAAGAAGTTCAGACGGATGGATGAATCTTTTTACAATATTAGGATTCTCTATGATTGGATTAGGTTTCCTTGGATCTCCACAAGTATATGTTCGTTTTATGTCAATTAAAGATGAGAATGAAATAGACAAAGGAAAATGGGTAGCAACAACATTTACGCTACTTACAGATGCAGCGGCAGTAACCATTGGTATTTTAGCAAGAATCTATTTTACTGCTGAAGGACAAGATCCAGAAGCAGTTCTAGGAAACAATGGAGAAGACGTTTTAAGTATGATTACAGAAAGCTTTTTACCAACAGTTTTGGTTGCCCTCTTTGTTGCCATTGTTTTATCAGCAATAATGTCTACCATAGATTCACTTTTAATACTAGCATCAAGTGCAATAACACGTGATTTTTATCAGAAAATATTTAGACCAGACATCAAAGACGAAAGTCTAACTAAAATTTCGAGAATAGCAACAGTTATCATGGCATTTACAGCTTTAATAATTGCCATGATTATGAATTATGTTTCTCCAGATAGACAAATTTTTTGGGTCATCATTTTTGGTTGGTCAGGAATAGCCGCTACATTTTGCCCAGTAATTATTCTCACACTCTTTTGGAAAGGCTATTCAGAAAAAGGAGCCATAGCTTCAATGATTTCAGGTTTTATAGCAGTTATTCTTTTTAATTTTGTATTTAAAGAAATGGAGAATATTGGAGAATATTTTGTAGCTATAGATGTCTTATTTCCTTCGTTTGTAGTTGCAATGCTTGTTGGTATACTAGTTTCAAAGAAATACCCTCCAAAAACAGAAGCAGTAACAATGATTGAGAAAATTGATTCGGAATAAAATTTATAAATAAACCACTTAACAGTAATTCTAAACCAAACAATGATAGGGTTCTTAATGAGAAAATTATTTTTTAGAAATTTAGTTTCACCTCTTACCGAAATTGAATTAATCGAAAGTGGGTTTTCTATAAAAAAGCCTTTTAACACAAAACCTAAATTATTCAATTGGGAAGAAATTAAAAGCATTCGATTTACAGAAAATTATAATACAATAACTATTCAAAAATTAGATGAAAAAATCGTGGTGAAAAACGATAATATTGGTTGGTACGAATTAATTCAAAATATACCCTCAAAATTTAAAGAGTTCGATTTTAAATACACAGTGGAGTTAATCAATTCTCTAAAACCTTGTGGAATTTGTGGTATTATAGCAGTAAGAGAAAATAATTGCATCGTTTGTGAAACGATAACTTGGAATAAAAAAATGACCAAAAACGAAATTGAGTATATAAAATCAAAACAATTGGATTTTTTCTCTGACAGGATAAAAAACGGAATTGAAATAAAAAAAATTGCAGAACCAGAACATGGTTTTAAAGCTAACAAAAATTGGAGATTATACATCTAAACTCGAAAAAATTAACCTTTAACACGTTCAGCACAATACCATTAAAAAATATCAGATCCAAACTGTATGAAAATATTAAAGAAAATATTAAAATGGGTTTTATATATTTTGTTAATACCTATTTCTTATCTAGTTATCTCACTAATTTTGACTTCAATAACAATTGATCCAAAAGTAGAAAATAAGACTTCAAACAAAACAATATATTTAAGTACAAACGGAGTACATTTAGATATAGTAATACCAAAGAAAAATTTAGATAGTTTATTATTAGCAGGAATAAAAACAAACAAAACTGATAACTATTTATCTTTTGGCTGGGGAGATGAAAACTTTTATATCAATACACCAACTTGGGGAGATTTAACTTTCAATAACGCATTCAAAGCAATGTTTTTAAAAAGTACAACATTAATGCACGTAACTCGGTACCAAAATAAGCATTCGGATTGGAAAAAAATAAAAGTAACAGATTCTCAATTACAAAAACTAAGCAGCTATTTATTGAATACTTTTGAGACAAATAAAAACGGAATGAAAATCATACTTAAAAATAAAGGTTACTCTTTCAATGATGATTTCTATAAATCTAAAGGTAGTTATTCCTGTTTTAAAACTTGCAATAGTTGGGTGAATATCGGATTTAAGAAAAGTGGATTAAAATCTTGCCTTTGGACACCTTTTGACTTTGGGTTAATCAAGAAATATGAATAAACCCGTATACTATACTCTATAAATTAACTGCTAGTAAAAGTTATACTACAAGTAAAAAACAATCACTCCAAACAGGAAAAACACCTTTGTAACTATTCCAAAGAAGTAGTAAATTGAACACACAAAAATTGTGAAAGCAATAATCCCTTTATTCCTTTTATTTTTTAAAACACGAAGCAATACATTTTTAACAAATACTCGTTAAGAAAAGCAATGTGCCATACCAATATTTAGCACGTAATTTATATCAAAACAAGTTACCATAATATGAAAAAAGCAACTCTAGTAATCGTTTTTTTATTGCTTATAACAAGCAAAAGTATAGCGCAAAAGGCAATACCAAACAAAACAGAAAACAACCAAATAAATTCAAAATTATGGAACAAAGCTTCAATGAATCATTTCATTAACTATATAGAAATAGAAATTAAAGGTTTGTTAGGAGACAACAATTTTAAAAGTCCATTAATAAATAGTTGGGTTGAGCAAATTGTAGATAAATCTCAAAAAAAACTAAAGAGTATGAAAAAAGGAAGGTATAAGTATATCGCAGATGTAATAATACTTCCTAAAGGTTCAGGCTATAAAAAAAACACTGCATTTTGGTGGCAACCCAAAATAGATAAAACCATAACAGTAAAAGTAAACACAGAATTACTACATTGTTTATTAGTAATATATTGTGTTAGAGTTTAAATCATTAATAGCTAATTTAAACAAATAACAAACCCATTTTTATTCAAACACCAATACTCTATAAACTGCTTGTAATACTAACACAGAAGTAGTACATTGAGCACGCAAAAAAACAGAAAAAGAAAAACTATGATACATTTAATTTGGTCAATTATCAATTTAACTATTGTTTTCTTCTTTATATATCTGATAATCGGATTTATAAAAAAAGGAAAGCAAATTTTTAAGCCTCAATTTAAAATTGTATCAATCTTAATAATGCTTATAGGGGTTCTTCAAATAATTTCAGCTTCAAATTCAAAGAAAAACTCAAACAAAATATCAATAACAAAAAATTATAACAAACAGAGTAACATAAAACGAAAACAAGTAATACTCGAAAATAATTTAACTTTTGATATAAATATGCAAGTAAAATATTCGGTTGACCAAAATGACTATATCCCAGTAGAAAGCAATAGCTCTTTAACTGGGTTTGTAACCGGTTATGAGTGGAAATTCAAATCAATTAACACAAAAAAATTGGACTCGAATGGTAAAGCGGAATTTATAGCCAATGGAATTTTAGATTGGAATCTTTTTGGAATTACTGTATATGGTCAAAATAAAATATTTACCGGAATAATAGAATAAAAGCCGTTTACAAAAGTCTATAACTATAATTACTTGCTTAGTTTTCTACATAGAAAAACCACTAAGTTTTTTAATTGCTTCCTATCACATTCACTATTATCAAAAAATGTCCTTATTTAGACCTTGGAATTCTAATTGAAGGAAATTCTTAAAAAAGATTCGATGTAAATATTTTACGAAAAAACATCGTTCAAAGTAAACCCTCAGTTCGAATGAACAGAGGGTTTAAATTTTATGGTAAAATTAATTTATTTTATCGACTGCTCAATCCAAGCAGTACCACTAACAACAACCTTATTTTCTCCATCCATCATCGTACCAGATGCGCTTCCAACTCCCTCGTAAATATTTCCTTCAAAAACCTGATCAGGCATTAAACTCTTAACAACCGCTGAGATTCCGTATTCTGGAATTTCAACTAAAACTTCAGTAAAATAAGTCACACCACCAATCATCTTAGATTTTGTTGGAGTCATTTTCGAATCAACAAAATATGAAGCACCGTCTTTTTGCAATTGTACAGTAGCCTTTCCAGAAGTTGCAGTATTCAAAACCGGTTTGGTAGTTGAAAAATTAGAAAGACAAACACCATTGTCAAGTTGTATATCTTGTAAAATCCATTTAACAGGTTTTTGTTTCGAACCAAACTTACCCCATTCATGATCCATCCAAGTAGTTCCAGTAACTTCATGAGTTTCAGTATTCGTACTATCAGCTATATCAGTTATAACAATAGTTCCAGAAGCTTTCAATCGTGTTAACGAAAAGTAAAAATTACAATTATACAATTGCGGATCAGGAATGTTCGGTTCAACTCCATTACCCCAAACCATAAGAGGAAGACCTTCTTGAGAAAATGTCAAATCGAAAGATATTTTTTTACCTTTATCTTCTATTACAGCAGTAACAGACATATTTTGTGTAGGATCAGCTTGTGGAGCTTTCATTGATACATTTTTCAATTTTACAAACCAAGGCTTAGTCACATCAGTTTCAGCCCATTCACTTAAAATTAAGTCTTCAGTCTGTGTTTGATGATAATGTATCTGATTTTTCAGGTCAGTAAGCATTACTTCAGTAAAGCCCCCAGGATAGAGCGCCGCAGCATTAATTTCAAATCCAAAAGCTCTTCCTCCAGAAGCATTCAATGTTCCAATATGCCACCACCACTCAGTAGGGCAACCTTTCTCATTCAAAATACTTAGAGGAGTATGCGCATACATATCTCTTGGTAATTCAACCGTTAAACCCTTTTGGGCAGTAGAAATATTACCATCCTCAGAGTTACTACGACTAAGACCTTTCAAAGGTTCTTTTATTTGGCTTTTTACACTCATAATAATTGTTTTAATTGGTTTTACTACTCTTTTAAAATTAACTTTTCGGGTTCCCACTTTTGTAATCAAAA
This sequence comes from uncultured Tenacibaculum sp., assembly GCF_947494125.1. Classification (GTDB taxonomy): domain Bacteria; phylum Bacteroidota; class Bacteroidia; order Flavobacteriales; family Flavobacteriaceae; genus Polaribacter. The sequence continues at coordinate 280,075 of NZ_CANLTU010000001.1, forward strand.
ACTAATTATAGCAATCCAAGCAATATTTTTTTGTTAGATTACATTACAAAGTTGCAGAAAGAACAATCTCAATTGTAAAAAAATGTAATGAAATAGACTTGTTAGAGCTTAAAAGCTAGAAAAGCAAGAACGAAATGAAAAATGATATAACAAAACATAAGGCATTAAACATAATCAGATTATAATCAACCTGTTGTAAAATAAAAAATTCATTTCTAAGTAATATACGAGAGGTTAATCAGCTATGCAGAAATAAAAACGGTTTATAACAAAACCTATAAATAATAAGGCTATAGGAGTTAAACCCTCGCAGATTTTCAATGCAATTCATATCTACTAAATAAGGAGTAAAACAAACAATAACTACAAGCAAAAAACAATCGCTCCAAACAGGAAAAACACCTTTGTAACTATTCCAAAGAAGTAGTACATTAGGCTCACAAAAATTGAAAAAGCAATAGTCCCCTTATTCCTTTTATTTTTTTAAATACGAAGCTACATTATTTACGGATGTCCGTAAATAAATTCTATGTACTATGTTAACTTTAGCACATAAAAAAGTGAATTTATAAAGGAAAGAAGACTGATTAAAAATAAAATATCTATTTATAGCATTTGAAATTTAAAAATCACTCTTTTATAACAAGCTAAATAACTAATGAAAAAACATACAGCCAAAATCACCACTAAAAGTATTGAACGAAGTGGATTACCTTCAGATTTCAGAAAAGCAATAGCAGAATATATCTGGAATGGATTTGATGCTAATGCAACAGTAATAGAAATGAACTGTGATTCTAATGATGTTGGTTATATTAATTCTTTTTCTATTTCCGATAATGGTTCTGGTATTAATCTTGGTAAAATTGGAGATACTTTTGGTCAGTTTATGGATTCTCAAAAAACTAAGACTCTCGATCAAAATGGTTTTATAAAAGGAAAAGCAGGTAAAGGTCGTTTTTCTTTTACTAATTTTTGTAATAAAGCAATTTGGGAAACTACATTTAAAAGCCAAAATTCCGATTTCTTAAAATATAATATTATAATTTCTAAAGAAAAATTACAGGATTTTCAAACATCTGATAAATTAATCTCTTTAAATAAAAATACTGGAACAAAAGTTCACTTCGAATCTTTTCATTCATTAACTGGAGATTTAATAGAAAGTAAAGAGTTTATAGATTATTTAGCAAGTGAATTTGGTTGGTTTCTTTTCCTAAATAAAGAGTCTGATTACAAAATAAAAATTAATGGAATTATCCTTAATTACTGGAATACAATTGGAGATTTTAGAGAATTTGAGGAAACTATAAATGGACAAATTTTTAAAATTAACTACATAAGATGGAATAAGAATATTGGAGATAAATATTTTTATTACTTTTTAAATAATGAACAAGAAGAAGTCGCAAGAAAACATACTTCTTTTAACAATAAAGCGGTTGATTTTCATCATTCTGTTTATATAATATCTGAATACTTTGATAATTTTCAGCTAACAAAATCTGATCAACCAGCTCTAGGATTAAACGGAAACAATCAAAGTGACATCACATTTAAAAATTTAATTAGATTATTAAATGATTTTATATCTAAAGAAGAAAAATTATTCATTCGAGATAAAAAAGCTGAAAAACTAATTGATGATTATAATACAAAGAAAATATTCCCAGTTTTTAAGAATAATTCTTATGCTCAAATTAGAAAAAAAGATTTAGAAAATGTTGTAAAAGAAATTTATTGTATTCAACCAAAAATATTTCAAGGATTAAAACAAACCCAAAGTAAAACTTTAGTTGGTTTTTTAAACTTACTTTTAGATACTGAGCAACGAGAAAATATTTTAGAAATTCTAGAAAACATAATTGATTTATCAGACGAAGAGAAAATAGAGCTTTCAAATACTCTTAAAAAAACTAAGATTTCAAGTATTGTAGAATTAGTCAATTTGTTAGAAGGACGTTTTAATGTTGTAAATATTATAAAGCAAATGGTTTTTGAATTAGAAAAATTCACTAACGAAAGAGACCACATTCAAAAAGTAATTGAAAATAATTATTGGCTATTTGGAGAACAATACCATTTAGTTTCTGCTGACAAAAATTTTGAAACATCCCTAAATAATTATTTAGATTTTATAGAATCTGGCAAGAAAAATAAAGAAAAATTAAAATCAAAAGACAAACTTAAAAGACCAGATATATTCATTGCAAGACAAGTTGAAAAAACTGACCCAAATAGTGACGAATATACCATCGAAGAAAATATTATTGTTGAACTCAAAAGACCTAGCGTAAAAATTGGAAAACCACAGTTTGACCAAATTGAAGAATATATTAGGTTTATAATAAATGAACCTAAATTCATTAGTGAATTACGAACTTGGAAATTAATACTTGTTGGAAAAAAAGTAGATAATTGGATTAAAGACAAATATGAATCCAACAAAGGGAAAGGAAAGAGATTTTTAGTTGAGGCTATTCGTAATTACGAAATTTATGCGATGACTTGGGATGATTTATTTAAAATATTTGACATTCGTCATAAACACTTAATTAATAAACTTGAATTTAAAAATTCAGTTATTGAGGATTTAGAAAGTAAGGGTGTCTTTTTGGATAAAAACAAACCAACAGAACTACTAAGAAAGATTGTGAATGAATAAAAATCAGTTATCAAAAAAATAAAAGTATAATCATCAATAAAGTTAATAACTTATACAAAACAAGAATCAAAAATTAAAATGAAAGCGCCTATAAATCAACAAAAAATCTTCACTAATGAACAAGAAAATATTTTATCAAGACCTACAAATCAATTATTAAATGATTTTGGAGCTGGTAAAGCCTCTCCTGGTTCAGGAAGTGCTGCTGCATTACTTGGTTTATTATCTTCTAAAATGATACACACAGTTTGTAGTATAAGTTTAACTAAACAAGAATGTTATGAGCATCATACTCAGTTTAAATTTATTTCTAAACAAGTAGAAGAAAATATAGTTCCAAAACTAAAAGAACTTTTCGAAAAAGATGCTAAAGATTTTGAAAAAGTAGTAAACCTTAGAATTGCTAGAGATAAATCTACTAATAGGACTGAAAAATCAAACTATTCTAGACAATCATTAGATCTTCTTCAAATTGCAACAGACTATACATTTGAAGTAGCTAATACAGCTTTAACTTTAATGGAATATGGTGTTCGAATTTTTAATAATGGTTGGCATGCTATTAGGGGTGATTCTGGTGTATCTATTAGTGCTGCTATGTCTGCTGTAATGTCTTCTATTTTTATTATTAATTTAAACTTAAAGACCTTAAAAAGACGTAAATATGCAAAGGAAAATTTTAAAAAAGTTCAAGAATTACAAACAAAACTTGATAATCTACAAACTAAAGCATTTTCTTGTGTTAGTTTAATAAGTCATGAATCACTAGATTCTATACAATTAGAATTAAGAAGTGATAAAAATAACTAATTCAACCATTATTAAAAACTAAGAAAAACATCATTCCTTCCTCCAATTTCAAAAGAAAGCACAAACCGATACTCTTCTTTTTTCTAAACAAACACCTCAACTACAAAAACACATACACCAACCACCCCGCTACAAACCGTTAATTCCAAAACACCACCGTTAATTACACCAAAGCATCCGTTTATGCATTAGCCTCATACAAAAGCACACATTTATACTAACTTCAGTCAAGTATAAATTCAAAGTAAAACACAAAAAAAACACAAAATGGTTAAGAGTTTTACTTAAAAAAAAGTAAAAAGATGAGCAAGCAATATGAAACAGGAAATGCAAAAAACTTAGCAAACTTACAAAAACTAATAGAGCACATAAGTCTCTATACAGCCTACAATCCACCGGTAGACAATTTAAAAATAGACAATCTAAACATACTCTTTACAAACACATTAAATGTGTTAATAGAAGTAGAAGAAAAACGAAGTGCAAAGAAAAATGCAATCCATATACGACAAGAAAAATACCGAAGCTTAAGGTCAATAACAACAAGAATCATCAATCAATTAGAAATCTTAAATCTGTCAGACGGAGTATTAGCACAAGCAAAGTATTTTAAAAAATTAATCTGTGGTACAAAAAGTAAAAAGAAGCCAACAAACGAAGTAGTCATAGAAGAAAAGAAAACAATATCAACCTCACGTCAATCATACACACAGTTAGCCGATAATTTCTCAAAACTAATACAGTTGCTAACAATAATACCAACCTACAATCCAAATATAGAAGAGTTAAAGATAGTCAACCTCACCCTATACCATACCACATTAATAGAAAGTACAAAAAAAGTAGACCAAACAGAAGCAGCGCTAAATGCAAAACTAATAGAAAGAAATAATATCTTATACAAAAGCGAAACAAGCTTGCATACAATAGCACAAAATGTAAAAAAGTATGTAAAAAGTGTCTATGGAGCATCATCACCAGAATACACAAACATCTCAAAAATAAAATTTACCGTAACATAATAGCAAACTAGCAACCAAATTGGCGGTAAAGCCATCCCAATTGTACAAACAGCTAACCCAAACTATAAAACTGCCATCCCAATTTGCGGTAATGCCATCCCAATTGTACAAACTGCTAACCCAAACTATAAAACAGCCATCCCAATTTGCGGTAAAGCCATCCCAATTGTACAAACTGCTAACCCAAACTATAAAACAGCCATCCCAATTTACGGTAATGCCATCCCAATTATACAAACAGCAAACCCAAACTATAAACAGCAAACAAAAACCAACAAAAAATAAACAACAATGAAAGAACCAATAAAAAACAGGCAAACAAAAAAGTATAGCAAAGGTACAATCGTAACACATTGGCTAACGGCACTATTAATACTAATACTGTATCCAATGGGAAAATACATGGAAGAACTTAAAGTCTCAGAAAAAATGGGACTCATAAAAATCCACGCCCTAGTAGGAATACTTGTATTAATCTTAACAATAATGAGAACAATTTACTATTTCAAACACGAAAGACCAGCAGAAATAGAAACAGGATCAAAAATCAATAATAAGCTAGTCATTTGGGTGCACAATGCATTTTATGACCTCCTACTAGGAATAGCTATAACAGGTATTGCAACAATGGTCATAGGAGGCTATGCAGAAGCAATAAAAACAGAAGATATAAATCAAATAAGAGCAGCGAGTCAAATACCAGCATTAAAAGCACACGGAATAATGGCAACAATAATGATGCTTCTATTAATAATGCACATCATAGGGTTTATCAAACACCTACTACTAAAAAAAGAAAACACATTAAAAAGAATCATCTAAAACAAAGAAAACATGAACAATACAATAACAGTATTAATCCTAGTATTAATGGGAGCACAGTTTGGAATCGCATTAACAGCAAGTATAATCGTACATCCAATATTGCGAAAGGCAAAAAAAGAAACAGCAATAGAAGTATTTAAACCCTTTTTTAATAAAACACATAGATGTGTATTAATACTATCAATAATTACAACACTAATAGCATTAATGTATTCTACAGGTTCAGGAAATTGGTGGTGGTTTGGAATCGCAATGCTAATGCATTTAAACGGTCCATATACACTATACTTTATGATGCCAACAAACAGACGATTAATGAACAAAAATGTAGATCCATTATCAGAACAAACAGAAAGAGACATACAAAAATGGGGAGGACTACATTTAGTAAGAACAATACTAAACGGCTTAATCTTTATAGCATTTATAGTATTAGCAGTCTACACAAAATAAAAGCAAAAAATAACACCAGAGAACACAATCAATAAAACCTAGTCATTAAAAAGTTACTCAAAAAAGATAGTATAAAGTAAAAACAGTCAAGCATAAAAAACGTGTCGTACAGCTAATAAGAAAACAGTAACTTTTTATGCGCTATGTTAAAAACAAAAAAAAGAAATTCAATACTACTCCCCTTCCAACTTCATAGAAAGTTCAAACCAACGTTCTTCCTTAACTTCTAAATCATCGGTTAGTTGTTGAAGTTCAATAGATTTATCATTAATTTCTTCAGGAGAAAACTCAGCGTTCATAAATTTACCTTCAATAACGCTCTTTTTCTTTTGCAACCTGTCAATGTCTTTTTCCAACAAGCCCCATTCGCGTTTCTCATTAAAACTTAAAACACCCTTTTTAGCAGTTTTTACAGGCGCAATAACTTCTTTCTTTACCTCATTAACTTCTTTCGGTTTAGAGTCTTCATAAGCTCTAAAATCAGAGTAATTACCAGGAAAGTTATCAATCTGTCCTTCACCTCTAAACACAAATAAATTGTCAACAATCTTATCCATAAAATAACGGTCGTGGGAAACCACCATTAAATTCCCAGGATAGTCTAATAAAAAGTTTTCTAAAACATTCAGCGTAACAACATCCAAGTCGTTGGTAGGCTCATCTAAAATTAAAAAATTCGGATTCTGAATTAACACTGCACATAAGTACAAACGCTTTTGCTCACCACCACTTAATTTTTCAACAAAATCGTGCTGCTTTTTTTTGTCAAACAAAAAACGTTCAAGCAATTGCCCAGCAGAAATCTTACGCCCTTTACTTAACGGAATATATTCACCAAATTCTTTAATAACTTCAATAACTTTTTGCCCTTCTTTAATAACAATACCTTTTTGGGTATAATACCCAAACTTTACGGTTTCGCCAATAATAACTTTACCGCCATCCAATTCAATAGAACCCGTTAGCATATTTAAAAAAGAAGATTTACCAGTACCATTTTTACCAATAATACCAATACGCTCACCACGTTTAAACACATAATCAAAACCATCTAAGATAACTTTGTCATCAAACGATTTTTTCATTTTATGAAGCTCCACAATTTTACTACCCAAACGCTCCATGTTAATTTCTAACTGAACTTCATGATCATTTCTACGCTTGTGAGCTTTCTCTTTAATTTGGAAAAAATCATCAATACGAGATTTCGACTTCGTAGTACGCGCTTTAGGCTGACGGCGCATCCAATCCAATTCCTTTTTAAACAAACTTTTAGCCTTACCTAAGTTGGTAGCTTCTAAAGCTAAACGCTCTTCTTTATTTTGTAAATAGTACGAGTAATTACCTTTGTATTTATAAAGTTTACCATTTTCTAATTCAATAATTTCATTACAAACACGCTCTAAAAAGTAACGGTCGTGCGTAACCATAAATAAGGTAATCTTTTCTTTAGCAAAAAAGGCCTCTAACCACTCAATCATTTCTAAATCTAAATGGTTGGTAGGCTCATCTAAAATTAACAAATCAGGCTTTTGAATCAAAACAATAGCCAAGGCTAAACGTTTCTTTTGTCCACCAGAAAGTAAGCCAACTTTTTGCTGTAAATTATCTAATTTTAACTTTGATAAAATTTGCTTGTATTGAGTTTCAAAATCCCAAGCATTATGCTGCTCCATTAACTCAAAAGCATCTTGATACGCTTCAGCATCACCAGGGTTTTCTAAAGCCTTTTCATATTGTCTAATAATAGACAAAACCTTATTATCAGTAGAAGAAATAGTTTCTTCAATAGTTAACTCAGTATTTAATTGATCGTCTTGAGATAAATACGCAATATCAATACCTTTTCTACTAACAACCTGTCCAGTATCAGACTCATCAATACCAGCAACAATGTTTAAAATAGAAGTTTTTCCGCTACCATTTTTGGCAACAAAAGCAATCTTTTGGTCTTTGTTAATTCCAAAAGAAAGGTCTTCAAACAATACTTTTTCACCGTAAGCTTTTGATATGTTTTCTACAGAAAGGTAATTCATTTGCTAAAATTTATGCAAAGAAACAAAAAACCCGAGCAAAAGCTCGGGTTTTCTTTAGTTAATAAATATCCCTTATTAATTCTTTATTAACTTGGTTTTATACGATTTTTCACCATCGTTAACTTCTAAAATATACATACCAGTATTTAAATTAGAAATACGAATATTCGAAGAAATTAAACGACCAGATTGTACAACTTTACCAATCGTGTTAACAATCTTATAATCCATATTTCCATTGGTAGAAGGAAGTTTAACTTGAATAAAATTCACTGCCGGGTTAGGATACACTAACATCTTAGAAATGGCAGAGTCATCAGCCTCACCATCAAAATCAAAAGCAAAATTACCAGAACCAATAGTAATAGAATAATCTTCAACTTCACCACTAGAAAAAGAACCACAAGAATTAGGTTCTCTATTATAACGCATCGCAACGCGCATTCTTGTTTTTCCAGACTTCGCCGAATGAGGAATAGAGAAACTAGTAGATCTATTACCTTGCTGACTAGAAGCATTAGTCATAATACGTTCATTATTATCAAAAGAACCATTCTGATTGAAATCAATCCAAACAGCAAAAAACATTGTAGGTCTATTGTTATTACTAGCATAACCAGCACTTACAGTAATCAAAGAACTACCACCTTTACTAAGAGAACCAACTTTATTGGTAAAATTAGCATAGCCACCATTAGAACCAGAGCTTTTAGACATACCACCAACGGCAACATAATCAATCCAAGCAATACTAGTACTATTACCTTGAGCCGAACAATACGTAGGACCATTCGAAACAGTTTTAAAAGTAACATTAGCAACACCAGAAATATTACCGGCAGCATCTTTAGCATTCACAGAATACGTATACGTAGTACCAGCATTCAACCCAGTAACTTGTTTAGAAGTAGAAGACGTAGAGCTAACTAAAGTAGCACCGCTATAAATATCATAACCAACAACCCCAACATTATCAATAGAAGGGTTCCAGTTTAAAGTAGCCTTGTTTTTAGTAATACCAGTAGCGGTTAAATTACCAGGAACAGAAGGCGCTTCAGTATCACCTAAAGTAGTAAACGTAATTTCAGCAGCAGCAGAAACATTGCCAACAGCATCTTTAGCATGTACAGAAAAAGCATACGAAGTATCAATCGTTAAACCAATAACATCTAAAGAAGTACCGGTAACCGTTTCAACCAAGATAGCACCTTGATAAACATCATAACCAACAACACCAATATTATCAGTAGAAGCATCCCAAGCTAAACTAGCAGTAGACATGCCAATATTAGAAACAACTAAATTTAAAGGAGTACTAGGAGCTTCCGTATCATTTAAAGTCATGAACGTAGTTTCAATAGCATCCGAAATATTTCCAGCAGCATCTTTAGCATGCACAGAATAGGTATACGAAGTATTCATCGTTAAGCCACTAACAGCAAAAGAAGTATCCGTAACAGTTTCAACCAAAGAAGTACCTTGGTAAACATCATAACCAACAACGCCAACATTATCAGTAGAAGCATCCCAAGTTAAGGTAGCCGAAGATAAGGTAACATTCGTAGCCATAAAATTAGCAGGAATAGTAGGAGCATCAGTATCTAAAGAAGCAGAAGTAATAACAACAGTATAATCTTCAACTTCACCATAAGAAAATAACTTTTCACAAGCAGTAGGAGTAGCATCGTATTTCATAACAACACGCATTCTAGTAGCACCCAAAGTAGCATCAGAAGGAACAGTAAACGAACCACTCACAGGAGTATCATTCGATTTATCTTTAATCCAAACATTTTCACCAGGATCAGAAAAATCACCGTCATGGTTATAGTCAATCCATACACCATAACCTTCTTCATAAGCAGTAGCGCGCCATACAGGAGTAACCGTAATAGTATTCGAAGAACCAATAGCTAAATCAGTAGAAAGATCAGTATGATCCGTATAACCGCTACCTTTAGGGGTCGTATTATCAATACTACCTAATTGAACACGTCCAATATACTCATCATCAACATTATTCCCTTTAGAAATACAATAACGTAAAGGAGCAACACCAGAAGTAGTAACATGTAAAACACTAGTTTTACCACTACCACCATCAGTACATTTAGCAGTAACCTTACAAATATATTCAGTACCAGGATCTAAACCAGAAACTAAAGCATTAGCACTCGTTACCGAACTTTCACCAGGAGAATAAACACCAGCAACAACAGCAGTAACTTCTAAAGTATAAGCGTTATTAGAAGGAACAATACCCCAAGTTAAATTAAATTGATGGTCTTGAATATTAGAAGCAGCAAAATTACTAGGAGCGTCTAAGAAACAAAGTTCTCCAACTCCCACAGCATACCAAGCATTAATTACAGCAAAAACCTCAGCACTATCCTCACCATATAAATCAGAAGCAGCAATAATAGCACCTTCTCTAGCTTCTTCAAAAGTAGAATTAGCCGATAAGTAATTAGCTTCTAAACGATACGAAATATTAGCAGCCTTAGTCATACCAATACCACTAACATTAAAACTGTTACCAATATCATTTGTACCAGAACCACCAACAGTAAGTAAGTAAAACCAGTAGTTTAAAACACCCGAATTGGTATGAACACCACAATAATCATTAAATTGACTAGGAAAAGCACAGTTAGGATCTTTCCAATGTGTACCACCATAAGTATCAGGTTGCCCTCTTTCATTAGGATTACTCATAGAACGCAAAGCAACCGCGCCAACACGTCTATCAATTTCATCACCAATCAACCAAACAGAAGGGTCAGGAGCAGTGTCACTACCATTACCTTTAGCAAAATGCTCAACAGCAGCACCCCAAATGTCAGAAAAACCTTCATTCATGGCACCAGATTCACGTTGGTAAGCTAAAGCAGCAGTATTAGTACATACAGCATGTCCAATTTCATGAGCCGCAACATCAATACTTGTTAAAGCATCAAAACGTCCATTACCTTCAGTACCATCAGAAGAACCGTCACCATAAGACATAACAGAACCATTCCAAAAAGCATTATCATAATCAGTTTTAACATGAACATAACTACGAATAGCAGTACCGTTGTCATCAAAACTATCTCTATTATGATTGTTTTTAAAATAATCATACGTCATCATAGCACCCCAATGCGCATCTAAAGCAGCATTGTCTTTATTAGCACTATGCTCAGCAGTCGTCCAATTATTATCATTATCTTCAAACTCATCGAAGTTACTAACATAAGGATAACCAATATTGGTTTGATGCTTCGCATCTCTAGTATATACCTTTCTAGTTTCGTCATTCAAAGTATACACAGCACCATCTTTTCTGGTGTCAATAGAACGTGTACCGCTATAACGAGTTTGAGCAGAACCAGAAACAAATAAGGCATCTAAGGTTTCATTCTTATTAATCTTAGCGCTCTTTTTAAGATCACCAACATGACCAAACTTATCAACATGCTTAATAATAGCATTGTAAAATAAGGCTTTACCAGAGTGCGCATCGATATACAAATATCCACGACTAATTGGCTTAGCAGCAAAAATGTCAAATTTGTATGCTAATTTAGGAGCATCGCTACGTAAAACTTCTTTCGGAAGTATCACCAATTCACCAGTAGGCTTTTGGTAATTGTCCATTTCTTTGGCAGCTTTCGGATATTCCCAAAGATATTTTTCAGCACCAGTATGATCTAATGCTTTTTGAAAAGCCTGTTTATTAGATAACTTAGGTATAATGTTAACTTTACCAACATCATAAAACTGGCCATTCATAGTTCTTAATTTACCATTCTTAGCATGCGCAGCATAGGTGGCAAATTCTACTTTAATACCCTTAAAATTCTGTTGAAATTTCTCATGAGTAAAACCAAGATCATCACTTTTTTGCTTGATTTTTACCAAACCATCGTGGGAGGAGAGTTTTAATTTTTTTCGAAGAATTTCGGGGGCTTTTTGCAAAGATGCTTTTGAAGATTCAACCATCTTAATTTGCTTTAGACTTCTACTTTCTTGTGCCGTGGTAGTTAAAAAACCAGCAAGCATGAAAGATGCTAAAAACACATTTTTAATACAATTGTGTTTCATTGTTCCGGGGGGTTTTGATTAATAAAAAAATACATGAAAGATAAAATTTTAATAAAAAACTCTTAAAATTTTATTCTTCATGCAATAAATGTATTAAAAAAATAGTTTTTCAACAACGAAAAAAAACGAAAAAAACCTGAACGATGTTTCGTTCAGGTTTTCCCATAATATAAGTAAGGGTTTACCCTACTTACTCCTTCATTAATTTAGTCTTTAATAATTTCTGACCATCATTAACTTCTAAAATATACATTCCAGTATTTAGTTTAGAAATATTTATGTTAGATGAATTTAAACGACCAATTTGTACAACTTTCCCTATAGTATTTATAATTTTATAAGACATGTTAGTAGACTCAGAAGCTAATTTTAGCTGAATACTATTAGTAGCTGGATTTGGATAAGCCATTAAGTCCGTTATATCTTGAGTCGTAATCGTTTCTCCACTCACATTTGTATCAACAATACCTAAACTAGATGCAGTAATGTTTACCGTATAATCTTCAACCTCTCCATCACCTAAGTTAGCCTCACATGCGGTAGGTGCCGAATTGTATTTCATAGAAACACGCATTCTTGTTTGTCCTAAGGTTGCACCAGCAGGAACGGTAACATCAGCAGTTCTATTTCCTGCACTTGTTGAATTACCAGAAGTCACTTGTTCACCAGCATCAGAAAAATCACCATCACCATTAAAGTCAATCCAAACAATAAAGTGTTCGTTATAAGAACTACCACTAAAACCAGCACTCACTACTAATTGGCTTGTACTACCTTGGGCAACAGTTGCTACTTTAGAAGTAAAATCTCCATAACCACCATTAGCACCAGTAGTATTGGTCATTCCACCAAAAGCTACATAATCAATCCACTCATAAGTAACTCTAGTTCCAGCAGAAGCACAATAAGAAACCTGATTCGATAACGTAGTAGCGTTTACAACATTACTAGATGAAGATTCGTTACCAGCAGCATCTTTAGCTTTTACAGAGAAAGTATAAGCAGTTGCAGCAGTTAATCCAGTTACATTATAAGTAGTAGCAGTAGTAGTCGATCCAATTTTTGTAGCACCCCTATACACATCATAACCAGTTACCCCTACATTATCAGTAGAAGCAGTCCAATTTAATGTTAACGTAGTTTGCGCTATACTAGCCGCAGCCAAACTACTTGGTGCACTTGGTGCAGTAGTATCAGCTTGAGCAGCTCCAATAACTACAGTATAATCTTCAACTTCACCGTATTGTATAGAAGTTTCACAAGCAGTAGGCGTAGCATTATATTTCATAACCACACGCATTCTTGTAGCACCATTTGTTGCCGAAGCAGGTACCGTAAAGCTTCCACTTACAGGCGTTGTTTTAGATTTAGCTTTCGTCCAAACCGTTTCACCAGCATCAGAAAAATCGCCATCTTTATTATAATCAATCCAAACACCATATCCTTCATCATAAATAGTACCAGTCCATTTAGGAGTAATAGTTATAGTATTCGATTCACCTTTTGTTAAATTTGTTGAAATAGAGGTATGATCAGAATATCCATTACCACCAGTAGACGTATTGTTAATAGTACCTAATTCTACTTTTTGAATATACTCATCACTAACGTTCGCTCCTTTAGAAGTACAATACGTAAGAGGTGCCGTTCCTGTAGTGGTTACAGATACATTAGCAGCAGTACCACTACCTCCAGCAGAACAATTTGCAGTTACAGTACAAGCATACGCTGTTCCAGCATTTAAACCAGTAATAACTTGCGTAGTAGTAGTTACAGTAGTAGAGTTTCCATTAGCAGTTACAGTATACGATGCAGCGCCAGAAACAGCAGTCCATGTTAACGTAAATCCGTTATCATTAATACTTCCTCCAGAAAAATTAGTTGGTGCAGCCAAAGCACAAGCTTGTACATAAGCATCACCAACACCTACTGCATGCCATGCATTGGTAACAGATATTACTTCAGCACTATTTGCTCCATATAAATCTGTAGCAGCAGTAATTGCACCAGTTCTAGCGTCAGCAAATTTAGAATTAGCAGACAAATAATTTGCTTCTAAACGATACGATATTTTAGCAGCTTTAGCCATACCAATACCAGCAACATTAAAAGCATTGTTAATATCGTTAGTACCAGATCCACCTACAGTTAGTAAATAAAACCAGTAATTTAAAACACCAGAGTTAGTATGTACTCCACAATAATCGTTTGCTCTAGTTGGTGTTCCACAATTTGGTTCTTTCCAGTGCGTACCTCCATACGTATCTGGTTGACTTCTTTCATTTGGATTACTCATAGAACGTAAAGCTACAGCTCCAGTTCTTCTATCAATCTCATCTCCAATTAACCATACGGCAGCACTTGGAGCCGTATCGCTTCCATTACCTTTAGCAAAATGCTCAACAGCAGCACCCCAAATATCAGAAAAACCTTCGTTTAAAGCTCCAGATTCTCTCTGGTAAGCTAAATTTGCTGTATTAGAACAAACAGCATGACCAATCTCATGAGCCGCAACATCAATACTTGTTAATGCATCAAAGCTTCCATTACCTTCTTGTCCATTAGAAGAACCATCACCATAAGTCATCACAGAACCATTCCAAAAGGCATTATCATAACCAGCACCTCCAGCAATATTATCGTAATGTACATAACTATTTATAGCAGCACCAGAACCATTATAACTATTTCTACTATGTTTAGCTTGAAAATAATCATACGTCATCATAGCACCCCAATGTGCATCTAAAGCAGCATTATCTTTAGCAGCATTATCAAATTCAGCAGCGGTCCAATTATTATCGGCATCCGTAAAATTTGTTGATGGGTAACTTGGTTGACCACCACTATTATAAGTGTTCACTCCATTTCCTCTCGTATTGTCTCTTAACGCATAATTACCGCTAATTACTCGAGTAGTTATAGAGCGTGTTCCACTATATCGAGTTGCAGCATTACCAGTTGCTAGCGTTTCAATAAATTTAGCTCCCGCATTACTTACTGCACCTAAATTCTTTGAAGAATGCTCGTGTTCATCTAAATGCTTAATTGTTGCATTGAAAAACAGAACTTCGCCAGTATGCGCATCTACATACAAATCTCCTCTACTTAAAGGTTGAGTAGCATAAATATCAAACTTGTACACTAATCGTGCAGCTAGTGTTCCAATTACTTCTCTAGGCAGAATTAACAATTCACCTTCAGGTTTTTTATAATTCCCTAAAGCTTTTGCTTCTTTTGGTTGCTCCCAAAGATACTTCTCAGCTCCTGTATAAGCTATCGCTTTATTAAAAGCAGTTTGCTTAGATAATTTTGGGGTAACATTTACTTTACCTACATCATAAAATTCACCGTTCATGCTTTGTAAAGTACTATTCTTTGCATGCGCAGTATAAGTACCAAATTCAACTTTTATTCCTTTAAATTTTTGCTGAAATTTTTCGTGGGTAAATCCTAAGTCATCTACTTCAGATTTAATTTTTTGTAAGTTGTCGTTCGGGGAAAGTTCTAGTTTTTTTCTGATTAAATCTGGTGCTTGTTGCAAAGAGATTTTTGAAGATTTTTCAAATTTAATCTGTTTTAATCCTCTATTTTCTTGGGCGCTAACGGAAGTAATTCCGGCCAATAGTAAAGAAGATAAAAACACATTTTTTAAATAATTGTGCTTCATCATTGAAGGGTTTAAGTTAGTTAATTAATTGTATAATGATTTTTATATTAGATAAATCTTAATATTTTATCATTTACATTATAAATATAATAAAAAAACAAACAAAAACTACTTAAATATTTGATTTTCAGTAAAATACAATAAAAAAATCCGTTAAACCCAGTAATTGATTGGGTTTAACGGATTAAAAAAATAATTGAGTTTTAAACTCTTATTTCTTCATTATTTTAGTTTTTAATAGTTTTTGACCATCATTAACTTCTAATATGTATATACCTGAATTTAAACTAGATATATTCAAGTTAGATGAATCTAAACGACCAGCTTGTACAACTTTTCCAATTGTGTTAACAATCTTATAGCTAACTGCATTAGATTTAGATGCAAACTTAACTTGCATATAGTTAACAGCTGGGTTAGGATAAGCCATTAAATCTGATATATCATTCGATGTAATAGTTTCACCTTGAACATCACCAGAATAAACTACATTTAAACTAGATGATGATGCAGTAATATTTACCGTATAATCTTCAACCTCTCCATCACCTAAGTTTGCCTCACATGATGTTGGTGCCGAATTATACTTCATAGATACACGCATTCTAGTTTGTCCTAATTTTGCACTTGCAGGTACAGTAATATTCGCCGTTCTGTTTCCTGAACTTGTTGAATTTCCTGAAGTTACTTGCTCTCCACTATCAGTAAAGTCTCCATCACCGTTATAATCAATCCAAATTACAAAGTATTCATTATAAGCTGTACCACTAAATCCTGCACTTACTACTAATTGGCTTGTACTTCCTTGTGCTACGTTTGCTACTTTAGATGTGAAATCTCCATATCCTCCATTAGCTCCAGTACTGTTAGTCATACCTCCAAACGCTACATAATCAATCCACTCGTAAGTAACTCGTGTTCCTTTAGATGCACAATACGATACTACATTAGATAATGTTGTTGCATTTACTACATTACTAGATGAAGATTCGTTACCAGCAGCATCTTTTGCTTTTACAGTAAATGTATATGCTGTTGCTGCAGTTAAACCTGTTACATTATAAGTAGTTGCAGATGTAGTTGATCCTAATTTAGTAGCTCCTCTATATACATCGTATCCTGTTACGCCTACATTATCAGTAGATGCAGTCCAGTTTAATGTTAAGGTAGTTTGTGCTATATTAGCAGCAGCTAAACTACTTGGTGCACTTGGTGCTGTTGTATCTGCAACTGCTCCTTGTACATTAACAGTATAATCTTCAACTTCTCCATCAAAATTAGTTTGACAAGATGTTGGGTTTGCATTATATCTAGCAGAAACTCTCATTCTTGTGTTTCCTACTTTTGCACCAGCAGGAACTGCTACTACTTTAGTAGTTAAAGCACCATTAGATACATTACTAATATTTCCTAAGTCAAAAGTTTCTCCACTATCAGCGAAATCACCATCTTGATTCCAGTCAATCCATGCAATAGCATCAACTCTATAGTTACCATCTGTATTTACATTTACAATAAGATTTACATTAGAAGATTGAGATACCGTAGTACTCATACTAGTAAAGTCTTCATAACCTTTGTCTTTTGCTGTACCATCAGCATTATCAATAGATCCAAAACGAACTCTTGTTACACCAGTAGCATACGAAGTATTACCACTAGATGCACAATAATTAATTTGTACAGCTGGTGTAGTAAAGTTTACAGAAGCACTATAGTTAGAGTTCCCTGAAGAACACTTAGAACGAACTTGAACTTCATATTGAGTTGAAGCAGATAATCCACTTAACGCTTGTGTAGTTCCAGAAACTGCATTTGTAGTCCAAGAAGAAGAAGATGTAGCTTTATATCTAACATCGTATGTTGCTCCTGCTACTGCCGTCCAGTTTACTGTTGCTCCTGTAGCAGTTACGCCACTAGTTGAAACTCCTGTTGGTACTGTTGCATTACATACAACTGGCGTACCAGTAAGTCCTGTTACAATTAAAGAATAGTTTTGACTACCTCCAATTAAAGTACCTTTATGAGTTACTGTAATAGTATATGTTCCAGATGCTCCAGAAACATCAACTCTTTCAAAAGGATCTACATTGTTATCTCTTTTTGTATTCGTAGTTGCTCCAGTTAACTCATATGGTAAATGAGTAGTTCCACCTTTAGTAACTCTTAAATCTAAATCGTTTACTAAAACTGGTGTTGTAGAATTTACTGTTGTATTAGCAGTACCAGGTCTATCAGTCCAAGAAATTGAAGCTAATAATGGACTTGTTCCATCAGAATCAACAGTAATTGTATATGTTTGACCAGAAGTTAACGTTAATTCTTCAATTTTAGATTGATTTCCTTTGTTAGTAATTGCTTCTGCTGCTCTTTTAGTATGTAATAATCCCCATCCAAAAACTGCATCAGGTCCAGAAGCTCCAGCGTCATCTGCTGTATGCAATGCTAAACCTTTTAAAGTAGCAGCTTTCATAAAGTTACCACTATTTAAGTTTTTATGGTGTTGTTGTAATAATAATAATGATCCTGTTACATTTGGCGAAGCCATTGAAGTACCCGTTATAGAATTATAAGCAGTATCACTGTTTTGGTAAGTAGAGTACACTCCTGTACCATTACCTGTAATGTCTGGTTTAATTCTAAAATCATCAGTTGGTCCTTCACTACTTGAACTGTTTATTGAAACAGAAACTAAGTTACCACTAGCATCAATATTAGCATCTTGTGCATTGGCAACAACTAAGTTGTTTTTAGATGTTGAGTGCCCTGTTAATTTATCGAAACCTGAACCTCCTGTTGGATTTGTATTTGCAGTATTATCACTACCATCGTTACCTGCAGCCACAACCATTAAATAGTTTGGTGCATTAAACATAATCTCATCCCAAGCACGTGATTCTGCAATATAACCACCAAAATAATGTTGTGGTAATTGTACTTGACCAAACTGATTTCTAGTAGCATAACCATATGAGTGATTAGAAATAATCATACCGTTAGAAGCTTGAGTAGTTGCTTCTGATTTATCATTATCCCAGTATGCTCCTTTTACCTTAGAATGTGGTGCCATACCTTTAGCATTCGCAACAACACCAGAAGCCATAATAGTTCCTGTTACGTGAGCTGCGTGAAAGTTTAATGTTGAGTGACCATCAACAACAGAATATCTATTGTTACCTCCAGCTCCATCATATTCTTGGTGCGTAGCTCTTGCAATACCACCATCCCAAACATAGGCAGTCATTCCTTGACCCATTAAATTTAATCCTAATGATCCGCCAGAATTTAAATGATTTGTTCTAGTTGATTTTGCTGCTGCTACATTAAATGTTGTATAATAAATTGGTTTTCCATTTACTACTCTTTGTAACGACATAAATCTACCATCTTCTGTTTCGATAGTAGTTTTCCAACCTTTTTGTTTTGCTAACCTTAAAGCTTCTTTTCTCTCAGAATCTTCTTTGGTTTTTAAAGTTTTTTGAATTCTTTGAAGTTTACCTAAGTCATATTGACTTTTGATTTTTTCAACCTCACTTTTGCTCTGTGCTTGTGCTTGGAAACTTAATCCCAAAATAGCACTCGCTAAAACTATACTCTTAAAGTACTTTTGTTTCATTTGAAGGGTTATTTTGATTAGTTATTGTTTAGTGAAATAAATATTAAATTATCACAATATTTTATCATTTCGTCGACAAATATACTAAAAAAATGAATTATTCCTAATCCAAGTTAAAATACACAAAATAAAATTCAAAAAAACACAATAAAAAAACCCCATAAACCTAGTGTTTATATAGGTTTATGGAGTTTTGTAAAAAAAGGACTTATATTTTCATATAAGTCCCTGAAGTTCAAATTACTTCTTCATTATTTTAGTTTTTAATAATTTTTGACCATCATTAACTTCTAATATATAGATACCTGTGTTTAAATTAGACACATCTAAATTAGATGCATCTAAATAACCAGATTGAACAACTTTTCCAATTGTATTTACAAGCTTATACGTCATATTACTAGCTTTAGAAGCTAATTTAACGCGCACATAATTTCTTGCTGGGTTTGGATATGCCATAAAATCAGATGTAGCATCTTGATCTAAAAGACTATCAGCAATCTCATCAACATTAGTTGATGCTGCTGATGCTGTAATATTAACAGTATAATCTTCAACTTCTCCATAGTTATATGTTCCACAAGAAGTTGTATGTTGTGCAGTATCTTTCATTGCTACACGCATTCTTGTTTGTCCTAACTGTGCTGAGGCTGGAATTGCAATATCAGCAGATACATTTCCTGCATTTGATGCTGATCCAGAAACAACTCTTTCACTTGATTCAAAAGTTCCGTTTTTATTGAAATCAATCCAAACTGACCAATATTCTTTATAAACGGTACTTGCATAACCTACACTTAGTACAATTTTACTAGTACTTCCTTGAGCCGCTGTTGCCACTTGGGAAGTAAAATCAGCATAACCTCCATTAGCTCCTGTAGCATTTGTTATTCCTCCATAAGACACATAGTCAATCCACTCATAAGAAGTTGTTCCTTTATAAGTACAATAAGTAACAGATGCTCCTAAAGTTGTTGCATTAACTACATTACTTGATGCTGATACATTTCCTGCTGCATCTTTTGCTTTTACAGAGAATGTATACGCTGTTGCTGCAGTTAAACCTGTTACATTATAAGTAGTTGCAGATGTAGTTGATCCTAATTTAGTAGCTCCTCTATATACATCGTATCCTGTTACGCCTACATTATCAGTAGATCCAGTCCAGTTTAATGTTAAGGTAGTTTGTGCTATACTAGCAGCAGCTAAACTACTTGGTGCACTTGGTGCTGTTGTATCTGCAACTGCTCCTTGTATATTAACAGTATAATCTTCAACTTCTCCATCAAAATTAGTTTGACAAGATGTAGGGTTCGCATTATATAGAGCAGAAATTCTCATTCTAGTTGCTCCAACTTTTGCTTCTGCAGGTACAGCTATAGCTTTTGCTGGTAAAGCTCCGTTTGATACATTACTTATGTTTCCTAAATCAAAAGTTTCTCCACTATCAGAAAAGTCACCATCTTGATTCCAGTCAATCCAAGCAATAACATCAATTCTATAGTTACCATCAGTATTTACTGACACAGTAAGATTTTCTGATGAAGATTGTGATACAGTAGTACTTATACTTGTAAAATCTTCATAACCTTTATCTTTTGCTGGACCATCTGCGTTATTAATAGATCCAAATACAACTCTTGTAATCCCAGTTGCATACGATGTAGTACCATTAGACGCACAATATGTAATTGTTGCTGCTGTAGTAGTAACACCTACAGCACTACTTTCCGCAGATTCGTTTCCTGCTGCATCTTTTGCTTTAACCGTAAAAGAATATGCAGTACTCGCTGTTAAACCTGTTACATTATATGACGTACTAGTTGTAGTTCCTACTTTAGTAGTTCCTTGAAATACATCATAACCAGATACGGCTATATTATCAGTAGAAGCCGTCCAACTTAAAGTTAATGAAGTTGCAGTAACACTTGAAGCAGATACATTACTTGGTACCGTTGGCGCTTCAGCGTCAGCAACTGCATTTGCTGTAAAACTTCCTGTAAACACACCTCTACCATAAGTAGATGCAATAATTTTATTTTGAGCATGGTTACCATTTATATTCCAATAATCAAAAGAAGTTACACTTACATCACTCATACCGTTATATGCCTGAGCCCAAGTTGGATTAGCTTCATTAAAATTAGAAGTAGACCATACACCTAATTGTGTTGCTAAAATAGCTTCTGTTCTATCTAATGGATTTTGTAAAATGTCTCTTACTGGAATATTTGGTAAGTCTCCTTCTTTATTTACCCAATTAGTTCCTCCATCACTAGTTACCCAAACACTTGTTACACCATAATTATGCATTGTTACAAAAATATCATCTTCAGTAGCTCCAAAACGAACTGATGATATTGATCCAACAAACGGAGTAACAACATTTGTCCATGTTGCATTACTATTAGTAACATTGGTTAATTTTAATAGTTTACCATTAGATAATCCAACATACCATGTATTGTTTGCAAAAGGAGACGCTTGAAAAGCAGTAGGACTCGCATCTAAAAGAGCGTTTGTAATATTTCCTTTTGTATTAGATGCTACATTAATACTTTTAATAGATTTAGTAGCAGCAGAAGCATTCGATAATAAACGATTTGCTTGACTATCATACCCCATTGGGTTTACAAAATCACCTGTAGTTCTTTCATTTAATATCGTTGTTGCTCCTCCTCGTATTCTACTCACTCCATTCCAAGGTAAATTAAACCTATAGATAACATTGTTAGTATAGGTTGCTATCATATACTGCCCATCTTTATCAATAAATGTATAAAAACCATCACCTCCTGATACTTCTGTTGAGCTGTTAACTCCAGCTACAGCATTCCTAAACCCCTGGGTACCATTATCCTGAGCTCCAGCACTAAAAATACCATCAACATCTCCTGCTCCATCTGGACCTATAGCTGCTTTTACAAATTGTGTTACATTGTATCCTTTATTTCTCTTACTAATTGCCGCTCCTGCATTACTTGAATAATAGATTCCTCCATCATTACCAAATAACATTCTTGTTGATGAATTATTCCCAAAAGCAATTGAGTGCTGATCAGCATGTACATTATTAGCTATTCCAAAACCACCATACCAGTGAGATAATTGAGACCAAGAAGTTCCTCCGTTGGTAGTTTTAAACAAGTCAATTCCTCCAACATAAACAATATTATCATTTGCAGGATCAGCTTCTATCACTAAATCATAAAACGATTGTCCTCTTGTAAAATCTTTTGCAGCAATATCTGTATCAGCATCATTTGGTAATGAAGTTGCTGTTATTGTTGTAAAACCATTTGTTGTTTTATAGATATGAACTGGGTCAATTAATCTATCTTGAGCATCTCTTGCTAAACCTTCTGTAAGAGCATAAATTTTATTTGCATCCGTTGCTGAAGGTTCTAATTCAACTCTATTTGAATCTGTTAAAGGAGAAGTTGCAGCCTCAGTCCAAGTAGAACCATTAGTTGAACTATACACTCTACCTCCGCTAGTTGCACTTAATACAGACTTAATTGTCCCCATCCAAATAGTATTATTAGCACTTACTTCTAAATCATTAGGTATGTAATAATAATCATTCCCGCTAAAAGTATACTTCATATTGTCAGATTCTATCCTACTCCATGTAGTTCCATTATTAGTAGAACGATAGATACCTGCTGATTGCAATCCTAACCAATTTTTTGGAGTTGATGAATTTTTATAAACATATGCTCCAACTGCAACAAATAACTCTGTTGACGCTCCGTTATCCCATGCCAAAATATCGTTTACAAAATGTACTCCTGAAAGAAAAATATTACTTGCATTATGGTTAATAATTGCGGTACCAGCTGCTGGAATATTTACTGAAACCCAAGTAGTTCCTCCATCAGTTGTTCTATATACACCATTACCAACAACATCTCCTCCAGTATATTGCTCTCCAGTACCTACATACCAAGTATTCGAATTTCTTGGATCTACTGTAATAGAAGTTACTGATAAGTTTCCTGGCACATTCTGAACTCTTTGCCATTGCGTGTTGGCATTGCTAATATTTGTGTTTTTCCACAAACCTCCACTTACTCCACCTGCGTAAACAGTATTGTTAGTAGCATCATTAGGATCAAACATTATTACTCTAGTTCTACCTCCTACATTGTTAGGTCCTCTTTCTTCCCATGAATTACCATCTTCTCCAGGAGATTTTTGAGCTTGCCTATTCATTACAATCTCTTCTCGCAATTTATTCAAATCACCTTCATCTAATTCACCAGTAGAAGGGTTGATTGAAAGTTCCCACATCTGCTCGAAATATCGATTTGGTGGTAAACCATAGTTTTTTCTCTTTTTTTTATCCCATTTCAAGGTTTCTTGATAAGGACTGTTTTTTAAAAATTCTGCGTGAATTTGTCGTTGTTTTTCAACATCTAAGCTCTCTTTCTCTTCAGAAAAATGCTTATAGCCTATGGTTGTAACCAAAGCTAATGACAAACCACCCATTAATAACTTTAAATTGTTATTCATTGTTAAAGGGTTTTGATTGGGTTAATAAAATTTATGAAAAAACCCGAGCAAAAAGCTCGGGTTTCCTATAGCCTAATTAGTTTTAGTAAGCTATTTCTTGATAATTTTAGTTTTTAATAATTTTTGACCATCATTAACTTCTAAAATATATATTCCTGAATTTAGGTTAGATACATTTAAACTACGAGAATCTAAACGACCTTCTTTTACAACTTTTCCGATTGTATTTACAACCTTATATGTTATTTCATTTGATTTAGAAGCTAATTCAACCTGTACAAAATCAGATGAAGGATTTGGATAAGCCATTAAACTTAAACCTGATTCATTTCCTAATTTATCAGCTCTAACTAATTCTGAATCTCTTGTTGTACTTGCTGTAATATTTACAGTATAATCTTCAACTTCTCCATAATTATATGTTCCACAAGAAGTTGTATGTTGTGCAGTATCTTTCATTGCTACACGCATTCTTGTTTGTCCTAATTGTGCTGATGCTGGGATTGTAAGATCTGCAGATACATTTCCTGCACTAGATGCAGATCCTGCAACAACTCTCTCACTTGTTTCAAAAGTTCCATTTTTATTAAAATCGATCCAAACTGACCAATATTCTTTATAAACTGTACTAGCATATCCTACACTTAATACAATTTTACTTGTACTTCCTTGTGCAACAGTTGCTACTTTTGAAGTAAAATTTCCATAACCTCCATTTGCTCCAGTAGAATTTGTCATACCTCCATATGATACATAGTCAATCCATTCATAAGAAGTTGTTCCTTTATATGAACAGTACGATACTGAATTTGATAAAGTTGAAACATTAACTGTATTACTATTTGCTGATACATTTCCTGCTGCATCCTTAGCTCTTACTGAAAAAGTATAAGCTGTACCCGCAGTTAAACTTGTAATATTTACAGAAGTATTTGCTGTAGATCCTAATTTTGTAGATCCTCTATATACATCATATTCTATTACTCCTACATTATCTGAAGAAGCTGACCAGTTTAATGTTAAAGTAGTTTGTGCTACATTAGATGCTGCTAAACTTGCTGGTGCACTTGGTGCTTGTGTATCTGCACTTGAAGTAGAAGAAGTATAATTTGCTGCCCATCCTGCTGCTGTAACAGATCCATCAGAGGTAAATTTAACAAACATTGCATTTCCTGTAGAAGTTACTGCACTTGGAGTAGAAGTTCCTGAGAATTTCCCTAACTGTGTTGCGCTTGCTGTTGTTCCATCATAAACAGTTACAAAATCATAACCACTTTCAGTATTAAAACTACTAAAGTTTAAAGTGACCTTTCCTCCATTAGCTGGTTTGATTAACCAAGTACAATTTTTATTACTTGCATAGTCTTGACTTCCACTTCCATCGTTGAAAGAACCACTATTATCTGTTACTGTAGCTCCACCGTTACATGGGTCTTGTGTAGTACCACCACCATTTCCAAACTTATCAGATAATGCTAAAGCACGTCTAGAACCTCCAGATTCTAACACTGCACGCATTCTGTTTTTTTGACCAGTAGTAAATAAATTCATACAAGCGTCATCTGAATAATCCATATAGTTTTGAACCATATCTTCAGATCCACAAGAAACATGTCCTGTTTTACAACCATAGTTTGCCGCATCAGATTTTGGTGTATCTGAAACAAAATCATCTTTACTACAATCTCCATCTCCCCAAATATGACGTAAATTTAAATAATGTCCTATTTCATGTGTAGTTGTTCTTCCTAAATTAAAAGAAGGATTTAATGTTCCTGTAGAACCAAAAGCATCATGTATCATTACTAAACCATCAGTAGCAGCTGCACCTCCTGGAAATTGAGCATATCCTAATATAGTTCTATCACCTTGTGGGCTAGTATTAGTCATTTTAGGAACAATCCACATATTTAAATACTCAGCAGTATTCCATGGACTAACTCCACCTGAAGATGAACTCTTCATTGCATTATATGACTTATATTTTGTTCCCCAATCTGATCCACTTACTTGTTTTCTAGTAATTGCAGTAGTCGCGTTTCCACTTGGATCTACTTTAGCCATAGCAAACTCTATTTGAGTATCTGCTGCTTGTGACCATTTATTTGTTTTATCAGTATTATTTCTTCTAAAATCTTTATTTAATACATCAATTTGAGAAAGAATTTGTGCATTACTAATATTATTTGTAGAATTAGTATATAAAACATGCACTACAACTGGAATTGTAATAATACTTCCAGCTACTTTGCCTTGAGTATTTTCCATTTGTTTAACTCTCTTTTGAGTAAACTTTTCTATCTCTTTCATTCGGTTTTCAAGACCTTGATCATTGAGCTTTCTATGCTCTAAATCTTCCATTACAGAACAAGTTCTTTTTTGTTGAGCAAATGCTGCTCCAATAAAAAATAAGCATAAAAATGCCAGAGTAATTTTGTTTTTCATTTCTGAAGGGGTTTTTAATTAATTATTTATCAATAAAGAGGCACGTATTATCATATTCACAACAAAACCTCTTAAATTTTTGTTAAACGGGCAACAAATATAGAAAAAAACATTAGTTATGCTATTTTTTTTGCAAAAAACAAATATTTTTAATACCTTCAAATCTTTTCGTTTTTTTAAAAACCCAGTACTACAGTAGGTTTAATGCTTTTTTAAAACTTTTTAAAAAAAACACTTGCCAACAAATTTTCAATAAGATTAATTGTATTTTTATTAAAATTTTATGCGAATGCTTCAAATAAAAAATTTAGAAATAAGTTTTAAAAAATCGCCTGCTGTTGTTAAAAACATTTCTTTTAGTTTACAGGAAAATGAGATATTAGGTATTGTAGGTGAAAGTGGAAGTGGAAAATCTATAACCTCGCTCGCTATTTTAGGGCTTCTTCCTAAGTTTGCAGATATAAAAGGTGAGATACTTTTTAAAGAAAAAGATTTACTAACATATAACAATAAAGAATTTCAAAAAGTTAGAGGTAGCAACATCGCTATGATTTTTCAAGAACCTATGAGTTCATTAAACCCTACCTTAACTTGTGGTTTTCAAGTTGCGGAAATTTTGCAATTACACACAAGTTTATCTACCAATGAAATAAAGCAAGAAGTACTTTCTCTTTTTAACAAAGTTAAATTACCTAGACCTAATGATATTTATAACTCTTATCCTCATCAAATAAGTGGAGGCCAAAAACAACGAGTTATGATTGCTATGGCTATTGCTTGTAAACCTCAGTTATTAATTGCAGATGAGCCTACAACAGCTTTAGATGTTACTGTTCAGAATGAAATTATTCTACTTTTAAAAGAGTTACAGCAAGAATTTAAAATGGGAATACTTTTTATTTCCCATGATTTAGCTTTAGTTTCTGAAATTGCCGATACTCTTGTTGTAATGCATAAAGGTAAAATTATAGAACAGGGTGTTTCTTCTAGTATTTTTCTTAGACCAAAAGAAAACTATACTAAAGCTTTAATAAATTCAAAACCCACTACTAAAAAACGTTTTAAAATATTACCTACTGTAACTAATTTTATTAATAATTCGGTAGATACTACTTTATATACAAATGAAGAACGTTTAGAATATCATAAAAACATCTATAGCAAACCTCCTTTATTAGAGATTAAAAACCTCCATAAAAATTTTATATCTAATGCTTCTTGGTTTTCTAAACCTAACATAGTTAAAGCAGTAAATAATATTTCTTTTAAAATTTATAAAGGGGAAACCTTAGGTTTAGTTGGAGAAAGTGGATGTGGGAAAACCACCTTAAGTAGAACAATTTTACAATTAGAAACGCCTAGTTCTGGGCAAATTTTATATAAAGGCACCGACATTAGCAAGCTTTCAAAATCTAGTTTTAAGAAACTAAGAAAAGACATACAAATTATATTTCAAGATCCTTTTTCTTCTTTAAACCCAAGAATTACAATTGGTAATGCTATTCTTGAACCAATGAAAGTTCACAATATTTTAAATTCTTCAAAAGAAAGAAAAAATTATGTGCTCAATTTATTAGAAAAGGTTGGTTTAGAAAAAGAGCACTTTAATAGATATCCTCATGAATTTTCTGGAGGTCAAAGACAACGAATTGGTATTGCTCGAACTATTGCTTTACAACCAAAACTAATTATATGTGACGAATCTGTTTCTGCTTTAGATGTTTCTGTTCAAGCTCAAGTTTTAAACTTATTAAATAAATTAAAAGCTGAATTTAATTTTACATATATATTTATTTCACACGATTTATCTGTAGTTAAATATATGGCTGACCAACTAGTAGTTATGAACAAAGGTAAAATAGAAGAAATTGCTGATGCTGATGAAATTTATAATAATCCAAAAACAATATACACTAAAACATTAATAGAAGCCATACCTAAAGGGCTTTAACTTTTTTCAATACTATATTAATAGTATATTGCACTGTTAAAAAACGAAAAGAAAAACATGAAAATTATAGTCCCTATGGCTGGTATTGGATCTCGTTTGAGACCTCATACTTTAACTATCCCAAAGCCTTTAACTGTTATAGCTGGTAAGTCAATTGTTCAACGTTTAGTTGAAGATATTACCTCAGTAGTAAACCAACCTATAGAAGAAATTGCTTTTATAATTGGCCCTGCTGCTAAAGGTTTTCCTGCTAATACTGCTGATAAACTTAAAAATATAGCTGAAGATCTTGGAGCTAAAGGTTCTGTATATGTTCAAGAAGAAGCTTTAGGAACTGCGCATGCAATTTACTGTGCAGAAAAATCATTAGACGGTCCTTGTGTAGTTGCTTTTGCAGATACTTTATTTAAAGCTGATTTTAAATTAGATTCTAATGCAGATGGAGCCATTTGGGTAAAACAAGTAGAAGACCCAAGTGCTTTTGGTGTTGTAAAATTAAATAATGGTATTATTACTGATTTCGTTGAAAAACCTAAAGAGTTTGTTTCTGACTTAGCTATTATTGGTATTTATTATTTTAAAGATGGTGCTAAGGTTCGTCAAGAAATAAAATATTTACTTGATAACAATTTAACAGAAAATGGTGAATATCAATTAACCAATGTCTTAGAATCGTTAAAACAACAAGGAGCACAATTTATTCCTGGCAAAGTTGATGCATGGATGGACTGTGGAAAAAAAGACCCTACTGTAGATACAAACAAACAAGTTTTAGGTTTTGAGCAAGCTAATGGCAACAATTTAGTAGCTAATGACGTTGTATTAGAAAACTCAGAAATTATTCAGCCTTGTTATGTTGGTAAAAACGTAGTTTTAAAAAATACTAAAATTGGACCTTTTGTTTCTATTGGTGAAAATAGTATAGTTGAAAACTCAACTATTATAAACTCATTAATACAAACAAATGTTCAAATTTCTAATGCAAATTTAGATAATGCCATGATTGGTAATCATGCAAAATATAATGCTAATTATACATCGGTAAGTATAGGTGATTATACAGAACTCACATAAAAAAAAGATGCGAAAAATTAAAGAGGCAAGAAAAAAGTATTTTTTGTCTCTATTTTTCGTTTTTTTCTCTTTTTTCTCCCTAAAAGCTCAGGATAGTATTCCTCCATCTGAGGATGTTAGTGAAAAAGATAATATAGAATTTCAAGAAAACTTCTTTAAAGCGCTATCTAATAAAGCTATTTTTAATTATCAAAAAGCCATTCAATTTCTAGAAAAATGTAATGAATTAGATTCAAATAATAAATCTGTTCTATTTGAGCTTTCTAAAAATTATTTAAAATTAGGAAGAAATAACGAAGCTTTAGAATATATAAAACTAGCATTAAAAAATGATTCTGAAAACATTTGGCTCTTAGAGCACCAAGTTTATATTTTAAGAAAAATTGCTGCTTTTGATGAAGCTATTCAAGTACAAAAAAAAATTGCTCAACAATTTCCTAAAAAAAAGCGGTTCTTAGTTTTTTTGCATTTGCAAAATAGAGACGTTTCTTCTGCAAAACGAGTTTTATTAGAACTTAAAGATGCTAAATTATTAAATTCAAGGTTAAGGTCAATTCAAGAAAAACTAGACTATAAACAACCTGAAAAAGAAGAAGTAAAAAACAAAATTGTAAGTACTGATTTAAGATCTGCTTTTGAAAAAGAAAAGTCATTTAAAACCTTAAAACTTTTATTAGATAAATTATCACTCAATAATCATGATGATTTATTAAAATACAGTGAAAAAGGTCTAGCTTTATTTCCAGCACAACCGTTTGTATATTTTATGAATGGAAAAGCTTTAAATAATAAAAGTCAATATAAAAAAGCAATTCAAAGCTTGCAAAATGGCATCGATTTTGTAATTGATAATAACGAAATTGAAGCTAAATTATATTTAGAAATTGCCAGAGCTTATCAAGGTTTAAATGATACCAAAAAAGTAAAATCTTATAAAAACAAAGCAG
This sequence comes from uncultured Tenacibaculum sp., assembly GCF_947494125.1. GTDB lineage: Bacteria > Bacteroidota > Bacteroidia > Flavobacteriales > Flavobacteriaceae > Polaribacter. Next base: position 310,190 of record NZ_CANLTU010000001.1, read on the forward strand.
CTAAGATTTTAAAATAATTTTCTTCGCTATTATTTAATTTATGAAATATTATACACTAATTTTTATATTACTTTTAGGTTTTACCTCTTGTAAATCCAGTAAAAAAGTCACTAATAATTCTTCTATAATTAAAAAAATGTCAGCTCGTAAAGTAGCTAAAAAGCACATTTCTTCTAATTTTGACGAAAAAACTATTGATGCTCGTTTAAAAGTAAATTATAAGGATAATAAAGAAAAAATAGGCTTTTCTGTACGAATGAAAATCAAGAAAGGTGAAGTTATATGGTTAAAAGGAACTAAATTTATTACTGTTTTTAAAGCTAAAATTACTCCTACAAAGGTTCAGTTTTACTCTCCTTATTATAAAAATTATTTCGACGGTGATTTTTCTATGTTAAAAAAAATGCTGGGTACTGACATTAACTTTGAGCAATTACAAAATATGCTGTTGGGGCAATCGTTATTAAATGTAAAATCACAACGTCAAGAAATTATAATAAAAGATGCATCTTATCAACTTTCACCAAAAAAACAAGCTAGTTTATTTGATATTTTCTTTTACGTAAACCCACAACATTATAAACTCGATGGACAGTCAATTGTAAATCCATTAAAAAATCAACGTTTAGATATTAGGTATCCAAAATATTCAACAAAAAAAGGTGTTTTATTTCCTGAAAAAATTATTATAAACGCAAAAGAAAAAGAAAAATTTACTAATATAAATCTTACAACTCGTTCGGTAGAGTTTAACAAAAAGTTGAATACAGATTTTAAAATTCCTAACGGATATAAAGAAATTAAATTATAATGAGACACATCGTTTTTTATTTCTCTTTTTTATGCCTCTTTTTTGTAGGTTTTTCTTCATTTGGTCAGAGTAGAAAAGCTCTCGAAAACAAGCGTAAAAAACTTAAAAATGAGATAAAGCAGGTTAATACTTTACTAATTAAAACTGAAAAGAAAAAAAGTAATGCTTTAGATGATTTAAAAGATTTAAGTCAAAAAATAAACGTTAGAGAGCGTTTAATTGAAACAATTGAGTTAGAGGCTAAAGTTTTATCTAAAGAGATTAAATCAAACGAAAAGCAACTTAAAGAGTATAACAATCAACTTAAAAAACTAAAAAAAGAATATGCTGATATGGTTGTAAAAACCCATAAAAGCAAATCACAACAAAGTAAAACGATGTTTTTACTCTCTTCTGAAAGTTTTTATCAAGCTTATAAACGCATAAAATATATGCAACAGTACAGCGATTATAGAAAAAAGCAAGGGGAGGAGATTATTATAAAAACTAAGGAAAAAGAAAAATTAAATGATTCTTTAATTCAGAGAAAAAAATCTAAAGAACTTTTAATTACCGATGAAAAAGATCAAAAAGATCAAATAGAATCTGATAAGAAAAATCAAGAAAAATTAGTTTCTAAAATTAAAAAACAGGAAAAAAAATACAAACGAGATTTACAAAAGAAATTAAAAGAAGAAAAACGTATAAATGCACGTATTGATAAATTGATTAGAAGTGCTATTGCTCGTGCCAACAAGAACAAAAAAAACAACAAGAAAAAGTCGTCATCTGCTAGTTTTGTTTTAAATGCAGCTGAAAAGAAATTATTAGCAAATTTTGAGCAAAATAAAGGTAGTTTACCTTGGCCTGTAAATGGTATTATTACTCGAAAGTTTGGAGTACAACCTCATCCAACCTTTCCTGGAATTAAGGTTAATAGTCCCGGTTTACATATAACAACAAAATCTAATACGAATGCTCAAAGTATATTTAACGGAAAAGTATTAGTTATTCAAACAAATTTAGGTGGTAAAAAAGCTGTTTTAATACAGCATGGTGATTATATTTCTGCATACAATAACCTTGAAAAAATTTATGTAAAGAAAGGTGATGTAATAAAGACCGGTGATAAATTAGGTAAAGTTTTTACAGATAAAATTTCTGGTAAAACAAAATTAGTTTTCGCTTTATACAAAAATATAGTTCGTTTAAATCCTGCTCATTGGATACGAAGTAAATAAAAAACACATGAAAAATTCAGCTAATTTCATTATTATTATTATAGCAGTAATTGCTACCTTGGTTATTGGAAAAGGAATCTTAATTCCTTTTATTTTCGCTTTAATCTTCTGGTTTTTAACACGTGAAATTCGAAAATCCATTTATAAAATTCCTTTTGCTAAAAAGTTTATTCCTTTTTGGCTAAGTAATGTTTTGGTTTTCACCCTAATTATTTTAAGTTTTGGTTTTATTTCTGGAATTATTACGAATAGTATTTCCGACTTAACAACTTCGTATTCTAAATACGAACCAAATGTTGATACTATTATCAAAAATTTAAATAGCTATTTTCATATTGATATAATTACTTCTTTAAAATCAGTAGTTGGTAATTTTAATTACGGTACAGTATTAGGGAGTATTGCAAACGGTATTAGTGGGTTACTTGGTGATACATTTATGATTGTTATTTATGCTTTATTCATTTTCTTAGAAGAAGCTAGTTTAAAAAAGAAATTAAAGAAAATTTTCTATAAAGAAGGAGGGAATACTCAGGTAATTTTAAATAAAATTGAAAGCTCTATTTCAAGTTATTTAAGACTTAAAACTTATGTGAGTTTACTTACTGGTATTTTAAGTTATATCGTTTTAACTTTAGTAGGAGTAGATAGTGCTCCTTTCTGGGCCTTTTTAATCTTTTTATTAAACTATATCCCAACAGTTGGTTCTTTAATTGCAACCGTATTTCCAGCTATTTTTAGTTTGATACAATTTGGGGAGTTTACACCATTTTTAATTGTATTAATTGCTGTAGGTAGTGTACAAGTAATTGTTGGTAATTTAATAGAACCTAAAGTATTTGGGAAATCATTAAACCTAAGCCCGCTTGTAACCATACTTTCTTTAGCTATTTGGGGAAAGATATGGGGGGTTACAGGAATGATTTTAAGTGTACCTATTACCGTAATCATGATTATTATTTTTTCTCAATTCGAAAAAACAAAATCAGTTGCAATATTATTATCTGAAAATGGCGATTTAGATACGATTTAAACTAGTTTAATCTGAGAACAACGCTCTTAGTTCAGTTGCATCTTTAGGGTCTAATTTACTAGCCAAAACTAAACTTAATTGCTTTCTACGTAAAGCTCCATCGTAACGTTTTTTCTCTAACTCAGTTTCTGGTTCAATTTGAGCAATTGGCACTGGTTTACCTGTTTCATCAACTGCAACAAATGTATAAATACCTTCATTTACTTTAGTTTTTTCACCAGATTGACGATCTTCTATCCATACATCAACGTACACTTCCATTGATGATTTAAAAGCTCTGGAAACCTTAGCTTCTACTGTAACAACGCTTCCTACTGGAACTGACTTCGTAAAAGCAACGTGATTTACAGATGCAGTAACTACAATTCTTCTTGAATGACGACGAGCAGATATACTACAAGCTCTATCCATACGAGCTAGTAATTCACCTCCAAAAAGGTTATCTAAATAATTTGTTTCTCCTGGTAAAACTAGATCGGTAAGTACCGTTAATGATTCTTTTGGTGCTTTAGCTCTCATCAATTAAATTTTGATGCAAAGATATACATAAAGCTAAAAAATAAGTAATTTAAAATGTGATTATTTAGCCAATAACCAAGCTTCTTCATTAACCGTTTCTTTAATCAATTCTAATGCTTTTCTAGCCTCTTGTTTGTCATTATAACTATTAAAAGAAACTTGAATTAAACCATAATTATTTTTTCCAATGATTTTCGCATCATAACCAAGCTCTTTTAATTCAACTAACTTATTTTCAGCATTTTCAACTTCTTGAAAAGCACCAGCAATAATATGAAAGTTATTTTCTTTAGCTTTAGTTACATTTAAATTAATTGTAGGTAATGGATTATCAATTACAAAAGTTGCAGACTGTATTTTCTTTTGTAATGACTTTTCTTGACTAGCTAATACTTCTTTTTGTTGTTTGTTTTGAATACCATTCCAACCAATATATGCAATTCCCACAACGGCTGCAGCAACCGCAGCTCTTTTTAATAAAGCAGGTGTTCTCTGTTTGTTATGTTCTGTAACTACTGGTAATGTTTTTACTTCTTCTTTAAATCTTTTTACTGCAGGACTTTCTATTTCTGCTAAACCAAAAGATTCTGTTAAAAAATTACTAGAGGTGTTTGGTTCAAAAACAACTTGTTTTGCTTCGTTTAAAGATAATGTTCCAACAGAAGCTACTTGAATAGTTTTAGATTCTAACTCTTTTTTCCATGTTGCTACTTCAGCAACAATAAAACTAGTTGCTTTTTCAAAAGAAATATTTTTGTTTGAAGCTATATAATTAGCCAATAAACCATCATTATGTTGTAAATACGAATTAAAAGTAATCTGCTTCTTTGGTGGAGAAAATGTGTGTGTAAAGTTATTCACTTTAGCACCAATCTTATTGGTTACAAAACCTCCAAAGTTAGGAACAATTACGCAATCGTATCTGTATAATAAATCGTTTATATAGTTGGCTAATGTCATAATAACAAAGATAGCTTTTTTAGTGATTCTTGTCAAGGTTCGTTTTAAAATTTATCAACAGTTTTTTTGTATCTTGATAATCAAAATATTGCTACATGAAAGATGAAAAATTAATAGCTATTCTTAGGCTTCAGGCTACAAAGAATATAGGCAGTGTCCTTGCAAAAAAGTTAATTACTACTACTGGAGATATTAAACAAGTGTTTAAAGAGAATAAAAAATCACTCCATAAAATAAATGGAATTGGTCCTCATATTACAACTCATTTATTTGATGATGAAAATTTAAAAAGGGCAGAGGAGGAGCTTAAATATATCCAACAAAAAAAAGTTGATTATTCTTATTTTTTAGATGATGATTATCCTAATAATTTAAAACATAGTGTTGATGCTCCTATTCTCATTTTTAAAGATGGTAATCTTAACTTAAATAACTCTAAAATTATCTCTATAGTTGGAACAAGAAACAGTACGTCTTATGGACGCGACTTTTGTAATCGATTAGTGGAAGAGTTAAAAAATTACAATCCAATTATTGTTAGCGGTTTTGCCTATGGTGTAGATATTTGTGCTCACAAAGCAGCCTTAAAAAACAACTTACAGACTATAGCCGTTTTAGCACATGGTTTTGAAGATATTTATCCAAAAACACATAAAAAGTATATTTCTGAAATAAACAAAACTGGTGGTTTTATTACCGAGTTTTGGCATAAAGAAAAACCGCAACGCGAAAATTTTTTAAAGCGTAATCGTATCGTTGCTGGGCTTTCAAAAGCAACTATTATTATTGAATCTGCAGAAAAAGGCGGATCCTTAGTTACCGCAGACATAGCAAACTCTTATAATAGAGATGTTTTTGCATTGCCAGGAAGAACTAGTGATATTTATAGCAAAGGGTGTAATAATTTAATAAAAAGTAATCAGGCTCATTTATTAACCTCAGCTGAGGATATTGTAAAAATGCTAAATTGGGATTTGCAAGAAATGAAAATACCTATCCCTATTCAAAAACAATTATTTCTGAATTTAAATGAATCGGAACAAAAAGTATATGATTTCTTACTACAAAACGGTAAACAACTTATGGATACGATAGCTTTAAAATGTGAAATACCTGTATATCAGCTTTCTTCTATATTATTACAAATGGAATTAAAAGATGTTGTAAAACCTTTACCTGGTAAAATGTTTGAAATAAACTAAACTTAAGTATTTTTGAAAAAACACTTTTAAAATGTCTTCAGAAGAAAAATTAATGTCTCAAAAAAAACCTGCTTTTCCTGTAACTGAAGAGTTACATACTTATTTAGCAGAACATAGTAGAAACATTAAGATTCCTATTTTTTATGATGATTTATTACGCTTCCAAGGTTCTGTAGTTGTATATGATAAAAACGATATAGATACACTTTGGGTACGTACATTTTATTCAGAGTTTGATCGTGAAGAAATTGATTTAAGTCTTAAAAAAGTATATACTATTTTACATTCTAACGGAAATGAAGAAACCATTCCTTTTTTAAATATTGATGCTATCGACTATTGTACGTTTGGAAATTCTAAACCTTTTCGTGTAAAAGTTCGTAATATTTTAAATGATAACTACACGTATTTTTATGTAAAAAAAACAGATGCTTCTCGTATTTATGGGCTGGAATTGGAGCATATTTTATCGCCGTATAACCTCAACTTTTTAGTATATAAAGACACCCTAATTGAAGAACATATTGCTGGAATTCCGGGTGATGTTTTTATTAAAGACTTTTTACCTAAATGTACTGAATCTGAAAAGGCTCAAATAGCAAAAGAATTTGTAAAATTTAATGAACGTTGTATGATTCGTTTACTAGGAGATATGCGCTCTTATAACTATGTAATTGTTCCTACCCACGATTTTGATCATGTGGTATATAAAATTCGTGCTATTGATTTTGATCAGCAGTGTTTTGAAGGTAAATTCAAAGTATACTATCCACAATATTTCAAAGAAAATTTTTCAATGGTAACCTTAGTAGGGCAGAAGCTAGAAGAAACTTCAATTAACCAATATAAAGTTGAAGAAAGGTCTATTGTAGCAAAACGTATTTTAAGTTCTGAAAACAGAGTAGATCAACTTATTTTCTGCATGAAAAATGATATTATTTCAACTGAAAAAAATATTAATTTATTAAAACAACAAATTTTCGATTTCACCAAAGATGTTCTTTTTAAAAAAAGCAATAATATGGGGCAAATATTAGATACAGCTCTTGAGTTTGTAAAACGAAATTATGAAAACATGAGAGTATCTTAATCTAAACTTTTTAATATAATATCTGAACCTGAGTACTCATTTGTAAGTTCCTTCCAATGACGCATTCTTGGAAGTATTATGCTGCCCAACTTAAATTCTCCCTCAAAAATTAAACGTTCTCCTTTAGTAGCGTCTTCAGGAAAAACCATTTCTAATCCAATAATTTTATGTTCGTTTTTTGAGATGTAAAGTATCCAATGTTTAGAGAATAATGGTTCTTGTAATTCTAAAGGAATTTTGTAGCTCTCTTTAGAGTTAAATATGGTTTCTTTTGCTACTCCAATTTCTTTTATTTCGTTTGTTATAGACATTGGAAGCCCTAACAAAGTTTTATAAAAACGCTGATATCTTTTATTTCTCTTTGGCTCTAATCGGTATTTTTTAATCTGTAAAGAATCAGTAGCTATTTCTCCATCTAACAAGGTTATACTGCCTTTTTGAGTTACTTTATGAGTTGAAATATGTTCATCTCTATTTCTTTGTAACTCGAAAGTATTTTCTTTATTATTCAATGTTACAATAGAATATCTGTATGGATTACCAACTCTTGGTTCTTGAATATGTATTGTAAAATTGGCATTATTCCATTCATTATTTTTATCATGATATTTACTGCTTTTTTCTAACAATAAACTTCCGTTTAATTTAGTTTCTTTTGTTTTACAATTAACAAAAGAGAAAACACAAAATAGTAGTATTAAAGACCTCATATGAAAGTTTTTATAAAGTAACTAAAAAAATAAATTCAGGCATACTAAAACACTGTTAATTTCTATTTTTCTTACTTCGAATACTTTCTATAATTACTGTAGCTAATATTAAACTTCCACCAAATAAAGTGTTCCACGTGGGAACTTCTTTTAAAAATAAAAAAGCTAAAATAATTCCAAAAATAGGTTGAACACTACTAATTATACTCGCTGTTGATACTGAAAAAAACTGTAATGAATGTACCATCAAACTATGCCCAATAGCTGTAGTTAATAAGGCTAATAATAACAAATAAGGTAATTGACTTTCGAAACCTGAAACATCCATAAAGAATAACACAGGAACTAAACAAATTGTAATAATTAATGTTTGATAAAACATTAACAATACTCCATCGTATTGAACAACATATTGCTTTAAAATTAAAATTCTAATTGAGTAACATAGGGCAGAGAGCAAGCCAAACAAAACTCCTTGTACATTAGAACTTTCTAGATTAAACTCTGGTGCTAAAATATAAACTCCTAGCAATACCATTAATCCAAGAACAATATATATTGGATTAAATTTTACCTTTAAAAACAACGGTTCTAAAAAAGCAATCATTACTGGAAATGTATACAATGATAACATTCCTATAGCTACACTCGATTTTTTTAAAGCATAAAAATAAGTAATCCAATGTACTGCCATAAATATTCCGCTAATTACAAACGGAACGATATGTTTTCTAGATTTTATAGAAACTTCAATCTTTTTAAATCTACAAAAAACATATAAAAATAGCATAGCAAATGCCGATCGAAACCAAACGATTACTTCTGAAGGCATGGCAATATATTTACCTAAAACACCTGAAGTACTAATAAAAAATGTTGCTAATAATAAGCCTGATAGGTTTCTAAAATAATTTTGATTATCACTCAAGGTTACATCTATTTACTGCAATTATAAGTAATTTTTACTTATGTTAGCCACTCTTAAAAAAACTATGATAACTAACTATATTTCTTACTTTCATTCTTGTTATAAAGCTGATAATAATGAAAATGGGATTCTTAATTTTTTTTCATCAAAATATGAAAATCAGTTTATAATAAAACCAGAAGAAGAGTTAATTAATAATCAATATCCAATTCAGTTTTTAACCAAAAAACAAGCAGAACAATGCTTGCAAACGTTAACCTTGTTTAAAAACGACAAAGAGTTATGGTATGGTAGTTTATTTTGTTTAGGAAAACGAAGAAATTTTAAGAAAAGGATTAATTCTATTACAGCCCCTTTATTTTTATATAAAGCTGAAATAATAGAAAAAGAAGACGATTTTTTTATAAAAATTGACCATCAAACAAGACAATTAAACATTGCTTTTTGTAAAAGCTTATTATATAAAACTTCTTTTGAAGATTTTTTAGTTGATGTTGAAACGTTTTTAGAATATAATTTACATCTTACTTTTGAAGCTCTTAATCAGTTTAAAAGATTACTAGAAAAACACGTTAAAAACTTAGAAATAGATACAGATTTTTTACTGTTCCCTAAACTTAAAAATCAGTCTTATCTAAAAAAAACACTTCAAAATATACAAGAAGTAGAAGAATTTAGTTTGGTAGCTAGTTCTGGTATTTTAATTTCTAGTAGAGCAAATAACATAAACGCAGTAGTTAACGAATTAGAACTTTTAAAAAATAGTACAGATTATTCTCAAGCCATTCAAGCTTTTTTCTCACACGTTCCTCAAGAACAGCCACACATAAACAATACTATTCAAATACCTTTATTGTTAAATGCTGCACAAGAACGTATCGTTCATAATGCTTCAAAATACAATAAATCAGTCATATTTGGTCCTCCAGGAACAGGAAAAACGTACACCATAAATGCTATAGCGCAAGACTATGTTAATAAAGGAAAAAGTGTATTAATCGTTACTAAAACACCACAAGCATTACAAGTTGTTTCTGATAAATTAATGGCTTCTAAAATAGGGGGTTTTGCTATTAAAGTAGGAGGGAACTACTATAAAAGAACGCTTTTAGCCAAACTTAGACGAATTAGTAGTGGTCGTTTTTATCGTTATAATCATAAAGGTGAAGCTATTAAAGCTAGTTTAAAACAAAATGAATTACATAATACTTTAAAATCTTTAGAAACAGATTTTACAGAAAAAACAACAAAGGAAATTGATCGTGTTGAAAAACTATTTTCCGATAGTTTTATACAAAGAACACTTTCTAAAATAGACATTAACTTTATCCGATCTTTCGAAACTGAAGAATGGGATATAATTCTAAAATATTTTGATACACTAAGCTTGTTTGAAAGAAAGGCTGATGAAGCACTTTTTAAAAACTTGATTAGTAAGATTAATATACATTCAAACAATGAATTAAAAAAACTAATTACATTAACAAATATATTAGAAACGGAAGAAAAGTCTTTAAAAAACCAACAATTACAAGGCTTGGATGCAACTCCTCTTACTCATTTTTTACCTGTATGGCTAGTTAAAATAGATGAGATTTCTTCTTGTTTACCTATGCAAAAAGATCTTTTTGATATTGCTATTGTTGATGAAGCTACACAGTGCGATATTGCTTCTTGTTTACCCATTATGCAAAGAGCTAAAAAAATAGTAGTAGCTGGTGATACTAATCAGTTACGCCATATTAGTTTTTTATCTAAGGCTCAAATGCATCGATCTCAAAAACAATATAATATAAGCGATCCTTTACGTTTTGATTATCGTAAAAAAAGTCTCCTTGACTTTACTTTAGAAAGCACTGAAAAAGGGAATCAAATTGTTTTACTTGATGAGCATTATCGTTCTTTACCAGATATAATACGCTTTAGTAATACTACATTTTACGGAGAAGCGCTTCGCATTATGACGCAAACTCCTGCAAACACACATAAACAAGCGGTTTTTTTACATAAAACATTAGGAATTCAAGAAGAAAATGGAGTAAATAATGAAGAAATAAACCTCATTATTAAACATGTAAAAAACATTGTTACTCAACAGAAAGAACTACATAAAAGTAAAGCTACAAGTATTGGTATCTTATCGCCTTTTAGGCAACAAACTTCTTTTTTAACAAAAGCTATTAAAGACGTTTTTACGTTACGGGAAATTAAAAAACATAAAATTAAACTAGGAACTCCGTATCATTTTCAAGGTGAGGAGTGTGATATTATGCTACTATCCATGGCGGTTAGCGATCAATCTCACTTTGCTAGTTTGAATTACTTAAATAAAGAAGACGTTTTTAATGTTGCAATTACCCGTGCTCGACACGAACAACACATATTTTACTCGGTAACTTCTCAAACGCTGCCTGAGAAATCGCTATTAAAACATTATTTAAGCTCTTTTGAGCAACAAATTTCTAAAGAGGTTACATCTTCTTTGAAAATTGAAGATGATCTCTTTAGTAAAGAAATACAGGCTTTCTTAAAAGAATTTCAAATCAAAATACATTTAGGTTATACAATTGCTGGCTTAAGTATAGATTTACTTTTAGAAAACAATCAAAATTACTTAGGAATTGATTTAATTGGTTATCCTGGAAGTTTTACACAGGCTTTTAACATAGAAAGATATCGTATTCTACATCGTGTTGGTATACAAATTATTCCTGTTTCTTATCTCTCATGGAAATATAGAAAAGATGAAGTACAGCGATTCTTAACTAGCGTTATCAAAAGTAAATTACCTCAACCAGAAGTTTTAATGAGAAGTTAGAAAAAATAATCTACAACAATAAAAGTAATTTTTATAAAGTTATAACCTGTTTTTTACTAGGAATAACAATACATATAGTAGTTCCTATATTTTCTACTGATTCAATTATTATCTCTCCTTTTAGCTCTTCTATTCGTGATTTTATATTCTTAATACCTATACCTTTTTTTGTGTTTTCTTTTTTAAAACCAACTCCATCATCTTCTATCTTTATCTCTATATTCTGTTTTTTAGAATAAATACTTATACTAACATTTTTCGCTTTAGAGTGTTTAATAATATTCTGCATAGCTTCTTGAATAACTCTATAAAGGTTAGTTTTTTCTTTTTCAGTTATAAAACTCCAAGAAAAATTTGGTTCAATTTGTAATTTATAATCAAAGTTTCCAATTACACTTTTTTTAATTAATAATTGCTCAACTAATAAAGTAAAGTCTACTAATTCTTTCTTTGTTTTATAACTTAATTTATGAGAAACATCTCTAATTTCTTTTTCTATTTCTTGAAGTTCCTTTAAAAAATGTTGATGCTTTTTAATTGTTTCTTTATCTCCTTTAATATTTAAAAAACCAAGACCAAAACGGGTTCCAAAAAGCCTTCCTAAAATACCATCATGTAATTCTCTGGAAATTCTATCACGCTCTTTATAAGTAGTTTCTACTTTTTGTAATTGGCTTTTATGTAGTGTTTTTCTTCGTTTTAATATAAAAAATAACGTACTTAAGCCTAAACCTAACAAACTACTAACAGCTAATAACCAACCAATAGTTTTTTGTTGTTTTTGATATACAATCTCTTCTTGTTGCTGTGCTTTTTCTGACCTTAAAATTATGTTCTCTTTTTCTTTCTTACCTGTTTCATATCGAATTCTAGCAAACTTATTTTTTATTGTTCTTTCTTTTTCAATTAAACTATCTCTTAATTTAATATATTTTTTAAAATATTCTTTTGCTTCTTCTCCTTTTGTTAATTCAGAAAGATTTTCTAAAGCTTCTAACCATTTTTTATTATGATGGGTTTGTTTAGCATACTTTAATGCTTCTAAAGAAGCCTGTTTTGCTTTGTTAATCTGTTGTAAATCACTATAAAAATTTGAAATATTTATATATGTAACTGGTAAATTATAAATATCTTTTATCTTTTTCCTAATAGTAACTACCTCATTATATTGTTTTAATACATTTTTTTTATTTCCTAATAAAAAATTACTCGCTGCCAAATTTTCTAATAGTAAGGCATAATGTAAAGGATATCTCTCTTTAATCTTGTTATAACTCATACCTAAATTAAAATAAGCAATAGCTTTTTTATGCTGTTGCCTTCTTTGATAGGAAAAACCTAAATTGTTTATTACATATAAATATGTAGATTCTGTATATGTAGTTTTCGTATTTAAGGCATTATACGATAATGCTTTTTCAAAATATTTTTTTGCATTTTCTTGATTTTCTAACTCAATAGAAACAATCCCTAAGTTATTATATACACTTTGTAAATACTTATACGATTTTATAGGTTCTAAATATTTAAGTCCTTTGATTGAAGTAACTTCACTCCCTAAATAATCCTTTACTTCTCTTTGTATATGTGCAATACTCAAAAGTCGTCTCCCTGCTTCTAAAGAATCACTAATTATCATAGAAACATCTTTAGATAAGTCATAATAATAACATGCACTATCTTTTTTATAATCTAATTCATGAAACATTGCTTTATATTGATAATACTTAGCTAGAAGAATAGAATCATTTGTTTGTTTATATAAGTTCAACAACTTATTCGTTGATTCTTTAAGTACTATGGTATCTTTTTTAAAATATGCAGCAAGACCTTTTTCTATAATTTTTTCTTTCTCTTGTGAAAAAACCACAGAATTAATAAATAAAAACAAAAAGAGCACATACTTTAATGTGTAGTGCTCTTTATTCGTTTTAATTTTCTTTATATAATTATTCATTTAGTAATTTAATATAACACTTGTTACTTAAACTTTCTGTAACGTTTGTAAAGCCTTATTTACCGAATCTATTTTTATAAATGTAATTAATAAACGTAGGCCGTTTTTAGTTTCCTTTTCTTTCATAACACAACTTTTCGGGTTGCGTTGTACATATTGTAACATTTTGGTAAATGCTTGAGTTTGGTAAAATGCACTTTGTTGATCTGATACAAAGTACCCAATCATACGTTTTTGCTTTAGTATCATCTTTTCAACACCCAATTCTTTAGCTAACCATTTTATACGAACACTGTCTAATAAATCTTGAACTTGCGTTGGATATTCACCAAAACGATCGGTAATTTGACTCTCAAACTCCTGTAATTCTTCTTCAGTTGTTAGAGTCGATAACTTGTTATACAAGCTCAAACGTTCGGTTACAGAATTCACATAATCATCTGGGAAAAGAATTTCAAAATCAGTATCAATTTGTACCTCTTTTACATATTCTTTTGGAGCGTTTTCATCTGTTGGATACAACTCTTTAAATTCATTTTCTTTCAACTCCTCTATTGCTTCTTGTAATATTTTCTGATAGGCATCAAAACCAATATCGTTAATAAATCCGCTTTGTTCACCCCCTAATAAATCTCCAGCTCCACGAATTTCTAAATCTTTCATCGCTATATTTAATCCACTTCCTAATTCAGAAAACAGTTCTAATGCTTCTATACGCTTACGAGCATCATCTGTCATCATATGATACGGTGGCGTAATAAAATAACAGAAAGCTTTTTTGTTTGAACGTCCTACACGACCACGCATTTGATGCAGGTCAGATAATCCAAAGTTATTCGCATTGTTTATAAAAATAGTATTGGCATTCGGTACATCCAATCCACTTTCAATAATAGTAGTTGATACCAATACATCAAATTCACCATTCATAAAACCAAGCATCAGCTCTTCTAACTTTTTACCTTCCATTTGCCCATGTCCAATACCAATTTTAGCACTTGGAACCAATCGTTGTAATAAGCCTGCTACTTCTTTAATATTTTCTATTCTATTGTGAATAAAAAACACTTGTCCTCCACGTGAAACCTCATACGAAATGGCATCTCGAATAGTTTCTTCGCTAAAGCGAATTACATTAGTTTCTATTGGATGACGGTTTGGTGGCGGTGTTTTTATTACCGATAAATCACGTGCTGCCATTAAACTAAACTGCAGTGTTCTTGGAATTGGTGTTGCTGTAAGCGTTAAAGTATCTACGTTTTCTTTAATTGTTTTCAACTTGTCTTTTACCGATACTCCAAACTTCTGTTCTTCATCAATAATTAACAGGCCTAAATCTTTAAATTTTATTTTCTTATTTGTTAGCTGGTGTGTTCCAATAACAATATCTACACTACCATCGGTAACTCCTTCTAAAACACCATTACGCTGTTTTGTGGTTCTAAAACGGTTTAAGTAGTCTATGGTAACCGGAAAGTCTTTTAATCGTTCAGAAAAGGTTTTAAAGTGCTGAAACGCTAAAATAGTTGTAGGTACTAAAACCGCTACTTGTTTTCCGTTATCTACAGCTTTAAATGCTGCACGTATGGCAACTTCTGTTTTACCAAAACCAACATCTCCACAAACCAAGCGGTCCATAGGTTGTTCTTTTTCCATATCTAGCTTTACATCTTGTGTTGATGTAAATTGATCTGGTGTATCTTCATATATAAAACTTGCTTCTAACTCATGCTGCATGTGCGTATCGGGTCCGAAAGCAAATCCTTTTTGTAGTTTTCTCTTTGCATATAACTGTATTAAGTTAAATGCTATATGTTTTACTCTTGCCTTGGTTTTTTGTTTTACTTTTTTCCAAGCTCCAGAACCTAATTTATATACTTTAGGTGGTTTCCCATCTTTACCGTTAAACTTTGATATTTTGTGTAATGAGTGAATACTTACATACAAAATATCACGATCGCCATATACCAGCTTTATCGCCTCTTGTTTTTTCCCTTCTACATCTATTTTTTGTAAGCCTCCAAATTTTCCAATTCCATGGTCAATATGGGTTACATAATCGCCAACATCTAGTTTTGTTAACTCTTGTAAGGTTATAGATTGCTTTTTTGCATATCCATTTTTTAGGCGAAACTTATAATAACGTTCAAATATTTGATGATCGGTATAACAAACAATTTTATTTTCTAAATCTACAAATCCTTGGTATAAAGGAAATACTATAGTTTCATAGGAAACTTCTTGGTCTCCATCATCAAAAATATCGTGGAACCTTTGTGCCTGCTTCTCATTTCCGCAAAAAATATAATTCGTAAATCCTTTAGCTGAAAATTCGTTAAAGTTCTGAATTAATAAATCGAATTTTTTATTGAATGATGGTTGTGGATGTGTATCGAAACTAACTTTTGTTTCTATTTCTGAAGTACCAATATTTACTGTTGTAAATTCTTGTAATTGATTTTTTATTAGTTCTCCATTACAAAATAATTCAGATGGTTCCGAATGGTTTACTTCTTCTGATAATTCATTAAATGACAGTTCTGCTTTTCTAAAAAACTTATCTAAATTTCCTGTAAGTGTCTCAACATTTTTTACAAAAATAGCTGTTTTTGAGGAGATGTATTTTAAGAAGCTTTCTCTACTTTCCTGTAATGCCTTGTTTTCTACATTTGGCATTATACTTACTTTCTTCAGTTTTTCTTTAGAAAGTTGTGTTTCTACATCAAAAGTTCGAATACTATCTATTTCATCTCCAAAAAACTCTATCCGATAAGGCTCATCATTTGAAAATGAAAACACATCAATAATTCCACCTCTTACTGAAAATTCTCCTGGTTCTGTTACAAAATCTACACGATTAAAATTGTATTCAAATAATACTTCGTTTACAAAATCTGGCGATACATTTTCACCTACCGAGATTTTTAGTGTATTTTTTTCTAACTCTTTTTTAGTAACCACCTTTTCAAATAGGGCAGTAGGATAGGTAACTATTATTGCTGGTTTCTTTCGAGAATTTATACGATTTAATACTTCCGATCGCAGCAATACATTAGCATTGTCTGTTTCTTCTATCTGATAAGGTCTACGGTAGGAACCTGGATAGAACAATACGTTTTTATCGCCTAATAATTGTTCTAAATCGTTTAAATAATAAGCAGCTTCTTCCTTATCGTTAAATACTAACAAGTAGGGTTTGTCTGCCTTTTTAAAAGTTTCTGATATAACAAAAGACAACGAAGAACCAACCAAATTCGTTATTTGAAAATGGTGTTGTTCTTGTTGAAGTGCACTAACAACCTGGTTTACGTTACCGGATTGTTGGTAATGATTTACAATAGTTTGCTTACTCAACCTAAAAAATTTTGAGCTAAAGTACGAGTATTATTTTTTTCTGATTTTAATTTTCATAAAATTCATTTTTTTTTTAACACCTTATTCAAATAACGAATTTAATTCTCCCATTTTTTTGTTATCCATCCCATATAAATTGACGTTTGAAAAAAGCGTACTGGAGCTTCAAAACCGGCTTCTATTAATAATTCACTTAATCTTTCTTCAGAGACTGCATTTAACTCGTTTTCTATTCGGTAAAATCGATTATTAATGTCTTCTTCAGTCAAATTATTTGGTAATAATTGTTTTAGAACTTGCAAGTTATCTTTTAGTTGTTTTTTAGTTCCGGTAATGTCTAATAATACAAAAGGCGCATTACTTTCTAATCTTTCAGCAATACTCTTTAATAAACTAAGTTTTGTGCCATCGTCTTTCATAAAATGTAGTACCAATAAAAGCGTAGCTGCACCAAATTTGTGTGTTTTTTCTACATCGCTAACTACCCCTTTTATTAAATTTACATTATTGTAGTTTTTGAGTTTTTCTTTTGCTTGTATTATCATTTCTGGAGATGGATCTACTCCAGTTATACTCCATTGTTTTGAGTTCTTAACAAAACATACTATTTCATTACCTGTTCCACAACCTGCTACTAATAAATCTTTATTTTTTGTTTCACTTAAAAGATCTGGTAACTTGCTTAAGAAATAACTATAATTGGGTATCCAAGCTCCTACAAATTCATTGTATCCTGTTGCTCTTTTATTCTCAAATACTTCTACTTTTTCCATGTTTAAAATTAATTATTTAATAGGAGAGGACATAGCTGTTTTACAACTATTTATGTAATAGTTTTTGTGTAGAGAAATTTGTTTATTTTAATATGAATCCGAGGAATTCTCTTGAAACACTTTTTATTATTTATTCATACTTTTTAAATAAAACACCTCTTTATAAAATTGTTAAGGCTTGTACATTAATATTTTAAATAACTTATATTCAGTATATTAGATGTAAAATAATTTATAAAAAAGAAAAATGAATAATCCATTTCAAATCCAACCAGAACTTCGGTATGGTGCTCCTGTTTGCGATGAAATACTTATTGGTCGATATTTTACTATTGGCTACTCTTGGTACTTTAGACAAGCTAAATGGACACTAGAAATTATTAACAGAAATAAGTATTTACTAACCAAAGCTGAACGTATGAATAACTTTCGCGCTGATACTAGAATTCCTAAGCGTTTTCGTGCTGGTTTAGATGCTTACAAGAATAGCGGATACGACCGTGGACACCTTGTGGCTAGTGCTAATAATGATATTCTTGAAATTCAGAATAGTGAAACTTTTTTACTATCGAACATGTCTCCTCAAAAACCCTATTTTAATCGCAGAATTTGGAGAAATTTAGAAGAAGCTATTAGAAAACTCAATAATAAACCTGAGATTTTAGAAACTTACGTGCTTACAGCACCTGTTTTTTATTTTGATAAAAAAGTTAAAACTATTGGTGATGATTCTAACGATTATGGCATTGATGTACCTATTCCGCATGCATTTGTAAAAAGTGTATTAACTGAAAATAATAAAGGTCGTTTATCTTTATGGACTTTTGAAATGGAAAATAGACAATTGAGTGGTGAATTAGAAGATTATTTAGTTGTTACGTATGATGTTGAACAAAAAGTTGGTGGACGATTTTGGGATCGTATTGATGGTGGTCATCTTCATAAGCAAAAAAAATATCCAAATCCAATGTGGGAATATTAATTGAATATTTCAAAAAATAAAGTTTTTAGCGTGGAACATTATTTATAAGAAATTTCTATTTTATTTTAAAATAAATAATAAAAATTGATGTTTTTTAAAAAAACATCTAAATTTAAAATCCTCCCTTTTTAAAAAGGTAAAAAACTAATTAAAAGTAGTTTTTAGAGTTTTATTATTTATTAACAACAAATCTATAAGTCCTTTTTTAAAACAAGCTTAAAACCTTTTAAAATAAGTCGGTTTTATTATTAAAAATTATACTTTTTAAAGTTTAAATAAATAAAATCAATTCTTATTTTTTAGCTAGATTTCTTAACTTTAATAAAAAAGTTATTGGTGACTTTTTTAAGATCCCTGCTTCTAAAGATTAAAAACTTATTAATTCTAAAAATATAAAAACATGGCAATATCAGATTTATATTCAAGCGGAAAACACAAACAAGAAAAAGGACATTTTGCAAGTATTGTTAAAATAGCAAAAGCTAATGGGATTATTTCTAATGGTGAGCAAAAACTATTAGATAGGGCTGCAAAGAAATTACACATTAATCAAGTAGAGTATGCTGAGATTTTAAAAAGTCCTGAAAAATTCCCTGTAAACCCACCTATAAGTTACGATGAACGTATTGAACGCTTATATCGTTTAACAAAAATGGTTTTTGCAGACGATCATGTTCATAAAGATCAGGTTATATTAATGCAAAAAATAGCTATTGCTTTACATTTTCCAATAGATAATGTTGAGAAAGTTTGCGATGAAGCTTTACACTTGGTATTAAATAATAATGACTTAGATAATTTTACAAACGCCATTAAAAAAGTAAACGCTATTTAAACAGATTTATACTAAATTCGCGCTAACCTAGTTATTATTATAAATCTACTATTAATGAAAAATAAAATTTTACTTATAGCCATACTTTGTTGTTCTTTAAATTTGGTTTCTCAAAATTTAAACGATACTTGGCAAATTGGTATTGGTATGGGAGTTACAAAATTTAGCGCTAGTGATGCTGCTTTTATTGGAGATGGATATCAGTTTCAAGTACCTGTGGTTAGTTTAACAATGCCTGTTGGCGAACGTTTTTCTATTGATGGTGCTATGTCTATAAACACTATTGATAATATTGGTTTAATTGAAAACTCAGCAAGTTATTTCTCGTTAGACGCGTCTTTACGTTATAATTTTGATGCCGTTTTAAATAATTTTAGTCCGTATGTTTTTGCTGGTGGAAGTGTTGTTGATTCTGAAAGAAAAATGACTCCAACGTTTAACATTGGTGCAGGTGGAATTTATTGGTTAACCGATACTATTGGTGTAAACCCACAAGTATTTTACAAACATTCTTTTGAAAGTTATGAGAGTATGCGCTCTCATATACAAGGAACTTTAAGTGTTGTATTTAGACTAAACTGGGGTAATACATCTGGTGGAAATTCTCCAACAAAATCTAATGCTTCTTGTTATTACAATCAGTTTTAAAAAAGTAATATTTATACAAATAAAAAAATCCGGTTTAAAACCGGATTTTTTTATTCTATGATAATTTTTCTATTGCGTTTTTTATTCTTTGCAATGTTGTTTCTTTACCTATCATTGTCATTATATCAAACAAATCTGGTCCTGCTAATTTACCTACCAAACTCAATCGAAGTGGTTGCATTACTTTACCAAAACCAATTTCTTTAGAGGTAATCCATCCTTTAATTTCTGTTTGAGCTGTTTCTATAGTAAAATCTTCAATGTTTGAAATTACAGCAGTTAATTCTTCCATTAACGCTCCTGTTGTTTCTTTCCATTGTTTTTTAGCTGCTTTAGCATCATATTCTGTTGGGTTTTGGAAGAAAAAACTTGATAAATTCCAAAAATCTGCAACAAATACTGCTCTTTCTTTTATTAAAGAAACTACTTTTTCTGCATAAGCTTCATCAGAAGTAATTCCTTTTTCTTTAAGAATAGGTAAATATAATTCTGTTAATTCTTTATCTGCTTTTTGCTGTAAATATTGCTGATTAAACCAGTTTGTTTTATCTGGACTAAACTTTGCACCTGATTTACTTACTCTACTTAAATCAAATGATTTTATTAATTCTTCTAAAGAAAATATTTCTTGTTCTGTACCAGGATTCCATCCTAATAAAGCAAGCATGTTTATAAATGCATCATTAAAATATCCATCTTCTTTATATCCTCTAGAAACATCTCCTGATTGTTCATTTGTATATTCTAATGGAAACACTGGAAACCCTAATTTATCACCATCTCTTTTACTTAATTTACCTTTTCCTACTGGTTTTAAAATTAAAGGTAAATGTGCAAATTTAGGTGCAGTCCAATCAAAAGCTTTGTATAATAACATGTGAAGTGGGAGAGAAGGTAACCATTCTTCTCCTCGTATAACATGCGATATTTCCATTAAATGATCATCAACAATATTTGCTAAATGATAGGTTGGCATTCCATCTGATTTAAACAATACTTTATCATCTAAAGTATTCGTCTCTATTTTAATTGTACCACGTATTTCATCTTGTAATATTAAAGTTTCATCTTGTGGTGTTTTAAAACGTACTACGTATTTTTCACCTGCTTCTAGTTTAGATGCTACTTCTTCTTTTGAAAGCGCTAATGAGTTTTGTAACTTTTCACGATTATGCCAATTATATATAAACGTTTTACCGTTTTCTTCATGATTTTTACGATGCGCATCTAGTTCTTCTGCAGTATCAAACGCATAATATGCCCACCCTTTTTCAATTAATTGATCTGCATATTCTTTATATAATTCTTTTCTTTCTGACTGACGGTATGGTCCAAATTTTTCATTTTTACCTGGTCCTTCATCAAATGGAATATTACACCATTCTAATGAATCAATTATGTATTGTTCTGCATTAGCTACATAACGTGTTTGATCTGTATCTTCTATACGTAATACAAAAGTTCCGTTGTGTTTTTTAGCGAATAAATAATTGAATAGTGCTGTTCTTACACCACCAATATGTAAAGGTCCTGTTGGACTAGGAGCAAAGCGTACTCTTACGTTATCAGTCATTTTTTTTTATTTGAAAGCGCAAAGATAGTTTTAATATAATCATAAAAAAAGCGAGCCTAAGCTCGCTTTATATTATTTGTATTGACAATATCCATTATAACAAAATGAATCCCATGGTGGACAATCGCTATCTTTAAAACACCTAATATGTCTCCATCCTCCACTAATTGTTTTTTGTTCTTCCTTATTTAGTGTAATACCTAAATTTGAAATGTTTTTTAACATGATTAAAAATTTTAAGATTAGTTAGTATAGCAATCTACTATTAAATAAAAATCTTAAGAGATTTTTTCCCATAAAAAAAGTAAGGATATACCTTACTTTTTAAAATTTATGATACAATCCAAAAGTTAGTGCTGGTTTCTTTGCAACATTTCTCCCTGCTAATGCTCCACCAAAACCTAAATTAACTCCTGTTTTATTGTTTATTTCTCCTATAAACTTCAATCCAAATGCAGCATAACTTTGGTTATTAACATACAATCCTGTTAATACATTTTGAATTGGTAAAGCAACATCTCCATTTTTTAAAGAAGCTACTCCATCTAAAAATCCTGCAATCCATAACCAATCAATTGCTTTGTATCCTATTTCTCCTCCAAGTTTATAATTACTACTATAATCATTCGTACGGATATCAAAACCTGTAGATGCTTGAATATACCATTTATCAAAACCTCTTCCAGCAATAAATAATGGTGTTAATGTCCACGCATCATAACCTGTTCGTAAACCCGAAGCATTTTCATAACTTCCTGTATTTGCTTCAACAGTTAATTGACCAGACAATAGCCATTTTTTATTATAAAAATTGTGCTTTATTCCTAGTTGAATATTTCCTAATGATGTTTTAGATTCTCCTATGGTTAATGATATTGGTTGAGCCAAACCTCCAGATTTCACCATTTTAAAAGGCACTGATGCTATTAATGTTGTTTTATCAGTCAGTCCATATTCACCATATAACTGTAGTGTATTGTCTGTGATTTTACGGTTTGTACTATAATCAGGATTTCCAAACAACTTATCGTAATTAGCAATCGTTGTAAACGATAATTGTACATATCCTTCATTCTTCTTTTTTGTCCATGGGCTTTGCGCTAAAAGATTTAAGGAGAAAAAGAATAAAAGTAAAATAGATAGTTTTTTCATGTTTAACGTTTTTAATTTTTTAATAAATAAGAATTTTAAAGTTTTAGTAGTTATTAATAATAAATTCTTACACATATCTTTAACAATAACTTACTTTTAAAAATAGTACTTTTATACTTGATATGGAGAAATTTAATATAATAGAGCAAAAATTACTACAATTTAGTAAGAAGTACTACACTAACGAATTAATAAAAGGAGGTATCCTTTTTATTTCTTTAGGTTTAATATACCTTTTTTTTACCTTATTTATTGAATATTTCTTGTGGCTTAAACCCAATGCAAGAACTATTTTATTTTGGTTATTTATTGTTGTTGAATTATTTCTATTTTTCCGTTTTATTTGTTTTCCAATTTTTAAAATTACTGGATTACAAAAAGGAATTTCTTTTGAAGAAGCTTCAAAATTAATTGGAAATCATTTTCCTGAAGTTAAAGACAAACTTTTAAATGTACTACAGCTAAAACAAAATAATGAAAACTCTGATTTATTATTAGCTAGCATTGAACAAAAATCTAGTGTATTACAACCTATTTCTTTTAATAAAGCTATAGACTTTAAAAAAAATAGAAAGTATTTAAAGTACGCTTTAATTCCTCTTTTAATTTGGTTCTTTACTTTTTTAACTGGAACTACTAGTAAACTATCGCAAAGTTTTAATCGTGTAGTAAATCATTCTGTGGCTTACACTCCTCCAGCTCCTTTTTATTTTAATTCAACTACAGAAAATTTAAAAGTTATTAAAGGAAAAGATATTACTGTGTATATTCAAGCAACTGGTGATGTTATTCCTCAAGAAGCTAAAATTCATTTTAATAATCAGCAATACTATTTAGAGAATGAAGGTAACGGACTTTTCTCTTATACTTTTATAGAAGTTCAAGAAGCTTTTAGTTTTTATACTAGTGCTAATACTATTAAATCCAATTCATTTGATGTATCCGTAATAAACACACCCTCTATTCAAAATATATCTTTAAACTTAAAGTATCCAAACTATACTAAAAAGAAAAATGAAACAATTTTAAACACAGGAAACATAAATGTTCCACAAGGAACAATTGTACAATGGGACATAAAAACAACTGAAACAGATAGTGTTAACTTAATTTTAAACAAAGAACGTTTTAATTTTTCTAAAAAAAACATAGCTGAATTTCAACTTAAAAAAAGAATTTTAGAAAGTATTAATTATCAAATAACAACTTCCAATAAAAACTTAAAAGATTACGAACAGTTACAATTTTCTATTGATGTTATTAAAGATGAATATCCAACAATTAATGTTAACTCTAACATCGATAGTATTAGTAGAGGTAATGCACAATTTGCTGGTCAGATTTCAGATGATTATGGTTTTAAAAAATTAGAATTGGTTTACTATGATAAAAATAATATTCAAAATACTAGTAACCGAATAATCAATATAAACAAAAACAATATTCAGAATTTCTATTTTGAGTTTCCAAAAAACCTTAATTTAATAGAAGGAGTTAATTACGAAATGTATTTTCAAGTATACGACAACGATGTAATTAATGGCAGTAAAAAAACGATTAGCAGAAAATTTTCTTATCGTCAAAAAACCACAAATGAAATTGAAAACGAACTTTTACAGGAACAACGTAATTACATTCAAAATTTAGAAAACTCATTAAGTAAGCAAGAGAAAAGTAAAAAGGAATTAGAGAAAATTCAATTTGAACTTCAGAATAAAAAGAATGTCAATTGGAATGATCAGAAAAAAATTAAGAATTTAATTAAGCGTCAGGATCAGTATAAAGAAATGATGCAACGTCAAACTCAAAAACTACAAGAAAATTTCTCAGAAAAAAAAGAGAAAAACGAAAAACTGCAGGATAAAAAAGAAGATTTAAAAAAGAGAATTGAGGAGCTTAAAAAGTTAGAAAAGCAACAAAAATTATTAGATGAATTAAAAAAGTTAGCTGATAAACTTAACAGGGAAGATTTAATTAAAAAAACAAAAGAATTAGCTGAACAGAATAAGCAACAGGAGAGAAGCTTAGAACGTATATTAGAAATGACTAAACGTTATTATGTTGAGCAAAAAATGCAGAAGATAGCTGATGATATTAATGAGCTAGCAAAGAAGCAAGAAGGTTTAAACAAAAAAGAAACCGCTAAAGAAGAACAGAATAAAATTAATAAAGAGTTTCAGGATATAAAAAAGAAGTTAAATGAATTAAAGAAGGATAATAATAAATTAAAATCTCCAATGGAAATTCCTTCTTTAGAAAAACTAACTAAAGAAACTCAAGAAGAATTAAATAAAGCCGATGATAATTTAGATAAAGGAAAACAACAAGAATCTAAAAAGAATCAGAAAAAAGCCTCAGAAAAAATGCAAGAAATGAGTCAGAAAATGCAAGACTCTATGCAACAAATGAGTGCTGATATGGAAGAAGAAAGCATGGAAGGTTTACGACAAATTTTAGAGAATTTATTAATTTTCTCTTTTGACCAAGAAGCCTTAATGAACATATTTTCATCTAGTAATTCTTCGCATCCTAATTTTGGTAAAAATCTACAAAAGCAACATTTACTTAAAAGCTATTTTGAACACGTAGACGATAGTTTATTTGTTTTATCAATGAAGGTTCCTAAGATATCTTCAAAGGTTCAAGATCAATTAGCATTAGCTCATTATAATTTAAATCAATCTTTAGAAAACTTCGCAGACAACAAATTTCAAAAAGGCATTTCAAATCAACGCTATGTAATGACATCTGCAAACACTTTAGCTGACATGTTAAGTAATACTCTTGACGCTATGAATAATCCTAAACCTGGAAGCGGAAAAGGGAAGGGGAAAGGAAAATCATTTAGCTTACCAGATATTATTCAAAAACAAAATGAGTTAATGAATAAGATGAAAAAGGGAATGAAGAAACAAAACCAAGGAAAACCTAAAGATAGTAAAGATGGAAAGAAAGGCGGAAAGATGGATGGTAAAAAAGGTAAAGATGGAAAGAAAGAAGGAGAAAGCGGTGAACAAGGTGAAGGTTTAAATGGTGAATTATATCAAATATATAAAGAGCAATCACAGTTAAGAGAACAATTAGAAAATGCAATAAAAGAAGGAAATGGTTCTAATGGAAAAGCTAAAAAAGCTTTAAAAGAAATGGAACAATTAGAAAATGAAATTCTAGAAAAAGGATTCACTCAACAAAGCATTAATAGAATGCAGCAATTAAACTACGAACTCCTTAAATTAGATAAAGCAACCTTTGAACAAAACCGTGATAAAAAGAGAAAATCAAATACTAATTTACAAGAATTTAATAACGGTACTTCTAAAGAATTAAAATTCAAAAAGCTGTTTTATAACCAAACAGAGATATTAAACAGACAATCACTACCTTTGCGCCAAAATTATAAAAAGAAGGTACAAGAGTATTTTAACCTTCCTAAAAACAAAAAGTAATCCATTCAATTTAGTATTTAAAACTATCTATTTTATTTATTAAATTGATTTATTACTGAATTAATGAATTAATTATCCTGATAAATAAAGAATGATTGACTTTAATTATGAAACCAATTTTCAATTAGAAAGTGAACAAAAAACTTCCAATTGGATTCAAAGCTGTATAGAAGAAGAAGGCTTTGAATTAGGTGAGATTAACTATATATTTTGTGACGATTCATATTTACACAAAATTAATATTGAATTTTTACAACACGATACTTTTACTGATATTATTAGTTTCGATTATACACTTGGAAAATTAGTGGGTGGAGATATTTTTATATCTATAGAGCGTGTAAAAGAGAATGCAGAACAATTTAATGTTTCTTTTGAAAATGAATTACACAGAGTTATAATTCATGGTGTTTTACATTATATGAAATACAAAGACAAAACAGAAGAAGAGAAACAAATTATGCGCGATAAAGAAAACAATTGCTTAAAAAATTTAAATAATAACTAAAACCGTTCCACGTGGAACTGAATTAAAAATGAGTTTATTTAATACAACATATGATGTTATTGTAGTAGGTGGTGGACATGCAGGAAGTGAAGCTGCAGCAGCAAGTGCAAACATGGGCGCGCACACATTACTTATTACTATGAACTTGCAAAATATAGCTCAAATGAGTTGCAACCCTGCAATGGGTGGAATTGCTAAAGGGCAAATAGTTCGTGAGATTGATGCATTAGGTGGATATAGCGCTATTGTAACAGATAAGACAGCTATACAGTTTAAAATGCTAAACAAATCGAAAGGACCAGCTATGTGGAGTCCGAGAGCACAATCAGATAGAATGCAGTTTGCAGAGTGCTGGAGGAACATGTTGGAACAAACAGATAATTTAGATTTCTATCAAGATTCTGTTAATGGGTTAATATTTGAAGGAGATAAAATTACGGGTGTAAAAACAGTTTTAGGTTTAAATATAAAAGCAAAAACGGTTATTGTAACGGCAGGTACTTTTTTAAATGGCTTAATTCATATAGGTGAAAAAACATTTGGAGGAGGTAGAGCAGGAGAAGGGTCATCTACAGGAATAACAGAAGATTTAATTTCTAAAGGATTTGAATCTGGAAGAATGAAAACTGGAACACCTCCAAGGGTTGATGCTAGATCTTTAGATTTTTCTAAAATGACTGAACAACCTGGAGATGATAATCCTGAAAAATTTTCATACCTACCAATAACAAATAAACTAACAAAACAACGTTCTTGTTACTTAACATATACAAATCCTAAAGTACACGATTTATTAAAAGAAGGTTTTGATCGTTCGCCAATGTTTAATGGTAGAATAAAATCTACGGGGCCACGTTATTGTCCTTCAGTAGAAGATAAAATTAATCGTTTTGCAGAAAAAGAACGTCATCAAATTTTTGTAGAACCTGAAGGATGGAATACTGTTGAAATATATGTTAATGGATTTTCAACTTCATTACCAGAAGATATTCAAGATAAAGCTATACGTGCTATTAAAGGTTTTGAGAATGTAAAATTTCTAAGATATGGTTATGCTATAGAGTATGATTATTTTCCACCAACACAATTAAAACATAACCTAGAAACTAAGTTAATTGAGAACTTGTTTTTTGCTGGACAAATAAATGGTACAACTGGATATGAAGAAGCAGCAGCCCAAGGTTTAATGGCAGGTGTAAACGCAGCTTTAAAAACTCAAAACAAAGAACCTTTTATTTTAAAAAGAAGTGAAGCTTATATAGCCGTTTTAATAGACGACTTAATTACTAAAGGAACAGAAGAGCCATATCGAATGTTTACTTCAAGAGCTGAGTACAGAACTTTATTAAGACAAGACAATGCTGATTTACGTTTAACAGAAAAAGCATTTGAATTAGGTTTAGCTTCTCAAGAAAGAATGGATAGAGTAGAAGAGAAGAGAAGAAAAACAAAGGAACTAATTAGTTTTATAGAAAAACTAAGTGTAAAAAAAGAAGAGGTAAATCCTATATTAGAAAACAAAGGTCTAACCACAGTAAATCAATCTATGAAATTATTTAAGATTGCAGCAAGACCTCAATTAAGTATTATCGATTTTAAATCTATAAATAAACTAGAACAATATTTTACAGAAAACAATATAGATAATGAAATAATAGAGCAAGTAGAAATTCATTTAAAGTATTCTGGTTACATAGAAAAAGAAAGAAACAATGCTGATAAATTAAATAGATTAGAAAATGTTCCTATCCCGTCTAAGTTTGATTACAGTAAAGTAAAATCATTATCATTTGAAGCTAGAGAGAAATTATCAAAAATTCAACCTACTTCAATATCACAAGCTAGTAGAATAAGTGGAGTTTCACCAAGCGATATATCTGTTCTTTTAGTTTATATGGGTAGATAAAAATATAAGTAAAAATAAAACGTTCCATGTGGAACGTTTTTTCTTTTTATGTAATATTGCAATTAATTAAACATACGTTCCACATGGAACAATTTTAAAATAATAAAATTTGAATAACAAAAAAGAGTTATATAAAGATTTAAAACCTTTTTTAAATTGTATTGATTATACAGTTTCAAAAGAAAGCTATGAAGTAATGTTAAACGAGGAATACGATATGTTAGTAACTTCTCCTGTTCCTTCAAATTTAGAAACTTACTATATAAGCGATTCATATATTTCTCATACTGATAGTAAAAAAAGTTTTATTGATAGAATATATCAACTAGTAAAAAATTACACCTTAAAACAAAAAGTAAAATTAATTAACTCTTTTAATACAGAATCTAAAACAATTTTAGATGTTGGTGCAGGTACTGGTGATTTTTTAAAAGTATGTAAAAAAAATGATTGGAATACATACGGAATTGAACCTTCAGATAAAGCACGTAAAATTGCAACTGAAAAAGATATTAATTTAAAACAAGATATTTCAGAATTAAAAAACGAATTATTTGATGTAATTACTCTTTGGCATGTTTTAGAACATATTCCAAATTTAATTGAATATATAGATCAATTAAAAAAATTACTAAAACCAAATGGAGTTTTATTAATTGCTGTTCCTAACTATAAAAGTTACGATGCAGAATACTATAAAGAACATTGGGCAGCTTTTGACGTACCAAGACACTTATGGCATTTTTCAAAAGAATCTATTCAAAAATTATTTTCACAAGTAAACATGAATGTTGAAAAAATACTTCCTATGAAGTTTGATTCATTTTATGTTTCATTACTATCTGAAAAGTATAAAAATAAAAAGAACAAGTCTTTTAAAGCATTTTTAACAGGGCTTAAGTCTAATTTAAAAGCTAAAAAAGACGGAGAGTATTCTTCATTGATTTACATTATAAAAAACAGGTAAAAACCTACTTAAATAGCATTTTAATAAAAGTAAATTAACTCATAGCAGAAATACCTTACTGAAAATAAAAAACCTCTTAAAACGTTTGTTTTAAGAGGTTTTTTAATAAATTTTATTTATTAAAAATAAATAAAAATAAATATTAACTATTTAATATATAAACACCAAAAATGGCTATTATAAAGTAAACTGCTAATGTCATTGCTCCTGCATAATCTTTTGCTAGACGTTGACCAATTAATAAAAATATTAATGATAAAGCAGCTAACTCAATTCCGATTAAAGCTAAATCTTTTGCTCCTGTTGTAGCTAAATTAAAAATTCCTACAAACATTAAAGCACCAGCTAATAATTCCATTACTAAGATAATAACTAATAATAAAGGTACAGAGTTTTTAAAAGGTGAATTTTTAAAATGTTCTTTAATAAAAGATACATTGCCATTCCAATCAGTAACTTTATCTATTCCTGATTGTAAAAAAGTAACTATTAAAAAAAGTAATATTAAAATTTCTGTAACGTGAGTTTGTATAAGATTCATATAATTGATTTTTAGCAAATATAAAATTAAAAACAAAAAATGTAACAATTAGGAAAAAAAGCGTCTAATAATTTGAAACTTCTTGAGTATCTTTATAAAGATAAATATTAACTAAAAAAATTAAACTATGTCATACTTATTGTATCCAATTATTTTCGTCGGATTAATTATTTTATTGTCTTCAATTTTTATTGTGAAACAACAAACTGCAGCTATAATAGAGCGTTTTGGTAAGTTTCACAGTATACGTCAATCAGGATTACAATTTAAAATTCCAATTTTTGATAGAATTGCTGGTAAGCTAAGTTTAAAAATTCAACAATTAGATGTAATTGTAGAAACTAAAACTTTAGATGATGTATTTACTAAAATAAAAGTATCAGTTCAATATGTAGTTATAAAAAATAAAGTATATGATGCCTTTTATAAATTAGAATATCCTCACGATCAAATTACTTCTTATGTATTTGATGTTGTTAGGGCAGAAGTACCAAAAATGAAGCTAGATGATGTTTTTGTTAAGAAAGATGATATCGCAATAGCTGTAAAATCTGAATTACAAGAAGCAATGATTAATTATGGTTTCGATATTATTAAAACGTTAGTTACTGATATTGATCCAGATGCACAGGTAAAAGAAGCAATGAATCGTATTAATGCTGCTGATAGAGAAAAAACAGCTGCACAATACGAAGGTGATGCTCAACGTATTTTAATAGTTGAAAAAGCAAAAGCTGAAGCAGAAAGTAAACGTTTACAAGGACAAGGTATTGCAGATCAACGTCGTGAAATTGCACGTGGTTTAGAAGAGTCTGTAGAGGTTTTAAATAAAGTTGGTATAAACAGCCAAGAAGCATCTGCTTTAATTGTTGTAACACAACATTATGATACTTTACAGTCAATTGGTCAGGAAACAAATAGTAATTTAATCTTATTACCTAATTCTCCACAAGCAGGAAGTCAAATGTTAAATGATATGGTAGCTAGTTTTACAGCTAGTAATCAAATAGGTGAGGCAATGAAAAACCCTAAAAAGAAGAACTAAATTATGATAATATCTACAACACATACTATTGAAAATAAACCTTCTAAAGAATATTTAGGTATTGTTACTGGTGAAACAATTATTGGTGCTAATATTATCAAAGATTTCTTTGCTGGTATTAGAGACATTGTAGGTGGTCGTTCTGGTTCTTATGAAAAAGTATTGCGAGAAGCAAAAGATACTTCATTAAGAGAAATGCAAGAACGTGCAGAAAAACTAGGTGCTGACGCTATTGTTGGCGTAGATTTAGATTATGAAACTGTAGGTAAAAACGGTGGTATGTTAATGGTAACTGCCTCCGGAACTGCCATTAAGTTATAAATAAAAAAGCCGATACTAATAGTATCGGCTTTTTTTATATAAAGAAAATAAGCGTTATTTCTTATCTTCTGTTTTTTCTTCGTCTTCAGTATTAGTAGCATCTTTAAACTCCTTAATACCTGTACCTAAACCTCTCATTAATTCTGGAATTTTCTTACCTCCAAACATTAATAATACTAAAGCTACTACTATGGCTATTTGCCATGGTCCTATCATTCCTAAAAATATATTCAGTGAAATCATTTTATATTAAATTTTACATTACAAAGATACAAAATTAACTTCTGTGTTCAATTACACCACCTATTACTTTTTTATCTTTAAATACTTCTGGTGTTCCTTTGTAAAAAATTGAACCTCCAAAAGAAACTTTAGCATCAAGAGTTTCACCAGATTGAACTTCTACTTTTGATCCTGATCCTGCTCTTACCATTGTCATATCACTAACTTGTAATTTGTAACCATGATACATTCCTCCAAGATCTGCATCTACAGTTTGGTTTTTAGATGCTCCTGAAAGCCTAATAACAGCCCCTGAAGAACTTTTAACCCTTAAATGCTTAACCTTAACCACCAAATTAATAAAAGCTCCTTCTTGTCCTTTAATTTCAATTTGTGTTTGCTCAATATTTTTACCTGTTATTATTGCTCCTTCATTTGCATCAATCGTTTTTAAATTTGATGCATAGTATAAGGTAATCTTTACTTTTCCATCTGCTGTAGTTTCAGGAAACCTTAGTGATATTCTTAATGTATTTCCAGAACTTTTTATTTTTACTTTTTCAGCTTTTTCACCAGTTACAATAATTTTTGATTCATCACTTTTAACAAGCTCAACATCAATACCATTATATACTTTTACTGTTGTAAAATCACCTAATTTTTTATTTATAGTTGTTTGTGCTGATGCTAAAACGGTCATCAAAAACAAACTTAAAAATGCTAATTTTTTCATTTTAAACTTCATTAGTTAATTAGTATAACCAAAAATTATACCATTACTATAAAGACAAATATTAAAATTTATTGTTACAAAGTGAATAAAATTAATGTGAAATTAGATCAAAATCTAAATGCTTACGCTCTAAATCTGTCTTTTTTACTTTTACAACAACAGTATCTCCTAATTGAATCATGTTTTTAGTTGATTGACCTACAATAGCATACTGCTTTTCATCAAAAATATAATAATCATCTTTTACATCTCTAATACGAACCATTCCTTCACATTTATTAGAGGCTATTTCTACATAGATTCCCCATTCTGTTACACCAGAAACAACTCCTTCGAATTCCTCATCTTTATGATCTTGCATATACTTAACTTGCATATACTTAATAGAATCTCTTTCTGCTTTAGATGCTAATTCTTCCATTTTTGAAGAGTGTTTACACTTTTCTTCATAAATTTCTGCTTTAGGTGAATTTCCTTCATCTAAATAATGTTGCAATAAACGATGTGTCATTACGTCTGGATAACGACGAATTGGCGATGTAAAATGACTGTAATAATCAAAAGCTAAACCATAATGTCCAATATTCTGAGTAGTATATTCTGCTTTACTCATAGAACGTATAGCTAGGGTTTCAACCATATTAGCTTCTCCTTTACCATGAACATCTGCTAATAATTTATTAAGCGATTGTGATGTTGTTTGCTTATTTTCTGTATTAATTTTATAACCAAACTTTCCAATAATATTCTGTAATGATGCTAATTTTTCAATATTAGGTTCATCATGTACACGATAAATAAATGTATTTTTAGTTACTTTTCCTTTAGTAAACCCAATAAATTCAGCTACTTTTTTATTAGCTAATAACATAAATTCTTCAATTAGTTTATTAGCATCTTTCGCTTCTTTAAAGAAAACTCCTATTGGATTTGCTTCTTCATCTAAATTAAATTTTACTTCAACTCTATCAAAAGAAATTGCTCCAGAACTCATACGATTCTTTCGCATTTTTTTTGCTAATTCATCTAATTTTAATGTAGCTTCAACTATATTTTCATCTACTTCATAAGCTTCTCCTGTTAGAGAAACATCAGCAGGTATAATATTCTTTTTTGTTTCTATAATTGCTTGTGCTTCTTCATAAGCAAAACGTTTATCAGAATACGTAACTGTTCTACCGAACCATTTGTTAATAATTTGTGCTTTTTCATTCATTTCAAATACTGCCGAAAAAGTTAATTTTTCTTCATTTGGTCTTAATGAACATGCACCATTACTTAACATTTCTGGTAACATAGGCACCACTCTATCAACTAAGTAAACAGATGTTGCTCTATCATAAGCTTCATTATCTAAAATAGTTTTTGGTTGTACATAGTGTGAAACATCTGCAATATGAATTCCTATTTCGTAATTACCATTTTCTAATTTTGTAAATGATAATGCATCATCAAAATCTTTTGCATCTTTTGGATCAATAGTAAAAGTTAAATCACCACGCATATCACGTCTTTTTGCAATTTCTTCTTCTGTAATTTCTAAAGAAAGTTTTTGAGCATCTTCTTCTACTTCTTTAGGAAACTCATAAGGCAAACCATATTCTAATAAAATTGAATGAATTTCTGTATTATGATCTCCTGGTTTACCTAAGACTTGTGTAATTTTTCCAAATGGGTTTTTAGAATTTTCTGGCCAATCAGTAATTTTTGCAACTACTTTATCGCCATCTTCAGCATCATTAAGTTTGTTTTGAGATATAAAAATATCAGCATACATTTTGTTGTTATCAGGAACAACAAAACCGAAGTTTTTATTCATTTGTAAAACACCAACAAATTCTGTTTTAGCTCTATCTAAAATTTCAACAACATCTGCTTCCAATTTATTACTTCTTCTCTTTTTGTACACATAAACTTTAACAGTGTCTTCATGTAAACCTTTACCTAAATTTACTGATGGTACAAAAATGTCATTTTCAAAATCTTCAGAAATAAAATAAGCATTTCCATTTGATGTAACATCTAATGTACCAACATGATATTTTCTATCTTCATTTATTTGGTACTTACCTCTATCTATTTCTTTAATTTTTTGACTTGCTGTTAATTCTGCTAATTTTTTTAAAACTTGAGTTTTTCCATCAGTATCGGAAATTCCCATTTTACCAGCAATTTGTTTATAATTGTAATGTTTTGAACTGTCTTCGTTAAGAATTCTAAAAATATTTCGGGTAAGATCT
Organism: uncultured Tenacibaculum sp.; assembly: GCF_947494125.1. GTDB lineage: Bacteria > Bacteroidota > Bacteroidia > Flavobacteriales > Flavobacteriaceae > Polaribacter. The sequence goes on from NZ_CANLTU010000001.1 coordinate 344,684, forward strand.
TTAATAATTTTCCCTTTTTTCTTGTAGATTTTTTTCTTTCTAGTCATGAATCTTTCGTCTTTAATAATTTTCCACCAAAGTACGAATAAAATTACACCTCGTTAATTAAATAACAGTTATCAATTCTATTTTGTACTTTGTCGGACTTTAATTTATTTTTTTATGCAAACATCTTGGTTTATAATTGTTAATCCTATTGCTGGTAATGGGAATTTTAATGAACTGTGGAATGAAATACAAAAACAATTAAATTCTCATCAAATAACTTATAAATATTCAAAAACTGAATATTCTCAACATGAAATAGAGTTAGTTCAAAACGCTATAAATCAAGGTTATAAAAATATAATTTCTGTTGGTGGTGATGGTACATTACATCATATTGTAAATGGTATAATGAAACAAAATATAGTAAAAACTGAAGAAATTACGGTAGGTGTTATTCCTTTAGGTACTGGAAATGATTGGATTAAAACCTATGGAATTTCAAAAAATATTGAAAAGGCTGTAGCTTTAATTAAAAATAAAAATAAAATATACCAGGATATTGGTTGTTTAGAATTAAAAGACAAAACATCTTATTTTAATAATGTTGCCGGTATTGGTTATGACGGATATGTTGTTAATAAACTAAATAAATTAAAACGTTTTGGTGCAATTGCTTATTTATTAAGTGGTATTGCTGGCTTATTATTTTATAAAAAAACAACTTTTAAAGTAGAAGTTAACAATAAACTCATTGAAACTAAATGTTTAATGACCCTGTTTGGAATTTGCAAATATTCTGCTGGTGGAATGCAACTAACTGATTATAAAGATTCTACAAATGGTTTATTTGATATTACTATTGCTAAAAACCTCACATTAAGCGACTTAATACTCAATATTAAAAAATTATATAACGGTTTAATTACCAAACATAGGAAGGTAGAAACACATTTATCAAATACTTTGTTAATAACTCCAACTGTAGTAAATGATAAACCATTTATTCAAGCTGATGGAGAGTTAATTGGGCAAGGAACCGTAAAAGTTAGTCTAATACATAGAGCAATTCAATTCATTACACCACAATAAGTTAAAGAAATCTTAAGAAAAATGTAACATTTCTTAAAATTTAACGTCTTTATAATAAGAAGTCGTTAAAGATGAAAAATCTAAGAAAAATTATCGCTTTATTTTTATTCATATTTATTACAGGAATTATTGTAACCGTAATAAGTATAAACACTACGTTGAATAAAAAAACACCTACTGAATTAGTTAAAGCTAAAGACAGTGTTTACCTTATAAAAAAACTACAAAAAACTGCTTAAAAGCATTTTTATAACCAAGTATCTTACTTATAAACAAATCTAGTTTTATAACTTACTCTAGTACTCTTTTCTTCTTTTAGAAAAGAAACATAACTTGTTTTTTAAAAATACATTGATTTAAAATTTTTAAAAATAGATGTTATTAACATATAATATAATTAATATAAAAGATTTTAAAAATTTAAAAAAAGAAATGATTGTTATTATAGTGTGTTAATATGTACAATAAATAATTGTTTCAATATTTGGTGATATCACTTATTAAATAAAATAAACAAGTTATTAAGTTTATAAAATCTTAAAAATCAACTATGATTTAGAGTTATTAACAAAACTTATAAACAGTAGTTCACTAAAAATTATGAATAGATATTTTTAATTTCAATGTAAATAAAGGGTTAATTTTATGTTGATAAATGTTAGTTAAAAACTCAAAAAAAAAGTTGCATATGTAAAACTAGTTCTTGTATTGTAAAAAAAATGCAAATAATCAAATAATCTTTTTAAAATATACTAGTAGTTCTTAACAATTAAGTAATATAGTTTAAGTCCTTAATATTAAAGAGGTTATTAAGAATAGCAAAAAAAGCATTGTTAATTACTGTTGATAACCGTGAATAACTGTATTTTTGTAACTCACAACTAAATTAAAATCAACAAATTATGACAATTGCCATCGGAAATGACCATGCAGGTACCGAATATAAATTTGAAATAATAAATCTTTTAGAAGAGTTAGGACATAAGGTTATTAATTTTGGAACTAACACAAATGATAGTATGGATTATCCAGATGCTATTCATCCAACAGCTGAAGCTGTAGAAACTGAACAAGCAGAAATGGGTATTATTTTATGTGGAAGTGGTAATGGAGCTCAAATGACAGCTAATAAGCATCAAGGAGTTCGTGCTGCTTTATGTTGGAACAATGAATTGGTTGAATTAACACGTCAACATAATAATGCTAATGTTTTAACAATTCCAGCTCGTTTTGTGTCTTTACAACAAGCTTTAGGTTTTGTTAAGTTATTTTTAGCTACAGAATTTGAAGGTGGACGTCATGCGAATAGAGTAAATAAAATAGCTTGTAATTGCTAATGAATTTTATAGTAAAAACATTTAAAGAGCTAACAACTTCAGAATTGTATGAGATACTTCAATTACGTTCTGAAGTTTTTGTTGTAGAGCAAAACTGTGTATATCAGGATATTGATGGGAAAGATCAAAAAGCACTACACGTTTTAGGTATTAAAAAAGGTAAAATTATAGCGTATACACGTTTGTTTAATAGTGGAGAATATTTTGATACACCAAGCTTTGGTAGAGTTATAATAAAAGAAACTGAGCGAAAGTATGGTTATGGTCATGATTTAATTAAAGCTTCTATACAAGCCGTTGTTGATAACTACAATGAAACAAAAATTACTATTTCTGCTCAGACATATTTAAAGAAATTTTACGAATCTCACGGTTTTATAAAAATAGGAGAAGACTATTTAGAAGATGGTATTCCGCATATTAAAATGATACGAGACTAAACTTAGTTTCTTAAAAGAGAAAAATACCCAATTTTTAAAGAATCGTCATCAAAAATTATTTTATACCAATAACTATTAGATTCTACTTTTTTACCATTACTTAAACCATCCCAGCCTATTTCTGGGATAGGAGATGATATGAGTTTTCCAAATCTGTTATAAATTAAAACTCTCTTAATTTTTTTTATAGATTTAATTTTCCAATAATCATTTACACCATCATTATTAGGAGTAAAAAAATATGGAAATGATTCTTTTTCTGTTGGAGATTCGCATATAGTAACTTTAAAACTACTTTCTTTAAAGCAATCAGCATCATTTATATCAACATTATATATATAAATTGTTTGAGAATTTGATATAATATCACCAGTATTTAATATCATTCCTTTTCCTCCAGATTCAGAAAAAAAAGCACCATGATTTAATGAAGGAAGTATAAAAAAATTACAAGTATTAATATCATTTAACTCATCAACATTAATATTACAAGATATATTATTACATTGTTTTTCAGTTTCAACAAAAAAAGAAGTACTATCTATATTTAACCAATTAGTATTACTATAAGCTATAGTATCAACAAATATGCATTTTAAATTAGGATTATTTTTAGAGTTAAAAACATTTATTTCTTCATTTTTATTATTTCTTAAGTCTAAAAAATTAAGATTATTATTATTAAGTTCAACTAGTGTTAATTCTGTATTTAAAGAAAAGTTTAAACTTTCTATATTGTTATTAACAATAGATATAAAAGAAAGTAAAATATTTTTATCTGTATTTAAACTTTGAAGAGAATTATTATCTAAAAATAGATTTTTAAGATTAATATTATTAGAAATATCTAAAAATGTAATATTATTATTTTCACAAGATAAAGTGTTTAACTTTAGTAAGTTGTTTACGCTTATAGTATTAAGGTTATTGTTATTTACTTGAAGATGATTTAAATCAGTAAAATCTTCTATACCAGTTAAGTCTGATATATTTAAATTCATAAGAAATATTTCTTTTATAGAATTAATATTAGAAGTAAGAACATAATCATCTAAAGGACCACTGTCATATCCTTTATTAATTAGAGCTTGTTCAAAATTATCATCAGGAACATAAGTCTGTTGTGAGAAAAGACTTACAGAAAATAAAATGAAATATGTTAATATAACTTTTTTCATTTATAATAAAATGATTTTCTGTAATATACAGAAAATTATTTTACAGAATAAAATTATTAAAGAAAGGGTATTATATTATAGATTTTAATTCTTTTACCTCTCCAGATTCCATTTTTCCTAATAAAAAATTCCCAACACGAACACGAACTAAACGTAATGTTGGAAACCCAACAGCTGAAGTCATTTTACGAACTTGTCTAAATTTACCTTCAGTTAAAGTTACAGAAATCCAAGAAGTTGGTCCATGACGATCGTCACGTATTTTTTTAGAACGTTCAGGTAAATCTGGAATATCAATCATGTTAACTTCACATGGTTTGGTCATGTATTTTTTTCCATCAAAACCAATTTCAACACCATTCTTTAATTGTTCTATTTCTGTAGAAGTAATTTGTCCGTTAACTTGCACATAATATTCTTTTTCAACTTTACCTTTGGTAGTAATAAAATCACTCACTTTACCATCAGTTGTTAACAATAATAAACCTTCTGATTTTACATCTAATCTGCCAATAGCCATAGTGCCTTCTGGAAAACTATGTAATTCTCCTAACATTTTATGTTTACCTCCTTTTTTTTGATTGGTAATAAACTGAGAAAGAAAACCATAAGGTTTATGAATAATAAAATGACGATGCTGCATAAAAGACTTTATAAAGTGCTAATTGTTATTGAAAATAAATCTTTACCAGTACTTATTCTCATATTTTCTTCTGAATATTTTTGAGTTGTTAACAATGGATATTGAGTAATAGGTTCAATACAAACCATGTTATTAACTTCTGTCCATAACATAAAATTATTAAAATTTTCGGTCGTAATTTTTATACTTGGTGTGCTACTTTTAATTAAACTAATTTCATTAGTATTTAAAACTTTATAAGCGGCAGAACCCACTTGAAAAATATCATTCAACGTAATTTCTTTTTCTTTAGTTTTAATTAATTCATTTCCTGAACCAGAGAGTTTAAAACTAGGATGATAGCCTAACATATAAGGCATTTCTTTATTACTAATAATTTCAAAATCAATTTTCAAAGATGATTTTTTAATTGAAATATGCTTTCTAAAAACAAAATCATAAGGCCAAAACAAATATTCTTGAGAAGATTTATTAGGAAATTTTGAGTTTTTTATACGTGTATTTTTTACATATTTTTTTTCAAAAATAGCAGTTGAATCATTATTAGAAATTAATTTATAATCAAGTTCTCTTAACAATCCATGCTGATCTTGTTTACCTAAACCATTTAAAGTTTCAATAGTATAGTTATTAAGTTTCGTAGGCCCAATTATAGGAAACATTTCAATATCGGAAGCATTCCAACCTAGAGCTTCTTTATTATGTATAAGTTCTTCGTTGTTAACAATAAAACTAACAAGTTCCCCTTTATTTATGGTAGCAGAACTATGTATACTTTTTAAAAAAATATTAAAATCCATTTTTTAAAAAATTAAGGAAAACAATATTACAAAATGTAGCATAAAAAAGATAGGAAAATAAGAGGAGTTTTTTATAACTTAGCGTCTCTTATTTTATAATATAATTAACACGATTTATGGCAGCAGATAAAGAAAAAGAAGCAAAATTAAAAGCGCTTCAACTTACCTTAGATAAGTTAGATAAAACTTATGGAAAAGGTTCGGTGATGAAGTTAGGAGATAGTCAAGTTGAAGATATTGAAGCAATTTCATCAGGATCTTTAGGATTAGATTTAGCTTTAGGTGTAGGAGGATATCCTCGTGGTAGAATTATAGAAATTTACGGACCAGAATCATCAGGTAAAACAACTTTAACATTACATGCAATTGCTGAAGCTCAAAAAGCAGGAGGTATTGCAGCTTTTATAGATGCAGAACATGCATTTGATCGTTTTTATGCAGAAAGTTTAGGAATAGATACAGACAATTTAATAATTTCTCAACCAGATCATGGTGAACAAGCATTAGAAATTGCTGATAATTTAATCCGTTCAGGAGCTATTGATATTGTTGTAATAGACTCGGTAGCAGCATTAACACCTAAATCTGAGATAGAAGGAGAGATGGGAGATTCTAAAATGGGATTACACGCTCGTTTAATGTCTCAAGCATTACGTAAATTAACAGGTACCATTAGTAAAACAAAATGTACGGTTATTTTTATTAATCAATTACGTGAAAAGATTGGAGTAATGTTTGGTAACCCAGAAACAACAACAGGAGGTAACGCTTTAAAATTTTATGCATCAGTACGTTTAGACATTCGTCGTAGAACACAAATTAAAGATGGCGATAGAGTTATGGGTAATAGTACGAAAGTAAAAGTTGTAAAAAATAAAGTAGCGCCACCATTTCAAATTGCAGAATTTGATATTATGTATGGGAAAGGAATATCTAAAGTTGGAGAAGTTTTAGATATTGGTGTTGAATACGGAATTATAAAGAAAAGTGGTTCATGGTTTAGCTATGGAGATACGAAGTTAGGGCAGGGTAGAGATGCAGTTAAAAATTTAATTAAAGACAACCCTGAATTAGCAGAAGAACTTGAAGGTAAAATAAAAGATGCTATTGAAAATCAAGATTAAGTTTTAAATTAAAAGTTCTAACTATTACTAAAAGCTGTTGAAATATTCAACAGCTTTTTTTTGTATATTTTAGTTTGTCAATTTAAGACAAAGGCTGAATAATATCTTCAATTTACATTTGTGGTATGGAAACAAAAGAATTCTATAAAAACCGGTTACAACAAGTAGTTTCCTATTTACGAACCCAATACAGTGAAAAGATTTTAATAGAAGAGTTAGAAGAGCTATCTAATTTTTCATACAGAAATCTCCAACGTATTTTTAAAGCATATTATAATGAAACTATAGGAGCTTATGTAACAAGAGTAAAAATAGAAAACAGTGCTAAAATGTTATTATTTTCAAAAGATGAAATTAGGCTAATAGCCGAAAAAGTGGGGTATGCAGATGTACAATCTTTTAGTAAATCTTTTAAAAAACATTTTGGAATAACACCAGCTGTTTATAGAAATAAAAAAGAAGAAATTCTTAAAAAAAATAGTAAAAAAATAAATACAATTATGCCTTTTTATGAAGACAGAATTACTGTTTTAGAAACAAAAAAAGTGGTGTATAAAACGTATAGAGGAGATTATTATAGCGTTAAAGTTGATGAAATTTGGAATCAATTAATAGAAGAAGTTGAAAGCTATCATGTAAGAACAGATAAACTTGAATCTTTTGGAATTATTTGGGATGAGCCTATTATTTCTGAAAATATAACGTACAATTACGATGCATGCTTAGTAATAGATGATACTTTAAAAATACCTAATAAAAAATTTAAAGTAAAAAATATACCAAGTAAAGAATATGCAGTTTTTACACATATAGGAAATTATCAATCTATTAGTAAAACCTATGATAAAATATTTAGTAGTTGGTTGTTTACAACAGATAAAGAAATATCCGAAGATCCTTTTTTAGAATTTTATACAAAACACGAATCTCATACAGAGAACCCAAACGAATACGAAACAGAAATTTATGTACCTTTAAAAGGTTGATTTTTAAAATCGACATTAAAATGAAGAAAATGAAAATAATAGCCATAATTTTTAGCTTGATTTTATCTACTAAATCTTGTACAAAAAAAGAAGATATAGCTATAATAAAAGCAAATTTAAGTACGCAAAAAATGTACTTTAATGGTAAAATTTTTACAGTGAATGATGCAGAACCTTGGGCAGAAGCATTAATTATTGATAAAAATAAAATAGTTTTTGTAGGATCTAATTCAGAAGCAGAAAAAAAGGTTGAAAAAGGAGCTATAAAAATTGATTTACAAGGAAAGGTAGTATTACCTGGTTTCCATGATGTACACATGCATCCCATGGAAGTAGGATCAACAACAACAGCGTTTACATTAAATGAAAATGAAAACAATGCAGAGAATTATATTCCAACAATAAAAAAAGCAGCAAAAGACAATCCGAATGTAAAATGGTTAATAGGGTTTGGACATTCTATAGGTGCATTATTAGAAGCCAAAAGAAGTCCTTTAAAAATTATTGATGAAGCAGTTTCAGATCGGCCGGTAATTATTATGGAACAAACTTCACATTCTATGTGGATAAATTCTAAAGGTTTGGAGTTAGCAGGAATTACTGTAACTAGCAAAAATCCGCAAGGCGGAATAATAATGAAAGAGAATGGCAAATTATTAGGTATTTTAATAGACAATGCAGGAGATGTTGTGTTTCAAAAAGCAGTTGAAGCTTTAAAAGATGCTAATGGCGAATATGACGGAATGGTGAGTTATGTATTACCAGAATTAGCAAAACATGGAATCACATCGGTTTCAGATGCTAGGACCTATTGGAAACGAGACCAACATAAAACGTGGAAAAATTTAGCAGAAGATGGTAAATTAACAGCACGTTTTAATTTAGGACTATGGGCATATCCAACAGCAGAAGATGCAAGTCAAATAGCATCGTTAAAAACATTGTTTTTAAATAATGAAAACAGTTTCTTAAAAATAAATCAAATCAAATTGTATTCTGATGGAATTACGCACAATACCACAGCAGCATTGCATTCCAATTATAAAGAAGATTATTTTAAACAGTCAACAAACAATGGTTTAAATTATTTTACTGAAGACAGAATTGCTACATATATTCAAGAATTAGAATCTATAGGTTTTGATTTTCATATACATGCTATTGGTAATAGAGGAGTAACTGAAGCCTTAAATGCAATTCAAAAAAGTGGAACTGCTAAGGGAAGACATCGATTAACACATGTAGAAATGATTACTACAGCAGATATGAATCGATTTAAAGAATTAAATGTAACAGCAGATGCACAAGTGGCAGGAGAATTTACACAACCACAATATTGGCATGATAATGATCATTTATTAGGAAGCACATTAGCAGACAATCAAGTACCTATAAAATCATTAAAAGAAGCAGAGGCAAGGTTAACGTTAAGTAGCGATTGGAATGTGAGTTCATTAAATCCGTTTGTAGGATTACAAAATGCAATAACAAGAGTACCTCAAAATATAACATTAGAAGAAGCAATTAAAGCCTATACAATTAATGGAGCTTATGTAATGAGACAAGAAGATAAAGTAGGTTCTTTACAAGTTGGAAAATTAGCAGATTTTGTAGTTTTAGATAAAGATATATTTACAATTCCTCCAACACAAATTAAGCAGACAAAAGTTATTTTGACTATTTTTAACGGGAAAGAAATTTATAAAAAATAACCTTGATAAACATATCAGAAAAGATACAATTAAAGGAGATTTCGGTTACAGATTCGGAATCTCTTTTTATATTAATGAAAGAAGTTTACCCAGCTGCATATAGTCATTTTTGGGAAGATTTTGGAGATTGGTATGTAGATAGTCAATATTCAAAAGAGAATATAGAAAAGGAACTTTTAGAAGAAAATGCACAGTACTATTTTGTGCTATTTAAAAATGAAATAATTGGTAATTTCAGAATTATTTGGGATAAAAAACTAGCTGGTTTTGAAGAGAAAAAATGTGTAAAACTACATCGAGTTTATTTACATTCAAAAACGCATGGAAATGGGATAGGGAAGAGGCTCTTGAGTTGGTTAGAAAAAGAAGCAGAAAAAAAACAATATGAATTGATTTGGTTGGATGCTATGAACGAGCAACCACAAGCTTTTGAGTTTTATAAAAAGTTAGGGTACCAATACCATTCACATTGTTTTTTAGATTTTGAGTTGTTACATGATAATGTTAGAAAAATGAGTCAACTTTATAAAAAGTTAACTTAAACTCCAGTACTACCAAAACCACCAGCACCACGTTCAGTTTCATCTAAAACAGTAACTTCTTGCCAGTTTACACGTTCATGTTTAGCAATTACTAATTGTGCAACGCGCTCACCATCGTTAACAATAAAGTTTTCATTAGACAAGTTTACCAAAATCACTCCGATTTCTCCTCTATAATCAGCATCTACAGTACCAGGAGAATTTAAAACAGTGATTCCTTTTTTTGCAGCCAATCCACTACGTGGACGAACTTGAGCTTCAAAACCAACGGGTAAAGCAATAAATAAACCAGTTTTTATAATAGCGCGTTCTAATGGCTTTAAAGTAATTGCGGCATCGATATTTGCACGTAAATCCATTCCTGCAGAACCTTCGGTTTCATAAGCAGGAGTTTGATGCTTAGATTTGTTTATAATTTGTACGTTCATATTCTTCAAAAATTTTTCAACCTTCAAATATAATACCCTTAAGTTATAGAAAGTAGGTTATAGTTTTATTAATTTTGTATAACAAACAAACTACAATATGAGTAAGCAAACCAAAATAGCGGTTTTAGGTGGAGGAAGTTGGGCAACAGCCATTGTAAAAATGTTATCAGAAAACCTTGATACTATTGGTTGGTATATGCGAAGTGTATATGCAATAGAACATATAAAACGTAATAAGCATAATCCTAGTTATTTAAGTTCAGCAGAATTGCATCCAGAACAATTAGATTTGTCTGATAATATGAATCATATCGTTGAAAATTACGATATTTTAATATTTGCAATTCCATCAGCATTTTTGAAAACAGAATTAGAAAAACTATCTATTTCACTTGAAAACAAAATAATTTTTTCAGCGATAAAAGGTATTGTACCAGAAACTGGACTTATTGTAGGAGAGCATTTTCATGATATTCATAATGTTCCTTTTGAAAATATCGGCGTAATTACTGGACCATGTCATGCAGAAGAAGTTGCTATGGAACGACTTTCATATTTAACATTGGCTTGTCAAGATGAACAAAAAGCAAAAGATTTAAGTGAATTTATTGCCGGACGTTATATAAAAACGAAAATATCTGACGATATTATTGGTACTGAATATGCTGCCATGTTAAAAAATATTTATGCAATAGCAGCAGGAATAGCTCATGGTTTAGGATATGGAGATAATTTTCAATCGGTATTAATGAGTAATGCGATTCGTGAAATGAAACGATTTATTAAAAAAGTTCATAAAATGAAACGTAATATTAATAATTCGGCCTATTTAGGAGATTTATTAGTTACAGGATATTCGGTTTTTAGTAGAAACAGAATGTTTGGAAATATGATTGGGAAAGGATATACTGTAAAATCAGCTATGTTTGAAATGAGTATGGTGGCAGAAGGCTACTATGCGACTAAGAGTGCATATGAAATTAATCTAAAAAATGGTGCAAAAACTCCTATTATCGAGGCTGTATATAACGTGTTATACGGCAAAAAAGAAGCGAAAGATGAGTTTTTAAAGTTAACAAATAGATTAGATTAGTTGTCTGCATTTGTACAAATAATCCTTCTTAATAAAAAGAAGTCTGCTCATCAATCGCTTCTATAATTGAGTTGTGTGTAGGTTTTGTAACGAATTACAATAACGACAAATTTAATTTAAAATTCTGATTGACAAACTTTTTTGTAAAATATATTTATTTTTTAAATTAATAAATAATTTCACAGTTAGTTTAAAATTTTATAGATTCGTTTAAAATTAAACAATAATGAAAACGATACAAGAGGCTGTAGAAATTACAATTAGAAAAACTCCGTTTATTGAAGAAGCTTTAAATGAGAAGTTAATAAATGTATCTTCTTTAGCAAGAGAAATTCTACCAGAAGTATCTAAACTTTTGAAAAAGGAGGTTAAAGTAGGTGCAGTTATGATGGCTATAAATAGGCTATCTCCAGCAAATGAATTAAGAGTGCGTAAAAACATAAAACGTTTGGCTCTTGATTTAGGAGATGTAATTGTACGTTCAGATTTGTGTGATTTTACATTTAAAAACACCACTTCTTTATTAAAAGAAATAGCTAAAATATTAAGCAAATCTGCTGATAGTAATGATTATTTCTTAACGGTTTCTCAAGGAATATTTGAAACAAATATTGTTACTAGTAAAAACTTACAACCATACGTTGAAGAAATTTTTAAACGTGAAACATTAATTAATAATGTAAACGATTTAGCCTCAATAACTATAAAATTACCTAAAGATAATTTAGAACAATCTGGAGTTTACTATTTTATTTTAAAACAATTTGCTTGGGCAAACATAGCAGTACAAGAGGTAATATCTACGACACATGAAATGACTATTGTTGTAAAAGAAGAAGATGTAAACGAAACATTTGCCATTTTAATGGATTTAAAATTGAATTAAAAAAATAGAATGGAAAAGAAAGATCCCTACGCTTCACTAAGAATTAAAGAGTTTAATATTTTCCTTTTAGTACGTTTTGCCTTGGTATTTGCATGGTCTATGCAATTTATTATTATAGAATGGCAAGTATATAGTATTACTAAAAATCCATTATCACTAGGTATTATAGGCTTAATGGAAGTAATACCAGCAGTGTCTATGGCATTATTTGCAGGGCATATTGTAGATCAGAAAGAAAAACGAAATTTATTAGCGCTTTGTATTGGTGTATTTTCATTAATAAGTTTAGGCTTATTCTTTTTAACTTTACCTAGTTTTATTGAAGGTTGGGAAACAAATACGGTTTTATATGCTATTTATGGTTTAGTTTTTTTTGGTGGATTTTTGCGTTCATTTTTTGGACCAACTATTTTCTCTTTAATAGCTTTAATAGTACCAAAAAAATTATATCCAAATGCAGCTACTTGGAGTAGTTCAACATGGCAAATTGCTTCAGTATTAGGACCTGCTTTTGCTGGGTTTACAATTTCTTGGATGGGAGTACATTGGTCATTATGTATAGTTTTTGGTTTAGTTGTATTTTCATTTTTAATGGTCTTTTTAATTAAAAAGAAACCTATTTTAAATCCGAAAATAGGAGAACCTGTTATGAAGAGTTTAAAAGAAGGTGTTCGTTTTGTTTTTAAAACAAAAGCTATTCTAGGAGCCATTACTTTAGATATGATTTCTGTATTGTTTGGAGGAGCTGTGGCTTTATTACCAGTATATGCACAAGATATTTTAAAAGTTGGGCCAGAAGGGTTTGGCGCATTACGTGCCGCACCAGCTATAGGAGCCTTTTTAACGATGCTAATTACAGCCTATATACCAATTAGCAAGAATGCAGGAATGAAGCTTCTAGCGGCTATTTTTGGATTTGGAACATGTATTATTGTATTTGGACTTTCTTCTGTGTTTTGGATTTCTATTGTAGCCTTATTTTTTAGTGGAGTTACCGATGGTGTTTCAATGGTAATTCGTCAAACGATTTTGCAGTTAAAAACACCTGATCATATGAGAGGTAGAGTTGCCTCTGTAAATTCTATGTTTGTTGGATCTTCTAATGAACTTGGTGCTTTTGAAAGTGGTCTTACAGCAAAATTAATGGGAACTGTAACTGCTGTTGTTTTTGGTGGTACCATGACTTTAATTACAGTAATTACAACAGGAGTCATAAACCCAACCTTAAGAAGGTTAGATCTAACCAAAGATCTAGAGGAGCATGAGAAGATGGAATAATATTTTTTAGCCTTGTGATAAAAAAATAAACCCCATTAGAAAATTTTCTAATGGGGTTTTATATTATAAATAACTTATTTTAAGACATGTCTAAATAACTTATTTTAGTTATGATATTGGTAGCTTGATCAAATTCAATATTAATAAAGCTATCACAGTCTTCACAAACAGTATATAAAATACTTTTAGAACCGTTTCTACCTACACTAAATACAATATCACCTAATTTACTAATATTGTCTCCAATTGTAATCTTTGCTCCTTTTATGGTAATAGATGAAGCATTAGTATTAACTTCAAAAGATTCTATATAAGGATTACTTTTATCCATAGTAGAAAAATCTACTTTTAGACCATTAAATGTAAAATAACAATAAGTATCAGTTTCATTTACACTAAAAGAAGCAGCGGCACCTAATAATTTTTCAACAGCAGGTTGATTACCATTTGTTTTTTTTAGATCACTTAACGAAGTAGCATTTATTTTAATTCCATCAAATTCCGAAGAAGTAATAATATTGCTTGTTTGACTTTTAGCAATAAGACTACTTAATACAAATATAAATACAAATATTTTATGTTTCATTTTACGTTAATTATTAATTGTAGAAAAACTATTTAAGGGGCTTTTTAAGCCTGCCAAAGATATAATACTTTTTTTTTCTAACAATTAAATTATGTAAAGTGATTAGTTAAAGTTTACAGTAAGTTTTATTTTATCATCTAATTCTTGTAAATACTTCTGATTTTCAGTATCCGACCAATTGTAATAATTTGAAAATTCTTTTAAAACAGCACCTTTATAAGTATCAACACTAGGTTTATCGAAGAATAATCGTCCAGTTCTACGCATAAAAAAGTCAGTAGGAGTGCAGGTCATCTCATGTTGAATAGTAAACCAAACTTCAGATTTTAATAAACGAAGCTCATTATTTTCTTCTTTTAGTTCGTCAAATTTATCAATAATTAAATCGGTTTGTTTTCCATAGTTGTGAACTAAATATGCAGCATCAGTCTTAGTAAGGCCGTAGTTTTTTAGATTTTCAGCTATTTGATTTATATATAAATTTACAGATTTGTAATTTTGAAATGGACCTCCTGCTAATATTATATCCTCTGTTTGAATTGGATCAAATTCAATTTCAAAACGACGAGCCATTTTTTTAGCAACTAAATCAACAATACGCTCTGCCATTTTTCTGTACCCTGTTAGTTTACCTCCAGCTATTGATATTAATTTAGTGTCTGAAACAAAAATTTCATCTTTACGAGAAAGTTCAGAAGCAGATTTTCCTTCTTCATGAATTAAAGGGCGTAAACCTGCCCAAGAAGATTGAATATCGTCAATTACTAAATTTACCTCAGGAAACATATTATTAACAGCTGCTATTAAATACATAGCATCAACATCACTTGTTTCTACAGTATTTTTATCCTGTTGAAAATTGGTATCGGTAGTACCAAAATAAGTTACTTTTCCACGAGGAATAGCAAACATCATTCGTCCGTCTGGAACATCAAAATAAACTGATTGTTTTACAGGTAATTTTTCATGAGCTACAACTAAATGTACACCTTTAGTTAAATGTAATCTTTTACCAATTTTAGAATTATTTATTTGACGAAGTTCATCAACCCAAGGACCAGCAGCATTTACTACATATTTAGCCTTGATATCATAATTTTCATTGGTAAATTGATCTGTTACTTTAGCACCAACTACTCGTTTATTCTTATAAATAAATTCGTTAGCTTTTGTATAATTAAGTATTTGAGCGTTGTATTGACTGGCTGTTTTTAATACTTCTATAGTTAAACGAGCATCATCTGTACGATACTCTGCATAATAACCCGCCCCATTTAAAATATTTTCTGGTAATAAAGGTTCTTTTTCCAGCGCTTCATTTTTATCGAGCATTTTTCGTTTATCATCTCCTTCTACAGAAGCTAATACATCGTATACTTTTAAACCTATAGAAGTTAACCAAGAACCATAAGTTCCACCATCAATTAAAGGCAAAATCATTTTTTCTGGAATAACTAAATGTGGAGCTATTTTATGAACAATTGCTCGTTCGGTACCTACTTCTTTAACCAACCAAAAATCAAATTGCTTTAAATATCGTAAACCTCCATGAATTAATTTTGTTGATTTACTTGAGGTACCAGAGGCGAAATCATTCTTTTCTATTAAAGCAACTTTCATTCCTCTAGAAGCAGCATCTAAAGCAATTCCTGCTCCAGTAATACCTCCTCCGATAATTAAAATATCAAATTCAGTTTCTTGTATTTCTTTTTGAGTATTTGTTCGGTTAAAAAATGAAAATTTGTTCATAGAATATTTTTTTACCTAACAAAAATAAGAATAAAAAGTAAGTAGATATCATAAAAAAAGAGTTGAAAAACTCAACCCTTTTATAGTTACCATTGAAACAAATAAATTAAATTAATGATTTATTTGTTTCCAATTTTTATCTGCATTATTTTTTAATTCATCTGCTCCTTCTTTTTGCCAAAGCTCAAGTGTATTGGTTCCCCAAGAGTTGTAAAACAAGTAAAGTTTCCCATCTCTTATTTCGAAAGTTTTTGGGTTAACATTTACTTTTTCTCCTGTTTTACCAATAGCGTATGCACAGTATCCACCATATTGTGGAATATATTTTTTTGGATTCTTTTTAAATGAATTTAAGTTTTCTTGGGATGAGAAACGAAAAGAAACACCATCATGTTTTGTTGTAATTTGTTTATTTCCTTTTACAGCTTTGTTAGAAAAATAAGCTACTACATCATAACCATTGGCTACTGCTCCTTTTTTAGTATTGTACTCTTGTGCAACTATAGTTGTTGATATAAGTACAAACAAAATCCATAATTTTTTCATCTATTGTTATTTTTTAAGCTTTAATGTTTCCCAATTTTTATCACCTTTCATTTGTCTTTTCTTCACATCACCTTCTTGCCAATCACCAAGTTTACTTCCTATCCAAGAACTGTAAAAAAGATATAATTTACCATCACGTATTTCATATACTTCTGGATCTATATACATTTTCTTTTTCTTTTCAGCTACAGCATATGCACAATAACCACCATATTGAGGGATATATTTTACAGGATTCTCTTTAAAAAGAGTTAAGTTTTTTTCTGAAGAGAATTTAAATTTGGTTCCATCATATGTGGTTTGAAACTTCTTTTTTCCCTCTAAAGGTTTTTCATCTTCAAAGTATGATACTACATCAAAGCCTTCAGCTACGTATCCTTTTTTAGTATTATAATCTGTTTTTTGAGCTAGTAAAACAGTAGAAACTGTTAGTAACAGCAGTGTAAGAATTTGTTTCATCGTTTTTTAATTTTAAAGATAGTCGATGAAAAAGATATATAATTACAATTATTTATTTTTTAATAATTGCCAAGCTTTTAGAATTTTTCCATTTCTAATAGGAAGTATTTCCCCAAATTGTAAAAAAACGAACTCACTTTGTTGAGGTTTTAAAAACACAAAATCGTCTATTTTTAGATTTATTTTTTTTGAAGCATTTATCATTGTTTGATTTGTTGAATGCCCAAACAAACTATTTTCTTTTATTCCTTTAGGATAATAATAACTAGCTTTCCAATATCCACCGTATATAAAATATGATTGCTTATTAATTGGATTTATAAAATTTAAAAGACTTTTAAATTTTTCAATGCCAGGAATCGTTGTGTTTTTGAATTTTTTTAAAATAGGAGTAGCAATAAAAGCTGCAGAATGAAACTCTTCTAATGAAGGGATATTAAAAGTTGTAGGTTTTACAAAACAAGAGCCAATTGCAATATCATTAATAGGTGATTCTTTTGTTTTATGTAAATTTAATGTAGGACTTCCAGCTCCGTTAAACGTTAAATTTTCCTTCCATAATGAAGGAAAATTTTGTTGAACTTCATTTTTACATTGTTTATAAAATTCATTGGCTTTTTTTAAAGCTTTTTTTTCTGAAAGTATAATTTTTGGAAGCTTTACCACATGAGGATCATAGCCCATATAACCTGAGAACTCTATAAAATTAGAATTTTCTTTTATAAGTTCAAGTCCTTCTTTTAATAGTTCTAAAGAAGAAAAACCACCTCGATGCAAACCAACATCAATTTCAATATTTAATCGTATTTTTTGTTGAAGTTGTTTTGCTAAATGAATGTATTCTTGAATTCGCTCTTTGGTATCTACCAACCATTGAATTTGTGTATAAGGATTAAATTCATTTGTTTGTTGTGGTAAATTTTGATAAAAATATTCTGCAGTTTTTATAGGCATTGGTTTGCCTAACAAGACATCTTTTTCATTATCTAATTTAGAAGCTAAATCAGTTAAAAAAGGTTGATGAAAAACCATCAACTTATGCGTATTTATTTTTTGTAATATATAATCGATTAAATCTAAAGAAGGTAAAGATTTTACTACAATTCTAAGGTCTGCATTAGGTCTTAAGTTTGATTGTAAAGTATTTATATTTTTATCTAAGACATCTAAATCTACCAATAAACAAGGAATTGCTCTTTGGTAATTTTTAAGTTTTTTATTTAGATTCTCAAAATATGTATCCATTTTAAATATCAAATAAGGTTTGAAGATACGGATTCACAAATATATTTTGTGGGTCATGTTCTTTTCTATGTAACATAAAAACATCAAATTTTGGATACATATTTATAACATCTTGAGTTGTGAAAGTATTCATTTTACCCCAATGAGGTCTTCCGTTATAAGCTTTAAAAACTTCTTCTAAAGCTTTGAAATACGCTTTGTATTCTTTCTTGTTATATACATGACAAGCGATGTATGCAGAGTCTCTTTCATAAGCAGGACTCATAAATACGTCATCTCCTTTAACCCAACGATTTTCAATTGGGAAGTGAATATTAAATTTTTTAGAATTCACTATTTTTTTTATGTCTTTAAAAGCATCATCATAAGCTTCCGAAGGAATATTATATTCCATTTCATGAAATTTTACTAATCGTTGAGTTGCATATACTTTATGACTGTAATATGTTTTGTCTACATTACTTATACTTGCTGCAGTAATATTAGCTACTATTTTATTTTGAGAAGGAAACAGTTTTGCAAACTCACAAAACACTTTAAAAACATAGTTTTCTAAAACAAATTCGGTCCAATAATTAAAAAAGTTAACTTTATCTGGTTCTGAATCTTCAACAATGTTTGATGTTTTGGTCCATGCAGTGTTTGTGTAAGGAATCCAATAATATTCAAAATTTCTATTTTGTGAGTTTCTTTCTTTTAAAGTTGCCAAAACATCACTTAATTTTTCTTTTTTATTTTGAAGGTTTAGTTTATAAGTTGGAACACACTGTATAGTTATTTCAGTAATTATACCTAAACAACCCAAAGAAACTTGAGCTGCTTTAAATAATTCAATGTTTTTAGTTTGTGAACATTCAATAATTTCTCCTTTTCCGTTTACAAATTTTAAAGCTGTTACTTGATTACTTATAGATTTTAAATTTACACCGGTCCCGTGCGTTCCTGTACTTATAGCTCCTGCTATGGATTGAACATTGATATCGCCCAAATTTTCCATAGCAAGCCCTTCTTTAAATAACAATTCTCCCAGTAACGACAATTTTGTTCCTGCTTTAACTGTTGCTAGATTTTTTTCTTTATTTATAGCTATTTTACCTTGATATTTATCTAAACTTATTAATATTTGATTGGTACTACATAGTGGAGTAAATGAATGACCAGATCCAATAACACGTATTTTTTTATTAAGGTGAATCGCTCTTAAAACAACATCTTGGATTTCTTTTTCTGAAGCAGGGTATAGTATTTCTAGTGGATTCCATTCTACGTTATTTGCCCAATTTTTCATATTAATTGTTGTCTATTATTAAGTTTATGTAAGGTTGAATAACTTCATCAAACTTTTTTAATAAGAACGATTTGCTATTTTTTTCTAGAGTAGAATGATGGATTGCTATTCCTTCAATCATACTCATTAATTGTTGTGCAATGATTGAAACTGGAAGGGTTATTTTTATTTCGTTGTTTTTTAAAGAAGAATGAACAATATTCTCTATTTCTTTATGGTAATCACGTAAAGTTTCAATAATTTTTGTTCGTACAGTTTCATCTTCTTCACTTTCTAATTGAAACAAAAAATATCTACGAATAGGGTAGGTGAGACCATTATCAGATTTTTCAACAAAATCAATTAAATTGACAAAAAACGAATACCTATTTTTTATTCTTTCTAACAAAGATTCATTAGAGTCTTCAATTAAAAGGTCTTCATATAGTTTAAAAAAGTATTCATCTAAAGCAGCTAAATATATAGCATGTTTGCTTTTAAAATGATGATATATGGCTCCTTTTGAAGAATTGGTAGCTTCAATAATATCATTTAAACTAGTCTTTTTATAACCTTTATTTAAAAATAAAGTAAAAGCAGTTGATATTATTTTTTCTCTTCCTTGTTTAGCCATTATAAACTGTAATTTTCTCAAATATAGAGAAAAAAACAGAAACAGACCATTTGGTTTGTTTTTTTATAAAACCATTAAATTACAACCACGAATATCAGAATTATCAAAACGACCAATAATTTCGAAACTAGTATCTGTGTATACTTTTCCTAAATCTTGCGTAGCAATAAAAGAACAAGAGTTGTAGTTTGCTAGGTCAATAACATTAATTCCGCCAGATTTTTCTTTTGATAAAATTGAGAGCGCGTCTTCAGTATCTCTTGTTAAAATTTGCATCCATGGAGGGCAATTAAAAACACCATTTCCTTTTGAATATCCTTGACTTAATAATTCGGTCATTCCATATTCAGAGTGAATTTGTTGAACTCCAAATCCATTCGTTAATATTTGATGTAATTCATTTCTAATAAGCTCTTTTCTTCTACCTTTCATACCACCAGTTTCCATTATTATGGTGTTTTTAAGATTGAAATCATATTGCTCAATTAAGTCTAATAAAGCAAAGGAAACTCCGATTAGTAATATTTTTTGACCTTTTTTGTCTAATTCTATTAGTTTTTTAGCTAATTCAGATAAATTATTAAGGTAAAAACCGCTTTCTGGCTGTTTTGATCGTTTAATAAGGTCGTTAACCATATAAACTAAAGAAGAGCCTTTTCGTTCTAAATAATTAGGTAATAAAGCTAAAACAGTATAATCTTTAATATCTCCATAGAAATACTCAAAACCTTTTAAATAACTAGTTTCATACCATGATAAATCGGTAACTAAATGTTTACTGGTAACATTACCAGTAGTACCTGAACTTGAAAAGGTTTCTTGAATTTCATTTGTTGATGATACTACCTTCTTAGTTTTGAAGAATTGAATTGGTAAAAAAGGAATTTGTTCAATTGTTTGTACATCGGATGGATGGATGTATAATAAATCACAAAACGAACGGTACACTTTATTATTTTTAAACTGGTGCTTAAAAACGTTTAAAGCTACTTTTTTAAATTCTTCTTTTGATTGTATGTTAAAAACTTGTTCTTTCATAAGGTTTGACAAAAATAATAGTATTTAACGCAACCTTTTTAATTTTTCTTCATCTAGTAAGTAAAGAATAAGATATGAAGAACGTTTATTGGTTAAAAACTATAGTATTCACTTTATTTATAACTGTAATTTCCTGTCAAAATAATGATGAAATAGTTATAGATTCAGATAATCTATTAATAGGGAATTGGACAAATGCTATTTATAATTCAGATACAGAAACTACTACTTTTAAACGTATTAATAAACTTCCGAACGAAGCATATGGAGTTTCTTTTCAAAAGAATGGAGCTTTTATACAAAGAACATCTGGGTGGTGTGGAACACCTCCGTTAATATTTTATAATGTAGAAGGGAGTTTTTTGTTAAATAACAAAATTATAAAAGTTACATCTCAAGAGTTTCCTGGGAACTTTAATTGGAAAATTATTTCAGTAAATGAAAAACAATTAGTTGTAAAAAGAGCGTTAACAAATCAGGAAAAAGATCACCAAAAATTAATGTTATTATTTTCAGAAATAGAAACATTATCAGCAAGTGTTACTTGTGTAAATGGCAATGATTGGAATTTCATAGGTTATGGAACAAAGGGGTGTGGAGGCTTTCAAGGTTATATTGCGTATTCAAATAAAATAGATGTAACTGCATTTATACAAAAAGTAGGAGATTATACAGAAAAAGAAGACGAGTATAATAAAAAATGGGGAATTGTTTCAGATTGCAGTGTTCCATCAGAACCATTAGAAGTAGATTGTGTAAATGGATCTCCTGTGTTGAAATATTAATTATTTTTAATAAAATATTAAACACATTAAACTAAAAGAACTTATACAAAAATGTTGCCAACAAGATATAAAGGCTCAAGCTGAAGTTTATCAACTTTTTGCAAAGAAGTTGTTTGCAATATGTTTAAAATATTCTAAAAATTATGAAGACGCTGAAGACACATTACAAGATAGTTTTTTAACTATTTTCAGTAAAATAAATCAATTTAGACATAAAGGTTCTTTTGAAGGGTGGATAAAAAGAATAACTATTAATATAGCTATAGAGAAGTATAGAAAAAAAACACCATTACGAATTATTAAAGAAGAAATTATAGAGGATCATGAAGATGACATAATGATAAACGAAAACTCTTTAAATGTAGATTTTCTATTAAACAGTATTCAACAATTGCCCGATCGATATCGATTAGTTTTTAACCTATACGTTTTGGATGATTTTTCTCATAAAGAAATAGCAACTTTATTAGAAATATCAGAAGGAACATCAAAATCAAATTTGTCTCGAGCAAGAAAAATTTTAAAACAAAAAGTAGAGAAACATTATCAAAAAATAAAGGAAGCATAGATGGATGATTATAAAAACATAGATCGATTGTTTCAAGAAAAGCTTAAAAGTTTAGAGACTGTTCCAAGTCCAGAAATTTGGGATGCTATTGAAGCAAAACTTCAAAAGAAGAAAAAAAGACGTGTGTTACCTATTTGGTGGTATAGTGGTATTGCCGGTGTTTTAATTATAGGAATACTTATTGTTCTTAATAAAAACAAAACACAATCAAATGATATTTTTAATAATGTTCCAATAATAGTTGAAGAAAATAAAAAGACATTATTTAAAGAAATACCAAGAATAGAGAAAGATACAATTGATACTGAAATAGTATATAAAGAAAACAACAATTCAGAAATTTTAGAAAATAAAAAAGAAAATAAATCACAAACAAAACAAGAAGAAAATTTAATTAATACAGATTTTATTCTTAAAAAAAGCACCGCATTTACTCATAAAAAAACGGAGAAGAATAATAAGGAAGGGTTCTTATCTGATAAAAAAATTGCTATAGAAAAAGAACAAATAGTAGCTAAGAAAGATTCTGTTTTTAATATTGAAAAGAAAAAAGACTTTTTAGCAGAAGTAAATAAATTGGATAGTATTAAAGATGTAAAATTAATTGAAAAAAAATGGTCAGTTATACCAACAGTTGCCATAGTAAATTCGAATTCTTTTTCTAAAACATCACCTTTAGATCAAAGTCTAGCTTCAAATACAAGTGGAGATAATTCTATTTCTTATGGAGTGAGAGTAGATTACAAATTAAATAATAAATGGTCTTTACAAACTGGTTTTTTTAAGAGAAATTTGGATTTTTCAACAAATAATCTTTCTGTGGTATCTAATGTTTCTGGAAGTAACTTTAAAAATGTAAATTATAATTCAGATGTTTCATTCATATTAATAAACAACGAATTTTCAAGTAATTCAGCCATTCTAAGTGGAGCAAATATAACAGAACAAAAAGTTAATTTAAAACAAACATTTGGGTATGTAGAAATACCAATTGAAGTAAAGTATACTTTAATTAATAAACAAAAATTTAACACCAAATTAGTATCGGGTTTTAGCACATTATTTTTAAATAATAATAATATTTTATTAGAAACACTTAATACATCTAAAACAATAGGAAGAGCAACAAATTTAAACTCTATTAATTTTAGTGGAAACTTAGGAGTTGATTTTAATTATTCATTGAATAATAAATTAAATTTTAATATTACTCCAATGTTTAAAGTGCACATGAATACATTTTCTAATAAAGCAAATGGTTTTCAACCTTATACTATAGGTATATATAGTGGATTGTCATATAAATTTTAAAAACAAAAAGATGAAAAAATTAGCATTAATTATTTTAACATTAATAATAACATCGTGTAGTGTTGATACGCCAGATTATCAATATAAACTGCTTGAAATAAAAGACTTTACAGTACCACAAAGTTTTAATTATGGAGAAGTGGCTACAATAAAAGTAACTTATGAGTTACCAAGTTCCTGTTATGAATTCCATAGTCTATATTATCAATATAAAGAAACAACAAGAATCGTAGCAATAAGATCATTAGAAATTTTAGGTAAAAACTGTCCTCAAGTAGTTATTGAAAAAGAGTTAGAAATTCCAATTACAGTATCACAAAAAGAAGATTATTTATTTAAATTTTGGAAAGGAAAAGATAATAATGGGGAAGATATTTTTGAAGAAAAAGTAGTTCCAGTAAATTAAAAAGAGGCACATGCCTCTTTTTAATTTTTATAAATTTTTAAAATTAATTTGCCTTTATCGTCCATAGAAGCACGATACATACCAGCAGTGTTAAATTCAAAAGACATGTTTCCATTTTTATCTAATGCTACAATACCTCCTGTACCACCAAGTTTTGTAAGTTTGTTTTGAATTACATCTTTAGTAGCATCTTTTAAGGTTTTATTTTGATACTCCATTTGAGCAGAAATATCATAAGCAACTTGAGCTCTTATAAAATATTCGCCCCAGCCAGTAGATGAAACACCACAAGTTTTATTATTAGCATAAGTACCAGAACCAATAATTGGAGAGTCACCAATTCTATTCCAACGTTTATTTGTCATACCACCAGTAGATGTACCTGCAGTAATGTTTCCGTCTTTATCAAGAGCAACACAACCAACAGTTCCAAACTTACTGTCTTTAATTTCTGGATCGTAAAAAGCAGATTTTGTATCGTGGTCTAATTCGGTTTTCTCTTTTTCTTTTATTCTTTGAAGTGACTTAAATCGTTTTTCAGTAAAAAAATAACTAGGATCTACAATTTCTAGTCCCTGTTCTTTGGCAAAAATAGATGCGCCTTTACCAGAGAGTAAAACATGGTTAGAGTTTGTCATAACTTTACGAGCAGCAGAAATAGGGTTTTTTACATTAGTAATACCAGCAACAGCTCCAGCATTTAAATTATTTCCATTCATAATAGAAGCATCCATTTCATTTGTTTCATTATGTGTAAAAACCGCACCTTTCCCAGCATTAAATAATGGGGAGTTTTCCATAATATGAATTGTTTTTTCTACAGCATCTAAACTAGTACCACCATTTTTTAAAATAGTATAACCAGTGGTAATAGCTTCTTTCAGTTTAGTTTTATACGCTAATTCTCTTTCAGAAGTCATATTCTTTTTTAAAATAGTACCGGCACCTCCATGAATAATAATAGCAAATTCATTTTTTTTAATAGGTTTAGAATGCTCTTTATGCGTGGTACAGCTAAGGATACAACAACTTAAAGTAAAGAAAATAAATGTTTTTTTCATTTTATTATTGTTTAATATTAAACAAAAACTAAAGGTTTTGTTTGATTTATAAAAATGTAAAATTATTTGTAGTTTTGACAAAAAATTTAAAACAACTAAAATTACAATAAAAATGGCAGATTTTGGTATTAAAGAAGCTTTAGCTCAATTAGGCTTAAAAGACATAAATGAAGGAACATCTACAGGTTCAGTAAATTTTTCTAATGGAGAAATTATTGAAAGTTATTCACCAGTTGATGGCAAGTTAATAGGAAAAGTAAAAACTACTACTAGAGAAGATTACGATAAAGTAATGGATGCCGCTACTTCGGCTTTTAAAACTTTTAGAACAATGCCAGCTCCACAAAGAGGAGAAATTGTTCGTCAGTTTGGAAATAAATTAAGAGAGTTAAAAGAGCCATTAGGTAAATTAGTTTCTTATGAAATGGGTAAATCTTACCAAGAAGGTTTAGGAGAAGTTCAAGAAATGATTGATATCTGTGATTTTGCTGTAGGTTTATCACGTCAGTTAAACGGACAAGTAATTCCTTCAGAAAGACCAGGACACGTAATGAGAGAGCAATGGCACCCAATTGGTGTAGTTGGAATTATTTCTGCATTTAATTTTCCAGTAGCTGTTTGGGCTTGGAATACTGCTTTAGCTTGGATATGTGGAGATGTATGTGTATGGAAAGGTTCAGAAAAAGCTCCTTTATGTTCAGTAGCATGTCAGAATATTATTGCTGATGTTTTAAAAGAAAATAATTTACCAGAAGGTATTTCTTGTATCATCAATGGTGATTATAAAGTAGGAGAGTTTATGACTAAAGATACTCGTATTCCTTTAGTATCTGCTACAGGATCTACTCGTATGGGAAGAATTGTTGGAGCAACAGTTGCTGAACGTTTCGGAAATTCTTTATTAGAGTTAGGAGGAAACAACGCAATTATTATAACACCAACTGCTGATTTAAAAGTAGTCGTTCCTGGAGCTGTATTTGGAGCTGTTGGTACTTGTGGACAACGTTGTACTTCTACACGTCGTTTAATTATTCACGAATCAGTTTACGATAAAGTAAGAGATGCTATTGTTGGTGCTTATGGGCAGTTAACTATTGGTAATCCTTTAGATGAAAAAAATCATATTGGTCCATTAATCGATCACGATTCAGTAAATACTTATTTAGCTGCTATTGAAAAAGCAAAAGCTGAAGGAGGAAAGGTATTAGTTGATGGTGGAGTTTTAGAAGGAGAAGGTTACGAAAGCGGATGTTACGTAAAACCAGCTATTATTGAAGCTGAAAACCATTTTGAAATTGTACAACACGAAACATTTGCTCCAATTTTGTACTTAATGAAGTATTCAGGAGAAGTAGAAAATGCAATTGAATTACAAAACGGTGTTGCTCAAGGATTGTCTTCATCTATTATGACTAACGAAATGAAAGAAGCAGAGAAGTTCTTATCATTTGCAGGATCTGATTGTGGTATTGCTAACGTAAACATCGGAACTTCTGGTGCAGAGATTGGTGGTGCTTTTGGAGGTGAAAAAGAAACTGGTGGTGGACGTGAGTCTGGATCTGATGCTTGGAAAGTATACATGCGTCGTCAAACAAATACAGTTAATTATTCAGATGAATTGCCTTTAGCACAAGGAATTAAGTTTGATTTATAGAATATAAAATTTATTATAAATAGAAAAAGTCACATCTTTAAGATGTGACTTTTTTATTTTTGAGATAGTTCTATTTTTTATTTATCCATAGCATCTTTTATTAATTTATAAGCTTCATGAGCTTTAGACATTTTAGCATATTGAAGAGCAGTAAAGTTACCTCTTTCTGATTTTGTATTTAATTTAGCTCCTTTGTCAATTAATAATTTAACAATTTTTACTTTATTATATCTAGCGGCAAACATTAATGGAGTTAATCCAGTAGATATTCTATTAATATTTGTTCCGTTTTCTATCATAGCTTTTACAGCTTCATAGTTTCCAGCTTTAATTAATTTACAAAAAGTACTAACTTTTGGATATTCAATTGATGTTTTCAAATTTGGTTTATGTAAATCAGAAGCAGTAATGGTTCCAAAAGATAATAAGATTGCGAATGCGGTAAAGATTAATTTTTTCATGATGTTGAGTTTTTCAGATTAGGATTATGTCTAATAGACGCTTATAAAAAAAAAACGTTTCAGTAAAATGTAATAGTTAACATATATTTAATAATTGTTCTTAAAAAGTTCTTAAAATCAACAGTTTATTTAAATTAATGTATTTAAAATGAATTGTTTATAAATTTGTTAGAGTTGAGTAATAATTAGATATCATAAAATGAAAACACTTTTAATATTTTATATTTATTAAACCTTTTAGTCCAAAAAAAGTCATATAAATATGGAAACAAGACATATACAACATTTATATAATCGAATTGGTTTTGGAATTACTCCTATAGAAATAAAAGAGCGTAAGCATAACACAAAAAAAGAAATTGTAAAAACTCTTTTTGAAGAGTCAAAAAAAATACGCCCATTAGAAATAGATATTTCTTTTATTTCGAATCTTACTAGAGAAGATTTTAAAAATAAAAAGAAACGAAGAGAGCTCATGAAAATGAGTAGAAAAAAAATTATTGAACTAAATAAAGCCTGGTTAGATAGATTATACAATCCAACAGAATTGTTGCGAGAAAAAATGACACTCTTTTGGGCAAATCATTTTGTATGTGAAGATAAAAACGTGTTGTTTGCTCAACAATACAATAATACATTACGAACCCATGCATTAGGCAATTTTAAAACTTTTGTTAAAGCAATTTCAAAAGAACCTGCTATGTTAAAATACTTAAATAATAAGCAGAATAAAAAGAAAAGTCCGAATGAGAATTTTGCAAGAGAACTCATGGAGCTTTTTACTTTAGGACAAGGAAATTATACAGAACAAGACATTCAAGAGAGCGCAAGAGCATTTACAGGGTATAATCATAATTTTTTTGGAGAATTTAAAATGCGTAGACGCCAACATGACGAAGGAGAAAAAACATTTTTAGGATATACAGGAAATTTTAATGGAGATGATATTATAGACATTATTTTAAAACAGAAACAATGCGCACGATTTATTTGCGAAAAAGTGTATTGTTATTTTGTAAATGAAAAACTTAATTCAGATCATATTAATAAAATGATTTCGGTGTTTTATCCGAATTATAATATAGAAGAATTGATGCGATTTGT
Organism: uncultured Tenacibaculum sp.; assembly: GCF_947494125.1. Taxonomy (GTDB): domain Bacteria; phylum Bacteroidota; class Bacteroidia; order Flavobacteriales; family Flavobacteriaceae; genus Polaribacter. Next base: position 373,082 of record NZ_CANLTU010000001.1, read on the forward strand.
ATTAACTTCTGATTGGTTTTATGTAACAGAAAATATAGGAACTAAAATAAAATCACCAATAGAGTTTTTGGTAGGAATGCATACAATAGTCCCTTTTAGTATAGAAAAAAATAAACATAGTTTATTAATTCAAAAATTATTAGGACAAATATTGTTACGACCACCAAATGTAGCTGGATGGAAAGGAGGAAAAACATGGATAGATAGTAATACCATCGTTACCCGATTAAGACTTCCTTCTGTATTATTAAATAATGCAGAAATAACATATTCAGATAAAGGAGGATTAGAAGATGAGGTAAAAAACTTTAGTGAGAAAAAATTAAGGCGAAGAACATTTATTAAATCCACATCAAACTGGAGTTCTTTTGAAAATAGCTTTCCAACAGAATCTAACAAAGAGTTGATTAAACAAATTCTTATAAGTCCTATAAACAAAGGAACATTAGAAATACTAGAAAATAGTGAGTTAGTGTCTAAGCAAGATTTTTGCGTACAATTATTGTCGTTACCAGAATATCAATTATGTTAAAAAATAGAAGAAATGGATAGAAGAAATTTTATAAAAAGAACTTCATTAGTAAGTGGCGGACTATTTTTTGTACCTCAGTTTGTAAAAGCATTTGAACAACAAGCACAGCAATTATTTGGTAATAAAAAAATAGTAATAGTTCAATTGAAAGGAGGAAATGACGGTTTAAATACGGTAGTTCCTTTTAGAAACGATATTTATTATCAAAAAAGAAACAATATTGCCATATCAAAAAATGATGTATTAAGATTAAATGAAGAGGTTGGTTTGCATAAAAATTTGGCTCCTCTTCAAAAGTTATATGACAAAGGGTATTTAAGTATTATAAACAATGTAGGGTATCCAAATCCAAATCGTTCACATTTTCGTTCTACAGATATTTGGCAAACTGCAAGTGGTAGTAATGAATATTTACAAAGTGGTTGGATAGGGCGTTTTTTAGATGTAACAAATTCAAAACCATATAAAGCTATTGAAGTAGACGAGAGCCTCTCTTTAATGCTAAAAGGAGAGCAGCAAAACGGATTGGCATTAACCAACCCTAAACTTTTATATCAGTCGCTAAAACAGCCTTTTTTTACCGATGTTTTAAATAATTACAACGATACACATTTAAGCGAACATAATTTAGGGTATTTATATAATACTATGATCGATGCAAAGTCTTCAGCAAAATATATTCATGAGAAAAGTAATACCTCAACATCAAAAGCAGCTTATCCTAAAAATGTATTTGGAAAACAATTAAAAACAATTTCAGAGTTTATTAATTCAGGATTAGAAACGCAGGTATATTATGCTGCTTTAAGTGGGTTTGACACGCATGCCAATCAAGCAAATAAACAAGCTCGTTTGTTAGAATTATATGCTAATAGCATGGAGGTTTTTGTAAACGATTTAGAGAAGAATAATAATCTTGACGATGTATTAATTATAACTTTTTCTGAATTTGGTAGAAGAGTGCAGCAAAATGCAGCAAATGGTACCGATCACGGTACAGCAAACAATGTTTTTATAATAGGGAAGCACTTAAAAAAGCAAGGATTATATAACGGGTTACCAGATTTACAAAATCTAGATGCTAATGGCGATTTAAACTATGAAATAGATTTTAGAGAAATATATGCTACTCTTTTAGATAAATGGTTACTGGTAGATGATACACAGATTTTAAACAAACAATTTTCTAAATTAAGTTTTGTGTAAAATTTATTATTCTAGAGACTTTAAAATACTTTTTGCTTTATTATAGTTATAGTTGGTTGGATTTTTAATAATTATTTCTAACGAATTTTTTAGAGCAATTTTATTATTCAGTTTCATATACGTAATAGCTTCATACCAGTTTCCTTTGCTAGCATCAATAGCGTCGCTTTGCTTTAGTTTATTAAAAACGATTAGAGCATCTTTTTCATTATTTAAATTTAATAGAGAAATTCCCTTATAAATAAGAATATTGGGATTTGATTTAGAAGAAGTTTTTAATTGGATATCACAGAAACGTATGCTTTTATTATAATTTTTGTTTTTAAATGCAATTTCAATTTCTTCAAGAGTTTTTTGTTGATTATTCCCTTGAACGATAAAAGAAGGCATTTCTATTTTATTTGAATGAATAGCATATAACTTTTCTAAGTTAACAGGAATAGATTGATAATATGAAAAGATACTTATTAGTAGTATTGCCGCTGCCGCTACAGACCAATAAAAAGGATTGAATCTTTTTTTATTGTTTTGTAAATATTTTTTTTCAGCAGATAATAAATTCTTTTTAAAAGCAACATACTCATGCTTTTCAACTAATTTTTTACTTAATAAAATATGCTCTTTTAAATCATCATTAACAGCAATTATTTTTTCAAAAGCTAACTTTTCATCAAAAGACATTTCTCCAGCTAAATAACGTTCAGTTTGTATTTCTATATTATTCTCCATAATTAAACATCTTTCAAATCATTAAATCTTTTGTCATTTTTAATCAATTTAAACAACTTTTTTTTACACTTAAATACTTTTTGTCTAGCAGCGTTTTCGTTAGGTAAATTTAGTTTTTTAAAGATTGATTCGTAAGGAGTTTTTTGCAACATTAATTTTAATATAGTAGAACAATCTTCTTTTAATAGGTTAAATTTTTCTTCAAATAATTTCCATTGACGCTCTTTTAATTCAAATGTATTTGTGTTAACCTCATCACTTACTAGAGTAGATAAATCACTTTCTGTTACCTTATTTTTAGTTACTTTTTTAATCCATAAGTTTTTACAAGTAAAAAATAAATAACTATCAAAGGCTATAATTTTTAAATCACCATTTTTAAGTCCAGTATATAAAATTAGTAAGGCTTCCTGAAAAATATCTAAGGCATCAGCTTTAGTACCATTATTTTTGAGAATATATTTTTCTACTCCAATAAAATTTTTAGTATAAATTTTCTCTAAAACCTGTTGTTTTCCCTCTATAAATAGCTTTATAAAATTCTGCTTTTCATCTGTCATAGATTTTTTTTCAAAAAAAGTAGTAACAAAGATGCTAAAATTACTCTTAATAAAAAACAGCGTTAAATATCTAGTACGTAAAACAAAACCTAGATAAAAATTTAAACTAACCAAACAATGAAAAAAATTTTATTTTTTATAGCGATAGTAATTTTAGCTAGCTGTAATTCAAACGAAGAACCTTTAAATGTAAATGAACAATCTAAGGAAGAGTTTTTAAATAGGAGTTCTAATGAAGATTATAAAGATGATCAATTAGGATATTATAAAAGTATTGATGCTAATTCAATTGTTGATGGAAAAATAGATAAAGCTAATGTAATGACAACTTGGATAACATATGGAGAATATAAAGAATTAAGAAGTAATCCAAATTATTCATTTTACGTTAGGGAAGTTAAAGCAAGTACTGATGATAATCCAATTCTAGTATCAGCAAAATATATAGGAGCAGGTGGAGGCTATAGTGGTCCTTTTGACCACGATGATTTAGATGACGATGATTACCCATGTATTTTAGCAAGACAAATGGAGTCTAATACTTTTTACAGTGAAAATATGGGATGTTTATGGTCTATTAATAGATGGAGAAATCATCTTCAAGGTGTCGCTAATGCAACCTGTAATAAAATCAGTACTCGAAAAATATGTTGCAAAGGTGTATTATATAGTTCTATTGTTGTTTTTCCTCCATCTCCATGTACCCCAAGAGGTATTCATGAACCAGGAAGAGAAACAGGAGCCACAGGAGGTTGGGTAGCTTATAATCCAGAAACAACACATAACTAATAATTAAAGCTGATTAACTGTATGTCTTTATTTGAAAACATGCAGTTAATTTTTTCTATTTTTAATACAACAAGGTTTATTAGAATTAATAATAAGCAAACACGAAAAAACAACTGAAAATGACAAGATATTTTCTATGCATACTATTTGTTTTTATACTAATAGGTTGCCAAAACAATGAATTTGAAGAAGTAAATTTTAATAGTGAGAATTTACTTTCTAAGAATAGATCAACAGATAAACAAGAGCAACAAGCTACAGTTGTAATTCGTTTTAAAAAAGGGTTAAGCGATGGTGAAAAAGCTACAATTAGATCAAATTACAATGTTTTAAATTTTGATGTTTGTTCATGTGGAGATCCAGAATTAGAAAATTGGTTTTTTTCAGGGAATTTAACTTTTGCCGATTTAGAAGAAAAAGTTTTATCAATGGAATCGGATACTGAAATGGAAGGTGCCGACCTTAATTTTAATATAACTATTGATACAAACGGAATAAGTAAACAAAATATAAATACTCAAAGAGAATTATCTGTAGGTACTTCTAAACGAAATACATCGGATAAAATAGATGTAGTTGTAGGTGTATTGGACTCAGGAATTAACCCATCATATTTTCAATTTACAGAATCATTTTTATTTGATAGTACCTCGATGACAGATACTTGTGGGAACGAAATTTTTGGATGGAACTTTGTTAATAATGATAATGCTCCTGTTGATGACAGCGGTCATGGAACTCGAGTAAGTTATTTTATTTATGAGCAGTTGATTAATTCTCAAAAAACTTTTCAAATACTACCTGCAAAAGTTTTTGACGTTAATGGAAGTAGTTCTCTTTTTACAATTAATTGTGGTTTTAGTTATCTTATAAAAAGGAAAGTTAATATTATTAATATGAGTTTCGGATGGAAAAATAATCCATCAAGTGTAATGAAATCATATATGGATGACATCGAAAACCATATTTTAATTAATGCTTCAGCAGGAAATTTTGGCGAAAACAACGATTTAATACCACACTATCCTTCTTCTTATAAAAACAAAAATATCCTTGCTGTTACTGCTATAGATAATGCAATACCTCCAAATTTAGTTTTGGGAAATGTTTCTTTATCTAATTATGGTGAACATTCGGTAGATATTGGAGTTAAAGGATTAGGAATCCCATATCATATTTCACCTAATAGTGCACCTGTTTTTATAAGCGGAACCTCTTATTCTAATGCAATTGCTTGTGGTTTTAATGCTAGATTATATAAAATGAATATGCCAGTCATAGAATGGCATCATGACATAATTCAAAACAGTATCATTTCGTCTAATCTTAACTTAATAAAATACAGTGCTTATTTAGATTTATAACAGTATATTAGAAAGGAATAAAAACAATTCCTATGCATATACTAAAGAAACGTAAACGATTATTAAAATTATGTTTTTTATTACTTAGTACGTGTGTTTTTAATTTTCATGTTTGTTCTCAACAGTTAAGTCAATATGAATTTGATAGTATTCTAAATATAGAAAGGATTAATAGCTCTCAAAAAATAACATTATTAAAAAGGAAATTAAAAAATTCAGAAAAGCAACAAGAAACTGCCAAATTATATTATAAAACTGCTGTTTATTGCTGGAATAAAAAAAAGCAGTTTTCTTGGGCATTAAAAGAAGGAATTTATTTTTTAAAACAAGAACAATTAATTAGAAACATTTTAGAGTCTAAAAAAACGTCTTTAATAGAAAGAAATTTATTTAACCTTGGTTTATTTTATAAAGAACTAAAAGACTATACAAATGCAATAAGCTATTTAGATGAACTTATTTCTTATATCAAAACACCAAATAAACAGCTTGCAAAATGTTATAAGTTAAAAGGAAACATTTATACAAATTTAGGTGACTTTGAAAGAGCTAATAACAATCTAAATAAAGCTAAACAAATATTTAAAAAACTTAACTTAGAAGGACAATTATTTAAAGTAAATAATGACTTATTAAAATTATTAATTGATAAAAAAGACAAAAATTCTTTTCCAGTTTATCAAAAAATATCAAAAGAAAATGAAAAATTAATTACTAAGTTTCCAAAAACTTCTTTTAAATATAGGTTTGATTTTTTGTATAACTCAGCAAGTATTTTATATAACCATAAGTTTTATAAGAGGTCTATTCCTTGGTATAAAGATGCTTTAAAAGTATTATTACATACTAAAGACTCTGTTAGATTAGCTAATTTTCATAATAATTTTTCACTTGTTTTTTTAAAAGTATCAGAACCAGATTCTGCCAAATTTTATTGTAAAAAAGGACTTACATATACAAATTCAAAAAACGTATTAGAAGAAAGTGCTTTGTATGATAATTTAGGAGATATATATCTTTCAGAATCTAAATTTGATAAAGCTTTTTTTTATTATGATAAAGCGATTCAAACAATTTCTTCTGACAATTCTAATGAATTTTCAATAACAATTTATTTTAAAGACCTATTAGGTTATCATTTAGATAAATTGAATGCACTAATTACATTTTATGAAGCTAAACAAGACCCTAGTGTTTTAAATAAAGCTTATGAACTATTAATTAAAATAGATTCTCAATTTGATACAATTTATTATACAAGTAAAGAACGAATATCAAAGCTTTTTTGGCGAAAAAAAGGACGAGATTTTTATATTAATGCTGTTAAAATTTGTTATCGTTTAAATAAACTGAAGGAGGTTTTTTATTATGTAGAAAAAAGCAAAGGAATGCTTCTTTTAGAGAATACGAATAATCAATTTGCTAAAAAATTGGCAAACCTTTCAGACACCTTAATTCAAAAAGAAGATAGCTTACAAAAAAGAATATTATCTTTTAAAGAACAAATTAATAATACTCCTAAAGCTGCACTTAACGACAGTTTATTTTTGGCTAAAGAAGCCTATTTTAATTTTTTAAACATTCTTGAAAATAAGAATGTAAATTATTACAGATATAAAACAAATATTCCTATAACAACCATAAAAGCAATAAGAAAGAACTTAAGAAATGATGAGGTGGCTATTTCCTATATTTTAGGAGATAATAGTGGATACGTATTGATTATATCTAAAAATGAATATGAAGTTTTACCTATAAAACATTATAAAACATTAGTTTCTTTAGTAAATGAATATAAAAAACTCTGTTTATCACCTATTCAGTATAAAGCAGAATTAAATAGGTTTAAGGATGTATCTAATAGATTGTACCAAATACTATTTCCAAAAGAGTTTGAAGCTTATTTTAAGCGTTATAATAAATACTCAATTGTTACTGACGGTATCTTAAATACAATTTCGTTTGATGCTTTAATACCTTTTGTAAAAGAAGATAGTAGTTTTAAGTATTTGATAGAAGAAAAAGAGATTGTATATCATAATTCGCTATCATTAACCTTATTAAATAATACGTTAAAAACTCCTTTTTTTAAAACCCAATATAATTTTATAATTAACAATTTTAAAGATTCTAGTTTTACATCTCTAACTACTAAAAAAGAACCTTTTTTTAATGATAAAATGTTTACAGATAAACAGGTATCAAAAAAGAACTTTATTAAAGAATTTAAAGAAGCCTCTTCAGTTTTTATTTCTAGTCATGCTAAGGGTACAAATAACATTCCTTGGATAGCTTTGTATGACCAAAAGTTATATTTAAACGAATTATTTTTCCTTAACAGTCCTAAAAATTTTGTGGTTTTAGATGCTTGTGAAACAGGAGTAGGGAAGTTACAAACAGGAGAAGGAAGTTATAATTTAACTCGGGGATTTTTAAATGCAGGAGCGAAAAGTGTTTTAGCAGCACAGTGGCAGGTAAATGAAAAGTATAATACAGAAATTTTAAAAACCTTTTTTAAAGCTTTAAAAAAAGGAAATTCAAAATCAACAAGTTTAGCTTTTGCTAAAAGAGCTTATTTAAAAAAACATGAGAATACAAATTTAAATTCGCCATATTATTGGGCGGTTACTACAATCACAGGAAATGATTCTCCTTTGCCATTTAATTATAATTACACAATACTTATAACTGTTTTAGTTATTTTAGTAATACTCTATGTTTTAAGGTATTTAAATAAACGTATTGATTAAAAATATTTTGAGTTATTAATTATACTTTACTTTACGCAATACACGCATAGCTTCTTTATATTTAATATAGGTGGTTTTATCGTCTAAAGCTTTAATATAACTTTTTGCTTTTTTAAGTTGAATAGGGGCATCTAAAAAACCATTTAAAAAACAAATTAAATAGGAAGTAGGTAGCTTAAAAACATCTTCATGCTCAGTAACAGATAATGCTGTGTTGTTTTCTATTTTGCTGATAATAGTATTATTGTTCTCGTAAATATGTTTAATAATCGTGTTATCATACTGAGGAGACTTAAATAAAAACTCAGTAACAATATCATGTTTTCCATTATCTTTAAAATTAATAATTGTTTTTTCTAAAGGATAACGTTTTTCACTTTTATCAATTCCTAAGACAATGTATTCGGTAATAATAAAAGATTGTTCATTATAACTTATTTGAACATCGTCTAAAGCAGAAAAAAATAAACGAACTTGTTCGTTTATTAACTCAATATCTACTCGAGTTAAAAACTCTTTAGTATTAATAAGCTTTTTTTTTCCTGCCCAGCATAGAACAAATTGTTCATTAAATACTTTGTATTGCGGATTGTACTCAGGTTTATGATTGTTTATAAAATCAAAAACACCATCTAAAGTAAGTTTAATATTGTTGCTGGCATTTTTTTCAATAGCTTCTACAATAGCACTATTTTTATCTTTATGCTCAAATACATCTTCCAAAGGCATTGAATTACTTCCTCTACGAAAAAACACCGTTCCCTTACGATATTTCCATGTGTTTTTAGATAATGAAGTAACTCTATCATTTGGGTAAATAGTGACTAAACCAATTACTTTATGACGAGGTAAACGAGGAAATGGAACATTTTCGTACTCAACTTTAGGAGGGTTATTTAAATAAGCATTTATTAAATTTTGAATTTTACTATCATCATAAAAATCAACACCCATAATTTTGTTTTCTTCATCTTCAACTCCAATAACAATATATGAGTTGTTATTAGGATTTGAATTTGATAAAGCGCAAATATGTTTTATAAACTTAGCTTTTCCTTCTTTAGAACTTAAAGACAATTTTTGCTTTTTATCATAAAAACTATTCTCATCGTTATGAGACAGTAATTTTTTAATAAGTAAGCGTTTATTAATCATTTTAAGGTACTTTATGGCCTTGACTAGCTATTAATAAAGAAAACCAATCTTCAGTTTCTAATGAAATAAATTGTGCTTGATTTGCTTCTTCTATTCGTTGTGTATTAGTAGTTCCAATTACAGGGATAATCTTAGCTGGATGTTTGTATAACCAAGCTAGTAATAGTTGGCTTTCAGTAGCATTATATTTTTTACATAAATGTACTAATTCTTCTTTAATTCTGCTGTTTTGATCCGTTTCTTCTTTAAAATATGATCCTAAAGGACTCCATGCCATAGGCATAATATTATGCGCTTGCATATAATCTAAACGACCATTTAACATAGAAGAAAACTGTGTTAAGGATACTTCAATTTGATTTACTGTAATAGTATTTTCACTAGTAATTAAGTTTGTTTGAGAAGGAGTGAAGTTAGAGAGTCCAAAATCAACAATTTTTCCTTGTTTTTTTAATTGAGTAATTGCTTCAGAAATCTCATCAGCTTGCATTAATGGACTAGGTCTGTGTAATAACAATAAATCTAAATATTCTGTTTGTAAGTTTTTAAGAGACTGTTCTACACTCCAAATAATATATTCTTTCGAATAGTTGTAATGTTTTACTTTATTATCTCTCGTTTTTCCAACATATTGAATTCCACATTTAGAGATTAATTGAATTTTATCACGGTTAATTTTACTATCAACTAAAGCTTTTCCAAAAGCAGTTTCAGTAGTATAATCACCATAAATATCGGCATGATCAAATGTAGTAATCTTATTTTCTAAACAAGTATGAATTAAGGTGCTCATTTCTTGAGTGTTTAGGTTTTTACCCCAAACCCCCCAGGTCATACAGCCTGCAATAACTTTTGAATAATTAGACATTTTTATTTAAAATTGTAGCACTTGCTTGTGCAGTTGGATATACAACTAAGTCTTCAATATTAACATGATAAGGTCTAGTAACGACAAAGTGAATAATATCTGCAATATCTTCAGCCTGTAAAGCACTATAACCTTTATACACATTCTTAGCTTTTTCTTTATCTCCTTTGAATCGCACATCAGAAAATTCTGTTTCTACGGCACCAGGGTGTATTCCTGAAACTCTTATTTTATGTTTATTCAAATCAATGCGCATAGACTTGTTAATGGCATTTACAGCATGTTTAGAAGCACAATACACATTGCCATTAGGATATACTTCTTTTCCTGCTATAGAGCCTATATTAACAATAAAACCATTGTTTCTTTCAATCATTTGAGGAATAATAGCTTTTGTAACATAAAGTAAACCTTTTACATTAATGTCAATCATGGCATCCCAATCATCTAAATTTCCATTTTGTATAGAACTTAAACCATGAGCATTACCGGCATTGTTAATTAAAATATCTACTTGACGAAAGTTTTCCGGCAAATTAGCTATTACTTCTTGTACTTGCTTTCTATTTTTAACATCAAAATTTAATGTAGTAACTTCTGTATAATTTTTTAACTGTTCTTGTATTTCTTCTAATCTATTTTTTCTACGACCACAAAGAATCAATCGAATATTATTTTTAGCAAAAATTTCAGCAGTTGCTTTTCCTATGCCCGATGTAGCACCAGTGATAAGAGCTGTAAGTTTCATTATTTTTGTTTTGGTTAAAGGTAGCATATTCAACTAAAAAATAAAATCTTTATAACAATACTTAACAAAAATTTTATAAAAATAAAAACCGCCCCTTTTCGGGGGCGGTTCTTTTTTAGTTGGTAACTACACCAACCAAAAATCAACTAACCAAACTTTATTTTAAATATTTTCTATCAACGGTCTTTCGTTGTATTTTAGTACGTTTTCTACCATTATTCCTTACGATAGATTTTGCAGCACTTTTATTTTCACTTTTTAAATATTGTACAAATCCTCTACCAGAAAAAGTGTACATTGTTTTAGAACTTAAATGAAACAACTTTACCGTTTCATCATTTATAACGCTCAATTCAAATCTTTCAGTATCCCCTCCATCATAATTAAGTGTTAAAAGTTTTAGGTCATCATATCCTGTAATATTGGCTACTTCATAACCTCCAACGTAGTCCCACTTTATAATATCAATATCCGTGCCAAAGGTGTCGTGAGATGAATAGAATGTTACATCATTTTCTGGTGTAAACTGTAAAAAATGTTCATCATCAAAAGCGTTTGGAGTACCTCCTGTTGCATCTGTTCTTTCCCAAGCTACATATTCTTGTAAAAAGTATTCAATGTTTTCATAAAATAATTTATCATAATCAAAATTATTTCTTTGATAACCTATTAAATAATAACTAAGATTTTGTGATAAGTCATCAATTCTAATTTCATTATTTGATAGTTGTACTACATCAAAATTATAATTCCCATCTAATTTATGATATGTTTCTAAAATAGTCCCTCGAGTATTATAATTTCCAACAATGACTCCTAAACCATTTCCTGTTTTACCTATGTCTACAATATTGTTATTAGCATACATTCTTCCGTTTAAAAAAGATACAGTAAATGCTTTTGAAAGAAAAGGTATATCTCCAGTACCAGTAGTTCTATGATAATCTATATACCATAAATCGTAACTAGATACATATTCGTTTAATGAAAAAGCATCATCATCAATTATTTCATTTTGTACAATACAAGATGTTAACGTTACACTTGCAGTAATAAATAAGAAAAGTAGTTTTATGCGTTTCATAAGCATTCGTTTTATGGTTATGCTTATAAGTTTTCAAATTGCGTGCCAAAAATAAAAAACACCTCAATTGAGGTGTTTTTTATTTGAAAAAAAATAGATTTTTATTGCATAGAAACCTTTTTCTCTTTTTTAATATTTTCTATTTTAAAATAATGAGTTTTAGCACCTATTTTATAGCTAACTATAGCTTCATTTTCTTTTAATTTAAATGGAAATTCTTCTTTTACTTTTTCATTAGTAGTATTTCCTAATTCTTCTTTAGAATTAGCATGTAAAACTAAATCTTTTCTGTCTTCTTTAGGAGAGGTATTATAACGAGCAGCAATATATTGCTTGTCTTGTTTTTTCTCAATAACAACCTTCGTTATTCTATTTTGAAAAAAAACATTTTCAAAATTAATAGTATTTTCTGAAGAAAATTCAATCATTAAATTAAGACTATTGTTTCCAGGTAAGCCTCCCGTAATATGAGTATATGTTGCAGATTTTACAGTAAAAGGTGGATTATTATCCATTTTCATACTAGCACATTGAGTAAATGTAAGAGCAAATATTAAGATTCCGAATAATTTCATAGGATTACTATTTATTGTTTAATTTTAGACATTCAAGGAATGTGCCAAGGTACAAATATATTTATATTTTTTAAGATGTTGAATTACAGTTATTGGGAGTTAAAAGAATGGTTTACCAATGTTGATTTTACTATCGTAGGTAGTGGAATTGTTGGGTTAAATTGCGCATTAGAGTTAAAGAAAAAACATCCAACCGCAAAAATTTTAGTTTTAGAAAAAGGAATATTACCTCAAGGAGCAAGTACTAAAAATGCAGGATTTGCTTGTTTTGGAAGTTTATCTGAATTAATAGATGATTTAAATACACATACTGAAGAGGAAGTATTTAGTTTGGTAAAAAAAAGATGGGAAGGTTTAGAATTGTTAAAAACTAATTTAGGAGAAAAAAATATTGATTTTCAATTAAACAAAGGATACGAATTATTTCAAGATACGAAGCTCTTTGAAAATTGTTTGACTAGAAAAAATGAAATAAATAAGTTATTAAAACCATTATTTAATTCAGAAGTTTTTAGTGTTAATGAAAATGTTTTTGGATTTAATAATATTCATAAAAATTATATTGTAAATAAGTATGAAGGCCAGATTGATACAGGTAAAATGGCAGCAAAATTATTAGAATTAGTTCTTTCGTCTGGAATAAAAATTATTAATAATATTTCGGTTGAAGATTATTCTGATATTAATGAAGGTGTTGTTGTAAAAACAAATCAAATAGAATTTGTAACTAAGAAAATACTTATTGCAACAAATGGTTTTGCAAAACAATTACTTAATGAAGAAGTACAACCAGCAAGAGCACAAGTTTTAATAACAAAGCCAATTAAAAACCTTCTTATAAAAGGAACTTTTCATTTAGATAAAGGATATTATTATTTTAGAAATATTGATGATAGAATTTTGTTTGGAGGCGGAAGAAATTTAGACTTTAAAACTGAAGAAACATCAGAATTCGGTGAAACCGAATTAATTCAAAACAAATTAGAAGAAATTTTAAAAACTACCATTTTACCAAACAGCAATTTTGAAATAGAGCATAGATGGAGCGGAATTATGGGAGTAGGAATTCAGAAAAAAGCAATAGTGAAACAAATATCAAATAATGTTTTTTGTGGTGTTCGTTTAGGGGGTATGGGAGTAGCTATAGGTAGTTTAGTAGGAAAAGAATTAGCTGATTTAGTATGAATATAAAAGAAGAACTATTTAAAAAATGTGTAGCTTATGTAAATAAGCGAATGGAGACAGTAGAAGAAATAATTTCATCTAATAAAAAAGCATTACAATCTGAAACGAAAAGTTCTGCTGGAGATAAACATGAAACTGGTAGGGCAATGTTGCAATTAGAAATGGAAAAAGCAAGTCAGCAACTTAGTGGAATTGAAAGAATGAAAGAAACTCTTTCTAAAATTAATTTAGAAAGAACGAGTCAGTTAGCTCATTTAGGAAATATAATTGTAACAGATAAAAATTTATACTTTTTAAGTATTAGTTCTGGACAACATGTAATTGCTAATAAAACTTATTTTTCTGTATCAGTTTCTTCTCCAATAGGACGTTTGTTATTGGGTAAGAAAACAGGAGATTTTTTTGTTTTTAATGGTAATAAGCAAACAATAAAAGAAATTTTTTAAATTAAGAAGTAGGGTAAGATAAACTATAACTGTTTTAGTATAGGAAAGGTTGCTACCCTTCAATAAGGAAAAGAAGTCTTACAGTACACTTTTATCATTTTTTAGTGTTTAGACTGGTAAGAGTGTATTTTTTTATAGATATAAAAGTATTTAAAATAGTTGAGTAATAATTATGAGATAGTTATTATTGGTTTAAACAGTTTCATTAAAACTTAATGAAACTGTTTTTTTTATTTCTATAACCGAGTGGTGATTTAAAAAAATAGTTTGGTCATTGTAATTAACTTCAATAAGCCAATAATATCCTTTAAAATAAGCTTTTTTAATAATAGCCTTATGGTTAGAGTTTTCAACAACTCGTATTTGATGAGGATATAATAAAATTTGCTTTTTGTTAAAAAAAAATTCATTTACATCATCAAATAAAGAAGCAACATATTTTTGCTTCAAATCTTTATATAAGTTAGAAGGAGTATCTTTAGCTATTATTTTTTGATTTTGAATTACAATCATTTTATCAGCAAAAGATAAAGCGTCACTTCCATCATGTGTTGCTACAATACAAGAAATATTATTTTCTTTTAAATAAGAAAATAATTTTCTTCTTAATGAATTCTTTTTAAAATTATCTATTTGGCTAAAAGGCTCATCTAATAATAGTAATTCGGGTTCTTTAGCCAAAGCTCTGGCTATAGCAACACGTTGTTGTTGTCCACCGCTTAAGTTTTTAACTTTTTCATTAGCAAACTTGGTCATTTCAATAACCTGAAGTAATTCTTGTGTTCTTTTCTCAGCTTCCTTTGGATAAAAACGAGAAAGAAATTTTTTAATATTTTCACTTACTGAAGTATAAGGCATTAAGTCAAAATCTTGTGCTACGTATTTAAAAAAATCCATTCCAGGTACTAAGTGGTGTTTTGGACCTAATATTTGAATATCATTCCAAAATAGAGTACCGTTATCTAAATCTAATAAGCCATAAATAGCTTTTAATAAAGTAGATTTTCCGCACCCACTTTCACCCATTATACATAAATGTTCTCCTTTTTTAAGAGAGAAATTGATGTGATGTAAAATTTTTTCTTTTGAAGGGTATGTAAATGATATATTGTTTACCTGTAGCATTGGCACAAAAGTAACAAAAGGAAGAGAAAAACTATTTAAGTTTTAAATCAAAAAAAATTAACGACAGAAACTCTAGGTTAGATTCATTTAAACAAAATAAATCATCCTTTAATATTAAATCTAAATATAACAGTATCAAATTTAATATCAAGAGATGATTTCAATGATTAATTATTTGACTCTAGCAAATCATGAATATGATTAGAAATAACGCTACCTGCCATTGATCCATAATTACTTAATATAATCACATAGTAATCTGTTCCTGGATGATGAGTAAAAACACTTCCAACTCCAGGGTAGACACCTCCATGTCCAATTCCATTATCAGATAGATAAAAACCATAGCCATAAATTTTAGTGTGTTTCTTATGTAGTATTTTGTGTGTTCGTTTAGTTATAATTGAATGATTATTAATAGCTTTAAAATAGGTGTATAAATCTCTAGTAGTAGAGTAAATTCCTCCAGCGGGGCTAAGAAAAATTCCTCCCATTTTATCATTCTCACGTCTTATACCTCCAATAAATTCATCTTGAGTATTCTTATATGTATAACCAATGGCTATGTTTTGGTGACTCGTTAATTTATGAAGATCTGCAAATGAGTTTTTCATCTTAAGAGGCTCAAAAATGTTCTTCTCTATGTATTCTGCATAAGATACTCCACTTGCTCTCTCAATAATAAGACCTAACAACGAAAAGTTTTCATTTGAGTAGTCGAACCTATTTAATACTTTAAAATCTTTTCTTCTATCTTCATTAAGAGAATCAATATGTTTTATTTGAGCTTTTAATAAATCATCCATGCTCTTTGCTTTTTTTACATCTTCATTAAATGGTTTATAATCATCAAGTTCAATTCCAGAGGTATGTGTAAGTAAATGATGAATGGTTACTTGATTAGCAATGTCTTTTGGGTATTCAGGAATTAATTTACTTATTGGATCGGTAAATTTTAATATTCCTTGTTCTGCTAATTTTGCAATGGCTATAGCTGTAAATGTTTTTGTGGTTGAAGCAATATTAAAAGAGGTATTTACATTATTCTTGGCACCCAATTTTTTGTTACTTTCCCCATAAGTTTCTTCAAATAAAATAGTGTTTCCTTTTGCTATTAATACAGATCCTGAAAAGCGATCTAGTTTATGTAATTGTCCAATATATTTTTTAAAATATGGAATCATTTCTTTTGAAGAAATGTGATTGTAAGATGGAAGGTTTCCAGAAGGTTTCTCACCTCTCATTACGCCTTTTCCAATAATTTTAGTGTTATCTTTATTCATTCTTAGCATTATCATAACCCAACCTTTCGTATGTTTTCCCTGAAACCAAATAGCAAGTCTGTTTTTATTTGTCCATTTTTTTGATACTCTAAAAGCTTCTATTTCTCCGAAATCAGCAAAAACACTAGGCCAATATGTTGCATTTTTCACAAAGTCTTTTTCATAATTTTTTGTTGTGAATGCTTCTAGCTTTTTTAAATCATTTGTATTGTAAGCTTCTACAAATTCAATAAATATTGGCGTGATTTTATTTTCTGGCCATTTGAATTTTGTAATGTTTTGAGAAAACAATGCAGATGTTAATAAGCTAGTTAGTAGAATTAAGTAAATTAGTTTTAAGCTCCTTAGTCTCATTTTAAATTGGTTTAAAAGTGAATTAAAAAAATAAAGACGAAGGAATGATTAAGGCGTTGCAAGTAATTATCATTTAGTAGAAAGCACAAAAAAACCGACACTTTCGTATCGGTTTTATATTTTATGATATGATTTTCTGAAAAGAGAATCATATCAAAAAGCTTGTGACCTTACCAAATTCTAACTCTTTCTTCTGGTTTTAAATACATTTTATCACCATCTTTTACGTCAAATGCTTCATAGAAAGCATCTACATTTTTAAGAGGCATATAAGCTCTGTATTGACCTGGAGCGTGTGTGTTAGTCATAATTAAGTTCTTTAATGCTTCATCACGCATTTTAGTTCTCCAAATAGTTCCCCAAGAAAGGAAGAAGCGTTGTTCTGGAGAGAATCCATCAATATCAGCAGGACGACCACTCTTTTTCAAGAATACTTTTAATCCTTCATAAGCAGCTTGAACACCACCTAAATCACCAATATTTTCTCCTAAAGTATATTCACCATTTAAGTGCATACTATCAATAGCAATAATATCGCTATATTGTTTTACTAATTTACCTCCAACAGTTTTAAACTTTTCAGAATCTTCTTCAGTCCACCAGTTTTTAAGGTTTCCATCACCATCAAAACGAGCACCAGAATCGTCAAAACTATGAGATATTTCATGCCCAATTACAGCACCAATACCACCATAATTTACAGCTTCATCAGCTTTATAGTTGTAAAAAGGAGGTTGTAAAATAGCAGCAGGGAATACAATTTCGTTGTTTACTGGATTAAAGTAAGCGTTTACAGTTTGAGGAGACATTCCCCATTCAGTTCTATCTACTTTCTTACCTAATTTTGCCATGTTTTTATTAAAGTTCCATTTAGAAACATTAATAGCATTGTCAAAATAAGTACCTCCATTTTTTAATCCTTTTACTTGTAAAGCAGAATAATCTTTCCACTTATCTGGATATGCAATCTTAACAGTTAATTTGTGTAATTTCTCTAAGGCTTTTTTCTTAGTTTCTTCACTCATCCAAGGTAATTGAGCAATACGGTTTTCGAAACCAATCATTACATTGTCAATCATTTCCCTAGCTTTTTGCTTAGCTTCTGGTGGAAATTTAGCATCTACATATAATTTTCCCAAAGCTTCACCAATAGCTCCATTTAAATTACCTAAAGCACGTTCGTCTCTTGGACGTTGTTGTTTAGCTCCACGCATTTCTTTACTATAGAACTCCCAATTAGCTTTTTCTAAATCGGTAGATAACAATCCTAAAGAAGTATTAATAGCATTCCAACGTAAAAATAATTTAACATCTTCAATAGAAGTGCTTTTAAGTACCTTACTCATTGCTTTGAAATATCCAGGATCGGTAACAATTACTTTATCAATATTGTCAACACCAATTCCTTTTAAATGCGCTGCCCAATCGATAGTTGGAGCTAAAGCAGTTAACTCTTCAATAGTCATAGGGTTGTACATCTTACGAGTATCTCTACGCTCTTCTTTAGTCATCATAGGTTCTGCTAAGCTTTTTTCGAAAGCTACAATAGTAGCAGCGTTCTTTTTAGCAGTAGCTTCATCGTCACCAAATTCTTGTAACATTTTAGCTACAAACTCTTGGTATTTTTCAAGCTTATCTTTTACTTTATCATCTACATAATAATCTCTAGATAAACCAAGTCCGCCAGCACCCATATAACCAGCATTCATACTACTATTTTTAAGGTCGTTAAAAACACCAAAACCATAAAAACCACCACCTCCATAAGGAGCCATGTTAGTAATAAAATCTTGAACGCCGTTTAAATCTTTAATCTCTTCAATTTTTTGAAGGAAAGGTTTAACTGGAGCTTTACCAGATTTATTTCTAGCTACGGTATCCATAATAGTCTCGTAGTAGTTTACAGCTTTTTCTTGATCAGAATCAATTTCATTTCCTTCAGAATCTTTTATTTTTGGAAAATTTCCTTCTTCGATAGCTTTATTTAAAATAGCAAGAACATCTGCATCTGTCTTTTTACGAAGCTCTCCAAAACCTCCCCAAGAAGTTCTATCAGCAGGAATCTCAGTTTTATCTAACCAAGTTCCGTTTACATATCTAAAGAAATCATCTGTAGGTTTTACAGAAGTATCCATATTTTCTAAAATAATCCCCTGAACTTTTTCTTCAGGTTGTTTATCTGTTTTTTTATCTGTTTTACACGAAGCAATTGCTAAGGAAGCGACAGCAGTGGTAAACAGCATTTTGTGAATGGTTTTCATTGTGTATAATTTGATTGATTTAATTACAAGTGATATTTATTTGTTTTCCTTCTTGTTTCGCTTTTTTATCTTTTTCTTTTCCAATTGCAATACCAAGCAACATACCAAAAGGTAAGCCAATACCAAGTAAAGCAATATTATCTAATAACATTCCAAATACAACTCCAAAAGAAATTCCAAATGTGCTCATTCCTATAGCTAACCATTGATTCTGATAGTATTTTTCATGAACATACCCATGGTTTTTTCTAACGAGTTCGAGAATATTATGATTTTTAACTACTAGCTTATTCCTATACTTTTTTAATTTTCCTTCAAATGAATTTATCTCTCCGATGTCTTTATCTATCTCGGAAATAGTCGCATCAGATAAAGATAAATTTTCTAAAACAGATAAGCTTTTTTCCAGCTTATTAAAAGCTTTCAAAACACTTTTATCAGAGATAAAAAAATCTTTTTTCTTTAAAGGAATAAATGCCATAGTTTATTTAGTTTACTTATATAAGAATACTAAAAGTAAAAAATGTTACAGTTTAGCTCTTAATTTTTGATTTTGGTGGATTTGGTAATTGATCAAATCCCATGTTAAATAATGTAAAACCAAAAATATCAGCATACTGTTCTATCGTTTTAGCAACAGGTGTTCCTGCACCATGACCAGCATTTGTTTCAATACGAATCAACACAGGGTTTTCACCTTGTTGTTTGTCTTGTAATTCTGCAGCAAATTTAAAACTATGAGCTGGTACTACACGATCATCATGATCTCCAGTGGTTACCATCGTTGCAGGATATGCTTCTTTTTTAACATTGTGTACTGGTGAATACCTTTTTAAATATTCAAACATTTCTTTGTTTTGTTCAGCTGTTCCGTAATCGTATGCCCAACCAGCACCCGCAGTAAATGTATGGTAACGTAACATATCTAATACTCCAACAGCAGGTAAAGCTACTTTCATTAAATCTGGACGTTGTGTCATTGTAGCACCAACTAATAAACCACCATTAGAACCTCCTCGAATTGCTAAGTAATCAGAAGCTGTATATTTTTCTTTAATTAAATATTCAGCAGCAGCAATAAAATCATCAAAAACATTTTGTTTTTGTAATTGAGTCCCAGCTTTATGCCATTTTTTACCATATTCGCCACCACCACGTAAATTTGGTACAGCGTATACACCTCCTTGTTCCATCCAAACAGCATTTGCAATACTAAAAGAAGGAGTTAATGAAATATTGAAACCACCATAACCATATAAAATAGTTGGATTTTTACCATTTAATTCTAATCCTTTTTTATAAGTAATAATCATTGGTACTTTAGTTCCGTCTTTTGAAGTATAGAAAACTTGCTTACTTTCATAGTTATCAGAATTAAAAGAAATAGCAGGTTTCCAATATAACTTATAAGTTCCATCTTCTGGATTAAATTTATAAGAAGAACTTGGAGTATTGTAATTTGTAAATGAAAAATATAATTCTTTAGCATCTGTTTTTCCACCGAAACCACCAGAAGAACCTACACCTGGTAATTTAACTTCACGAATTAATTTTCCATCAAAATCATATTGTAATACTTTAGAAACAGCATCAACCATATATTCTGTAAAGAAATAACCAGCACCAGTAGATGGAGATAAAACATTTTCAGTTTCAGCAATAAAGTCTTTCCAATTTTCAGGTGTTGGGTTTTTAGCATCAACTGTCACAACTTTTTTATTTGGGGCATTTAAATTAGTAACTAAATAAAGTTTGTCTTCACGATTATCTATTACATAAGTATCACTCTTGTAGTTGTCAACAACTGTAATTAACTTACTGTTTTCTTGTGTTAGGTCTTTTAAAAATAATTTATTTCCAGAAGTTGATGTCGATGCAGAAATAATTAAATATTTATCATCTTCAGTTAAATAACCACCAACATATCTGTTTTTTTCTTCTGCAGTAGCTCCAAATATTACTGGATCTTCATTTTGTTTAGTACCAAGTTTGTGGTAATATAATTTATGTTGATCTGTTTTTGCAGAAAGTTCACTTCCTTTAGGTTTGTCGTAACTAGAATAGTAAAAACCTTCGTTACCTTTCCATGCAATTCCAGAAAACTTTACATCTATTAAGGTATCGCCAAGAATTTCTTTGTTTTTGGCATCCATAACAATAATTTTTCTCCAATCGCTACCACCTTCAGAAATTGAATAAGCAGCAATCTCTCCATTTTTAGAAAAATTAACTGAACCTAAAGAAGTAGTTCCGTCTTTAGAAAAAGTATTAGGATCTAAAAATACTTCCTCATTACCATTACTATCTTTTCTATATAGTACATATTGATTTTGTAAACCATTATTTTTATAGAAATAAGTATGATTACCTTCTTTAAAAGGAGTACCTACTTTTTCGTAATTCCATAACTCAGAAAGACGATCTTTTAATTGTTCACGATATGGTATTTTACTTAAATAGTCGAAAGTAACTTCATTTTCGGTTTTTACCCAGTTTTCAGTTTCTGGACTACGATCGTCTTCAAGCCAACGATAATTATCGGTTACTTTAGTACCGAAATAATCTTCTACAACAGGTTTTTTGGTTGTTTCAGGATAATTCACTGTAATATTTTTCTTAGGTTGTTTTTGTTCTTTGCAGGAAACTAATATAACACTAGCGCAAAGTATAGGGAAAAGGATTTTTTTCATGACGTAAAAATTAGTTAATTCTTTCAAAGTTAGAAGAAAATGAATGGGAAGCTTGTTTTTTAAGATGAATTTAACATTAAATAAGGTTTGTGTAATCTTTAGAAATAAAAACGACTATTTTTATGCTTTAAGATATTACTAAGTTAAGGATTAGTAAAAAAATAAAATAATGACAGAAAATTTAACAAAAGAAACTTTTTTAAAGAAAGTATTTAATTTCGAAGAAAATAAAGAATGGAAATTTGAAGGAGATAAACCAGCACTAATTGATTTTTATGCTGATTGGTGTGGACCATGTAAAGCTTTAGCTCCAGTTTTGGAACAATTAAGTGAGCAATATGAGGGGAAGGTAGATATTTATAAAATAAATACAGAAGAACAACAAGAATTGTCTGCAGCTTTTGGAATTCGTAGTATTCCGTCAATGTTATTTTGCCCAGTTGAAGAAGAACCCCAAATGGCACATGGAGCCCTTCCTCAAAAACAAATAGAACAAATTATTAAAGATGTTTTAAAAGTTGAAAAATAAAATTAAAAGTGATGTGAAAAGCATCACTTTTTTTATAACAAAAACTTAAAATAAGAAACTCAGTGATTATCACTACACAAGCTCTTTTTTAGTTTTTAAGTGTTTGTTTTTAAGTGTTTTGAGTTTTTTGAAAAAAGACGTCTTTTTTTAAGAAAAGCTCAATTTGTTAAAAACTTCAAGGGATTTGTGAATAAGTATCGCTTTCAATTTTTAGCAATTTTTTGAATCTTTGTTTCTCCCCCAATGAAGACAAAATAACACATAAAATTTAGCTCAAAATAAAGATGGCTGTTACTGAACCAATTTTACAAGAAAACAAAGATAGATTTGTAATTTTTCCAATTGAACATAATGATTTATGGGAATGGTACAAAAAACAGCAAGCTTGTTTTTGGACAGCTGAAGAAATTGATTTGCATTCTGATTTAAATGACTGGAATACAAAATTAACAGATGATGAGCGTTACTTTATAAAACATATATTAGCTTTTTTTGCAGCTTCAGATGGTATAGTAAATGAAAATCTAGCAGAAAATTTTGTAAACGAAGTACAATATTCAGAAGCAAAGTTCTTTTATGGATTTCAAATAATGATGGAGAATGTTCATTCAGAAACATATTCGTTATTAATAGATACTTATGTGAAAAATGAAGAAGAAAAAAATAAATTATTTCAAGCAATTGAAGTTTTTCCTGCAATTAAGAAAAAAGCAGATTGGGCGTTAAAATGGATAGATTCAGATTCTTTTGCAGAAAGATTAATAGCTTTCGCAGCTGTTGAAGGAATTTTCTTTTCAGGTTCATTTTGTTCAATTTTTTGGTTAAAGAAAAGAGGGTTATTACCAGGGTTAACTTTTTCTAACGAGTTAATTTCTAGAGATGAAGGGATGCATTGTGATTTTGCAGTTCATTTACATAACCATCATATAGTTAATAAAGTACCAAAAGAACGTATCCGTGAAATTATCATAGATGCGCTTACTATTGAAAGAGAATTTATTACAGAATCTTTACCTGTGAGTTTAATTGGAATGAATGCCAAGTTAATGACTCAATATTTAGAATACGTAACAGATAGATTATTACTAGAATTTGGTTGCGAAAAAGAATACAATGCAACGAATCCATTCGATTTTATGGAAATGATTTCGTTAGAAGGAAAAACAAACTTCTTTGAGAAAAGAGTATCGGAGTACCAAAAAGCTGGTGTATCATCAGGAGGTACAGGAGATATCAGCTTTGATGCTGATTTTTAAATAAAACAACTACTGCTATTACCCCTACATGCGGTAAATTTTCTTAAAGAACAATTTGTGCTTTAAGATCATAAGTTTCCCCTAAGAAACAAAATTATTTTAACATATAAGAGTTACTATTAATGTGGTGCTATAGTAGCTCTATTAACCAATTTAAAAACCAATAAAAATATGTATGTAGCAAAAAGAGATGGCAGAAAAGAGCCTGTGATGTTTGACAAAATCACAGCAAGGGTTAGAAAAATGTGTTATGGATTAAACAAAATTGTTGATCCAGTAAAAGTAGCAATGCGAGTTATTGAAGGTTTGTATGATGGAGTAACCACTTCAGAATTAGATAATTTAGCCGCAGAAATTGCTGCAACAATGACAACAGCTCACCCAGATTATGCTAAATTAGCAGCAAGAATTGCCGTATCTAACTTACATAAAAACACAAAGAAATCATTTTCTGAAACGATGACTGACTTATATTTATATGTCAACCCACGTACAGAAAAAAAATCTCCACTATTAGCAGATGATGTATATGAAATCATCATGAAAAATGCTGATAAATTAGATTCTACAATTATTTATAGTCGTGATTTTAATTACGATTATTTTGGTTTTAAAACATTAGAGAGGTCATATTTATTAAAGTTAAACGGTAACATTGTTGAGCGTCCACAACAAATGTTAATGCGTGTTTCTATTGGTATACATAAAGAAGACATTGACGAAGCTATTGCTACATACGAGTTAATGAGTAAAAAATACTTTACACACGCAACACCTACTTTATTCAATGCTGGAACACCAAAACCACAAATGTCATCATGTTTTTTATTACAAATGCAAGATGATAGTATTGATGGTATTTATGATACATTAAAACAAACAGCAAAAATTTCACAGTCAGCAGGAGGTATTGGTTTGTCTCTTCATAACATCCGTGCTACAGGAAGTTATATTGCTGGAACTAATGGAACATCAAACGGAATCGTACCAATGTTACGAGTATTTAATGATACAGCACGTTATGTAGATCAAGGGGGAGGAAAACGTAAAGGGTCTTTCGCTATGTATTTAGAACCTTGGCATGCAGATATATATGATTTCTTAGACTTAAAGAAAAACCATGGTAAAGAAGAAATGCGTGCACGTGATTTATTTTACGCTATGTGGATTTCGGATTTATTTATGAAAAGAGTACAAGAAGATGCTGAATGGACATTAATGTGTCCACATGAATGCCCACATTTGTACGATACTTATGGTGAAGAATTTGAGCGTTTATATACAAGTTACGAAGCAGCAGGAAAGGGTAGAAAAAAGATTAAAGCTCGTGATTTATGGGAGAAAATATTAGAATCGCAAATTGAAACAGGTACACCGTACATGTTATATAAAGATGCAGCGAACCGTAAATCGAATCAAAAGAATTTAGGAACTATCCGTTCTTCAAATTTATGTACAGAGATTATGGAATATACAGCAAAAGATGAAGTAGCTGTATGTAATTTGGCATCAATAGCAATACCAATGTTTGTTGCAGAAGATGAAAATGGAAATAAGTTTTTCGATCATAATAAATTATTTGATGTAACTAAAAAAGTAATTAGAAACTTAGATACAGTTATAGATCGTAACTACTATCCAGTAAAAGAAGCTGAAAATTCAAATACTCGTCATCGTCCAGTAGGTCTTGGAATTCAGGGATTAGCTGATGCTTTTATTATGTTACGTATGCCGTTTACATCAGAAGAAGCAAAAAAATTAAACCAAGAAATATTTGAGACATTATATTTTGCATCGGTAACTTCATCTATGGAAATGGCAAAAGCAAAAGAGCCATATTCAACATTTAAAGGTTCACCAATATCTCTAGGAGAATTCCAACACAATATGTGGGGAATTAACGATGATGAATTAAGTGGTCGTTGGAATTGGAATGCATTGCGAAAAGAAGTAAAGAAACATGGAGTACGTAATTCATTATTAGTGGCACCTATGCCAACAGCTTCAACATCTCAAATTTTAGGAAATAATGAAGCTTTTGAGCCATATACATCTAATATTTATACACGTAGAGTATTATCAGGAGAGTTTATTGTAGTAAATAAACACTTATTAGAAGATTTAGTAGAGCTAAACTTATGGGATAACAATATGAAAGAAGATATTATGCGTGCAAACGGATCTATCCAACATATCGAGACAATTCCACAAGAATTAAAAGATTTATATAAAACAGTTTGGGAAATGAGTATGAAAGATGTTATCGATATGGCACGCCATAGAGGATATTTTATCGATCAATCTCAATCGTTAAACTTATTTATGAAAGATCCTGATTTTGCAAAGTTAACATCAATGCATTTCTATGCATGGAAAAGTGGTTTAAAAACAGGAATGTATTATTTACGTACAAAATCAGCAGTAAACGCGAAGCAATTCACGTTAAATATAGAAAAGAAAGAAAAAGAAGAAGATAAGCCAATGAGTGCCGAAGAATTCAAGGCAATGGTAGATGCTTCTAAAAATGAAGGGCCAGACGATTGTTTAATGTGTGGATCTTAATATTAGGATTAAATTAAAAGTGATAAAGAGAGGCCGAAAGGCTTCTCTTTTTTAGTATTTTCGAAAAAATTTTATTCAAATGATGAACTGGGAACAATTACTTTCTTTAAAACGTTTTGGAGACACACAAAAACGAGAACGAATAAAACAAGATGAAACTCGATTAGGTTTTGAAGTAGACTTTGATAGAATTATATTTTCATCGGCGTTTCGTAGCCTTCAAGATAAAACGCAGGTAATTCCATTATCAAAAACAGATTTTGTACATACACGTTTAACGCATAGTTTGGAAGTGTCTGTTGTTGGTAGAACGTTAGGGCGTAGAGTTGGAAAAGTGTTGTTAGAGCGCCACCCAAATTTAAAAGATTTAGGATATACCTTTAATGATTTTGGTGCTATTGTAGCTGCAGCATCAGTAATGCACGATATTGGAAATCCACCTTTTGGGCATTCGGGAGAAAAAGCAATAGGAGAATATTTTAAAACGGGGAAAGGACTTCAATATAAAGAACAACTTACAGAAAAAGAATACCAAGATTTAATAGATTTTGAAGGAAATGCAAATGGGTTTAAAATTCTAACAGAAAATAATCAAGGAACAGAAGGAGGTTTACGATTATCATATGCAACTTTAGGGGCTTTTATGAAGTATCCTAAAGAGAGTCTTCCTAAAAAACCAACAAAACATATAGTTGATAAAAAATATGGATTCTTTCAATCGGAAAAAGAAGCATTTTTAGATGTCGCTAATGATTTAGGATTAAAACAAAAAGAAAGCGAAGGAATATCATACTTCAGACACCCATTAGCATACTTAGTAGAAGCGGCAGACGATATTTGTTATACAATTATTGATTTTGAAGATGGAATTAATCTAGGTTTAATTGATGAAGACTATGCTTTAGAGTATATGATTAAGCTGGTAAAAAACACTATAGATAGTAAGAAATACCATTCACTTCAGCATAAAAAAGATAGAGTAAGTTATTTAAGAGCTTTAGCTATTGGAGTTTTGATTAACGAAGCAATCGATATTTTTTTAGAAAATGAAGAAGCAATACTAAATGGAACCTTTGAAAAATCTTTGTTAGATAAATGTAAGTTTGAAGCACAAATTAACGACATAATTAAAATTAGTGTAGAAAAAATATACCGAAGTAAAGAGGTGATAGAGAAAGAAGTAGCAGGCTATAAAATTATTGCAGATCTGTTAAATGTATTTGTTGTAGCTTTAAATAATAAGTTTGAAGGAAATCAATCAAATTACGATAAATTAGTATTGAATTTACTACCTAAAGAATATCAGCAAGAAAAAGAAAAATTATACGATAGAATAATGCAAATTGCAAGTTACGTATCTGGTTTATCAGATGGTTTTGCAATAAGATTATATAAAAAAATAAAAGGTAATGTTGTTTAAACGACTGTTAAAGTTCAGTTTTTATGTTAAATTTTTCAATATATTAGCTTTTTTTTAAAAAAAAGGTAGGGAAAAACAAACCAAGCCTGTTATACGTGTTACAAATAACCTTATTATGAATAAAAAAATACTTTTTTTTAGCTTATTACTTATAGCTATAAGTGGTGTTGTTTTTAAAACTTTGAATTCAAAGGATTCTGAAGTTGAAAAATTAAGAAAACAACATGCAGAATTTTTAAAAAACCACCCTTATCAAAAAACGGGAGAGTTACCAAAAAAAGAAAGAAAAGCACAAGGTTTGCCACCGAATGCTTATTTCGAACAAAAATATTTAAGTGAAATAAACCCTAATACAGGAAAAACACACAAAGAAAATGTATTTAAACTTCGAGAGCAATTAAGTAAACTTAGAGCTGGACAAAAAGTTCCAGGTGAAGCTACGAATCCTTGGATAGAGAGAGGACCAGATAATGTAGGAGGAAGAACAAGAGCATTATTGTTTGACCCTAATGATGCAACAAACGAAACAGTTTTTGCAGGAGGAGTTTCTGGAGGTTTATGGAAAAATACAAAAATTTCTGACCCAGCAAATAAATGGGTACGTATAGGTATTCCAGAAAACTTGTCAGTTTCGTGTATTGCAGTAGACCCAAATGATTCAAAAACTTTTTATGTAGGTACAGGAGAGTCTTATGTAAATGGAGATGTGAATGGAGATGGTTTATGGAAATCTACTGATGGAGGAAACTCTTGGACAAACGTATTTGGAGGAGTTTCAGGAGCAACATATTTAGATGCTAATTCTACAGTAACTGTAAATTCACCAGCATCAATAGCTGGAGTATATATTTCAACATTAGCAACTGCTTTTGGAGGTGATTTGAGTGCACCTGTAACAGCAGACTTAGTTTTGGTTGAAGATGATACAGCCCCAACAAGTGATGCTTGTTCTGATCTTGTTAATGGAGCTGCAATTAATGGGAAAATAGCTATAATAAGAAGAGGTAGTTGTAATTTTGACGAAAAAGTTAAAAGAGCTGAAACTGCTGGAGCAATTGCTGTAGTTATGGTTAACAATGTTGACGGTAACCCAATTGCGATGGGAGGAGATGATACTACAATTACTATTCCTGCAGTTATGACACCAAAAACAGATGGTGAAGCAATGATTAATGCATTGACATCAGGAGCAGTAAATGTAACTTTAACAAAAGGAAAAGACAATGCAACGAATGCGTTAATTGTACCAGGGGTTCATCATATTAATGATGTTATTGTTAGAAATAACGGAGGAACATCAGAAGTTTATGTTGCTGCAGGAGAATCTGGTTACACTGGAGGAGCTGCTATAGGAGCTGATAGTTTTGGGTTATATAAGTCTACTGATGGTACTAATTTTGCAAAAGTTAATGTTCCAAAAACTTCTACAGGAAGTGATTATGAGCCTAACAATTTAGAACTTGGTTCAGATAATTCAATTTACTTAAGTACAATTCAAAGTTTCGCATATGGAAACGGTGGAGGAGCTATTTTTAAATCTACTGATGGTACAAACTTTAGTTTGAAACATACAGTAACAGATGGTAATAGAACAGAGATAGCTACATCACCTACAAATCCAGGAGTAGTATATATTTTAGCCCAAACAAGTACTTCTGGTTCACCAGTAAAAATGTTTAAAACAAGTAATGACTTTGCAAGTGTAAACGATTTAGCATTACCAAATGATGCAGATAACGGTATTCCTGCAAATGATTTTACCAGAGGTCAAGCGTTTTATGACTTATTACTAAAAGTTGATCCAAATAATGAAGATGTTGTTTATGTTGGTGGTATTGATTTATTTAAATCAACTAATGGAGGAACTACATGGGATCAAATATCAAAATGGTCAAATAACAATAATTTAGCTGTTTTATCAGTATCTGTAGTTCATGCCGATCAACATGGTTTAGCGTTTGCTTCATCATCAAAAATGGTGTTTGGAAACGATGGAGGAGTGTATTACACTAATAACTCAGGAGGTACTATTGATGCTCGTAACAATAATTATAATACACTTCAATTTTATACATTAGGAGTTGCACCGACAACTGCTTTTGGAGGAGATGAATATTTTGTTGCTGGTGCTCAAGATAACGGTACTCAATTAGTTGAAAAAGCTAGTGCAGGAATAAATAGTTCTATTAGAGCAGCCGGAGGAGATGGAGCAGCAAGTTTCTTTGATACCGACGGAACGGATAAATATTTTATTTCAAATTATGTTTATAATCAGTCAATAGTTTTACATAAGGTAGATCCAAATGTTAATATAACGATTAATAGTGAAGGTTCATCTAATGGTGATTTTATAAATCAAGAAGAGTTAGATTCAAATTTAAATATACTGTATTCAAATTATACATCAGACTTAGGTAATACTATTAGAAGGTATTCAGATTTATTGTCAATAATTATAAAAACTAATTTAACAGATGCGTTGATGAACTCTGAGCCATCAGCTTTAAAAGTATCACCTTATACAACTACAGCTAGTAATTTATTTGTAGGACTTAAGAATGGAAAACTTTTAAAAGTTAAAAATGCAAATATTGGTACAGGAGAATGGTCGGAAATTACAGGTCCAAATTTTGTAGGGTCAGTTTCAGATATCGAATTTGGTGAGAATGAGAACGAAATATTTGTTACAATGCACAATTATGGTGTTACAAGTATTTGGTTTACTAATGATGGAGGAACAAATTGGTTAAATAAAGAAGGTAATTTACCAGATATTCCAGTAAAATCTATTTTACAAAATCCAGTAACAACTAATGAAGTAATTATTGGAACAGTTTTAGGTGTTTGGAAAACGAAAAATTTTAATGCAGCAGCACCAACATGGACTCAATCATATAATGGAATGAGTTATGTACCTGTATTAGATTTAGATTTACGAGATGATAATACTGTTTTTGCAGCAACGTATGGTAGGGGAGTTTTCTCTGGGAAGTTTGTATCAGATCCAAATGGAGATGATGATGGAGATGGAGTTTTAAATGGAGTAGATAATTGTCCTTCAACATCAAATGCAGATCAAAAAGATACTGATGGAAATGGTGTAGGAGATGTGTGTCAAGATACCGATGGAGATGGTATAATGGATAATGTAGACAATTGTGTTTCTATTGCTAATGCAGACCAAGCAGATGCAGATGGAAATGGAATAGGAGATGCATGTCAAGATACTGATGGAGATGGTGTAAAAGACAATGTAGATAATTGCCCAACTGTTGCAAATGCAGATCAAAAGGATACTGATGGAAATGGTGTAGGAGATGCATGTCAAGATACCGATGGAGATGGTATATTAGATATTAATGATAATTGCCCAACTGTTGCAAATGCAGACCAAAAGGATACTGATGGAAATGGCGTAGGAGATGTATGTCAAGATACAGATGGAGATGGTGTAATTGACGATGTAGATAACTGTCCAACAAATTCGAATGCAGACCAAAAGGATACTGACGGAAATGGCGTAGGAGATGCATGTCAAGATACAGATGGAGATGGAGTAATGGATGATGTAGATAATTGTATTAATACAAAGAATGCAGGTCAAGAAGATGGAAATAATGATGGAGTAGGAGATGTTTGTGATACTAGTTATTTAAATCCTGATAATATTTCTATTGAAACGATATCTGAAACATGTGTAGACCAAAATGATGGGAAAATTACTGTAAATGTTAAACAAACATTTGTAAGTTATACGGTAACTATAAAAGGAGATGGAAAAGATGAAACAAAAGCATTAACAGGAACATCATTAACTTTTGAAAATTTAAAACCAGCTAGTTACGAAGTTTGTGTTAAAATAGATGGTAAAAATTATACACAATGTTTTGAGATTAATATAATCAAAGCAAGTACAGTTGCATTAAAAGTTGCTAAAAACCAACAGTCAAGAGATTATACATTTAGCATTAGTTCAGGTACAGCTCCTTATAATGTTTACTTAAATGGTAATTTAATAAATACATATAATGTATCTACATTTAATGTTAAAGTTCAAGGAAGTGGAGTTTTAGAAGTTAAGACAGCTAAATCTTGTGAAGGAGTGTTTAAAACATCAATAAACAATATTTTCTTAAGAGAAAACCCTGTAACTGATTTTATTAAATTAATTCTTCCTTCAGATAGTGCGTCAAATTTAGATGTATTAATTTATGATGTTACTGGTAAAACAGTAATAAATAAGAAGATTGAAAAACAAGGGAATGAATTATCAATTCCATTCAGTAACTTTAAATCAGGAATTTATATTCTTAAAATAGGAGCAGATAAAACTAATACTTTTAAAATCTTAAAATAATGAGAAAAGCAATAAAAAATATAGCATTATTTTCAATTCCATTATTCGTAGCCTGTGGAGGTGGAAGTAGTTCAAGTGGAGGAGGAGAAGTAGTTAACGACGCTCCAAGTAAAGTAGATTTAGTATATCCTACAGAAAATTTATTATGTATAGAAAATAGTATTACTTTTGATTGGAGTGATGCTACAGACCCTAATAATGATAATGTTACTTATAAAGTAGAAATCTCTAAAAATAGAGATATGTCTAATATAATTAAAACTGAAACAGCTAGTACATCTCAAGTTCTTATTACATTAGATAAAGGAGTAGCTCATTATTGGCGAGTAACTGCTACTGATAGTAAAGGGAAATCTGGAGATGCTTCTTCCGTGTTTGCTTTTTATACAAAAGGAACAGGAACAGTTAATATAGCACCATTTACAGCTGAATTAACAAGTCCAGCTATGGATAGTTCAGTTTCTGGTACTACTGTTAGTTTAAAATGGAAAGGTGCTGATTCAAATACAGGAGATACTTTAAAGTATGATGTATATTTTGGAGAAGACGCTGATCCACAAACTAAAGATGGAGATCTTCTAACAACAAACACACATGATGTTACAGTTGTAAGTGGAAAAACGTATTACTGGAAAGTAAATACAATTGATGATTCAGGAGCAAAATCAATTGGACAAATATGGAGTTTTAAAGTAAATTAATACAATACTTTAATTATATAGATAAAAAAAGAGGTGATTTTTAAATCACCTCTTTTTTATTTTAAATGCTTTTCAGCCATTTTTTCTAACTCGTCATACCAGTTTTGACCAAACTTTCTTACTAAAGCCTGTTTTACAAATTTATAAACAGGTACCTGTAATTCTTTTCCTAAAGAACATGCATCATCACATATTTCCCATTTGTTATAGTTAACTGCAGAGAACTCACTATAATCTTTAACACGAACTGGGTATAAATGGCAAGAAACTGGCTTCTTCCATTTTACGATTCCTTGATTATAAGCTTCTTCTATAGCACAAAGAGCGGTGTTTTTATCATCAAAGATTACATAAGCACAATCTGCATCATTAATAAGAGGAGTTTCCAATTCACCAAAATCACTTGTAATCCAAGTTCCTTGTTTCTCAATTGCCTCAATACCTTCTTTACGAAGAAAAGGTTTAATTTTTGGATATATGTCTTCTAAAATTTTTGTTTCTTCTTCTTCTAATGGTGCACCAGCATCACCATCAATACAACAAGCACCCTTACATGCTGATAAATTACAAACAAAATCTTTTTCTATAAGATCTTCTGAAACGATGGTTTTTCCTAATTGAAACATAAAAGATATTTAAAGTTGGAAGTTTACATTAACTTCACGTAAATTTAGATGCAAAAATACTAGATTGTAACATTACTTATCTAATTTTGTACACGAAAAACAATATAATATGAATTTTAATTTTAAAGAAATTTTTACCGCCTTTATGGTATTGTTTGCAGTAATTGATATTATTGGAAACATTCCTATAATTATTGACTTACGTAAAAAAGTAGGTCATATTCAATCCGAAAAAGCCTCTGTAATAGCTGGTTTTATTATGATTTTATTCTTATTCGTAGGAGAAAGATTATTAAGTTTAATTGGCATAGATGTACATTCTTTTGCAGTTGCAGGAGCATTTATTTTATTTTTTATTGCTTTAGAGATGATTTTAGGAATTACTTTATACAAAGATGATGAAGATGAAACGTTAACAGCAACTGTTTTTCCACTTGCATTTCCATTAATCGCTGGTCCAGGTAGTTTAACAACACTTTTATCGTTACGTGCTGAATTTGACATAACAAACATCATTATAGCAGTCTTATTAAATGTGTTAGTAATTTATTTAGTACTAAAAACATCTTCTAAAATTGAAAAAATGATAGGTAACAACGGAATTAAAATTATTAGAAAGATTTTTGGAGTAATTTTATTAGCAATAGCGGTAAAATTATTTGCAACGAATATAAAAGTATTATTAGCCTAGATGATTTTTGACGTTTTAATTATTGGAGGAGGAGTTGCAGGAATGCAATGTGCTCTGGTTTTAGGATCTGCTCAAAATAAGATTTACTGTAAGGATAAGAAAATAGGAATAATCTTACATCAACGGACTTCTCATTTGCAAAATGCTTTATTTAATAATGTTTTGGGTTTACCATCTGGAACATTAGGAAAAGATATTTTAGCACAAGGGAAAGAGCAGTTAAGAACAGAATATTCCAACGTAGCCCAATTAGAAAACGAAAAAGTAATAGCTGTTTTAGATGATGGAGAAGAATTGTATAAAGTAGTAACTAATAAAAATGAATACTTTAGTAAGAATGTTGTTGTAGCTTTAAATTATTCTAAACCTTTTGAAATTGCAGGCCTTGAGCAGTATATAGAGCCTCATATGAGGGCTAATGCAATGAAAGACAGAATACAATTGCGTAATTTTAACCATCTAATAAAAAAAGGTTTGTATGTTTGCGGAACTTTAGCTGGATGGCGAAGTCAATTTGCTATAGCAGCAGGTAGTGGAGCAAGTGTAGCTACTGATATATTAACCGAGTGGAATGATAATATACCAACTAAAGTACACGATAAAATAATAATTAAGTAAATTTTTAAAATAGTACATATAATGATGAAAAGAATATTAATGTTAGGGTTTATTACTCTTTTATATATTAATTGTGGAGGAAATGATAATGAAGTGGTTCCTACACCAGACGATAAGGTTTTAGCTGTAAATGATTCTTATCAAGGAGAAGAAAACACAGCAAAAGTAATAAGTAACTTCTTATCAAATGATACTTATAAACAAGGAAATGTTAAGGTAACTGTAGAAGCTACTTCATTAAAAAATGGGAAAATAACTCAAAACGGAAATGAGTTTACGTATACACCAGCTCAAGGTTTTATAGGGAATGACTCTTTTAAATACACAATTTGTAGTACTATTACAGCAACAAGTTGTGCTACCGCTACTATTACCATAACAGTAAAAACAGGATCTGGTAATTCTAATAATTCAGGAAATTTTAATATTCCTTCAGAATTAGCAAGTTATTATAACGACGTGAATTTTACTTTAACAGGAACGTCATTAAAAGATGCTTTAGCAACAAAAATAACAAGTACACACACAACAAATTTATCTTATACTCCAGGAGTTTGGGATGTTTTAAAACAATCAGATTTAGACCCTAGTGATAATACAAAGGTTCTTTTAGTTTATGGATATGATGATACTGATGGAAATACTGTTAACGATAGATCACGTAGTAAAGATGCTAACGGAGGTAATTCTGGAGATTGGAACAGAGAGCATGTATATCCTAAATCTTTAGGAACTCCTAATTTAGGTACTTCTGGTCCAGGTGCAGATGCACATCACTTAAGACCATCAGATGTATCTTTTAACTCTCAAAGAGGAAATAAATTATTTGCCGCTGGATCGGGTAATGCTGGAGATGTGTCTGGAAATTGGTATCCTGGAGAAGAATGGAAAGGAGATGTAGCACGTATGATCATGTATATGTATTTACGTTATGGAAATCAATGTTTACCTAAAAACGTAATCGTTGGGTCAGCTAATTCATCTGATAGTAATATGATTGATTTATTATTGCAATGGAATATTGAAGACCCAGTATCTGATTTTGAAAAAAATCGTAATAATGTAGTTAAGGGTGCACAAGGAAATAGAAATCCAATAATAGATAACCCATATTTAGCTACTGTAATTTGGGGTGGAGCTGATGCAGTTAATACTTGGAAATAAAGATAACACTAGAGTTAAAGTTATTTTAAAATAGCTTTAATCATATTTTTATAAGTTCTTCCAATAGGAAGAGAAATATTATTAATAGATAAACTTGTTCCGGTAAGTTTATCTATTTTTTTTGTGTTTACAATGTACGATTTGTGAATTTGTACAAATTGATTAGAATCTAAAGAAAGTTTCCAGTTTTTAAGAGAATCAATAATAGTTAATTTTTTGGCAGAAGTATAAAAAGTAATATAGTTTCTATCAGATTCTAAGTATAATATATCCGATATATATACTTTATGTATTGTTTTATCGATGTTTAAAAAAAGAGCTTTTTCCTGTTTTATCTCTTGATGATTTAAATTTTTTTCAACCTTAGTTATAGCTTTTAAAAAACGATCAAAAGAAAAGGGTTTCACTAAATAATCAACAATAGTGTCTAGTTCAAAACTTGAAACTGCATAATCCGGGTATGCAGTAGTAATAACTACTTTAGGAGGATTTTTAATTGTTTTTATAAAATCTAATCCAGAAATATCAGGTAAATTAATATCTAAAAAAATAACATCTACAGTTTCACTTTTTAAAAAGTTGTTTGCATCAATAGCGGTTTGAAAAGTTTTTATCAAACAAATATCAGGCACTTTACGAATATAGTTCTTTAAAATATTTTGAGCAGGAAGTTCATCTTCAATAATAATACAATTCATTCCAGATTAATTTAAATTTAGAATTAATGATGTTGTAAAAATATTAGCACGATCAATTTCTAATTGATATTTATCTTTATATAATAAGTTTAGTCGTTTTTTTAAATTTTCTAAGCCTATAGCATTTGAATTTGTAATTAATTTATCATTAAAACTATTTTTAGAAACACAAGTTAACACGTTGTTTTTTACATTGATTTCAATAGTAATAACACTATTTATAGAGCTGTGTTTAAAAGCATTTTCAATAATAGTAATTAATAAAAGTGGAGCTATCGTATAATCATCTTTATCTACAGAGGTATGATAGTTAATTTGTTTTAAACCTTCTGTTCTAATTTTATGAAAAGTAACATAATTATTAATGAACTGTATTTCTTTATCTAAACTTACTTTTTCAGCATTACTTTCATATAAAACATGTTTTAAGTTATCAGATAATTTTAAAATTAAATCTGGGGTATTATCAGGTTTTTCAAGTGAATATGAATAAATAGTGTTTAAATTATTAAATAAAACGTGAGGGTTTATCTGCGATTTTAAAAATTTTAACTCCATCTCGGTTCTTTCTTGTTTAATATTTTCAACTTCTTCTGTTTGATTAATATATCTAAAAAGCATCCATATAAAAGAGAAAAATAAAAGAGGAGTTAAGGTTTGCCATAAATAATCACTTAAACATTTCATAATTGTACAACCACAACGTGTAAAAATATTACAGTATAGTTGGGTAGCTAAAAAAGAAATGAGAATAAAAATTAAACTATATAGTATGTACCATTTCTTTTTGACAAAAAAAGGTAGCAAAATTTGATTGTTGGTGTAAACAATTACAACAAGAATAAAAAAATACTGCAAAAAAGGGTTTTCAGCCCAATAATAGGGTGTGAAAACAAATAGTGAGACAAATGTAAATAAAGCCCAGAAAAGCACATGAATTAAAGCCTCAACACTGTTTTTTCTATTTAGTTTAATCATAGGGTTTGTAAGTAACTAAAATTTCATCATTCAACAAAAGAATAAGTATGAAAGGTTATTTAGCCAGTATCAAATGCAGCTTTTACAAATATAGTTGTTGTTAATACTGTTTTATATGCTTAATATCCTTCAAGTTTTTTTCTAGAATGAGAATCAAATAAATTCGAACATAATTCTAAAAAAGATGAAAAAACTATTAATAAATGCATTCCTTTTAATCAGCTGTATAAGTAATGCACAGCAAATTAATCAAACAACTCAAGATAGTAAAGGAAGACTTATGTTATTGGGTAAAACCAACAAAAAAGCTTTTGTAACTAAAGAATTCTCTTGGTTTCAGAAGAACTATAATAAATATATTATTAACGATAAAGTAGTCAATAAATTAAAAGATTCACTTAAAAATTATAAAATCAAAGCATTCTATGGTACTTGGTGCGGAGATAGCAAACGAGAAATTCCAAAATTCTATAAAGTACTTGATAAAGCAGGGTTTAATAAAAATGGTTTAGAAGTAATTGCAGTTGATAGAAAACCAGAAGCATATAAAGCATCACCAAATGGAGAAGAGAAAGGGTTGAATATTCACAGAGTACCAACATTTATTTTTTATAAGAATAATAAAGAAGTGGGAAGAATTGTTGAGTATCCAAAGCAAGATTTTGAGCGTGACATTCTTACTATTATTAATGGGGAAAGATATGTTCCACAATACATAGTAGTTGAAAATTTACACAAATTAATGAAGCTTAAAACATTAGAAGAATTAAAGAAAGAAGAGAAAAAACTAATGGTTTCATTTGCTGAATTTACAAAGGGAAGTAGAGAGTTAAATACTTTTGGATATAAATTATTACGATCTAAACAAATAGATAAAGCCTTATTTGTATTTGAATTGAATACTAAAATGTATCCATATAAGTATAATGTTTTTGATAGTTTGGGAGAAGCCTATTATACAATTAAAGATTATGAACAATCATTAAAAAACTATGACAAAGTTTTAAAATTAAAACCGAACGATAAGACTGCTTTGGAAATGATTGAGAAAATAAAAAAAGAAATGATTTAATAATTTAAAACAAAAAACATGAAAACAATTTTACCTTTTTTAGTAATCTGTTTTATTACAGTTACTGTAAGTGCTCAGGAATTTAAATTTGTAACAGAATCAATAGATTACGGAAAAATAAGTCAAGGATCAGAAGGAAGGCGAGTATTTGAATTTACCAACGTAGGAAATGCTCCTTTAATAATTAAAGATATAAAATCTACTTGCGGATGCGCAATACCAAAGAAACCTGAAAAGCCAATTATGCCAGGAGAAAAAGGGCAAATAGAAGTATCGTATGATACAATGAGAATGGGAGGGTTTTCAAAAGCGGTAACTATTCTGTCAAACGCAAAAAAATCACGAAAAATGCTAAAAATTAAAGGGTTTGTTAGTAAAGATAAACTTAATAAAGAAAAAGTTTAATTTACTGTTTGTAGAAAAACCGAGTTATCACTAACTCGGTTTTTTAATAGGTATTTAAAATAGTATCATTTTATTTATCAGATACAATTATAATTATTGCGATGATTAGAATGATAAATAAAACAAGAAAAAATATTTTCCAAAAAGAATAAGGTCTATTACCCGATATTATCCCAGTTTGTCCATTTACATAAAAATTAAATTTCTTGCTATTAAAAATATAGGAAGATATATAAACAGGTAATAATATATGTTTAAAAGTCTCTTCAGAAAGTTTCATTTCTATATTATTTACACGCTGTGTATCGCCACCTATGTCTCTGCAAGCCCAGTTAGTTGCAATATTTTCAGCTTCGGTTTGAGATTTTAAATGTCCATCTTCTA
The DNA here is from genome assembly GCF_947494125.1 of uncultured Tenacibaculum sp. Taxonomy (GTDB): domain Bacteria; phylum Bacteroidota; class Bacteroidia; order Flavobacteriales; family Flavobacteriaceae; genus Polaribacter. Next base: position 412,247 of record NZ_CANLTU010000001.1, read on the forward strand.
AAGGTAAAGTGTACTTTTCAGTTATAAAACCAGCTAAATATTTAGAGTTAAAAGTTTCTAAGGAAGTTAAATTCCAATTTGCTATTTCGCTAGGTAATGAATTGTTTCTTTTTTTTGAAGCATTTATAAGTGTGTCGTCAATAAAGCCACTTACAGAACCAGAAGCAGGTGTCCATCTAGTTTTCCTTACTTGTCTTGTTCTTCTTACACTTTTCCCATTTTCAGTAGTATTATAGCTTTCAGTAACGTAATAATAATCTCCTCGCTGTCCAATATAATTAGCAAAAAGTTCAGCGTCAAAAGTCCAATAAGGAACATACAACCCTTTAGTTTTTTGAGGGTCTAAAGCCGCTTTTTGAAGTTTATTAGGAGCAAACCATAAACTTTTTACCCATTTCCTGAAAATCTCATGAGACTGCTTATGTGTTAATTGAAAAGGAAGTATAGCTCCTGGTAAAATCCAATCTTCATTATAAGCATCTTCTACTACTAAGGGTTGACTACAATATACACAGTGTAAAGATTTGTAACTTTCTTCAACATGTTGATTTGCTCCACAGGACTTACAATGTAACATACTAATTTTTTCAGTATGAGATTGTGCTCCCATTTTATCTAAATAAGGATACAGTTCAAGTTCTTCAAATACAGAATCCGTTTCTTCTATAGTCTCTTCATAACCGCAATAATCACATTTAATTTCAGAAGAACCGGGCTTATATAATAGCTCTGCGCCACAGTTAATACATGGTTTTTTTTGTTCAGAATGTTGTATTGTTTCTTGATTCATTGATGTTAAAATCTACCTGTTATTTATTACAATAACAGGTAAGGTTTCAATTATAGATTTTTATTTTAATTATTTGGTAATGGAGGTGGAACTGAACCTAATAAGTTTTGTAATTCAGGTACACTTTGTAAACTACTCCAGTTGGTCATACCTTGTTTCCAAATTAATGTATTTGCATTAATAGTTCTATTTCCAAATAAGCTTTTTAAAGCATCATAATTAACAGGTCCAGCTTGTTGACCATTGGCAGCATAAAAATACTGTACTTGATTTGGTAACGGTGGAGGAACAGCTCCAGTTGGAGTTGATTGGTTGGTGGTTGTAGTTGTTTGCGTTTGTTGGTTAAATAATGTTCCCATTTGTTGAGCCATAGCAAAACCCATACCCATACCTATACCAGCACCTGCAGCACCAGATTCATTAGCAGCAGCTACTTCCATTGCTTTAGCAGCTTTAAATTTAGTTAACTTATCTAAATCTAGTTTATTAAGCCTACTGTACTCAAAAATTTCTTTTTTAAGATCTTCAGGCATTGAAACATTTTCAATGAAGAACTTTTCTAATGATATACCTACCGAATTAAATTCTGGATTCATTACTTCCAAGCAAGTCTCCGATAATTCATTAGTATTGGCAGCATATAATTCTATAGGTAAATTAGCTTCTCCAATAGTATCGGTAAAACGAGTAGAAATTAAACTTTTAAGATGTTCGTTAATTTCATAATTGGTAAAATGACTATCAGTACCAACAATATCAGTAATAAATTTACCCGCATCGTTAATTTTGAAGGCATAGGTACCAAAGGCTCTAACTTCTACAAAACCAAAACGATCATCATTTAATGTAATTGGATTTTTCGTTCCCCATTTTTCATCAGTAAACAAGCGAGAACTAACAAAATATACCTCAGCTTTAAAAGGACTATTAAAACCATACTTCCAACCTTTTAAAGTAGCTAATATGGGTAAGTTTTGTGTGTTTAAGGTATATGTACCTGGCTTAAATACATCGGCTAATTGACCTTCATTTATAAACACAGCTACTTGTCCTTCACGAACGATTAATTGTGCTTCGTTTTTAATTTCGTTTTGGTATCGTTCAAAACGATGAACTATTGTATCATTAGTATTATCTAACCATTCAATTATATCAATAAACTCGTGACTTAGTTTCTTTTTTATTTCATCGAAAATTCCCATTTGATTCTTTTTAATAGATTACTCTTACAATATAAGTAATCTTAATTTATTTTTTGTTACAAGTTTTACCAACAAAAAAACTCAAGCTATTAGCTTGAGTTTTTTAAATATTATATAAAAAAGGTTTATCCTTTTAAACTTGCTTTCATAAATTCACTATTCATACGAGCAATGTTTTCTAAAGAAATTCCTTTAGGACATTCAATTTCACAAGCACCAGTATTAGTACAGTTTCCAAAACCTTCAGCATCCATTTGAGCTACCATGTTTAAAACACGATCTGTAGCTTCTACTTGTCCTTGAGGTAATAAAGCATATTGAGATACTTTAGCACCTACAAATAACATTGCAGAAGAGTTTTTACAGGTAGCAACACAAGCACCACAACCAATACAAGTTGCAGCATCCATAGCGTCATCTGCATCTTTTTTAGGAATTGGAATTGCGTTTGCATCTTGCGTATTTCCTGAAGTGTTTACAGAAATGTAACCACCAGCTTGTTGTATACGTTCAAAAGAAGTTCTATCAACAACTAAATCTTTAATTACAGGAAATGCTGCAGCTCTAAATGGCTCAATAGTAATAGTATCACCATCTTTAAACATACGCATGTGTAACTGACAAGTAGTTACACCTCTGTCTGGTCCGTGAGCTTCACCATTAATATACATTGAACACATACCACAAATACCCTCACGACAATCATGATCAAAAGCAACAGGTTCATCACCTTTATTAATTATTTGCTCATTAAGCACATCCATCATTTCTAAGAAAGACATATGCTCAGAAATGTCGGTTACTTGGTAATCGACCATTTTTCCTTTATCACTTGCGTTTTTTTGACGCCAAACTTTTAAAGTAAGATTCATAATACTTTCTTATTTATATGAACGTTGTTTCAATTCAATATCGTTAAACTCTAATTCTTCTTTGTGTAAAACTGCATTTGCAGGTTCTCCTTTATATTCCCAAGCAGCAACATATGCGTAATCTTTATCGTTACGTTTTGCTTCTCCTTTTTGTAATCCGTCTAATTCAACAGATTCTTCTCTAAAGTGACCTCCACAAGACTCGTTTCTATTTAATGCATCCTTTGCAAATAATTCTCCTAACTCTAAGAAATCAGCTACTCTTCCAGCTTTTTCTAATTCAGGGTTCATTTCGTTTGCATCACCAGGTACAGTAACGTTTTTCCAAAAATCTTCACGTAACGCTTTAATTTCAGCCATTGCTTCTTTTAAACCTTGTTCGTTACGAGCCATTCCACATTTTTCCCACATGATTTTTCCTAATTTCTTGTGGTAATAATCTACAGAATGTTCTCCTTTATTATTGATAAAGAAATCTACACGTTCTTTAACTGCTTTCTCAGCTTCTTCAAACTCTTTAGAATCTGTTGAGATTTTACCTGTACGAATATCATCAGATAAATAATCTCCAATTGTATAAGGTAATACGAAATAACCATCAGCTAAACCTTGCATTAGTGCAGAAGCTCCTAAACGGTTTGCACCATGATCAGAGAAGTTAGCTTCCCCTATACAATATAAACCATCAACTGTAGTCATTAAGTTATAATCAACCCAAACACCACCCATTGTATAGTGTGTTGCAGGATAAATCATCATTGGAGTTTCATATGGATTTTCATCTACAATCTTCTCATACATTTGGAATAAGTTACCGTATTTTGCTTCAACGATAGCTTGTCCTAATTCGTATATTTTTGCTTCAGAAGGATTAGTTACGTGTTGTAATTTTGCTTGCTCTCTACCATAACGATCGATTGCCGATTTAAAATCTAAGTATACAGCTTCTCCTGTTGCATTTACTCCGTAACCAGCATCACAACGCTCTTTTGCTGCACGAGAGGCAACATCACGAGGTACTAAATTACCAAATGCAGGATATCTTCTTTCTAAGTAATAATCTCTTTCATCTTCAGTCAATTCAGTAGGCTTTTTACGACCTTCTCTAATTGCCAATACATCTTCTATATTCTTAGGAACCCAAATACGTCCATCATTACGTAATGATTCAGACATTAAGGTTAACTTAGATTGGTAGTCTCCCGAACGAGGAATACACGTTGGGTGAATTTGTGTATAACAAGGATTTGCGAAATACGCTCCTTTTTTATGAATTTTCCAAGCTGCAGTTGCATTAGAACCCATTGCATTGGTTGATAAGAAATATACATTTCCGTATCCACCAGTTGCAATTACAACGGCGTGTGCTGAATGACGTTCGATTTCACCAGTAATTAAATTACGAGTGATAATTCCACGAGCTTTTCCATCAACAATAACAACATCTAACATTTCGTGACGATTGAACATTTCAATTTTACCACGAGCAATTTGACGGTTCATTGCAGAGTAAGCACCTAATAATAACTGCTGACCAGTTTGTCCTTTTGCATAAAAAGTTCTTGAAACTAATACACCACCAAATGAACGGTTATCTAATAACCCACCATATTCACGAGCAAAAGGAACTCCTTGTGCTACACATTGGTCAATAATATCAGCAGAAACTTCTGCTAAACGATGTACGTTAGCTTCACGAGAACGGTAATCTCCACCTTTTACAGTATCGTAAAATAATCGGTAAAAAGAATCACCATCACCTTGATAGTTTTTTGCTGCATTAATTCCTCCCTGTGCTGCAATCGAATGTGCTCTACGTGGAGAATCTTGATAAGCAAATGCTTTAACATTATAGCCTAATTCAGCTAAAGTTGCTGAAGCAGAACCACCAGCTAAACCTGTACCAACTACAATAACATCAATGTTACGTTTGTTAGCAGGGTTAACTAAATCAATTTTGTCTTTATAAGTTGTCCATTTATCTTTAATTGGACCTTTTGGTACTTTTGAATCTAAAGCCATACTTGTTTCGTATTAATGATTGAAATGGTGAAATAATGCAATAATGATAAATCCAACAGGTAATCCAATTGCATAAATTTTACTGAATGTTTTCAATCCTTTAGTGTATTTATTATTTGCTCCAACTGATTGGAATGCAGAACTAAAACCATGTAACAAGTGCATTGCTAAAAATACAAATGCAATGATGTAAGCACCAACTCTAATTGGATTTAAGAATTTGTGTTGTAATTCGTGGAAATATCTAAGTTCTCCATCGTGTAAACCACTCCAGTCACCTTGAATGAATTTGGTGTTAATTTCTGGGAACCAGAAATCTACGAAATGTAACAATACAAATGCTAAAATTGCTGCTCCAGACCAAATCATGTTTCTACTCATCCAAGTAGAATTTGCTGCTCCGTTATTCTTAGCATAACTTACTTTTCTTGCACTCCAGTTTTTTGCTTCTAATACAAATCCCATTACAAAGTGAAAAACTACTCCGAAAATTAAGACAGGTTGCATTACATATTGTATTAACGCGTTGGTTCCCATGAAATGAGATAACTTGTTAAATGTAGCTCCGTTGTCTGGAAAAATTGAAGTAATGTTGATTGCAAAGTGCTGTAATAAGAAAAACATCAAGAAGAATGCCGAAAGTGCCATGGCAAATTTTCTTCCGATTGAAGATTTTAATAATCCCATTATTTTGTTTATTGATTATAATATACTACAAATTTAAGGGCTTCACGCTACACGGACAAACTTTACGAATTCTTTTCTTAAATATTTAGAATGGGTTTAAATAGGAAGAGTAGTCTGCTAAAAAATAAATGATTAAATAACCTTTTGCTCTGATGAAATTATCATTTACTCAGTTTTTATAAGAGTGTTTGTAGTAATTCGCAGTATAATTAGAACAAAATTTATATAATGAAATCAGGAAAAAAAATCGTAATAGGAATAATCATTGGATTAGCATTCGGTGTCGTAATAGGATTAACAATAAATAATTTAGCTCTTGGGATTATTGTTGGAACAGCTTTAGGAGTAGCTACGGGAGTTATTTTTAAATTAAAAAAGTATCCAAAATTAAAATGGACGTTAGTTTCAGTAATTGGTTTAATAATAATTATTATTTCATTCGGAGTTTGGTTTATTAATCTCTTGCCTCTTCAGGAAATGAAAAAGGATTTAACATCGAGTAAAATGGAAGATATTTCTTATTTATCTAAAAACATTATTCCACAAAGAGGAAAAATATTAGCAGTGGTTACCAGTACTGAAACCATGGGAAATAGTGGAAAAAGTACAGGTTATGAGTTAACTGAATTATCACGTGCTTACTATGTTTTTAAAGCGAATGGTTTTGAAGTAGATGTGGCAAGTCCTTTAGGAGGAAAACCAGCAGTTATTCTTGATGATGATGATATGAGAGAATTTGATTATGCTTTTTTAAATGATTCTATAGCACAATATAAAACGAGTCATACAATTCCATTGAATGATGTAAAAGGAGAAGATTATAGTGCTGTGTTTTTTGTTGGAGGTAAAGGAGCAATGTTCGATTTCCCACATAATAAAGCAATTCAAGAAATTGTAAAAAATCATTACCAATCAGGTAAAGTTATTGGGGCAGTTTGTCATGGACCTGCTGCTTTAGTAAATGTAACTCTTGATAATGGAACACATCTTTTAGAGAATAAAAAAGTAAGTGGTTTTACAAATGAAGAAGAATTACTGTTAATTCCGGATGCAGCATCTATATTTCCTTTTCTTTTACAAGATAAATTAACATCGAGAGGAGCTAAATTTAATGAAGGAGCGATGTATTTAGAAACAATAAGTCATGATAATAATTTAATAACAGGACAGAATCCTTGGTCTACATGGAAATTAGCCGAGACTATGATAAAACAATTAGGATATATGCCTAAGTATAGAGAGAATACAGGAGAAGAAAATGCTGGAAAAGTTCTGTTAGTGTACGAAAAAGAAGGTTCTAAAAAAGCAAAAGAGTTAATTGATAAATTAATAATACAAGAGAAAAAGCAAGTTGATAGATTATTAATGGCATCACACAGTGTTATGGCAGCAATGAAAGGAGATATAGGTCAATTTTTTGGTTTGTTAGGATTAACTTCTTATACAAAAAGTAAATCTAAAAGGAATTAAACAAGATCATTTTGAAAACTTAAGAAAACATAAATCCAAAGTGATTTATGTTTTTTGATTTTAGTAAATATTCATAAATTTGAGGAAAATATTCTATTGAGTTTTTTAGAAATACTTCTTATCATTATTAGCAGTGCAGGTCTTTTGCATGGTGTTTTATTTGCTTTTTATTTAGGCTTTTTTAAAAAGAAAAAAGTACTAACTAATTTATTATTAGGGCTCATATTAATTTTTATGGCTTTTAGAATAGGGAAGTCTGTAATGATGAATTTTGGTGATGATTTAGAACCTGTATTTATCTTTGCAGGATTAGCTTTTTTACTATTAATTGGCCCATTGTTGAGATGGTATTTATTAGGAATGTTACGCCCTAATTTTAAACTAACAAAAAGCTATTTTGTAGAATTAACTCCTTTTTTTTTAGTTTTTATAATGAGTTTTTTTATTACCAAAGAATTGTTTGAAAACAATAAGATTGTAATAATAATACTTTCAAGCGTACTTCTTTTTATTTATCTACATTTTGCTTTTTATATAGGAGTTTCATGGAAATTGTTGAAAAATAAAAAAAAGGAATTAGAAAAAGAGAGAAAAACGAAATCACAAAAAGCAATATTCGATTGGTTAAAACTTGTTATTATTGGTTTTGTTATTATTTGGATTTCATATTTTTTAAATCTTATAGAAGATTCAGTTCCATATATTATTGGACCAATAATGTATTCGATAATTATCTATTTCCTAAGTTATAAAGCGTTTGAGTTAAAAATTACAGAAATAGATGGAAATGTTTTTAAACCCAATGATAATTTAATTTTGTTTAATCGAATATCTAAATTAATTATAGATGATGGATTGTATTTTGAATCAGATTTAACACTTTCAAAATTAAGTAATTTGTTGGGGGAAAGTACTCAGAATGTATCATTAATTATTAATCAATATGCTAAACGAAATTTTAATGATTTTATCAATTATTATAGAATTCAAGAGGCAAAAAAGATGCTTTTAGATCCAAGTAACGAAAAGTTTACCATTTCTTCAATAGCATTTGATATTGGATTTGGTAGCCTATCTTCTTTTAATAGTGCTTTTAAAAAGCTTGAAGGAACAACACCATCAAGTTTTAGAAAAAATAAATAAATATTTTATCAATTAGCTAAAACAAAATTTAAAATATTAGATAATTCTTGAGGCTTTTCTAAAGGAATCATATGCCCACAATTTTTAATGCTAATGAATTTTCCTTTTAAAGTACGGTTAGCTGCTTTTTTTATTTCTTCAGAAAGAACTAGCGCATCGTTTTTGGCAGAAACAAACAAAATAGGAGTATTCAATTTAGAAACTTGTTCAGAAATATCTATCCTAGAAGAGGTAGCTTTTAACTGACGGATTAAAACTTCTTTGCCTAAATCGTTATCCATTTTTCTAATAACTCCAGTAATTTTTTTGTTGTGATGATTATCTGGATGTAAGAACTGTTGAATTCTTGTTTGCGAAATTCCTTTGTATTTATGTTTTTCTAAAAAAGTAGTAGTACTTTGCCTTAGTAGAATTTCTTTTTCGTTTAACCCATTTGCATTGGCAGCCACAATAATTAATTTTTTGACTTTTTCTGGAAAGTGAATAGCAAAATTTAAGGCAGAGAATCCACCTAAAGAGAATCCAACAATAATTGCAGGTTCTTCAATTTTAGATAAAATAATAGTATTGATTTCTTTAAAAGAAATTGCGGAAGTAATATCAACATATATGGGTTCTATGTTTTCTAATTTTGGAAATACAAATTGCCATAGATCTACAGTACACATAGTACCAGAAATAAAATATACTTTTTGCATTTATTTTTTACTATTAGAATTAATCAAACATTTATTGTTCTCCCATTTACCTTTTAAAGACTCTTGAGTAATGTGTTCATTGTTACAAGTTAAAAAACCACCTTGTTTGTCTTTTTTAATTACTCTTAGTTTTCCATCAAGAATTGCATTGATAACTCTGTAAATTAACCCATTTTTTGGAGTTTTACTTCCTTTTCGAGTAAAAGATAATCCGATTTCATTATTAAACAAATCCATAGTAGAAGATATTTTATCTGGAATAACTCCATCCTCTAATTTGCGTTTTTTATAGGTTTTGTAATTTTCTCTTTCATGTGCTTTACCTAAAGAACGTGCAGCGTTTAAACCAATTTCTTGTCGTAAACTAGCCATCCAAAAAGCATGGCGAAAAGCATCTACTTGTCCACCTGAAGGATCACCATCTAAAAGAGGAGATTTTTTAATAGAGTCAGCAATTCTATTTGCTTCACGTGAAACATTTAATGCTTTTTTTGCCTTGAAAGGATGAAATAGCACCCACATCTTTTTTTGATGTGATAGTTTTTTTAATTTTTTCCAGTTCGATTGTGAGAAAGCAATAGTGTTTAAAAAGATGAAATAAACAAATAAAAACCTCTTAATTGACATGTAATGAATTTTAGTTCAAATATAGCCTTGTTTTGTTAGCTAATAATATTTTTTCGACCAAGAATAAAACTATGCAAAACTATGGCTATACAAGAGGTAACTTCACATTCGTACAAAGATATTTTTAGTTTACAAACAATTCAGTTTGATAAGACCTGTGTCATAAACAAACCGCAACGAATAGATGAGTATAAAATTTTTTGGATTAAACAGGGTACTGGAAAATATAGTATAGACTTTGAAACCTATTCTTTTGAAGGAAATGTACTGTGTTTTCTATCTCCAGGACAGATATTTTCTGTCGATTCAGAAAAGATAAACGAAGCGCATTTGTTAAGTTTTGTGCGAGATTTTTATTGTATTCAAACACATGATTCCGAAATAGCATGTAATGGAATCTTATTTAATAATATTTATGAAACACCATTTGTAAAACCGTGTAAAAAGGATATAGAAAAATTAAATTTCATTCTAGAAAGTTTAGTTGATGAGTTAAAAAACACTGAAACTGCACAGTATGATATGCTACAAGCATATTTAAAACAGTTTATAATTCATTCAGTAAGAATAAAAAAAGAGTTACATACTGTAAAAGAAGATTCCGAAACAAAGTTATTTAAAGATTTTAGTTTGTTGGTAGAACAAAATTTTAAAAAACTACACAGTGTTACCGATTATGCTAATCGTTTAGGAATTTCACCAAAATCGTTAACGAAGCATTTTCAAAAAATAGGAACAAAAACTCCTAGCGATTTTATTAAAAATAGGGTGATAACAGAAGCAAAACGAAAATTATTGTATTCAACAGAAGCAATAAAAAATATAGCGTTTGATTTAGGGTTTAACGATCCTGCATACTTTTCTCGCTTTTTCAATAAAGCAACAGGGCAGTCGCCAAAACAGTTTCAAAAAGAACAAAAGGCATAAAAAAACTCGCAACACACAAGGGCTACGAGTAAGGGGTATTATTAAAGGGGGTATAACATAAGGGGATATGTTATGTATAATAATGAGACAAATATAACATTCTTTTCCATTTAGCCAATTAACATAGGTTAATATTTTTAAAAAAAAAGTCCTAACGTTAGGAACCTTTGTCCATTTTTAGAAGGTTATTCTCGTCGCATCTTTGTACTAGAATTTTAACCAATGGTTTTCATGGTTAATTAAAAATATAAAAAATGAAGACAGCAGAAGAATATCAATGCCCTAATTGTTGGGGATACCAAGAATACGACAAACAATTTTCTGAAAGAGAATTGTGTAACAAACAAAATTAAAAACTTTTAAAAAATATAAAAATGAGTACAAGAATTGAAACATTAAATCCAGAAACAATAACAGGGAAATCAAAAGAATTATTTGATACAGTACAAAACAAACTAGGCTTTATACCTAATTTAATAAAGGTGTTTGGAAATTCGCCAGCTACTTTACAAAGTTATTTAAGCTTAGGAGACTTAACTGCTAGTGGAAATTTTTCAAATAAATTTAGAGAGCAACTAGCATTAGCTATTGCTGAAGAAAATGAGTGTAACTATTGTTTATCTGCGCACACAGCAATTGGTAAAATGAATGGTTTAACAGAAGCTGAAACTGCACAAAACAGACAAGGTATATCGGTTGATGCCAAAGTACAAGCTGGATTAAACTTTGCACAAAGTGTAACTAAAAATAGAGGTAAAGTAAGTTCTGAAGAAATAGCAGCAGCAAAAGCAGCAGGTTATAACGATGGAGATATATTAGAAATAGTATTAAACGTAGTTTCTAATACACTAACAAATTATGTAAATCATATAGCAGAAACAGAGATCGATTTTCCAGAAGTAGAAGCAGGAAAATTTACTGTAAAAGCATAACAAAAATCTTGAGTTAGTTCTTGTAGTAATATGTGAGGCATAACTATAATAACTGTTATAGACTACAAGACTGCTCAACCCTTAAATAAATTTATAATTATAAAAACAAATCAAATGAAACGAATTATTGCAATTTTAGTATTAACATTAGGTATTGCTTTTCAAGCAAATGCACAAGATGTAAAAACAGTAGCTTTAGAACAAACAAAAGGTGAGTTTACGCAACAAGGATTAACCCTAAAAGAAGGAACTTATATTTTTGAAATTTCAAACAAAGAAGTAGGGCACGATGTAGGTTTTGTATTAGCTCCAAAAGGGAAAGTAGAAGCGAAAGATCATATCAAGAATGCTTATGTAACTTCTTTAGTAAAAAACAATTCAAAGTCTACTTCTAAAAAAGTAAGCTTAAAAAAAGGAGAATACGTGTATTTTTGCCCGTTAAATCCAACCCCACAATACACTTTAAAAGTAGAGTAAGCTTTTATATATAAAAAGAAACCCCTGCATATTTTGCGGGGTTTTCTTTATGTTAAAACTCAAAAATACAATTAAATTTAATCAAGTTTAATTACTTCTTTTTTTAATACCATTTCACTTATGTTTGAAGAAGAAACTTGAAGGTAACCATTGTTTGTTTTTTCAATAATCTTACAAGTTAAAATCATTTCAGGTAGATTTTTATTTTGCGGATTCATTAAATCTTCAACAACTTTAAGTTGATAGGTACAATCATTAATCCAAGTTACAGAGAGTTTTATTTTGTATTTGTGTTTTTTGTTTTCTTCTATTTGATATTTTGATGTTCTCTCAATATCAGTAACACCACTCAATTTATCCACTATTCTATATTTACCAATTTTAAATGAAGAACAATTGACGTTCTCTTTTTTATTTTGACAGTAAGTATTAGATACAATTAATAATAATATAATAGCTAACTTCTTCATTCTTTTGTAATTATTTATTCATAATATCTTCAATCTCATCAGCGTCAATAGGAATGTTACGCATTAAGTTAAAAGGCTCTCCAGTTTCTTGTATTACCACATCGTCTTCTAAACGAACGCCAAAGCCTTCATCTGGAATATAAATACCTGGTTCTACTGTAAATACCATATTAGCTTGCATTGGCTCGTGTAATAAACCATAGTCATGAGTATCTAAACCCATATGGTGAGAAGTACCGTGCATAAAGTATTTTTTATAAGCAGGCCATTTTGGATCTTCGTTTTGTACATCGGCTTTGTCTAATAAACCTAAACCTAACAATTCAGAAGTCATTAATTTACCAACTTCTACGTGGTAATCAGCCCAAATAGTTCCAGGAACTAATAATTTTGTAGCGTCATTTTTCACACGATTTACAGCATTGTATACTGCTTTTTGTCTGTCGGTAAAACGACCAGAAACAGGTACTGTTCTTGTCATGTCAGATGAATAGTTAGCATATTCTGCACCTACATCCATTAAAATTAAATCACCAGCTTTACATTGCTGATTATTTTCAATATAGTGTAATACATTTGCGTTGTTACCTGAAGCAATAATTGGTGTATAAGCGAATTTTTTAGAACGATTTCTAATAAATTCGTGAATAAATTCTGCTTCAATTTCATATTCCCAAACTCCAGGTTTTATAAAATCTAAAACACGTCTAAATCCTTTTTCAGTAATATCACAAGCTGTTTGTAATAAACCCAACTCTATTTGGTCTTTTAAAGAACGTAAACGTTGTAAAATAGGATTACTTTTTGCTACTGAGTGTGCAGGATATTTTTCTAATAACCATTTTGTAAAACGAGCCTCACGAGTTTCTGTTTCTACAGAAGCACGATAATGTTCGTTTGTATTTATGTAAACAGTTTCTGCCAAAGCCATCATTTCTGCCAATACTTTTTCTAAGTCTTGTAACCAAAAAACAGATTTAATACCACTTGTTTCTAAAGCTTTTTCTTTAGTTAATTTTTCTCCTTCCCAAACAGCAATATGCTCATTTGTTTCACGTAAAAACAACACCTCACGTAAATTTTCTTTCGGACAATTTGGAAATAATACTAAAATACTTTCTTCTTGATCTACACCACTTAAAAACAAGATGTCACGGTGTTGTTCAAAAGGTAAGGTACTATCTGCACTTACTGGATATATATCATTTGAGTTAAAAACGGCTAAACTATTTGGCTTCATTTGAGCCATAAAGTTTTTACGGTTTTTAATATATAAATCTCTATTTATTGGATGGTATTTCATAATAAATTCAATTAAATTATAAACTTGTTTCAAAAATAAGCAAACAAAATGTGCAAATATTAGCCATTTGGCGTTATTTTATATTTTTTCTAATTCTACTCATGTGTCTTGTAGAAATTCCTAAAAAAGAAGCTAAATAATGTAACGGTACTTCTTGTAATAATTTAGGTTCGTTTAATAATAGTTTTTGATAACGTTCTTCTGGAGTTAGTGTAAGTAGGTCTATTCGGTAATCGTCAATTAAAAAAATTTGATTTTCAATTAAGTTAAAGTAAAACTGATGAAAACCTTTATTGTTTTTTAAAAGAAACTTAAAATTAGTTGTAGAAATTACCCATAAATTACAATCACTTAAAGCTTTTATGTTTTTACGAGAGGGTGTTTGTTGTAAAAAACTCTTCAACGAAGCGGTGCATGAATTTTTTAAACCTAAATAGGTTGTTTTCTCTTCATTAGAAATTTGAATGGAGTGTTGTAAAATTCCACTTTCAATAAAACAAAAGTGTTTGCAAACATTACCTTCTTTAGCAAAGTATTCGTTTTTTGAAAGTGTTTTAAGAGAAAAATGTTTTAGAATTTCTGGTACAAAGGAATTTAACAACTCGTTGTTTATAACTGTTTGTATGTACTGTGTTAGGTTTTCTTTTAAAACATTCATTATTAGTTAAATTTGGTTTAAAAGTATAAAAAAAGGATGCTTATTAAAGCATCCTTTTTTTATATATGTGTAATTTTATTATTTATTTAAACTCTCTGTAGCACGTCTTTCCAATTCAGCTTGAAATTCTTCCATAACTGGTTTTACAGTACTATCAGGTATATCTGCCACTTTAATATACATTAACCCGTCAACAGCATTATTAAATTTAGGATCTACATTAAAGGCTACTAAACGCGCATTTTGTTTTACATATTTTTTAATTAAAACAGGAATACGTAGTGCTCCTGGTTCAATTTCATCAATAATTTTATCAAATTTTTGCATGTCAGCTTTGGTTGCATCAAAAACAAAATCTTTATCGGCATCTTTAAGGCTTACTTTAAACTCTTTTTTAGGATGTATGTATTGTGCTACATATGGGTCGTAATAATGAGATTTCATAAACTCAATCATTAACGATTTTGAAAATTCTGAAAATTGATTACTAATACTTACACCTCCCATTAAATATTTATATTCTGGGTAACGTAATGTTGTGTGAACAATTCCTTTCCAAAGTAAAAATAAAGGCATTGGCTTTTGTTGATAATGCTTTGCTATAAAAGCGCGACCCAACTCAATGGTACTCTGCATCATTGAGTATAGTTCTGGCTCTATTCTAAATAAAGTATGAATGTAAAAACCATTAATTCCGTGTTTCTTATAGATGTCTTTACCAAGACCCATCCTGTAAGCTCCAACTAATTCGTTTTGAACATTATCCCATAAAAATAAATGGTGGTAGTATTTATCAAACTTATCTAAGTCAATAGCTTTATTTGTTCCCTCTCCAACATCTCTAAAGGTTATCTCACGAAGCCTTCCTATTTCATGTAAAATATTAGGGATTTCTTTTGCGTTAGCAAAAAACACTTCATAATTTTTACTTTGTAATAATCTACTTCCTTTATCTCTTAAATCATCAACTTCTTTAATAAATAAATCAGGTGTTTTTTGAGAAGTTATTTTTTTAGCTTTTTTAGGAATCTTTAAATTTTGAGTTGATAAAATCTTTTGAGGTGTTTTCTCAAAAGGGTTTGCCAACATATATGTTTTCTTTCTTATAAATTCATAAAAAGAAGGAACATCTGTATATTGTTGTTGGTCTTTAACTGAAATAGGTTTCCCTATTCTTACTTTTATAACTCTGTTTTTTTGTGAAATTACTTCTGATGGAAGTTTAGCAGTACGTAAGGTTCCACTAATTTTAGATAAAATATAAAATAATTGGCTATTCTTTGCGTGAAAATAGATAGGAATAACTGGAACTTTTGCTTTTTTAATCAAACGTACAGCTCCTTCTTCCCAAGGTTTATCTACCATTAATTTACCATCACGATACGTAGAAACTTCTCCTGCTGGAAAAATACCTAAAGGTTTTCCTTCTCTTAAATGCATTAAAGCACTTTTAATACCTGAAACACTCGATTTTGCATCCTTATGAGTTTCAAAAGGATTTACAGGCATTACATATGGTTTTAATGGTTCTATTCTGTGTAGTAAAAAGTTAGCAATGATTTTATAATCTGCTCTTTTTTCAATCAATAGTTTTAATAATAAAACCCCATCTATTCCTCCTAATGGATGGTTTGATATTGTAATAAATGGACCATCTTTTGGAATTCTTTTTAAATCTTCTTCTGGTATTTCAAATTCAATTTTACAATCTTCTAAAACACCGTTTAAAAAATCTAAATCAGATTTATTTTTATTGTTGTTGTAAATTCTGTTAATAGCAGAAATACGTAAAGTTTTAATCAATAACCAGCCAATAAAAGTCCCAGCAACACCGAACTTATCTACTCCAATAACTTTAGCAATCTCTTTTGATGTAACTATTCCCATACATTAATATCCAGTTAAACGTAACCGCAAATATAACGGAATTTTACGAGCTTTTCATCTTTTATTGTATGACCAGTTGCGCTGTTTCGGTATTAATTTGACGAATAATTGATTTTCCTTTTTTCTGAATGCTTTTTAGGGCGTCATTATTAAAATGACGAATTGTATAAAGCGTTACATCTCTATATGACTTTATATTAAAATTTGTTTTTAGATCGTTGTAAAAGGTATCAAAATTATTATACTTATCTTCTATACATACCGAAAAACTTATAGCTGAGTTTTGAATTAAATTTACTTTTAATTTATACTCATGTAATTTTTTAAATACATCACTAATATTATTTTCAACCATAAAAGAAAAGTCTTTAGCGGAAATTGAAGCTAAAATTTGATTTTTCTTTACAATAAAACATGGTACTTCGGGAGTTATTTTCTTTCCTCTTCCTACACAAGTTCCGTTGTTAGAAATATCTTTAAAAGAACGTACATAAAGTGGAATGTTTTTTTGTTCTAAAGGTTGAATTGTTTTTGGGTGTATTACTGAAGCTCCATAAAAAGCCATTTCTATAGCTTCAGTATATGATATTTCATTTAACAGTTCAGTTTCTGTAAATACTCTTGGATCTGCGTTTAAAACACCATCAACGTCTTTCCAGATAGTTACGTTTTTTGCATTTAAACAATAGGCAAAAATACCCGCAGTATAATCAGAACCTTCTCTACCTAATGTTGTTGTTTGATCACCATTACTTGCTAAAAAACCTTGAGTAATATTTAACTGAGAAATATTTATGTTTTTATTTATTTTTTCTTCGGTAAGACCCCAATTAACCTTTGCATCTCTATAATTTGTATCAGTTTTTATATAGTCTCTCACATCTAACCACTGGTTGTTAACTCCAGTTTCTGTAAGATAAGTACTTACAATGTTTGTTGATAAGAGCTCTCCAAATCCAACAATTTGATCATATACATAATTGTAATCGGTTGAGGTGTTTTTAACCATAAAACCACTTAACTCACCAAATAATAAATTTACTTTGTTATAAATTTCATGATCTTTTTCAAATAAATCATTTATAATTTCTTGGTGGTAGTTTATTACAAAATCTATAGAGTCTTGTAAGCCATCTTTTTTATAAAAATAATTATTAATTATCTGTTCAAAAGCATTGGTCATTTTTCCCATTGCTGAAATAATAACTAAAAGATTTTCAGTTCCTTCATGTTGTAATACACGTGCTACATTTTTTACGCCTTCTGCATCTTTTACAGAAGCACCACCAAACTTAAATATTCTCATTACAAAATTCTTTTAAGTTATCTTCACTCATGTGACATACTCTCCATTCATCATAAACAGATGCGCCAGTACTTTTATAAAAATTAATAGCACCAATGTTCCAGTCTAAAACTTCCCAAGCAACTCTTTTAAAGTTATTTTCATGAGCATATTTCATAATAGAAGCATATAAAGCTTTTCCTGCACCAATTCCTCTTTTAGATTCTGTTACCATTAAATCTTCTAAATGAATTGCTTTTCCTTTCCAAGTAGAATAACGTTCGTAAAACAAAGCCATTCCTATGATTTCCCCATCAGATTCTTCAGCAACGAAAGTTTTAAACTTAGGGTTGTCTGAAAAACCATCTTGTAGTATATCATTAACAGTAACTTTTACTGCATCTGGCTCTTTTTCAAAAACAGCTAATTCGATAATTAAATTTAATATAGCTTGAGCATCTTTACCTTCTCCGGACCTAATTATAAAACTCATTGTAAAATTTTTGTGTAAAGATACTTCTTAAAAAATTCCTTTAAAACAAATAGAAATTTATAACACATCATTTTAAATTGTTGAATTTTTAATATGAGATTCTGTATATTATTATAAAAACAAAAAACGCAATCTTATCGATTGCGTTTTTGTTTGAGTATTTTATTTAATACTTTTTGAAGTATCACAATCTGTTAGATCATTACAAAACTTCAACAAACTCTCCTCGGTATTTTTATATGCCTTAGCTTTTGCTTTTTTTGCTACTTCTGGACAGCTTTTTGCAAGTTTCATTAGGTTTTTCTTAAAACCAAAAACGAAACTCATTCCAGAAGTTGATTTTCCTTTATCACTTCCAGGAGTAACAAAGACAAGTTCTTTATTATTAAATTTATATAAATTAATTTTATCAGATTCGAAAAGTACTTTACATAATTTATCTGTTGCACCTCCTAAAGCTTGACCTACGTTTACAGCTCCAGATTTTATAGAAGACTCTTTGAATTTTATATTCTTATAATGAAGACCATCAATAAATAAAAGTTCTTTACAACCTTTTGCCTTTTTTACCCTTGTTCCTATTGGAGTACCATTGTTATCATACTGTACAGTTTTTATGTCATATCCAATTTTTGCTATATTAGTTGTATTGATATCTACTAATACAGTATCGTTCTTCTTAGTAATTAAATAAGCTTTGTTTAATTCTAAGTTAGAACTAGGTTTAGGTTGTTGTGGCGTTTCTTTTACTTCTTCTTTTACATTACTAATATCTTCGGTAAGAACTTTCATGTGTCGAGACTTCATTTTGTTTGCTTCTAAAGTCTTAGTCAGAGATTCTGCATATCTAATAAATCTTTTTCCGTCTGATTTATCATAGCCATTCTCAATTAATTTTTGAGCATTCTCTTTAACCTTTTCAGGCATATCTAAATAATAATAAATATTAGCAAGGTTAAAATAACTAGCATATTTAACCTTTCTCATTTTACGTTTTTTCCCTGGATATCTAGGGATAACATCATTAAAGTATTGTATAACAGGCTCTAATTCTTTACGGATTTCATCCATTGGCTCATCATATTTCATTTTAGCGAAAATAACTTTCATATTATTATAGGCTTCATGATGTTTTTGATGCTCAGGATGACGTTTTGAAGCAAGAATCCATAAAAACTCACTTTGAGTACTGTACGGTACATAACCATATCTTGAGTTTAAATAAGATTTAATGTTAGACTTAATAGCAGATTTATGCTTTGACCTATGATTACTTTTAATATCATATTTATTTACAGCATAATGTCTTTCAGCCTTATAATAGCTATTAAACGCATTACTTGTATAGTTAGACTCATTATTAAAAGTTTTTTCATAGCTCTGACCACTTAATGCGTTAATAACATTAATGTTAGCGCTTGATATAAATTTAGCTTTTGCTTTATAAGTATATGATACAGATATTACTTTACCTTCTTTGTTTTTCTTTTCATGCTTAATCTTTTCAATTTTTGCATCACTAACCGAAGTGCCATTAAAATTATAATTAATGTCTAAAGTACCAGGAGCATTTACTTTTGAATATCCCTGAATAGCAATCCCATTAAGGTTAATAGAAAATGTTCTTTTATCATTTTCTATGATAGGATCTGAAGGAAGTTTAACATAAGATACACTAAATCTTTCTCTGTCTAGATTTGTGCTTTGTGCTAATAAAGTAGCGGGTAATAAAAGTATTACTAAAAGTAGTAATCGTTTCATAGTTTGAGTTTTTATGATTTTTTTAACAGTTAGCGAATATAAAAAAATATTCTTTTTTACTACAAAAGCAGTTGGAGTTTTTGAAAGAGAGATTATAGAATGTTAGGGAAGCTATGAGGTTATAAAAATAAATATTCGAAAACGTTGTAGTTGCTATAAAAAGTTGGCATCTTTGTACAACAACACAAAAATTTGACATGAACAAAACACATATGACTCTTGGGGAGTATATTATTGATAATCAAAATCATTTTAAATATTCTTCCGGAGAACTTTCTCGTTTAATTAACTCAATAAGATTAGCAGCTAAAGTAGTAAACCACGAAATTAGAAAAGCTGGTTTAGTTGATATTACCGGAGCTTCCGGAGATATAAATGTACAAGGAGAAACTCAACAAAAATTAGATGTTTTAGCTAACGATTTATTTAAACAAACACTTATTAATAGGGAAATTGTTTGTGGAATAGGAAGTGAAGAAGAAGACGATTTTATTGTTGTTGAAGGAAAAAATAAAGCAAACGATAATAAATATGTGTTATTAATGGATCCTTTAGATGGATCTTCTAATATAGATGTTAACGTATCTGTAGGTACTATTTTCTCTATTTATAGAAGAGTTTCACCTGAAGGAACAAGAGTAACCAAAGAAGATTTTTTACAAAAAGGATCAGAGCAAGTAGCTGCTGGTTATGTTGCTTATGGAACATCTACGATATTAGTTTTTACAACAGGTAATGGAGTAAATGGATTTACTTTGAACCCAGCAATAGGAACATTTTATTTATCACATCCAAATATTCAAATTCCTAAAAAGGGTTCAATTTATTCTATAAATGAAGGAAACTACGTGCATTTTCCACAAGGAGTAAAAGAATATTTAAAATTCTGTCAAGAAGAAAAGGAAAATAGACCATATACTTCTAGATATATTGGTTCTTTGGTTTCTGATTTCCATAGAAACATGATTAAGGGAGGAATATACATGTACCCAACAAGTACAATTGGACCAAAAGGAAAATTACGATTGTTATACGAATGTAACCCTATGGCTTTTATAGCAGAACAAGCTGGGGGTAAGGCTACTGATGGTTATAGAAGAATCTTAGATTTGGAGCCAACTGAACTACACCAAAGAGTTCCTTTTTTCTGTGGAAGTACCGATATGGTAGAAAAAGCAGAAGAATTTATGGCAAAACATCCAGAAGACGCAAATTATTAAGATAGCAATGCGAAAGTTAAAACCATTTTTATTTTTTCTTGTTTTTATAGTTGTAATTTTTACATCGTGTAGTACACTTAAAAAAACAACTGTTTTTCAAAATTCTAAAGAAGCAACAGAAAAACCTTACGTTATCTTAATTTCTTTGGATGGTTTTCGTTGGGATTACGTTAAGCGTTTTTCACCACCTAATCTTTCTAAGTTTATAGAAAATGGTACAAAAGCAACTTCATTAATACCTTCTTTTCCTACCAAAACATTTCCAAATCACTATACTATAGCAACAGGAATGTATCCAGAAAATCATGGCCTTTTAGGAAATAGTTTTTACAGTCATGAAAATAATAGCTTCTATAGCATTAGAGATCGTAAAAAAGTAGAAGACGGAAAATACTACGGAGGTACACCAATTTGGGTTTTAGCTAATAATAGTAATATGGTAACTGCAAGTTACTTTTTTGTTGGAAGTGAGGCAGATGTAAAAGGAGTAAGGCCAAGTTATTATTTTCCTTACAATGGGAAAACTCCAAATATTGATAGAGTTAATCAAGTAGTTGATTGGTTAAAGATGCCTTCTGATAAAAGGCCGCATCTTATAACTATGTATTTTTCTGATATGGATGATATAGGTCATAGATATGGACCGAATAATGATGAAGCCATAAAAGAAGGTTTATATTCTTTAGATAATACATTAGGGGAGTTGTTTAAAAAAACAAAAGAATTGAATCTTCCTGTAAATATTGTTATTGTTTCAGACCATGGAATGTTAGAGGTTAAAACTGATAAGTTTATTTCGATAGACGCTATAAAAAATGATGAATTATATTCGGTAGTTAGCAATGGAACTATTGTAAACATACATCCTAAGAACCCGAAAAAATTAGAAGAAGTATATACGTATTTAACTTCAAGAAAAGGACCTTATAAAGTATACAAAACAGCGGAGACCCCTTATTTTGAATACGTACCAAAAAATAAAAATTGGGGGCCTTTTCAAGTAATTCCAAATGATGGATATTATTTTACATATCGTAAGAAAAGTAAAATGTCTAAAGAAGTATTTGTTACAGGTCAACATGGATTTAGTCCAGAAAAAAAAGAAATGCACGGTATTTTTTATGCTAATGGTCCAGTTTTTAAAAAAGGGTACACAACAGCATCAGTAAAGAATATTCATATTTACCCTTTACTTTGTAAAATATTAGAGTTAACACCACCTAAAGATATAGACGGTAACATAGAAAAACTTAAAAATATTTTGAAAAAACAAAATTGATATATTTTATAGTTAAATAAATTTTCAATAAGGCAAACGGTTGTTTGCCTTATTTTTTTGAGTTAAATTTACAATCGGAAAGAATGAAAATATAAACTATTAAAAAACAAATAATTATGGCTTTTGAATTACCAGAATTAGGATATGCTTACGATGCATTAGAACCACATATAGATGCAAGAACTATGGAAATTCACCATGGGAAGCACCACAACGGATATACAACTAAATTAAATGGAGCAGTAGCTGGAACAGATTTAGAAGGAAAATCAATTGAAGATATCTTAACAAATTTAGATATGAGCAACGGAGCTGTACGTAATAATGGAGGAGGTTTCTTTAACCATTCATTATTCTGGACAGTAATGAACCCAGAAGATAGAGGATACTTATCAGGAGAATTAAAAGATGCTATCGAAGCAGAATTTGGTTCAAAAGAAGCATTTATCGATGCTTTTTCTAAAGCAGCAGCAACACAATTTGGTTCAGGATGGGCTTGGTTATGTGTTCATAAAGGAGGAAAAGTAGAAGTTTGTTCTACACCAAACCAAGATAACCCATTAATGCCAGGTGTAACTTGTGGAGGAACTCCAATCTTAGGATTAGATGTTTGGGAGCACGCTTACTACTTAAACTACCAAAACCGTCGTCCAGATTATATTGATGCTTTCTTTAAAGTAATTAACTGGAACGAGGTAGAAAGAAGATATGCAGAAGCTAAATAGTAACTATGTTACTTTAGGTATTCAAAATAATATCTTATAAAACATAAAAACCCGCTATTAGCGGGTTTTTTTATGTTTATACTTTTTGAAAACGCAAGCTTTTAATCCTTTGTTCAAAAGAAGTTTCTTCTACTGGTAAAACCACACTTTCAAATAAATTTAATAAATCTCCAGAGTGCTTTTCAGAAGCTAATTGTATTAAATTAAAATAAGCAAAAGAGCTCCATAAAACGGCTTTTAATTCAGTTTTAGCCTCATTCCACATACGAATTTCAACTAACAATTTTCTATCTCCATAATGAATTAATTGAGAATCTATAGTAACAGTTTCCATTAAGGTAGCAGGTTTTAAATAAGAAATTTGATGAGAAGCTACTACCCAGCTTTTCCCTTTACTTTTCCCATGTGCATAAATGTCTAAATTGTAATTGTTAATTAATTGATCTTCTCTGGCATTTATTAGATAGTTAAAATACGAAGCATTGTTTAAATGGTTAAAAGGATCGCAATCTTGAAACCTTATTTTTGTTTTGCTTTCTAAAATTTTTGGTAATTCCATAGTAAATGAGTTTAAATATACCAATTGGTATATTTTTAGTTAAAAAAATAGTTATAGTTGTAAATCTTGTTGTATAACCTGTTTCATGGTTAGTGATAAATCTGTAAGAAAACTAGGATCTTTCATTATATATGACATGTATACAGCACCTTCAATCATATAAAAAAAACGTTTCGCATAAGTAGTATTATCTACAGTAGGTTTAATTTCATTAGCTTGCTTTCCTGCTTCAATTAATAAAGAAAATTGCTCTAAAATTCGAGTATTGTAAGAGCGAACTAAATTAGCTATAGCTGTATTCTGATTGTTAGAATCTACACCAATATTTAAAATGGGACAGCCACCAAATTGTTTGCTATAATTGTAATAGTTTTCATAAAATGAAGCAATATTATATAGCTTTTTAATGGGGGTAGTTTCTTTATTAAGATGTGTGTTTAAATCTTTTAAAACCTTTCTTACTGAAAAACGAAAGGCATCAAGAGCCAATTCTTCTTTGTTTTCAAAATGACCATAAATAGCACCTTTAGTTAAACCAGTAGCTTGAGTTATTTTTGATAAACTCATTGCCGAATATCCATTCTTGTTGAATATTGGAGCAACCGTTTCAATAATAAAAGCTTTTGTTTTCTCTGATTTAGACACTATAATAGTATGAATTAAAGTGTAAAGATATAAAAAATATACCAATCGGTATTTTTTATACTAAAAAACAACTCCTTTAAAGGAGGAGTTGTCAATTTTATATATCTAAAGCTTGTGCTAAATCGGCTAGTAAATCATCAATATCTTCAATCCCTACGCTTAATCGAATTAAAGAATTCGTAATTCCTAATTTTAAACGTTCAGCTTCTGGTATCGATGCATGAGTCATTGTTATTGGATGACTCACCAAACTTTCAACACCACCTAAAGATTCTGCAAGTGTAAAAATTTTAGTGTTTTCTAAAAAAGAAAGTGCAGCTTCTTTCGTTTCTTCTTTTAAACGGAAAGAAACCATTCCACCAAAATCATCCATCTGCTTTTTTGCAATTTCATGGTTTGGATGACTTTTTAAACCTGGGAAATAAACATCACTTACTTTTGGGTGTGCATTCAAAAATTCAGCAACCGCTTTTCCATTTTCACAATGACGCTGCATACGTAAGTGTAAGGTTTTAATACCTCTTAGGGCTAAGAAGGAATCCATTGGCCCAGCAATAGCACCTGCTGCAAACTGAATAAAATGCAATTCTTTGGCAAGCTCAGCGTTTTTTACCATTAAAGCTCCCATAACAAGATCTGAATGACCTCCTAAGTATTTTGTTGCCGAATGCATTACAATATCTACTCCTAAATCTAAAGGACGTTGTAAATAAGGTGTTGCAAAAGTATTATCAACACCAATTAAAATATTGTTGTTTTTTGCTTTTACAGCTTTGGTAATTGCAGCAATATCTGCAATTTTCATTAACGGATTGGTTGGTGTCTCAATCCATATTAACTTGGTGTTGTTAGAAATAGCACTGGTTACATTAGCTATTTTATCCATGTTTACAAACTGAAAATTTAATCCGTAGTTTTTAAATAGTCTTATAAACATACGGTAAGTACCGCCATAAATATCGTCGCCAGCAATAACTTCGTCACCAGGTTTTAAAGTTCTTAAAATACAGTCAATAGCAGCTAAACCCGATGCAAATGCAAAACCATGTGTTCCGTTTTCTAAAGTTGCAAACGAATTTTCTAGTGCTGTACGCGTAGGATTTGCACCTCTAGAATATTCATAACCTTTATGTATTCCGGGACTAGATTGTGCATAGGTTGAGGTTTGAAAAATCGGTGTCATTACAGCACCTGTAGACTCCTCATGCTTTTGACCTCCATGTATGGCTTTGGTATTAAATTTCATGCGTTGCTTTGTTTTATACCAACTTAGTTAAAGCCATGATAGTACCTAAATGAATACCTTCATGAAAATTATTAAAGGCAATAGCATTTTCAATAGAGTCTAAAACAAACCCAGTACTTGTTTCATAGTTGTTGTAGCTTGTAAAAATTCCAGCATCAAAATCTTCTTGTAAAGTATCAGGTAAACCAATTAATAGCTCTTTTATTTCTTCAAATTCTTCTTCAGTAAATATTTCAGTAGGAGCAGTTCCTTTTCTGTACTTTTCGATCAATTCGTCAGAAGCTAAACAGTTTAATCCAGAAAGTTTATAATGTAATAACTGCTGAGTTACCACCAAATGGGCAACATTCCAAGCAATGTTATTTTTAAAACCTTCAGGAATTTTATGCAATTGTTCACTTGATAAACCTTCTATCTTTTTTAAAACTAATTCTCTTGATTTTTTTAAAACTTCAAATTGTTTGTTCATTTTTCTACTTATTTTAGCTAGTTCAAAGATAATTATTTAGCCATGAAGAAAGTTTATTTTTTACAAACTTGTGATACCTGCCGTAGAATATTAAAAGAAGTAAATCTAGAAGGTTTTGAAAAGCAAGAAATAAAGACAAATGCTATAACTGTGGATCAGTTAGAAGAAATGCGAAAATTGACAGATAGTTATGAGAGTTTATTTAATAAACGAGCGAAACTATACAAGGAAAGAGATTTAAAAAACCAAGATATAACGGAAGCAGATTACCGTCAATTTATATTGGAAGAGTATACGTTTTTAAAACGTCCAGTTTTTATAGTAGATAATGAGATTTTTATAGGAAATAGTAAAAAAGTAGTGGAAGCTTTAAAAGGAAGAGTGAATTAAGATTTTTTTATTGTTATTCTTTAATGTTTGCTTATTAAAGAATAATTAAACATTATAATATTAAAAACTGCCTTAGTAATGAGGTGGTTTTTTATTTTTAGAAAAAAAATAAAATGAATAGAATTGTAAGATACTTGTTATATTTAATAGTGTTTTGCTTAATAACATTAATTATAAATGATCTTTTTAAAAAAGTAAAAGGGCAAAATATCGAAACTATAGATTATTATTTAAGTACTGCATATGGATTTATAATGTGGTTATATTATTTATTTTCTGGGAGGTTAAAAAAAACTGAAAAGAAGAAAGGCTAAAATAAATGCCTTTTAAATATAAACTTTTGAGACTCTTCTCAGCGGAATAATAAAGAATGCTTCGAGTGAATAATATTTTGTACCTAATGAAAGAAACACTTTACTTCTAATGAAAATAGTATTTTGTTTCTAATGAAAGTGTTGCTATGTGCCTAATGGAAACAACAGCATACTGAGTGGTATAGAGTCGCTATACCGCCGGTATTGTATTGCTATATCACTCAGTATGCTGTTTAAATAATTACCGTTATGGTACTTAAATAAGTATAGTTATTCAAAGTAATTGCCGTACTGTAAAGAAATAAAAGTACTAGCGCTTACTTTTATTTAGAAGCTATTTTGTTTTGAGAAGAAGCTAATAAGCTAGCTAATTCGTCTTTTGTTATTTTTGTTTTAATACCTAATAGTACTAATTTATCGCTGTCACCACTAGCTCTCACAATAATTTCTCTTACGAATCCCTTTTTTTCTAAAAATAAAACTTCAGCTTTACCGCCTTTATCTTTAGCTCTAACTAAAGTTTTTAAGCTGTTTTTTCTAGAAAAACGTCTAAAGTCTTTAGAAACAGAATTGTTGTCATTGTTAAAAACCATAACCTTAAAATCACTCGATTGTTCTAAGAGGTTTTTTAACTCTTTATTGTCGCTATCGTCTAAAAAAGATCCTGCAAAAGAACTAGATAGGTTAACTGAAAAAGCAGATTTATCTTTATGACTTTTATAAAATTGTTTGAATTTTGCTTCCTGAGCAGATAAGCTTACTAAAAAGAAGCAAAAAAGTGCAGTTATAATTCGTTTCATAATGGTTTGTTTTAGTTATATTATGAAGACGAGTAGCGGTAAAATTTGTTACAAAAAAAAGTCTTAACAAATTCTGTTAAGACTTTTTAGTTGGCCTACAAGGACTCGAACCTTGAATGTCGGTACCAAAAACCGGTGTGTTACCAATTACACCATAGGCCAGTTGCGTGATTGCGGGTGCAAATTTAGGACTTTTTATAATATAACCAAAACTTTTTTTAATTTTTTTCTTTTAACAGAAAATTAGTTGAATTGAAACCATACAAGTATAATCAAATTTTTATTTTTGCTAGTAACAAAAACACGCTAGTTATTAGTACATTCGCGATAACTTTATAAAAAACTATGAACGATTTTAACTACAAAAAGTGGAACACAATTTTAGGCTGGGTTACATTTGCAGTGGCATTAATTACGTATACATTAACCTTAGAGCCAACAGTGAGTTCTTGGGATTGTGGTGAATATATTTCTACAGCAGTAAAATTAGAGGTTGGGCATCCACCTGGAGCTCCTTTATTTCAAATGCTAGGAGCATTCTTTGCAATGTTTAGTAACGATCCTAGCCAGTGGGCAATGATGGTAAACTTTATGTCTGGGCTAGCTAGTGCGTTTACAATCCTATTTATGTTTTGGACTATTACGGATTTGGCGAAGAAAATGGCAACTAAAAATGGTAAGTTTAATAAAAGTGAAGCCATTGCTGTTTTAGGAAGTGGAGTAGTAGGAGCTTTGGCGTATACGTTTTCAGATAGTTTTTGGTTTAGTGCAGTAGAAGGAGAAGTATATGCGATGTCATCATTTTTAATGGCATTGTTATTTTGGTTAGGCTTACGATGGGAAAGTGAACTAAATACCCCTAAAGGAAATAAATGGTTGGTGCTAATAAGTTTTGTAGTAGGGCTTTCGTTTGGAGTACATATATTATCGTTATTAGTAATACCATCTATCGTATTATTATATTTCTTTAAAACCTATAAAGACATAAATTTAAAAACAACAGCAATAGCAACTTTAATATCAATATTAGTTTTAGCATTTGTTTTTAAGTTCTTATTTCCGTTTACACTTAAGTTTTTTAGTGTATCAGAGCTTTTCTTTATCAATCAAATAGGAATGCCTTATAATTCAGGAACTATTATAGCAGGATTGGTTTTAATAGCACTATTTTATTTTGGTTTAAGTTATACTCGTAAGAAAAACTTAGTAATGGCAAATACTTTAGTGTTGTCGGTATTATTTATAATGATAGGTTTTTCATCATGGTTAATGTTACCAATACGAGCAAATGCAGATACGGTAATTAACGAGAATAATCCATCAAGTGCAAGAGAGCTGTTGGCATATTATAATCGTGAGCAATATGGAGATGCCAATGTTTTTTATGATAAATATTATTCCGTTTCTTTTGACAGAGAGCAAGACGCTGCTAACCCATATAAAGACGATAAGCCAAAGTATGAGAAGAAGAATGGTAAATATGTAATTGTAAATAAATACAAAAATGTATTACCTAATTATTCAGATAAACATAAAGGGTTTATACCAAGAATGGTTAATCCTGCATCAGAGCAACATTATAAAAGAATAGCAGGAATACCTGCACGTAGTAAAAGACGACCAACATTTGTAGAGAATGTGAAATTTATGATCGATTATCAATTCGGTTATATGTATGGACGTTACTTTATGTGGAATTTTGTTGGACGTCAAAACGATATACAAGGGCATTTAGATATAGAAAATGGAAATTGGTTAAGTGGTATTGATTTTATTGATGAGATTCGATTGGGTTCACAACAAAATCTACCAGACGATGTTAAGAATAATAAAGGACGCAATACGTATTACTTTTTACCACTAATCTTAGGGTTAATAGGTTTGCTTTATCAAGCAAAGAAAGATAAAAAGAATTTATACACACTAGCATTGTTTTTTGCCTTTACAGGGTTTGCAATTATATTTTATACCAACCCAAAGCCATTTGAGCCAAGAGAAAGAGATTATGCAGTAGTAGGGTCATTTTATGTATTTGCAATTTGGATAGGATTTGGAGTATTGGCACTATATGAGTACTTAAAAAGCTATGCAAATAAAAGAACTGTAGCTATAGCAGTATCAGTAGTCTCATTACTAGCTGTGCCTGTATTAATGGGAGCACAAAATTGGGACGATCATAATAGAGGAGATCGATATGTAGCACAATTAAATGCGCAAACCTATTTAGAAAGTTGCGATCCGAATGCAATTATATTTACCATTGGAGATAATGATACTTTTCCACTTTGGTATATGCAGCAAGTAGAAGGTATTCGACCAGACATTAAGATTGTAAACACGAGTCTTTTTCAAACAGATTGGTATATAGACCAAATGAAAAAGAAAACCTATGATGCAGATCCAATACCATCACAATTAACACACGATCAGTATAAATATGGAACTTTAGATGTGGCGTATTATTATGAGTTGCCTCAATTAAGAGATTCAATTTTATCAATAAAAGATTTTATGCGTTGGATTGCAAGTGATAATGATGCAACTTATTTAGAAACAGGAGAAGATTCTAAAGAAAAGTTCTATCCAACAAACAAAATTCGAATTCCTGTAAATAAAGAAAATGTATTAAAAACAGGATTGGTAGCACAAAAAGATGCTGATAAGATTTTACCTTATATTGATATTACTGTTGATAATCAAGGGTTGACTAAGAATAGGATTTTAATGTTAGATATCTTAAATAATTTCGATTGGAAGCGCCCAATTTATTTTACGGGTGGTGCTAATGCAGATGAAGAATATATTTGGTTAAAAGATTATTTACAATTGGACGGGATGGCATATAAGTTTGTGCCAATAAAAACACCAAACAAAGGGAAGTCGATGTTTGATATGGGACGTATAGACCCAGAAAAAATGTATGCCAATGTTAAGAAATGGGATTGGAAAACCATAAATAACGGTAAAATATATTTAGACGAGCAGAGTAAGCGTAATGCAATATCAATTCGTAATAATTTAATGCGATTATCTGAAGAGTTTATGAAGAAAGGAGATTCAGTAAACGCAAAAGACGTGTTGGATTTATCGTTGTATAAAATGCCAATTAAAGATTTTGATCATTATAGCATTTCTTTAGGATATCCAGAATTGTATTACCGTATGGGTGATATAGATAAAGCTAGGGAAACAGCAGAAACGTTAATAGATATCTTTCAGCAAAAGTTAAAGTATTATAATACGTTTAATTATGAAGACACTGATTTAATTAGAGAGAATGTAGAAACAAACCTATATATGTATCAAAACATAATGCAGCAAATAATGCGTTACGATGATGATAAAGAATATGGAAAGAAATCTCTAAAAGATTATTTAACTCATGAAAGTTTGTTTAGTTCATCTTCACCGGAAGAAAATGAGCAGTTTATGCAAGAATTAGATTCTATTAAGCCTTAAACTTAATGAGGTTGTATTTTATAAAAACGCCACATATACTTAAGAAGTTGTTTCCTAAGTATACGTGGTGTTTTCCTTCAGTAGAAAAAGAAATTTATTTAACTTTTGATGATGGGCCAATCCCTGTAGTTACAGAGTTTGTGTTAGATGAGTTGCAGAAATATAAAGCAAAAGCTACTTTTTTTTGTATAGGGGATAATATTAAAAAGCACTCTTCAATATTTTCACGAATAGTAAAAGAAGGGCACTCGATAGGAAATCATACGTTTAATCATTTAAATGGTTGGAAAACGACAAATAAAAATTATAGAGAAAACATAGAGTTGTGTGAAAAGATTATTTTAAAAGAAGCCGTAAAATTAGAAGAGTTTAAGGAAGTAAAGTTGTTTAGGCCTCCTTATGGAAAGATAAAAGGAAAGCAAGGAAAAGAACTACTTAAAAAAGGGTACAAGGTTATTATGTGGGATGTACTTTCTGCGGATTTCGATGCTACTGTAACTAAAGAAAAGTGTTTAAGTAATGTGGTCGACAATGCAGAAAAAGGAAGTGTTATCATTTTTCATGATAGTATAAAAGCAAGTAGGAGTTTATATTATGTTCTTCCAAAAATTTTAGAAGAATATACAAAGAAGGGGTATAAATTTAAAGCAATACTTTAAACGTATTGTTGTACTAAACCAATTAAAGTATTAGCATCTTGTTCGCCTGTTTGGCGCCATTTCATTTCTCCATCTTTATAAATCATAAAGGTTGGATTTCCTTTAACGCGTAAAGCATCTGCAAGAATTTCGTTCTTTTTAATATCGATTTTGATAACTTTTGCTTTATCTCCTAATGCAGCAGCAACATCACGAAGTGTATCTAAGCTAGGTTCTACCTCGCTCCAATCAGTATAAAAATCAATTAAAACTGGTTTGTCAATACTTATAATTTCGCCAAACTTTGTCATCCTATATGGTTTTATATAAAAAATTTATCAAAATTATCGATTTTTTTTCAAATAGATATTAACATTTGTTTAAAATCGCTTAAAATCAGCCTTTTTTTAACTCAATTACAGTAATTTCTGGCCAAATACCCACTCTTCCAGGAAAAGCATGGTATCCAAAACCTCTATTTACATTAATATACCGTCCAAATTCTTCATATAATCCAGCCCATTGTTTATAAACATACTTTGCAGGACTCCATTTTATAATACCAGGGATTTCAATACCAAATTGTAAACCATGTGTATGACCACTTAAGGTTAATTGATAATTAAAGTCATCTTTTTTAATCTTGTATTCCCAATGGCTAGGATCGTGGCTCATTAATACTTTAAAATCGTCTTTATTAATGCCTTCAGAAGCTTTTTTTAAATCGCCAGCTTGATTAAACCCTTTTCCCCAGTTCTCTACACCAATTAAGGCTATTTTTTCACCATTTTTTTCTATGTACTTGTTTTCATTCAGTAATAAATCAAAACCAATTTTAGGATGAATTTTTTTAATGGCTTCAAAATTGGCTGCTTTATCTTCTTCGTTTTTCCATTTAGAATAATCACCATAATCATGATTTCCAAGAATAGAATACTTTCCTATAGGAGCCTTTAATTGTTTAAACATTTCAATCCAATCGTCCATTTCATGAGCAAAATTGTTTACAATATCACCCGTAAATAAGATTACATCCGATTTTTGTTCATTTATTAAATCTACACCATACTGAATTTCTTCTTTATCGGTAAAACTTCCAGAATGAATGTCGGTAATTTGGGTAATGGTAAAACCATCAAAAGCAGCGGGTAAATCTTTAAATTTTAATTGATACTTAAGTACTTTGTAATTGTACTTACCTCTAAATATTCCGTATAATAAACTAGCAAAAGGGATGGCAGCAATACCTAAAGCTAATTTTGCAATAAAAGTTCTTCTTCCAGCTAAAGCTTTGGTTTCATTTGAGGAGAAAAAAGAAATCCCTTTTTGAATCCATCTTACTACGTCTTCACCAACCATAAATAGTAATATAAATAGTTTAGGTAATAAGACTAATAAAAGCATACCAAAAGCCCATTGAAATTGTTTCGTTTGCCCAGAGCTTCTGTCTGAAGAAAAAATCACGTAGAAAAAATTAGCATAGGCTAAAACTCCAATAAATAACCACCCGTATCGGATAAATTTGTTTTTGGTGACTGTTTTAACTGCTTGGAAAGCATAGGCTTCAAACAAAATGATAAGTAACGAAATAATAATAATTGTTATCAGCCAACGAGACATATTTAGTTTTTTTAAAGTCGGACAAAGATAAGGCGATTCTTAAAAATCAATTTTTAACATCTTGTTAAAGTTTCGTAGCTTTACATGCGGAGTTCGTAGTAACAATTTTTATAGATTATTTTTCTTAAATAGATCTATTTCAGTAATTTATTTCAATAGGCTTTAAACAACAAAATGGCAGAACAAAAACGATTATTTTTATTAGATGCATTCGCATTAATTTTTAGAGGATATTATGCTTTTATAAAGAATCCAAGAATAAATTCTAAAGGAATGGATGTTTCTGCAATTTTAGGATTTACAAATTCCCTATTAGATGTTATCAAGCGTGAAAAACCAGATTATTTAGCTGTTTGTTTTGATAGAGGCGGGAGCGTTGCAAGAAAAGAAGCTTTCCCAGAATACAAATCTAACAGACAAGAAACACCAGAGGCTATAAAAATAGCGGTACCTTATATAGAAGAAATATTAAAGGCAATGAATATTCCTGTGGTAGTAAAACCAGGTTTTGAAGCTGATGATATTATAGGAACTTTGGCTAAAAAAGCAGAAAAAGAAGGCTATACTACATTTATGGTAACGCCCGATAAGGATTTTGCTCAATTGGTTTCTGAAAATATTTTTATGTACCGACCGCGTTTTGGTGGAGGTTATGAAACTTGGGGGGTTCCTGAAGTTCAAGAAAAATTTGGAGTAGAAAGACCAGAACAAGTAATTGATTTTCTAGGAATGATGGGAGATTCTGTAGATAATATTCCAGGACTTCCAGGAGTTGGTGAAAAAACAGCAAAAAAATTCCTTGCAGCTTATGGTAGTATGGAAGGTTTGTTAGCTAGCACAGCAGAACTAAAAGGAAAGATGAAAGAAAAGGTAGAGGCTAATGGAGAATTAGGTCTTTTGTCGAAAGAGTTAGCCACGATCATGTTAGATGTGCCTGTTGAATTTGATCAAGATCATTTTAAAATGTGTCAACCTAATATTGAAACAACTAAAGAAATTTTTAATGAATTAGAATTTCGTCGTTTAACAGATAATTTTTTAAAAACATTTGGAGTTTCTCCAGTGGCAGAAGAAAAACAACCAGAAGCTACGAAAGCTAAAAAAGTAGTTTCTTCTGAAAAAAAATCAATAGGACAATTCGATTTGTTTGCAGATCCAGCACCAGGAGCAGGAAAGGTTATAGAAGAGGATGTTATAAATGGGTTTAAAACCATTGAAAATACAAACCATTTTTATCAATTAATAAATACACCACTCTCTAGAAAATTGTTGTTACATAAATTAATGCAACAACAATCAGTATGTTTTGATACAGAAACAACAGGGTTAAAAGCATTAGAAGTAGAGTTAATTGGGATCGCTTTTTCATGGGAAGCAAATAAAGGATATTATATATCATTTCCAGAAAATCAAGAAGAGACACAGGTTCTTCTTGAAGAGTTTAGACCATTTTTTGAAAATGAAAGTATAGAGAAAATAGGTCATAATTTAAAGTATGACGTTAAAGTATTGTCAAACTATGATATGCCTGTAAAAGGAAAATTGTTTGATACGATGATTGCTCATTATTTGATAAATCCAGATATGCGTCATAATATGGATGTTCTTTCAGAAACATACCTGAATTATCAACCGGTTTCAATTACAGAGTTAATTGGGAAAAAAGGAAAGAATCAACTTTCTATGCGTCAGGTAGAACTTTCAAAACAAAGCGAATATGCAGTTGAAGATGCAGATGTGACATTCCAGTTAAAAGAACATTTTTCTAAAGAATTAGAAAGCGGAAATGTAACCAAGTTATTTAACGATGTAGAAACTCCATTAGTCTCAGTTTTAACAGCGATGGAAATAGAAGGAATCAATTTAAATACAGCGTTTTTAAATTCTTTATCAGTTGATTTAACGAAAGATATTGAACAGTTAGAACAAAATATATACAAGCAAGCAGGAGAAGAATTCAATATAGGGTCACCTAAACAACTAGGTATTGTTTTGTTTGAAAACATGAAGTTGGTTGATAAGCCTAAGAAGACAAAAACAGGGCAATATTCAACAGCAGAAGATGTACTTTCATATTTAGCAAAAGATCATGAGATAATTGCTGATATATTAGAATATCGCCAGTATAAAAAATTACAAAGTACTTATGTAGATGCTTTACCAAATGAGGTAAACCCTAAAACAGGACGCGTACATACTGTATATGCTCAAGCAGTAGCAGCAACTGGAAGGTTGAGTTCTAACAATCCGAATTTGCAAAATATTCCAATTAGAACAAAACGAGGACAAGAAGTACGTAAAGCTTTTATTCCAAGAGATGAAAACCATGTATTATTAGCTGCCGATTATTCTCAGATTGAATTAAGGATTATAGCTGCTTTAAGTGAGGAAGAAACCATGATTAAAGCATTTCAGGATGGAGAAGATATCCATGCTTCAACAGCTGCAAAGGTATTTAATGTAGCTTTAGATGAGGTAACTCGAGAGCAACGTAGTAATGCAAAAACAGTAAACTTTGGTATTATATATGGAGTTTCTGCATTTGGATTGAGTAATCAAACTGATTTATCCCGTAAAGAGGCAAAAGCTTTGATTGATACTTATTATGAAACCTATCCTAAGTTAAAAAATTATATGTCTAAACAGGTAGATTTTGCTCGTGATAATGGATATGTAGAAACGGTTTTAGGTCGTCGTAGATATTTAAAAGATATTAATTCTCGTAATGCTATAGTGCGCGGAGCTGCGGAAAGAAATGCAGTAAACGCGCCAATACAAGGTAGTGCAGCAGATGTTATAAAGTTAGCTATGATTAATATTTATAATAGATTTGAAAAAGAAAATTTCAAGTCGAAAATGTTATTGCAAGTACATGATGAATTAGTGTTCGATGCACATAAAGATGAGTTAGATACAATTCAGCCAATTATAAAAGAAGAGATGGAAAATGCTTTTAAAATGGCTGTTCCATTAGATGTTGAGGTTGGTTTAGGTGAAAATTGGTTAGAAGCACATTAAAAGCTAGAAAATGGAACTAGATTATCTAGAAAATGTAAATGGTCTTGATGAAAATGTTGTTAGATTATACAATTTTAACAAAGAAGAGGCTGTTAAATTAAGTGAATTAATTGAAGATGTTATTATAAATAAAAAGCAACGATTAGATTTGTCTCAGGTTGATTTTATTAAACCTAGGAATTGCAATTTAATTTTGGGCTTATTTAAATCAGATGAAGGAATACTTACTGAAGATCATAAAACCTTTTATTGTGTTCTTACGCTAAAAGGTTTTATAAATATGCTTAATCTTATGGAGCCTTTTTGTAAAAAGGAAACAAGGAGTTTTCAATATTTATATGATATTGATAACCCCACAGATTTATTGTTTTCTCCTACGGCTAGTTGGTAAGCTAGTTACTTGATAACAAAAGTTTCATTTTGAATCCAGTTAGCTCTTAGTTTAAAAGAAGTTTCAAAATAAATAACTTGTTCAGGCTGT
The DNA here is from genome assembly GCF_947494125.1 of uncultured Tenacibaculum sp. Taxonomy (GTDB): domain Bacteria; phylum Bacteroidota; class Bacteroidia; order Flavobacteriales; family Flavobacteriaceae; genus Polaribacter. Next base: position 448,814 of record NZ_CANLTU010000001.1, read on the forward strand.
TTTCTTAGTAAAAAGTTACCGGTGTCCCACTTGTGGTTATTATTTTCATCAATAATAGCTCTAACAGTATATTCTTTAGGTTCTAATAAATTAAATTCTATTTTTTCCGAAGTAGAAATATATTTCGTTTTTATAACAACATCTCTATTCAAAAGTTGGATAATTACGGGATATTTTGTTTCTTTTTTAATGTCTAAAATAATACTCCCATATTCTTCGGTAGTAAGCGTATTAAATTTATAATCTAAAGAATCGTTTGTTGTTTCATAAAGATCAATAACTCCTTTTGGTAATACTTTAAAATTGTACCCCATTTTTGGTTTTTTTGAAAATAAAACAGCTAGTTTGTTAATTCCTTGTTTTTTTAATTCAAAAGCCACATCAATTGTGTCTTTATCTACTAAAGAGAATTTTGTTTTATCAATAGTTTCAATAGGGTTGTTACTGTTTAAAAACATGGTGTCATTTAAATGTAATACTCTACTTACATTTGAAGAAACTGCTAAAGAGTCTATTTTCTTTTTACGTAAACGTACAGTAATAGTATCTTTAAAATTAGTATTACTAATTATAAAATTTAAAGAATCTTGCTTTATCGGTGTATACCAATAATAAAGAGTGTCTTTGTCTTTTTCGTACTCAGAAAAGGATTTGAAATTTGATGGTACAGTTGATAATAAATCAACTTTCATATTTTCTTTCTCACCTTCAAATCCAAATAAAATTTTTCCTTTAGTTATTTCTTTACCTCTTTTAAATTTATAAGGTTGTAGTTCTTTAAAAATACGAATAGGATTTATAACTGCGGTGTCTTTAGGTAAATAAATAGTATCTGTAAAAAAACCAATTTTGTCAGTTTTGCTGTTAAAGAGATAGTTGTTTGAGGCTTGTTTTAAGGCTAACAAAAGATACTTTCCTTCACGTAAATTTGTAAATTCAAAATTCGTGGAATCTAAAGTGTTAGTTACATAGTTGGGTTTTTGTTTATATATAATAGAATCGTTGTAAGTACTATCTAGTTTATATAATAATACACCTATTTGTTTAAGCTTTTCTTTTGTGAAAGAAGGGGAAATATTACCTTTTAAAGTTAATGAATCAATATAATTTCCGGTAGAAAAAACGTATTTAAAACTTTCTAACTTATTATTTTCATTATTATCTTGAATAGCATTACCAAAATTAAAAGTATAGGTAGTGTTAGATTTTAAAGTATCTAATATTTTTATGTTAATATATTTACTAGGTGTTCCTTGTGGTGTAATTAAAGGAGGGTTTTTTAAAGGAGGAGAAACAACCAGTTGTTTAGATAAATCTTTTAAAACAACATATTCATCAAACTCTATTCTAATATTTTTTTTGTCAAAATGAATGGTTTCATAAGGAGGGTTGGCGGTAACCATAATAGGAGCGTCTTCATCTTTTGGACCTCCTTCTGGTCTACCTTTTCTAGCACAACTAGCCATTATAAAAGCAAATAAAATAACTAAAAGAGTGTGTTTATTTTTCACAAATTAATATTTAAAATATAATACCAAAAGTAGTAAAATAAGACGAATGAAAATTATAGATTTTGTGTATATGCCATGGTAGCTATACTTATGGTTATATCTTTTGTTTTTAACAGTTCTTTACAGCAGGTTTCAAGAGTTGCTCCAGTAGTTATAACATCGTCTATAAGTAACACGTGTTTTTTTTCTAGGAAGTTGTAATTTTTTAATTTAAACTTAGTTTTATTATCAGAAAAACGTTCAAAACGTTCTTTTAAAGTCTGTGTTTTTGAGACAGAGACTTTAATTAATATATCAGGTATATATTTAATGGTTAAAATATTACTTAAAGTTTGCCCAAATTTTGTAAGTTGGTTATATCCTCTAGTTTTTAATTTTTTCGAATGAAGAGGTACGGGAATTATATAATCTATATTATTGAAAATACCAGACTCTTTTAATTGAGTACCAAACCAGTTACCAATAAAAGAACCTATTTGTTGTTGGTTTTTATATTTTAATTCATGAATAATTTTTTGAGTTATCCCATGTTTTTGGTAATATAAAAATGACCGAATACTTTTTATTGGTACCTTTCCAAAAAAAGTGGATTCTAGTGTAACATTTGTGTGTGGGTTGTCGTCAATAATAGGAAGGTCATTATTGCAAACAGTACATAAGTACTTTTCATTTTGTAATAATGTTACCTCACAATTAACACATATATTAGGATAAAATAAACAGAATATTTCTTTTAAATATTGCATCTTTACAAGCAGTTTTTAGAAGAAAGATACAAAAACCTAAGAGAAAGTATTTTGAGTAAGAAATTTAATTTTTTTAAAGAAGCAGTAAAAAACTATAAAACATCAGGGACTATTGTCCCTAGTTCTAGGTATTTAGCAGGTAAAATGTTAAGGGGGATAAACTTTTCAAAGGCAAAAGTTATAGTAGAATTAGGACCAGGAAATGGTGCAATCACACACGACATTTTGAAAAGAATTCAACCAGATGCTGTTGTAATATGTTTTGAAATTAATGATGCTTTTTATAATGAATTAAAAAAAATAAAACATCCACAGCTAATTGTTTTAAAAGCTTCAGCAGAAGAAATAAAAAGTGAAATTGAAAAACTAGGATATGGAAAAGCAGATCATATCGTTTCAAGTTTACCATTAACAATAATACCAAAGGAAATATCTCATAATATTTTATTAGAAAGTCATCAATTTTTGCATAATAAAGGAATGTTTATTCAATACCAATATAGCTTAACTTATTATAAAAAATTAAAAGAGGTTTTTGGAAATAATATAACTTTAAGTTTTGAGCCTTTTAACTTTCCGCCAGCATTTGTATACAAGTGTATTAAAAAATAGTATATTAGCGCAGAACACACCAAAATGTTCATCATAACCCCAAATGATGATTACCATACCAAAGTTGAAAAATAACGGCATTGTCGCCTTTTTGATGGTTTTAATAATTACCATTGGGTATCTGTCATACCAAAATGCCAGTGATTATGCGGAATTAAAAAATGTCTTTGATTTAGAGAAGAAAGAACTGGAAATGGAACTAAACATTGTTATAAAAGACTACGAAGATGTGAGTTTTAATAAAAATGAAGTTTCGTTAAAACTTAGAGATGAACTTCATAAAATAATAAAACTTAGAGATACTATTCAAAACTTAAAAGCTATAGATTACGGACTAATTCGTTTTTATAGAAAGAGAATAGCCAATCTAGCGAAACAAAACAAAATTCTTTTCACTCAAATAGATTCATTAAATCATATAAATAATGAACTTGAAACAAAAAACGATAGTGTAAAAGAAGTTTTACTAGAAAAAGAAAGTCAAAATACTCAACTAAAGAGCAAAAATTATTTTTTAGGACAGGAAAAAAAGGTTTTAAAAGAGAAGATTGCCGTAGCTGAAATTATTGAAATATCTTCAATAAAGGTTGAGGCAATGAAGAAAAAAAGAAGTAATAGGTATACATCTACTTCAAGGTCAAGTAAAACAGATGCTTTTAAAGTAGAGTTTAATTTATTAGAAAATAAAATTATTACAGAAGGAGTTAAACCCATTTATATTCAAATAATGGATGAGAACAAAAATATTGTTGCTCCATCTAAAGAAGTAAAATTAAAAAATAGAGAGAAGATATTAAGTAGTGATATTTTGATGGCAGAATATCATAATAAACAATTATCTGTTATCTCATTTGTTAATGTAAATCGAGAAAACATTAAAAGAGGATCTTACTTTATTAAGGTTTTCGTAGATGGTGTTTTTTCAGGCAATTCAATTGTGAAACTTAAATAAAAAAATGAAATAAAAACTATTAATTAAACCCCGATAAATCCCCTAAATTATGACTCCCCAAAAAAGAAAGAGCGCACTTATTGTTGTGCTGTTAATGCTCACATTATTTCTAACGCTGTTTTCGTTTCAGAAATCAAGCCAATATACAGATCTTAAAAAAATATTTCAAGAAGAAAAGACTGACTTAGAGAAAGAGTTAGACGAAATGATTAAGGATTATACCGATGTTGTAGTAAGGAAAAAACGTCTTTCTAAAAGATTAAAAGTCGAATTGGTTAAAATGAAAGAACTTCGTGATTCTATTAAAAACTTACGAACGGATAATTACAACTTAATTAGAAAATATAGAAGGAAGATTGTCTCTTTAGAAAGAGAAAACAGAAACTTGTTTATAAGGGTAGATTCTCTTAGTACTGCAAATAATGCATTAGTTCAAGAAAATGTAATTACAAATGAAATTTTGCAACAAAAAGAAACGATCAATGTTTCTTTAACAGAGAAAAATAAAGAGTTAACAGAAAAGCAAAAAGCACTTGAAGAGAAGGTTGCAATTGGAGGAGTTATTAAAACGAGTCCGGTTAAAGCAATTGCGATGAAAGAGCGTAGTAGCGGAAAACTAACTTCTACATCAAGATCAAGTAGAACAGATGCATTTAAAATAAACTTTGATTTATTAAAAAACCTAATAACGAATGCAGGAGAAAAATCTGTTTATATTCAAATAATAGATGAAAATAAAAAAGTTGTAGCGCCAAAAGGGGTTACGAACTTAAAAGACGGAGGTAAAATACAGTATACCGACTCTATTGAAGTTAACTATAATAATGATAGATTAAGTTTAGTATCATTAGTTTTAGTGAACAGAGATGATATAAATAAAGGAAAATATACAGTAAGCGCCTTTGTAGATGGCGTATATTCTGGAGCAACAACGTTAAAACTCAGATAAACAATAATTAAAATAGAAGAAAAAAGTGAAGAATTAAATGAATTCTTCACTTTTTTCTTTTAGAATAGCGTTAGTTTAAATCCTTATTTTATTTTTGCACCATGGCAAAACAAGAAGATCAATTTAAAAAAGTATTATCGCATGCTAAGGAGTATGGTTATGTATTTCAATCATCTGAAATTTATGATGGTTTAAGTGCGGTATACGATTATGCTCAAAATGGAGTAGAATTAAAGAAGAACATTAGAGATTATTGGTGGAAAGCAATGGTGCAAATGCATGAAAACATTGTAGGAATAGACGCATCGATATTAATGCATCCAACTACTTGGAAAGCATCAGGTCACGTAGATGCATTTAATGATCCATTAATTGATAATAAAGATTCTAAGAAAAGATACAGAGCTGATGTTTTAGTAGAAGATTATTGTGCTAAAATTGAAGGTAAAATAGAGAAGGAAGTTAAAAAAGCAGCGAAACGCTTTGGAGAAGCTTTTAATAAAGAGGAATTTCTTGCTACAAATGGCCGTGTTTTAGGATACCAAGAAAAAATTAATACAATTTTAAGTCGACTTGGGAAATCTTTAGAAAATGAAGATTTAGCAGATGTTAAAACCTTAATTGAAGAGCTGGAAATAGCAGACCCTTTAACAGGTTCTAAAAATTGGACAGACGTTAAACAGTTTAATTTAATGTTTGGAACAAAATTAGGAGCTTCTGCAGAAACAGCGATGGATTTATATTTACGACCAGAAACAGCACAGGGAATTTTTGTAAATTTCTTAAATGTGCAAAAAACGGGTCGAATGAAGATTCCTTTTGGAATTGCGCAAACAGGAAAAGCTTTCCGTAACGAAATCGTTGCACGTCAGTTTATTTTTAGAATGCGTGAGTTTGAGCAAATGGAGATGCAATTTTTTGTAAAGCCAGGAACACAGAAAGAATGGTATACCCAATGGAAAGAAACACGTTTAAAATGGCATTTAAGCTTAGGAATGGGAGCCGATAATTATCGTTTCCATGACCATGAAAAATTAGCACATTATGCAGATGCAGCTGCTGATATTGAATTTAAGTTTCCATTTGGTTTTAAAGAATTAGAAGGAATTCATTCTCGTACTGATTTTGATTTAAAAGCACATGAAGAACATTCAGGAAAGAAATTACAATATTTCGATCATGAAGAAAATAAAAACTATGTACCTTATGTAGTAGAGACATCAATAGGGTTAGATAGAATGTTTTTAGCAGTATTTTCAAATTCTTTACAAGAAGAAGAATTAGAAAATGGAACAACAAGAACAGTTTTAAAATTACCAGCAGTTTTAGCGCCAACAAAAGCAGCGGTTTTACCATTAGTTAAAAAAGATGGATTGCCAGAAGTTGCACGTAAAATTGTGGAAGATTTAAAATGGGACTTCAATGTGTCTTATGATGAAAAGGATGCTGTAGGACGCCGTTATCGTCGTCAAGACGCAAATGGTACACCATTTTGTATTACTGTAGATCATGATACGTTAAAAGATAATTCTGTAACTATTCGTCATAGAGATACTATGGAGCAAAAGCGTGTAGCTATTGCTGAGTTAAGAGATATTATTAAACAAGAAGTGGATGTTAAAAACTGGTTACAAAAAATGTAATTGAGTATTTTATATAAAACAAAAAATCCTATCATAGTAAATGTGATAGGATTTTTTATTTTTGCATCATTAAATAACAAACAATGAAAACTTTATTAAAAATACTATTTGTTATCTTTATATTATGGATGGTTATAGGAGGTTATCTTTTAAACACGGAACATCCAAAGGCACAAATAGTAATGGGTTTAGGTGTTTTATTCATGTCGTTTATCTTAATGCCTACATTTATTTATTATAGATATAAAGATGGTAAGTATAAAAAATATGTTATAAATAACAATCAAAATAAAAAAGCTGATAATTAATTATCAGCTTTTTTATTATAGACAATCCTAGTTATTAGGATTTTTATTATTTCTTCTTCTATTATTTCTTTTTTTAGGCTTGTTGTTTTTTGGGCCAGTAGAAGATTCGTTCTTTTTATTATTTCTAGATCTTCCTTCCTTTTTTTCTGAAGAATTATTAGAGTTGTCTCTTTTAGGTTTTCTGTCTACGGCACCTCTATGCGTAGCGCCAACACCTTTTTTCTTTTTAGAAGAACTCTTTTTTTGTGTAGAAGCTCTTTTGGGACCAGCAGTATCAATAGGTTCATAGCCTTCAATAACTTCGGTTTTCAGCTTTTGTTTTAAGATTTTCTCTATCTCTTTTTGGTATTCAGTTTCTTCGCTACAAACTAAAGAAATAGCTTCACCTTTGGCACCAGCTCTACCAGTTCTACCAATTCTATGCACATAATCTTCAGGTACATTAGGCAATTCGAAATTTATAACGTGAGGTAATAATGGAATATCAATACCACGAGCAGCAATATCAGTTGCTACAAGGACTCTATTAGTGTTGTTTTTAAAGTTAGCAAGGGCTTTAGTTCTAGCTCCTTGACTTTTATTTCCATGAATAGCAGCTGCAGAAACACCAGCTTTAACTAATTTTTCAGTTAATTTGTTAGCGCCATGTTTGGTTCTTGTAAAAATTAAAACCTGACTCCAGTTTCCATCTTTAATTAAGTTTATAACAACTTCTGTCTTTTTTCCTTTATCAACTGAATAAACTTTTTGAGAAACTTTATCAGCGGTTGAATTTTGTGGAGCAGCTTCAACAGAAACAGGATTTCTTAAAATCCCTTCAGCAAGCTTCTTTATTTCTTTCGAAAAAGTGGCAGAAAACAATAAGTTCTGACGCTTTGTAGGCATAAAACTTATTATTTTGTTGATATCTCTAACAAAACCCATGTCTAACATTCTGTCTGCTTCATCTAAAATAAGAACATCAACTCGTTTGAATGATACTGCTTTTTGATCATGTAAATCTAATAATCTACCAGGAGTAGCAACTAATATATCTACACCTTGTTTTAAAGTTTTAATTTGGGTAGAGGCTTTTACGCCACCAAAAACCACTGCAGATTTTATATTTAAATAGGTACTGTATTCTCTTACATTATCATAAACTTGAGCAGCTAACTCTCTTGTAGGAGTTAATACTAATGCTCTTAATGGGCGGTATTTTGGGTGTTTAGTTTCGGCTAATCGTTGTAACACAGGTAAAGTAAAACCAGCGGTTTTTCCGGTACCGGTTTGTGCAGAAGCTAATACATCTTTTCCTTCTAAAATGTATGGTATTGCTTTTTCTTGAATTTGAGAAGGGGTATCGTATCCTTTTTCTTTGATGGCTTTTAATAAAGCATCAGATAAGCCTAAAGATTTAAATGTCATATATATTTTTTCAGAAACACTTATAATAAGTATCTCTATGAAGCCGCAAAGATACTGCTATTTATTAGGAAGTGTTATAAATAAAAAAAGACGTCATTATGACGTCCTTTAAATTCAGTATTTTTTAACTTATTTTTTCATTACGCTTTTAATAAGTCCAATAATAACCATTAAAACACCACCACCAACACCACTACCAACAATATTGCCAATAATACCAGAAATATCAATATTTAACATGCCTAATAATTGAGCTCCAAGACCACCACCAAGAATACCTACAACAGAATTCCAAAGTGTACCCATTGAATACTTTTTTAATAAAGCACCAGCAATATTACCACCAACGGCACCACTTAATAAGCTAATAATTAATTCCATAATTTACTGTTTTATAATTAGTTAATTGAATCTAAAGAAAGTGAAAAATAATTAATAAAACAAATAAAATCAGTTACTTAGACGCTTCCTATGTGGAATAATGCATCGCCCATGTTTACAATTGGAAAGTTGTTTTTAGCAATGATATAGCCGTCAAAAGGAGCTTTTATGTGAAAATTAGTTTTACCATAAGTATCCATAATATTACCTAAAACTTGTCCTTTTTTTATCTTGGTTCCATTTTCAATTTTAGTATTAAATAGACCAGCTACTTTGGCACGTACCCATTTTCGTTTTTCAATTTGAATAGATGATGAGTTTTTGGGTATTTCAACATTATCATGAATCATTTTAAAGTGCTTTAAAATTCTAAGAGTTCCATTGATCCCTTGCTGAATGGCATTTTCATCTAAACGTAATGATTCTCCTCCTTCATAAACAATTACAGGAATATTGTTTTTAAAACATTGATTTCTAAAAGATTTAGGGATTAGTTTTGAGCCAAATATGATAGGAGCATTAAATAATTTAGCTAATTTATAGCCTCGATCATCTTCAGGAGTGTATCTAATTTGTGGAAAGTTATTTCTTTGAGCACCACCAGTATGAAAATCGATTGCAAAATCAATATTTTTAGTAAGCTCCCTTATTAAATAATATGCCATTCTACTTGCTAAAGATCCAGATTTCGACCCTGGAAAACTTCTATTAACATCTTTTCCATGCATATAACGTGATAAACTTAGAAAACCAAAAATATTTAGTAAAGGAACTACAATAACACAACCACGGTGTATTTTGTAGGATTTGTCAATTAGCATTCTACGTACAAGTTCAATACTATTTACTTCATCACCATGTAAACCACCTTGTAATAAAATAGTTGGGCCAACTTCATCACCATTAAAAACATATACAGGAATTTCAATAAGAGTTCCTGTAGGTAATCTATCAATTGGAATTCTAATTAATTTAGACTCACCTAAACCTATTTTATTTCCACGTATTTCAATTATTTCATTTTTAAACTCTTGTTCAAACATTTTTCTTCTAAAAATTTAATGATAGCCTTGGCTATATTATCTTTTGTATACGCTTCAATTCCTTGTAGTCCAGGTGTCGAATTAACTTCAATTAACAAAGGGCCTCTTTTAGATCGTATTAAATCAACACCAGTAACGGGTAATCTTAAATATTGAGCAGCTTTTATAGCTATTTCTTCTTCTTTAGGAGTTAAATTTACTTTAAAACCATTACCACCTCTATGAATATTAGAACGAAAATCATCCTCTAGTCCTTTTCTTTTCATTGAAGAAACTACTTGATCACCAACAACAAAAGCACGAATATCTTCGCTATTACTTTCTTGTATAAATTCTTGTAATAAAATACTGGTATTAGTACCATACATGGTATCGATAATAGATTTTGCAGACTTTTTACTTTCAGCTAAAATAACACCAGAACCATGAGTTCCTTCTTGTAGTTTAATTATAATTGGAGCACCACCTAATAAATCTATTTGTTCACTAATATTTTCAGGATTTACAGAAAATAAGGTGTCTGGAATAGGTATGTTTTTACGATTCATTATTTGTAAAGTGCGAACCTTATTTTGAGCTCGTAAAATTCCTAAAGAGGTAGCAACGCTGTATACACCATTCATTTCAAATTCTTTAACAACAGCAGCTCCATGACGAGTTGCCGAAGCGCCAATTCTAGGTATAATTACATCCGGAATATTAATAATGTTTTCTCCTTCGTATATAATTTCAGGCTTACCATTTGTTAGTTTTATAGAACATTTTAAATGATTTATAATTCTAATTTTATGTCCTCTACGATGTGCTTCTTTATATATTCTTTGTGTAGAATATATTTGGTCACTAACTGAAAGAATAAAAATATTCATAGTTATGTTGTTCAAATTACACAAATCTAACATTTTTTTGCATAGAGAAAATTGTTTTTTATAGCTATAAGAAAATGTTCTGTTAATTTTTTTGAAAAGATATATACATGGAGTACTTTCATACACTCTAAACCAAACAAAATGAAAGCGATTAGTAAAGTTTTTATAGCGCTATTACCTTATGCGTTAGTAGCACAACAGGCTACTTCTCCTAAAATAATTAAAGAATCATTACAGCAAAAAGAAGCATTAACAAAAACATCAATTGTTAAAAGCATTTCTTTTGAAAACATTGGACCTACAGTAATGAGTGGGCGTGTAGTTGATATAGATGTAAACCCAGAGAATACTACCGAATTTTATGTTGGATATGCATCAGGTGGATTATGGTATACGAATAATAATGGAACAACATTTACACCTGTATTAGATAGTTCTCCAACACAAAATGTAGGAGATATTGCAGTAGATTGGAAAAACGGAACGCTTTGGGTTGGTACTGGAGAAAATAATTCATCACGATCGTCATACGCAGGAATTGGAATTTTAAAGTCTACAGATAAAGGTAAAACATGGGAAAATGTAGGCTTATATGATAGTCAACATATAGGTCGAATTTTAATAAATCCAAATAACCCAGATGAGGTTATTGTAGGAGTTATTGGTCATTTGTATTCTTCTAATAATGAACGAGGTATTTTTAAAACAATGGATGGTGGTAAAACTTGGAAAAAAACACTGTTTATAAATGAAAATACAGGGATTATAGATGTGCAACAAGCACCTACTAATTTTAATGTACTATATGCAGCAGCTTGGGAACGCAATAGAAAAGCTTGGAATTTTGATGGTGATGGAAAAAACTCTGCAATTTATAAATCGATAGATGCAGGAAATACGTGGACTAAAATATCTGATAATAATGGTTTTCCTAATGGGAAAAGTGTTGGTAGAATTGGTTTAGCAGTTTTTAATGAGAATACAGTATATGCTTTTCATGACAGTCAGTTTAGAAGAAAAAAGGAAAAGAAAAAAGATAAAGAATCGAATGCATTAACAAAAGACGATTTTAAAACCATGTCTGTAAGCGATTTTTTAAAATTGAAAGATAAAAAACTAAATAGCTATTTAAAACTGAATGGTTTTCAAGAAAAATATAGAGCAGAAAATGTAAAACAAATGGTGCGTTCAGGATCTGTAAAGCCAAACGATTTAGCAAAGTATTTAGAAAATGCAAATACCTTATTGTTTGATACACCAGTAATAGGAGCAGAAGTATTTAAAACAACGAACGGAGGGAAAAACTGGAAAAAAACACATGAAGGATATTTAGATGACTTATATTATTCTTACGGATATTATTTTGGAGAAATACGCGTAGATCTACAAGATGAAAAAGGAATTTATGTATTAGGAGTTCCTATTTTAAAATCGAAAGATGGAGGGAAAACATTTACATCAATAAGTAAAGAAAATGTACATGCCGACCATCAAGCTTTATGGGTAAACTCTAAAAAGAAAGGACATTTAATTGACGGAAATGATGGAGGTTTAAATATATCTTATGATGATGGAGAGAGTTGGACAAAGTTAAATCAGCCAGCGGTAGGTCAATTTTATACAGTATATGCAGATAATCAGAAAAACTATAAAGTATACGGAGGTTTACAAGATAACGGTGTTTGGGTAGCAAGCAATAATGCAAAAATAAATAAGCGTTGGAAGCAAACAGGAAAAAATCCATATGAGAGCCTTATGGGAGGTGATGGTATGCAAGTTGCCGTTGACGATAGAAACCCAAATATTGTATATACAGGGTATCAGTTTGGTAATTACTTCCGTATTAATAGAAAAACTGGAGCGCAAAAATACATTCAACCAAAGCATAAATTAGGAGAGATACCTTACCGTTTTAATTGGCAGACACCAATTCAATTGTCAAAACATAATCAGGATATACTATACTTAGGAGGAAATAAATTGCATCGTTCATTAGATAAAGGAGACACATGGGAAACCATTTCAGAAGATTTAACGCAAGGAGGAAAAAAAGGTAATGTTGCATATGGAACGTTAACTACTATATCAGAAAGTCCATTTCAATTTGGATTAATTTATGTGGGTACAGATGATGGAATTGTGCAGGTTACTAAAAATGGAGGAGGTAGTTGGGAGAAAATCTCAAATACTTTACCACAAAATTTATGGGTAAGTAGAGTAATAGCTTCAAAGCATAAAAAAGAAAGAGTGTATGTTACTTTAAATGGCTATCGTTGGGATGATTTTAATACATACGTATACATGTCTGATGATTATGGAAAGACATGGAAAAATATAAGTAGCAACATTCCAGTTTCGCCAGCAAATGTAATTAAAGAAGATCCAAAAAAAGAAAATATAGTGTATTTGGGTACAGATAATGGTTTGTATGTATCATTCAATAACGGAACTGAATGGCAGTCATTCAAAAAAGGATTGCCAAATGTAGCCGTACACGATTTGGTAATTCAACCAACAGCAAAACATTTAATTGTGGGTACTCATGGTCGTAGCTTGTATAAAGCAAACGTAGCACCGCTGCAAGATTTTAAAAATGAAGAAACATTATTTTCGATAAATAAAATTAGAAAAAGTAATTTTTGGGGAAGTTCATGGAGTAAATGGTTAAAACCAAATACACCTAAAATATCGATTCCTTTTTATGTAAATGAAAATAAAAATGTTACAATAAACATTTATGCAGGCGATATCTTGGTAAATACACTAAAAAAGGATGTTGAAAAAGGATTTAATGAGGTGATTTATGATGCTTCTTTTTCTAAAAAAGGAAGAAAAGAGTATACAAAAAAGCATAAAGATGCTATTATAAAGAAAGCTAAAAACGGAGTTTATTATTTGCCAAAAGGAAAGTATTCATTAGAGTTTTCAGGAAAAAAGCAGATTTTAGAAATAAAATAAAGTGTAACATTTTTTAACTTCACTACTCTAATAAGTATAAAAAACAAAAGAAAATGAACAAACCATTAAATTACACCTGTCCAAAATGTAACAATCATACCTATGATGTAAGCGAAATGAGAGCTACGGGAGGAACGTTGTCTAAAATTTTTGATGTACAAAATAAAAAATTCACGAGTGTAACTTGCCAAAGATGCAGTTATACAGAATTTTATAAAGCAAGTACAAGTGCATTAAGTAATGTTTTCGATTTCTTTACAAATTAAGAAACAATAGTATCTTTGCCCGCATGGGAATTATAAGAGTAAACAATATTCGTTTATTTACCAATCATGGATGTTTAGATGAAGAAGGTAAAATAGGTTCAGAATATAGAGTAGACATTGAGGTAAAAGCAGATTTACAAAAATCGGCAAAAACAGATGAATTAGTTGATACAGTAGACTATGTTCATTTAAATCATATAGTAAAAGAAGAAATGGCTATTCGTTCTAAGTTATTGGAGCATGTAGCACAAAGAATTCTTGATAGAATCTTTAAAGAGATACAACTGGTTGAAGAAGCGGAGGTTAGCGTTTCAAAAATTAACCCGCCAATAGGAGGGAATGTAGGCGAAGTTGTTATCGTTTTAAAAGATGTGCGTAAAAGTTAAAAAAAGCTTGCAAAAAAGGATAAAAACTGTAAATTTGCAGTCCTTATCAATATAAGGTGTCGTGGCCGAGTGGCTAGGCAGTGGTCTGCAACACCATCTACAGCGGTTCGAATCCGCTCGACACCTCAAAAAAAGCGTATCTATTATAGGTACGCTTTTTTGTTGTTTTTATATGAATGTTTGTTGAGTATTAGGAAGTTATTTGTGTTTTAATATAATTGTTATACATTTGTATTGCTAAATGAAAAAATAAATTGCTAATTCAATAATAAACTTTATGAGAATATTAATCATAAGCATTTTTACAATGCTTTTATGTGTATTTGTTAATGCACAAGAATTACCTAAAATTATTCCACCTTCGCCAAACGCATCGTCATTGGGAGAATATGGTAAAATTCCAGTAGGACTGTTTTCAGGTACTGCTCAAGTAAATATTCCAATTTGTGGGCTTAAAGAAGGGGGATTATCAGTCCCAATATCTTTAAGTTATAGCTCCAATGGTGTTCGAGTTGACCAAACAGCTTCTAACGTGGGTTTAGGATGGAATTTGAATGCAGGAGGAGTTATTACAAGAGTTGTAATGGATGATGCAGATGAATCCCTAACAGCTACCATACCTAATAATTTTCCAGGTGGAGGAACCCAAGAAATACTTACTTATTTGGAAAATGCTTCAAATTCTGAAGATGGATATGATACTCTTTCTGATATTTATTCTTTTAATTTTACTGGATATACGGGGAAGTTTTTTTTAGATGAAAACAGAATACCTGTATTAATAAATCCCTCACCATTAAAGATAGAAAAAACGCCCAATTCAACTTATGCTTTTAAAATTACTGATCCAAAGGGAACAGTTTTTTGGTTTGGTAATGAAAATTCTACAGAAACAACTATGCAAAGATCAATAGGAGGAGGGCATAGTTTTTGGAGTTTAGAAAGTGCTAGTAGTTGGTATTTAAGTAAGATAGAGTCAATTTCTGGCGAAGAAATAAACTTTAATTACACCAATTTTAATAAAATATATTATGCAGGCTTGTCACAAAGTGTTAGTGCTTCTGGAGATGGGAACACTAATGTATTTCCAGGGCAAGGATTAATATTTTCAGAAGTAAATACCCGATTTGCCCAATTATCATCAATTATTAGTACAACAGGAAAAATAGATTTTACTTATTCTACAAATGTAACTGGGTTTAATAAGTTAGATATTATTGAATTAAGAAATTCCAATAATGATTTAATAAAAAAGCAGCAATTAGCTTATGATATTATAAGTTCAACATTATTGACTTTAAAAAATCCAGATAAACCATATGAAGATCGATATGGGAAGAGATTATTTTTAAAGTCTGTTACCGAAGTTAGTACACAAGGAGTATTAAAGAAACCTTATTTATTATCTTATTATGCCCCAGATAAAATTCCGCCTATGTTTTCATATGCTCAAGATTATTGGGGGTTTTATAATGGAGTTATAACAAATAGGTACTTAGTAAGCGAAGATGATTATTATCTTTATTCGGCAACGAATAATACACTTTTAAAAAATATATTTGAAAATGTTCAAGGAAATAAAAAACCTAATGGAACTTTTGGATTGAATGGAATATTGAAAAAAGTTATATACCCTACAGGTGGATTTAATGAACTTTTATATGAACCACATTCTTATTATGGAACTAAAACTGTTTACCCCCCAAAAACAAATAAAGCACTTAATATCCAAAATGGTGAAGATGGATTTGGAGGGGCTGCTAAAGTTATAACGACTAATGAAATTCCTTTTGCACAAGAAAAAACACCACTTTATTTTAGTGTAGGAAGAGCACCATGTTGGGAGAATGGTTGGCCTGATCATCATATAAAAGGAAGCTTAAGCGTTGAAGTGGCTGATGAAGGTTCAAGTATTTTTCAACCAAAAAATGTTTTATATAATGTGGCAGCAGATGGAAATATAGTTAATATGACTAATAGCATTAATATTTCAGAGAATAATGGTTCTAGTCAATTCTATATAAATTTAAAAAAAGGGGAAAAATATAGGTTTTCTTTACGAGTTACTTTTGAGTGTGTTCGAGGAGATTTTAATTTTTCATATTACGATCAGCCATTAACAGAAGTTGATGCAAATATAGAAGTTGGAGGACTAAGACTAAAACAAGTGATTACTAAAAATGGAGAAGGCAAAGAGGAAGTAAAAAAATATCATTATGGTGGTTTATCTTGTTTAAATTGTTCTAGTGGAAAGGCTGAAAATCCAATACCAGCTATTACTTATAATAGTAATTATTCTATAGAAACTGGACCTCTAGGTGGTACAACAGCTAAAGTTGTAGATCGTCTTACACTTTCATCATCAAATATGTATAATTTATATACAAAACAAGGTGGGCATATAGGTTATGAATCTGTCATTGAAGAATATGGAGATAATTTTGAAGGTGGAGGGATACTTCATAAATACAAAATATCTCCAATAATTAATGCTAACCCTATTCAAGGTACTGTGGTTGTAGGCACTCCTTTTACAAATAATTTTGGAACTGGTCAAGAATTAGAAACATTACAATTTAAAAAACTTGGAGATAATTATATACCGAGTCAAAAGATAAAAAATTTTTATACTACTAACCCTATTTTAAATAAACAGTACTCTTTTTATAATATTAATTTAAGAATAACATTTTCAGGAGGAATACATACGATAGGTGACAGGGTTTCTTATTATAATGTAACAGAATATTATAAAAAATCTCAATGGCATTATTTGAACAGAACCGTTAATACACAATATGATGTAAATGGTTTGAATCCAATCACGAGTACCACAAATTATTTTTATGAGAATACGAGTCATTTACAGCCAACAAGAATAGAAGTGACCAATAGTAAGGGAGAAGTTTTAAAAACAGAAACCGAGTATGCTCATGATGTAAATGACACAAGGTTAATAAATGAACACCGTATCATTGAGCCATTAGAAACGAAGTCTTATAAAAATGGGACACAGTTATCCTATCAAATAACGAAATATGCGAGTAATCATAATCCGTTAAATTTATACTTACCCAGTAAAGTACAAACATTAAAAGGAGTTGAAAATTTAGATAATCCTATAGAAGACCGTATAGTATATCATACATATGATGCTAAAGGGAATCCAACCGAAGTAAGTAAAAAAGACGGAACTCATATTGTGTATATCTGGGGGTATAACCAAACCCAGCCTGTAGCCAAAATAGAGAATGCAACTTTAGCAAATATTCCAAGTGCTACCATTACAAGTATACAAAATGCTTCGAATTTAGATAAAGATGCAGCAAGTGAAAATACTTTACGTACAGCTTTAAATGGGTTACGCGGAGTATCAGCCTTGTCAAAAGCACAGATAACAACTTTTACGTATGATCCATTAATAGGAGCTACGAGTATCACGGATCCGAGAGGACAAACGATGTATTATGAGTATGATGATTTTAATCGTTTACAATTTGTAAAAGATAAGGATAGAAACATATTAAAAGAAACCAAATACAACTATAAAAACTAGTAAGCTATGAAAAGACTAGAAAAACAATTATTCCTATTCTTATTGCTATTAGGGGGAGTAATTTACGGACAATTTGGAGGAGATCCAGGAATAGATCCAGGAGGCTCAGGATTTGGAGGGGGTATCGAATTAATACCTATAACAGGAGCTACTAATGTAGATTTAAACAGTACTCATATCTATACAGTAACAGCTCTTGGAGGCGACCAGCCCAGTACAGGAAGTTGGGAAGTGCCAGGAGCAACGATAATAAGTAGTTCAGCAACACGAGCAACTATAAAGTGGACGAGTGTAGGAAGTAAAGAAATGACTTATAGAGGAAGTTTAGGAACGCGTAACTTTTTGAGTCCATATTTTGTTACCGTAAATGCTTTACCAGTGGCTCCACCCACACCATCAGTACCTACCATATCGCAAAATAATTGTGGAAGTATGGTGTTATCTAGAGCAACACCACCAAGTGGAATAACATGGTATTGGCAAGGGACAAATGGAAATGGAACAGGAGCAGGTTATTCTAATAGTACTTATAATGTATCTAACTCAGGGCGTTATTATTTGAGAGCACGAGATAATAGTAGTGGACTATGGAGTGCAGCCTCTTCATCTATACAGGTGAGCGTAAAAACCATTCCATCAGTACCACCAACAGCATCAGTGGTAAATAATTGTGGAAGTTCAGTATTAACCAAAGGAAGTCAGCCAAGCGGCATTACTTTTTACTGGCAATCAAGCGCAAGTGGTACCTCTACTAGTAATTCAAGTACAAGCATTAATCGTACTAGTGGTTCGGTATACTATTTAAGAGCAAGAAATAACAGTAGTGGATGTTGGAGTTCAGCACGAAGTGTAAGTTATAGTATCAAAACAGTGCCATCAGTGCCACCAACAGCATCGGTAGTAAATAATTGTGGAAGTTCGATATTAACCAAAGGAAGTCAACCAAGCGGCATTACTTTTTACTGGCAATCAAGTGCTTCAGGTACGTCAACGAGTAATTCATTAACAAGTTTAACCAGAACCAGTGGTTCGGTATATTATTTAAGAGCAAGAAACAACAGTACAGGCTGTTGGAGTTCATCACGAACAGTGAGTTATAGTATTAAAACAATCCCATCAACACCAACCACACCATCAGTAGTCAATAATTGTGGAAGTTCAGTATTAACCAAAGGAAGTCAACCAAGTGGGATTACTTGGTATTGGCAGTCAAACGAAAGAGGTACATCAACAAGTAATTCATCAACGAGTATTACCAGAACTAGTGGTTCGGTATACTATTTACGTGCAAGAAACAACAGTACAGGCTGTTGGGGAGGTTCACGAACCGTAAGTTATAGTATAAAAACCATTCCATCGATACCGCCAACAGCATCAGTGGTAAATAACTGTGGAAGTTCGGTATTAACTAAGGTTAGTCAACCAAGTGGCATTACTTTTTACTGGCAGTCAAGTGCAGGAGGAGAATCAACGAGTAATTCAGCAACAAGTATTACTAGAACCAGTGGATCGGTATATTACCTAAGAGCACGAAACAACAGTACAGGCTGTTGGGGAAGCTCACGAACGGTAAGTTATAGTATAAAAACCATTCCATCGGTGCCAGCAGCTGCCTCGGTAGTCAATAACTGTGGAAGTTCGGTATTAACTAAGGTTAGTCAACCAAGTGGCATTACTTTTTACTGGCAGTCAAGTGCAGGAGGAGAATCAACGAGTAATTCAGCAACAAGTATTACTAGAACCAGTGGATCGGTATATTACCTAAGAGCACGAAACAACAGTACAGGCTGTTGGGGAAGTTCACGAACCGTAAGTTATAGTGTAAAAACCATTCCATCGGTGCCAGCAGCTGCCTCGGTAGTAAATAACTGTGGAAGTTCAGTATTAACCAAAGGAAGTCAACCAAGTGGCATTACTTTTTACTGGCAGTCAAGTGCAAGTGGTACCTCTACTAGTAATTCAGCAACAAGTATTACTAGAACCAGTGGATCGGTATATTACCTAAGAGCAAGAAATAATAGTACAGGCTGTTGGGGAAGCTCACGAACGGTAAGTTATAGTATAAAAACCATTCCATCGGTGCCAGCAGCTGCCTCGGTAGTAAATAACTGTGGAAGTTCGGTATTAACCAAAGGAAATCAGCCAAGTGGGATTACTTTTTACTGGCAGTCAAGTGCTTCAGGTACATCAACGGGTAATTCAGCAACGAGTTTAACCAGAACCAGTGGTTCGGTATACTACTTACGAGCAAGAAATAACAGTACAGGCTGTTGGAGTTCATCAAGAACCGTAAGTTATAGTGTAAAAACCATTCCATCGGTGCCAACAGCTGCCTCGGTAGTCAATAACTGTGGAAGTTCGGTATTAACCAAAGGAAGTCAACCAAGTGGGATTACTTTTTACTGGCAATCAAGTGCAGGAGGAACATCAACGAGTAATTCAGCAACAAGTCTTAGCAGAACTAGTGGTTCGGTATATTACTTACGAGCACGAAATAATAGTAGTGGTTGTTGGGGAAGCGCAAGAACAGTAAACTATACCATTCAGCAACCTTCAACATGGTATGCAGATACAGACGGTGATGGTTATGGAAATTCAACAAGCACCACAAGTGCATGTTCAAAGCCATCAGGTTATGTAGCAAACTCAAGTGATTATAACGATAGTACGACAAATATTACGAATATAGCCCCACAGACCTTTTATTTAGATGCGGATAATGATGGATTTGGAGACCCAAACACGAGTGTTTATTACAGTGTGAAACCATCAGGTTATGTAACCAATAATACAGATGCTTGTCCAAATACAGCAGGAGCAAATAACGGATGTAACTATACAGCATCAGTTTTTAGTAATGAAAATTATGTGTTTACTAGAGGGTATAGAAAAGCAATGACCAGCCCATCAGGAATAACAGATGCAAGCGATGTAGTAGAGAGCATTGTATATTTTGATGGTTTAGGAAGAGCCAAACAAAGTATAGGAATTCGTCAAGGAACCAGTGGTAAGGATATTGTAACCCATATGGAGTACGATGCTTTTGGAAGACAAACCAAAGAATATTTACCCTATGCAACAACGAGTCAAAACGGTTTAATAAGCACAGGAGATATCGCAACAGCTACCAAAACCTATTATCAAACAGCGTATAGCGAAGATTTTGCAGGAGTTCCATTACCAGCGATAAATGCCTATTCAGAAAAAGTATTAGAGAGCTCGCCATTAAATAGAGTGTTTGAACAAGCAGCACCAGGAAAGGATTGGGCAATAGGGAGTAGTTTCTCATCAAAAGGGTATACCAATAATAGTCATAGTATTAAGTTTGAATATAATGCGAATGAAGCGAATGAAGTAAAAATATTTGGAGTTACAACTACATATGCAAATAAAACCTATACCCCAAGTTTAACAGGAGGAGTTACGTTTTATCCAGCAGCAGTTTTGTATAAGACAATCACTAAAGATGAGAATTGGACAACAGGTTTAGATCATACCACAGAAGAGTTTAAAAACAAACAAGGACAGGTAATCCTAAAGAGAACCTATGATAATAGTCAAAAGCACGATACTTATTATGTATATGACGATTTTGGAAACCTAAGCTATGTATTACCACCAAAAATTGATGCTTCTGAAGTAGCGAATACTTTAGCAGTAATACAAACAAAATTAAACGACTTAGGCTACCAATACAAGTACGATGATAGAAACCGATTGATAGAAAAAAGAATACCAGGTAAAGGAAGGTGGGAGAATATTGTATATGATCGATTAGATAGACCTGTAATGACTTATGATGATTCAAAAGGTGAAGAATATTGGTATTTTACAAAATATGATCAATTAGGAAGAGTTGCATGCACAGGATTATGGGAAAATGAAGATGGTTTATCACGAAATGAAATTCAAAGAGATCTTATTGATAACTATCCTTTATATGAAACAATAGTTTTAGGATCTTATTCAGATGTAGCATTTCCAAATAATTCAGTGCCAAGTTCATCTATATTAAAATTATATACTATTAATTATTATGATACTTATGTAGATGTACCAGTAGGATTAAACCCAACGGTAACTACAAGCTATGGAGCAACATCAACAGCAACTACCAAAGGATTAGCCACAGTAAGTAAAGTGCGCGTATTAGGAACCAATAACTGGATTACTACCGTAAGCTATTATGATGAAAAAGCACGACCAATATATGTGTATTCAAAGAATGATGAATTACAAACAATAGACATTCTAGAAAGTAAGTTAGATGACTTTACAGGAAGAGTCTTAGAAACAAAAACTACGCATACAAAAGATGGAAAAGCAGCTATTGTAACGGTAGATAAATTCACCTATGATAATTTGGATAGAATCACCAAACAGACTCAAACTATAGGAGGAACTACCGAAGTAATCGCAGAAAATAGCTATGATGAATTAGGGCAGTTAACAGAAAAGCAAGTAGGAGGAAAAACAAATCAGTCTAGACTACAAACCGTAGATTATAAATACAATGTACGCGGTTGGTTAAAAAACATAAATCAAGATGCAAATAATGATAATGATTTATTTAACTTTACGTTAAAGTATAACGATGTAACCGATGCTAATAAACGTTTGTATAATGGAAACATCAGTGAAACAAATTGGAATACTTTAAGTGTAAACAATACACCAAACTCTGTAAGTAATAAGTATGTGTATACTTATGATGCTTTAAATAGAATTACAAGAGCAGATGATAATACAGGGAGATATGATATATACGGAATTAGTTATGATAAGAATGGAAATATTATCAATTTAAGAAGAGATGGACATACCGACCTAGGAGGAACCAGTTTTGGAGTCATGGACAATTTAGTATATTATTATAACGGAAACCAATTACACTCTGTTACAGATAGTGGAAATGTTACCTATGGATTTAAGGATGGAAATATATCAGATAGTAATTACAGTAATGGTGATGGCGATGATGATTTTAAATATGATGATAATGGTAACATGATTAAAGATGCAAACAAAGGAATTACAAACATTGTTTACAACCACTTAAATTTACCAACACAGGTAACTATAGGAGGTCAAAACATCAATTATACCTACGATGCCGCAGGTATGAAGTTAAAGAAAGTAGTGAATGGTATTACAACAGAATATGCAGGAAACTACATTTATGAAAACAATACCCTACAATTCTTTAACCACCCAGAGGGCTATATAAAACCCGTCTTTGCGAACGGTAGTACGGCAATCTCATCATTTGATTATGTATACCAATACAAAGACCACTTAGGAAATGTTCGTTTATCATATACAGATAATGATAATAATGGTGTTATTCAAACTGATGGTGCAAATTCAGAAATTGTAGAAGAATCTAATTATTATCCTTTTGGTTTAAAACATAAAGGGTATAATGGAGTTAAGAATATTGGGATTGGAAATGCTAGAGCACAGAAGTTTGGGTTTGGAGGTAAAGAATTAAATGAAGAACTAGGACTTCAATGGCATGATTTCGATGCTAGAAATTATGAAGCTAGTTTAGGTAGATGGATGAATATTGACCCTTTAACTGAAGATTATTATGAATGGTCTCCTTATAATTTTGTTTATAATAGTCCACTTAAATTTGTTGACCCTACTGGAATGGGGCCAGAGACAACTATTGTGGAAAAATTAAAAGATGGTAAATACAAAGTAGTTGATTGGGTAGATGATGGAAAAACAGATGTTACTCTAAAAGATGGAACTAAGGTAGGTGAATCACTAACTACACATTCTTTTGTAGATGAAAAAAATAAAGCGGTAAAAGGTGCTATTATTGATACAAAAAGTAATGAAGGGCAAGAGTTTATTGATAAAGAAATAATTAAAGATAATCCAAATGTTGTTAGCTATATGGTTAAAGCATATAAGGTAGGACAATCTTTGGATTTTAAATCAAGAGATTTAGATAAAAGTGGAAAAGAACTGAAAGTACATGCAGCAAGAGGTTCAATGACTAAAGATGGAAAAATGGCATCAGCAAGAGATTTTGGTAATATGGCTGCTGGAATTGTATCTGGTAGAGCTGGTATCTCTTCATCTCTAGCAAAGATAGCTTTTAATGCTTTGCAAGGAGGACAGGAGCCACCAGTTAGTGCAAAAGCTCAAGCAGTAGGATTAGAAATAGGAAATAAAATGCACAATAAAGCGTTACAAAAGATTATACCTACATTAAACCCAAAATGGAATATGAATCATGTTAAAAGAAAATAAAAATTATTTAAAAGGAGTATGTATATTATTTGCACTATTAAGTACAATAATGTCTTGTAAAAACGAAGATTGGAGAAACATTAAAATAATATCTCCTGATAAAATTGATACTATAAGTGTAATTACTATTAAAACTAAAAGGTATATTTTTAATGGAGGTTCAAATAAGATACCTAAAAATTATGCATTAGTAGATATTTCAGATGTTTCAGAATTAGGAGATGAGATAGGAGTATGCTGGAATAAAGACAGCTATAAATGGAAGCTAATTAGTTTCTATTCTAAATTTGAACATAATAATCTTGATGAGAAGAAGTACTTTATTGAAAGTAAACCTTTGACCGATAAAAATGGGATACCAAATCATGAAGAGTACTTTGAAGAAAATTGTGTTGTTGTGTATCCTAAAGGAGATTTAATTAGACCAAAAGAGAATGCTTCTTTAATTTATGAATAAGAATATATTATAATGTATGTTTTAATTTAAAAAGAATTTAATTAGCAAAATTATCGCAACAAGTAAAGATATAAAGAGAAATATGGTATAGTTTCTTTTAAAAGCAATGTACCAAATGCTACTGTAGAAGATAATTCTTAGTAGTGAAGTAACCCCCGCTCCCGCTAGTTTGTAACTAGTGGCGTATATGAGTAAGCAATAATAGTATTAAAATATAAAGCCATAACGGTAAGATGTTATGGCTTTTTTATTAAATACTGTTCGTTTTGCATAACACTAATCTCCTATGTCGTTTAAATAAACTTATTATACCTCTTAGGCTATTATGTTCTTGTTTTTAATTCTTGAGGTAATAGATTCTCTTCATTAGATAAAAGAAAAAACATACTTATTAAAGAGAGTAAAAAGACTTTAACAGAATTTGTAGTATGTAAATTAGAATAATTTAGAAGAGTTTTTATGGAGTCTTCAATTCCTGAGTTTAATCAAGTAGTATGAGATCCTTACTAATTCATTGGGCTTTTTCATCAATATCATTTAGTTTAAATAGTACTTGATTAAACAGAGGTGTAGTAAAGATGTAGTAATCTATTTTATTAGTAGTTTTTGTTTTTTTTGTAAAATTGCAGCTCAAAATGAAGAGTATTATTAACTTCTTGTTAGTAATAATAAAATTCCCTTAAATGAAAAAATGTTTTTTTATAGTGTTTGCTATATTCTCTGTTGTAAGCTTTTATGCGCAACAAGAAGTTTGCGAATCACCAGATGAATCATCCATTGATGTAAACAGTATTACTAAATGTACAATTGAACCTCTTAAAAACTCTAAAAAGAATTCAAATAGACAGATTAAAGTTAAAGTTTCTGCAAGCAAGCGATTTTTAAAAAGAAGAAGAGCAGCTAAAAAAAGAGTAGCTCAGAATGTAGGGGCTGTTAAAGCAGTAGGCGTTAGTCAAGATATTAGTGCATCTAAAACAGACGAAATAATTCAGAACCATAATCCAGAAAATAAGATTGTAACTTTAAAAAGTAGTATCGATGTTATAAAAGAAAGATTATCAAAGGAAGAAATAGCTAAGGCTTCTAAATTTTATAACGTAGATAAAATCCCTTCTTTTAATAATTGTGGAAAAGCGAAAAAAGGTGATAGGTTAGATTGTTTTAATACCGAAATGGTTAACCATATTAACAAATACTTTCGTTATCCAAGTGAGGCTGTAAGAAACCAAATAGAAGGAGAGGTTTGGGTTCGTTTTATTATTGACAAAAACGGATATGTAACTAACATAAAAACGTTGGGTCCAGATAATGGAGAAATACTTAATGATGAAGCAAAAAGAGTTGTTTCAAAATTACCACAGTTTAAACCAGCAAAAAGCAAAGGAGAACTAGTGTCGGTTAAATATGGTTTTCCTATTAACTTTTCATTAGAAGAATAATTCAAAAATATTATTTCAATAAAATTTTAAAAAAATGATAAAAAAGCAATTAATTATAATTGTTTTTACTTTGTTTGCGTTAACAAGTTACGCACAAGTAAAAATAAATGGAACTGTTTATGATGAATATTTAGAGCCATTTTATAATGCAAAAATTACAGATGGAAACAAGGTAGTTACATCAGACGTTGAAGGTGTTTTTTCAATTTCGTCAGATGGAAATTACCCAAAAACTATTAAAATTTCTGCTTTTGGTTATAGAACAGAGACAGTTGTTGTTACATCAGAGAAAAAAGTAAACATAGTTCTTAAAGAAAGTATTTTACTAGATCAAGTTGTAATTTCAGCGTCAAGAGTTCCAGAAAGAATTCTTGAATCACCGGTTACTATTGAAAGATTTGGAGCAGCAGAAATAAGAAAAACGGCTTCTAATTCTTTTTATGATGGATTAACCAATTTAAAAGGAATTAACTCAAGAGAAGTAAGTTATGGTTTCAAATCTATAAACTCAAGAGGTTTTGCAGATTTTACCAATACTAGATTTGTACAATTAATTGATGGTATGGATACTGCTGCTCAGGCATTAAGTTATAGTACAGGGAATTTTTCAGGAGTGTCAGAATTAGATATTCAAAGTGTAGAAGTATTACCAGGAGCAGCTTCAGCTTTATATGGAGCGAATGCATATAATGGAATTATGCTTATGAATACTAAAAACCCATTTGATTATACAGGAATCACTACAATGTTTAAATCGGGGTATACAAGCCAAGGCATTGCAGGTAACAACCCTTTTCATGATGCATCTATAAGAATGGCTTATAGATTTAGTAACAAGTTTGCAGCTAAAGTTAATGCGTCATATTTTGCTGTTAAAGAATGGTCAGCTGCAGATTATAGAAACAAAGAAGTAGATTCTAACGAGTTAATTAATGGAACTGAAGATACAACTCCCCAATACGATGGTGTTAACACTTATGGTGATGAAGGTTTTCAAAGTTTAGGATTAATAGATCAAGTTAGTCTTAATTTAGGGGTACCAAGAGCTTTACTTTCAAGAAGACAAGGTTATACAGAAAGACAACTTATTGGTGGAGATTTCACCTCTAAAAATATAAGATTTTCAGGGTCGTTATATTATAGACCTTTTGGAGATGAATCTTTGGAAGTTCAGTTAACATCAAGATTGTCATTAAGAGATAATTTATTTCAAGGAAATGATACTCGATTAGTTCAAAAAAATTATTTCATAGGGCAACATAGATTAGAAGTAAAAGGAGATAATTTTTATGTTAGAGGATATTATACCTCTAATGACTCAGGGAATAGTTATGATTTAGTTAAAACAGGAGATAATATTCTTAATGAGGCAGGAGTTTTTTATCGTAGATATGCAGAAGATTTTTATGAAAAGTTTTACGACCCTACAAATCCTTTATCAATAAGTGAAGCAAGAAAATATGCTTTTAGAAATGCCTATGTGCCAGGTACAGATGATTTTAAACAAGCTTTAAATAAAACGTCTAGTACATTAATTACCAATGGAGGAAGTGCTATCTTTGAGAAGAGTAATTATATGCATGCAGATGGTAATTATAATTTCAAATCACTTTTAAATAATTGGGCAGATGTTCAAGTAGGGGCATCTTATAGAAAATTTAATCCAAATTCCAGAGGTACACTTTTTAATGATGGAGAAGAAAAAATAAAATTAAATGAGTACGGTTTTTATACTCAACTTCAAAAAAGTATGTTGGACGATAAGTTAAAGTTTACAGGATCTATTCGTTATGATAAATCAAGAAACTTTAAAGCCAATTATTCTCCACGTATTGCCATCAACTATTCTTTAGGAGAAGATAGAAATCACGTAGTAAGAGCGTCTTATCAAACAGGTTTCCGTAATCCAACCTTACAAGAGCAATATTTATTCTCTCAATCAGGAATAAAAACGAATGTAGGTACAGTAGGAGAAAACTTAAATAGAATTTCTTATGAAAATGTTCCTTTCTGGAATTTTGATCCTGCCATTGGTTGGGTTTTAGATAGTAGAACTGTTAATGGTAATGAAATTCTAGATAATGCACTTTTAACTAGGGCTTATTATACTGAGGATATAGCAGATCGTCAATATATCAAATCAGATTATAAGTCTGTTGTTCCAGAAGTTGTTAAGACAATAGAATTAGGATATAGAAGTATCTTACGTTTAAACAATACAACTAATTTAGATTTAGACTTTAATACGTTTTATAGTAAACATAACGATTTTATTTTTACACAAGATATAGTTGTTCCTAATGCAGGTAAGGTTTTTCCTAATGGAAATACAAGATTAACAGATCAAGAAGTTGCAGATTTAGCTAATATTGGAACTAGTCCAGATGGTTTTTTAAGTAATGTTCAAGATAATGTAGTTGTTTTAGATCAACTAGCAGCTATTTCGTTTAATGATGCAATGTTTAATGGAGCGGCTCAACCACTTGGAGAGAGCTCTGGGGTACGTGAATTTAATATTGTAACCAATGCAAAATCAATAGTTGATTCTTATGGTTTTGGTTTTGGAATGCATACAAGGGTATTCAAAAACTTTGATGTAGGTTTAAATTATAATTTTATTGACTTTACTTTTGAAGATAAGGATAATGGTTTCTTTGAACCAAATTTCAATTCACCTAAACATACAGTAAAAGTACAGTTTGGTAATGAAAAACTATTTAAGAATTTTGGATTCAATATTGATGCTAGATGGCAAGATAAATACAGATGGATATCTACTTTCGTAAAAGGAGATGTTGATGCCAGAACAGTAATAGACATGCAGTTAAACTACCAAATAACATCAATGAAATCTAGAATTAAAGTTGGTGGAACAAACTTATTCGGAAAAGATTATTTTGTAGCACCAGGTTCAGGTCAAGTAGGACAGTTATATTACATTTCTTGGGTAATCAATAACTAAAAATAATAATTAATTTATAGTTGTTTATATAAAATACACCACCCAATATGGGTGGTGTATTTGTTTTATAATAGTATAAAAGTTAGTAATGTGGTAAAAATGACACTTATTAAAAATAAAATACTAAATGTAGTTAAAAGTCAATAGGTTAAATAGATGTACCCGCTCCCGCTAGTTTGTAACTAGTGGCGATTTATGTAAGCGGTAAGAGAAATAAAATATAAACCTGATTGTGCCGATAAAGAGTAAGAAAGTAAAGTTAAGAAACTACAATAAAAGGTGTAGTTTTTATAGCTATAACCATATCATAATAGAAGTAAATATAGCATAGGAAGATTAAATGCTTCGAGAGCATGTTATTTACAGTTACGAAAGAACAATATTTTGTGTCTAATGAAAGAAATAGGTTGCTTCTAATGAAAATAAAATTTAGTCTCTAATGAAAGTGTTGCTATGCGCCTAATGGAAGTAACAACATACCACTCGGTATAGAGTTACTATACCGAGTGGTATAATAATACAATACACTTCTGTATAAAGTAAGTAGGCTACTCGATATACAACCTTCTTCATTAGTGGTAAAATAAGTCTTTTACAAGGGAGGTAAAAAAGAAGTACTTAAGTTGTTTATGCTAGATTGTTTTTAAAGGTAGGTAAATTAAACGTAAGTTTATAGTATTAGTATATATGCAAAATTGTTTAGGAAGAACAAAAAGAGGCTTTAAACCAATGTTTTTGTTTTCCTTAACAAAAAGTTTCGTTAAAATTCTGCATCTTTGTAGCTATGCGAATTTATCCGATAGAAACAGGTAATTTTAAATTAGACGGTGGAGCCATGTTTGGCGTAGTACCAAAATCACTTTGGGAAAGAACAAATCCAGCTGATGAAAAGAACATGATTTCAATGAGTATGCGATGTATGCTTATAGAAGATGGAGATAGACTTACATTAATAGATACCGGTTTAGGTAATAAACAATCAGATAAATTTTTTGGCTATTATTATTTATTTGGAGATTTTTCTTTAGATGCATCATTAGCTAAATACGGATTTCATAGAGACGATATTACCGATGTATTCTTAACTCATTTGCATTTTGATCATTGCGGTGGATCTATTCAATGGAACAAAGATAGAACAGGTTATGAACCAGCCTTTAAAAATGCACGATTTTGGAGTAACCAACGTCATTGGGACTGGGCAATTCATCCAAATGCACGAGAAAAAGCATCTTTCTTACAAGAAAACATCTTACCAATAGAAGAAAGTGGACAACTTAACTTCTTGCATTTAAATGCAAAAGATTATGTAGGTTTTGATGTGTTGTTTAAAGATGGGCATACCGAAAAACAAATGTTGCCTAAGATAGAATACCAAGACAAAACGGTGGTTTTTATGGCAGATTTACTACCAACTGCAGGACATATACCATTACCTTATGTAATGGGCTACGATACAAGACCATTGCTAACATTAAAAGAAAAAGAAGCCTTTTTAAACGAGGCAGCAGATAAAGAATATTACTTGTTTTTAGAGCACGATGCTTATAATGAGCTAGTAACTGTAAAGCATACTGAAAAAGGAGTACGATTAAAAGAGAGTTATAAATTTACAGATATATTTAATTAAGATAGAGAATATGAGAGTTTTAAAGCCAGTATTTTATTCAGCAGTAGCTGTGGCAATCCTTGCTAGTTGTAAAACAGTTAGTAAAGTACCTGTACCAACAGGGTCTAATATCGTAGTGAACCTTCCAGCTAAAAAAGCAAAGTTAACTGATAGCGAAAAAGACAATTGGCAACACTTAGATTTAGCAACCGATACCATTCCAGGAATGAGTGTGCACAAAGCATATGATTTCTTAAAAGGAAAGAAAAGTGTAGCTGTTGTAGTAGGAGTTGTTGATTCTGGTACCGATTTAAAACACGAAGATTTAGTTGATGTTGCTTGGGTAAATACCAAAGAAATAGCAGGTAATGGAATAGATGATGATAAGAATGGATATGTTGATGATATTAACGGATGGAATTTCTTAGGGAAATCATACAAAGAGCATTTAGAATACGAACGTATTTTAATGAATCCATCAGTAGCCGATGCAGAAACTTTAGCAGAAGTAAAGGCATTTCAAGAAGAAAAAATTGAAGGAGCTAAAAAGAATAAAACACGTTATACTCAAATGTTAGCAGGAGTTACAGCATCAGATGCTGGTTTGGCTAAGTATTTTAAAAAACCTGATTATACAATTAAAGAAGTAGAAGCTATAAATACTACTGACCCAGAATTACTTAAAGCTGTAGGAATGGCAAAAAGAATGAATGGGTTTGGACTATCTTTAGTAAATGCTAAGAAAGAAATTTCTAAGTTAGTTGGTAATGCTCAAAAAACAATTGACGGAGAAAACTTAAAAACAGATTACCGTACAGTTGTAGGAGACAATGCGTACGATATTAAAGACAAGCCAGGTTCTGGAGATGGTAACACGGGGCACTCTGAAAAAGGAGAAGCACACGGGTCGCACGTTTCTGGTATTATTGGAGCAACTCGTAACAATGGTAAAGGAATGGACGGAGTTGCAAACAATGTAAAAATGATGGCAGTACGTTCTGTATCAGATGGTGATGAGTACGATAAAGATGTAGCTTTAGGTATTCGTTATGCAGTAGATAATGGAGCAAAAGTAATTAATACAAGTTTTGGTAAAGGATTTTCTCCAAACAAAGAATGGGTTTACGATGCAATTAAATATGCAGCATCTAAAGATGTGTTAATTGTAAATGCAGCAGGAAACGATGGTAAAAACATCGATGTAGAAAAAACATTTCCAAACGATGCTCCAGATTTAGTAAACGAAGTTGCAGATAACTTTTTAACGGTAGGAGCAATGAGTGCTAACTATAGTAAAGAATTACCAGCTGCTTTTTCTAACTACGGTAAAATAAATGTAGATGTATTTGCACCAGGAGTTCAGGTACATTCAACAACGCCAGATGGAGAATACAAAAAATTTAGTGGAACGTCTATGGCATCACCAGCAACAGCGGGAGTAGCAGCATTGGTACGTTCTTATTATCCACAATTATCTGCAGTTCAGGTAAAGCATATTTTAATGAACTCAGGATCTAAAATAGATTTAGAAGTTATCAAACCAGGAACAGGTGCTAGATACGGATCTAAAGAAGAAATTGTTCCTTTTGCAGATTTATCAGTTTCAGGTCGTGTTGTTAATGCATATAATGCAGTAAGAATGGCAGACAGAATGGTAAACGGAAGAAAATAATAATAGTATAGAGAAAACGAAAAGAGCATTATTATTTTGATGCTCTTTTTTTGTTATAAGCAATTGATGAAGTTAGCGTTTGATAAATTAAAAAAAGAAATAAGTATTAAAGATGATGTAGCCAATCATACATGGCTGATTATTATTTTAATGTTGGTAAATTTCTTTAATATGGGCTTTCAATTATCGTATATGAGTTTTAATAAAAACGAAGCCCTTTTTATTTTAATAGTAGTACTTGCACTAGTTTCAATAATTGTAATACTTTTCTTTTTTATAAAAAGATCATGGAGATCCAATTATAAATTGGAGCAGATAGAAGGTGTTGAAGTGAAAAAGATTTATGGAAAAGAGCGTATCTTTTTAAAATTAGTAAACGGAAAAAAACGAAGTTTTCCTATTTTAAAGAACAAAGAAGAAATAGAGAACTTAAAGAATACATTAATCAGAATGGGACTTAAATTAGTTTAAAATGAAAAAAATAATACTAGGACTTTCAATATTGTCGATAGTTTCTTGTGCTACAGCATCTAAAAAAATAGAAAAGGAGTATGCACAAAAACCAGCTTCAACAAGCAGTACATATTGGCAACAGCATGTAGATTATACAATGGATATAGATATGGATGTAAAAACATATCAATACAAAGGAAATCAAAAATTAGTATACACTAATAATTCACCAGATGCATTAAATAAAGTATTTTATCATTTATACTTTAATGCATTTCAGCCTGGTTCACAAATGGATGTACGTTCGAGAAACATAAAAGATCCAGATAAAAGAGTAGGAGACAGAATAAGTAAATTATTGCCGTCGGAAATAGGATTTATAAAAGTAAGTTCATTAAAACAAAACGGAGCTACTGTAAAGCACGAGACAGTAGGAACTATTTTAGAGGTAACGTTAAATAAAGCAATTCAACCAGGAGAAAGTGTAACTTTCGATATGGTTTTTGATGCACAAGTACCAAAACAAATTAGAAGGTCAGGTCGTGATAGTAAAGAAGGAGTAGCATTATCTATGACACAATGGTACCCTAAAATGGCTGAGTATGATTTTGAAGGATGGCATACGCCACCTTATTTAGGTCGTGAGTTTCACGGAGTTTGGGGTAATTTTGATGTAACATTACATATTGATAAAAACTATGTAGTAGGAGGTACTGGATATGTACAAAACGCACAAGAAGTAGGGCACGGATATGAAAATAAAAGTGAAGCATTAAACTTACCTTCAGGAGATAAATTAACTTGGAAGTTCAAGGCACCAAATGTACACGACTTTACTTGGGCAGCAGATCCAGATTATATTCATGATACTTATAAAATGGAAAACGGAATAGATTTACACTTTTTATATAAAAAGAGTTTATCACCATTTTACCAAGAAAACTGGAAGAAACTACAGCCAAAAACAGCTGAGTTAATGAACTATTTTAGTAAGAATATCGGCCAATACCCATACAAACAATACTCGGTAATCCAAGGAGGAGATGGAGGTATGGAGTATGCAATGTGTACTTTAATAACAGGAAAACGTAAGTGGGGAAGTTTGTTTGGTGTAACAGCGCACGAATTAGCACATACATGGTTCCAGTTTTTATTAGCAACAAACGAAAGTAAACATCCTTGGATGGATGAAGGTTTTACAACGTATATATCTAATAAAGCAGAAAACGATATTTTAAATAAAGGAGAGGAGAATCCGCATTCAGGATCATATAGATATTATAACTATGTGGTAAAGAATAATGCAGAGGAACCATTATCAACACATGCAGATAGATATCATACTAATACAGCTTATGGAATGGGAAGTTATTCGAAAGGAAATATCTTTTTAACACAGTTAGAATATATTATAGGAAAAGAAGATGTAGCGAAAACATTGAAAAAATATTTCACTGATTTTTCATTTAAACATCCAACACCAAATGATATTAAAAGAACAGCAGAGAGAGTTTCGGGAATGCAGTTAGATTGGTTTTTAAATGAATGGACACAAACTACACATACGATAGATTATGGAGTAAAATCTGTAGAAGGAAAAGAAGTAACTTTAGAAAGAATAGGACAAATGCCAATGCCTATAGATGTTGAGGTAACGTATACAGATGGTACAAAAGAAGCATTTAATATACCTTTACGTATGATGCGTGGAGAAAAACCAACAAATGCAACAACAATTAAAGACTGGACTTTTGCGCATCCAACATATACATTTACTACGTCTAAAAATGTAAAATCGGTAGAAATAGATCCATCAAAATTAATGGCAGATATTAATTTAGATAATAATAGTTTTACAAAAGAGTAAAGAAGATAATTATATTTATAAAAAAGGTTGAGAAAATTTCTCAGCCTTTTTTTATGAGTTCTTTTTGAAGATCAGAAGGGTTATAACCCGTTTGTTTTTTTACAAAAACACTAAAGTTAGAAGGACTATCGAAGTTATAATTATAAGCAATTTCTTTATGACTTAGTTCTTTAAAAGCTAAGTCACGCTTAATATTCAATATTAAAATATTATGAATGTATTTCAAAGGAGTAGTGTTTAATTCGTTTTTTACTAATTGGGTTAGTTTTTTACTAGAAACATTTAAAGCAAGGGCGTATTCATTAATAGTTTTTGAATTAATATGAATATCAACTAAGTCAATAAATTGAATAACAATTTTTGAAGTTTGTTTAAAATAATTGTTTGAATTCGTACTATTTTCTTCTAAAGAATACAAAAGAGTAGAAAGCAAGTGTATTGATTTTTCTTTATAAAATTCAGATTTGCTTTTTTGAATATTGAGAATGGTGTTTAATAAAGCAAAGAAAGCAGTAGTTAGTTTTGGGTTTTTATGATAAACAATAGAAGATTCAGAATAATTCTTCAGCAAGAAAAAAGCTTCAGAAAAAAGCATTTCTTTAGTAAACTGTATCATTAAACCATCAGCTTCAAAATGTCTTTTTACTAAGTGTAATTGCTTAGGTTTTATAATATAACAACTATTCTCTTCAATAGGAACCTTATTAAAATCGATAAGCTGATAACCACCGCCTTTTTCAAAAAACATAATTTCAAAATAATCATGTTTATGAATTGTATTAAAATCATAACTATTGTTATGAGAAATAGCTGCTACATTTATGTTATAAGCGGTAGTTAAACTATGAATGGGAATGTCATCATGCATAAATTCATAAGTTGTTTTCTGTTTTTAATAACTTTTAAAAGGAAAACGAACTATACTTTCGTATCCTATTTAAAAACTTAAAAATAATGAAAAAAATAATCTTATCACTTATAGTGTTAGTATCATTAAATATAAATGCGCAAACTACATGGAAGGTAGACAATGCACATTCATCAGTAACATTTTCAGTATCTCATTTTATGATTTCTGAAGTAACTGGTAGTTTTGGTAAATTTGATATTACAGCAATTAGTAATGAAAAATTTGAAGAACCTAAGTTTGATGTTACAATAGATGCATCAACAATAAATACAAATCAAACAGGTAGAGATAACCACTTAAAAAAAGCAGATTTTTTCGATGTAGCAAAACATGCTGCTATTGTATTTAAAAGTTCGTCTTTTAAAAAATTAGAAGGAAAAGAGTTTGAAACTAAAGGAAATATTACCATAAAAGGAGTTACAAAAGAAGTAGTTTTTAAAGGAAAGTTAAATGGTATTATTGAAGGAAGAGATAATAAAAAGAAAGCAGGTTTAAAGCTAACGACTGTAATTAAAAGAGAAGATTTTAATGTAGGAAAAGGAATGAACCCAGTAGGAAAAGATGTAACAGTAACAGTAAATGTTGAAATGAATCAACAGTAATAATTTTTTTGTCTATTAGACAAAATATTTTTCCCCTTTTAGGCAAGAAACTATTTAAGTTTTTTGCCTTTTTTATTTATTGTATTTTTAAAAAATGGAACAAGCAACATTTGATGTAGGTATATTAACTGTAGTAGATATATTATCAATAGCTACTGCTATTATGTTGGGTTTTTTATTTATAACATTAAAATCAAACAATAAAAAAGCAAATATATTTTTAGGAATGTTTTTATGGTCTTTGGCTATAGAAGTGTTAGAGTCTTTTTTAGAGTCGGTGAGTTTTCAAACCATAGAGATTCAAATGCTACAAACAACATTCGCAACCATTCCTTTGTTATTATTATATATACAAGCAACGTTAAAAATTAAATTCAAAATACTATACTTAATCTTGTTTTTACCATTTGTAATTTCAAACCTATTAGGTTTTCATGAAGAACTTATAAAATATATTGAATACATATTTAACCTTACGTTACTATATATTATTCTTAGAAAGATAAAAGAACACCAAAATAAAGTAACAGATTATTATTCAGATATTGAAAATAAAACGCTTTTGTGGATTAAAACAATTGTTTATATATTTTTATTCTTTCATGTATTTTGGATTCTAGAAGATATTATAGGTTTTCAAAGCGAAATAATAACTCAGTATTTTGCTTTTTTATCTGTAGTTCTAACGTTTTTTATGATTTATTGGATTGCTTATAATGGTTTTTCTCAGAAAGAAATTTTTACAACTTCTTTGTTTCAAATAGAAGAGAAAAAAGAAGTTTTTGTAGATGAGGATACTAAAGAAGAGTTTGAGCAAGTATCGGGAATTATTGAAAAGGATAAATTATATTTAGATGGTAATTTAAATTTAAGAACACTATCGGAAAAAGTAAATATAAAAGAAAGAGAACTTTCTAAATTAATAAAAACACATACCAATAAAAACTTTTATCATTTTGTTAACCAATTTCGAGTACAAGAGTTTAAAAAATTAGTAATATCACCTAAAGCAACACAATTATCATTGTTAGGCTTGGCTCAAGAGGCTGGTTTTTCTTCAAAATCAACATTTTACACAGTGTTTAAAAACATGGAAGGAGTTACTCCAAAACAATATCAAGATAGTTTAAAAGAGTCTGAGTAACCGAAACTCGGACTTCTACAGTGTTTTTCAATATACTTATGGCTATAATTTTGCAGTTTAAAGTTCAATATATAATAGAACTAAAACGTAGAGATTATGATAAAAAAAATGTTTTCAATAAGTATAATAGTATATGGACTTTTAGCTGCTAGTTGTATTTCTTGTTCAAAAAACAATACAATAGTTGAAGAAGGAACAAATACCAATTCATTAGAAACTTATTTAAAAGCCAATGCCGATTATGTGCATAATATAAATGGTTTCTATATCGTAGGAAGTGCAGTGAAGCCATCTTCAGGAGAAACAACAGCAGGTACAACAGGAAAAGATGTTTTTGAGCATAGTATTCGCTTATTTAGTAGCTTCTTAGATCAAGATAACGACGGGGTTATTGATGATGATAAGAAAGAATTAAATAAATGGTTAGCTCAAAAATTAGTTTTTATTTCGGGACCATTACCAATGGTTGATAAAATATCTGCTGCAAATTTAGTGGCAGGAAAAGGCTTGTATGGAATGAGCATGCAAACAGATAATTGGCCTTATATAAAAGATTATAATGGAAAAGGGTGGACAATTTCTAAATTAAATTCTTCTACTTGGAGACCACAAGCTTTTAATGCATTGTGGGAAGAGACATTTCATACAATAACTGAAGCATTTAGTAGAGTAGACCCAGAATTTAAATTTACAACAGGAGGGGTATTACGTAAATATATGGAGGATGATATTGCTGCAAAAACATATGATATTACTGAACAAAACACAGCAGAAAATGGAAATTATGATAAAGTAACAGCAGTAAATGAATACATACATCAAATTTGGGCAATCAATTTTGCAGGACATAGCGACAAATTAAATGTACATCAGAAAAAAGCATTGGAATTTATGAAAAAGAAGAAAGTACCGATGCAAGTAGATGCAGGATATACAAAAATGATAGGAACAAAAGTTAAATAATAGAAGGGTATGATGAAATTAATGAGTTTAAAAGTTTTAGTAACAGTGATAATTGTTTTAAGCAGCACATCCTGTTCAGATAATACTAACATTGCAACTCCAACAGGAGGAAATGTAAATGCAGGAAATGATCCAAATTTTAAAATTGAAGCAAATAAAGATACAGGGTTTAGTAGTTTTCCTAAAAAAGTAATGGTTTTTGGAATTCCAATATATGCTTTATCAGGAGTCGAAGATGTAAAGTTATTACACGCAGCAAATGTAATGGCACAGTATTTAGATAATAATGAAGATGGAGTTGTAGATAATCAACTAGTGTTGGATACAATGAAGAAAAATAAAGCTTTCTTATATATGTGGAAAACGCAAAATACTAATATTAATTTCCCGAGTGGACATGAAGGGCAAGATTTAGGAGCAGATGAAACAGTTCCAGTATGGCATACAAATGGTCATACAGGACGTTTTGATGCTTCATTAGAAGAAGTGTGGCATATTATTAACTTGGCAGGACACGCAAAAGCATATCCTACGGTGTTTGGTTTAAAAAAAGGAACTCAACTTGCGAATGCAATGGATAAAGCAAGAGGAGGTTATTTTCAAACAATTCCAGCAACTTATCCAAGTTCAGCTTGGTATACATATAACGATAGTACTTGCGATTATGCAAGTTGTCAAACAGTAGAATATTTTTACTGGTCAATGAGTTCTATATTAGGAGCGCAAACAAATAGATTAGGGGAGATACAACAAGAATGGAAGTTAAATACGAAAGCAAAAGTACAAGCAACAGATACAGCTATATACAGTTTGCTAATGGATGCAACGTATAAGCTGCCAACAGTATTACCAGATGGAACTTATAAAAGATAAATGTGTTTTAAGTTGAATTGATTGATGTAAATAAAATATTCCTTTTCAATTAGAGAAGGAATATTTTTAAATAAAAAATATGAAGAAAATAATACCTATAATATTCGTTGCTTTATGTCTATTACAAGCATGTAGAATAACTACAAAATCAAACGAAGGTCAGAAAAATCGAATAGAGTTCTCAGATAAAATTGGAGGATGTGTGTTTACAGAAATTCAGAACACCAATAAAGTCAGTCCTTTAAATTTAACTATTAAAATAGAGTCAATAAAAGGAGAGTTTTCAAAGAAAATGAATGTTTTAGGCTTAGATTTCATAGCAATGTATAAAGTTTCTGATGACTTTTTAAAAGATGTGGGACAAACGATGGAAGAGATGTTCCCACAGGATAGTACTCTTGACTTACCAAGACAACATAGAGTGTTAAATAATTTATTGCAATACAAAGCAACTATACCTGTAATAGTAGGACATCACGATTCAATGCCAGAAAAAGTAATGACAGAGATGGAGTATGTCTATGAAAAAGAGTGTAGTATTTGCGATGTAATTATGTACAAGCAACCAGGACAAACCATGGAAGTAGTGGAGCATTTATTACATTTTATAACAGATATAGGGTTGCATTATGAATACCCAAAAGAATGGGCGTTTAATACTACAAGCTCAGAAGTTTATATTGTAATGCAAGAAGCAATAGAAAAGGGGTTTTATGATGTAAATAGTTATAAAGATATGGAAAATGAAAAAGAAATACACCAAAGGGTAATAGTACAAGAATTCGCCTATTGGTTAATTAGTACGTATTGGAATTTACAAGAAAAATATGGACCACAAGAAGATGAGTGGATAATAAAAAATAAAGAAGATCTAAAAGATAGATTTCCAAAAGGGTACCAATTAGTAGAAAATACCGTTAATAAAATAATGAAGGCTCCGTCAAATTCTATTTTAGAAAAATTGGAAACATACGGCGAGTAAATAATAGAGTTTGTAGGTTTTTATTGAACAATTTTAAAGAGATTAATTATGGATAGGAAAAAGTTTTTAAAAAATTTAGGATTAGGAGTTGTTGCTGCCCCAATAGTTTCAACAACTTTAATAAGTTGCTCATCAAACGATAATATAAATGAAGGAGGAACAACGGCAAACTGTGGTGTTACAAAGTCGGACATGTTAGGACCGTATTATGTTAGTGGGACATCGAAAATTACGAATTTAAATACGCAAAATTTATCAGGGGATAAAATAGTAGTATCAGGAAAAATATATGGTACAGCAGATAAAAATTCTCCGGTTGCTAATGCAATGATTGAAGTATGGCATGCAGATAATGGTGGGATTTATCATCCAGTAGGAGATGGAAATGTAAGTAATTATCAACCAAGTCAAATAACATTAAGAGGGTTTATAGTAACGGACGCACAAGGGAATTATACTTTTGAAAGCATACGTCCAGGTTTATACCCAGGGCGTCCACGACATTTTCATTACAGAATTACTGCAAACGGGTATAAAATATTGGTAACGCAAATTTATTTTAAAGATGATCCAACAACTTCAAATGAAAATATTGAAAGTTGTAGAATTGTTGATTTTCAAAAAGATAGCAAAGGTGCTTATAAAGGGAATGCAGATATTCATTTACAAAAAAATTAAATTGTAACAAACATGTCACAAATGCGTCAAACAATACAAATAAAATACATACTTGCTTTCTAACATAAGGAAGAAATAGAGAAAGCGAGCTTATAATCTATGAAAAAACCATATACCTTATCTTTAAAAAGATAAGGTATATGGTTTTTTTTGTTTAACAGAAAATCATAATAAAATGAAAAAATCAGTAAAAACAACAATTATTTTAATGCTTTTAATAACAGCTCTAAATGTAAAAGGACAAGAGTTATCAGTTGTAAGATCTTCAAGTATTGCAATTAGTCAACTACCAGAATATGTAATAATAACATCTCAAAACACAAAGTTATTAGGAGGAATTAATATTATAATAGATAAAAAAAGATCTACTTACAAAGATCAATTAGAAGAACTAGAATCGTTATT
This sequence comes from uncultured Tenacibaculum sp., assembly GCF_947494125.1. Lineage (GTDB taxonomy): Bacteria > Bacteroidota > Bacteroidia > Flavobacteriales > Flavobacteriaceae > Polaribacter. The sequence goes on from NZ_CANLTU010000001.1 coordinate 489,681, forward strand.
GCAAGATGGTGATAAACTAAGAGTAAGAAACCAAACAGATTTGTTAAATTCGATGTCAAAATTAGGCTACGATTATGTAAACGCTTATAATGCAAATGCTATTATGCCTAGTAGTAGAGATAGTGATGGAGATGATATTTTAAATATAGTAGATGGGGGAGAAGGGACTTTTAAAGTGAATATGGTGTTTCGAAAGAAAGAAAAATTCAGAAATTAAATAACTTAAAAAGTAGCTAAATAATTTGTTCTAAAAAAGAGAGGTATAAATGAAGAGTTAAATAAAAAACACTTCAACAAATTTGTGTAATTTTGCACTTCAAATTCAACAGAAAATGTCAGAAGAAAAGAAATCATTGAATTTTTTAGAACAAATTATTGAAGAGGATTTGGCAAATGGAATGCCAAAAGAAAACTTACGTTTTCGTTTTCCACCAGAACCAAATGGTTATTTACACATTGGTCACACGAAAGCTATTGGAATTAGCTTTGGCTTAGGAGAAAGATATAATGCTCCAGTAAACTTACGTTTTGATGACACAAATCCAGCAAAAGAAGAGCAGGAATATGTAGATGCAATTAAAAAAGACGTTTCTTGGTTAGGGTATCAATGGGAAAATGAATTGTATTCATCTGATTATTTTCAACAGTTATACGATTGGGCAGTACAATTAATAAAAGACGGAAAAGCATATGTAGATAGTCAATCTTCAGAAGAAATGCGAGCGCAAAAAGGAACGCCAACAGAGGAAGGGAAAAATAGTCCATATAGAAGTAGAAGTATAGCAGAGAATCTTGATTTATTCAGTGGGATGAAAGCAGGAGAGTTTGAGGAAGGTACACATGTTTTACGTGCTAAAATAGATATGGCATCTCCAAATATGTTAATGAGAGATCCTTTAATGTACCGTATATTAAAGAAAGCTCATCATAGAACAGGAAATGATTGGGTAATTTACCCGATGTATGATTGGACGCATGGAGAAAGTGATTATTTAGAGCAAATTTCACATTCGTTATGTTCATTAGAGTTTAAACCACATAGAGAGTTATATAACTGGTTTAGAGATAATGTGTATGAATATAGTAAATTAGAGTATCCGAATCCGCCAAAACAACGAGAGTTTTCACGTTTAAACTTAAGTTATACCATAATGAGTAAACGTAAGTTGTTAAAGTTGGTAGAAGAAGGTGTTGTAAATGGATGGGACGATCCTAGAATGCCAACAATTTCTGGTTTACGTAGGCGAGGATATACACCCGCATCAATTCGAAACTTTATAGAAACGGTTGGGGTTTCAAAAAGAGAAAACGTAATAGACGTAGCCTTATTGGAGTTTAAAATACGAGAGGATTTAAACAAAACGGCGAATAGAGTTATGGGAGTTCTTGATCCAGTAAAAGTAATTATAGATAATTACCCAGAAGGAAAAGAAGAAATTTTAATAGCGGAGAATAATCCAGAAGACGAAAACTCAGGAACAAGAGAGGTGCCGTTTTCAAGAGAGATTTATATTGAGCGAGAAGATTTTAGAGAAGAGGCTAATAAAAAGTTCTTTAGATTAAAATTAGGAAAAGAAGTTCGACTAAAAAATGCTTATTTTATTACAGCAACAAGTTGTGAAAAGGATGAAAATGGAAATATTACAGTAATTCATTGTACGTATGATCCGTTAACAAAATCGGGTAGTGGAACAGAAGAGAGTATGCGTAAGGTTAAAGGAACATTACATTGGGTTTCTATAAAACATGCAGTAAAATCTGAGGTTAGAGCTTATGATAGGTTGTTTTTAGATGAAGCACCAGATTCACATAAAGACAAAGATTTTATGGAGTTTGTCAATCCGAATTCTTTAGAAAAAATAACAGCTTTTGTAGAGCCAAGTTTGCAAACAGCAAAAATAGGAGAACAGTTTCAGTTTCAGCGTTTAGGATATTTTAATGTCGATGATGATTCAACTTCAGACAATTTAGTTTTTAATAAAATTGTTGGATTACGAGATAATTGGGCAAAAAAGAAATAATCAAAAAAGCTAAAATTAACATAAAAAACCACCCCATAGTTTTATAAAACTATGGGGTGGTTTTTTTATAAAAGATTCCATTTTAAGTTTTCAGTAGAATATGTATCTTTACTGATTAAGGAAAGTTGTGATAAATTAAAACTTATCTAGCTGAAAATCAATAATAAAAAATATTTTTTGATACTGTAAACATATCAGGTTTAAGAAATATTTATAAAAATATACTATTTTATGAGTTGTAGCAGTTGCTCAACTAACAAAAGCGGTGTTCCTAATGGTTGTAAAAGCAATGGAAATTGTGCAACGGGTACATGTGGAAGTGGAAATAAACTTGCCGTTTTTGATTGGTTATCAAACATGACTTTACCAACAGGTGAAGCTCCATTTAATATATTTGAAGTTCGATTTAAAAATGGACGAAAACATTTTTATAAAAATACAGAAAAATTAACCGTTTCAATGGGTGATGTTGTAGCGGTTGAAGGATCATCAGGACATGATATAGGAATTGTTTCCTTAGCAGGAGAACTTGTAAAAGTTCAAATGAAAAAACGAAAAATTACTTCAGACAGTGAAGATGTTAAGAGAATTTATAGAAAAGCATCACAAAAAGACATTGATATTTGGCAAACAGCCAGAGATAAAGAACAAGAAACACAGCGAAAAGGAAGAGAGATAATTAGTCGTTTAGGATTAAAAATGAAACTTTCTGATGTAGAATATCAAGGAGATGGAACCAAAGCCACTTTTTACTATACAGCTGATGAACGTGTAGATTTTAGACAATTAATTAGAGATTTAGCAGGAACTTTTTCTATTCGAGTAGAAATGCGTCAAGTGGGTATGCGTCAAGAGGCAGCTCGTTTAGGGGGAGTAGGTTCATGTGGTAGAGAATTATGTTGTTCAACTTGGCTAACAGATTTTAGAAAAGTAAATACAGCGGCAGCACGATACCAACAATTATCATTAAATCCACTAAAATTAGCAGGACAGTGTGGTAAATTAAAGTGCTGTTTAAATTTTGAATTAGATACCTATTTAGACGCATTACAAAGTTTTCCAAAACAAGATAAGATACTTAATACAGAAAAAGGAGATGCTGTTTTTGTAAAAATGGATATTTTCAAAAAAATGCTTTGGTATACCTACAAAGAAGAAAGTTTTAAATGGTTTAGATTATCACTAGAACAAGTTCATGAAATTATTGAGTTAAACAAAAATAATGAACTTGCTTTACCGTTAGATGAATATGAACTAGAGATTACTGAAGAAGCAATAGTTGATTTTGAAAACGTAGTTGGTCAAGATAGTTTAACGCGATTTGATACACCTAAAAAGCCAAGAAGAAACAATAGAAGGAAATCAAAAAAACCAATTAATAAAAAGCCTGTAGCTAAAAAAGAAGGAAATAAACCTTCAGAAGAAAAACCAAAAAGGCGACCACAAAAAAATCAAACAAAGCCAGTAGTAGGTAACAAAAACGTTGCTAAGAAAAGAGTTGATAATAGGAAAGAAAAACCAAAAAACAATCCTAAAACAGCTAAATCAAAGACTCAAAAAGGGACTGAAGAAAATAAGACTCAAGCTCAAAAGAAAAAACCAAATAATCAAAGAAGAAGAAATAATAATCAAAAAAATAGAAAGCCAAACGGAAATAAGAACAATGAAACAAAAAATGATAAAGAATAAAATAGGGATATTTTTTCTAACCGTTTTTATGCTAATTTCATGTGATTCAGATAGGGTATATGATGAATATGTTTCACTATCAAATAGCACATGGAGTAAAGAGAATACAATTGCATTTACTTTTCCTATAAAAGATTCTATAAATAAGAAAAATCTATTTATAAACCTTAGAAATAATAAGGACTATAGTTACAGTAATTTGTTTTTAATAACACAAATGGATTTTCCTGACGGAGAAATAATCATTGATACATTAGAGTATGATATGGCTGATCTTACAGGTAAATTCTTAGGGGAAGGCTTTACAGATATAAAAGAAAATAAACTTTTTTATAAAGAAAATATAACATTTCCTAAAACAGGAGAATATACTTTAAAAGTTCGACAAGCTATGAGAAAAAATGGAGCAGTCGAAGGAGTAGAAGAACTAGAAGGTATTACTCAAGTAGGATTTAGAATAGAAAAAATAAAATAATGGCAGAGAAAAAAACAATTAGTTTCAGTAAATATATTAAATGGTTTTGGTCTATCGTTTTGGGAGGCTTCCTTTTTATATGTTTTATGTTTTTATTAGCTTCATGGGGAGTCTTTGGAGCGTTACCATCTTTTGAAGAGTTAGAAAATCCTAAAAGTGATTTAGCAACTGAGGTAATTTCTGCAGATGGAAAAACATTAGGGAAATATTATGTAAAAGCAAACAGAACACCAATTCAATATAAAGACTTACCACAAAATTTAATACAAGCTTTAGTCGCTACCGAAGATGAACGTTTTTACGAACATTCAGGAATAGATTTTAGAGGTTTAGCAAGAGCAGTAGCGAAGTTAGGAGCAGGAGGAGGTGCCAGTACAATTACTCAACAATTAGCAAAGAACTTATTTACTAAAAGAGCATCTAGAAATATAGTAAAAAGAATCATCCAAAAAATGCAAGAATGGGTAGTTGCAGTAAAATTAGAACGTCAATACACAAAAGAAGAAATAGCAACCATGTATTTAAATACACAAGGATTTCTTTTTAATGCAACAGGTATACGTTCGGCTGCACGAATTTATTTTGGTAAAGAGCCAAAAGAATTAGATTTACAAGAATCAGCAATTTTAGTAGCAATGCTAAAAAACCCAAGACAGTTTAATCCACATAGAAAGGTTTCAAAAAAGAAATCATTACAAAGAAGAAATGTAGTGTTTTCACAAATGGCAAAAAATGGACTCTTAACTGAACAAGAAAAGGACTCATTACAAAAGCTACCTTTAAAAATTAACTTCACTCCAGAAAGTCACAGTGATGGATTGGCTACTTATTTTAGAGAAAATTTAAAGCAACGATTAAAGAGATGGGCAAAGAATAACCTTAAGCCAAATGGAGAACCATATAATATATATAAAGATGGTTTAAAGGTATATGTAACTATAGATTCTCGTATGCAAAAATATGCAGAGGAGGCAGTAGAAGAACATATGGCCAACTTACAATCGTTTTTCTTTAAAGAGCAAAAAAAGAATAGAACAGCACCATTTTACGATTTAGATAAAAAGGAGATTTTAAATAGCATGAAACGAGGAAAACGAAGTTCAAATCGTTACAAGCGAATGAAAGCAGCAGGGAAGTCTGAGAAAGAAATAGAAAAATCTTTTAATACAGATACAGACATGCGTGTGTTTTCATGGAAAGGAGATAAAGATACTGTAATGACGCCGTATGATTCAATACGTTATTATAAACATTTCTTACGTTCAGGATTGGTGTCAATAGAACCACAAACTGGCCATATAAAAGCATGGGTTGGAGGAATTAATAATAAGTATTTTAAATATGATGCTGTAGAGCAACAAAAGCGTCAAGTAGGATCTACATTTAAGCCATTTGTATATGCAACAGCAATTAATCAGTTAAAAATGTCTCCTTGCGATAAGCTACCAAATGTTTTATACACAATTCCAAAAGAGAAATATGGAATGCCAGAGGATTGGACACCAAAAAATGCTGTTAATAAATACGGAGGAGAATTAACATTAAAAGCAGCATTAGCAAATTCAACAAATGTAATTACTGCCCAGTTAATAGATAAGGTATCGCCAATAAATGTAGCGCGTTTAGCAGAGTCTGCAGGGATAAAATCAAAAATAGAGGCAAACCCATCAATAGCCTTAGGAGCAATAGATTTATCATTAATAGAAATGGTAAGTGCTTATTCTACTTTTGCAAATAGAGGTTTACGAGTAAGTCCAATGATGATTACGCGTATTGAAGATAAAAACGGAACTATTCTTGAAGAATTTGTGCCAGAAACAAAAGAAGTATTAAGTGAAGAATCTTCGTATGTAATTCTTGATTTAATGAAAGGAGTTACATTAATGGGGTCAGGAGCTAGGTTGCGATCTAATTGGACAACTCATAAGAAAATATCAACAGGTTTTCCTTATAAATTTGATAATCCAATTGCAGGAAAAACAGGAACTACACAAAATCAATCAGATGGTTGGTTTATGGGGATTGTACCAAATTTAGCGACAGGAGTTTGGACTGGAGGAGAAGATAGAGCTACCCACTTTAAAGGTATAGGATATGGACAAGGAGCAACTATGTCTTTACCAACATGGGGATTGTTTATGAGAAAATGTTATGAAGATAAGACGCTTAACATTAGTAAAGAAGATTTTGAAAAACCAGAAGGAGAATTATCAATCAGTATTAATTGTGATGAGGTGAAAAAAGTTGAAGACGATATTGATGATAAAGAGAAGAAAGTAGAGGAAGAAGAAACGGATTTTTAATTTTATTTAGAAAAACAAACAACTAAAAATGATAAATAAAAAGATAAATAACGTACAAGAAGCAGTAGCAGGCGTACAAGACAGAATGACCTTTATGTTAGGAGGTTTTGGTTTGTGTGGTATACCAGAAAATGCGATTGCGGAGTTAGTAAAATTAGGAATAAAAGAAGTTACTTGTATATCCAATAACGCAGGAGTTGATGATTTTGGATTGGGTTTATTATTACAAAATAAACAAATCAAAAAAATGATTTCATCATATGTAGGAGAAAATGATGAGTTTGAACGTCAGATGTTATCAGGAGAATTAGAAGTAGAGTTAACACCACAAGGAACATTAGCAGAAAAATGTAGAGCAGCACAAGCAGGATTTCCAGCATTTTATACACCAGCAGGCTACGGAACAGAAGTGGCAGAAGGAAAAGAAACAAGAGAGTTTGACGGAAAAATGTATGTATTAGAACCAGCATTTAAAGCAGACTTTGCATTTGTAAAAGCATGGAAAGGGGATACAGCAGGGAATTTAATTTTTAAAGGAACAGCACGTAATTTTAATCCAAATATGTGTGGTGCTGCAACAATTACAGTAGCAGAAGTAGAAGAATTAGTGCCAGCAGGAGAATTAGATCCAAATCAGATTCATATCCCAGGGATTTTTGTACAACGTATTTTTCAAGGAGAGAAGTATGAAAAGAGAATTGAACAACGTACAGTAACACCAAAATTGTAATAAAATGGCTTTAACAAAACAACAAATAGCACAGAGAATTGCACAAGAATTACAAGATAAATGGTATGTTAATTTAGGAATTGGGATTCCAACATTAGTAGCAAATTATATTCCAGAAGGAATAGAAGTAGAGTTTCAATCAGAAAATGGATTGCTTGGAATGGGACCTTTTCCGGTAGAAGGAACAGAAGATGCTGATTTAATAAATGCAGGAAAACAAACAGTAACTGTTTTAGATGGAGGATCTATTTTCGATTCTGCAACGAGCTTTTCAATGATCCGTGGACAACACGTACAATTAACAGTTTTAGGAGCAATGGAAGTTGCTCAAAACGGAGATATAGCCAACTGGAAAATTCCAGGAAAAATGGTAAAAGGAATGGGAGGAGCAATGGATTTAGTAGCATCGGCAGACAATATTATTGTAGCCATGATGCATACGAATCGAGCAGGAGCATCAAAACTGCTTAAAAAATGTTCATTACCATTAACAGGAGTTGGTTGTGTAACAAAAGTAGTAACCAATTTAGCAGTTTTAGAAGTAAAAGAAAATGCATTTTACTTATTAGAAAGAGCACCAGGTGTTTCTATTGAAGAAATTCAAGCAGCAACCGAAGGTACTTTAATTATAAATGGAGAAATACCAGAAATGAGTATTTAAAATCAGATAAATCATCTTTTATTAAAATGAAAATAATCTCATACAACGTAAACGGAATACGTGCCGCTTTAAAAAAAGGATTTATCGATTGGTTACAAGCAGCAAATCCAGATGTGATTTGTATTCAGGAAACCAAAGCACATAAAGAACAATTGGATGTAACTGAGTTTGAAAATGCAGGATATCCATATCATTATTGGTTTTCAGCAGAAAAAAAAGGATACTCATCAGTAGCTGTATTTTGTAAAAAAGAGCCAAAGCATGTTGAATTTGGGACAGGAATAGAATCTATGGATTTTGAAGGGAGAAACCTTCGAGTAGATTTTGATGAGGTTTCAGTTATGAGTATGTATTTACCATCAGGTACAAATGCTGCAAGGTTAGATTATAAATTTAACTATATGGATGAGATTTTAGCTTATGCTACTGAATTACGAAAAACGATTCCGAATTTAGTAATCTGTGGAGATTATAATATTTGTCATGAAGCAATAGATATTCATAATCCTAAAATGAAAGGAGTTTCAGGGTTTTTGCCAGAGGAAAGAGAATGGTTAGGTAAATTTATAGATAGTGGATTTATAGATAGTTTTCGTTATTTAAATCCAGAAAGACAAGAGTATTCTTGGTGGAGTTATAGAGCAAATTCTAGAGCAAATAATAAAGGATGGCGTTTAGATTATGCAATGGTAACAGAACCTTTAAAAGATAAAATATCTAGAGCTTATATTTTGCCAGAAGCAAAACATTCTGACCATTGTCCAATAGTTGTAGAATTAGATATTTAAACCAAAGATGAAAAACGTATTAGTACTATTTTTTTTTACAGTATCAATTTTTGCGCAACAACCGGTTGATAGTACTTTAGTTCCAAAAAGTATAGAAATAGCAATTGATTCAACTATAGTAGCAAAAGATTCTATCAAAACAAAACAAGGAGAAGCTATGTTTTCTGATGCAGATTTGAAAATGATAGATAGTTTATTGATAGAAGAAAAGTTTAATTCATCATTATTTGATAGTATTCAGTATGTAATAAATGATAAAGATATTATAGGAAATACAACTACAATTCTTTCAACAGATTTATTAAAAAAGCGTTTGAACGATTTAGATTTAAAAACGCCATTTCATTTAGCATACAATCCAGCATTAGAAAAAGTAATAAACAGTTATTTAAAATACCGTAAAAAGTATTATCCAGCTTTAATGGCAAAGGCAAAATATTATTTTCCAATGTTCGAACAGCATTTAGATCAATATGATGTTCCATTAGAAATGAAATATTTGGCTATAGTAGAATCTGCCTTGCGACCTAATGCACGTTCAAGAGTAGGAGCAACAGGTTTATGGCAATTTATGTATGGTACAGGAATTCAATTTAATTTGAAAGTAAATTCATATGTAGATGACAGGCAAGATCCTGTAAAAGCAACAATAGCAGCGTGTAAATACTTGAGTCAATTATATAAAATATTTGGAGATTGGGATTTAGCATTAGCAGCATATAATTCTGGTCCAGGAAATGTATCAAAAGCCATAAAACGATCAGGAGGATATAAAAACTATTGGAATATTCGACCTTTTTTACCTAGAGAAACAGCAGGATATGTTCCAGCGTTTTATGCAACAATGTATATTTTTGAATATGCAGAAGAACATGGAATTTATCCAGAATCACCAAAAATATTTCATTTTGAAACAGATACAATTCAAGTAAAAAGAACCATCAGTTTTGATCAGATTTCAGAAAAAACAAAGATTGATACTGAGCTGTTATCATTTATAAATCCATCATATAAATTAGATATAATACCTTATGTAAAAAATAAGAATTACGCAGTTAGGTTACCTCGAAGGAATATGATTGAATTTCTTGATAAAGAAAAAGAAATTTATGCATTAGCAAACGAAGATGAAGCAAAGAGAGAGAAACCTTTGCCTAAGTACTTTGAAATGGATAAACGTATTCGTTACAAAGTACGTAGTGGAGATTATTTAGGGAAAATAGCAAATAATTTTGGAGTAAGAGTTAGAGATATAAAACGATGGAATGGTTTAAGAAACCATCGTTTAAAAATAGGACAACGTTTGAGTATTTATCCTAAAAAAATGGCCATTCCTAAGCAAACATCAAAAAGGAAGCATGAAGTGCCAAAAGGGAAACATGAAATTTATATAGTAAAGAATGGAGATTCTTTATGGACTATTTCAAAAAAATACCCATCAATTTCTATAGAACAAATTAAAAAGTGGAATAATATTTGGAGTGTGAAAAGTCTAAAACCAGGAATGAAGCTTAAAATTTTTAAGAGCTAAAATCTACAACTAAACATTAAAAACAGAAACTATGAGAAATATAGCAGTCATATTTGTTTTAGCATTCTTAGTAATTTCATGTAAAACAGGAAATGGAAAGAGTGGTTATACATTGCCAACATCTAATGGTAGTACCAATAAAATAATGGTAGTAACTAAGGCAATAGATTGGGAAGGTAAAATTGGAGATGAAATGCGTACTATCTTTGGTGAGCATCAAGTAGGTTTACCACAGCCAGAAACATTATTATCAGTAAGTCAAATAGACCCAGTAGGGTTTGCTAGTTTTATGCGACATGCTAAAGCTGTTTTAATAATTCAAAATGGGCCAGAAGAAGGTATTAAGGTTGAAAAAAATAGATATGCAGCTCCCCAAATTATAATTTACGCTACAGCTAAAGGAGAAGAAGGGCAATTAAAATTATTAAGAAATAGAGGGAAAGAGATTATTAAATTGTTTAAGGATGAAGATATTGAGTTTACGCAACGTATTTTTAAGAAAGAACGTATAGATGAAACTAAATATAAAACTATTCAAAATCTTGGGGTAACTATAGATGTTCCTAAAAGATTTAATTTAGTAGAAGACACAGGGGATTTTATATGGTTTAGACAACACTTAAAAAGCGGTATAGCAAGAGGAGATGGTACAAACAACATTCTTATATATAGCGTTCCTTTAGAAGATGAAAATACAGTAGCAGATAATATAACGGCAGTACGAGATACTATAGGGAAAAAATACATACCTGGAAGCAAAGAAGGTATGTATATGATTACAGAACAAGCTTATACACCATTTACTTTTGACGCAGAAATAGATGGTAAAAAAGCATATGAAACAAGAGGTAAATGGGAGGTTAAAAATGATTTTATGGCAGGACCATTTATAAATTATACTGTATTAGATAAGAAAAATAATCGATTAATAATTGTTGAAGGATTTACCTATGCTCCTTCGGTGAATAAGCGTAATTTTATTTTCGAATTAGAAGCAATAGCAAAATCAATGAAGATAAAATAGACTTTAATTACAAAAAAGTTATAAAAGCATCAAATATTTATTTGATGCTTTTTTTTGTTATATTTGATTGTAAACCAAAACTTTATATTTATGAAATTCGATTTTTTAATAATTGCAGTAGCAGCATTAATTCCAATGGTAATGGGATTTATTTGGTACGGTCCAATGCTTTTTAAAAATGCATGGATGAAGGAAGTAAACTTCACAGATGAATCAATGAAAGGAGCAAATATGGCTAAGATTTTTGGACTCTCTTATGTGCTTAGTTTTTTAATGGCATTTATTTTACAAACATTAGTAATACATCAATGGGGAGTGCAGTCAGTATTAACTGGCGAACCAGGTTTTATGGAGCAAACTGGAGGAGGATATGCGTATTTTCAGGAATTTATGTCCAATTTTGGAGATAGGTTTAGAACATTTGGCCATGGAGCGTTACATGGAACAATAATTGGATTATTTATAGGCTTACCAATTTTAGGAACACAAGCATTATTTGAAAGAAAGAGTTTTAAATATGTAGCAATAAATGCAGGATATTGGATTATAACATTAGCACTTATGGGAGGAGTTATTTGCCAATGGGCATAAATGTTTTAAGTGAAAAATAAATTAGTAAAAAAGCATCAATTTTATAAAATTGATGCTTTTTTGTGTAACAAATAATTGAAAAAGTATACATATAAGCAATCAATTAATAACTCACCAAATGATTTCACATTTTTTAAAGTTAGAATGGAAACAGTTTTTCCGCTCAGCTTCTTTTGGAAAAAGTATTGGACTAAAAATTATAATGGGCTTTTTTGCTTTGTATCTTTTAGCTACCTTTTTGTTAATGGGAGTAGGAGGGTATTTTATGTTAAGAAAAGAATTTCCAAATAAAGATCCTTTTTTATTGGTAAATCAGTTTATGATTTTCATGGTAATTTCTGATTTAATTTTTCGATATTTAATGCAGAAAATTCCAGTAATGGATATAAAACCTATGTTGCTTTTAGCAATTAAAAAAAGTAAACTAGTAAACTATGTGCTTTTCAAGTCGGTTTTTTCTTTTTTTAACCTAGGTTCTTTTCTTTTATATATTCCGTTTGCAGTAGTGTTAATTACAGAAGGATATGATGTCGCTGGAGTTTTAGGATGGACATTTTTTATAATTATTTTAGGACTTTGTTTGAATTTTCTAAATTTTCTAATTAATAAAAGTAATATAGCACTAGGAGCTTTAATAATATTACTAGGAGGTTTATGGTTTGCTCATAAATATGAGATGACAAATGTAGTTGGGTTTTTTAGAGGACTATTTTATTCGATGTATGAAAACCCATATTTATCAATAATTGGAGTTGTATTTTTAAGTACTTTATATTATTTAAATTTCAAACAATTATCTAAAATTGTATACCTAGATGGGGCTATAAAATCAGAAGAAAAAGAAGCAAAAACAGCAGATTTATCTTTTGTAAATCGTTTAGGAAGTGTTGCTCCGTTTATTAAAAATGACATGCGTTTAATTTGGAGAAATAAAAGAACCAAGACAGTGTTTTTTATGTCGTTTTTCTTTTTATTATTCGGAATAATGTTTTTTACATTAGAAGCATATAAAGATTCTTTGATTTGGCAATTGTACGGAGCTATTTTTGTAACAGGTGGGTTTGCAATAAATTATGGTCAGTTTATTCCAGCATGGGATAGTGAGCATTATAGAATGTTAATGAGTCAAAATTTATCATATCGTAAATTCTTGGAAAGTAAGTGGTACTTAATGGTTGTAATGACAATTATTTTATTTGTGCTATGTACACCTTATTTATACTTCGGAGTGAATAAATACTTATTAATTGTAGCAGGATTCTTCTTTAATTTAGGGTTTACACCATTTATAATGTTGTACATGGGGTCATTTAACAAAAAAAGAATAGATCTTAGTGCTAGCGGTTTTGGGAATACACAAGGTACAAGTGCAGCACAATTTATAGTAATGATTCCAGTATTGGTAATGCCAATGTTAATTTATGCAGTAGTAAATAAAATTTTAGGCTTTAATGCAGCAGTAATTGCTATTGCTTTAGTGGGAATTATTGCATTGTTGCTTAAAAATACCATGATGAATTTTATAGAAAAGAAATATCAAAAAAATAAATACGCTACGATTCACGGATTTAAACAAAAGGACTAACCAAACTCAAAAAAACATGATTACAATAAATAATATATCAAAAAAATATGGATCAACTCAAGTTTTAGATGTTGAGAATTTAAAAATATCAAAAGGAGAATCATTTGGGTTGGTTGGTAATAATGGTGCAGGAAAAACAACGTTATTTAACCTCTTATTAGATTTAATTCGACCTACTACAGGAGAAATAGTAAATAATGAGATTGTGGTAAATAAAAGTGAAGATTGGAAAAATTTTACAGGTTCTTTTATTGATGAATCTTTTTTGATTAGCTATTTAACACCTGAAGAATATTTCGAGTTTGTTGGAGATTTAAGAGGAATGAATAAGGCAGATGTAAAATCGTACTTGAATCAATTTGAAGAATTTTTCAATGGAGAAATATTAGGAAAGAAAAAATATTTAAGAGATTTAAGTAAAGGAAATCAGAAAAAAGTTGGAATTATAGCAGCAATGATGGGAAACCCACAAGTTGTAATTTTAGATGAACCATTTGCAAATTTAGATCCAACAACTCAAATTAGATTAAAAAAACTAATAAAAACATTAACAGATAATAAGGAAGTTACCGTGTTGGTGTCTAGTCATGACCTTAGTCATGTAACAGAAGTTTGCGATCGAATAGTTGTTCTAGATAAAGGAAATGTTGTGAAAGATATCAATACATCACAAGAAACTTTACAAGAATTAGAGAGCTATTTTTCAGCTTAGGCTAAAAATTATCTTTTTATTATTATTTTTACGCTTTTACGTACAATAACTTAACTATAATATTGTTGTACAGTAGAAGCGTAATTCTTATGAAAAAACTATACAAATTCTTAGTTTTCAATATTCTTTTAGCTATTGTGTATTCATGTAGCGTAAAAAAAGATGCTTTTTTAAATCGAAACTTTCATGCAATAACAACAAAATACAATGTGTTATTTAATGGAGAACAAGCTTATTTAAAAGGGTTGAAAGAAATTGAAGATAAACATCAAGACAATTTTTGGAGACGATTAAAAATAGAACCAATAACTTTTGATGAAAACAAAATAGCAGCACCCGCATTACAACCAGGAACAGGTTTTGGTGAAGAAGAGGAGGAAGAGAATAAAAAACTAACACCATTTGATAAAGCAGAAGAAAAGGCGGTAAAAGCAATTCAGAAGCATTCAATGAATATAAATGGGTATGAAAGAAATCGTCAAATTGATGATGCCTATTTATTACTTGGTAAATCAAGGTATTATACACAAAGGTTTATTCCAGCTATAGAGTCTTTTAATTACATAATAGCAAATTATCCAAATGCGAGTTTAATAAATGAAACTAAAATTTGGAGAGCAAAAACAAATATTCGATTAGATAACGAGAAGTTAGCAATAGAATCATTAAAGTTTTTGTTGGAAGTAGAAGAGAATGAAGAAGAATTGCCAGGTGAAATAAGAGAACAAGCGCATACAGCAATGGCAATGGCGTATCAAAAAACAGATACTATTCAAAAAGTAATAGAACATTTAACAGCTGCCTCTAAAATATTTAAAAATAAAGAGCAGGCTGCGAGAAATATGTTTGTTTTAGGACAAATTTATAGCGAATTAGATAGGAGAGATTCAGCAAGAATGGTGTTTAATAAATTAGCAGATTATAAAAAAGCACCTTATAAATACCGTATTAGAGCAAATATTGAATTGGCTAAAAACACTGAGAATGATTCAGCGTCAATAGTTGTTTTAGCAAGAATGAAAAAGTTAATAAGGAATTCAGATAACCGTAAATACCTAAATGCATTATACTACCAAGCAGGAGTTTTAGAGGAAGGAAGAAATAATCCAGAAAAGGCAATAGTCTATTATAAAAAATCATTAAAAGCAAAGAATAATAATGATTATCAAAAAACATATGCCTACGAACATTTAGGGAATATAGCATTTGAAAAAGAAAATTATCTGTTAGCAGGGGCATATTACGATAGTGTGTTACAGGTAACCTCTAAAGAGTTTGATCAAGAGAAAAGAATTCGTAGAATCCGCAGAAAAAATAAAGGATTAACAACTTTAAGGAAACACGAAGAAGTAGTTAAAAATAACGATAGTATACTTAAGCTTGTAGCAATGACAAAAGAAGAACAAAATTCTTTTTTTGAAAAATACATTGAAAAAATTAAGAAAGAAGACGAAGAGAAACAACAGCAATTATTAAATGCTCAAAATTTCGGAAGTACATTTGGAGGTGGAGCATCGGTAAATAACTCAAATAAGGGAAAGTGGTATTTTTATAATACTCAAGCCTTAGGTTTTGGTAAAGCAGAGTTTCAAAAAGTATGGGGAACTAGGCCGTTAGAAGATAATTGGAGATTGTCAGATAAATCAACAAATACGATTGACGATGTTGAAGAAGCATCATCTGAGCCAAAAGTAAATAAACGATATGAGTTGGCAACTTATATAAATGAAATACCAACAGATAAGAGTGAAATAGATAAACTGGTAGTAGATCGTAACGAAGCATTGCACCAACTAGGATTGATTTATAAAGAGCAGTTTAAAAATCCTGAATTGGCAATTAAAAACCTTGAACGTTTACAAGAAGAGCGCAAAGACAATAAATTAGAGCTACCTATTAGTTATCACTTATATCAAATTTATTCTAATTTAAATAATAAAGAAAAGGCAACTCAGTATAAAAATGTTATATTAAATAAATATGCAGATACTAAGTTTGCACAAATAATAAAAAACCC
Source organism: uncultured Tenacibaculum sp. (assembly GCF_947494125.1). Taxonomy (GTDB): domain Bacteria; phylum Bacteroidota; class Bacteroidia; order Flavobacteriales; family Flavobacteriaceae; genus Polaribacter. The sequence goes on from NZ_CANLTU010000001.1 coordinate 505,808, forward strand.
TAATAAAAAACTAACAGAAGAGAAAAAGGAAGATATAGTTTTAAATAAATATAAAGAAATTTACTATTTATATAAAGAAAATAAATTTGAAGAGGTTGTAAATGAGGTAGATGAATTTTTACCAACAATAAGTAATTCAAATTTAATTCCTAAATTTGCACTCCTAAAAGCTTTAGCTGTAGGTAAGTATAATGATAAAGAGGTGTATAAGAAAGCCTTAGAGTTTGTGTCAATTAGTTATGCAAACACAGAAGAAGGAAAGAAAGCAAAAGAAATAATTAAAAGGTTAGGTAAAAATTAATCCCCAAAACTCCCCAATATGTTTAGTAAAGAAAACAAGAAAGTAAAAGCAGGCGAAAAAAAAGTATCAGAAAGAAATATCATAGGTAAGAATACCAAGATAGCTGGAGATATTATTTCAGAAGGTGACTTTAGAATAGATGGAACTTTAGAAGGAACTATAAAAACAGATGGTAGAGTTATCATAGGTGATTCAGGTTTTATAAAAGGAAAGGTAGAATGTACAAATGCAGATGTAGAAGGGAAGTTTTCAGGAGAATTGATGGTTTCAAATACATTAACAGTAAAGTCTTCAGCAAATATTAATGGAGATGTAATTATAGGTAAGCTTTCGGTAGAACCAGGAGCAGAATTCAACGCTACTTGTGCTATGAAAGGAGCAGTAAAGGAATTAAATAAAGATGAGCAAAAAACAAAAGGGCAAACCGCTTAATAAATACATTCGGTTTACCACTATTGCTTTTCAAATGGGTTTAACCATTTATCTAGGTAGTTTACTAGGTGAATGGTTAGATACCAAATATCCAAACAATGGAGATTTATACACTAAAATATGCACATTAGCAGCTGTTTTTCTAGCTATGTTCTCCGTTATTCAACAAGTTACAAAAATATCAAAAGATAATGATTAAACGAATTTTGTTTTTTCTTGCTGCAGTACTTATCATCTTTGCAGTAAGTTACTTTCCTCATAATTATGTTTTAACATCAAAAGAAATTCAATTATCATTTTCATTATTTGCAGTTTATCTATTTCATGTAATTGGAGCAACAATTGTTTATGTAATAGTTGAATTTATCGCAGATAAAATTCCAAATCAAGCAGGTTACGCATACTTAGCATCTGTGTTTTTAAAAATAGGTTTTTTTGTGTTGGTTTTTCAAGCTTCGGTTTTTGCAAACGGACAACTTACTAAGCCAGAAAGATTTTCATTGGTAATTCCATTGTTTTTATTTTTAATTCTTGAGGCTATTGCTATTTCAAAACTATTGAACAGCAAATAGTTTACTTGTTTTTAGGTTAAAATAATATCCTAAAAACATTCTCAAAAAACTAAATAAAAAAACGGTTTGTAGTTTTAATTAAATGTTTACCTTTGCACGGAAATTTAGAGACCATAACCCTATATTTAAAAAGGTATGATGATAGCAAAAAAATCTATCAAATTTTTAACAGTTTTAGCATTAGTTTTTACTTCTTTTGGAGTATTTGCTAGTGGAGGAGAGAAGAAATCTTCAGATAACGATGGTGGAAAAGTAAACACCAAAGAAGAAATTAGCAGTTACATCAAGCATCACTTGGCGGATTCACATGATTTTTCATTGTTTTCGTACTCAAACGATGCAGGAGAACGTAAACATGTAGGTTTTCCGTTGCCAGTGATTGTTTGGACAAGTAGAGGTTTGAAAACTTTTATGTCTTCTAAGTTTCATCATAATGATGATGGGAAGTTAGTTGTTGATTCAGGAGGAGTTAAATTAATAAAAATTCATAGTAAGATTTATGAGTTAGATGGAGAAGCTACTGAGGTTTCTTTTGATGAAGCTCATCATGCAACGAATGCACATAAAGTTTTAGATTTATCTATAACAAAAAGTGTTTTCGGTATCTTATTAGCTGGTTTGTTAATGTTTTTAGGATTTGGGTCGTTGGCTAAAGGGTATAAAAAAGGAGCAATTCCTACAGGAGTTGGTCGTGTTTTAGAACCATTAGTATTGTATGTAAGAGATGAGATAGCAAGACCAAATATTGGAGAGAAAAAATATAAGAGATTTATGCCTTATTTATTAACGGTGTTTTTCTTTATTTGGATATTAAACTTATTAGGGTTAACGCCATTAGGTTTTAATGTTACAGGTCAAATTGCTATAACTGTAGGTTTAGCGTTGTTTACATTGGTGGTTTATATTACTAATGGGACAAAAGATTTTTGGGCACATACCTTATGGATGCCAGGAGTACCTAAGGTTTTAAGACCAGTTTTAGCAGTTTTAGAATTGGCTGGTTTTTTGCTGATTAAGCCATTTTCATTATTAGTGCGTTTGTTTGCAAACATAACTGCAGGTCACTCGGTAGTTATGGGTATTGCAGCGCTTATGGTGTTGTTGAAGTCTGAATTTGGAACTGTTGGAGCAACAGGAATTTCATTTTTGTTGACTTTGTTTTTAACAATTATTGAATTATTAGTAGCTTTTTTACAGGCATTTATTTTTACAATGCTTTCTGCCTTATTTATTGGAATGGCAGTAGAAGAGCACGATCATGCACATGATCACTAGAAGTTATAAAGTAGAATAAGAATTTGTTTAATTTAATATAAATCAATTAGTATGTACAATTTAATTGGAGCAGGATTAATCGTAATCGGTGGAGGAATCGGATTAGGTCAAATTGGAGGAAAAGCAATGGAAGGAATTGCTCGTCAACCTGAGGCTGCTGGTAAAATCCAAACAGCGATGATCATTATCGGAGCATTATTAGAAGGTTTAGCATTTGGTGCTTTACTTTTAGGAAAAGGATAGTCCGAAACAAAAACAACGAAAACATTTTCTGCAACGGTTGGTTGCAGAAATGTTTTTAAAATTAAACAACAAAAAGACAACAATTAAGTATTATGGATATTTTTAATGATTTTTCGATAGGATTATTTGCAATGCAATTAACTATCTTAATCCTATTATTATTTTTATTAGCAAAATTTGCTTGGAAACCAATCTTAAGCTCTTTAGATGAAAGAGAAGAAGGAATTCAAAATGCATTAGATCAAGCAGAGAATGCTCGTAAAGAAATGCAAAATTTACAAGCAGATAATGAAAAAATGATCAAGGAAGCACGTGCAGAGAGAGATGCAATGATGAAAGATGCTCGTGAAATTAAAGATAACATTATCGCTGAAGCAAAAGAAGAGGCTCAAGATCAAGCTTCTATTATGATTGAAAATGCAAAAGCAACAATTAAGCAAGAGCAACAAGCTGCAATTGCTGAGTTAAAGAAGAATGTAGCAGAGTTATCAATCAGCATTGCTCAACAAGTAGTAAGAAAAGAATTAACTTCACAAGACGATCAATTAAAACTTGTAGAAGGAATGTTAGAAGAGGTTACTTTAAACTAATCAAACAATGAAAGGAGCAAGACCAGCATTACGTTACGCAAAAGCAATATTAAATCTAGCTAAAGAGTCAGGAAATGAAACTTTAGTAAACGATAACATGAAGTTAATCGTAGAAACTATTGCAGGAAGTAGTGATTTAGAAACAATGCTTAAAAGCCCTGTAATTAAAGCTGCAGATAAACGTAAAGTTTTAGTAGCTCTTTTTGGTGATAAAGTAGATAATATCTCAAAAGGCTTATTTAACTTATTAGAAGAAAATAAGCGTATGGTTATGTTAGAGCCAATTGCAAAGCAATATTCTATCATTTACGATTACCATAAAAGAATGCAGGTTGCTAAGGTTACTACAGCAGTAGCTTTAACTAAAGAATTAGAAGATAAAATACAAGCGAAGATTGTAGAACTTACAGGAAATAGCGCAAGTATAGAAAATATTGTAAATCCAAATATTTTAGGAGGATTTATTTTACGTGTTGGAGATGTACAGTATGATGCAAGTATCTCTAATCAATTTAATGAATTAAGAAGAGAATTTGACAATAGTCATTACATTCCACAAATTTAATTATACATCAAAAGAAATAAGATGGCAGCAATTAAACCAGCTGAAGTATCAGCAATTTTAAAGGAACAATTAACAAATTTCGAGTCTAAAGCTTCATTAAATGAAGTAGGTACTGTATTACAAGTAGGTGATGGTATTGCTCGTGTTTATGGTTTATCTAACGTACAATATGGTGAGTTAGTTGAATTCGATAACGGATTAGAAGGTATCGTATTAAACTTAGAAGAAGATAATGCAGGTGTTGTATTATTAGGAGCTTCTACATCAGTAAGAGAAGGTTCTACTGTTAAACGTACAGAGAGAATTGCTTCTTTAAGAGCAGGTGAAGGAATTGTAGGACGTGTTGTTAATACTTTAGGTCAGCCAATTGATGGTAAAGGACCAATCGAAGGAACAACTTACGAAATGCCATTAGAGCGTAGAGCTCCAGGGGTAATTTATCGTGAGCCTGTAACTGAACCAATGCAAACAGGTATCAAGTCTATTGATGCAATGATTCCTGTAGGACGTGGACAACGTGAGTTAATCATTGGAGACCGTCAAACTGGTAAATCAACAGTTGCTATTGATACTATCTTAAACCAAAAAGAATTTTATGATGCAGGACAACCAGTGTACTGTATCTACGTAGCTATTGGTCAAAAAGCTTCAACTGTAGCAGCAATTGCTAACATGTTAGAAGAAAAAGGAGCTTTAGCATATACAACTATAGTTGCTGCAAATGCATCAGATCCTGCACCAATGCAGGTATATGCACCATTCGCAGGAGCTGCAATTGGAGAATATTTCCGTGATACTGGTAGACCAGCATTAATTGTTTATGATGATTTATCTAAACAAGCAGTTGCTTACCGTGAGGTATCTTTATTATTAAGAAGACCACCGGGACGTGAGGCATATCCAGGGGATGTATTCTATTTACATTCAAGATTATTAGAGCGTGCTGCAAAAGTTATCAATGATGACAAAATTGCAAGTGAAATGAACGATTTACCAGATTCTTTAAGAAGTATCGTAAAAGGTGGAGGTTCTTTAACTGCATTACCAATTATTGAAACACAAGCAGGGGACGTTTCAGCATATATTCCAACAAACGTAATTTCGATTACTGATGGACAAATTTTCTTAGAATCAGATTTATTTAACTCTGGGGTTCGTCCAGCAATTAACGTAGGTATTTCTGTATCTCGTGTTGGAGGTAATGCACAGATTAAATCAATGAAAAAAGTATCAGGTACTTTAAAGTTAGATCAAGCTCAATACCGTGAATTAGAAGCATTCGCTAAGTTTGGTTCTGATTTAGATGCAGCTACAATGAATGTGATTTCTAAAGGACAACGTAATGTTGAAATCTTAAAGCAAGCACAAAACGATCCTTTTACAGTAGAAGATCAGGTTGCAATTATTTATGCAGGTTCTAAGAACTTGTTAAAAGATGTACCTGTAAATAAAGTAAAAGAATTCGAAAAAGATTATATCGAGTATTTAAATGCAAAGCATAGAGATACATTAGATACATTAAAGGCAGGAAAATTAACTGATGAAGTAACAGATACGTTAACATCAGCAGCAGCAGAAATTTCTGCTAAATTTTCAAACTAAATTTATTTAAAATAGTATAATCTCTTTAATAAAAACAAGTAAGATCCGTAACTAAATGTTTAAAAAACTTTTCAAAGATATAATCGAAAAGAAAAAACAGCGCAAGATTCAAAAGGCGCGTTGTAAACCTTGGTTTGCGGTTAATGGAGATGAAACTTTACGTTTAGATTATGATTTATCAGAATCTTCTGTTGTATTAGATTTAGGAGGTTTTAAAGGTAATTTTGCAAATAGTATATATGAAAAGTATGCTTGTGAAATCTATGTTTTTGAACCCGTAAAATCATTTTATGATATTATAGAAGAAAAGTTCAAGAATAATGAAAAAGTAAAACCTTTTCATTATGGTTTATCGAATGAAGATAAACAACTTTCTATAAGTAATACTGGAGATGCCTCTTCTGTATATATAGAAACTGAGAATTCTGAAAAAATAGAATTAAAATCTATTGTAAATTTTATTAAAGAAAATAATATTACTAATGTTGATTTAATAAAAATCAATATTGAAGGAGGAGAATATGAGGTGTTAGAATCTCTTTTAGAAAGTGGATTAATATCCCATTTTAAAAATTTACAGATTCAATTTCACGATTTCATTATAGAAAATGCTAGAGAGCGAATGGAAAACATTCAAAAGAAATTAGCAGAAACTCATGAAATTACCTATCAATATGATTTTGTTTGGGAAAACTGGAAAATTAAAAGTTAAATTTTTTAGTGAACATTAAAAAAGCATACGCATAACTAGAAATTATGGCAAATTTAAAAGAAATACGTAATAGAATTACTTCAATTAAATCAACAATGCAGATTACCTCTGCCATGAAAATGGTATCGGCTGCAAAGTTGAAAAAAGCTCAAGATGCTATTACTGCAATGCGTCCGTATTCGTCTAAGCTTACTGAATTATTGCAAAGCTTAAGCGCTACTTTAGATAGTGATGCTGGTGGAGCATATTCTACACAAAGAGAAGTAAATAAAGTATTACTAGTTGTGGTTACTTCTAACAGAGGTTTATGTGGTGGTTTTAACTCTTCTATAATTAAAGAAACTGTTAAAACTATTGATGAAAAATACAATGGAGTTTCTGTAGATTTATTAACTATTGGTAAAAAAGGAAACGATATTTTATCAAAAGAGAATAATGTTATTGAAAATAGAAATGATATTTTCGATGAGTTGACTTTTGATAATGTAGCTAAAGTAGCTGAACAATTAATGGATTTATACGTTGCTGGTTCTTACGATAAGATAGAACTTGTTTACAATAGATTTAAGAATGCTGCAACTCAAATACCACAGGTTGAACAGTTCTTGCCAATTGAGCCAGTTGAAAGTGATGAGAATGTAAATTTAGATTACATTTTTGAACCTTCAAAAGAAGAGATTGTATTAGAATTAATACCAAAATCTTTAAAAACTCAATTATACAAAGCAATTCGTGATTCTTTCGCAGCTGAACACGGAGCTCGTATGACTGCAATGCACAAAGCAACAGATAATGCAACTGAACTACGTGATGAGTTATTATTAACGTATAATAAAGCACGTCAAGCTGCAATTACTAATGAAATTTTAGAGATTGTTGGTGGAGCAGAAGCATTGAATAATTAAGAGATAACAATTTATCTATATAAATAAAAAAGCGAACCAATTTGGTTCGCTTTTTTATTTTAAAATATTTTTAATTGTTTCTTGAATTGAATCTACATCTAAACCACATTGTTTTTGTAATTCATCTATAGTACCATGATGAATAAAATCATCTGGAACTCCTAAAATTTTTATATGTCCTCTGTAATTTGCCTCAGCGGCATATTCTAGAATAGCACTACCTAGTCCTCCTTTGATTGTTCCATCTTCAATAGTTATAATTTTATTGAATTTATTAAAGATCTTTAGAAGTAGTTTTTTGTCTAAAGGTTTTATAAATCGAATATCGTAATGAGCTATAGAATGTTTGTTTTTTGTCTTTTTTATAACCTCTGAGGTATTATTAGCAATTGTACCACTAGATAGTATAGCTAGATCATTTCCATCTTCTAAACAAATATTTTCGCCTATGCTTATTTTTTTAAAAGGAAGTTTCCATTTTTCTAATTTCCCTTTTCCTCTAGGGTAACGAATAGCTATAGGTTTTTCAATTCCTAATTGTACTGTATACATTATGTTTCGTAACTCTATTTCGTTACGAGGAGCGAAAATTATTAAATTAGGAATACAACGCAGGTAAGCTAAATCGAAAACCCCATGATGCGTAGCACCATCTTGTCCAACTAAACCAGCTCTATCTAAACAAAAAACAACAGGTAAACTTTGTAAAGCAACATCGTGTATTATCTGATCGTATGCTCGTTGTAAAAATGTAGAATAAATATTACAAAAAGGAATTATTCCTTGAGTCGCCATTCCAGCAGCTAAAGTTACCGCGTGTTGCTCAGCAATACCCACATCAAAAGTGCGCTCTGGAAATTTATCTAACATAAATTTTAAAGAGCTTCCAGTAAGCATAGCTGGGGTAATTCCTACTATTTTTTCATTCAATTCAGCTAATTCTACAATAGTTTTACCAAATACATCTTGAAACTTTGTAAACTTACTAGCTTCTTTAGGTAAAACATCACCAGATATTTTATCAAACTTACCAGGAGCATGATATTTTACTTGATCTTGCTCAGCTTGTCGAAGACCTTTTCCTTTAGTAGTAATTACATGTAAAAACTTAGGCCCTTCAATTTGTTTTAACCTATTTAACTCTAATAAAAGCTCTTCAAAATTATGTCCATCAATAGGACCAGAATAATCAAAATTTAAAGCTTCAAAAATATTGTGTTGCTCAATATCCGATCGCGTAGATTTTATTCGTGTTAAATAATGTTTTAAAGCTCCAACAGAAGGATCTATACCTATAGCATTATCGTTTAAAACAACTAGTAAGTTAGCATTGGTGTCTCCGGCGTGATTTAAAGCTTCAAAAGCCATTCCACTAGCAATAGAAGCATCACCAATTACAGCAATATGATGTTTATTTTTTCCTTGGAGTTTAGAAGCAATAGCCATTCCTAAAGCAGCAGAAATTGAGGTTGATGAATGTCCAACGCCAAAAGTATCATAGTCACTTTCAGAACGTTTAGGAAAACCTGAAATTCCGTTTAATTGACGATTGGTATGAAAAATATCTTTTCTGCCAGTTAAAATTTTATGGCCATAAGCTTGATGTCCTACATCCCAAACTAATTGATCTGTTGGAGTATCGAATATATAATGCAAAGCAATGGTAAGTTCAACAACACCTAAACTAGCACCTAAATGACCTTCTTTAGTAGCAACTACATCAATAATAAATTCACGTAATTCCTTAGCTAATAAAGGCAATTCATTATTTGCTAATTGTCTTACATCAGTAGGGAAATCAATATTTTTTAACAGCTTTTTTGGCATACCACAAATGTACTAAAACTTTGTTGTAGCTTTGCTGTATGAGTAAATTGTATTTGGTACCAACACCTATTGGAAATTTAGAAGATATTACGTTAAGAGCGCTTAGAGTTTTAAAAGAAGTTGATTATATTTTAGCTGAAGATACCCGTACTAGCGGAAAGCTATTAAAGCATTTTGAAATTAGTACGCCTATGCAATCTCATCATATGCATAATGAGCATAAAACAGTAGAAACTATTGTAAAAAGAATACAAAGTGGAGAAGTTTTTGCAATGATTTCAGATGCTGGAACTCCAGCAATTTCAGATCCAGGTTTTTTATTAACTAGGGCATGTGTTCAGCATAATATTGACGTTGAGTGTTTACCAGGAGCAACTGCTTTTGTGCCAGCTTTGGTAAATTCAGGTTTACCAAATGATAAATTTGTTTTCGAAGGTTTTCTACCTGTTAAAAAAGGAAGGCAAACGAGACTACAGTTTTTAGCTGAAGAAAAACGTACCATGATTTTTTACGAGAGCCCTCATAAATTATTAAAAACATTAACACATTTTGGAGAATATTTTGGAAAAGACAGACAAATTTCTGTCTCTAGAGAATTGACAAAATTATTTGAAGAAACCAAGCGAGGAGATATAGCAGAAGTGTTATCATATTATACAGAAAAGCCAGCAAAAGGCGAAATTGTGATTATTGTTGATGGTAAAAAATAATTAGACAAGTTTGTATTCTGGGTAATGCTTTTCTAATAGTTTCTCAGCTTTTTGAGGTAGAACAATTAAAGAAATATAGCCAACGATTATTATTATTGATGAAATTAAAGCTATAGGTATTGTAACATACCATTCAAAGTTTGCTATTCCCTCAATATTAATAAATAATTGAAAGATATATATCGGAACCAAAGCTGTATTAGCAGCTCCCTGTTTGAAAATAAAATCTTCAAGTAACCATAATTTACCAGACTTCTTTTTTCTTATTTTAACTTCTTTTTTTAATTGGTACAGTTTAATTGAAAGATAGACTATATATAAAATCCATATTCCCATAAAATACATTGAAGATAAGTTTGAAGTTAATAATGTATAAAAGAAAAAGAATAAAGTTATTGTGGCAATTAGGTTAGGTAAACGAAACCAATCTTTAACAAAAGATAAAATAATTTTATAATATTTTTTATTTAACTGTTTTTGCTTCTCTTCTACAACATCCATAAAACCAAAAATGCCAAATTTTTTAAAAGATATATCTCTAGCTTGTTCAAATGTTAAGGTAGATTTATCTTCTAAAATTTGTTCAATGTCATTCGCTAAATGATCTACTAATTCTGTTTGCACATCATAGTGTTCAACAAAATGCTGACGTGTAAATGTGTAAAGTTGTTCTATTTGTTGGTTTGTTAGCGTCATAGTTATTTCTCTATTAATAATGTATATTTCTCTTTTTCTTTTCTGTGCTTAAAGTTTAGAACAATTAAGTAACAGTTTGAAAAAGTGAATAATATTAGAATCTCTATTGAAGGAACATCAAACGAATACATAAATAATAGAATACCGCCAAGAAACAATTGAGTCTCTTGAGTTTTAATCAAAAAACTGTATACAGTTTTATTAATTTCCCTTCTAGATTTATAAATAATAAATCCAGAAATTATTGAAAAAACTGAAGCTATTAATAATCCTTGTGAATTGACAGCATCTAAAACAATTTTAAATAAAGATAGATTTAAAAGCATTCCTAAAAATATAGGTATAGAGATTAATAATGCAACTTTAGTATATAATTTTTTGTGAATCTTCTTAGCTTTTTTTATTACAGTTTTAGGTGATGAATATGCCCATCCTAATAAAAAGCTTGAATCTGTATTAAGTTGTTTATTCCATCCATCTGTTACTTGATAAAAGATAGTTTCAAAATTAGTATTTTCTATTTCTAATTTTTGCTCTATTTGAGAAATAATATGGTCAAAAATTTCTATTCTAAAATCAATTAGTTTAACGCCTTTAGTATCTAAGTAATTGCTAATTCTTTGTATTTGATTATCTGTTAATTCCATAGCTGTTATTTTAACAAGTGTTTGTATTTGTTTAAAATTGTTGTTCTCTTCTTCTCAATAATAATTAACCCAGCTACACTTAGACTAAAAGCTATTAACCAATAGATAAAAAATAATATTCTGTGAGTATTTAAATAATCTTTAACTAAAGTGAAAGAGAAAAGAAAAACTTGGGATAAACTCATAATGTTTCCCAAATATTTAAAAGAAATGAGCTGTCTTACTTTTTTATTTTCATGATAGGTTAGGTATAAACCGTATAGAATTTGAAAAACTATAGAACAGAAAAAAACTAAGTAGAGTTGAGAGTTATTTAAAGTAAAAGAAAGACTTAAAATGACTAAAGTACTTAACAAACTTATAGGAAGTGTTTTTAAATTTGTAAAAAAACGATAACTAGTTATCCATAGTTCTTTTTGATAAGCCCAGTGTATTTTTGAGCCTCTATCTTTACCATATTGGAATATGAAATTAGATTTGTCGGCTAAATATTGAGACAAATTACCATCTTTTGTAGTTTCTTCAAAATCACAGATAAGATGATCCATTAACTCATAACGTTCTTCTTCATCAGAAAAAGACTTCTTCTTTTTTAGATAATTATATAAAAAAGCTACTTGTTTTTCTGTTATAGTATATTTTTTTTTCATTTTATTCTAAGCCAAATTTAGGATTAACTAGTTGCTGCATTGTTTGTAAAAACTCTTGCATTTCTGCAAGTCTATTTACAGTTTCCTTAGTACCGCTTTCTGTCAATTTATAATACTTGCGAAGTCTATTTCCAACTTTAACAACTTCAACATCTAGCAAACCTTCAGCTTCTAGTTTATGTAAAGCAGGATATAGTGCACCTTCGGTAATTTTTAATTCACCTTTGGTTAACTCTTTTACTTTTTGAGTTATTTCATAGCCATACATTTTATCATTTTGTGCCAATAGCTTTAAAATAATAGTCTGTAATGAGCCTTTGTATAATTTTTGATTTCCCATAATTCAGATACCTAAAAAACTTAGGTATGCAAATATACATAATTTTCTTATGTATAAAATTCTTATGCATTATTTTATTTCAAACAGAACAAATCATTACCTCACTATTTCTTATTTTTGTGGTACTAAATAGAATAAATGTCTACATTTCATAAATTAATTATTGAAAAAATAATAAAAGAGACTGCTGATGCGGTTTCAATTTTATTTACAGTTCCTGCAGAATTAAAAGAAGCTTACGCTTTTGTAGCTGGACAGTATATTACCATAAAAACAAAGTTAAACGATCAAGAGATTAGAAGAGCGTACTCTATATGTGCATCTCCTAATACTAATCAAATAAAAGTAGCTGTAAAGGCTGTTGATAAAGGGTTATTTTCTACGTACGCAACTACAAAATTAAAAGAGAATACTTCTATGGAAGTTTCTGAGCCAGAAGGGAAGTTTATATTACAGCCTTCTGAAAATAAGAATTACATTGCTTTTGCAGCGGGTAGCGGAATAACTCCAGTTTTATCTATGATAAAAAGCGTATTAGAAAATGAGCCAACGTCTACCTTTACTTTAGTTTTCGGAAATAAAAAAGCAGATAGTACTATTTTTTACACAGAGTTAAATGCCTTAGCTGAAAAATATCCAACACAATTTAACTTACACTATATTTTTAGTCAAGAAGTAAGAACGAATACGAAGTTTGGTAGAATAGATAAAGGACATGTAAATTATTTTGTAAAAAACGTTCATGATGATGTTTCTTTTGATTCAGCTTATTTATGTGGACCGGAAGAAATGATTACTACAGTTTCTGATACTTTAAAAGAGAATGAATTTGATCAAGAAAATATTCATTTTGAATTATTTACTGCAAGTTCATCTGCTGATGAAGAAATTCCAATGCAATTTCCTGACGGAAAATCTGAAATTACTGTTTTATTAGATGATGAAGAATCTACTTTTACAATGGATAAAACAGATACAGTTCTGGCTGCATCATTACGTAATCAATTAGATGCACCATATTCGTGTCAAGGCGGTGTGTGTAGTAGTTGTATTGCTAAAGTAACCGAAGGAAAAGCTGTAATGACGAAGAATTCTATTTTAACAGACGATGAGTTAGAAGAAGGTTTTATACTAACATGTATGGCACACCCTACAACTCAAAAAGTTGTAGTTGACTTTGATGACGTTTAGATAGAAAATAGATATTTATAAATGGATTTTTACGATTTAAAGAATGCTTTTTTTATTGGTTTTGTCATGTCTTTTATGATAGGACCTGTATTTTTTATGCTTATTAAAACAAGTATTTTAAAAGGAGCTCGAGCTGCTATAGCTTTTGATATAGGTGTAATTTTAGGAGATATATTTTTTATGCTTATTGCTTACTTTGGTAGTAAAAGTCTATTAGAAAAGATTAAGGATGACCCTCGATTATTTTTAATTGGGGGTTTAATACTTATTGTTTACGGCTTAATTACTTATTTAGATAAAAACAATAAAAAAGAAGTACAAGCTACAGAGGTTGAAATTCCAGAAAGTAATAATTATTTAAAATTATTATTAAAAGGGCTTGCTTTAAACTTTATTAATGTTGGTGTGTTGGCTGGTTGGCTTGGGATAATTGTAGTGGTAGGTCCTACATTAAATATGAACCCAACTTATATGTTTTGGTATTTTGCAACTGTAATTTTAGGGTATGCACTTACTGATTTAGGGAAAATATTGTTAGCTAAGCAATTAAAAAATAAACTAACACCTTTGGTTATTTATAGAATAAAACGAGGAATGGGAATACTGTTAATTGTTTTTGGAGCTTTAATCATGTTGAAAAGTTTTATTCCTAAAGAAAAAATGGATAGTTTATTGCAACAAGTAGAAGAAACTACTAAAACCCAATAATTATTTTAGCAATCCAAAAGTAAATAAGAATCCCAAAAATATCATTACTTGTTGTAATAAAGGGGCCAGTAGCTATTGCTGGATCAATTCCTCTTTTGTCTAGAAATAATGGAATAAAAGTTCCTATTAAACCTGCAACAATGATTACTACAAAAAGAGATACAGAAATTGCACTAGCAACATTTATATCCAATTCAGAAGCGAATACGTAGAAAAAAAGTAATACAGATAAGGCAAGTCCATTAATCATAGCTAACGAGACTTCTTTCAATAATCTGTCTGTAATACTTCCTTTTACATCATCATTCGCTAAACCTTGCACAATAATCGCTGAAGATTGTACACCTACATTTCCTGCCATTGCGGCAATTAATGGTGTAAACATAAAAAGAATTGCATTTTCTGCTATTGCATCTTCAAAAAAGCCCATAATTCTAGCAGCACCAACACCACCAATTAAACCTAAAAATAACCATGGCAAACGAGCACGAGTTAGTTCCCAAATAGTATCATCAGCTTCAACATCTTGTGTAATACCTGCTGCTAATTGATAATCTTTATCAGCTTCTTCTTTAATAACATCAACAATATCGTCAATAGTAATTCTACCTACTAAAACACCAAGTTCATTTACTACAGGTATAGCTTCTAAATCGTATTTACGCATAATGTTAGCTACATCTTCAGCTTCATCAGTTACATTTACGAAATCTACTTTTGGAATATATACTTCGGCAATTGTTGCGTTTGTAGATGCCATTAATAAATCTTTTAATGATAACCGACCTTTTAGTTTTCCACTATCATCAATTACGTATATTGAATGTACTCGTGTAACTTCTTCAGCTTGAATACGCATTTCTTTTACACAACGTGGAATCGTCCAATTTTCATTGACTTTTACCAGTTCTTTTGCCATTAAACCACCAGCAGAATCTTCATCGTAACGTAATAATTCTACAATCTCTTTGGCATGTTCTTCATCTTCAATCTCTTGCATTACTGCCTTTTTCCTCTTTTCAGGAAGTTCAGCAATTACATCGGCAGCATCATCAGTGTCAAGTTCATCAATTTCTTCGGCAATTTCTTTTGCAGTAAGTTGTTGAAATATTTTTTCACGTACATCATCATCAACATCCATTAAAACTTCAGCAGTAGTTTCGCTATCTAGTAAACGAATAATATATACAGCCTCGCCAAAAGACAGTTCGTCTAATACTTCAGCTATATCAGCATGATGAGTGTCAGAGAAAAAACTAGAAAGTGCGGTGTCTTTCTTGTTTTTAATCAGTTCTTGTACATTTTCTAAAAGTTCTTTAGTTATCTCTAATGCCATCGTTTGCGATTTTTGCCGTCAATTCAATGAATTTTTGTACCGATAATTGTTCGGGACGCATCGCAAAGATAGGGTCTTCTTTCAAAGTAACCGAAAGATCAAAAGATTTTAAACTAGAACGTAACATTTTTCTTCGTTGGTTAAATGCTGTTTTTACAACTCTAAAGAATAATTTCTCTTCAACAGGAAGTGTATAGTCCTTTTTTCTAATTAATCGAATAACCCCAGAATCTACTTTTGGAGGTGGATTAAACACCGTAGGAGGTACTGTAAATAGGTATTCGACATCATAGAAAGCTTGTGTTAATACAGATAATATTCCGTATACTTTTGAACCTTCTTTTTCTGCAATTCGTAAGGCTACTTCTTTTTGAAACATTCCAGAAAACTCAGGGACGAATTCTCTGTTTTCAATTGCTTTAAAAACAATTTGAGTGGAGATGTTATAAGGAAAATTACCAATAATAGCAATTTGTTGTTCTTTAAAGACATCTGTTAAGTTTTTCTTTAGAAAATCACCTTCAATGATTTCAAATTTCTTAGAAGTAGTGTCTAATTTAATATGCTCTAAAGGAAAAGTATCTTTTAAATAGGCAACCGAATCATAATCGATCTCCATCACCGTTACTTTAGGTTTCTTTTCTAATAAGTATTTTGTTAGAACTCCCATACCAGGCCCAATTTCTAATACATTATCATACCCATCTTCAGTTAATGAATCTGCTATTTTTTTAGCGATGTTTTCATCGGTTAAAAAATGTTGTCCTAAATGTTTTTTTGCTCTTACGGTCATGTTCTAAGATAAAAATTATGAGTCTAAGAATTAATACTTACACTTAATAATTATAGTTTCCTTATTTTAATTACTAGATACTATAGGGTAAAATTCATTTATTACTCTTAACTCAGTACGGAAGGCTAACATTTTATCAGCAAATTTTTTCATACCGTCTGTACGAAGTTTGTCGGCATCGTGTTTGTAGTAATTGTCTAAATCTTTACGAGTCTTAGCTGTATATTGAACAGAATATGTAACTCCTCCCAATTCTTCTTCAACTAAAACCTGCGTTAATTTTGCGCTTATAAAGCGTCCAGTTGCTAAAACTTCAGGTATATGACTTTCTATCCAAGTTAGCCATTCTGCATGGATACTTTCGTCAATATTTATTGTTACGTTATATATGTACATTGTTAATTTTCTGTAATTAGATATTATCTCCTCTTAATTTTCGATATTTTTTACGAGCCACAACTAGGTAGATACTCGAAGGGTGGTCAAAAATAATCTTTTGATAGTATTCTTTTGCCTTTTCTGTATTATTTAATTCATTATTGTATAGTTCTGCCATTTGATAGTATACATCATCAATATAAATCCCCTCTTTATCTAGCGCTATTATTTTATCATAATTTAAAATAGCTTCATCATATTTTTTTTGCTTTACAAAAAGTTTAGCTTGTGTAAATAAAGCTTCGTCTTCAATAGGCTGACCTTTATAATTTACAATAATATCTTTTAAAATAGCTACAGCCTCATTGTCTTTGTTTTGAAAAGCTAGCAAGTCTGCTTTTGCGTATTCTTTTAATCCAGAAGGAATACTGTCTTTTGGCTCATTGTCTGAAATTGTTAAAAATAAATTTGCAGCATCATTAGCTATTAATTGAGTTGCAGAACTTTTTAAAACCTTTAATTGAGCTTTTGCCCATTTAAAATCGCTTTTAAAATAAGACGTTTGCGCTACTTTAAAACGAGCTTCTTGTCCTAAATAATGGTTTTTAAATTTTGTTTGTACTTGAGAATAATATATTAGCGCTTTGTTAAACTTTCCTGTGTATACTAGAACTTCACCTAATTTAAGTTTAACCATAGCTTTTGTGAATTTAGAATTAGCAAATTTCATTGCTTTGTCTAAAACTTGTTCAGCTTTTTGCGGATCATTTATAGTAAACGTTAAATAATTAGCATAAGATATTTGAGTATAAAAAGTATTTTTATTTATACCATACTTTGTAAATATTGTTTTAAAACGCTCTTCTATATCTGGTTCTTTTGTAGCTATTGCTATTTTTAAATTATTATTAATAGCATTAAACTTATCTCTAGGATAGTTCGTTTTTTCGATGATTAAATTAAAACACTCTTTAGCTGTTTCATAATCTTTATTTTCTAGAGTAATTTTACCTAGTTCATTAATTCTTCCTAAGTTATCAGGGTTTCGAGCTAATAAAGCTTTAAGTTGGATAAAAGCTTTAGAGTATTGTTTTTGTTTAATAAATAACCAGGCTAATAAGTCGTTCCATATATTTTTAGGATTGCTTATCGATTTTCTTAATAAAGCTTTTTTAAATAAGTTATTGTTTTCATTATCAGGGTTATCATTAATGTATCTACTAGTGAAACGTTTTACATTATTTAAGTAATTTTCGTTTTTTTCAACTAAATTCACGTAAGATTCAAACATTTTAGGAAAGTCTCCTTTTTCACCATGAATTTGTGCTAGTTGAAATCCGTAATTTGCTTGTGGATTATTGGCCATTACCTTGGTGTAAGCATCAATAGCAAAATCTAGTTTATTGTAGTTTTTAAAAAGACTGGCAACTATATTTCCATAATTCCCTTTTTTATCTAGAGAATTAAGTGCTTTACTATAATATTTATTGGCTTTTATGCTGTTCTGTTGACGCTCAAAATTATAGCCTATTATAACATTTAGATATGTTAAGTTAGGTCTTTGTTTTATTTTCTTTGATAATAAGTTTTCTGCAACTAAAAATTGCTCTGTTTCTTGATAAGAAGTAACTAATCTTTTTAAATAAGTGGTGTTATACGGGCTTTTATCATATAATTTTTTATAAAGTTGAATTGCTTTTTCATATTCATTATTTCTAAAATAATTTTCAGCAATGATAAATTCATTTTGTTGTGAGTAACAGAATAAATTAATAATCAGGAAATTAAATAGTATAAAGGTTTTTTTCATCAATCAAAAATACAGAACAATATTGTTAAATTAATATTAAAACCCTTCATTTTTTTAAAAGTAATGCAACATTTTGGCACGAACTTTGTTTTATTATTAGCGTAACTAAACAATGAACACTATGAAGAATTTTAATACGCAATATAATTTAGCTAAGAACAGAGCAGATGAATTTATGAAGAGAGGTCAAATAACTCAATATTTTGAAGCTTTATTAGAAATGAATAAATATAAAAGATTAATGGTAGCCGTAGTTGCTAACTAATATAAAAGGATAGTTCATTATTAAGGGGTGAATTAAAAAAGAGCCAAGCATCTTAATTGATGCATTGGCTCTTTTACTTTTATAATATCTAGATTACTTAATCAATCTTATCAAATCCACAATAAGGAATTAATACTTCAGGAATGTTTATTCCGTCTTCAGTTTGATAGTTTTCTAAAATTCCAGCTAAAACTCTAGGTAAAGCTAAAGAACTTCCATTTAAGGTATGTACTAATTGACTTTTTCCTTCTTTGTTTTTAAATCGTAATTTTAATCGATTAGCTTGAAAAGTTTCAAAATTCGAAGCAGAACTAATTTCTAGCCAACGTTCTTGCGCTGTTGAATATAATTCAAAGTCGAAAGTTAAAGCAGCTGTAAAACCTGTATCTCCGCCACATAAACGTAAAATACGATACGGTAATTTTAACTCACGTAAAATTTCTTTAATGTGTTCAACCATTCCATTTAATGCATTGTATGAATTATCAGGATGCTCTACTCTAACAATTTCTACTTTATCAAATTGGTGCAATCTGTTTAAACCACGTACATGTGCCCCATAACTTCCTGCTTCTCTACGAAAACAAGGTGTATAACCAGTTACGGTAATTGGTAATTCACTTTCTTTTACTAAATCTCCCCTAAACATATTTGTAATAGGAACTTCAGCTGTAGGAATTAAATATAAATCATCTCCAGTTACATGATACATTTGCCCTTCTTTATCAGGTAACTGTCCGGTACCATAACCAGATGTTTCATTTACCAAATGCGGAACTTGTACCTCATTATATCCAGCTGCAGTGTTTTTATCTAAGAAATAGTTGATTAAAGCACGCTGTAAACGAGCTCCTTTTCCTTTGTAAACAGGGAAACCTGCACCGGCAATTTTAGTACCTAATTCAAAATCAATGATGTCATATTTCTTAGCCAATTCCCAGTGAGGTAATGCATTGTCTCCTAGGTTAGGAACAGTACCTTCACTAAAAATGTTTTCATTGTCCTCTTCGTTTTTTCCAGCCTTAACAGAAGGATGCGGTACATTAGGAATTTGATACAATAATTCTTGTAACTTATCTGTAACCGTGTTTAATTCTTCTGTTAATTGTTTAGATTGGTCCTTTAATTGACCTGTTTTTTCTTTTAATAAATTTGCTTTTTGAACTTCTCCAGATTTAAAAAGGCCTCCAATTTCTTTGGATATTTTGTTAGATTCAGCAAGGATATTATCTAAAGAAACTTGTGTAGCTCTACGAGTTTCATCAGAAGTTAATACTTCATTAATAATTGTTTCGGCATTAGCAAAATTACGTTTTGCTAGCCCGTCTAAAACAGTTTGTTTGTTTTCTCTAATAAACTGAACCTGTAACATCTTTTTAAATTTTTAAGAAACGCAAAGATATAAGAAGCTACACACTTAAACAATGGTGTTTGGCTACTAAATAGTTTTTTAATTTATAAGCTCTGTGTTAATGATTAAGAATTTAAAAAAAAGCAGTTTTTATAAACTAATCGTATTGATATAATTTAGAGAACTCTCTTTATCCTTTTTAAGTTGAATAATTAAATCATTAACCGAATCAAATTTTTGCTCATCTCTTAAAAAATAGAGTAATTCAATAGTTAATTCGTTGTGATATAAGTCTTCATTAAAATCGAAGAAATGAACTTCAATAGTTTGATACTCTCCGTTAACTGTTGGTCTATTACCTATGTTCATCATGCCAAAGACGGTAGTTTTATTAATTTCAGCTTTTACAATATAAACCCCAGTTTTAGGAATTAATTTATAGGTTTCAGAAATATCAATGTTGGCGGTTGGAAAGCCAATTTTACCACCAAGTTGTTTTCCATTAACAACAACACCAGTTATAGAAAAAAGATATCCTAAATACTTATTAGCGGTTTTTAATTCACCACTAGCTAAGGCTTTTCTAATCTTAGTAGAACTAACTGAAACTTCATCTATATCTTGAGCTAAGATTTCTTCAACAGTGAAATCGTACAAATAAGAATATTCGGTTAATTGTTCAATGTTGCCTTCTCTGTTTTTTCCAAAATGATGATCGTAACCAATAATTAATTTTGAAGTGTTTAGTTGATTTACTAAAATATCACGAACAAAATCTAAAGCAGTAAGCCTCGAAAATTCTTTACTAAAAGGGTGTATAATTAAATAGTCAAGTCCTAAATTCTCTAAATGTTTGGCACGCTCATCTATAGTATTAATAAGTTTTATTGAAGCGTCTTTTTGCAACACCATTCTAGGGTGAGGGAAAAAAGTTAGCAGAACCGATTTTTTATTGGACGATTTTGCTTCATCAATTAATTCTTGAATAATTTTTTGATGACCTATATGAACACCATCAAAAGTACCAATAGTAACTATTGATTTTTGTGTTGGATTAAAATCGAAAATGGAGTGAATAATTTCCAAGATAAGAACAAATTTATGCAAAAATACGATTTGTAAAAGAGGTTGGGTAATGTTCGTTAAATAAAGTTATAAAAATATCAATTTAATAAAACAAACCCCTCTAAAACACTATAGTGATAAAATAAAGGATAAATTTTTACAAATAAAAAAAAATCGTATTTTGCGCTACAGTTAACAAATTTTTATACATTATGATGAAAAAACTATTACTTGTTGCATTTGTGCTATTTGGCACAGCAATAATGGTTGCTCAGACTACCATTTCTGGTACAGTCAATGACGCATCTCTTGGTGGAGGACTTCCAGGAGCAAACATTAAGGTTCTAAGGAAGTCGGTAGGAACATCTACTGATTTTGACGGGAAGTTTACGATGACAGTAACGGATAAACCTCCTTTTACTATTGAGATTTCTTCTTTAGGATATCAATCTACAACTGTTGAAATTACAAAAAACAATCAAGTAGTTGAGGTAGCTTTGACTGAAAATGCAACTTCTTTAGATGAGGTAGTAGTTTCTGCATCTAGAACTCCAGAACGTGTTATGGAATCTCCTGTAACTATTGAACGTTTTGATTCTAGAGCTATTAAAAATACAGCTTCTGCATCATATTACGATGGATTAGAAAATTTAAAAGGAGTTGATATTAACTCAGGAGGATTTACTTTTAAAACAGTAAATACTCGTGGTTTTGCTACATTTGGTAATGAGCGTTTTGTTCAGTTAGTAGATGGAATGGATAATGCATCACCAGCATTAAATTTTGCTATTGGAAACTTATTAGGTATTTCTGAAGTAGATGTAAAAAGTGTTGAGATTTTACCAGGAGCAGCATCGGCTTTATATGGAGCAAATGCATTTAATGGAATTATGTTAATGCGTAGTAAAAACCCTTTTGACGACCAAGGAATTAATATTGGTTTAAAAACAGGTTTAACAAGTCAAGAAGCAGCAGGAGATAATAAATTCTATGATGCTACTATTAGAATGGCACATGCTTTTGATGATTATTTTGCTGTAAAAGCAAGCTTTTCTTATTTAAAAGGAGAAGAGTGGCACGCAACAGATTACAGAAATACAACAGGTATTGGAGGAACTTATATTCCAGGTACTAGACAAAGTGATCCAAACTATGATGGAGCAAACGTATACGGAGATGAAGTTTCTGTTGATTTAGGTGGTGCTGTAGGTAAAGTTAGTAGAACTGGATATACAGATCAAGAATTAATGACTAACGAAGCTAAGAGTGTTAAGTTTAACGGAGCTATTCACTATCGTCCATTAGGAAATGATAGAGTTGAAATTATTTGGAATTCTAAATACGGAACAGGTAATACAATTTACCAAGGGCAAAACAGATATAATTTAGCAAACTTCTTTATGGAACAACATAAATTAGAAGTTAAAGGGAAAAACTTTTTTGTAAGAGGTTATTATGCAGGAGAAGATGCAGGAGATTCTTATGATACTCGTTTTGCAGCAATTAATATTAATAGCAAATGGAAATCTAATACAGATTGGTTTGGGCAATACGCAGGAGCATATTTAATGCATGGTTCGCATGCAATTGCAAGAGCAGCAGCTGATACTGGTAGACCAGTACCAGGAACGCCAGCTTTTCAAACATTATTTAACGAAGTAACCTCAGATCCAGATTTATTAACAGGATCTAAGTTTAGAGATAATACAAGTTATTACCATGCTGATGGTAATTTAAATTTACGTGATTATATAGATTGGGCGGAAGTACAAGTAGGAGGTTCTTATAGACAATATAGATTAAATTCTTTTGGAACGATTTATACGGATGCAGATGGACCAATCAAGTACGGTGAATATGGGATTTATACTCAGCTTCAAAAGAAAATGATGGATGATCGTTTAAAATTTACAGGATCTATTCGTTATGATAAGTCAGATAATTTCGATGGTAATTTTACACCAAGACTTTCTTTAGCATATGCAGCTGGAGAAACTAAAAATCATAACTTCAGAGCATCTATTCAAACAGGTTTCCGTAACCCAACTACGCAAGATCAATATATTGGTTTAGCAACAGGAGCTGGATTTATCTTAGGAACTGCTCCTGATAACATAGGGCGTTTTTCTGCACCAGCACAAACTACTACAGGATCGTTTACATTAACAGGAAATGATGTGTTTACAAGAGGTTATTCTGCAAGTTCAGTTAGAGCAGGAGCACCAACTATAGCAACAACAGCTTTAGTTAAACCAGAAGAAGTAAAATCGGTAGAAGTAGGTTATCGTGGTGTATTACCAATAGGAGATAAAAAATTAACAGTTGATTTTAGTACATACTACAACATGTATTCTAACTTTATTTCTAATAAAGATGTTTTAGTATTAGTTGATCCTAATACACCAGTAACAGTTGGTAATTTAACAAACAGAGATTTAGTAAGAACATTTAGTGTTAAAACAAATTCTACAGTAGATGTAGATTCTTATGGTTTAGGTTTAGGGTTAAATACAAAAGTGTTTAATGGATATAATGTTGGATTAAACTATACTTGGTCTAAGTTTAGTTTTGATCAAGCACAAGATCCAGATTTTGAAGCTGGTTTTAATACACCAGAACACAAAGTTAAAGCACAATTTGGTCATCCAAATGTATTTGAAAACTTTGGATTTAACGTAAGTGCTCGTTGGCAAACAGAATTTTACTGGCAATCAACTTTCTTAGAAGGTAATGTAGAAGAAAGAACAGTGCTTGACGCTCAAATTAACTATTCAGTTCCTTCTATTAAATCGGTATTTAAAGTAGGTGGATCTAACTTAACAGGTAAAGAATACTTAAGTGCACCAGGTGTTGGAGCAATTGGTTCTCAATACTATATTTCTTGGACTATCAATAACTAAAAAATTTAAAAATGAAGAATACATTAAAATATACATTTTTATCTGCAATGTTTTTAGGTGTTGTAGCCTGTGATGTAGATAATACTTTACCAGAGATTACAGATCCGGTAAATACGATACAATTAGAATCTGGAAGTGCAGATTTTTCAAAATATATTTCAGTAGGAGCTTCTTTTACTGCTGGTTTTACAGATGGAGCTTTATTCAAGGCAGGTCAAGAATATTCATTTCCAAATACCTTAGCAAAAAAGTTTGCGATGGTAGGAGGGGCTGAATTTAACCAACCATTAATGAATGATAATATTGGTGGAATGGTAAGTGGTGGAGCAACTGCTTTAGATCCAAGATTTTATTTTAATGCTTTAACAGGTAAACCTACAAGACTTACTAGTACACCAACAACAGTTGTTGGTGTACCAGCAACTAATGCACCTAATTTTATGAATTATGGTATACCAGGTGCAAAAAGTTTTCATTTTGTAGCTCCAGGTTATGGTAGTGCTGCAGGTTTAGCAACTGTTCCAGCAACAGCAAATCCTTATTTTGTAAGAATGAGCCCAGCTCAATCTACATTAATAGCTGAAGTAGCATCTAAGCAGCCAACATTTTTTACTTTATCAGAAGTAGGAGGAAATGATGTATTAGATTATGCAGTAGCAGGAGGGGCTTCAGGTTCAGTAACTCCAACAGTACTTTTTGATCAAGCATTTGGAGCAATTATAAATACATTAGCACCAACGGCAGATAAAAAAGGAGTAGTAGCTAATATCCCTTATATTACAAGTTTACCACATTTTACAACGGTACCTTATAAGCCATTAGATCCAACTAATCCAAGTTTTGGACCACAAATTCCAACACTTAATAATGTTTTTGGAGCTATTAATGGTGTTTTTACAGCAATAGGAGTTCCAGAACGTTCAATAGTATTTTCTACTACTGCAGCTAGTGCTGTAGTAATTAAAGATGAGTCATTAGATAATAAGACTCCTCAGATAATTGGAGCTTTAATGGCTAGTCCTACTTTTCCTGCTTTTGTAGCTGGTTTTGGTTTACCTACTGATCCTCTTACTTTACAAAAGGTAGCTGGTTTGTTAGGATCATACTACGGACAAGCAAGACAAGCAACAGCAGATGATTTGTTAGTATTACCAAGTAGTGGAGTAATAGGTACTGTAAATCAAAATTCAGTTAACTTTTTATTAGGGCAAGGATTACCTCCAACGTTAGCAGGAATGTTTTCAGCAGAAGGAGTTTCTTTACCTTTAGAAAATAAATGGGTGTTAACTAAAACAGAAGTAGCTGAAATTAAAACAGCAACGGACGCTTATAATACTACTATTAAAGCAGCAGCTGATGCTAAAGGATTAGCTTTTGTTGATTTTAAAGCAATCTTAGAGCAAGCTTCAACTACTGGTTTAGTATTTGACGAATTTAATATGAGTACTAGTTTAGTAACTGGTGGTTTAGTAAGTTTAGATGGTATTCACTTAACATCAAGAGGATATGCTTTAATGGCAAATAAGATGTTAGAGGCTATTGATGCTACTTACGGATCTAACTTTACAAAAGGTAAAGATGGTTTGGCTAAAGCGAAAGATTATCCAACTAATTTTTCACCTACTTTACAATAAGTAGTTTTACATAGAATATTTAAAAAGGCTGAGAATTTATTCTCAGCCTTTTTTATTATAGAAATTGTATAACAGTATTCATTTTATATTAATAAGAATAAAGTAGTCTAATTAAACTATATGTGTGGTGTTTATAATGTCTTTTAAGGTGTTTTAAACTATTGATTTAATTTGAGTGTTTACTAGAGAAAAAACTCTTAAATAAAGTATTTTAAAGTAAATAGTTATTTGCATCAAAATAGTATTAAATACAAAAAACACCGTAATGTACATTACGGTGTTTTTTGTATTTATTGAAGTTTTATTAGACTATTTAAAGAGTCTAAATATATCATTTCCATTAGCAAAGAGTAATAAAGCAATTAATAATATAAAGCCAGTTACTTGCGCATATTCTAAAAATTTATCACCAGGTTTTTTACCAGTAATCATTTCCCATAAAGTAAATACAACATGTCCTCCATCTAAAGCAGGAATAGGTAATAAGTTCATAAAACCTAACATGATTGATAAGAAAGCTGTGATATTCCAAAATGTTTCCCAGCTAAATTCAGAAGGAAATATACTACCAATTGAAATAAAACCACCTAAACCTTTATAAGCACCTGTACTAGGATTAAAAATCTTTTTCATTTGCTTAATATAATTAGTTAAAGTAGTCCAAGCTTTGTTAGAGCCAGCAGGAATAGCTTCAGAAAAAGAATATGTTTTTTCAGCTAATTCATAATATCCTAATTTTTCTAAGTCTTTTAAAGATAACTGAGCAATAGCTACTCCAACTTTACCTTCTTTTGTTATTTTAACAGGAAGGTTTAAATTTTCATTACCTCTTTTTACAGTAATATTTATTTCTTGACTTTTGTATTTGTCAAGTTCATTTTGAGCTTGATCAAAGTATTTAATGTTAACCCCATTAATAGCAGTAATAATATCTTTAGATTGTAACCCACTTTTAACATTAGGAGAGTCTTCAGAAACTTTTGCAATTATAAAAGGATATCGAGGAGTAATAAAACTACCTGCATTTTTACCACGATCAACTAATTTAGAAATAAAATCTGTTGGAATTACTTTTTCAATAACAGTTCCATTTCTTTCAATAGAATAATTATTCCCATTAATAAATTCTAAAGGTAATTCTCTAAACTTTTGAATTGCTTGCCCATCTACAGTAAGTATTTTATCACCTGTTTCTAAACCTAAGTCTTTTCCTAATTGATCTTGTACCCATACACCGTCTTTTAAGTTTTCGTTAGGTAAAAACTTTTCACCATAGGCATACATTAAACAGATATATATAACAATACCTAAAACAAAATTTACAATTACACCACCAAGCATAATAATTAAACGTTGCCAAGCTGGCTTAGAACGAAATTCCCATGGTTGAGCAGGTTGTTTCATTTGCTCAGTATCCATACTTTCATCGATCATACCAGAAATTTTCACATAACCACCTAATGGAATCCAACCAATACCGTAAACAGTATCCCCAATTTTCTTTTTAAATAATGAAAATTTGTAATCGAAAAAAAGATAAAATTTTTCAACTTTAGTTTTAAATAATTTGGCAGGAATAAAATGTCCTAACTCGTGCAAAACAATTAGAAGCGATAAGCTTAAAATAAATTGAGATGCTTTTATTAATATCTCCATAAAGGTTTGTGTCTAAATTTAAAATCTGACAAATGTACGTTTTTCGAAAGAGTTCTAAAAGTTTGTAGTAGGGTTGAGGTTTGGTTTTAACAAACTTTTTATAGTTAAGATACATAAAGCCTGTTTTTAGTCGTATTTTTGCGAAAAAAAAGAGAGAATGGACTTTAAATTCTTTAAAAAATCAAAAAGCACTTTACTTTTCTTACTCGTTTTTTGTGCTGTAGGAATCCCAGTTTTTTATCATTTGGTTAAAGTCGAAGAAAGATTACCAATTTATAACCCAGCAGATATTAATCCTAAATTGGTGGATGCTTCTGTGAGAACAAAATCAAGAAACCATAAAATAGGCGATTTTAAATTGATTAATCAAAACGGGAAAACGATTACGAACGCTGATTATAAAGATAAAATATACATAGCCGATTTCTTTTTTACGCGTTGTCAAACAATTTGTATTGTTATGGCATATAATATGAGCGAATTGCAAGAACATTATAAAAATGATGATGATATTATGTTTTTATCACATTCTGTAACACCAGTTATGGATAGTGTGCCACAATTAAAAAAATATGCTTTAGCAAAAGGTGTAATTGATGGAAAATGGAATGTAACTACAGGAGAAAAAAAGCACATTTACAATTTAGCTCGTAAACATTATTTTGCAGTTTTAGACGAAGGAGATGGAGGAGAGAACGATTGGGTGCATACCGAAAATTTTGTACTAATAGATAAAGAAGGACGCATTAGAGGTTCGTATGATGGAACAAAAAAAGAAAATATGCAAAAAATTATTGATGACATATCTTTATTAAAAGAAGAATATAAAAACTAAAAAGAGGCTGTTTTAAACAGCCTCTTTTTAGTTTTTATATAGGTAAGTTTAGATCTTATTCCCATCTTCATCAAAATTCTTATTAATTTCTTGTTCCGTTTTAATTACAGAAACAGCTAAAGATAATAACATTATCGCCATAGGTTGCCAGCTGATATTTTTGTTTATAAAAACAAAAACTAGTGCAGCAACAAAAGAAACAGCAGAGTAGATTAAAAACTGTTTTATAAAGTAAGCATTAGCAAATTTCCAAACAGTTTCGTTTTTCATTGTTTTATTGGTGCGATAACCATAAAATGAGTTAATACTTTTAGGAGGGAAGAAATAAAAGATTAAACTAAAAAGAAAAAGCAATCCATTAATAGATAATATGTAATAGTATGGGTTCATTTTATTTTTTTATAGAGTTTATAATTCCTTTTAATAACGTATTCATGTCAGCATTTTTAGTAAGTCCGGTTCTAACAACAACTAAATCTTCGCTAGGCAAAATAAATACATTTTGACCTTTATACCCATTAAAAGAATACATATTTGTAGGAACATCAGGGTAACGCTTTCCTGCATTTAACCAAATTTGAGCTCCATACCAACCATCTGAACCAGGAGTTGGAGTAGTAGCGTAGTTTACCCAATCTTTATCAAAAAGGTGTTGGCCATTCCAATTACCATTATTAAGGTATAACAATCCTAATTTAGCCCAGTCTCTAGCAGTTGCCCAAGCATAAGAAGAACCTACATAACTACCATTTATATCGGTTTCAATGATCATTGAGTTCATGCCAATTTTATCAATTAAAGCACTATACCAAAAATCTAAATACTCTTGATGCGTTTTAAATTGACTACGTATTATACCAGAAAGTAAATTGGTAGTACCAGATGAATAATTCCAAGTTTCGTTTGGTTTTCCTATTAGAGGTTTGTTAATTTGAGTTTTAGTCATATCACTTTCAAGAAAAAGCATCTTGGTAACATCAGAAATAGTATTATAATCTTCTACCCATTCTAAACCAGAGTTCATTTGAAGTAAATTATGAATGGTAATGTTTTTACGATCGTCATTTTCCCATTCACTAAATAAATTACTTTTCTCAACATTAATTTTCCCTTGACATTGTAAAATACCTAATACAGTACTTGTAATACTTTTGGTCATAGACCACCCTAATTGTAAAGAGTTTTTGTTAAAGTTATCGGCATATTTTTCAGCAATAATTTTGTTTTTATAAACAACTAAAACAGATCTGGTTTTATTCCTATTGTTAAATATAGTATCAATAGTTTCGTTTAACTTAGTATAATTAATGTTTGAAAAAAGGGTGTCAACTTGATCGGCATTTCCATAAGGAAAAGGTATAGAATTGTTTGTTTTTGTTCTTTTTGGAACTAAAGGTGTTTTAGAAGCGTCATAATCATCATTAATTAAAACAGCTCCTAATCCTTTTCTATAAACGGCTTTTCTTTTTAAAAGGCCAAAAGCAGAACCAGTAGCTGATTTTTCTTGATTGTTAATTTCATCAGAAGTTAAATTTATAGGAGAAAAGTTATTGTCATTTTCATCGGTAAATTCTAAACTTCTTTCGGTTAAGAAAACAGAAGAAGCTGTGTTTTTAGCAGAATAGCCAGCTAAAATATTTAACTTAGGGTAGTTGTAAATAATAGCTGCAATAAGAACAATTGCTATGACTAATAATATTCTTTTTAAAATTTTCATAAGGGACTCTTTTTAGCAAATGTAAGAATTTAATTGTTTGGTGTTTGTATTTGCTTTGCAAGCCCTACCTTTGCTTCAAATTTGATTTTTATATGTTTATTGTAGATAAAATTAGAGCTGATTTTCCTATTCTTAATCGTAAAGTTCATGGGAAAAATTTAGTGTATTTTGATAATGGAGCGACTTCACAAACACCACAAATTGTAATTGATGCAATTGTTGATTATTATTCAAATTACAATGCAAATATTCATAGAGGAGTACATACGTTAAGTCAAGAAGCCACCGATAAATATGAAGAGGCACGTATAAAGATTCAAAAACATTTTAATGCGAAACATTCTTATGAAGTTATTTTAACATCAGGAACCACGCATAGTATTAATATTGTAGCTTCTGGTTTCGCTTCTTTATTAAAAGAAGGCGATGAAATAATAGTTTCATCATTAGAACACCACTCAAACATTGTTCCTTGGCAAATGCTTTGTGAAAAAACGGGTGCGGTTTTAAAGGTAATTCCAATGGATCAAGATGGTGCATTAAGAATGGATGTTTATCATGAATTATTAAACAATAAAACGAAGTTAGTTTTTTGTAATCATGTATCAAATGCATTAGGAACTATAAACCCAATAGAAGAAATTATTCATGCTGCACATAAGTTTGGTGCATATGTTTTAATAGACGGAGCACAAGCAGTTCCACATATAAAGCCAGATGTTCAAGAGTTAGATGTTGATTTTTATGTTGCTTCTGCACATAAAATGTGTGGGCCAACTGGCGTTGGTTTATTATATGGTAAAGAAGAGTTGTTAAAATTATTACCGCCTTATCAAGGAGGAGGGGAAATGATTGAAACTGTAACTTTTGAAAAAACTACATATGCTGGTTTACCGCACAAATTTGAAGCAGGAACACCAAATATTTGTGGGGGAATAGCTTTTGGAGCTGCTGTAGATTATATGAATTCAATAGGTTTTGATGCTATAGATAAACAAGAAAAAGAATTGTTAGCTTATGGAACTCAAGAGTTAGAAAAAATAGAAGGATTAAAAATATATGGAGCTACAAAGAAAGCTTCAGTTATATCATTTAACTTAGAAGGAATTCACCCGTATGATGTTGGGTCAATTTTAGATAAATTAGGAATCGCAGTACGTACAGGGCATCATTGTGCACAACCAATTATGAATTTTTATTGTATTCCAGGTACCGTAAGAGCATCGTTTGCTTTTTATAATACAAAAGAAGAAATAGATGTTTTGGTTGCTGGTGTTAAGAAAGCGAAGATGATGCTGAGTTAAACATCTAGAAAATACTATTATATAAAAAAGCCACTTATTTAATAAGTGGCTTTTTTATATATAAACGTTAAATTTTTATCTAATCTCTAGACATAAAGATTTGTAAAACATACCAGAATAACAACATTAAAGAGGCAAATAAACCTAATGCTGCAGGTATATAATCGTCTGTTGAAAATTTATTAACTAAGTTAGATGTTTGATATAAAATAGATCCAGCAGCTAATACACACATACCAACAGAAAACCATAAACCTAGATTAAAACCAAATAAAACTCCGGCTATGATTAAACCAATAGCTATAAAAAAACCAACACTTAAACCAGCTTTTATAAAAGAGAAATCTTTTTTAGTGATAAATACAATAGAAGAGATTCCAACAAATAATCCAAGAGTAACAATACCAGCTTGTTTTATTAGATCTAAACTATTAGCATAAGAAATTGCGATATAAATTAGAGGTATAAAAATAAAAGCCTCTGCAAAAATATAACCAGAATAGGCTAAGTATTGTAAGTTTTTATCAGATGTTTTTAAGGCGGTACTCTCAGCATAATTAGTAATTAGCATAAATCCTCCTAATAAAAGTAACCATTTATATCCCTGTGTCATTGATAAAGCAAAATCAACAATAGTAGCACTTTGTAAAAATAAATATTCAAAGAGAATAAATAATAAGATACCACCACCTACATGAGCATAGGTTTTTTTGTAAAAAGCGAGTCTATCAGTTTCAGATACTTGAGCAACTAGCACTTTGTTGTTAAATGAATTTTCCATAATTAATTTTTAATTTGGGATAAAGATAATTCTTTTGTGAAGAAAAATTCATTTGTTCTTTAATGTTGTGAATAATTCATTTTAACCTTGTTTAATTTATGTGTTTATTGGTGTTATTTGTTTAAAATTGATGTTTTTGTAGATTTTTAAGAGAATATTAAACAGATTAATATTGCTGTTGAGAGTGCTCTAGAAGTTGATTTTAAAGGGAATGTTTGTTTTTTTAACTTTTTTTTATGATTTAAAATATTTGTATATATTGCGTATCGTTAAAAAACCCTTCAGTTTTTTACATATCTCATAAAATAAGTGCACTTATTTTGTAGAAAACTAAAACAAAGGTCTTTTTCGACAAAAACCAAATAATACCTAAAGGGGTAATTATTATTCAACTAATTTTTTAAATTTTTCACAACATGAAAAGAATTTTTTTAACATTAGCAGTTGCTGCTTCCGTTTTAATTGGATGTCAGCAGAATGGGCAAGACTCTGTTTTACCTACACAAGAAGCAATCGATATGAGTGACTTCTATGTAGAGACAGATGTACACGAATCTAGAGGAGGAAGTGAGCAGTGTCATTCAATGCGAGTTTTAAATAAACAGTTAAAAGAAAACCCAGGATTGTACAAAAAAATGTACGATGTAGAATATGCAACGCGTAAATTTCTTGCTGGTAAGAAAGGCGGAGGTGGTAACGGTAACGGCGGTGGCGGTAACACTGGCGGTGGCGGTGGTGGAACTACTCCGGACAATTTAGGAGTAGTAAATATACCTGTATATGTACACGTAGTATATAGTAATTCACAACAAAATATTAGTGATGCACAAATAGCTTCACAAATGACAGTTTTAAATGATGACTTTAGAAAGCAAAATTCTGATGCAGGTAATACTCCTTCTGAATTTGCAGGTGTAGCAGCAGATGCAGAGATTACTTTCTCTTTAGCTGGTACTTTTAGACATTCTAATTCTACATCTTCATGGGGAACTAATAATGCAGTAAAATCTGCATATCCTCCAGTAACACCAGCAACACACTTAAATATCTGGGTTGCTAATATTGGTGGAGGTATTTTAGGATATGCTCAATTCCCTGGAGGTAGTTCTGCCACTGACGGTGTTGTGTGTTCTCCACAATATTTTGGAACAACTGGTTATGTATCTGCTCCGTTTAATGGTGGACGTACAATGACTCATGAAGTTGGTCATTACTTAAACTTACGTCATATTTGGGGAGATGGTAGATGTCGTCAAGATGATTTCGTAGCTGATACTCCATCTTCAGATGCTCCAAATTACGGATGTCCTTCATACCCAACAGTAAACTGTCGTTCAAATGATATGACTATGAACTATATGGATTATACAGATGATGCTTGTATGTCTATGTTCTCTGAAGGTCAAAAATCAAGAATGAGAGCTATTTTTGCATCAGGAGGTCCAAGAGCTTCTATGTTAAACTAAAAATTAAAATACTTTTACAAATAGATTAAAAGTCAAGAGATTTTCTCTTGACTTTTTTTATTTTTAAGAACTATAAAATAAGAGTAATGTTATTTAACAAATCAAAAGTTTATATTCTTGTTTTGTTGGTGTTTTTAAGTTGTAATAATTCAACAATGAATAAAGAGAAAAGCAAAAAAATAGTCATAGCACATAGGGGAGCTTCAGGATATTTACCTGAACATACTATGGAAGCAAAAGCAATGGCGTATGCTATGAATCCAGATTATATTGAACAAGATTTGGTACTAAGTAAAGATGATGTACCTATTGTTATTCATGATATTTATTTAGATGATGTTACGAACGTTGCTCAAATATATCCAGATAAAAAAAGAGAAGATGGTCGTTATTATGTAATCGATTTTACTTTTAATGAATTACAACAGTTACAGGTGACTGAACGATTTAATCCAAAAACAGAGAAGCAGTTTTATCCAAAACGATTTCCAAAAGGGAAAGGGAGTTTTAAACTGCACTCTTTTCAACAGGAAATAGAATTGATTCAAGGATTAAATTATAGTACAGGAAAAAATATTGGAATTTATCCAGAGATTAAAAACCCAGAGTTTCATCGCCAAAGTGGAAAAAATATTGCAAAAATTGTTTTAGAAATTCTTGCTGATTATGATTATAAAACGAAAGAAGATAAATGTATTTTTCAGTGTTTTGATGCAAATGAATTAGAAAGAGTTAGAAAAGAATTAAAATCGGAATTATTTTTAGTACAATTAATTGAATATCCAGAAGAAACAACACAGTTAGCGCATTTTGCTACCTATGCTGATGGAATTGGTCCATGGTATAAGCAAATATTAGACAGCAAAGTTAATGAAGTATGGAAATTTACATCATTGGTAGAAGATGCTCATAAATTAGGATTGGTTGTACACCCGTACACTTATAGAGCAGATCAACTTGAAGAATTTGCTTCATTTAATGAAATGATGCAAGTACTTTTTTATGAAGCAAATGTAGATGGTGGATTTACCGATTTTCCTGATAAAATGGTGAGCTTTTTATTTAAGTAGTTACCTCAATAAGTTTATTTCGATAAGCAGAAAGTAATTTAGATTTAGAAATGAAACCAACATATTTTTTGTTTTGTATAACAGGTAAGTTCCATGCGCCACTTTCTTTAAACTTTTGCATTACTTGTGCTACAGAATCATTGTAAAATATAATAGCAGGAGCGCTTCTCATAAAAGTTTCAACAGTTACTTTATCGTACATTTCACTATCAAACATAATTGGCCTAATATCATCTAATAAAACAATGCCTAAAAATTGTTTTTCGGCATCAACTACAGGAAAAATGTTTCGATTAGAATTTGATACTGATTTTTTAAGCATTTCTCCTAAAAGCATTTCAGAATGCACAGCTTTAAAATTAGTTTCAATTAATGAATTAATTTTCATCATCATTAATACATTTTTATCCTTATTATGAGTAATAAGCTCACCTCTTTTAGCTAATTCTATAGTATAAATAGAATTAGAAATAAAGTATTTAGTTACTGCAAAAGAAATAGCAGCAACTAACATTAGAGGCACAAATAAATCGTATCCACCAGTAATTTCAGCAATTAAGAAAATAGCCGTTAAAGGAGCGTGTAAAACACCAGCCATTAACCCAGTCATTCCAATTAAAGTAAAATTAGATTCTGACACATTTCCGCCTAATTGATTAATTATTTTTGCTGATACATTTCCTAAAGCACTACCCATAACCAAAGTTGGAATAAAAATACCACCAACACCACCAGCAGCAAACGTAGTTGTCATGGCAATAGCTTTAAATAAAGTAATTAATAGGAGGAAACCAATAACAACCCATACATTTTCAAAATTTACATCATAAGGAATATCTTCTAAAGCAGCTAAAGCATTCCCTTCCAATAAGCTATTAATTAAATTGTATCCTTCACCAAATAAAGGTGGTATTAAATACAGCATTAACCCAATAGCAATACCACCAAAAATTAATTTATGAATAGGTTTTTTAATTCGCTTGAAAAAATTAGTGATTGCAAAATATATTTTTGAAAAATAAACGGAAGCTATCCCAGTAGCAACACCTAGTATAACATAATAAAAAACATCTTTTATTTCAAAAGAATCAATTAATTCAAAACCTAATAGGGCATCTTTTTCAAAAAAGAAATAGGAGGTAACAACAGCAGAAACAGAAGCTAATAACAAAGGAACTAATGATGCAAAAGCTAAATCTAAACTAAAAATTTCAACAGCAAAAATTATAGCAGCAACAGGAGCTTTAAACATGGACGACATAGCGCCGGCTGTAGCACAACCAATTAATAGCATCCTTGTTTTTCTGTTCATATGAAACAGTTGAGAAACAGTTGAGCCCAAAGCAGCTCCAGTACTTACAGCAGGGCCTTGTAAACCAACAGAACCACCAAATCCTACAGTAATAGGAGCCGTAATTAAAGAAGCATAAATTTTATATTTTTCTATAATACCACTTCTTTTAGAAATAGCGTGAAGCGTAGTAGAAATACCATGACCTATTTCTTTTTTGATGAAACGTTTTTTTATGTAGTACACCAAAACCAATCCAATAATTGGGAAAATGAAATAAAGAGAATGGTGAATGTCTTTAATAAATTTTCCTTCTAAAATATTTTGAAAAAAAGAAGTAAGGTTCTTTAAAATAAGAGTTCCAATTCCTGCTAAAAAACCAACTAAAACACTTAAAACATATACAAATTGACGCTCGGAAATATTTTTATACCTCCAAATCAGTATTTTCTTAAATATGTTTTTAGTTTTTGGCATGTATACAAATATAAACCACAAAACGGTAAACTAATTTTAATCTTCTATAAAATGTTTTCTGTATTTTTAACGTATAAAATATTTTCAGATGTTAAAAAAATTAAAGCTTCCTACACCGCATACATTATTACTTTTAATAACTGCTGCTGTAGCTATTTTAACATGGTTTGTGCCAGCTGGGAAATATGATACTTTAAAATACGATGCAAGTTCAAAACAGTTTGTAAAAACACATTTAGAAACAACTGAAAACCTTGATGCTACTCAAGAAACCTTAGAAAACCTTAATATTAATATTCCTATAGAAAAGTTTGTGTCTGGAGGAATTTATAAGCCAATTAGCATTCCAGGAACGTATCAGAAATTAGATCCGAAACCTCAAGGGTTTGTTGAGTTTATAAAAGCACCAATAAAAGGTATTGTTGCTTCTGCTGATATTATTTTATTAGTATTAATTATTGGGGGAGTTATAGCGGTAATGAATCTTTCTGGAGCTTTTGATGCTGGAATTGCAAGTTTAGCATCTACTTTAAAAGGAAGAGAATATTGGCTTATTATAGTAGTAACTACATTAATAGCGATAGGAGGAACTACTTTTGGTTTAGCGGAAGAAACTATTGCTTTTTATCCAATTTTAATTCCAGTTTTCTTGGCAGCAAAATACGATGCTATAGTTGCCTTGGCTTGTATTTATATAGGTTCAAGTATTGGAACCATGTGTTCAACAGTAAATCCGTTTAGTGTAATTATAGCTTCAGATGCAGCAGGGATAAATTGGACTACTGGTTTAACAGGTAGGTTGTTAATGTTAATTGGAGGGGTTGTTATTTGTTTAATCTATATTATGAGATATGCAAATAGAGTTCAAAATGATGCATCAAAATCTATTATTTACGATCAAAAAGAAATGATTGAGAGTTTGTTTGGTAGTTCAACATCTTCAAATAAAAAATTGAATACAAAATTACGATTGATACTTATTGTTTTTGCAATGTGTTTTGTTGTAATGATTTACGGTGTTTCTGTTTTAGGGTGGTGGTTTGAAGAAATGACCGCTGTGTTTTTAGTAGGAGCAATTATCATTGGAATTTTAGCTCAAATTAAAGAAGCAACTTTTGTGACTACTTTTATAAAAGGAGCTAATGATTTATTAGGAGTGGCATTTATTATTGGTATTGCAAGAGGTGTTTCTGTAGTTATGGAAAACGGGCTAATGAGCGATACACTTTTATACCATGCAAGTAGTGTAACTCAAGGAATGCCTAAAGGTATCTTTGCAAATGCGATGCTTTTTATTTATTCAGGATTGTCGTTTTTTATACCTAGTTCATCAGGAATGGCAGTTTTAACAATGCCAATTATGTCGCCTTTAGCAGATACCGTTGGTATTGGTAGAGAAATTATTGTAAATGCATATCAATATGGAATGGGACTGTTTGCTTTTATAAATCCAACAGGATTAATTCTAGCATCATTAGCCATTGTGAAAATAGGATATGATAAATGGTTGAAGTTTGTAATTCCGTTAGTAATTATTCTAACAATTTTTACAATGCTAGTTTTAACTGTACAAGTATATTTATAAATACAAAACCCCGTTCTAAATTTAGAACGGGGTTTTGTATTACAAATGATTAATTATTTAGCACTTAAATGATCGGTGCCTAAATAGCCATTGTTTTTATTGTAGTACCAGGCTCTGTTTTTAGGAAATTTTATTCCGTTTATAGTTTCTTCTTCGGTTAATAAAATATATTCACCACTAGTTGGTTTGTCTTTAAAAAACTGATATACTTCCATCGCATAAGTCTTTGGATTAAAATAAAAATACCAAGTGTCTTTACCAACAGCTTTATCATATGTAGCTTTTAGAACTAAGTACTCTTTACCTTTAAAATTTTTACGTACTACTTTATTGTCAATAATAGTTCCGTTGTCTTTTAATTTCATTGGAAGCCCGAACAAATAAGTGTAATAATTCTTATATAAATTAGCACTATCGCAACTTAGTTTGTGTTCTTTTTTAATTTCTTCAGAGAGATTTCCTTCTCCATTAAACGTTATTTTACAAGCATCTTTAGTAACTGTATACTCAGTAGTATTTTCTCCTCGAGTTGCTTTTACGTAAAAGTATTCTTGAGGTAAGTTAATTTTTATTTCGCTATCACGATTAGGTTTGTTTGGAGTTTTCATTGTTACAAACAAAGTTCCGTTAAACGTTTGCCAAGCGTTATTAGGGTCGTGGTATTGAATAGCTTTGTCTAATAACTCCTTTCCTGTAATTTCTTGTGAAAATAGTTGTACAGTAATTAGTAATAAGAAAAGTGTGGTTAGTTTTTTCATGATATTATTGTTTAGATAAAGAGGATTTTAAGTTGGTTAGGTCTCCCAAATATAACTGTCTTAAAGTTTCTACGTAGGGTCTTTTATTATAGTATCCGTTATTAAAGTCTTTAAGAGCAGCATCAATCATAGATTTAGCTTCTTCAATCTCTCCTTGTTTTTTTAATATGAAAGCTTTGTAATATTTTCCGTCTGCACTAAAACCATAAGAGTTTTTTATAAGGCGATCAAAACAAGCTTGTGCTTTTTCGTGGTTTTCTAATTCAAGATAAGCAATACCTTGGTATAAAAAAGCGGTAACATCAACAGAGTTCTCGCTAAAATCTTTAATTTCTTTGGTAATGTATTTATCAAAATAAAAAATAGACTTTTTATAATCTTTTAAGCCTAGATAAGCAATACCCCGCCAAGCATCAACACTAAGCCCTTGAGGAGCATCTATAAAATTAGGTGTTAAAACATCACTAGCATCAAAATCTGCAATAGCTTTTTTATAATCTCTATAAAACCATAAATATAAATAACCGCGCCATGGAATTCTTTTTACGGAATCTAATTTTACAGCTTTATCATATTGAGGTAACCATTTATGAGGCATTCCTCTTTTTAAATGAGCAACTGATAGTTCGTAAACAGCTTGTTCATAAGTAGGATCTATTTCAATCGCTTCAACAATTCCATTTTGAAAAGGAGTAGAGCCTTGTCTAAACATTACGGCTTCTTTATATCTTTTTTCAGCAAGTTGTCTTTTGTTAGCTGTATTTGTTTCATTTTTACAAGAGAACATTAAAATAAGAACAATAAGACTAAGGGATAATTTCAGTAACTTTTCCATTTTCTATTCTATAAGAGATATACATATAATAATTATAAGGCTTGTTTTCGAATGTAATAACATTCCAGTGATTAGAGTTTGAAGTAAACTTAAAAAGGTCATCTACCATTTTAGAGTTTAAAGGAGTTTCTTTTAAATCTAAATCCATTTGAACAATTTCAAACCAACCAGCATTTCCTTCACAATTCACTAAAAAGCGAAAGTTCAAATATCCAGAGTCTGAATAATTACTACTTGCATTAAACCTAGCGTTAAGTGTATCTCTAAATTGTTTTTTTGAGCCCTTAAATGCTTCTAAACTGGCACTACTATAAGTATGTATAATTCCAATGTCTTTACATAACTTGTAGGTGTCGTTTAAAAGAGCTTTGTCTGTATCTATGTAACCAACAT
The DNA here is from genome assembly GCF_947494125.1 of uncultured Tenacibaculum sp. Lineage (GTDB taxonomy): Bacteria > Bacteroidota > Bacteroidia > Flavobacteriales > Flavobacteriaceae > Polaribacter. The sequence goes on from NZ_CANLTU010000001.1 coordinate 545,474, forward strand.
AATGTTTAAAAGGTTTGTTTTCGGTATCGTATGCTTTTTTAACATAGAGATATCCATAGAGAGCTAAACCAGCTATTGCAACTATAATAGAGGCTAAGCCTATTAGAATTATTTTAAAGACTTTCTTTTTTTTCATAAAAGTGAAAATACTAAAAAATATTATACCCTCTTCTGTATTATAAATCTATATTTAAAAGCTGCTTTAAATGTTGTTTTCCTTTAGCAGTAATGATAAGTTCTCTGGTGTTTTTATGTTTCCGAAACCAATCTTCTTTTAATAGAGTTTCTAAGAAAACATCACCTAAAGCACCAGCCAAATGATGTTTTCTTTCACTCCAATCTAAGCACTGATGCGCAAAAGACCTTTTTAAGTTTTGAGTTTCATCTATATTAATATCTAATTTTAAAAACCATTGTTTGCCAGTGGCGGTAACAATATATTCTTTGTTTAAAGGAGAAATAATATTATGAGAAATTAATGCTTCGGTAATTATTACACCCACTTCACCAGCTAGGTGATTGTAGCATGTTCTTGCATAGGTAAAAGCTGAAGCTTTAGGTTTTTTGACTTTCTTGTAGTCTTGTTGCAAAGACAATAAACTAGCCATAGATTCTATTACTTGCGCAACATCAGGAGAACTAAACTTATAATATCGGTGCCTCCCTTGTTTTTCTACAGAGAGAATGTTTTTTTGAAGAAGTTTCGCCAAGTGATTGCTTGCCGATTGTAAAGAAATACCACTACAATTAGCTAATTCAGTTGCGGTATACGCTCTTCCATCTAATAAATTCCAAAGCATGATGGCTCTAGATTTATCACCTAAAAGACTTGCTATTTCGCTAAAATCGTTTTCTAAACTTTCCATAGATTAATCCCAAACTTGGGGTCTTTTAATACCTAAAGTTCTTAAATAACTTAATAATTGACCTGTATGCACAGCTTCATGGTATACCATTCTATTTAAATAATCGCCTAATAATTTTACTTGATTCACTTCCTCTCTATGAATAACAATGTCTTTTAAATCATTTTCAGACAGTTGTGTTATCATCGTGTAAAGTTCAACTTGATACGCTTCTGCGAATTGTAATTCGTAATCAACATCAATATAATCTAAGTCTTTCCAAGGCGATACATAATCGCCTAAATTACCTCTATTTTTTATAATTGTATGAAATAAATGTTCGGCTTCTAATACATGTCGAACCATTTCAATACAACTCAATGCTTTTGCATCTGGTTTCCAGTGTAGGTGTTCAGAAGGAATTCCTTTCCACAAGTTAATACTTCTTCTTCTGGTTTCTTTAAAGTTTAATAAAATAATTGATTTTGACTCCATGTGTTTTCCTTTTTAGCAAAGGTAAATTAGGAGGAGTTTTTATAGTTCATTTTAAAATGAAGTATTAATGTTTTTGTTGTTTTTTCTTTGTCGAGGTCATAAATCAATGAATAATTATGAAAAACGAATATAAGTATACAGCGGGGGTAACTTGGACAGGGAATAATGGGAAAGGAACATTAAATTATAGTAGTTATGATAGAAGTTATACCATAAGCGTAAATGATAAACCACAAATTTTAGGTTCATCTGATGTTGCCTTTAAAGGAGATGCTAAAAAACACAATCCGGAAGAACTTTTAGTTACAGCGATTGCATCATGTCATATGCTTTGGTATTTACATTTATGTTCAGAAGAAAATGTGATCATAACAGCTTATAAAGACAATATTTCTGGTATTATGAAACTCAATAACGATGGAAAAGGTTGTTTTTCTAAAGTTATTTTAAATCCTACAGTTACGGTTTTAGAAGCCTCTATGAGAGAGAAAGCAATAGAATTACATCAAAAAGCGAATGAATATTGTTTCATCGCTAATTCAGTTAATTTTACAATTGAACACAAGCCAATATGTATTGTTAAGACCTAAAAAATAAAACCCCGTTCTTAACTAAGAACGGGGTTTATGTTTATCTTTTTGTATTATTATTTATAATACTGTATTCCTTTTGCACCTAATTCATCACCATTAATAAATACAACAAATTCCTCTGTCATAGTTAAAGCTAGTTGAGAATCACTAACAGAAATGGTATACGTGTGAACATCATCAGAAGATTCTGCTGGGTTAGGAATTACTATTTTTAATTTGTCATTCGTTAATTCCCACGTAAATTTCACAGTAGTTTTTGTTTTCCTTGTAACAAACCCTTCTCCATTCTCATTAAACTCTAGAGAAAGTTCATTGTAGTTATTGTCCACTACATTCTCAAAATCTTCAGAGGTATATTTTTTACTGTTGTTAGAAGAATCTAAAAACTTGAAGTTCTTAAAGATCCATGTTTTCTTTGTTAAGTTTTGCTTATCTGATAGTTTAACATTTGTGTCATTGTCTGAACAAGAAATGTTAACGATTAAGCAGATAAGCAATACTCCTAAAATTTTTATTTTTTTCATAGCGTTTAATATTTTATTCTTTTAGATCTAATTTAATACTTAATTCTTCTAATTGCGCATCGTTTAAGCTAGCAGGAGCATCAATCATAACATCGCGTCCTGAATTGTTTTTAGGAAAAGCAATAAAATCACGAATCGTTTCTTGTCCGCCTAAAATAGCAACTAGTCTATCTAATCCAAATGCTAAACCTCCATGTGGTGGTGCACCGTATTCAAAAGCGTCCATTAAGAATCCGAATTGCTCTTTAGCTTCTTCTTCGGTAAAACCTAAATGCTTAAACATAATAGCTTGCGTTTCCTTATCGTGTATACGAATAGAACCTCCACCAATTTCGTTACCATTTAAAACTAAATCGTATGCATTTGCTTTTACAGCACCTGGGTCTGTATCTAACAATTCTAATTGCCCTGGTTTAGGCGAGGTAAACGGGTGGTGCATTGCGTGGTAATGCCCAGTTTCTTCATCTAATTCTAATAAAGGGAAATCAATTACCCATAATGGAGCAAACTCATTAGGCTTACGTAAACCTAAACGTTCTGCCATTTCCATACGTAATGCAGATAATTGCGCACGTACTTTAGTAGTATTTCCTGATAATATACAGATTAAATCTCCTGGCTTAGCACCAGTTTTTTCTGCCCATTTTGCTAAATCTTCTTGATCGTAAAATTTATCTACAGACGATTTGAACGAACCATCTTCGTTACATTTTACATAAACCATTCCTAAAGCTCCTACTTGTGGACGCTTTACCCAGTCTATTAATTTATCTATTTCTTTACGAGTGTATGATGCTCCACCAGGAACAGCAATACCCACAACCAATTCAGCATCGTTAAATACTTTGAATTCTTTTTGTTGTGCTACGTCGTTTAATTCACCGAATTCCATTCCAAAACGAATATCTGGCTTGTCATTTCCGTACAAACGCATGGCATCGTCAAATAACATTCTTGGGAATTTATCAACCTCAACACCATTAATTTCTTTTAATAAGTGGCGAGTCATTCCTTCGAAAATCTCTAAAATATCTTCTTGCTCTACAAAAGCCATTTCACAGTCTATCTGTGTAAATTCTGGTTGACGATCGGCACGTAAATCTTCATCTCTAAAACACTTTACAATTTGAAAGTATTTATCCATTCCACCAACCATTAATAATTGCTTGAATGTTTGAGGCGATTGTGGTAATGCGTAAAACTGACCAGCATTCATTCTTGATGGTACCAAGAAATCACGTGCTCCTTCTGGAGTTGACTTGATTAAATATGGCGTTTCAACATCAATAAATCCTTTGTCAGATAAATATTTACGTACTTCCATAGATACCTTCGATCTAAAAATCAAACTATCTTTTACAGGATTACGACGAATATCTAAATAACGATATTTCATACGAATATCTTCACCACCATCTGTTTCATCTTCAATTGTAAAAGGTGGTAATTTAGCTTCGTTTAATACTTCTAAATTGGTAACTAAAACTTCAATATCTCCAGTAGGAATATTAGCATTTTTAGACTGACGCTCGATAACCGTACCTGTTACTTGAACAACAAACTCACGACCTAATGTTTTGGCTTTGTCCATTAATTCTTTAGAAGTACGTTCTTCATCAAAAATTAATTGTGTAATTCCATAACGATCACGTAAATCTACCCAGATCATAAAACCTTTATCACGTGATTTTTGTACCCAACCAGAAAGGGTTACTTCAGTATTAATGTGCGAAGCTCTTAATTCGCCACAAGTATGCGTTCTGTACATTTCTTGAAATTTTGAGGTGCAAAATTAAGGATAAATGTTAGGAACTTAAAAATTACGAATACATAGTTTTATAAGAAACAAACCTATTTTTAAAAAATATGAATAAAGAAGTAAATCTATTATTTATTTTAGCACAGCTTAATTAAAGAAAATGACAAAACAACTTAACTATATAATCCTTGCCATTGCAGTTTTAGTATTCTTATTACTCCAATTACCTTATTTTGCTATAGCTCAATATCCTTTTCGATTGTTAGGAACTTGGTTTCATGAAATGGGGCATGGGCTTACAGCTATTTGTGTTGGAGGAAGTTTTAAATATTTAGAAATATATGAGAACGGAGGAGGAGTTGCTTATTATACATTAAGCAATGCATTTATGCCCATTTCTATAGGGAATGCAATTGTAGCACTAGGAGGTTTGTTGGGGCCGGCAATAGCAGGTGCCGTATTAATAGCCGGAGCAAAATACACCAAGAGTGCAAGCATCTTATTACGGTTCTTAATAGGAATGATTGTACTTTCTTTAATTGTATGGATACGCTCGTATTGGGGTGTTATTATATTAGGAGCCTTTGCAGTCCTTTTTATAATCATCACTTTTCTAAAAAATAAAAAAATAGAAGTAGGTACCTTATTGTTTTTAGGAATGCAATCAGTTTTAAGTAGTTACCTACAGTTAAACTATTTGTTTACCAAACAGTTTGTACGAGGAGGGCAAGTACAAAATTCAGATACACAAGCCATTGCCGAAAACACTTTTGGCACCTATTGGATGTGGGCTTTAATAGTAATAGCTATTAGTTTTTATATTGTACTTAAAAGCATTCGTTTCTATTTTAGAAAGTAACAATAAAGAGAAGTCTGTTTAAAATTATAGTTCCTTCGTTTTTCAAGGAATCTTTTTATTCTTTTGCAGCAAAAGAATTTAAAATGACCTTAGCAGACTTTACGCATAAATTAAAAACAACACCAACAGCTATTATTTTTACTGAAACTATGGCAATTATAGAAAGCTTGTATGAATTTACACCTTCAGCTTTTAAAAATGGAAACCTACAGAATAGTGCTACCGAAAATTTAGGTTCTTGTAAAGTATTTGCTTTTGCTATAAAACAACAACTTACAAAAGAGGAAACTTTGGCGTGCTTTGGTCAGTATTATTTCAAAGATGCACTAGAAAATCCTAACGGAACAGACCATCAAAACATTCGAAACTTTATGCAAACTGGTTTTGAAGGATTGGTTTTTGAGCAAGAAGTACTAGTTGAGAAAGAATTATAACTTAAAAACTTCAGAATAAACATTCAAAACTCTTAGCATCTATCAACGAATCAGCAGGGAACTTTTGTTGTTGTACGAAATCGTCAGCGAACTTCGGGGAAGCTATTGTTTTTACACGAAAGCACCAACGAACTTCGCTGATAGTTTTGTTTTTACGCGAAAGCATCAGCGAGCTTCGCTGACGCTTTTGTTTTTGTGAGAAAGCATCAGCGAGCTTCGCTGACGGTTTCGTGCTTATAAGAAAGTGTCACCACGTCGTGTTCAAAGAATCTTTTTCTTTAGATTACTTGAACACGAGAATTTGATGTATTTTTAAACTTTTTTAAAAAATAGTTATGTTTAAAAATATACTTTTAGTCATGGTATTTGCTATAACTGTTATAGCATGTAAGCAAGAGAAAGAAATTCAAGCGTTAAAGCCTGCAAATTATTTCGATGTTCTTAATAAAGAATTTACAGGAGATTTAGCCTACGAAACAACATCGTTTGTAGAAAAATATTGGCGTGTTGTTGGGAATACAGGTTTTAATAAAAGTGTATATAAAATAGCTGAAGAATTAGAAAAGTCTGGATTTATTATAGAAGAAAAAGCCACGAGTAACGATTCTTTAACCTATAGAATAGAAAAAAGACCCTTAGAGAAACCTACTTGGGAATCTGTTAATGCTTCGGTAAAAATAGTTGGAGATAGCACAACATTATTGCAGCATAACACCAACAGAAATATGATTGCTTTAAATTCTTATAGCACCCCTAAAGAAGGGATAACCGCTGAGGTAGTTTATGTAAAGGATTTAAAGAAGTTGAAAACTTTAGATATAAAAGGTAAAATTGTTTTTGCAGAAACAAGTCCGTATAGAATTTTTAATCAGGCAATTGTAAAAAGTGGAGCTGCTGGATTAATTACCTATAGCAACCCTAAATACTTACAGCCAGAAAAAAACACCACTTCTATTCAGTTTCGTTCAATTCCATTAAATGAAAAAGTAAAATCATGGGCAATAGCCATGTCATACGAAGCAAAAGAAAAATTAAAAGCTACGTTGAAGGTAGGTAAAGTTGTTTTAAATGTAAAAATTGAAACGAATATTTACCCGTCAGAAGAGCTAACGATTGTTGCTGATATTAAAGGGAATACATATCCTAAAGAGCGATTGGTTTTTAGTGCACACATACAAGAACCAGGGGCAAACGACAATGCCACTGGTGTTGGAGTTGCTTTAGAAATGGCTACACTTACAGCAAAACTGAAAGAGCAAAAAAGATTTGCGCCTAATAGAACCTTAACTTTTTTATGGGGAGATGAAATTGTTTCTACCAACCGATATGTAAAAGAAGATAGTATAAGAGCCAAAGATATTAAATGGGGAATCTCTCTAGATATGGTAGGAGAAGACACTGAGAAAACTGGTGGGACTTTTTTAATTGAAAAAATGCCAGATCCAAGTGCTATTTGGACTAGAGGAAATGACAAGCATACAGAATGGGGAGGGCAAAAAATGAAGTTGAGCCAAATGAAACCTCATTATTTAAATGACTTTTTAATAAATAAGTTTAAAGAGCAAGGAAAACATGCAAATTGGGTAGTGAATACCAATCCTTTTGAAGGAGGAAGTGATCATGTGCCGTTTTTAAAAGCAAACATTCCGAGTGTTTTATTTTGGCATTTTACAGATCAGTTTTACCATACTGATAATGACCGTATAGATAAAGTATCAAAAACAACTTTGAAAAACGTTGGAGTAGCTTCGTTGGCTTCTGCTTATTCATTAGTTAATGCTGATGAGAAAACAGCCAATTCAATTTTAAAAGACATTGAGAAAGCTGCTATTGCTAGATTAAAAGAAGAACAAAAACAAAGTAAACTAGCCTTAAGCAAAGGAGATTCATTACAAACCCAAACAGCAATTATTACTGCATGGAACGATTGGTACTTGAAAACAGCAATAACAACCCAAGATATTCTAAAAGATAACGGGGCTTTTAATTCTGAAGTTAAAAATACTCAAAAAGTAATAGACTCAGTAGCTTCAAAAATTATAGGGGGTCTTGTTAAAAAGAATTCGTCTTTAACTTCTGAAAATAAATAGTAGCCGCTTTTTTAACTTTTGGAGCTAAGATTAATGTTGAAATAACGGTTGGAATAGCCATTAAAGCATAGGCACTGTCCATTAAATTAATTACAAAATCTAATTTAATAACAGAGGCTATTACAATTACAAACACATAAATATAATTGTAGTATTTCCCAATTTTAGTACTAGTTAAATAACTTAAACAACTATAACCATAGAAAGAATAGGTAAATAAGGTTGAGAAAGCGAATATTAATACACAAATGGTTAAAATAACACTACCAGAATTATAAGGCAGTACAGAATCAAAAGCAGCCAATGTCATGGTAATTCCGTTACCTTCAAAACCTTTCCATATACCAGAGGCTAAAATTGCTAGGGCAGTTAAGGTACATACCAATAAGGTATCAATTGCTGGTCCCAGCATCGCAACCAAACCTTCACGGATTGGTTCTTTTGTTTTAGCAGTACCGTGCATCATAGGTGCGGTTCCTAAACCAGCTTCATTAGAAAAAGCTGCTCTTCTTACACCAGTAATAATTAGTGCTCCTAAAGCACCTCCTAATACCGATTTCCCTGTAAAAGCATCGGTAAAGATTAATGAGAATATCGATGGAACTTCTTCTATTTTTAAAAATAGAATACATAAAACCGTTACTAAATAAATAACGACCATTATAGGAACTAGCTTTCCTGCTACTTTTCCAATTCTTTTAATTCCACCAAAAATTACTAAGGATACAATAATAGCTATTGAAATTCCTAATAATAATTTAGCAGAAAACTCATTGGATTTATGTACGTTAAAAACATCTACCAGTGTTTGTGTTAATTGGTTTGCTTGAAAGGCAGGGAGTGTACCTGCTAAACCAGCGGTAGCAAAAAAGACTGCTAAAGGCTTCCATTTTTTTCCTAAACCTTCAGTAATAACATACATAGGGCCTCCTTTTACATTACCATCTTCATCTTTACCACGATACATTACAGCTAAGCTACAGGTAAAAAACTTGGTAGCCATACCCACAAAAGCACTTACCCACATCCAAAAAATAGCCCCAGGACCACCAGTTGCAATGGCAATGGCAACACCACTTATATTACCCATACCTACAGTAGCTGCTATGGCAGATGACAAGGCTTCGTAATGTGATAAATCTCCAGGAGAATCGTGTTTGTCGTATTTACCTCTTAAAACAGCAATAGCATGACCAACATATCGAAACGGAACTAATCCAGAGTAGATAAATAAATATAACCCTCCACCAATTAGTAATATTAATAAAGGAATTCCCCAAATCCAAGAAGAAAATTGGGCAACTAAACTCTGAATGTCTGACAGCATAAAACTATTTTTGGCTAATGTACTAAAAGCGAGTGCAAAAAAAGAACGATACTGTTTTATTCACAAGTATCGTTCTTTTGTTTTATTTTTTATTTGAAAAGTTCTTATTTAATAAGAATTCCCTTTTTCTCTAAAATATCAATATCTCTTAAAAATCCTTCTTGGATAGTTCCTTCTTGAAAGATAAAAGTTTTGTCGTGTAGTTGATTGTTTTCAAAAAAGCTAACTTGAAATCTATTGTCTAAAGTGAATAACTCAGGTTGCATAATTTCAAATTTAGAGAAAGAGTTGGCTGGTAAAACATCAATCTTTCTGCGGAATAAAGAAGTGGTTTTTGTTTCAGAAAATCCTTGTGAAACAATTACAACCATCTCTATAGCCACGTCTTTTCTGTTAATGATGTAAACTCCCCATTCATCACCATTATCTTGCTCGTTTTTTTCTAATACAATAGCTATCTCAACATTTTTAACTACTGGAATTTCAATATCTTTTCTCATTTGAGATTATTTTAAATGGAAAGACGAAAGTTTTTTAACGCTTTCGTCTTTTATTTTATGTAAATTCTTAAAACTAAATAACAGATTTAAATTGCTCTAAGAAACGTTTGTCATTCTCGTAAAACATACGAATATCTGGTATTTGATACAATAACATAGCAATACGCTCAATACCCATTCCAAATGCATATCCAGAATATTTAGTAGGATCTATGTTTGCATTTTTTAATACGTTAGGATCTACCATACCACATCCCATAATTTCTAACCAACCTGTTCCTTTAGTAATTCTATAATCGGTTTCTGTTTCTAATCCCCAGTAAATATCTACTTCAGCACTTGGCTCAGTAAATGGGAAATACGATGGACGTAAACGGATTTTTGATTTACCAAACATCTCTTTGGTAAAGTATAATAACGTTTGTTTTAAATCGGCAAAAGAAACATCCGTGTCAATGTATAAACCTTCTACTTGGTGAAATATACAGTGAGCTCTTGCAGAAATATCTTCGTTTCTAAATACACGTCCTGGAGAAATTGTACGAATTGGAGGTTCGTTGTTTTCCATATAACGTACTTGTACCGATGAGGTATGTGTTCTTAATAAAGTATCAGGATTTTTATCAATAAAGAAAGTATCCTGCATGTCACGTGCTGGGTGATATTCTGGTAAATTTAATGCTGTAAAGTTATGCCAGTCATCTTCAATTTCTGGACCTTCAGAAACAGTAAACCCGATACGATTAAAAACTTCAATGATTTGGTTTTTTACTAAAGATATTGGGTGACGAGAACCTAAGTTGATAGGTTCAGACGGGCGTGTTAAATCTCCGTAGATACCTTTTTCTTCAACAGCATTATCTAAAGCATCGTTTAATTCAGCAACTTTACCTTCGGCAGATTTCTTTAAATTGTTTAATGCTTGACCAAAGTCTTTACGTAATTCAGCATCAACATTTTTAAATTCAGCAAATAAATCTTTTAACAAACCTTTACTTCCTAAATATTTAATTCTAAAAGTTTCTACTTCATCTTTAGTAGTAGCTTTAAAGGTTTGTACATCCCCAATAAGTTCTTTTACTTTATCTAACATAATCTTTCCAAAAGTTAAGCTGCAAATTTACGCTTTTTTGCGAAAAAATAACTGCTTTTTAAAGTGTTTGCGAAAACGTTGTAGAAATACCGAAAATAAAGCTATAAATAGAAATTAACGAATTGTAAATTAATTATATTTGCATGATAAAATTGTCAAAATTTATAATAACAGAACAACTAATTTTATGGAATCTAAAATAAATGCATTTATGGATTACGTGAAAGAGCGTAACTCATATGAACCAGAGTTTTTGCAAGCTGTACATGAAGTAGCAGAAACTGTAATTCCGTTTATAGAAAACAACCCAAAATATCAAGGAAAAAAATTATTAGAGCGCATGGTTGAGCCAGAGCGTACTTTAATGTTTAGAGTTCCTTGGGTAGATGATAACGGAGAAACTCAAGTAAATCGTGGATATAGAGTTGAGTTTAACTCGGCTATCGGACCATACAAAGGAGGTTTACGTTTTCATCCATCAGTAAACTTATCAATCTTAAAGTTTTTAGGATTTGAACAAGTTTTCAAAAACTCTTTAACAACTTTACCTATGGGTGGAGGAAAAGGAGGATCTGACTTTAACCCTAAAGGAAAATCAGATAGAGAAGTAATGGCATTCTGTCAAGCTTTTATGTCTGAATTATTCCGTCATATTGGTGCTAATACAGATGTACCTGCTGGTGATATTGGTGTTGGAGGACGTGAGATTGGATTTATGTTCGGTCAATATAAAAAATTACGTAACGAATTCGTTGGTGTTTTAACAGGAAAAGGTTCTGCTTGGGGAGGTTCTTTAATTAGACCTGAAGCAACAGGATATGGTGATGTGTATTTTGCACAAAACATGTTAAAAACTAAAGGAGATTCTTTTGAAGGAAAAACTGTTGTTGTTTCTGGATCTGGAAATGTTGCACAATATGCTACTGAGAAAGCTACTGAATTAGGTGGTAAGGTAGTAACAATGTCTGATTCTTCTGGATATATTTATGATGCTGACGGAATTGATGCTGAGAAATTAGCTTTCGTTATGGAGATTAAAAATGTTCGTAGAGGAAGAATTAATGAATATGTTGAGAAATATCCAAATGCTAAATTCTTTAAAGGTGAAAGACCTTGGGGAATTAAGTGTGATGTAGCTTTACCATGTGCAACTCAAAATGAGTTAAACGGAGAAGAGGCAAAAACATTAATTGCTAATGGATGTATTTGTGTTGCAGAAGGGGCAAACATGCCTTCTACACCAGAAGCTATTGAAGCTTTTAATGCAGCTAAAATATTATTTGCACCTGGAAAAGCATCTAATGCTGGTGGTGTTGCAACATCTGGTTTAGAAATGAGTCAAAACTCATTACGTTATAACTGGACTAGAGAAGAAGTTGATGGTAAATTAAACCAAATTATGAACGATATTCACGCATCTTGTGTTGAATATGGTACACAAGCTGATGGTTTTGTTGACTACGTAAAAGGAGCAAATATTGCTGGCTTTGTTAAGGTTGCAGATGCAATGTTAGATCAAGGAGTAGTATAAGAAAAGCACTTCTTATAAAAATAGTAAAAAGCCTCATAGAAATTTCTATGAGGCTTTTGTTTTATCTGAGATTTGTGATTCCTTATTTACTCTTTATGGTTAAAGGAATTTTATAAATGTTGTTTGATGATTGTTTTATAGAGCTATAAACTTTTTTATAGTTTAATTTACTTTTTACATAATCACAAATTTGTGTTTTTTTACAATCAACATTTAAGATAACAATCTCACCTTTGTTGTTAAGTGTAAATTCTACAATCGTTTTAACTTCATTGTTAATCGTAAAGTTCGGGCTTCCTAAAAGCGTAACGATTTTGGCTCTGATTTCTTTTTTGTTTGGATTCTCATTTGTTGAGAATGCCGAGGTACTAATTAAAGTAACAAATACTAATACTAATAACTTTTTCATTTTTTAGGGTTTTAAATTTAGTTATGTTTGTGTTTTGTTTAACTGTTGTAAAAGTACTGTACGTTAGTTGTTTATATGTTTTTGTCTAATTAGTAAATGGTTTTTATATAGTTAAAAAATTGATGCTAGAGTTGTAGTTAACATTTCAATAATATTGAAGTATTGTAATTATTTGGTTTGAAAAATTATATTGAATTTAGCTGAAACCGTTGCTTTTTTAAGAATATAATATAGAATCTGTATTATTATAATAATATTGTAAAAAGTTAAGGTTAGCTTTATGTTTATAACTGTAGTTTATTTTTGTACTTTCGAGACATAAATTAATATTTAATGTCAATTAAAAGAAGGAAGAACATATTTACTGTTGCTTTTTATAACGTAGAAAACTTATTTGATACAGTAAATAATCCATTTACTGCCGATGATGATTTTACTCCATTAAGTAAACGTAATTGGAATGAGAAAAAATACTACCATAAAATAAAGAAAATATCCTCAGTTATTAGTCAATTAGGCAATAAACAATCTGCTTATCCACCGGCTCTTGTTGGCCTAGTTGAGGTTGAAAATAGTAGCGTTGTAAAAGACCTTATTAAGCATAAAAACTTGTCATATTTTAATTATGATTTCATTCATTATGATTCACCAGATGAAAGAGGAATTGATGTAGCACTGGTGTATAATAAAGATTTTTTTGAGGTTGTTTCCTCTGAAACGCATACATTACATTTAACTGATGATAGAGGAGAAGTAGATTATACGCGCGATTTATTAGTTGTTACTGGACGATTAAATGGAGAATTAGTCAATGTTTTAGTAAATCATTGGCCATCACGTAGAGATGGGGATGAAGAGACAAAAGGAAACCGTATTAAGGCAGCTAAATTAGCTCAAGAAGTTATTGAGACTATTAAGTACAAAGAAAAGGATTCAAAATTTATTATAATGGGAGATTTTAACGATGATCCTACTAGTGAAAGTGTCAAAGATTTCTTGGTTACTGATGACTTATATAATCCTATGAAGTCGTTATTTAAAGAAGGGAAAGGAACCTCAACATTTTATGGTGAATGGCATATGTTTGATCAAATTATCTTTTCAAGAGATTTCTTTGATTCAGAAAAGAGTTCACATACCTTTTTAAAAGCTAAAATTTTAAATAAAGATTGGTTGCGTACTAATAGAGGTAAGTTTAAAGGAAGCCCTTTTAGAACGTATATAGGACCGTGGTATAAAGGAGGTTTTTCAGATCATTTTCCAATATACATTACTTTAGAAAAAGATGATTAATAAAAAATCCCGAGAATTTTCTCGGGATTTTTTATTATTTAAAACTAAATCTTCTTTGTTTATTCAACAGTAACAGATTTTGCTAAGTTTCTTGGTTGGTCTACATTTTTTCCTAACATTACTGCTATATGATATGATAACAATTGTAAAGGTATTGTAGTTAATAAAGGAGTTAATGCTTCCTCCGTATCTGGTATTTCAATTACATGATCTGCAATCTCTTTAACAGTAACATCACCTTCGGTTACAATAGCAATAATTTTACCGCTTCTAGATTTTATCTCTTGAATATTACTTACTACCTTTTCATAATGCCCCTTGTTAGTTGCTATTACAAAAATTGGCATATTTTCATCAATAAGTGCTATAGGACCATGTTTCATTTCTGCTGCAGGATATCCTTCAGCATGAATGTAAGAAATCTCTTTTAATTTAAGAGCTCCTTCTAAAGCAACTGGGAAGTTAAAACCTCTACCTAAATATAAACAGTTGGTTGCATCTTTATAAACACTTGCAATTTCTTGAACCTTAGAATCTATTTCTAATAATTTCTCTACCTGATTAGGAATTTGTTGCATCGTTTGTAAATATGTATTTACAGCCGATTTAGATAAAGTTCCTTTAGCTTGTGCTAGTTTTAATGCAATTAAAGTTAATACAGTTATTTGCGTTGTAAAAGCTTTTGTTGAAGCTACTCCAATTTCTGGACCAGCGTGCGTATAAGCTCCTGCGTGTGTTTCTCTAGCGATAGAAGAACCAACAACATTACATACACCAAATACAAAAGCTCCTTTAGATTTTGCTAATTTAATAGCTGCTAATGTATCAGCAGTTTCACCAGATTGAGATATTGCAATTACTACATCTTTTGAAGTAATAATTGGGTTTCTATATCTAAATTCAGATGCATATTCTACTTCAACAGGAATACGAGCCATATCTTCAAAAAGATATTCTCCAACTAATCCAGCGTGCCAAGAAGTACCACAAGCAATGATAATAATTCTATCGGCATTTAAAAATTTAGATATATTATCGTCAACACCAGCCATTTTTATAATTCCTTCATCGGCAAGCATTCTACCTCTATAAGTATCTATAATAGCTTTTGGTTGTTCATATATTTCTTTTAACATGAAATGATCATATCCACCTTTTTCAATTTGCTCTAGGCTAAGTTGAAGTTCTTGAATATTTGCATCAATTTCTTTATCGTTATCTATTTTACGAACTTTTATTCCTTTATCTTTCTTTATAATAGCTAATTCACCATCTTCTAGGTAGATAGCATCTTTAGTATATTCTAAAAAAGGAGAAGCATCTGAAGCAACAAAAAACTCTTCATTGTTTTTACCAACACCTATTGCAATTGGGCTACCTAAACGAGCAACAATTAATTCATTAGGTTTTGTTTTGTCAAAAACAGCAATGGCATATGCTCCAATTACACTCGTAAGAGCTAATTGAACAGCTTTACCTAGTTTACAACCTTCGTTCTTTTTAACTTCTTCAATTAAGTTAATTAGAACTTCAGTATCTGTATCACTTTTAAAACTGTACCCTCTAGTAATTAATTCTTTTTTAAGAGTATCATAGTTTTCAATAATTCCATTATGTACAATTACTAAATCACCAGATTCAGAAAAATGAGGATGAGAATTTATATCATTAGGCACTCCATGAGTTGCCCAACGAGTATGACCAATTCCTATTTTTCCTGTTTTTCTTTTTTCATCTTTGTTCGTTATGACTTCTAAATCAGCAACCTTTCCTTTGGTTTTTGATAAATGCATGACGTCTCCATCATACATCATAATTCCAGCACTATCATAACCTCTATACTCTAAACGTTTTAATCCGTTTATTACAATAGGATAAGCTTCCCTATGTCCTATATACCCCGTTATTCCACACATGACAATTTCTTATTTTTCTTTTGAATATGATATTTTTAATACTGCTCTTTTGGTAGTGTTTGCAGTTTCATTCCCGTCTAATAATGTAACTCCTCTAGGATTCCAGTTATAAGTCTTTACATTAACGTCTAAAACATTATTTATTGTAGCATTATCTGTAGGATTATTATAAACTTTTAATGTTAAAGGAGAAATGTCATTTGTTGTACCATCTAATAAATCAGAAATATAATCTGTTATTCTAAAATTGTACTTTTCAGGCTTATCATCATCTGTTAATTCTATATTACCTCCAAATAGTGCTGCTTCTTTATAAGCATCTGTTATTTGAGTAGGTGTAAGTCCACCACTTCCATTATCTATATTTTGATAAAGAAATAGCCTTTGTGGTAATATGTTTTTATCAGTATTAATATTTTGATTAATATAAAAAGTTAAAGAAGCATCATTAACTAACCAATTGTTTGCTTTTAATTCTTGAAGCTTTACATTATCTAAAATCTTTACGGTAGCTGCATTTCCAGCAGTTCCTTGAATCGTAAAATTGTTTGTAGGCGTAGGAGTGACTTTTGGACTCATTTTGTAAATACTATTTCTCATTCCTGATAAAGGGAAAGAAAGTGTACGTGCTAACGTGTCTTTTAAGGCTAAACTAGCTTGACCATCTTTCTTTTCGAAAGTAGTAATTGTAAAGTAAAAATCTAAGGTAGCTGAAGAGCTACTTCCAAGGATATTTAAAGGTACCATTGCACCATTAGTTCCTTCAGATTTTACTATTAATCCTCTGAAATAATCGTTAAAAGCTTCAAAAGAAGAAAATTCAGTATCTTGTAATTTATCCCAAAAAAGCTCTTTCATACGAGTCATATTTAAAGGAACAGATAAGAAAGGAGCCTTGTTGTCTAGTTTAATAGTATCCTTATAAGTATTACCATTACTAATATTTCTAGTTAAAATTAGCATAGTATCTTTAGGGCTTGGTTTGAAAGTGAAGACAGCATCTTCATTTAACAATTCAGATTCTATGTAAGTAGCGTTAGATTCAAAATCATTAGATACAGCAGGGTTACTTGGATTTAATGTGTTTAGGTAAGTCCCGTTTCTATATACTTTTACTGATGTAGGTATTTCAGGATTTCCTAAAACAGAATCTAATCTAAACTTTGGTTTTCCATCACTTTCTTTACCTATATTAGTTGCTGTATATGGTAGCTTTAATATAACTTTATCTAAAACAAAAACGGAATCAATTTCCCCAGTATTAATAGCTGGTTTTATATCTTCTGTTTTGATAGGTGAACTATATAAAAGTTGACTTACAAAAGAAGATTCGATTGATTTATAATTATCATTCTTGTATACTCCTAACCAATATTCATTAGTTGGGGTAACAATATTATCCGCTCTAACACTAGATATATCTACAGGAGTTATTTCTACATCCAGTAAAATTTCACCAGTTTCAAACTTTGTATTATTAACAACACTACTTCCAATGTCACTAAAATCTTTTTCACATGATATAATAGCTGCAAAACATAGCAGACTAATACCTAAAACACCAATTTTTCTAATCATTTGTATTATTATTCGCTTAATTCTAAAACGTTTTCTTTATAAAATTCTAAATATGCCTCTGTTAAAGTTTCTTCTGATTGAAATTCTAAGATTTTAGTATCTTTTTCGTTAATGAAACTTTCAATTTCATCAGGCAAAACTTCACTACCTTTTACAATAGCGTCTGAGTTTTCAATAGCACTTTTTAAAATGTTTATATAGTTTGGTGTTTCTACAGTTGATACTTTAGCTCCTTCAATTTTGTCAAAACGAATTTTATTTGCTAACTCACCGTTTAATTCACCATCGAAATTATTATTGTAAAGCGAAGTTACAATCTTACTTTCGGCAAACAATGGTTCCTCTTTATAAAATTCTCTTAAATATAAAGGAAGTAAAGAAGCCATCCATCCATGTACATGGATAATGTCGGGAGCCCAGTTTAATTTTTTAACTGTCTCTACAACTCCTTTGGCAAAGAAAATCATACGTTCGTCATTGTCGTCAAACAACTTATCATCTTCATCAGAATAAACAGCTTTACGCTTAAAGTACTCATCATTATCAATAAAGTATACTTGCATCCTTTCTTTCGGAATTGAAGCCACCTTGATAATTAAGGGCATATCCATGTCATTGATAATTAAATTCATTCCCGATAAACGAATAACTTCATGTAATTGATGTCTTCGCTCATTTATAACCCCAAAACGAGGCATAAAAATACGTGTTTGAACTCCTTTAGAATGTGCATTTTTAGCAACGTTAAATGCAGTAGACGATAATTCTGTTTCAGGTAAATAAGGTGTTACCTCTGATGAAACATATAATATTCTCTTATCCTTCATTAAATCTGTCTCTTTTATTGAAGATGCAAAAATACGAAATTTTATGCTAAAATGGTGTTAAATTGCTAATTTTGCACGTATTCCAACGATTAAAGAATGAAAATATTCAAAAATAAATTAGAATTAAAAGATTTTTTGTCAAAGCAAAAGAAGGAAGGGAAATCAATAGGTTTTGTTCCTACGATGGGCGCTTTACATGAAGGTCATCTATCGCTTGTAAGAAAAGCAAAGGAGAAAAATGATATTTCAGTAGTAAGTATTTTTGTAAATCCTACTCAGTTTGATAATGAAGAAGACTTATTAAAGTATCCTAAAACATTTGATAATGATGTCAAATTATTAGAAAGTGTTAATTGCGATGTACTTTTTTTTCCATCTGTAGAAGAAATATATAAAGACAATATAGTGTCTAATAATTTTAATTTTGATGGTTTAGAGCATCAAATGGAAGGTAAATTTAGAGATGGACATTTTGATGGTGTAGGTACCATAGTAAAAGCATTGTTTGAAATAGTAGAACCAAATATTGCTTATTTTGGAAAAAAAGATTTTCAACAATTACAAATTATTAAAAAACTAGTTAAAAAATATAAAATACCAGTTAAAATTAAAGGTTGTGTTATTTATAGAGAAGATGACGGCTTAGCGATGAGTTCGAGAAATGCACGTTTAACAAAAGAACATAGAAAAACGGCGCCATTTGTTTATAAAACTCTAAAGAAAGCAAAGAAAAAATTTGGTATAAAAAACGCAAACGAGTTAACAGAATGGGTTAAGAAACAGTTTAAAAAGCAAGTTTTATTAGAACTGGAGTATTTTACTATTGCAGATGAAAAAACATTAGAAACAGCAACAGTTATTGAATCAAATAAAAAATACCGTGCTTTCATAGCCGTTTTTGCAGGGGAGATTCGTTTGATTGATAATATTCGTTTGAAATAAATTCATCAATAACAACTTATTAATTATCAAAAAACAACTATTTTTGCCCTATGTTAGTTCAAGTAGTAAAATCTAAAATCCACCGAGTAAAAGTTACTGGTGCCGATTTAAATTATATAGGAAGTATTACCATTGATGAAGATTTAATGGATGCAGCTGGTATCATAGAAGGAGAACGAGTTCAAATTGTGAATAACAATAATGGAGAACGTTTAGAAACCTATGCAATTCCAGGGCCAAGAGGAAGTGGTGAAATCACATTAAATGGTGCAGCTGCAAGAAAAGTAGCTAAAGGAGATGTGTTAATTTTAATTGTTTATGCTTTTATGGAATTAGAAGAAGCTAAGAAATTTAAGCCTTCTCTAGTATTTCCAAATGAAACAGATAATACCCTTACTTAATTTTGAATATTAAAAAAACTTTAAAAATTATATTGCCTCTCGTTTTGGGAGGTTTTTTAGTTTGGTATATGTTTACAAAAATACCACCAAAAGATTTATTAGAATATTTTAAAAATGCGAATTATTGGTGGATAGCTTTAGGTTTGTTTTTTGGAGTTTTAAGCCATTTGTCTAGAGCGTATCGTTGGAAGTTTTTATTGGAGCCAATGGGATATAAACCTAGATTTGTGAATTCTACACTGGCTGTGTTGATAGGTTATTTAGTTAATTTATTATTGCCTCGCGCAGGTGAAATATCACGTGCAGCTGTAATGACTAGTTATGAAAGTATTCCTTTTGAAAAAGGTTTTGGAACTATTGTTGCTGAACGAATGGCGGATTTAATAATGATGCTTATTATTATTACAATTACACTTTTCTTACAGTTTGACTTTATTTATGAACTGCTTATTAAGAATTTTAATCCAATCAAAATACTTTTAATTCTTGGTTTGTTATTTTTAGGATTTGTTATTTTTTCAAGATATGTAAAAAAAGCAAAATCCGGAATAGGATTAAAAATTAAAAACTTTATTTTAAGCTTGTCTGAGGGTGTTACTAGTATTTTTAGAATGAAACAGAAATGGGCTTTTATCTTTCATACTGTATTTATATGGGCAATGTATATTGCTATGTTTTGGGCAACTATTCCAGCGATTAATGGGCTAGAGGTTTCAATAGGGGCTATTTTAGTTGGATTCATTGCAGGAGGATTTAGTATAGCCGCTACTAATGGAGGGTTTGGACTATATCCTGTTGCTGTAGCTGGAGCTTTTACACTATTTGGAATTGCAGAGAAACCTGCATTAGCATTTGGTAGTGTTATGTGGTCTGCGCAAACGCTCATGATTTTAGTTTTTGGCGGGCTAGCATTTTTATTTCTTCCTATTTATAATAAAAAGTAAAAAAAATGTAGGTAGGGTTTTTTAATCGAGAGTCGTTTACTTAAAAATTAGTTTAATTAAACAACATGTCATGATGAAAATAATTAGAAAAACGAGCCTTATTTTAATACTATTAACTTTATTTATCTCTTGCAATAACGATGATAATTTAGTAATTAATGATAGTAATAATCCTTTAAATGCTAAAATTGAATTTAAGTCAGCAAAAGGATTGGATATTGAAGTAATTGGAATAAGTGATGATAAAGAAGCTTCTTATGAATGGGAGGTTGCTGATAAAATAGATCCTAAAGGGCAACGTCATCAAGCTACTAATAATGAAGGAAAAACGAGTTTACATTGGGGGCCAAGATTGGGAGTTACAAAATTTACTTTAATAATTACAAGTAAAAAATATTCAGAACCGATTAAGGTAAGTAAAGAATTTACTAGAACCTAAAAATAGATTGACGATCATAATAAGTAAATAAGTTATTGAAAAAACCAGAGAAATACGCTCTGGTTTTTTTTGTTATATAATATATTTGTTGGATAAACAAAACAATAATGGCGAAGACCAAAACAACTTTTTTCTGTCAAAACTGTGGAACGCAACATGCGCAATGGGTAGGACAATGTAATATTTGTAAAGAATGGAATACCATTGTAGAAGAAGTGTTACAAAAAGAAGAAAAAAGGGATTGGAAAACACCATCAAATACAGAAAAAAGGACATCTAGACCATTAAAAGTAGAAGATATTCAGTTAAACCCAGAAGAACGTGTTGAAACAAAAAATAATGAATTAGATACGGTTTTAGGAGGTGGTATTGTAAAAGGAGCTGTGGTGTTGTTGGGAGGAGAACCAGGAATAGGGAAGTCAACATTATTACTTCAAATAGCATTAAAAATTCCTCAGAAAGTACTGTATGTTTCAGGAGAGGAAAGTCAATCGCAAATAAAAATGCGAGCTGAACGATTAGAAGCAAGTAACTCAAATTGTTTAATTCTTACAGAAACAAATACCCAACAGATATTTAAAAATATTGAAGAGGTGCAACCAGATGTTTTAGTAATAGACTCAATTCAAACATTACATACAAATTCTATAGAGGCATCACCAGGGAGTATATCTCAAATACGAGAAACCTCAGCAGAGTTAATAAAGTTTGCGAAGGAAACTTCAACACCAGTATTGCTAATTGGACATATTAATAAAGAAGGACATATTGCTGGGCCTAAGATTTTAGAACATATGGTAGATGTGGTATTGCAGTTTGAAGGTGACCGAAACCATACCTATCGAATATTACGTTCTCAAAAAAATAGATTTGGTTCTACTGCAGAATTAGGAATTTATGAAATGTTATCTAGTGGATTACGAGAAGTATCTAACCCATCAGAAATATTAATATCTAAAAAAGATGCCGATCTAAGTGGAACGGCTATTGCTTCAACTTTAGAAGGAATTCGACCATTAATGATTGAGATTCAAGCATTGGTTTCAACAGCAGTGTACGGAACACCTCAGCGAACTACAACAGGTTATAATTTAAAACGATTACACATGATTCTTGCCGTACTAGAAAAACGTGCAGGATTTAAATTAGGCGCTAAAGATGTGTTTTTAAATGTAACAGGAGGTATTCATGTAGATGATCCTGCGATTGATTTAGCAGTGGTTGCAGCTATTTTATCATCAAATCAAGATATGGCAATAAACCCGAATGTTTGTTTTGCAGCAGAGGTTGGTTTGGCAGGTGAAATTAGACCAGTATCGAAAATTGATCAACGAATTGTAGAAGCTGAAAAGTTAGGATATAAAACTTTTGTTACTTCAAAGTATAATAAAATTACAAACAAAAATCATTCAATAAAACTCATTTTGGTAAGTAAGATAGAGGAAGCTTTTGCTACTTTGTTTGCTTAATTTTTCTTTTTCTTCTTTCCAAAAAGTCTATTGAAGAAACCTTTAATACCTTTTTCTCTATAGGGAGGACATTTAATTGATGAATAGACTTCTTCAGGGATGTTAAAAGAGGTTAAGTATTTTTTTCTCAGTTCAGGGTTTTTCTCAATCTCTTTAAGAATATTAGCAACTATAGGTAATGCTAATGATGAACCTGAACCTTTTCCACTGTTAAAATGAATATTGTTTTTAGAAGCGCCAACCCAAGTTCCGAGAACAATGTTAGGAGTGTAGGCAACAAACCAAGCGTCAGTATAGTTTTGAGCAGTACCAGTTTTACTTGCTAGTGGACTTTTGATTTTATATGTGCTTCTTATTTTAGAACCTGTTCCCTGTTCAACCGCTTGTTGTAAAATGGCAGTTAAAGTTTGTGTACTTTCTTTTTTAAATATCCTTTCAGTTTTTTGTTCTTTACTTTCATATATAATATTGCCTTGTTTATCGGTAATTTTAGTAATCATATATAAATCGTTCATTTCACCATTATTAGCAAAAGCACCATAAGCTCTTGTTGCTTCAAACAGCGATAAGTCGAGTGCTCCTAAAGCAATAGAAGGAGTATTGTTAGTAAGCTCAGGAAGCTTTAATTTTTTACAGGAATTAACTAACAATTCTTTTTCTAGTTTAAAATAAAGGTTCACACTAGGAATATTCA
This sequence comes from uncultured Tenacibaculum sp., assembly GCF_947494125.1. Classification (GTDB taxonomy): domain Bacteria; phylum Bacteroidota; class Bacteroidia; order Flavobacteriales; family Flavobacteriaceae; genus Polaribacter. The sequence continues at coordinate 568,436 of NZ_CANLTU010000001.1, forward strand.
TTGACTGAATTAACGCATACCACAAGGCAACCTTTTTATCAGGAGTTGAATTATGATCTGCATTTTGTGGTTTCCAGTCTCCAAATTTTGAATAAATTTTTTCTTCATTTTCAAAATAATCACATGGTGAAATTCCATTTTCTATAGCAGTAGCATATAAAAAAGGTTTGAAAGCCGAAGCTATTTGACGATGCGATAATACCATGTCAAAAGGAAGTGTGTTAAAATTATTTCCGCCGACCCAACTAATCACAGCCCCATTTTTAGGATTGGTAACTAACACAGAAGCATTCAGCATTTTTGTATAATGCCAAAGGCTATCAATCGTGGTACCAGTAACAGTCTTAGTACTGTTCCAGTCAAAAAGTTTAAAAGTTCTGTTTTGTTTGTCTTGATCAGTAAATTTCTGCTTTTTTAACCATTTTCTTTTTAAAATGTTTGATCGTAGCTCTTTGTTTAATTGTTTTTGTTTTATAATAAGCTGCTTTTTTGCAGATTTTTCAGCTATTTTTTGAATATCGTAATTTAGGGTTGTGTGTATCTTTAAACCATCGGTTTCTAAGTTGTAATTATTGTTTGTACTAGTATTAACGGTTTTTACAATATCAATAGCTTTTTTCTTTATTTGATGTACAAAATAACCAGCCGAAGCATTTATACCAAGATTTTTATAATTAAGTGTAATGGGTAATTTTTTTAAACTGTCAGTAGTATAATTGCTTAAATACGCTTCGTTATTCATTAGTTGAAGAACTGTATTACGACGTTGTAAAGCATTTTTAGGATTCAACCTAGGATTGTAATAGGTGTTGGCTTTTAGTATGCCTACGAGTATGGCAGATTCTTCAGTTTTTAATTCAATAACTGATTTGTTAAAAAACCGATTAGCAGCAGATTCTATTCCAAAAATATTTTCTCCAAATGGTACTGAATTAAGGTATAATTGTAGTATTTCGTCCTTAGAGTATAAACGCTCCATTCGACTTGCTATAATAAGCTCCTTAAGTTTATTTATTGGGAGATTTAAAAAGCCATGATATTGTCTTCCGTAAATGTTTTTAATTAATTGTTGGGTAATGGTACTTCCTCCACCTCCAGAAGCATCTCTCATTAAAATACTTCTAAAAAAAACTCTAGCATAACTTTGGCCGTCGTAACCATTATGCGAGTAAAAACGTTTATCCTCGGTAGCAATTAATGCTTCTTTTAAGTGATTGGGAATTTGTTCTAATTTTACATTTGTTCGGTTTTTAGTAAATGTTTTACCAATAATTATATTATCTGATGAATAAATTAAAGAGGCTTCTTCGTTAATGATAGATGTCAATTCTTTATTGTCTGGTAAACGACCAAATACATTAAAATACACCAGAGAGAATAATAGGAGTACTAAGAGAAGTCCAAAAAGAATTAAGCCTGCCAAATATTTTAATATGAAGGTTAATGTTTTTTTATTTTTAGGCTGAAATTCTATTCCATTTAATGTTTTCATCATACTAAAAACGAATTCTATTTGCTAAAATTGTGGAAGTATTTGTGATTAAGTATTGAGGGTTCTTAGTAGATTAATAAACTTTAGATAATGAAAAATCATACTATAAAACTGATTTTATTAAGTAAGATAGAAGAAGCTTTAGCTATGTTGTTTACTTAAGGTTTCGCTAACGTCTCGGCTATGGTTAGTGCGGGAATTAAAAATTACTGAATTTCCAATTAAGCACTTAGCTAAAACTTTTTATTTTGTTTTATCTTTTTTGTTCATAAAACCAAATCAAAAGATTTGGCGGATTTGGTTAAAAGCTCTAAACTTTAAGTTAAGCACCAAAACCCGTATTAATTATAGTCTTTGTTAGCACACGTTTTTTTATTTCAACTTTAATTGTATTTTTGTAACCAATGTATAAGGTTGTTTAATATGGTTACAAAAGATTATTATTCTTTAAATGAAGTTTCGGAAATTTTAGGAAAAAGTAAAGAAACTCTTAGACGTTGGGATAGAGATGGCAAATTTTCTGCTGTTCGAGAACCTATTAGTCAATATAGAATTTATAAAAAAGAACAGGTTAACTCATTGTTAAAACAATTATCTATTGATTACGAAGATACGGTAGATAATTCTGTTATGCCAATTCAAGATTTTAAGGTTTTAGAATTATTTGCAGGAGCAGGAGGTTTAGCTGTAGGAATGGAAAAAGCGGGTATTAAATGCGTAGCTTTAAATGAAATTGATAAATGGGCTTGTCAAACATTAAGAAAGAATAGGCCTAATTGGAATGTTTTAGAAGGAGATATTAAGTCTTTTGATTTTACAGAATATAATAATCAAGTTGATATTGTTACAGGAGGTTTTCCTTGTCAAGCATTTAGTTATGCTGGAAAAAAATTAGGACTTCAAGATGCTAGAGGAACTCTTTTTTATGAATTTGCGAGAGCAGTAAAAGAAGTTAATCCTCTAATTTGTATAGGTGAAAATGTTAAAGGGTTATTGTCTCACGAAAAAGGAAAGACCATTGAGGGGATGATTTCAATTTTAGATGAAATTGGTTATAATGTTGTTCCTGTGAAAGTTTTAAAAGCAATTAATTATAAAGTTCCTCAAAAAAGAGAGCGTGTAATTTTAGTAGGAGTTCGAAAAGATATTGATGTAAAATATGAATACCCTAAACCGCATAATAAAATTTACAATTTAGTAGATGCACTTAAAAAAGGAGAATTATATAATTGTAATGTTCCTAAATCTGAAGGTTCAAAATATCCTGAACATAAAAAGGCTGTATTAGATTTAGTTCCTCAAAAAGGGTATTGGAGAAACTTACCTTTAGAAATTCAAAAAGAGTATATGGGAAAGAGTTTTTATTTAGGAGGAGGAAAAACAGGTATTGCTCGTAGAATTGGGTGGGATGAACCAAGTTTAACTCTTACTTGTAGTCCAGCTCAAAAACAAACCGAAAGATGCCATCCAGAAGAAACAAGACCATTTACAGTTAGAGAATATGCTAGAATTCAAACTTTTCCTGACGATTGGAAATTTATGGGGTCAGTTTCTCAACAATATAAACAAATTGGAAATGCCGTACCTTGTAATTTAGGAGAAGAAATTGGTTATTCAATTATTAAGTTTTTAAATAATTATTATAGTTCGTTATAAAAATTATACATTTGATTTTAATCAAATTGTATATGTTAACTAATCAAGAGACAAAAGAAATAATTAGAGAGACTGTAAAACAAAGTATAATAGACTTTGCTCAAAGGTCTTTGAATAAAAAAGCTAAATTTCAGATACTTGACTTAATAATACCAAAAGAAAGAAAAATAAGGTCAATTGTTGGAGGTCTTGAAACATCTTTAGGAACAACATTATGGGAGCCTTTGGCTAAAGCTTTAGCTTCAAAAAATGGATTTGAGGTTATTAATCAAAACCTTGAAAGTCCAGTAAATATGCCTTCAAACTTGAGTAATACATTACAGACTATAGTTGATGAGCGTAAAAGGAATAGTGGAGTATATAATGCTATATCTAGTCGAGATGAAATTAAGAGGGTTTGTCAGTCATTCTTAACTAGACCTATAGATTCGTTTGAATCTGCTCCTAAGGGTTTTGGAGTTGATATTTGGTTGAAAAAAAATAATATTAATTATTTTTTTGATACTAAAACAGTTCAACCGAACATAGGTAATTATTCCAAATTTGTTGAACAAATACTCAATTGGTATGCATTTTTTTATTCTCGTTTTCCAGACCAAATGGCGGAAGCTAGAATAGTTTTTCCCTATAACCCACATAATGAGGTTTTTTGGGATAAAACTATGGGGAAAGGAAAACCATTAGAAAGAGACAATGAAGGATGGGTTGAAAATCAATTTTGGAATTTTTGTTCAGGTCTTGAAGATACTTATAGTCTTATAGTAGAATCCTTTATAGAATTGAGAGAAAGTAAGGAATTAGAAGCTGATTTGGATAAAATGCTTAGCTAAGTTGTTGATTTTAATGTGTGCTAACTTGTTTATATGCAGAACTTTGTTCCTAGTATCTGTGTAATTTGGTTCGTTATGCGGAGTTTTTAATAAAATAAGTTCCGTTTATTTTTTCAACTTTATAACATGTAATATAAATAAAGAAGATGTTATAATTCCTTAAAAATCTCCTTTTACTTTTACAAATTCTATCATAATTTCTATAGATATTCTGAATATCTGCTAACTTGTTTAGGAATATAAATCCGTGTTAGCGAAAGATAGCAGAAATTAGGTTAAGAATCAAACCGAATTTAATCGGTTATTTCTTTTTAGGCAACCCCAATATATAATATCCTTGTTTTTTGCCTTTGTAGTTTTTAGCTACATCTACTTTCCAAGTATAAGAATCTTTTTTAAGGCCTTTTAGTAGGTGGTTTTCAATATCTTTAAACGTGTACATTCTTACTAGAGAAGCTTGTCCATCCCAAGCATATACTAAAGGAATTATCGGAATTAAATAGGTAAATAACACTTGTTTAAACGTTAGGTTTTTTACAAAAGGTGTCATAAAAAATACCATTACTACCATAATAACCATAGAAATAGGAAGTAGTAACCACCAAAGTAGGGTAGGGATGTTATTTTCTCCCATTTCATAAATTAATAAAGGTTGTTTATTTTCTTGTGCTGTTTTTAAAATGTTTTTTGCACTTTCGGGTGGCATATGATGAAAACTATTCATCATAGTCTTTAATCCACTGGGTGTGTTTTTAAAGTTTGTTGCGTTTAACGATTCTTGTTGGTAATGTATATTTTCAAGATTAGCGTTGTTAATGTTATTTACTACTGATTTATTCGGATATAAATCGGTTAATAGAAGCTGTATTGGTTCTTTTTTGTTTTTATTAAGTTCTTGTATTACATCAATCATAACACCTCCAGAACCTGAGCCTAAATCGACTATTTGGTTGAAATCGTGTTGTTTTTTAATGCCGTTAATAAGTGAAGCAACAACACTTTTAGTTTTAAACATTTTTAGCAATAAAGCTAGTAGATTGGTAATGCTAGACCTAACAAAAGGAGGGAGCCAATTGAAATCTTCAAATTCAAAAATCTGTATGCGTTTCATAACGTCAGTAATTTTTGATATAAAGGTAAAGAAAAACCCTTGCTGGTTGCAAGGGTTTCTTTATTTTTAGATAAAATTTAACAGCATCCGCCACCATCATAATGATAGGTAGATTCTGAAAAATAAATATCGTCTCTTCCTAAACCTTTTAAAGCCTGTGCTGTTTTATCACAGATAGCTAATGGTTGATTTTTTAATAAGGTATGTCCTAATCCATCATCAAAATAATCTTCATCACCATAATATATAGCAGCTTTCCCTGTAAAAACACAAGGTCCGTCTGCAGGCATAGGGTCTTTAATTGCAGCTACTTCAATAGATTCAATATAAATCAATTCATTCGTAGGATAATTTTTAGGATCTAAAATTCTATAAGGTTTTCTTGCTCTAATTTCTATAGTTCCAAAACCAGCATCGGTTAAGGCTTTTACATAATCTGCAATCGATAAACTTCCGCTTAAACATAAAGCACGCAAACGTTCGTCGTTACGTAATTCATCATTCATTGGTTGTTCGCAAGTAGGATCGCTCATTACTAATTTTCCGTTTGGTTTTAACACACGATACATTTCTGCGATTGCTTTCTTCAAATCGTCAGATTTAAAAATATTAAACAAGCAGTTTTGAGCAGCTACATCAATCGAGTTGTCTTCAACTGGAAGGTTCATGGCATCTCCTTTACGTAAATCAACAAAATCGCTTTTAAACCAATCGTTTTGTTCTTCAGCAATTTTAAAGTTTTTACGAGACGCTTCTAGCATTTCATCAACCACATCTAAACCAATTACACCGCCTTTATTTCTGTTGAAATAAGCAAATTGTAATAGTTCCATTCCACCTCCAACACCAACATATAACATTTTAGGATTGTTTGTTAGATCTCGTGCATGTACCGTAGAACCACAACCGTAGTTCATTTCTTGCATAATACGAGGAATTTTTAATCCTGGTAATTCCCAAATAGGATTTGTTGTACAGCATAAACCAACATCGGGTGTTAGGGCTGCTTCTTTATATACGTTATGTGTAGTATCTAAATAACTCATTTTTATTTTTTTAATTTAGTATCGATCATTGTATCGATAGAAAAAACATCTAATTTTTGGGGTAATATTAATAAACTTACTAAAAGCATGGTTCTATACATTACGTGAGATAAGTCCCAAATAGGATCTTTTAATCCATGCCCAATAGTTACAATAACTAAAACACTAGCCAATGCATATAGTGCATAATCTCTTTTAAAGCCTATAATTAACAAAAATCCAGCAACTAACTCAATAATAGAAGTGTAGTAGGCTGTAAATAACAATAAAAAATCAGGCAGTAAATCGCCATAACTCGATAAGAAAAAGTTTTTGTAAACGGCATCAAGTCCAAATTTAAATACCTTTCCAAACCCTTGAAAAAAGAAAATAAATCCAAGAATTAAACGAATTGTTGTTACTGCTATTTGTTTGTTTCTTTGCATTAAATGGTTTTTACCAATTCTTTAAATAATGTAATCATTTTAGGTTCTGCTTGTCCAGCAATTGCAATTATTTCAGCAATATCAACCGGTTGTAAATTTTTAGGGTCACATTCGTCAGTCAATACAGAAATAGCGGCACATGGTAGATTTAGTTGTTTCGCTACAATTACTTCCGGAACTGTACTCATACCAACAGCATCAGCTTCTAGTATTTGTAACATTCTGTATTCAGCTCTGGTTTCTAATTGGGGGCCAACAACACTAGCATATACACCTTCATGCAATTGTATGTCGTTTGTTTTTGCGATATCTTTCAATAAAGCATTAATTTTTTTCGAATAAGGTTCTAACATGTCGGCAAAGATGTTTCCAAAATCATTAGCTCCTTTAAAAGCTAAGGGAGATCCTCCCTGTAAATTCAAATGATCCTCCAATAACATTAAATCGCCTTTTTTATATGTAAGGTTAATAGCACCTGCTGCGTTAGAAACTAACAAAGTTTGAATACCCAAAGCGTGCATGGTACGAATTCCGTAGGTTACTTCCCATAAATTATAACCTTCATATACATGGAAACGACCAGACATTACCAAAACTTTTTTTCCAGATAAATCTCCATAAATTAATTTTCCAGAATGAAACTCAACGGTTGCTTGAGGAAAATGTGGGATTTCAGAATAAGGAATCTCCTGTTCTATTTCAATTTCATTTACTAGTTTGCCTAAGCCAGTTCCTAATACAATTCCTATTTGTGGATTTGTAATTCCTTTATTTTGAAGAAATTCTTTCGTTTCTTGTAATTGTTGTTGTTTCAAGATTCTTTAGTTTTTGTAAAATTGATTGAATATTGGGTTGTCTTTAATATCATCAAAAACATCAATATCGTTTAAGGTTTCTAACAAATGTACTGAAACGTTTTGTAAATCATTTAAAGTGTCTTTTCTAACTGTAGAAGTACCCCAATCTTTATTTTTAAATACGTTTAAATGTAACTTTTTCATTCCAAGAAGATAATAACCTCCATCTTCTGCAGGACCTATAACAACATCATTTGAATTTAGTTTTTCAAAAGCATTGTTAATGTGATGAGGTTTTAAATCGTATAAATCGCTTCCAATGATTAAAACTTTCTCATAGTTATTAGTAAAAGCATCCTGAAATGCATTGTGCATTCTTTCTCCTAAATCATCTCCGTTTTGTTGGTGTTTTTGGTAAATGGATGCATCCCAAATATCATCCTCTCTAATTTTTACCGAATAATAAACTGCCTTGTCACAGGTTAAGTTTTGAGTAACTTCTTTAGTGTGATTTAATAAGAGTTTATAAATTTCTAAAGCAGCTTGATCTCCAATCGTCTTGGCTAATCTTGTTTTGGTTTTTCCCAGTTCTGGATTTCTTGTAAAGATTAACAATAAATTTTTACTCATATATTTTAATTCCTTTGTGAAGCCATTTGCTCCATTCTTTATTAAAAGTATGTACTTTTTGGGTTGGTGTATTTTCTTCTGTTACAATAGTGTTGTCTTGATTCTTCCATTCAAAAATTCCCCCATATAAATTAAATACGTTTGAAAAACCGGCAGCCTGTATTTTTTCTGCAATATCTTCTGAACGAATTCCAAGCGAACAATACACTACAATTTTGGTGTTCTTATTTTCAGGAAGTTTTTTTAATGTGTTTTCTAAATTAAAAAAATCATATCCTACACAAATAGCATTTTTAAGATGACTTACTGCAAATTCTTTAGGTTCGCGAGCATCTAATAAGATAACGTTATTTTCTTTTTTTAATTCAGCTATAGAAATATAAGGAAGACTTTCTGTATTGTGTTTTTTTAATAATTGTTTTAAGTTTTTTTGGGAGAAACAATTAATAGAGATTAATAAACAAAATATTACATTTGCTGCTTTTAAAAAATAAAATTGATATGAAAAAAACTTTAAAAACATTATTTTTATTGATGGTTATCTTTACTCTACAATCTTGTAAAGAGGAAGTTCCTTGCAAAGGTAAAACAACAACGTATACTTTACCTGATGGTTCTACAAGAACTATTGAAGAGCCTTGTTTTGAAAATTATTAAAACGATGAAAAGTTCCCGTTTAGGGAGCTTTTTAAATTTTAAGCTACAGTTCCTTGGCAACTACTTCCTGCACCAGCTGTACAACCGTAACAATGTTGGTTGATAATAATATTTCTATTTTGAATAAGCTCTTCGTTGTATTCTGAAATATGTTTTACTTTACTAGCTACTTTTAAATTCAGCATTTGATTAAAATCGCAATCGTATAAATAACCATCCCAACTTATAGATAATGTATTGGTACACATTACATTTTCTACAGCCATAGGATTGTACGCTTCTACTAATGCATACATATAATCTTCGTAATTTTCAGAAGCAATTAAGTAATCTAAAAATCGACTAATAGGTAAATTGGTTATAGCAAATAAGTTATTAAAATCGATATTAAAATCGTCTTTTAAAGCTTTTTTAAAATCTGCTTCTAAAGCGATCTGATCTCCTGGTAAAAATGCACCAGATGGATTGTATACTAAATCTAGTTTTAAAGAAGAGTTTTCAATTCCATACCCAACTTCATTCAACATTTGAAGTGCTTTTATTGATTTATCAAAAACACCATCGCCACGTTGTTTATCTGTTTTTCCACGAGTCCAATGCGGCATTGATGATACTACATGAACATTATGTTTTTTAAAGAATTCAGGTAAGTCATAATATTTTTTATTTGCTCTAATAATAGTTAGATTAGAACGAACAATAAAGTCTTTAATTCCTGCTTTTGAAGCTTCTTCTACAAACCATCTAAAATTAGGATTCATTTCTGGAGCACCTCCAGTTAAGTCTAAAGTATGAGCCCCCGTAGTTTTTATAACATCTAGGCATTGTTGCATTGTTTCCTGAGTCATAATCTCTTTACGATCTGGACCTGCATCTACATGACAATGCGCACAAACTTGATTACACATATAGCCCAAATTAATTTGTAAAATCTCTAATTTATTTGGGCGTAAAGGAAATTGATTTGTCTCTTTTATTTTTTTAGCAAACGTTGGTAATTCTCCATCAGCAAAAATTCCGTTAGATAAAATATCTAATTGACGTTGCGTATTTGCGAGATCGTTATTTCTTGCTAAAAGTGATTTTTTCATTTAGTTATAACTATAAATTATATTTATCTTTTATGTTCTGGGCTATCAAAACCTGCTTTACATCCAGCTTCCCATTCATCAGGTAAGTTCCCATAGGCAGGAACACCTTCATTATCTTTAAGCATTCTGGCTAAATGTAATGTATTCCAAACTAAAAAGGTTGTATTCCTGTTGGTAAAATCGTTTTCTTGACCACCAGAACCTTCATCCATATAAGAAGGACCAGGACCAGCTTCTCCCATCCACCCTGCATCGGCTTGTGGTGGTACAGTATAACCAATATGAGAAAGAGAAAACAAAATACTCATGGCACAGTGTTTTACACCATCTTCATTTCCCGTAATTAAAGTAGCACCTACTTTACCATAATCTCTGTATTGTCCTTTTTTATTAAATTGATGTGTATAGCCATACATGCGCTCAAGTGTTCTATTACAAACTGAAGATTTTTCTCCTAGCCATACAGAAGTACAAAGTATTAAAATGTCGGCTGCATCAATTTCTTTTTGAATTGTTGGCCAATCGTCTTTATCCCATTCTGGAGTATTAGACATATCTAAACCTAAACCAGCTGGAATATCATAATCTACTGGGCGAATAATTTTAGTGCTAACTCCGTTTGCCTCGTAAATTTTTTGAGCAACTTTTATCAAACCTTCAGTATGCGATAAAACAGGAGTTCTATTTAAAGTACAGTTTAAAAATAGTACTTTTAAATCGTTGTACTTTGCTGGTGGATTTTCGCAGTGTGATTTGATTTTCTGATGTAGCTGTGTCGACATTTTAATTGGTTTTATATTAATTACATTTCTAACTTATTTACTTTATTCATCATTTGCACTCCATGTACTAAAGTAGCACCACTTTTTATAGCGGCACCAACATGAACAGCTTCCATCATTTCTTCTTTGGTAATACCTCGTTGTAAACCATCTTTTGTATAAGCATCTATGCAATATGGGCATTGTTCTGTATGTGCTACAGCCAAGGCAATTAAACTTTTTTCTCTAGCGGTTAAAGCACCTTCTTCAAATACTTTTCCATAATAATCAAAGAACTTGTTTCCAAGTTCTTCATTCCATTCTGTTATTTTCCCAAACTTTCGTAAGTCGGCAGGATCGTAATATGTTTTAGACATGTGTTTATTTTAAGTTGAAAAATAAAAGTACTACTTTCCGTTTAAACTCCAATCATATTCAAGGAATCTGATCTTTGCTTTAGGACTTATTTTGATTTTTGAATATTTGTTAAGAAAGTCTATTAATGAACCTTTTTTAGTAAAATCTCCTTTAAACCATTCAAATATTTTTGAAAGTTCAACTTTATGCTCACTAATCTTATTTCTGTTAGGGTCGTTAATAAATTTCTTCATTAATTCTATAGTCTTAGCTTTGTAATTAGTTTCTGTAAAAGCAAAATTACCTAATTGAGGACATGAGCCCGATGCACAGTTTACACCTACATGTATTTTTGGGTCGTTAAAATTTTTACGTAAAATTTTGTGCTCTATATGGTTTAAGGTATATGTTTTACCACCAACTTTAGCAAAAGGAATGTTCCAAGCATCTTTTCCTTTTTGTTTAATTTTTAAAATACTTTTTAAAGGGTAATTATCTAAAATTAACTGAATAGTATAAGCATTGTAAGCGTTTACCCAAAAAGCTTTTGTTTTTGTAGCTGACCAATTTTTTTGAGGTGTTGTTTTGTTAAGGTAACTTAAGTAGGATTTAAGTTTTGTCTCATCTTTTTTAAAGGCTTTGTAATTTACATTTCCTTTTGCATCTACATGCTTTTTTAAAAGTGAATTAAAATTAGAAGTTTGACCTTGAGAGGTTAAGAAAAAAGATAAACTTAATATTAATAATAAATTCTTCATGCTTGTTTGTTTTAAACTGTGAGTTTAGACGTTGGTTTAGTAGGGACATTACAAAGAAAAAGAATATTTGAATTAATGATTGATTATTCATTATGAAGAGTAACTACTTTTTATAATTTTAATTATTTTAGCACTATGAAAAAAATATTAATTGCTATGTTTCTTGTTTCGAGCATGTGTAACTCGCAAGAAAAAATTCCGTTTATTGATTATACAGAAATTAAAAAATCAATTGCCCAAGACTCTGAAGAAATAGATGATCTTAAAAAGATAGAACTTTTAAATAAGGTTAATGAAAATGACTCAATGTATTATGATGTTTTGTCTTCAAAATCATATTATCTATTTAGATTAAAAAAATATGAAGACGTAATAAAAATTGCTAACGAAGGAATAAATAATAAACATGAAAGCTCTAAAGAAAGTTTTTATATAAATAAAGGAGTTGCATTAACAAGTCTTAAAAGGTATAAAGAAGCAATAAGTACCTATAATTTAGGAATAAAAACCTATCCTAAAAATTATTTATTATGGTTTAATAAAGGGGTTGTGTTTGAAACTCAAGGAAAGTTGAATGAAGCTTTGTCTGCATATAAAATGTGTATTACTTTAAATCCAATGTATAAAAAACCTCATTTGCAAATGGGGAATATATTTTATAAACAAGAAAGAATTACACAAGCTTTAATGTGTTTTAATCTTTATTTGCTTTTAGAGCCTGATGGAGAAGGAGCTTTTACTATTCTTAAATCTCTTAATAATATAGTTACAGCTAAAAATATAAATAAGAAAAATGAAGACGTTGAATTATTAGATGCGGATGATTCTTATGAAGATATTGATTTAGTGTTAGATAGTAAAATGACAATCGGGAAAAATTATAAGATTGAAAATAAAATTAATATAGCACTAACAAGACAAAATCATGCAATGATTCAGCAATTGAAGAGTTTTGAAGGGGATGGAGGTTTTTGGGATAAAAAATATGTTCCTATATATAAATGGATAGCTGAAAATAATTATTTCGATGATTTTACTTATACGCTGTCTTATTCAGTAGAGAATCCTGATTTTAAAAAAATTATTGATAAAAAAACAAAAAACATTATAGCTTTTTTGGAAAAATTCAAGATAAAATGGGCTAGTATTGTTGGGCAAAATACTATTCTTTTTAATGGAAAGAAGCAAAAAGTCACTTATAGTTATAATGATACTTATGTAAATGCTATTGGTAAATTAAATAATGAAATTAATATAGGTTATTGGGAATATTATAACGAAAATGGATTATTGATAGCTAAAGGAAATTTTGACGATTCAGGAAAAAAAATAGATAAATGGACTTGGTATAATGGTTTAGATAAGGTTAAAGAAACAGCTTTTTATGAAGAGGGAAAATTGAATGGAAAAAATTTAATGTTACATAAAAATCAAAAACATTATGTAGATGCAACCTATAAAGACAATAAATTAGAAGGTAAATATAAATATTATAATAATAAAGGGGCTTTATTAGAAGAAAAGTATTTTAAAGATGGAGAGTTAGATGGTATTTATAAATCGTATTTTAAAGTAGGAGAAAAAATACTTGAATATAATATTCCATATAAAAAAGGGCTAATAGATGGAGAGAAAATCGAATACTATGTTAATGGAAATATATATGCTAAAGCAAACTATATTGGAGGTAAGATTAATGGAATTGAAACAAAATATCATTTTAATAAACAAATAGCTTCGGAAATACATTATTTAAATGGTAATTTAAATGGACGTTATAAATTATACTATACAAACGGTCAGTTAAGTGAAGAGGGACAAAGCCTAGAAGGACTTTATGATGGAGATTGGAAGGTATATTATTTCAATGGTACATTAAAGAGCGAGTTTACTTACAAAAAAGGAAAGCTGTCTGGTTTTTATAAGTATTATGATACAGACGGAAAATTATATTATGAGCATACATATCGTAAAGGAAATATAGTTGCTTACAAATTTTACAATAAAAAAGGAGGAATTGTAAAAGAGGTGAAAAAGAAAGGAGGAGAGTTTTATTATGAAGGGCTTTCACCAACAGGAAATAAAACAACAGAAGGGTTGTACGATATTTCTGGAGGGAAAAAAGGAAACTGGAAGTTTTACTCAGATAATGGAGTTCTTACTGGGGAAGGAAATTATATAGAAAATAAAACTAGTGGAGATTATTTTCATTATTATAATAATGGAAGCAAGCAATCTATAACACCTTATAAGGATGATATTATTGAGGGGTATTATATAGGTTACCACCTAAATGGAAAAGTAAGTGTTCAAGGTTGGTATAAGAAAGGGTCTGAGCATGGAGAATGGAGATATTATTATTCAGATGGAACTATTCAATCAATTAATTTTTTTCATAAAGGAAAATTGCATGGGAGTCAAGAGTATTTTGGAGGAGATGGAAAACTCGTTTCTAAATCTAAAATGAATTTTGGAGAGCTTGTTTCCGAAATAATTTTTGATAAAAAAGGGATCTCTTTTGAAGAAATAAATTATCAATCTAATAATAATGAGTATTCAATTATTTCTAAACATTTTAATGGCGAAATTAAAACAAACAACACTTATCTAAATGGAGTTATACATGGTTTGTACAAGGAGTTTTATTTTAGTGGAAATAAAAGAGTAGTAGGAAGTTATGTGAACGGAAAGCAAAATGGGCCTTGGATTTGGTATTATGATACAGGAGAAGTAGAAAGCAAGGTGAATTATCTTAATGGAAACCTTAATGGTAATTGTATTAATTATTATAAAACAGGAGAAATAGAAGATGAGTATTATTATAGCAATGGTGTAAATATAGGAACTCATATTAGTTATTTTAAGAATGGAAAGAAAGAGCTTGTAAAGAAATATTTAGAAGATAAATTGCATGGAAGGATGGAGTTTTATGATCCATCGGGAAGATTACAACTTGTTCGTTTTTACAGTTATGGGAGGTTAATAGGTTATAGCTATTTGGATAAAGATGGGAAAGAATTTCCTATGATAGAATTGAAAAATGAAACTGGTAAAATTTTAGCATTTTATGATAATGGGAAAAAATCAAAAATAATGGAATATAAAAATGGAGATTTAGTAAATTCTTATAAATCGTATTTTTATAATGAGAATGTTGAGGATGAAATTATATTTATAGATGGAGAATATAATGGTGTGAAAAAAGAATATTTTTTAAATGGTAAATTGAAGGAAGAGGTTGAATATAGTTATGGAATTAGACATGGGAAAGCTATAAAGTATTACGAAAATGGCCAAAAAAAAGAAGAGAAAAAATATTTAAATAATTTATTACAAGGAGTTGGTAAATTTTATAATAAAGAAGGGAAGCTTAAAAAAAGGATAAAATATTTTAATGATAAAATTACTGGAATTGAAAAAATATAATAAGTATTTCGTTACAGTCATTTTTTTTTTACTTTCCATAACTGTTTATTCTCAATATTCAGAAGAATATAAAAAATATAGTAAACAATATCCAAACTCTAGAAAAGTAAGATTAAATCAAGAGATCATAATTACTATAAAGTTAACAGGTGAAGAATTTGATATTAAACAAGAATTTATTGAAGAGGATTTGTATTTAAATGAATCTGCAACTTATGGTTCTAAAAAAGTATTAAAATACTCATCTTTTTTTGAATTGGAAAAAATCTCAGCATCTTCATTTTCATATGAAAAAGGGAAATACAAAGAGTCAAAAGTAAAGGAGTTCAAAAAGAAAGATGATTTAAGTCAATCATTTTATGATGATACTAAAGCGCTAAGTTTCATATATCCAAATTTAAAAAAAGGATCGAAGTCAAAACTGCATTATATTGAAAAAGTAAAAAACCCTCGATTTATAAGTCCCTTTTATTTTGCAGATTATTTTCCTATAATAAAAAATAAAGTAACAATAATTGTAGATAAAGGGATAGGTTTAAAATTTAAAAAATTTAATGTTGGTAATGAGAATATTTTATTTTCCAAGAAAGAAAAAAGGAAGAAAACAATTTATAAATGGGAATTAAAGAATAAAAATAAGTATGATTTTGAAGATGATTCACCAAGCTACAAAAGTATACTGCCACATATAATTCCAATAATTACTACCTATAAAAATAAAAAGAAGACAAAAAAACTTCTTGGAGAAGTTTCAGATTTATATAATTGGTATTATTCTTTAGTAGAAAATGTAAATAAAGAGAAACCAAGTAAAGAATTAGTAGATATAGTAACTGAAATTACTTTAAATAAAAAAAGTGATTTAGAAAAAGTAAAAGCTATCTATTATTGGACACAAAAAAACATTAAATATATAGCTTTTGAATATGCTTTAGGAGGTTTTATACCGAGGGAATCTAATGATGTTTTTAGAAAGAAGTATGGTGATTGTAAAGATAATTCAAGTATTCTTTTTAAAATGTTAGAAATTGCAGGTTTAAAAGGAAATTTAACTTGGGTAGGTACAAGAAGTATTCCTTATTCTTATAAAGAAGTGCCAACACCAATTGTAGATAATCACATGATACTTACTTATGAAAATAATGGAAAGACATATTTTTTAGATGCTACAGGGAGGTATGTTAAATTAGGGATACCTACATCCTTTATACAAGGAAAAGAAGTGCTAATTTCTTATGGAGATAAGTTTAAAGTAAAAAAAGTGCCAATAATAGCAGCACAAAGTAATGCTGTTATAGATTCTACATACATTAAAGTGTTAGATAACAATATAATTGGGAACTCAAAAACTACAATTTCTGGGTATCCAAAAATTAATTACTTCCAGGAATTAGAAAATGAAAATTCACAGTCTAAGTTAAAAGAATTTTATAATTGGAAACTTAAAAAAGGAAATAATAAATTTCTGATTAAAAATTTTAAAGAAATTGATAAGTATAATTATGATGAGGATTTTGTTGTGAACTATAGTTTCGAAATAGATAATTATTTCAAAAAACTAGGAGACGAAATTTATTTTAATCTAAATTTAAATAAAGAGTTGTCAAAATTTAAAACGGAAAAGAAACGAAAAACAGAAAAAGAATTTGATTATAAAAAATATTATAGTTTTTATACTGTGTTAGAAATCCCTGAAGGTTATAAAGTAGATTATTTACCAGAAAATGTGTTAGTTTCAAATAAATTAATGAGATGTAATATTAGTTTTCAATTAAAAGAGAATAAGATAATATATAACCAAGTTATAGAACTGAATTTTTTAACCTTGAATTTAGAAGAACAAAAAGAAGTTAATAAACAAATAGAAAAGATTGAAAAAAGCTATAAAGAAATAATTGTATTAAAAAAATAAATACCTATGAAAAATAAATATTCGATATTAATAATAGTCACACTGTTACTAAGCTTACAAGCTACATTTTCACAGAAACTTCCTTTTTTTAAAAATTATGATTGGGATAAAACTCCAAACTATAAAATAGAAAAAGAAAGTAATAAAAAGATGGTAGCGATTAAAGAAAAAATTGTTACTGAGTTTTATTTTGAAGAGAATTCATTAATTGAATATTTTTTAGAGCACAAAGTACTATGGCTAAATTCAGATGAAAAAATAGAAGATTATAATAAAATTTATTTACCATATTCTTCAACTTCTAATTTAGAAGTTCATAAAGCTCGGGTGGTTACAAAAGAAGGAGAGGTGATCAATTTAGATCAGTCTAAAATATTAACAGCAAATGATGAGGAAACGGGTAAAAAATATAAATACTTTGCTTTTGAAGGAATAGAAAAAGGAAGTTTTATAGAGTTTATTTACGTAGTGAAAAAGACTCCTGTATATAGTGGAAGAAAAATTAACTTACAATCATCATATGATAAAAAAGTTGTAGAGTTTGATTTGTTTTCGCCTAAAAATTTAATTTTTAAATTCAAAAGTTATAATAATTTACCATCAATAGTTGAAGACACAATTATAAAAGAGAAAAATAATTGGAAACTTCATTTAAAAGAAATAAAGGGTATTGAAAAGGAAAATCTTTCGGCTTACAATGCATCTAAAGGAGCTATTGTTTACAAGTTAGATAAAAACACAGCTACAAAAGTATCAGATATAACATCATACAATAGGGTTTCTCAAAACTTATATGCTTTTTATTATCCAGAATATAAAAAGAAGACGGTTCAGTTGCTTAACAAGTTTATTACTGATTTGTCATTAGAAAATGTTAAAGATGAAGAAAGCGTTGTTAGAAAGTTGGATTATTATATTAAAACAAATTTATTTATATCTAATGAGGCTGATAAAAACTTGAAAGATTTAAATGAGATTCTTGTTAAAAGAGTGATGAATGAAACAGGAGCTTTAAAATTATATATTTCCTTATTAAGAACTTTAAAAATAAAACACGAATTAGTTATAACAAGTGATAGGAGAGAGGTTAAATTTGATGAAAATTTTGAAGCAAATAACTTTCTTACAGATTTTTTAATTTACTTTCCAAGAACTAAATTGTATTTGTCACCCAACGATTTTGAAAGTAGATTTGGTTTTCCAGCTGCATATAAAACAGATAATTATGGGTTATTTGTTAAAGAAGTTAAAATAGGAGAATTTAAATCAGCAGTAGGTAAGATTAAATATATAAAGCCAGTAAAATCAGATAAAACATTTGATTCAATGTTTGTAAATGTTGATTTTGAAGAAGGTGATTTGTTAAAAAATAATATACAATTAGATAGGTCGTTTAATGGTTATTACGCGATGGATATTCAACCATTTATTCATTTAATAAAAGGAGAAAAAAGAGATGAGCTAATTGATGGTTTAGCAAAAAGCATTAATAAAAACATTGAAATAAAAAGTAAAAAACTAGTTAATGACAAGCCAGAATTGTTTGGGGTAAAGCCACTACAATTTATTGTCAATTTTAGCTCAGAAGCTTTTGTGGAAAAAGCAGGAAGAAAATATTTGTTTAAATTAGGAGAGTTAATTGGTATGCAAATGCAGTTATACCAAGAGAAAGAAAGGGTTTTGTCTCTAGAAGAAAAATTTCAAAGAAGTTACTTTCGTACAATTAATGTAAATATACCTAAAGGATATAAAATAACAAATCTAGAAGATCTTAATATAAATAACTCTTATTCTGAAAACGGAAAAGAATTCTTTTCTTTTAAATCATCTTTTAAGTTAATAGATAATAAGTTAAAGATTATAGCAAACGAACATTATAGAAAGAATATAATAAGTGTTTCTCAATATGAAGAGTATAGAAAAGTTATAAATAGTGCTGCAGATTTCAATAAAATAGTGTTGCTTCTTGAATTAGATTTAAAATAAATTAATGAAAATGAATAGAGTAATAAAGTATTTAGCATACTCGATTGTATATAGTTAGGTAACAATACTTGTGAAATATCTTTTCATAAAGATAAAAATGAAACTATAGCTTCTGTATATGGGGTTATTATGTGGCTGTACTATGTGTTCTCTGGACAGCTAAATAAATAAACAAAAGAAAGTGAATAAAGTAAAGTCTTTTGTGCCGAGTATGAGTAATTATATTTAAAAAAAAGATATTGCCACGTTATAAATTGTTTATAACGTGGTTTTTATTTGTATTATGGTAGAATGTGTTTTTAGTACAGCCATAAATTATACAGATTTAGAAAGTGTAACTGTAACAGTACTAAGAAAGGTATAGGTATTACTTTAGTTATAAAGAGCTATTTATAATAAGTATACTTACAGTTTTATAGTTTCTCACGTATTTAAAATCCGCGAGATCCGTTTTTGTTAGGTTTTTACTTCCAACGGAGTTCGCTGATGGTTCCGTATTGTTTTTATTGTGTCAGCGAAGTTCGCTGAGCATATTGTTTACTTACAAAAGCTTCAGCGAAGCCCGTTGATGGCTCTGTAAAGTTTTTATTAGACCAGCGAAGTTCGCTGATGGTTTCAAAAGGGTTTTAACCTTGTGTCGAAACAATTGCGTCGTTTGGTAATAACAGCTATAAGAAAGTTAAGGTTGATGCTTAAAGAAATAAACGATTATTACAAACAAAAGAGCTATTTTATTAGCTAATGAAAGTAATGGCTTAATAATATAAATAAATTGAAAATGGAATTAAAGATAGGAGCAGTTTTTACAAGTAATAAAGTTTTAAAAGAGAAAGAACTTCCTTCGTGGATGTATAGGGAGGAGGCTAGTTATGAAGAGGATAGTGGTTGGAGGATTTTTTCAGGTAATGAAGATGAAGATTATCTAGATAATCCTGATAATTTTAAACTAATAACATCAGAGCAATTAATAAAGATAGATAAAGAGATTAAATCAAATTTGTTAGCTCCTTATGGTTTTTCTTTTGAAAGGGATGAAAGTACAGGGAAATGGATGATGGTAGAGGAGGGATAATGAGTATTAAAAGAAAATAAGCAGGAGAAGTTAATTTGTTAAATAAAAAAACCTTAACAAATAAATGTTAAGGTTTAGTACTGAAGGCGGGACTTGAACCCGCACGGACATTACAGTCCATTGGATTTTAAGTCCAACGTGTCTACCAATTCCACCACTTCAGCATGGTTAATGCTATATATATCTTTTTGACTACTTTTAAAATTAAGCCTCGCTAATAAAAGCGAGGCTTGGTACTGAAGGCGGGACTTGAACCCGCACGGACATTACAGTCCATTGGATTTTAAGTCCAACGTGTCTACCAATTCCACCACTTCAGCTTAATATCTCTTAAAAGGATTGAGCGAAAGACGGGATTTGAACCCGCGACCCCCACCTTGGCAAGGTGATGCTCTACCCCTGAGCTACTTTCGCGTAGTCAAAAATTATTTTAAAGAACTTGTGCATTGCTCCGAATGCGGGTGCAAATATAACACCATTTTTCTAATTACAAAGCACTTTTTTATTTTTTTTAAATTTAATTACTAATAATTTTTATGGCAGTTACATAAGAAAGAAATACCTTTGCAAAAATTTTTAAAATAAGAAGTGAGCACTGTTTCATCTGTACATACAAAAACCTCTTTAAAATCAGTCTTTAACGATTTTAAGCAATTAACAAAAGTTGGCTTATCGGTTAGTGTAGTATTCACATCTATTACAGGATATTTATTAGGAGCGGAAACAATAAATTATACGACTATAATATTATTAGCTATTGGAGGCTATTTAATGGTAGGAGCATCAAATGCATTTAACCAAGTAATAGAAAAAGATATAGACGCTATAATGCAACGTACAAAAAACAGACCATTGCCAGCAGGAAGAATGTCTGTAACAGCAGCATTACTAATAGCAAGTGTCTTTACCATAGCAGGAATTGCAATATTGTATGCAATAAATCCAAAATGTGCTTTATTTGGAGCTATTTCAATATTTTTATATACAAGTGCCTATACACCATTAAAGGCGGTAACACCTTTAGCTGTTTTTGTAGGGGCAATACCAGGAGCCATTCCTTTTATGTTAGGATGGGTAGCAGCAACAGGAGAATTTGGAATAGAAGCAGGGTTTTTATTTATGATTCAGTTTTTTTGGCAATTCCCACACTTTTGGGCAATAGGTTGGTTGCAATACGAAGAATACAATAAGGCAGGACTGCATATGTTGCCTATGGATAAAAAAGACAAAGGAGCTATTGTGCAAATTATATTTTATACCTGTATTATGATATTAATGTCGGTAGCACCGGTATTAAAAGTAACAGGAAACTTTTATATATATCCAGTAACAGCAGTTATTATATTATTATTAGGGTTGTTAATGTTGTATTATGCATTTCAATTATATAAAACAGAAAAAAACACCGATGCACGTAAATTAATGCTTGCAAGTGTTTTTTACATTACGATAGTACCCATAATATATGTGGTAGATAAATTTTTACACTAATGAGTGAACAAACTTTACAAGAAGAGTTAAAAGTAGGTAGACGAAAATCGGCGAAACCAATGTTATGGATTTCGATGATAAGTATGGTAATGTTCTTTGCAGGTCTAACAAGTGCTTATGTAATAAGTATGAACCGTGAAGATTGGGTTACTTTCGATTTGCCACAGGCATTTTATATAAGTACCGTATTAATTGTAATGAGTAGTATAACATTAATACTGTCGCAAAAATTTTTAAGAAAAGACAAAATTCAAGTGTCATTTATGCTGTTGTTAGCCACTTTAGTGCTAGGATTAGGCTTTGTATGGCAACAATATGTAGGATTTAACGAGTTAAAAGCTGTAGGATTATATTTTACTGGACCAGAAAGTACAGTATCTACGTCTTTTATAATAGGAATAACATTTTTACACGTATTACACCTGTTAGCAGGGGTAATCGTATTATTAATAGTAATTTATAATCATTTTAAAAAGAAATATTCATCAGCGGATATGCTTGGGTTTGAGTTAGGTGCAATCTTTTGGCATTTCGTAGATGTATTATGGATTTATCTATTTTTCTTTTTCTATTTCATAAGATGATGAAAAATGCGTAATTTTGGCGCACTGTTTTAACAAAAATTAACAAAAAGAGATTTATGGGAGCAAATATTGCTGTAAATTCTGACAACAAAGAGACCTGGGGCGGAGGTGGTGCAAAACCATTTGGCGCTAGTTATGGTAAAATGATGATGTGGTTTTTTATCGTATCAGATGCATTAACATTTTCAGGTTTTTTAGCAGCGTACGGTTTAACACGTTTTAAATTTATTGACTCTTGGCCAATAGCCGATGAGGTATTTACCCACTTTCCAGGGTTGCATGGTGTACACGCACCAATGTATTATGTAGCATTAATGACATTTATTTTAATTGTATCGTCGGTAACTATGGTGTTAGCGGTAGATGCAGGTCATCAAATGAAACAAAAGAAAGTAGCTTGGTATATGTTTGCAACAATTATCTTCGGTATTATTTTCGTAGGATCGCAAGCATGGGAGTGGAAAAACTTTATTAACGGTTCATACGGAGCAGTTAAAACAAGTAACAATCATATTTTACAATTTGTGAAGGATGGACATCAGATAGCATTAGCTGATTTTGTACATGCAGATAGAAAAGATGATAGAATTCATCATACTCGTAAAAATGGATTGTGGTTTGATCAAGAACCAACTATTTCTCAATATTCAGTAGCACAAGTTCAGGAAGCATTTAAAGCAGATCCTTCTTTGTTAATTAGAACTGAAAGATTAAATCCAGAAACAAAACAAAAGATAATATTATCTAGAGAAGAGAGTTTAGCAAAATTAGCTTTAGCAAATCAAGTTGTTGAAGGAGCAAACTTACATGTAAATGAATATGGTAATCCAATCTTTGCAGATTTCTTTTTCTTCATTACAGGATTTCACGGATTCCACGTATTTTCAGGAATTTTAATTAATATAATCATATTCTTTAATGTAGTGTTAGGTACGTACGAACGTAGAGGACATTATGAAATGGTTGAAAAAGTAGGTTTATATTGGCACTTTGTAGATTTAGTTTGGGTATTTGTATTTACCTTCTTCTACTTAGTATAATTAAAAAACGATAGTAAAAATGGGTCACGCACACGAATCGAATAAAAAAAGAATTTGGATTGTTTTAGCAATCTTAACAATTATAACAACTGTTGAAGTTGGGTTAGGTATTGTTAAACCAGCATCATTGCATTTACATGGATGGGGAACTAGTTGGTTAAACTGGATTTTCATTATCTTAACAATAGCGAAAGCATATTATATTGCATGGGCATTTATGCACTTAGAAGCAGAAAAAACTTGGTTTAGAAGAGCCATTGTTTGGACAGCTGTATTCTTAATATCATACTTGTTATTCATTGTATTGATAGAAGGAGATTATTTACACGAAACATTAGCGCCATTAGTAAAATGGTAATTTTATAAGAATTTAAAAAAAGGTGGTTTTAACCACCTTTTTTTGTCTTTAATTTATAATAGAATGAAGATTTCAAAAAAACACATTGTCTTATTTGCACTGTTTATTGTGCCAGTGTTATTTTATATGTTATTGCAAATTGGGACCCATAATTTTGGGAAATTACCAATAGTAACTAAAGATGTAATTGATATTTCTTTAATTGATAAAAATTTCACTTTTGATAAAAGAGTTACTGTAGTTTCTTTTTTAGGAAACGATATTGACTTAGCAAAAGGAGAAGTATATAATTTAAAGGAAAAAATTTATAATAAATTTTCTAATTATGTGAGTTTTCAGATGATTTCTTTAGTTCATGAGAGTCAAAAAGAAGCTATAGATGATTTGAAAAAAATGCTAAGCGTTAACACAGATTTAAGTAGATGGAATTTTATTTTTGCTTCTACTGAAGAAATGCAAGCATTACACGAAAGTTTTAAAACTCCAAATCCTTTGGATGAAAAATTTCATTCGCCAAAAGCTTATATTATAGATAAAGAATATAATTTAAGAAGAGGTAAGTCAACAATTAAAAGTCTAGAAGATAAAAATTTATTCGGGTATACCATGAAATCTGTAGCTGAACTTAAAAATGATATGATTGATGATGTAAGTGTTGTTTTAGTGGAGTATAAAATGGCTTTGAAGAAAAATAACAGAAGTGAAGATAGAAGAACAAATAGCATTTCAAATGAAAAAAAATAACTATTCATACGTAGGAATTTCGTTTATAATATTATTATTTGGAATTTATTCGGTACCAAAAATTGTAAAACATTTTCAAAAAGCTGATTTATATAAATATAATAAGGTTCCTGATTTCGAATTCATAAATCAAGATGGAGAGACTATATCAAATAAAAATTTTGAAGATAAGGTATATGTTGTAGAATTTTTCTTTGCAACCTGTCCAACAATTTGCCCAATAATGAATGCAAGAATGGTAGAGGTTCAAAATGAGTTTATGGGGAATCCTAACTTTGGAATTGCATCGTTTTCTATAACACCAGAGATAGACACACCAAAGCAATTGAGGGAGTATGCTAAAAGAAATGGAATAAACCATAAAAATTGGCACATGCTTACAGGGAAATCAGAAGATGTGGTGTACAAGTTATCAAATGAAGGATTTAAATTGTTTGTAGGGAAAGGAGAGGTTTCTCATGGAGGATTTGAGCACTCAGGCTTATTTGCTTTAGTAGACAAAGATGGATATATCTGCTCACGTTATGATGAACATGGGAATCCAATAGGGTATTATAGAGCGTTAGAAGAACATGGTTTCGGAAATCAAATTCAAGAATTAAAAGAAGACATAAAGTTATTATTAAAAGAGTAATATGAGTGTTGAAGAAAAAAAATATAAAAGATTTATTACAATAGTGTCTATTGTAATACCATTGGCAGTAGCAGCTTTATTTGGAGTCAAAATACCTAATGTAGAACCTTTAAGCTTTTTACCTCCTATATATGCAAGTATAAATGGGCTAACAGCAGTATTACTTATAGCATCGGTGGTAGCCATTAAAAAAGGAAATAAAAAATTACACGAGCAATTAAATACAACAGCAATAGTGTGTTCGGCGTTGTTTTTAGTAATGTATGTAGCATATCATATGACTTCAGATTCAACAAAGTTTGGAGGGGAAGGGATAATAAAATATGTATATCTATTTATTTTATTAACGCATATAGTATTGTCTATAATAGTTATTCCTTTTGTGTTAATTACTTTTATGAGAGCACGTTTAGGGAAGTTTCCTGAGCATAAAAAAATAGCTAAAATTACATTCCCTTTGTGGTTGTATGTAGCCGTAACAGGAGTAGTAGTGTATTTAATGATATCACC
This sequence comes from uncultured Tenacibaculum sp., assembly GCF_947494125.1. Lineage (GTDB taxonomy): Bacteria > Bacteroidota > Bacteroidia > Flavobacteriales > Flavobacteriaceae > Polaribacter. The sequence goes on from NZ_CANLTU010000001.1 coordinate 593,804, forward strand.
ATATTATGTTTAAAAAGCTTATTGTAATAATAGTATTATTAGTCTCTGTAAACGGGGTAGCACAATGTGCAATGTGTAAAGCTGTGGTAGAAGGAGGAAATGAATCGATGGCAGAAGGAGTTAATAATGGAATAACATATTTAATGGTGTTTCCTTATATCTTAGTAGGATTATTATTTTATTTTATATACCGTCATAAAAAGGCTTCAAAAAATTAACAGTCCAATAAGAGTTTTTTTTTGTAACATATTCTATTTTTAGTCGTCATATAAAAACAGTAAAAAAAATTGTTCGGTTTTGACTATAATAATGTTCAGAATCAAACAGTTAAAAGAAATTGAAAAATAGGTAACAGATTAGTTTTCAAAAAGTTGTCTTTTTATTCTTTTTTGGAACACCAATTGACAAACTATAATAAACAAAAAAATACTCGTCTTGAAAACAAAAATTGTACTATTAGGAGCTTTATTTATCTCACTAGCAAGTTTTTCTCAAAAACAATGGACACTTAAAGAATGCGTTGATCATGCTTTAAAAAACAACATTACAGTTAAGCAGAACGAACTTAGTGTTCAATTAGCTGAAAAAGATGTTGCCATTACGAAAGGAAATTTTTTACCTGATTTAACAGGTTCAGCTTCGCAAAGATTGAATTTTGGATCTTTTATTGGTCAAAGTGGTTCTAGAATCTCTAGAGATACAAGAGGTAATAGCTTTGGTTTAAACTCTAATACGACCATATTTAATGGGTATAGAAACTTAAATACTTATAAGCAAGCGAAGCTTGGAGTTGAAAGTGCTAATTTAGATTTAGAATTTATAAAAAATGATATTTCATTGCGAGTAGTTAATACATATCTTAATGTACTATTTGCAAAAGAAAATTTATCTGTAGCACTAATACAATCTGAGATTAGTAAAAAACAAATAGATAGAGCAAAAGCACAGTTTGAAGCAGGAGCAATACCAAAAGGAGATTTGTTAAATGTGCAATCTACAGCAACTAATGATCTTCAAAATGTTGTTACACAAGAGAATAGTTTAAATTTAGCATTGTTAAATTTATCTCAATTATTACAGGTTTCAAGTCAAGGTTTTGAGGTTGCTAAAATGGACGTAGGTTCACCTTCAGCAGCATTATTATATAGTGATTCAAAAACAGTTTATGAAAAAGCTTTAACAAACAGACCAGAAATAGCGAAAGCTAAACTGAATTTAACGAATGCGGATTTAAATATTAAAATAGCAAAAAGCTCGTTTTTACCATCATTATCATTTAATGCTGGAGTTAATACATCTTATCAAACAGTTTTGGGAGAAAAAGATATTATTAATTTCCAAAATCCAGATGGAACAATTGGATCAAGAACAAATAGGTTCTTTACACAATTAAGTGATAACCTTGGGTATGGATTTAGCTTAAATTTAAATGTGCCGATATTTAACCGTTTTCAAACAAAAAATAGAGTTGTAAAATCAATTATAAATAAAGAGCAAAGTGAACTTACTTTAGAAAGTGAAAAGCTAAAATTAGAACAACAAATTGAAACTTCGTTTTTAGATGCAAAAGCTGCAGCTAAAACTTTTGAAGCAGCTGAGATCTCATTAGAAGCACAAAAGGAGGCTTTTAAAAACGCGCAAGTAAGTTACGATTATGGTTCTATGACACAGTTTGATTTTGATCAAGTACGTAATCGTTTAGTAAATGCAGAAGGAGCAATGATTAGAGCTAAATACGATTATGTATTTAAGACAAAAGTATTAAAGTTCTATTTCGGAGAATCGATAGTAGACTAATTAAAAAAATAGATAAAATAGAAAACCTCGTTAATTTTTAATTAACGAGGTTTTTCATTATAATGTATCTTTGCAAAAAAAGTATTTTTAGTTTGGCATTAATCTTAAATATAGAAACAGCTACCAAAAACTGTTCAGTGAGTATAGCAGAAAACGGAAAAGTTTTAGCAATAAGAGAATTAAATGAAGGTAATTATTCTCATGCAGAAAAATTACATCCTTTTATTCAGGAGGTTTATAATGAATTGAAAATAGATGCAAATAAAATAGATGCAATAGCTGTAAGTAAAGGACCAGGGTCATATACAGGACTTCGTATAGGAGTTTCAGCAGCAAAAGGACTTAGCTATGCTATAGGCAAGCCTTTAATATCTATAGAGACCTTAAAATCGTTAGCACATAGTATAGAGGTTGAAGAAGGAATGATAGTACCGATGATAGATGCACGTAGAATGGAAGTGTATTCAGCAGTATATAATTCATCGTATGAGCAAAAAAGAGAAATACAAGCAGAAATAATAAATGAAGATTCTTTTAAAGAAGAGTTGTTAAAAGGAAAAGTTTATTTCTTAGGAGACGGAGCAGCCAAATGTAAAGAAATAATAGTGCATGAGAATGCAATATTTGTTGAAGGTAAATTTCCATCATCAAAAGAAATGGCTCAATTGAGTTATAGTAAATACAAAAAAAACGACATCGAAGATGTCGCTTATTTTGAACCTTTTTATTTAAAAGATTTTGTTGCTATTCCAGAAAAGAAAAAAGTTTAACCTTCTTTTTGAATTTCCACTGCATGTGGATATGGAATTTCTATACCAGCTTTATCTAAAGCTATTTTTACGTTTTCGGTAGTTTCAAAATAAACATCCCAATAATTAGCTACATCTGTCCAAGGCCTTACAGCAAAGTTTACAGAACTGTCTGCTAATTCAGAAACATTTACAGTAGGAGCAGGGTCTTTTAATATTTTAGGGTTTGATGTTAATACGTTCATCAAAACTTCTTTAGTTTGTTTAATATCGGCGTCATAAGAAACGCCAAAAGTTAAATCAACTCTTAATTTACCTTCAGCTGTATAATTAATAATGTTACCATTAGACAAAGTTCCGTTTGGGATAATAGCTAATTTATTACCAGGTGTGTTTAAATGAGTTGTAAAAACTTGAATTTCTTTTACAGTTCCAGTTATACCTTGTGCTTCAATTAAGTCACCAATTTTAAAAGGTTTAAAAATCATTATTAAAGCACCTCCAGCAAAGTTAGATAGTGAACCTTGTAAAGCTAAACCAATAGCAAGACCAGCAGCACCAATAATAGCAGCAAAAGAAGTTGTAGCAACCCCTAAGTTAGAGATTACAGTAACAAATAGTAGGGCTTTTAAAGACCAGCTAACTAAATCACCTAAAAACTTTTGTAGCGTAACATCTACATTGCGTTTGTTCATTAGTTTTCTAGAGGCACCAACAATAAATTTAATAATAAATAACCCTACGATTAAAATTGCTAAAGCAGTTAATACTTTTGGGGTGTAATCAATTAATAAGCTTTGAAACTTATCTAAATACTCTTTCATGTTTAAGTTTTTAAAAAATTAATAAAAAGTGAGTAGCGTTAGTTTTTTAAAAAGTATGGCAAATTTACAGCAACAATAACAATATACCTATTAAAGAAGGTATAGATTGCACAAAGAATATTCTAGGTTTTTTGGTAGAATATGCCCCGTAAACACCAGCAATAAAAACACAACATAAAAAGAAAAGAGCAACATCTGTTTTTTCAGAAAGTAACGACCAGATTAAACCAGCAGCTAGAAAACCATTGTATAAACCTTGATTCGCCGCAAGAACTTTAGTTTCCTCTGCAAATTCTTTTGATTTTAATCCAAAAGTTTTTATCCCTTTAGGTTTTGTCCATAAAACCATTTCTAAAATAACGATATAAATGTGAATTAAGGCTACAAGAGCAATGAAAAATAGCTGAAAATAGGTCATTATTATTTGTTTTAAGTTGATTAATTGTGGCTTTAGAACTTTTAGTTGCTAAATTTTTTAATATTATTTACACAAACATATATAAAAAATTAATCTTTATAGAATGATTCTTAAAACATACTTTTCTCTACATATAAAAGTTAAAAGGAAAAAGTACTAGAATCGATGTAAATTTGTTTGCAATAAAAAAACGATATTGAAAACAATATCGTTTTATAGTAGTTAGTTAATATATGGTTACTTTACTTCGAAAGTAACTTTTAAGTTTACTCTAAATTCAGTTACCTCATCATTATTTACCACAACGCTTTGCGATTGGACAAAAGCAGATTTAATACCTTTAATAGACTTAGAAGCTTGTTCAATACCTTTTTTGGTGGCATCTTCCCAGCTTTTTTCTGAATTCGCTAAAATCTCGATAACTTTCATTACTGCCATAATAATTTTTTTAAATGATTAATACCATATAAATATACTCATTTTTGAATTGTTTTTTTAAGAATCTAAATGAGAATAAACTCCAATGTTAAATTAATGTTACGCAAATGTTTCAAATATGTAAATTTTTTTATATATTTGGAATACTAGTAGTTAACCCTAAAAGTTTACATATGAAGAAATTAATAATAGCCGCTTGTATTTTATCAATATCATTTTTACAAGCTCAAAATACAGAACCAAAATTTGAGAAATCAGGAGATTTAGTTAAAGCAACTTATTTCTACAAGGATGGTAAAGTAAAAGAGCAAGGTTTCTTTAAAAATAAGAAGCTAACAGGGACATGGATTTCTTTTGATACAAAAGGAAATAAAACAGCAATTGCACATTATAATGCAGGAAAGAAAACAGGTAAATGGTTTATCTGGAAAGAAGAAGGTTTAACAGAAATAGACTATAGTAATAATGTTATTGCAAGTGTGCAAACTTGGAAAGAAGAAACTAAAATGGCTATTAAATAGTCTTGGGAGATTAAATGAAATACAAAACCGAGTATATGTTCTATCTATATACTCGGTTTTTTATTTTCTTCCAAAATCAGCAGGAATTTCTCCCCAAGCTTTAGTTTCCCATTTTAATATAGGGTTTTTAAAAGAGTTTTCTTTTAGCCATTTTTCGGCACGTTTAATTAAATCTAAGATATCTTTGTTTCTTTGATCAAAAACAACATTGGTTCTACATTGTTTTTTCTTAACCCAACTCATTGCAATTTTAGAATCCGAATAAATAGGAAGTTCATGCATATTCTTACTTTTTAATAAAGCAATACCATGCACTAAAGCTAAAAACTCACCAATATTATTGGTACCATTATTAAAAGGCCCCATTTTAAAAATTTCTTTTTTACTATGAGTCAAAACACCACGGTATTCCATTTTTCCAGGATTACCAGCACAAGCAGCATCAACAGAAATACTTTCTAAAAGAGGCGTGCCATATTTAGCTTTTTCAACAGAAGATAAAACAACTTTTTTAGTGTCCTTTCCTTTGTATTCATGATAGCTTTTAGTAAAAGCTATTTCAGCTTCTTTTTTATCTATAAAAGCTTTGTATTGGGCTCCTTCAAAACCAGTAATTTGTTTTTTACAAGTATCCCAAGAAGTAAAAATACCTTTTTTCTTGCCCTGCCAAACAACGTAGTATTTCTTTTTTTTAGACATTCTTTAAAATTACTTCTTCAATTGTTTTTGGAAAATGTTCATATTCTAAAGTATGAATTTTTTCAGCAATATTTTCAGGGGAATCATTATTTGTAAGAGCAGTTTTAGCTTGAAAAATAATAGCTCCTTCATCGTAATTCTCATTCACATAATGAATTGTAATGCCTGTTTCTGTTTCATTATTTTCTTTCACAGCTTTATGAACATTCATGCCATACATGCCTTTTCCGCCATATTTAGGTAGTAAAGCTGGATGAATATTTATAATTTTATTAGGAAAAGCTTCAACAATCTTAGCAGGAATGCGCCATAAGAACCCCGCAAGAACAATTATGTCAGCTTCAACTTGTAAAAAAGTTAAAACGGTGTCATCTTTTGTAAAGCTCTCTTTGTCAAAGAGTGAGGCGTCTACGTTTAGTCGCTCGCAACGATCAAAAACTTTGGCATGTTCATTGTTAGACAGCACGTGAGTAACAGAGGCAATTTTAGAAGATTTGAAGTGTTTAATGATGTTTTCGGCATTGGATCCGGAGCCAGAAGCAAAAATTACGATACGTTTCATGTTAAAATTTAGTTGTTTTGTTACTGCAAAAAAAAGAATAATTATTAACAACGGTGGTGTTTGTAGCGAAATATTCAAGTATTTTTTTTATTTTAGACATCACATTTTTGAGCAAAAGTTAGAATTAATAACTAAGATTTGTATTTTTGCCTCGATTTTAAATTTTAAAACAAACAAATTATGTCAGACATTGCATCAAGAGTAAAAGCAATTATCGTAGACAAGTTAGGAGTAGACGATAACGAAGTAACTAACGAAGCAAGCTTCACAAACGATTTAGGAGCAGATTCATTAGATACTGTTGAGTTAATCATGGAATTCGAAAAAGAATTTGATATTCAGATTCCAGATGATCAAGCAGAAAACATTGGTACTGTAGGTCAAGCGGTTAGCTATATAGAAGACGCAAAAAAATAAGATTTATATGCAATTAAAGCGAGTTGTAGTAACTGGACTTGGCGCATTAACGCCAATAGGAAACAATAAAGAAGAATATTGGAATAGCTTAGTTAACGGAGTTAGCGGAGCAGCACCTATAACGTATTTCGATGCTGCCAAGTTCAAGACTCGTTTTGCATGTGAGTTAAAAAACTTCAACGTGAATGATTTCATACATAGGAAAGAATCACGTAGAATGGATAGATTTACTCAATATGCAATGGTCGCTTCAGATGAAGCTATTGCAGATTCGAAATTAAATCTTGATGAAGTCAACAAATTAAGAGTTGGTGTTATCTGGGGAGCAGGTATTGGAGGATTAGAAACATTTCAAAATGAAGTTTTAAACTTTGCTGCAGGAGATGGTTCACCTCGTTTTAACCCGTTCTTTATTCCAAAAATGATTGCAGATATTGCTCCAGGAAACATTTCTATTAAAAATGGATTTATGGGACCTAATTATACTACGGTATCTGCTTGTGCATCATCTGCAAATGCAATGATAGATGCACTTAATTACATTAGACTTGGTCATTGTGATGTTATTGTAACTGGTGGTAGTGAAGCTGCTGTTACAATTGCAGGTATGGGAGGTTTTAATGCAATGCATGCTTTATCTACTAGAAATGAAACACCAGAAACAGCATCAAGACCTTTTGATAGTGAACGTGATGGTTTTGTTTTAGGTGAAGGAGCCGGAGCTATTGTATTAGAAGAATACGAACATGCCAAAGCTCGTGGAGCTAAAATTTATGCAGAAGTTATTGGAGGAGGTATGTCGTCTGACGCTCACCATATGACTGCACCACATCCAGAAGGAATTGGTGTAATTGCAGTAATGAAAAACTGTCTTGAAAATGCTGGTATAAAACCAGAAGACGTAGATCATATTAATACTCATGGTACTTCTACTCCGTTAGGAGATGTAGCTGAGTTAAAAGCGATTTCTGAAGTTTTTGGAGATCATGCTAAGACTATTAACATCAACTCAACAAAGTCTATGACTGGGCATTTATTGGGTGCTGCTGGTGCAATTGAATCTATTGCTTCTATTTTAGCAATGGAACATGGTATAATTCCACCAACAATTAACCATGTTAATGTTGATGAAAATATTAATCCAGAATTAAATTTAACATTGAACAAACCTCAGAAACGAGAGATTAAAGTTGCAATGAGTAATACATTTGGTTTTGGTGGTCATAACGCATGTGTCGCTTTTAGAAAACTAGATTAATCCTTTATGAATTTTCTTCGTAGAATAGTAAAACCCAAAACTAAAGAAGATGAAAACTTTTACTACGAATTAAAAGAACTGCTTAATTTTAAACCAATAAAGTTATCGCATTATAAAAAAGCGTTTACACATAGGTCTTTAAAATTAATAGATAGTAAAGGAAACCCTATTAATTACGAACGATTAGAGTTTTTAGGTGATGCAATCTTAGGATCTGTAATAGCATCTTATTTATATAAAAAAGTGCCTAAAGGTGATGAAGGGTATTTAACTCAAATGCGTTCTAAAGTAGTAAGTAGAGAGCATTTAAATACTTTAGGTAAAGATTTAGATTTAATACGTTTTGTAAAAAGTAACATTTCACAAGATCATATAAGTAATAATATTTACGGTAATATTGTAGAAGCTTTAGTTGGTGCTATCTATTTAGATAGAGGCTATAATTATTGCCATCAATTTATTTATGAGCAAGTAATATTACCTTATGTTGATATTGAACGATTAGAGGGTAAGATATCTAGTTATAAAGGTTATGTGATTGAATGGTGCCAGAAGAAGAAGAAGAAATATAAATTCGAGTCTTACGAAGATTCTGGAAACCAAAGTAAAAGACACTTTAGTGTTAGAGTCAGTATAGATGGTACTATTGTAGGTAAAGGAAGAGCTACTTCAAAGAAAAAGGCAGAAGAGATTGCGGCCAAAAGAGTATACTACGCTATGCAAAATCAAATGACAGATTCTTAACATTATGCCGAAAACGTTTTCGTAATTTTCATATTGTTTTTTAGATACATTCATTAATTTAGCAAAAAACAAATAGTTGTTTTTATGGCTACCTATGCACTAAATATTAATGAGTTTTCAAATAATGATTATGCATTAATAGGCATTCATACAGTGCTTAATGAGTATAAATTAGCCTATTTGTTAAACCAATTCTTGCAAATTAAATTTTGCAGAGCTAGTTATGATTTAGATTTTACTCGAAAAAACAATAAATCCTCATACGCTGTATATGAATATACCAATGTAGAATTAGATTATGATTGGTTTTTAATTTCTAATAAATATAAATCAAGACAAAAAACAATATCAACAAGTCTTTTTAACGAGAGTGATTCAACAATGTATCTTGTTTCAGAGAAAAAAAAAGTTGATTTTTTCTTAAAAATAGAAGGAGATTTTGATTTTGAATATATTGTGAAAACAATTGAAAAAATAAATCAAATACCTCAAATTATAACCTCTTATGAAGTAGAGGTTGAATCTTTAAAATCGAAAGATTTTTTAATATTTTAAATTATGCCACACAATAAGAAAACAAAAATTGTTGCAACATTAGGACCAGCAACGAATACTAAAGAAGTTTTAGCTGAGATGGCTGCATCTGGGGTAAATGTTTTTAGAATTAATTTTTCTCATGCTGATTATGATGATGTAAAAGAACGTGTTCAACAAATAAGAGAAATTAATGAAGAAAGAGGCTATAACGTAGCGATTTTAGCCGATTTACAAGGGCCTAAGCTTAGAGTGGGGGTGATGAGTGAAGGTGTGGAATTAAAAGCAGGAGATACATTTATTTTCACTACAGAAGAATGTGAAGGAACGAAAGAAAAGGCTTTTATGACATATCAACGTTTTCCTAAAGATGTAAAAGCTGGAGAACAAATTTTAGTTGATGATGGTAAATTATTGTTTGAAGTAGTTTCTACAGATAAAGATAAAGAAGTAGTAACAAAGGTAATTGTAGGTGGACCTTTAAAATCGAAAAAAGGAGTAAACCTTCCTAATACTAATATTTCTTTGCCTGCGTTGACAGATAAAGATAAAAAGGATGCTGTTTTTGCTTTAGAACAAGAAGTAGATTGGATTGCGTTGTCTTTTGTAAGAACACCAGAAGATTTAAGAATTTTACGTGATTTAATTAAGCAAAAATCAAGATATAGAGTACCAGTAATAGCAAAGATTGAAAAGCCTGAAGCTGTTGAAAATATAGATGCATTGATTCCTTATTGCGATGGATTAATGGTTGCTCGTGGAGATTTAGGTGTTGAAGTTCCTATGCAAGATGTTCCATTAATTCAAAAAATGCTAGTACGACGAGCTAAACAAGCTAGAATACCAGTTATTATTGCTACACAAATGATGGAAACAATGATTGAAAATGCTGTGCCTACAAGAGCAGAGGTAAACGATGTAGCAAATTCAATTATGGATGGGGCAGATGCTGTAATGCTTTCAGGAGAAACTTCAGTAGGAAAACACCCTATTAGAGTTATTAAAAAGATGACAGAGATTATTAGTAGCGTAGAGTTTTCAAATTTAATTAAAGTACCACAGGAGGCTCCACATATTCGTACAAACAGATTTATCACAAAATCAGTATGTCATCATGCCGCATTAATGGCCGATGATATCAATGCGGCTGCAATTTCAACATTAACTAATAGTGGATATACAGCTTTTCAAATTTCTGCTTGGAGACCAAAATCTCATGTTTTAGCTTTCTCTTCTGAAAAAAGAATCTTAGGTAAGCTAAATCTTTTATGGGGTGTTAGAGCTTATTATTATGACAGGAATTTAAGTACAGATGATACTATTGAAGATCTTAATGAAATTTCTAAAGAAAAAGGATTTGTTAAGACTGGAGATTTTATGATTAACTTATCGTCAATGCCTGTAAAGGCTAAAGGAATGGTAAATACATTACGTGTTTCTCAAATCGATTAGAAGAAGTACTATAAACATATAAAAAAAAGCGCAACCAATTTGGTTGCGCTTTTTTGGTTAAAATTGTAATTTTTTAGAAGTAATAATTGCGTCGTTGGTAACAAAAGGCATTGGCATCATTGTTTCACTCCGTGGTTTTAAATTAAATTTAGGATGTGATAATAAATCGTATGAAATTTCATTTAAAATAATGTTGGGCCTCTCATTCTTATTAATAGTAAATGATATAGTTACATTTTTATCTGAATTTGCTATTTGATAGATTAATAAAATGCCTTTTTTAGCAGTAAAAGTTTTACCTGCATCATAAAAAGTACCATTCACTTTTAAGTTTTTTAATTTTATAGTTGAATTATTATAAAACTCATACTTATTAATTTTACGAGTAGGTATAATTGTAAAATCTAATTTTCTTTCATTGCCAATTATAGTATCAAGATTTATATTAATATTAGAAGTGCTTATATTCTCATTTTTAGCTTTTTTATGGTAGCTAAAACGAGTATTATACTTGCTTTTTCCTTCCACTGAGGGAATGCTCCCTTTTTGATAATCAGAATTAAAAATCTGTTTTGTATAAGAATCTAATGTTTTATTATAAGTACCCCAATACGAAGTGTTTTCATCTAAATTCTGGATGTATACAATGCTATTAGGTTTTTTCTTATCAATAGAAAACCCACTGTTAAAAGTAGCTATAGCAAAGAAAACAATAGATACAATACCAGCTACAATTTGCCATTTATTTTTCTTTTTTTGTTGATGAAAAATAGGTAAAATAAAACCAAAAATTAATACAATAAAAATAGCGGAAACAAAAAGGATTTTTAAACCTAATGCAACAGGAAATAATTGCACCATAGGGGCAATCATATATATTGTAGGAATAGAAATAATAGCAAATAAAGTAGCCTTAGATTTTGTTTTAAGTTCCATTAAAATTAAAACAGCAAAAATTAAAAGTGAAGCATATATTGGAATAATAAAGAAACCTGCACCTGGTAAGTATTGATAGATTACATAATTTATAACTAAACCTATAAAAATAGGGGCAACAAATAAATCAGAAGTTTTATAATCTTTAAATTGGTTATAAACTTTAAATAGAATCCAAATATTTAAAAATATAAATGCAATAATGTATTGATATCCGTTATAAGTAAAACCATGCAAAATATCGGTGTACTGAGGGTGTATAATTAAAATTAATTGCCATAAACCATAAGACAATCCAGAACATAAAATTAATGAAGTTAAGTACGGAATAAATCCAACTAAGATACCTCTAACTGTAAGTTTACTTTTAGAAAAACCAAAAAAGATTAGGATGCAAAATACAATTATTGCAGTGCTAAGTAAAATACCTCCCCAAGAGAAAGGGTATGTTAGAAGCTTAACAAAAGGGAAGTTTACATAAATATAATCTTCATTACTATTTAAGTTTATTAAATCAGAATCTGCAAAATAATTAAGAGAAGTTGTAAAGTATTCAGCTTGATGCATTAGTGTTTCTCTATTGAGTCTTTCATAAGAATCTTGTGCTGTATGGTAATCGAAATGATCATCAATAAAAGCAAAATTAAACCCATTGATATTTCCTTTTTCTCTAAAAACAGTTAAATCAGTATCGTTAGGTAATTTTTTATAGATGCTGTACATTAATGAATTTGCAGCGGGATAATTTGGATTTGAATTTAAAAACTCGGTAAGTAATTTTTTATTCTTTCCATTGGTTTCCATTAACATATAACTTGAACCTCCACTTCCTCTAGCTTCAAAATTTAAAACAATTCCTATGTTTTTAGCCAAAGGATGATTTTCAACAAAAGCTTGTGCTCCTAATAAACCTAGTTCTTCAGCATCAGAAAAAAGTATAATAATGTCATTTTTAGGCTGTTTATTTTTTGCTATAAATGCTCTTATACCTTCTAAAATTGTTACGACTCCAGAACCGGCGTCACTTGCACCTAACGATGAATGTGGATTAGAATCGTAGTGGGTGAGTAGAAGTACTGCTTTACCGTTTCCAGAACCTTTTATTTGTGCTATGATATTCTCTGTAGTTGTACTAGCTCTCCACTTTTTATTTATAGCTGTTTGATATTGAATTTCTGGATTTAATTTCAGTCTCTTTAACTCATTTACTATATAATCCTGTACAACTTTATGTTCAGGAGAACCAGTATGATGTGTTTTTTTTGATATATTTTTTAAATGATATAAAGCATTATCTATTGAGAAATTTGAAGATTTTAATTCTTTTTCATTTGAAGGATTTGTAGGGATAGTATCTCTAAAACTCCAATAAACAGTAAAAATAATGATTAATACTGCAATAAAATTATTTGATGATTTCATAGTGAAATTTTAATGCTTATAAAAGTAAGTAAATTTATTCTTTATTAATATAAATAGTTAATAATCTAAAAATCAGTATATTTAATAGCTAAAACTACTATTATGGGAATTATTAACTTTCAAGGTAAACGGTCAAATCAACCAGAAAAAAAATCTGAACTAATTTTGGTTTCTGATTATATGACTAAAAATTTAATTACATTTAAAGAAAACCAATCTATTGAAGATGTTATAGATTCTTTAATTACAAATAAAATTTCTGGAGGTCCTGTAATAAACGATAAAAATGAATTAGTAGGAATAATTTCTGAAGGTGATTGTATTAAACAAATTTCAGAAAGCAGATATTATAATTTACCTATTGATCAAAATAATACAGTAGGAAAAGCTATGGCTAAACAAGTTGAAACTATTGATGGAAACATGAATATTTTCGATGCAGCTAACAAGTTTTTAGAATCTAAAAGAAGGCGCTTTCCTATAACAGAAAATGGGAAGTTGATTGGACAGATTAGCCAAAAAGATGTACTTAAGGCTGCAATGAAATTAAAAGGAAATACATGGAAATAACTAGTCTTGTTTAACAAGTAAATACATTTCATTTTCTAATTCTAAATAACCTTGATCGTATACATAAAAATAAGTATTCCCAGTTTTTGTTGTGTAAATTGATGTTATGAATTTAAAATCGAAACCTTTGTCAAATAATTTACGTCTGCTAACCTTAGTTTTACCTGAAACATTAAGATCCGATAGTGTTTTATAATTTTTACGTAGTCTATTATTAGTATTTCTAACGAGGTTTTTACTCTCTTTATTTATTTTATTATTATAAGCATTTCTACAATAATCTGAGCAGAACTTTTTATCTATTCTACCTAAAACTTTTTCGTTACATTCTAAACACTTTTTAACTTCCATAGTTTGTTTTTTTCAATTCATACCATTTAGCATCGTTTCCTTCAAACTTAAAATCATTTACATATTTTAAACCTATTTTTTGTAGAATTTTGTTAGATCCAATATTGTCAGTTTCAGCAGCTCCATAAATAATATTATAATTCATTTGTTTGAAGCCAAATTCTAAACAAGCTATTGCAGATTCTGTTGCATAGCCTTTTCTCCAGAATTTAGGTAATAACCTATGTCCAATATCAATAAATTCAGTAATACCATTTAATTCTTCCTCTTTGCCTTTATTTAATTTTAATCCTGACCAACCTATAAAATTCCCAGACTCTTTTTCAAAAGCAGCAAACCTACCAATGCCATTTTCGTTGTATTGTTTTTCAAAAAAATCAATAATGTCTTTAGCTTGTTTGTATGTTGTAATTGGATTATTACCAAGGTATTTGTGCACTTCTGGGTTTGAATCTAACTCAAATATACTTGTAGTGTCTTTGATATTAAACTTTCTTAATATCAAGCGATTTGTTTCTATTTGGAATTCCATTTCAACTATATTTTTTTTTCAAATATAGTTGAAATTAAACGACTACATTCATTTACAAACGAAAACAAACGATTACCTACCGTTTTTAACTAGTGTTGTAGTAGATCTTTGCAGTGTTAATTCATTTGAATGACAAAATCTTAACTGTTTAATAAAAAAACAATAATTATGAACGCACTTAAAAACAGAGTACAGTTAATTGGAAATCTAGGAAATGATCCAGAAATTATCAATTTAGAAAATAAAAAAAAATTAGCTAAATTCTCATTAGCTACGAATGAAACATATAAAAACTCGGAAGGAGAAAAAATAACCGATACACAATGGCATTATATAATTGCATGGAATAAGACTGCAGAAATTATAGGAGAATATTTACAAAAAGGAAGTGAGGTAATAGTTGAGGGTAAGTTAACTTCTAGGTCTTTTGAAGATAAAGAAGGTGTTAAACGTTACATAACTGAGGTAGTTTGTAATGAATTACTAATGCTAGGTAATAAATAGTGGGGAAATTGTTTTAAGAAAAAGAAAAAAGGCATTTTTAAAATGCCTTTTTATATTTTTTAAATACCTAAAATTTTATTCAATTCTTCTTGCCTTCTTCTTGCAACAGGAATATTTTTATTATTATCCATTTGACAATAAAAACCATCGTTTTTAATAATTTTTAAAGTGTGATTTATGTTTATAATATAGCTTTTGTGTGTTCTAAAAAATTGCATATTGTTTAATAAAATATCATCGTATTCCCCAATATTACGAGTAGCAACAACTTGTAAGTTATTTACGCAATGAAGAATAGTATATCGACCTTGCGATTCTAGAAATATAATATCTTTAAACTTAACTAATTCAATTCGATCATTAGATGGTATTGCTATAAAATCTTGTTCTTTAGTATTATTAATTACTTGATTTAAAGTGTTAATTTGATTTTTAGAAGTGAAGATATCTAATCGAATATCTTCTCTAACCTTATTAATTGCTAATATTAGATCTTCAATAACAATAGGTTTTAAAATATAATCAATGGCATTATATTTAAAGGCTTTAAGAGCATATTCTTCATGAGAAGTAACGAATATAACTTTAATTTTTTTAGGTAGAATGCAGTCTAGTAATTCAAAACCAGTTCTGTTTTTGAGCTGAATATCTAAAAACAAAATGTCAGGGCTTTTAGCTTGTAATACTTTTATGCCTTCAGTAAAAGAAGTAGCTTGGTCAATTATATTAATATCTATACAAAATTCATTAATATAATGTTTTAATAATCTAATATTTTTTACTTCATCATCTATGATAATAGCATCTATTTTATTCATAACCTTTAATATTATTTTTAATTGGTATATATAAGATAACCTTAGTGCCTAAGGCTTTTTTTCCATCATACAAATCGAATATTTTTAATAACATTTTTTTTTCATGTATGCTATTGTAGCCCGAAATTCGATCTTTTAAAATTTTTGTACTCCAAGAACGATTTTTATTTTTCCGAGTAGTTTTAGCAGCAACTCTTCCTATCCCATTATCAATAATTTCAACTTGCAAAAAATTATTGATAATGGAGAAATCTATTTCTAACTTCCAATTATCTTCTTTGTTTGATAATCCATGAATAATAGCATTTTCAATTATTGGTTGTATTAACATGCAAGGTATTTTATGAAAATTAATATCTATTTGTGGAGAAATATTGAAGGAGAGATTTAACTTTTTTTCGAAACGCATTTCTTCTAATTCCAAGTAGTTTTTTAAATACAATATTTCATCGTTTAAAAAAACCCATTCAGAATTAGTCATATCTAAGGTTGTACGAAAAAGCTTAGAGAAAATTTGAAGATAATGGCGTGCTAGATCAATTCCATTAAAAATTAAAACACTTTGAATTCCATTTAGAGCATTTGCAATAAAATGAGGATTCATTTGAGCTCTTAGAGCTTTAGATTCTTGTTTAACTAGTTGTAATTGAATTGAATATTTTTCGTGAATTCTCTTTTTTTTATATGAGTAATAAAAAAACACACTTAATAAAAAAAGTAAAATAATAAAGAGGTAAAATAACTTGGTTTTATAAAAAACTTGAGAAACTGATATATCATATTTTAAAATATTAGACTTTCTACCTTTACTATCATATGCTAAAACTTCAAGTAAATGATTTCCAGGAGGAAGGTCTTTTAATTGTAAATAACTTGTATTTCTCATTTCTGACCATTCATTACTGTTGTAATAACTAAGTCTATAAAAGAAAAGATTGTCTTTTGGAGCGTTGCTAATACTATTTTTAAGAACAAACCCCATTTTTAAATTATTATGGTTAAAAGAGAGTGTTATTTTTTTTGAAGCTATAGAAAGCCCTATTCTTTTTCTAGAAATTTTAGCTTTTTTAGAATCATATTTCTCTATATAAGAGCAAAAGAGTGAAGATTTTGTTGTATTAAAATCTATATCTCTAGGATTAAATTTCACAATACCATTTAATCCACCGAAATAGAGGTCTCCGTTTTTTGTTTTATAAAATGACTTTGCGTTAAATTCATTATCTGGGATGCCATCTTTTTCAAAATAATGATTAATATGTGAATTAGAAATATTAAGCTGAACTAGACCGTTATATGTACTTATCCATAAAAAATCACCTTGTGGTATTAATCCTATTATGTCGTTATTTTTTAAGCCGTAATTTTTTAAAACAGCATTTTTAAAATTTAATTTACTTGATATTTTATACAACCCTTTTCGTGTACCAGCCCATATATTACCATAAACATCTTTTGTAATTACTCTAACATATTTAGACAAGTTTATGCGAGAGCTATCATTTTTTAAAAAAGTTGTAATATTATTATTAGATAAATCTTTTTTGTATAGCCCTTGAATACCACCAATGTATAGGTTGTTATTTTCTTTATCTAAAAATAAATAAGACACTTCTTTAGTTAAAGATATTTTAGGAGATAGATTACCTCCAAATGATAATTCTTTGTTTTTTAAATCATAATAAAAAAGACCATTAGTCGTAGCTAAAAGTAATTTATTGGGGCTAATTTCTAATAAATCTATAATTAGAGGCACTATTTTTAATTCAGATTCGTTAAAAATTTTAATAGGAGTGTAAGTCTCATTTTGTAAATCTAATTCTAAAATATCTTCGGAAAAACCATATAAAAAAATGTTACCGTTTTTAAGCTTTTCTATATCATAAATGACATTTTTTTTCAAATATGAATTATTGTAAGTGTTTTTAAAATTAATTTTAGTGAATGAAGAATCAACAATAGATTTTTTAAAAATTCCGGAATGACTTGCTACATAAATAGTTGAATTAGCATCTTCTACAAAACCTCTTGTACTAACTGATGAACCTTTTTTGTTAAGAAAACGATGAAAGGAATTATTATAAAGTTGAAAAGAATAAATTTTTTGACCATTAATTCCAATAATGTTATCTTGATAAAACTGAACTTTCTGAACAGAAATATTAACAGTATCTATTGAGTTTTGTTTTAAGATGGGTACCCCATTAGAAATTTTAAATATAGCTAAGTATATTTTTTCTCCATCTGTAGCTACCAATTTATAGGTGTTATTAGATAAGTGTTTTATAGAATAGTTTAAAAAAGGAAGTTGGAAAATAAAAGCTTTAATTTTAGTATTATAGCTATATGATCCCAGTTTATTGCCAATTTTAAACTTCCCAGAATAGTTTTTTAAATGTAATGAAGACTTAGGGGAACTGAGATAATAAATAGTGTTTTTTTGAGATGAGTTTTTAATATTTTCAGTATAGCTGTTAGGAAATGGTAAAAAAGTAAGAGGCTTATTATTGTTAAGGGCAATTTGATAAACACCATTATAAGTTAAAAATGTAATTTCATTATTTTCTACCTTAATTATTTTTGAGAAAAATGGAATTGATAGTTGTTTCGAAAAAGGAATATTGAAATCGTATTTCTTTGTTTTGTTATTAGGGGTTAAACAATAAAAAGTATTAATACTAGTTGCGAACCATATATTTTTATTTAAATCTTCATAAATAGATGTAAACCAACTGTTTCTTTTTTTTCCAATTTTATCACTAGGTGAAATATGCTGTATAATACCTAAGGCAGGGTTAATTTTGAAAGTGTCAAATTCTGTTAAAACCCAAAACATTCCGTTTTTAGTTTCAAAAATTTCATAAAAATCATGAATTATTTCACCGTTTGAAGCATTTAATTCATAAAACTCCCTTTGGTTTCCCATTTCTCTAATAACGCCGTTTAGGGTATTATACCAGACAAAACCATAACTATCTATAAATAAGTTTTTCTCATAAGATTTAGAAGCACCACTATTGTTAATCAAAATTTCATTTATTTGATATTCTTGCCCTAAACAATTGATAGAAGTAATAATAAGCCAAAACAAGCTCATTATTTTCACCCATTTATCCATGTTAAAATTATATTATAAAACCTAGTCAAAGGCTATATTAATTTATTTTAACATTAAGATTATTATCCTTAAGTAGTTGAAAGTTGAAGATACAAATATAATTGTTATAAAATATAAACAACCAATTATTAACTGTTTACAGTTAATAATTTCTTGAGAATAACTAATTGCAGCTTTAATTTAAAAAAATAGTCTTTTGTATTCCTACTGAAATTTACCGTTTATTACACTAAATCAACCGTTAGTTACATAAGTGTTTACGTTGGTTGTTTTGTGTAAGGTTATTAGTGGTTTTAGATGTTTCTTTGTATAGAGAATAATTAACATTTTGATTATTGTTTAAGTAAAGTTGATTGATATTGAAATAATAATGGTATTAAATATAGCCATTATAAAAGAGTGATAATATGTATAAATAAGAATGATAGAGTGAAGGCCATCAATGTTTGATTACCTGCCAATAAAATTAGTATTTATTATGTTTAGATAATTAAGGGATGTCTAGGGATAAGTTATGTAAGGTTAGGCTATGAGTTATTGGCAGGGAGTTGATGGTGATTTATTTTGAGATTGTATTATTTGTAAATGATTCCATCAGCCCTGTTTACTGAGTCGGGGGACTTAGACTCTTTCTATTGTAATAGTATTTTGTGATAGGGTTTGATGGTTTTTTGTAATATTATGTATGTTGTTAGTAAATATAGTGGCATATATTAAGTAAGGACTATGGATGTTCTCATTGTGTTGATTTTTGTTCTTTTCCTAAAATCAAAGTAATAGTTCAAAGTCCTTACTTTTTAAATTTTAGTTGTATGAGGTTTAAATTAACAAAATATAAAACAATAAAAGGTACAAAGAGTGTTTTAGAGTTGGTAAGAAAAAAAACTACAGAGGCTGTTATATATAAAGATAATTTACCTTTTTTTTATGTGAATTGTTTTGATTTACAAACAGAATCAAATGTGATAATGAATAGTTTAGTTTTGTGCCAGAAACGAAAAATAGAAGAAGTAGTAAAAGAAATTGGTAAGAAAAACATGGTGAATTTATCAATACAAAAAACTCCTTTTTTAGTATTTAAAAAAACTACAGAGTATAAAGAAATAGAATTACCTCCGTTACCTATTGCCTGGTTAATTGGAAATTCTAAAAATTTAAAATAAATTGTTACTAAAAAGCCAAGGGAAGTTGAAAAGAAAAAGAACACCCCTCCCCCCGAGAGTTGCTTTATGTTTAGACTTTTTCGAAACTCTAAAGTAAAGGTTAGAAAGTTGTTATTTATAACAACTTTCTTTTATATGTACTTATTTTAAAAAGATGCACTTTTTTTGATAGCTTTTCTTATTTAATTTTTAAAAGCCATACTTAACTGTATTCGTTTTCTAATAATATCTATTTCCAAAACTTTTACATCTACATGTTGATGTAAGTTTACATGCTCGTTTACATCTTTTACAAATGTATCGGATAAATTAGACACGTGTACTAAGCCACTTTCTTTGATACCTATGTCTACAAAACACCCAAAATTAGTAATGTTGTTTACAATTCCAGGAAGTATCATACCTGTACTTATATCATCAATTGTTTTTATATGTTCATTAAAACTAAAGGCTTTTGCCTTTTCTCTAGGGTCTAACCCAGGTTTTTCTAATTCTTTTACAATATCTTGTAATGTAGGTAGTCCGAAAGAGTCTGTAACATATTGTTGTAGTTTTAGTTGTTTTAGAGCGTTAGTGTTTCCTATTAAATCAATTATTTTACTGTGAGAATCTTTAGCCATTTGTTTAACTAAATTATAACGCTCTGGGTGAACAGCAGAATCATCTAAGGGGTTGTTTCCATTTTTAACCCGTAAAAAACCAGCAGATTGTTCAAAAGCTTTACCACCTAATCGAGGTACTTTTTTTATGGAAACTCTATTAGCAAAAGCACCGTGTTCATTTCTGTAATTCACAATGTTTTCAGCGAGTTTAGGTCCTATACCAGATACATAACTTAGCAGCGAAGCACTTGCAGTATTTATGTTTACACCTACTTTATTTACACAATGTTCTACAACAGTATCTAATGATTTATTTAATTTAGATTGTTCTACATCATGTTGGTATTGTCCAACACCAATTGATTTAGCATCAATTTTCACCAATTCAGCTAATGGATCAGCCAATCTACGTCCAATAGAAATGGCACCACGTACTGTAACATCGTATGTAGGAAACTCATCACGTGCAATTTTTGAAGCTGAATAAATAGAAGCACCTGCTTCACTTATCACAAATACCTCCACATTGTTTTTAAATTTAATTTGTTTTATTAAATGTTCTGTTTCTCTTGAAGCGGTTCCATTACCAATAGCAATAGCTTCAATTTTATGCGTGTCAACTAACGAGCTAATTTTTTCGATAGCTTTGGTAGATTGATGTTGAGGCGCATGCGGATATATATTTTCGTTATGCAATAAATCACCTTGCTTATTTAAACAAACTACTTTACAACCCGATCTAAAACCAGGGTCAATAGCTAAAATTCGTTTTTCTCCTAATGGAGCTCCTAATAAAAGCTGTTGTAAATTTTTAGCAAATACAGTAATGGCACTTTCATCAGCTTTTTCTTTCGTAATACTCATTGCTTCATTGGTTAATGCAGGAAGCAGTAATCGTTTATAAGAGTCTGCAATTGCTAGTTCAATTTGATGCGTACACTCATTTTGAGAACGAATAATTCTATCTTCTATTTTTTGTAAAGTACGTTCATTATCAATTTCAATTTTAACGCGAATAAACCCTTCTTTTTCTGCACGTAAAATAGCTAGTAACCTATGGGAAGGAATACGATTTAAATTTTCCTCCCAATCAAAATAGTCTTTAAATTTCTGAGCACCTTCATCGTCTTTTTTAGTTTTAACAACTTTGGTTGAAATTGTAGCATATCGCTCTAGTTGATGACGAATGTTATTACGAACATCAGTACGTTCATTTACCCATTCAGCAATAATATGACGTGCACCTTCCAACACTTTTTCTTCAGTATCAATGGTATCATTTATGTATTTAGAGGCTGTAAACTCTAAATCGTTTACACGCTGACTCATAATCATCTTAGCCAAAGGTTCTAACCCGTTTTTACGAGCAGTTTCTGCTTTGGTTTTACGTTTCTTTTTGTACGGAAGATAAATATCTTCTAAGGTGGTGAGGTCTTCGGTTCTTTCTATTTTTTCTTTTAACTCATTGGTTAAAAGACCTTGTTCTTCAATTGCTTTTAGAATTGTAGTTTTCCTTTTTTCTAGTGCTTCAAATTGCTCTTTTAACTGAACTATTTGCCCGACTTCAACCTCATCTAAATTGCTTGTTTTTTCTTTACGATAACGTGCAATAAAAGGAACAGTACAATCTTCATTTAACAATTCGATAGTATTTTGAATTGATTTTTGAGGTATTTGAGTACGTGAAGTAATATAGGATATGAGTTGCATAGAATAATTTTGAATTAAAAAACCTCACTAAAAAGTGAGGTTCAAATATAAATAAGAGATCTTTATTTAGTAAATTTTAGAAGCTTTATATTATTTGCTTTTTTATCATAAAAAGCATAAATATAATATCCCTCTTTTTTAAATATTATATCAATAACTCCTTTATAAACTTTAAAATGACCAGTGAAGGTATCAAAAGAAATATTTTTTGAGGTAAAGTTTAATTTTTTATAGATATGTTCAAATATATTTTTTTTTGTAGGAAGGTTTATTTGATTGAAATTTTCATCTAAAACAGATTTAAATAAGTTTATTGAATTGGAATCACTATTTATATCGAATGAAAACTGAATAGGATCGAAGAAATAACTTTCATTTGTTGTTTTAGAAGTTTCACCAGAAACTCCATAAGTATGATATTTAAAAGACATTCCATTTCTTTGTCCATTAACCCCTCCTTGAAAAACAGGTTCTGAAAGATTAGTTCCATTAATATTTCCTATTTCTACGTTGTATTTATTGTTCTCTTTTTGAGCACTGATGCCTATGTTTTTGTGCCTACGAACATATTTAATAAACTCGCTAGTTTTTTTAATTCCGTCAACTGTTTTATAATTAAGTGTTTGAGTCGAAATATTGGAATTTTTAAAAGAGATTGAATCTTCACTTTAAACTTTATAACTTTTAATTGTTAAGTTTTTTTCAATATCAATGATGTTAAATTCAAGATTTTTTTTAGAAACAGCAATAGTAAAAAGATGTTTATCAAGTAAGTATGAATTTGATATTTTCTTTTTTCTTTTAACCATTTTTAATGGTTTTTGTATTTTTTTATAAGAAGTCTCATAGTCATTTAAATTAACAGTAAGTATTTGAGTATAATCAGAATTATTATCAAAAGTAAATACGATATTTTCTTCTCCTACATACATTTTTCTTTTATCTGCTGTCAATCTGATGGAGTTGGGAATTGTAGTGTTGATTTTTTTTAACTTTATCTTTTTTACCAAAAGATCAGGTAAGTTAATTTGAGTGCCAATTTTACTTATAAAGGAAATATTATTGACATTTATAATATTTCTTTTAGGTTCACCAGAATCAAAAGAATATAAATATGAATTGTTAGCTATTATGGATGAAGAAAGTAAATAAAATTTATTCTTAAAAATAATTGATTGTAAAAATGTTTCATATTCTCTTAAAAGAGTAAATTCAGTAGAATTACTTGTTTTATTTTTAAAAGAAAGTGTTATTGATTTAAATTTAGTTCGATTGTTATTAGATAAATATATTGTATAAGACCCATTATTATCTGTGATGCAGCCGAGTATAGTATTAAATTTCCTATGTTTCCCTACTTGTAATTTATATTCAATCTTGAATTCGTTATTTAAATAATAACCGTAAATGTTTTTTGAATCTGTTGTGAAAAGAGCAAGTCTTTTACCTTCTCGATCTATTTTGTAAAAAAGGTTTTTTACTTTGGAGGAAGAGCTTTGAAATTCTCCTAAGAGTTCTTGAGAAAAAATAGAACTAGTGATAAATAAAAATAGAGCAATAAAGATTTTTTTCATAACCATAAAAAATTAAAAAACCTCACTAAAAAGTGAGGTTGCGAATATACTAAAATGTTGTTTTTATTTAAGAAATAAACTCTCCGTTAATAACCTTTTCAGAAGGTTGTACAAAGGCTAATTTACCATCTGAGGTATCAGTCATTAAAATCATACCTTGACTTTCTACTCCTTTTAATTTACGAGGAGCTAAATTACAAAGTACACTTACTTGCTGACCAATAATATCTTCTGGTTTAAAGCTTTCTGCAATACCTGAAACTATTGTTCTTTTGTCTAAACCTACATCTACAGTAAGTTTTAATAATTTTTTAGTTTTTGCTACTTTTTCAGCTTCAATAATTGTTCCTACACGAATATCTAGTTTTGTGAAATCATCAAATTGAATCGTTTCTTTTTGAGGTTCCAAAATTCTATTTTCAGCTTCATTAGCCTTTTTAGTAGCTTCTAATTTTGCTAGTTGTTTTTCAATTTCTACATCTTCAATTTTAGAAAACAATAACTCAGCTTCGTTAATTTGATGATCGGTAGCAATTAAAACTTCTTTTTCAGAAACATCTTCCCAAGTTAAATTAGTATCAATATTTAAGATTGATTTTAACTTTGTAGAGCTAAACGGTAAAAAAGGTTCCGATAAAATAGCTAGTCCTGCAGCAATTTGTAATGCTACATTCATAATTGTTTTTGTACGTTCTTCATCAACCTTAATCATTTTCCAAGGCTCTTCATCGGCTAAATACTTATTACCTAAACGTGCTAAGTTCATTAATTCTTGAGAAGCTTCTCTAAAACGGTAACGCTCTATAGATTTTGCAATTACGTTGGGGAATTCTTTTAAAGTGGCTAAAGTGTCTTCATCTACTTCAGAAAAATCCCCTGCAGCTGGTACTTGTCCGCCATAATATTTGTTAGTTAAAACAACTACACGGTTTATAAAGTTACCAAAAATAGCAACTAACTCATTGTTGTTTTTTGCTTGAAAATCTTTCCAAGTAAAATCATTGTCTTTACTCTCAGGTGCATTTGCAGTTAAGGTATAACGCAATACATCTTGTTGGTTTGGAAATTCTTCTAAATACTCATGTAACCAAACAGCCCAGTTTTTAGAAGTTGATAATTTATTTCCTTCTAAATTTAAAAACTCATTCGCTGGTACATTTTCAGGTAAAATAAAATCACCATGTGCTTTTAACATTGATGGAAAAATAAGACAGTGAAATACAATATTATCTTTACCTATAAAGTGAACTAATTTTGTATCGTCTTTTTTCCAATAGTCTTCCCAGTTTTTACCTTCACGCGCTGCCCATTCTTTAGTCGCAGAAATATACCCGATAGGCGCATCAAACCAAACATACAATACTTTTCCATCAGCTCCTTCAACTGGCACAGGAATTCCCCAATCTAAATCACGTGTTACTGCACGAGGACGTAAACCATCATCAATCCAAGACTTACATTGTCCTAAAACATTAGGTTTCCAATCGTGTTTATGCCCTTCAACAATCCACTCACGTAAAAAGGCTTCGTGTTTATCTAAAGGTAAAAACCAGTGTTTAGTTTCTTTTAAAGAAGGAACATTTCCTGTAATTGCCGATTTAGGATTTATTAAGTCAGTTGCATTATGGCTCGTTCCACATTTTTCACATTGATCGCCATAACTTTCTTCATTCCCACATTTAGGGCAAGTACCAACTACAAAACGATCTGCTAAATATTGATTCGCTTCCGCATCATATAATTGTTCAGTTACTTCTTCAATAAACTCACCATCATTATATAATTTGGTAAAAAAATCTGAAGCTGTTTTATGATGTATTTCTGCAGAAGTACGTGAATAGTTATCAAAAGAAATACCAAAATCTACAAACGATTTTTTGATAATTCCGTGGTATTTATCAATAATATCTTGAGGAGTAACACCTTCTTTCTTTGCACGCATTGGTATCGCAACTCCATGTTCATCAGAACCACAAATATAGGCAACGTCTTTACCTCTTTGACGTAAATAGCGCGCGTAAATGTCACCAGGAACATAAACACCTGCTAAATGACCAATATGAATTGGTCCGTTTGTATAAGGTAATGCTGCTGTAATTGTATATCTTTTCGGTGTACTCATGTTTTTATACTAAAATTAAAGCGCAAAAGTACAAAAAAGCAATTTTTTAAACTGTTATAAATTGGGTACATTTGATAGATTTTAGACTTTAGAATCAAGAAACAAGACTTGATTATGAAAAAAAGAATATTCTTATTGTTTTCTATACTGATAATTTCATCAGTTTTTTCACAAACTCAATTTATGAAGTTAGTAACACCACCTTATTTACAAAAGGGAGATACGATTGAAATTGTAGCTCCTGCGGGTATTTTAAAAAACAGAAAGCATGTTATTGATAAAGCTAAAAGACTAGCTGAAAGTTGGGGATTAAAGGTTGTTTATGGTAAACATATGTTTAATCAGAATCATCATTTTGCAGGAACAGATGAAGAACGTTGCCAAGATTTTCAAGACGCTTTAGATAATCCGAATATTAAAGCTATTTGGTCTGCTCGTGGAGGATATGGTTCTGTTAGAATTTTAGATAAACTAGATTTTACAAAGTTTAAAGAGAATCCCAAATGGGTAATTGGATATTCTGATATTACAGCTTTTCATAATCATATTCATAACCTAGGTGTGGAAACTATTCATGGTATGATGGGCACAAGTTTACAAGATAAATTAGAAGATATTCCTAAAACCGTAGAAACATTAAGAAAAGCATTGTTTGGAGAAGAATTGGAATATAAAATAGAATCTTCTATATATAATAGAGTAGGTGAGGTAAAAGGAATATTAGTAGGAGGGAATATTGCTATTCTTACTTCTATGTTGGGATCGGATAGTCAGATGTCAACAGATGGAAAAATTCTTTTTATTGAAGAAATAGGTGAATATAAGTACTCTATTGATAGAATGTTACAGAGTTTAAAACGAGCTGGATACTTTAAAAATATAAAAGGATTTATAGTTGGTAATATGACAAAAATTAAGAAAAACACGACTCCTTGGGGAAGTTCTATTGAGCAGTTAATTATAGATGTTATTCCTAAAGAGATTCCTATTCTATTTAATTTTCCAGCAGGTCATGAACCTGATAATAGAGCTTTGATTATGGGAAGAGTTATTAAAATGGATATTAAGGAGAAAGTAGCAACTGTAAAATTTAAATAGTGGCAACACATAATGAACTTGGTGAAAAAGGAGAAAAATTTGCAGTTAAATATCTTCAAGATAATGGATATGAAATACTGGAAAGAAATTATCGTTTTTTAAAATCTGAGGTAGATATTATTGCTAAAAAACAGGATGTATTAATTGTTGTTGAAGTAAAGACGAGATCTACTAATTATTTTGGAAGTCCACAGGATTTTGTAAACCCTAAAAAAATAAAATTATTAGTAACAGCTATAGATAATTATATAATTGAAAAAGATTTAGATATTGAAGTTCAATTTGATATTATAGCATTAATAAAAAAAAGAGGTGAATTTAAAATAGAACATTTTAAAAATGCCTTTTTACATTTTTAAAAATAAAAAAACCATCTACATAGATGGTTTTTTTATTTTATTGAATTCAAATTTTAATGACCTTCAAAATATTTTTGAACATCTTCTATTTCATTAGGAACCGCAATAATTTTTTTGTTGCTATCTAAAATAAAATAACTTGGAGTTCCTAGTAGGTTATATGATCTTACAGTTTCGTTATCCCATTTATACTCAGGATGT
Organism: uncultured Tenacibaculum sp.; assembly: GCF_947494125.1. GTDB lineage: Bacteria > Bacteroidota > Bacteroidia > Flavobacteriales > Flavobacteriaceae > Polaribacter. The sequence goes on from NZ_CANLTU010000001.1 coordinate 621,297, forward strand.
GTTCCTGCTGCATTATGCCAATTAGGTAATGTTTTTACAAATTCGGTCCAATCTTTAAATTTATTATCAAAGTTTTCAATAGAAAAAGAAATTACAGAAGCATTTTTATGGTTGTTCATAAAACTATATAAGTTTGGAATATCTCTAACACAGTGAGGACAAGCTGTACTCCAAAAAACTAATAAATATTTATCACTATCGTTTAAAGTAGATAGTTTCATTTCTTTATCACCTTCTTTCCAAGAAAAATCTGGAGCAGTTCTACCTACAGTTGCACGCAATAAATCCAATTTCTTTTTCTTAAATTCAGCATCTTGTTGACTTTCTGGTAACTTACTATAATGCTCAGCAAATAACCAATCTACAGCTTCACCATCACGTTTGTCTGCTAAAGAGGTAATTAAGAATTCTAAAGCAGATTTTTTTAATTTTCCTTTAGGTAACTTGTCAATTACTTTATTAATGGCACCTCTCATTAACTTTCGTTGTAATTGTTTGTCTTCAGAATTGTTTAAGTAAAAAACATAATCATTTATTCTGTCAACTAAAAAAGAAGAATTAAATAAAGCGTTACTTTTAAAGTCAATATATCTAAAAAAGTTATCTCCAACTGTTGTTAAATAGTCTTCCATATTGTCAACAGGACTAGAAGGATTATATCTTTGAGAAGCTTTAATAAAGTGATGAACTAACATTCCTTCAGATTTATTTTCATAAGTTTCCTGTACGTCTTCAAGTTGTTTTACTTGTTTTCTGTACGCTTTTTTTGCATCTTTATTTTCTTCTTTAATGTAGGCTATTTGATTTTCATCTATCTTTTTTTGAACAGCTCCATATGCTTGTAAATATTTGCTATACAATTTATTTTCTCTAGATGAAGTAAAAACAACAGATTCATCTGGGAACTTAGGATTGAAAATGAATTCCACATTTTCTTTATTAAAGAAAAAATCTACAAATCCTGCACCTCTATTTCTATAAGTAGCCCTATAAGCACCTGATTGAGCAGTCTTAGGTAAGTCAAATTTAAATTTACCTAAAGCTTGTTTGTTTCCACCTACAATAACAGTATCAAACTGAATAGTTGTATTGGTTACAAATTTTTGTTTTGCTCCTTCTATTTTATATAGAATCACCCAGTTATTTTTCTCTGTTGGAGTCATTGTTCCTTTAACAGTATACTGAGCGTTAACTATAGAAGTAGCAAATATTAATAGAGCCAGTAATTTTTTCATCATTGTAATTTAAAGGGTTGTTATTAAGGTTTTAAAACTAGTCATTTACAAACTTCTTTCCAAGAAGTGTACCATTTTTATTTTTTCTTGTTTATTTTAGGGGAGTTTTTCTTAAAAGAATTAAAATATGCATATTAAAAATAAAGTTTTTTGGATAACCGGAGCCTCTTCAGGAATTGGCAAATCCTTAGCGATAGCGTTATCTAATTACGATGCAAATTTAATTTTATCTTCCAGAAATACAAAAACTTTAGAGGAAGTAAAAATACTTTGTAAAAATTCAAATAAAGTTAAGATTTTGCCAATAGATTTAGAAGATTATTCCAGTATGAATTCTAAAGTTAAAGAGGCAATTTCATTTTTTAATAAAATAGATGTTTTAGTAAATAACGGAGGAGTTAGTCAACGATCTTTAATAAAAGATACAGATATGTTAGTTGACAAAAGGTTAATGGATATTAATTATTTAGGAACTGTAGCTATAACGAAAGCACTCCTTTCTCATTTTATAGAAAGAAAAAAAGGGCATTTTGTTGTAACAACAAGCATTGTAGGTAAAATAGGAACTCCACTACGGTCTTCTTATGCAGCAACAAAACATGCATTGCATGGCTTTTTTGATAGCTTGCGAGCAGAACATTACAAGGATAATATAGCTGTTACTATAGTTTGTCCAGGCTTTGTAACAACGAACGTGTCTAAAAATGCGTTAACAGGTAATGGTACACCTCAAAATTCAATGGACACTGCTACTGCTAACGGTATAAAACCAGATCGTTTTGCTAAATTGATGATAAAAGCAATTAGAAAAAAACGAGAAGAAGTATATATAGCTGGAGCTAAAGAAAAGTTAGGTGTATATACAAAACGTTTCTTTCCTAAGTTATTATCAAAAATGATAAGAAAATTAAGTGTTACTTAGCGTTATTCAAAAAAGTTAAGTATTTCGAAATAGTTAACAATAGCATCTTTTATTAATACCGATTGTTCACCAGGTTTTAAGCTAGGAAGTTCTGTTAATGTTTTATAATGAGGCCAACCATCGTTGTCAAAAAAGTCAAATTCATAATAACCATAAGGTTCTAAAAGTTTACAGATAGCTATATGCATTAAATTTACTTTTTCATCTTTTTTAAATTTTCGATGCCCCTGACCTAATTCTTGTACCCCAATTAAGTATATAATTCCATCTACATTTAACTCATCACCATCAGCAAATTGCTGTGATAATTTTTGTACCACAAAATCCCATTTTTCTTTTAAGTTAACCTCTTTCGTCATTTGATTTTTTTTTTGAAAGCACAAAGATACAAATGAGTTATGTATATTTGAGCATAGAATTGATGCACATAATTATTTTATGAGCTCTTTTAAAATAGTTTAATTATTACTTATGAATACTTTTGATATAATTATTGCAGCGTTATTACTTTTTGGTTTCGTAAGAGGGTTAATGAAGGGGTTATTTGTTGAAGTAGCTTCATTAGTAGCTTTGGTTGCTGGAGTTTATGGAGCAATTCATTTTTCTTATTTTATTGGAGATTGGTTAAAAGATAGTGTTACTTGGGATGAAAAATACATTTCTTTAGCTGCTTTTGCTGGAACGTTTGTTGTAATAATAGTTATTATTGCTTTATTAGGAAAGGCGTTAACTAAGATTGCAGATTTTGCATCTTTAGGAATTTTGAATAAAATATTGGGAGGTGTTTTTGGTGCCTTAAAAATAGGATTGATATTAAGTGTTATTTTTATTTTCTTTGGAAAAATGAATGACACAATTCCATTTGTTTCTCAAGAAAACTTGAATGAATCTATTTTATATAAACCAGTTAAAAAAATTGCTCCAACAATATTCCCATCAATAATAAAAGATGATGAGGTTGAAGAGAAAGAAGATGAGGTAAAATAGTTTACATATATATTATTGAATTTTTACAATTAAAAAAATAAAAAAGGGAGTCTTAAGACTCCCTTTTTTATTTTTAAAAGATAATGAAATGAACTAAATCATTTCAACTTTTCCTGTAGATAAAGAATAAACTCCTCCTACAATTTTAATTTCACCATTGTCTTCCATTTCTTGTAAAATGTTACTCTTTTCACGAATACGATCCATAGTTAATTTTACATTGTTTTCAACTGTTTTGGCTACAAAAGCACTATTAGTTGAATTTGCTTCACCATCAACTTGATCAGAAGCTAATTTTGCAGCAGGAACAATATTATCTAACATTGCAGTAATATTTCCTAACTCAACTCCGTCGCAAGCAGCTTTTACTGCACCACAACTTTCATGACCTAAAACAAATACTAATTTACTTCCTGCAACAGCACAAGAATATTCCATACTTCCTAAGATGTCTACATTTTCGAAGTTACCCGCTACACGAGCTACGAAAACATCACCAATAGTTTGATCAAAAACCATTTCTACAGGTACTCTTGAGTCTATACATGATAATATTACAGCTTTAGGAAATTGACCTCCTGTTGTTTGTGCAACTAAATCTGTTACGTTTGAAGCTGTTAAATTGTTGCTAGTATAACGGTTATTTCCGTCTAATAAGTCTTGTAATACAGAACTAGGTGTTAATTCTGCTTGCATGTCTTTTGTAATAGCTACATTTCTCATAATAGTATTGTTATTTTTTAATTATTAATTTTTTATATTTTGTTTTACCCAAACTATACAATCGTCAAAAGTTTCGAAAATGTGATCCTCTGAGATTAAATCTGGAATTATATCAATACGTTCCATCATGTAGCGAGGTTGTTTTAATAAACCTACAAAAAGAACCTGTACATGTGTTCCGTTTGATTTTAAATCTTGAATCATATCTTCCATGGCATATAGCCCAGATTGATCCATATACTGCATCCTGTCTAAACGTATAATTACTGACGTTGCAGTTTTAGGAATTTGTTTTGTTAACGCTTGGAAATCGCTAGTAGATCCAAAAAACAAAGGCCCTTTAATATGCTTTACAAACAGTTTTTCTTTTAATTCTTCAGGGAAATCCTTTTCGTCTTTCCATGCTTTTTCTTTTTTCAATGATTTTACATCCGAACGTTCAGCAGTTAAATCACCAATTTTTTTCATAAACATTAATGAAGCGATCACTAAACCAATACCTACGGCATATACTAAGTTCCAGAAAGTAGAAAGAACTAATACAACTAACATAATAATTACTTCCGAGCTTACTTTAAAAGGTCCAATCTTAGCATCACGTGGTAAATTAGGTATTGCTTTTAATCCTTTATAATCCATAACCCCAATACCAACGGTAATTAAAATACCAGCTAAAACAGCTGCAGGTATTTTAGAAGCTATTGGTCCTAAACCTAATAAAATAATTAGCAACATAATACCGGCAATCATACCAGATAGTTTGGTTTTTCCTCCAGAATTTATATTTACAACGGTACGGATAGTTGCACCTGCACCAGGAATACCACCAAAAATAGATGCAATAGTATTTCCTATTCCTTGGCCAATTAATTCTTTATTTGGTTTGTGCTTTGTCTTTGTCATATTATCAGCAACTACTGATGTTAATAAAGAATCAATCGCGCCTAATAAAGATAAAGTTAAGGCTGTAAAAATATAAGGAGTAATGCTGGATATACTAAAGTTTGTAAATATCCCCATATTTGGAATAGGGAAACCACCAGGAATTTCTTCTATAGGTCGGTAGTTTAAACTAAATCCTAATGCAATTCCTGTCATAACCACTAAAGCAACCAAGGTACTTGGTACAGCTGTTGTGATACGTTTAAATCCGTAAATGATAAATATTGTTCCTAAAGCTAGTATTAATTCTAACCAATTAATGTTTTTTAGAGCTCTTGGTAGTACTTTAAAAGTACCTAAAACACCAGAGGCTTCTTTACCTGCTAAAGTTTTACTTTCTTTTAAAATATCTGCTTGTGTTGTTTTTTCAGCTCTACTAATAGTTTCTTTAAAATTTTCAAGAACTAAAATACCTTCACCTGCTTCTTCTTTTAAAATATTTTCTAAAATAACTTCTTCAGCCTGAGGTTTAAACTGTTCTACAAATTGAGTGTCTTCTTTGGCATAATAACCTACAGAAGGTAAAATTTGTGTAACCAAAATAATAACCCCAATTGCGGTCATAAATCCAGAAACCACGGGATAAGGAATATAGCGGATGTATTTTCCTAAACCTAAAACTCCCAATCCAATTTGAAATAAACCTGCTAATAAGAAAATAGTTAAAATTGTAGGTAAAGCCTTTGTAATGTCTCCGTCGTTTGCAGCTAAAATACCTGCAATAACTACCATACTTACAGCCGTCATAGGTGCGGTAGGCCCAGAAATTTGTGTATCTGTTCCTCCAAATAAAGCTGCAAAAAATGCAATAAAAATGGCACCGTATAAACCAGCACTTGGGCCTAGTCCAGAAGAAACACCAAAAGCTAAAGCTAATGGTAATGCTACAATTCCAGCTGTAATCCCTCCAAAGAGATCTCCCTTAAGATTTGAAAATAGTTTTTTCATATTTTTTGAGTTGAGTAGGAATAAATATACTAAAAAAACTGTAATTTACAGATACTCATATTCAAAATGGGTTTATTAATTTTAGTTACTTAGAAATACTGTTTATTTAATTAGCAACTACTAATGAAACATCTATTTTGCTAAGTAGTTTGTTAAATGATTTTGTAGATTTCGGTTTCACAGCCTCTCTATCTACTACTAATAAATTAACATCATTTGAATCAGTTACTTGAAACTTCTTTAATGGCTTATTAGCGTTTTCAATAATTTCATTAATAAAATCATTATTGTACTGTTGCTCTATTTCATTGTATACTCCTAATGAAATTTCATTTTCAGGTTTAAGATCGTTTTCAGAAGAGGCTATAATAATTGTTTTACCTTTCTTTTTTAAAACATGTTTACTAATCTTATCTCCTAAAGCAGCTATACCTTTATCTCTGCGTTTTCCAATTACAATAATATTCGGATTACTATCTTCTAAAAATAAATCAATTTCATTTTTAACGTTTCCAAAAGTAAAAGAAGAAGATATATCTATATTATACTTTTCTGAAAATTCAGAAACTAATTCACTAATCTCTTTATTGGTTTCAGTGAATTTTGAATTAAGAGCTCTTTTTGCTGATAATTGATTATCAGTAATTACAACTTCAGTTGGTTTTTTTACATGAAAAAAATGAATACTTGCATTCGTTTTTTTTGCCAAGCTAATAGCCGTTTTTAATAATGTTGCCGTACTATCTTTTAAATCAGATAGTACGACAATTTTATGTTTAGATGTATTCATATTAAGATGCTTTTGGTCTTAACTTAAAGAATTCGATAAAACTTGAAGGATTTTCAACGATACCTCTTTCAGAAATTAACTCAATGTCAATGTTTTTCTCTTTTGCTTTGAAAGCGAAATCTTCAAGAATCTCTACAATATCATGATCTAGGAATCTTGTTTTTCTTACATCTAATACTAAGTGTGAGTTTTCAGAAAGGTTGTCTAATTCTTTTAAAATAGCTCCCTTGTTAAAGAAAGTAACTTCTTCTGCTAAAGACATTTTTATTTTATGAACACCATTGCTTTTATCTTCAATATGTAAGAAGTGTGAGTTTTGGTAACTTTTAAACAAAATAACTACTACTCCAACTGCAAGACCTAAACCAATACCTAATAATAAATCACCTGTAATAACCATTGGTAATACAGTAGCCATAAAAGGAATAAATTGTTTCCACCCTAACTTGTACATGTTTATGAAAGTAGCTGGTTTAGCTAACTTAAACCCAACAATTAATAATATAGCAGCAAGAGCTGATAATGGAATTTTGTTTAATAATGTAGGTATTAGAATTACTGAGATTAATAATAAGATACCATGGATAATAGCAGACATTTTACCTTTACCTCCAGATTGAATATTGGCAGAACTTCTTACAATTACTTGTGTTACTGGTAAACCTCCAACTAATCCTGAAAGAATATTACCTACACCTTGCGCTAACAATTCTCTGTTTGTAGGAGTTACGTTTTTATCTGGATCTAATTTATCAGTTGCTTCAACACATAATAAAGTTTCTAAACTAGCAACAACTGCAATGGTAAAAGCAACGACCCAAACATCTTTATTTCCAATTACACCAAAATTTGGGAATGTAAATTGACTTAAAAAAGAATCAATACTTTCAGGAACAGGAACGCTTACTAATTGCTTAGCATTAATAGCTAATAATTCATTTCCTTGAGTTAAAGCAAAGAATAGTATACCAACAACTACAACCACCAAAGGACCTTGTATTAATTCGAATATTTTACCTTTTTTTGATAATACTTGTTGCCAAAGAATTAAAAGACCTAATCCTAAAACACCAACAGCTGTTGATCCAAAGCTTATAGCATCTAAAGAAAATCCTACAGCAGATTTGTCGTAACCAAAAAAGAATGGAATTTGCTTCATTATAATAATGATTCCAATACCAGTTAACATTCCTTTAATTACTGAAGATGGGAAATAATAACCAATTACTCCTGCTTTTAACACTCCAAGAATTAATTGAAAAACTCCTCCTAATACAACAGCTACTAAAAAGTTTTCAAAGCCTCCTAAGGAAGCAATAGAAGTTAATACAATAGCAGCTAAACCTGCTGCTGGTCCACTTACTCCTATTTTTGAGCCACTAATGGCTCCTACAACTGTACCTCCAATAATACCAGCTATTAAACCAGAAAATAGTGGGGCACCACTGGCTAATGCAATACCTAAACATAATGGTAATGCAACAAAAAATACTACGATACTAGCGGGTAAATCGCTTTTAATTGTTTTAAACATAGATGTGATTTTAACCTTTACGGTTATTTTAAATTATTTATAAATGAAATGTGAGTGCTGTGTTGAATGCACTTTTGAAAAAATATTTTATTACTTTCTTTTTTTAAGAGGTTTATTTAAAACGTTGATTATTAATTTCTTGTTTCAAATATGTTTTGACTTTAAAAAAGGCATAAATATGTTACTCAAGATTTGTTGTTACAATTCTTGATTATGAATAAAATATGCTAAAACATCTATCTAAGATGTTAGTAATAAATAATATTTAAGAAAATTCGGGAGGTGGAGATTCTAAACTTCTTGATATAGAATTATACTGATTTGAGATATAAGTGTTTTTCTTATCTCTACAAGGAAGTGTGTATACTGATGAAAATTCATTAGAAAAGTCGATAATCTTTATTTCGTTCTTTTCAGAATTCTCATTGTTTTCGGTATCTTCCTCTATGTCAATAATTAGTGATGATTCACAAAGCTCTTCGGTAATACTATAATACGAAGGAATAGCTACTGAGGCTAGTAGTATTATAGTAAGTAAGTATGCAAAGAGGTTTTTGCTCATTATCATTTTTTTGACGAAGAGCAAATATAAAAGATATGAGATAATTAAATGTTAAATAAATGAAAATTTATAATACTTTGATAGCATCACTTTTTACCCAGCCAATTTTACCATCTATTAACTTAATTTTCTTCCACTCATCTACAGTGTCTAATACCTTAACTTTAGTGCCTTCGTGCAGGGTAAATATTACATCAGAATCATCAGTTGGAGCATTTTTTATTTCAATTTCGTAATTAAAAACAATTGCCTCAATGTTATTTTTTGATTGATTGTATTGAGTGAAAGTTATTGTTAATACTGTTATTAGGAGTATAAAAGATATTGTGCTAGTTGTAAAAAAGAATCTTTTTTTGTTGGGAGTATATGAAAAATAGAACATTAAAAATAAAAAAGAGGCTAAAAAAGATAACAATACTACAAAGATTGCCCATGTATTATAAGAGAATTTCTGCAGGAAATTATTATTAATCTTTTGAAAAATAGACTTAGGTAATTCTTCTATTCTATCTAATGTTAATCGTTTAGCTATAATTAAGTTGTTTTGAGCGTCTTCATTTAAAGGGTCTAGTAGTAAAGCCTTTTCATAATTATAAATTGAAGGAGCTACTTGGTTTAGCTTGTAATAAGCATTTCCTAAATTAAAGTATAATTCAGAAGAAACTTTACCAGTACTTTCTATTTGATTATACAATTCAATAGCTTCTTGGTGTTTTCCTTCTTTGTATAGTGTGTTTGCGTTTGTAAATAGTTCATTTACAGTTTGTGCTGACACAAGGTTTGTTGTAAAAAACAATAATATTACAATAATTTTTTTCATTATAACTGCTTGTCTAATTGTGTAATTACTTGTTTCGCTTTTTCGTACTCCTCTTCCATTTGTACGTTTGTAATTGGAGTGTATCGAGCAAAATCGCAATCGTTTAAAACATCTATAAAGCTTTGAATAGTTGAAGTATTAATTTGTTTATCTTTTAATAAATCAGTTATTTTTTCACTACTTATATCTGAAGTTTCCACTCCTAACTTAGCTTTTAAATAATTGTGTAAAGCTCTTTCTAGGGCTTCGTAAAAAGCTTCTTTGTTTCCTAGTTGTTTCTGTGCTTCTGATAAATACTTTTTAGCTAATTTATCTGCTTTTCTTTGTTTATTACCAATAACATCTCCATCGCGTTCTTCTTTTTTCTTGTATATAAAAATCCCTATAGGAATTAACAAGATTGGTAACAATAATAGAATATAGAATATTGTTGATTTGAAAAAGTTGTATGTTGATACTGTTTGCAAGTTACTAGAGGTTTGGATATATCTAAAGTCGTTTCCTGTAACTTTTATGTTTTGTTTAGCTACTGTTTTAGTATCTGAAGATGTAGGTAGTTCTTTACCTTCTAAAACATCAACATATAAATCTTCTGTTGTAATAGTTTGGTATACTTTCTCTTTAGGGTTGAAGTATGAAAAGCTTGTTTTTGGAATTTTGTATTTTCCTTTAAACTCAGGTACTACAGTATAGTTGTCTGTAACAGATCCTTTTAATCCACTAGAAGTTATACTAACATTTTCTTTCCTTTCTGGTTGATATACTTCTAATTCTTTAGGAGCTTCTATTTTAGGAAGTTCAAATAGTTTTAAATTCCCTTTTCCATTTACGGTTACTTTTATTTTTGCAGACTCATTTGCTTTTAAAGTAAGTTTGTTTAAAGAAACATCAAAAGAAAACTGACCAACTGCACCTGTAAAGTTTTCAGGTTTGTTTTCAAGAGGTAAAGCTTTTGCTCTAACTATTTTTTTTGCTGAAGAAAATTCTTTTCGTACTTGTTTGGTGATGACATTTCCAAAGAAATCAGCACGTCCAGTTGGTACGGCAACAATGATATCCATTTTCATTGGATCGATAGTTAATTTACCATCTTTTGTTGGAATTAATAGTGCTTTGTGTAATACAGCATAGCGATAGCGTTCTCCATTGTACTTTCCTATTTTTACTGGAGTTCCGTTTCGTTTAATTTCTTGATTCCAGAAACCATTATATTGTGGAGCTTCTGTAATTGCATTATCGTATATACCTACGTTTTCACTAAAGTACAAGCGATATTCAACATAGATGCCTTCACCTACATATGGCTGTGATTTTGAAAGTTCAGCAACTAAATGTATGTTTTGTTGTGCTATATAATTTGGGTCGTTAGGATTCTTAGGAAGATCAACGGCATTTAAAACAATAATTTTTACAGGGTTCGATTCTATTGTATTTCCGTCAATTTCAATAGTGGCAGAAGGAAGATTAAATTCTCCTTTTCTTTTGGGTTGTAAAATATATGAATACGATTGAGAAAAAGAAAGCTTACCATTTATTAACGATTGGCTAACTGATTGACTTGGCCCTCCAACAACTTTGAAGTTTTTAAAACTTGGAGCTTTAAAATTATCTGCTCCTTGTTTATTAATCGTGAATTCAACACGTAAACGCTGATTTACACCTAGTTTATTTTTACTAACTGTTGCTTTTAATGCAGATTCTTGCGCATTAATTCCTAGTGTAATAAAAAATATTATTAATGATATGTATAATTTCAACTTCATATTCATTTTCAAAAATTGTAAAAATAATTAAGATTTCAAAAATTGGAAAATTACCAATCTTTTTCTTGTTTTACTTTTCTTCCTTTTGATTTTTTAACATTCATTTTCTTTTGTGTCTTTTTCTCTTCATTATTCAAGCTTTCTAACAATTGCTTCATTTGTTCAGGAGACATTTTCCCTTGTTGAGGTTGAGGCTTTTGTTTCTTATCTTTCTTGTCATTTTTATTAGGTTTCTGATTTTGATCTTTTTTATCGTCCTTCTTATCCTTATCGTCGCCTTTTTTATCTTTATTTTTATCTTTTTGCTTGTCTTTGTCGTCTTTGTCCTTTTGATCTTTCTTATTCTGATCTTTTTTATCTTTATTCTTGTCCTTTTTGTCTTTTTGATCTTGTTGCTGCTTTTTCAAGTTCTTTTGTGCAACAGCTAAATTATAACGAGTTTCATCGTCATCAGGATTTCTTCTTAAAGCATTTTTATAGGCGTCAACAGCTTGCTGATATTGTTTTTGCTCCATCATTGCATTTCCAATATTGTGATATGCTTCTGCTTTAGCAAACTTGTCTTTTGAAGTCTTTGCTGTTACTTCAAATTGAGCAACTGCTTCTTTAAACTTTTTGCCTTGATATAAGGTGTTTCCAAAATTATAGCTAGCTTTTTCGTACTTACTGTTTTTGCCTAAAGCTTTACGGTAAGCAATTGCTGCATCATCAAATTTTTGTTTGTTATATAATTTATTTCCTTCACGTAATAAAGCCCTTGCTTCACGCTGTAGTTTTAGTGTGTCTTGTTGTGCATTGCTGTTTGTTGTTGCAATTAGCAATAGCATTAAAAATAAAATATATTGTAAACTCTTCATCTTCATTTATTTTTTTGACTCTTCGTTAAATAAGTCTACTTTCTTTACCCATTTTGTTTTTCTTTCGAAGAAAAATAAATCGATAATTAAAAACAATAAGCCTATACCTAGAAACCATTGAAATTGATCTTTGTAATCAGAAAATTGTTTTGTTTCAAATTCGCTTTTTTGCGCGTTTGCAATTATGTTTTCAATTATTTTTACTGGGTTTTCAGTTTTATTACCATCAATATATTCTCCGTTAGAAGCTTCTGCAATACCTTGTAAAACATTAGGTTTTCTTTTGGTAATTACAGTTTCTCCTTTTCTATCTTTTTTATAACCAATAAGTGCGCCATTTAATTTAATTGGTATTGGACCTCCTTTTTCTGTACCTACACCAATAGTGTATACTTTTACACCTTCATTGGATAAGTTTTGAGCAATTTGTTTTGTTTCTTCTTGATGATCTTCACCATCGGAGATAATAATTAAAAAACGATTTGTTTGTTCATCGTTATTGTAATATGTTTTGGCTAAGTTTAATGCTTCATTAATAGCAGTTCCTTGGCTTGAAACCATGTCTGGATTTGCATTTTGTAAAAACATTTTTGCAGCTGCATGATCTGTTGTAATTGGTAATAGTGGATATGAATTACCTGCATAAATAATTACACCAACTCTATCACTTCCTAGTTTATTAATAATTTTAGAAATGATTTGTTTAGATTTTTCTAATCTATTTGGAGCAATATCTTCTGCTAACATACTTTTAGATACGTCAAGAGCAAAAACTACATCGACACCTTCTCTTTTTACCGTTTTTAATTTAGTCCCCATTTTAGGGTTTACTAAAGATATGATTAGAAAAGATAATCCAATTAAAAAGAAAGTCAATTTTAAAATAGATTTGAATGTAGATGTGTTTGGAGCTATTTTAAGTAATAACTCTTTATTTGTGAATTTTTTTTGTGTTCTTTTTTTCCACCATAAAACCAACAGGAAAATAACAACTATTATAGGGATAATTGCAAAAAAATAAAAATATATTGGTTCTTCTATACGATACATTGTTTATATAAAACTTTTAAATAATGTGTTTTTTAATACGAATTCTAATAGTAAAAAGATACCTGCTAATAATACAAGTAACCTGTATTTTTCAGTATAATTATAATACTTAAATTCTTCTATTTTTGTTTTTTCAAGCTTATCTATTTCGTTATAAATAGCTTTTAATTTAGAGTTATTTGTAGCTCTGAAATACTTTCCTTCTGTTTCTTTGGCAATATGTTTAAGTAAAGATTCATCAATTTCCACTTGTTGATTTCTAAATGAAATTTTCCCAGTTCTAGGGTCTTTTGCCCAAGGAAAAGGTGCCATTCCATTAGTTCCTATTCCAATAGTATATACTTTAATGCCGTTTCCTTTTGCTAACTCTGTTGCTGTTTTAGGATCAACAAAACCTGCATTATTTACACCGTCAGTTAAAAGAATAATGATTTTACTTTTGGCTTTGCTCTCTTTTAATCTATTTACTGCAGAACCTAATCCCATACCAATGGCTGTACCACCTTCAAGTTGTCCCCATTTAATTTCAGAAATAGTTCTTTTTATAATAGACTTATCACTTGTAATAGGAGTTTGAGTAAAGCTTTCTCCAGCATATACAACTATACCAATACGATCATTAGGTCTTCTATTAACAAAATCAGTAGCAACTCGTTTAAGAGCTTCTAAACGATTAGGTTTTAAATCTTTTGCAAGCATACTTGCAGATACGTCAATTGCCATAACAATATCTATACCTCGGTTTGTTTTTGTTTTTTTACTTACAGCTACATTTCTTGGTCTAGCTAGAGCAACAATTAAACATGTTAAAGCAAGTAATCTAAAAATATATAGTGAAGGTTTAAGTTTAGGAAGTATAGAGCCTTGAGCTTTAAATCCTTTTATGCTAGAAATTGTTAAATGAGCACTGTCTTTTTTTCTAGAATAGTAATTCCAAAAAGCAAGTAAAGGAATTAATATTAGTAACCATAAAAATTCAGGGCTATGAAATTCAAAATTATTCCACTTCATCTTCTATTTCTTCTTTTTTAGGTTTTAAATTATCAATTACATTTTTAGCATCTTTACGATCTTGCTCAATTTCATTAGATAAAGGCTTAGATTTTGCAAACTTTACTAAATCCGATTCTTGTAATAACTCTTTTAATTTTTGAATTGTTTCTTTAGTCGTTTCAATTGATTTTATGTCATCAAAATCTTTTAAAGTATCTATCAATTCATCAGTTGTGCTTTCTAGTGCAGGTATTTTTAATTCTCTTTCAATATAAGCTCTAACAATACCTGTTAATTCACTGTAATATTTTTTAATATGGTTGTTTTGCCATAATAACTTATTGTCTAATTCTTGAAGTCTCTGTATAGCTTCTTCATAAGGAGGTAATGAAGGTACAACGATGGCTTCTTTTTCTTCTTTTTTCTTTTTAAATATGAAGTAATATACTAGCAATCCAATAAGAATTAATAAGGCTATAGCCCAATAAATATATCCTTTAAAGTCGTCTAGTTGGTAAGGCTCTCCTTTAATTCCTTTGATTGGGAATTTTTTAATTTTTGTTGTATCTATAGCAATTGTGGCAACATTAATAAGTAAGCTATCAGTTAAATATGCTTGGTTCTTTATAAAAATTTGTTGCTGAGGAATATAAAATGCACCACTATCAAAACCTGTTAAAATATATTTTTGAACAAGTTTATTCTTAATAGTATCAATCTTTAAAGTATCAATAACTTCTAAGCCTTTTAAATTATTCAATTTAGGAATAATTACATTTTCAGTTTCATCAACTGAAATTTTGTATTGAAATTGCTCTCCAATTTTAATATTGGTAGTGTCAACTTCAACATGTATTTTGTTAGATTGTGAAAATCCAACAGAACATATAAGCAAGAAGATGTAAAATATATTTTTTCTCATTTTATACTGTCTTTTTAAAGTAGACAATTATCCTTTTCGTTTAAAATAACCTAATAATTTTTTTACATAGCTTTCATCAACACGTGTGCTAATTGTTCCAGATCCACTTTTCTTAAAAGTGGTTTCGAAATAATCAGTTAAACGTAATGCATTCGCTTTATATTGATTTCTTACAGATGATGAACTCGTATTTACTAATTGTGTTTTTCCTGTTTCAGCATCTACCATTGGTACCATACCTAAATTAGGAATTTCCTCATCAGATCTATCATATACACGTATGCCAGTAACATCATGTTTATTACCAACAATTTTTAATGTACGTTCATAATTATCATCCATAAAATCTGAAAGCATAAAAACAATAGCTTTCTTTTTCATAATATTAGACAAGAACTTTAAGGCCTCTCCAATATTTGTTTGCTTACTTTTAGGGTGAAACTCGATTAACTCTCTAATAATTCTTAAAACATGACTTTTTCCTTTTTTAGGAGGAATATATAGTTCAACTTGATCAGAAAATAAAATTAGGCCAACCTTGTCGTTGTTTTGTATTGCAGAAAAAGCTAGAGTTGCAGCAATTTCTGTAATAGTATCTTTTTTAAATTGATTTGTAGTACCAAAAAATTCCGAACCTGAAATATCAACAACAAGCATCATTGTTAATTCACGCTCTTCTTCAAAAACTTTAATATAAGGTTCGTTATAACGAGCGGTTACGTTCCAGTCAATAGCTCTAATATCATCTCCATATTGGTATTGACGTACTTCAGAGAAGGTCATACCACGACCTTTAAAGGTCGAGTGGTATTCTCCTCCGAATATATGATTAGACAACCGACGTGTCTTAATTTCTATTTTCCGAACTTTTTTTAGTAATTCTTTTGTGTCCATTTAATTTAACCAAGCTTCTGGTAATGGCGGTAAATCCATCTCAGTATACTCAGCATCTTGTTTAATTGCTAATAAAGGTGCCTTTTGTATTGATAAATTCACATTGTTTTTCTTACCAATTTCTTTAATAACTTCGTCTAGTCTCCGTTGTTGACATAGTACTAAACTGTTCATCTTAACATTAGATTCAGTCTGTAAGTCAAAACAGTCTACAAAAAAACTAGGGGAGTCGTCTTTGTAAACAATGGCTTCAGTACTTTTTCTTCTGTTTAATTCTAAAATTTTTTTTGTTCCATTTAACGTTTTGTACGTTGTTAATTTAAATCTCATAATAGCTTGTTTAAGGGGGTAAAACTTTTGCTTAGTTGAGTTGTCGTTAAGGTTTAATTATTATTTTCTAGGTGTTTTTTGATTAAGGTACCTGAACCTCATTTATGATTGAATTAATAATATCTAATGATGTGATGTTTTCAGCTTCAGCTTCATATGTAATTCCAATTCTATGACGTAATACATCATTTACTATGGCTCTAACGTCTTCTGGTATTACATAGCCTCTTCGTTTAATAAAAGCATAGCATTTTGCTGCTTTAGCTAAGGCAATACTACCACGAGGAGAAGAACCAAAGCTAATTAAAGGCTGTAATTTTTCTAAATTATATTTTTCAGGGTAACGGGTAGCGAAAATAATATCAAGAATATACTTCTCAATTTTTTCATCCATATATACTTCGTTAACAACTTGTCGAGCTTTTATAATTTGTTCGACAGAAACAACTGGATTTACTTTACCAAAACTTCCATTTAAGTTTTGGCGCATAATTAATTGTTCGTCTTCAAGCTTCGGGTAATCAATAACAGTTTTTAACATAAAACGGTCTACCTGAGCCTCAGGAAGAGGGTATGTACCTTCTTGTTCAACAGGATTTTGAGTGGCCATTACTAAAAAAGGTTCTTGTAACTTGAAAGTTTCATCACCAATAGTAATTTGTCGCTCTTGCATTGCTTCTAATAAAGCAGATTGCACTTTAGCTGGAGCACGATTAATTTCATCTGCTAACACGAAGTTTGCGAAAATTGGTCCCTTTTTAATTACAAAGTCACTTTCTTTTACATTGTAAATCATGGTACCTACAATGTCAGCAGGTAATAAATCGGGAGTAAACTGAACACGGCTAAAACTTGCTTGAATAGCTTTAGATAGTGTGTTGATTGCTAGTGTTTTTGCTAGCCCTGGAACACCTTCTAATAGAATGTGTCCGTTACCAAGAAGTCCAATGAGTAATCGTTCAACCATATATTTTTGACCAACGATAACTTTACCCATTTCATTTGTTAGTAAATCAACAAAAGCACTTTCTCTTTCTATTTTTTCATTAATAGCTCTTACATCTATGTCCATATTAATTGAAATATATATTTGAATTTTTGTGAAACAAAGCTACAATAATAAGAAAATAACAGCTGTTAAAGTAAGGTTAAAGCAAAAAAAGGTTTATTCAATGATTATTAACTTGATTGATGTAATTAATGTTAAAAAAGTTAATTTTATAAAAATAAAATATTAAAAATGTTATTTATTTAAATAAAAGACTGAAAAACATTGTTTTTTGTGTGTATAATTTAAATATTTGTAGACTAATTAAATTTAAACAATAGTTCATGAAAAAAAACTCACTATTCAAAAAAATTCTATTTTTTAGTTTATTTTTTGTAACAATTTCTATGACAGCACAAACTGTTAAAGGACTGGTCGTTGATGAAAACAAAGAGCCATTACCTTTCTTTAATGTGCTTGAGAAAGGGACCACTAACGGTGTAACAACCGATGACAAAGGAGAATTTTCAATTAATGTAAAGAAAATTCCTACAACACTAATAGTTTCTTCTATTGGATTTAAAACAGTAGAAAAACTAATTAATTCAACTAAATATGTTACTATTGAAGTAAAGGAAGTTAGTGAAAATTTAGACGAAGTAGTCTTGGTAGGATCAAGAAACAAATCAAGAACAGCGATAGATACCCCCGTACCCGTAGACATTATTGATGTAGCTGAATTAACAGCAACATCACCACAAGTTAATTTAAATCAAATTTTAAATTACGTAGCTCCTTCTTTTTCGTCAAATACACAAACAATTTCCGATGGTACAGATCATATAGATCCAGCCTCTCTAAGAGGATTAGGTCCAGATCAAGTATTGGTGTTAATTAATGGTAAAAGAAGACATACATCTTCATTAGTAAATGTAAATGGAACATTTGGTAGAGGAAGTGTAGGTACAGATTTAAATGCAATACCAGCAGCTGCAATTAAAAGAATAGAAGTATTAAGAGACGGTGCTGCCGCTCAATATGGTTCAGATGCAATTGCAGGGGTAATTAACATTGTCCTTAATAGTAAAACAAATGAATTAAATTTAGCTGTTACTTCTGGAGCTCATGTTTCAAAAAATTCAGACAAGCAAACTGGAGGAATTGATGGTGAAAGTGTAAATGTATCTGCTAATTATGGAATTGATTTAGGAGAGAACGGTGGTTTTATAAACTTTACTGGAGACTTCGATTTTAGAAATCCTTATAACCGTATGAAGTCATACGAAGGAACTATTTTCAATGCATATAATTCTATAGAATGGGTAGCTAATAATTCAGGATTAGATCTTGCTAACTTATCTTTATCAGATATTCAATTTGCAGCTCAAGGAGTTACACATTTCGATTTAGCTACTAAAAGCGCTATTAATAATGCAGCAACAACACAAGACTTACAAGGATTGTTAAATTTTGACACTACAGAATCTGAATTAGCTGTTCGTGGTTTAGATAGAACAGATTTTACAATGAGAGTAGGGCAATCTGCACTTAGAGGAGGTCGTTTCTTTGCAAATATGTCATTGCCATTAAATGACAATGGAACAGAATTATACTCATTTGCAGGTATTAGTTCAAGAATAGGAAATTCAGCAGGTTTTTACCGTTTACCTAATCAGTCAAGAACATACACTCCATTTTATATCAATGGTTTTTTACCAGAAATTAATTCAAAAATAAGCGACATGTCTTTTGCTTTAGGAATTAAAGGTAAAATTAAAGATTGGGATGTAGATTTAAGTAATACATGGGGTAGAAATGCTTTCTTATTTGAAATATCAAATACTTCAAATGCTTCAATGTTAAATAACTCGCCAACTCGTTTTGATGCAGGTGGTTTCTCTTTTTCTCAAAACACAACAAATTTAGATTTATCTAATAATTATAAAGATATTTTTGAAGGATTAAATGTAGCTTTTGGAGCAGAATTTAGAAAAGAATTGTATGAAATTGTAGCAGGAGAAGAAGAGTCGTACACACAATACGATGCTAATGGATTACCTGTAACAGGAAATACAAACGCAACAGTAGATTTCTTTGGAAATACAAGACCAGGAGGCGCACAAGTTTTTCCAGGTTTCAATGCTAAAAACGAATTGTCAAGAGACCGTAGTAGTTTTGCTGCATATACAGATCTTGAAGCAGATTTAACAGATAAATTATTAATTGGAATCGCTGGTCGTTTTGAAAACTACAGTGATTTTGGTTCAACTTTTAATTATAAACTTTCAGGTCGTTATAAGGTTAATGAAAATTTTAATATTAGATCAGCTTTTAATACAGGATTTAGAGCTCCATCATTACATCAATTAAATTTTAGTACTACATCGACGCTATTTGGACAGAATGGAAATCCAGAAGAAGTTGGTACTTTTTCAAATGATAGTAGAGTTGCACAATTATTAGGTATACCTAAATTAAAACAAGAGGAATCTGCAAGTATAAGTTTAGGTTTTACTGCTAAAATTCCTTCAGCAAACTTAAAAATAACAGTAGATGGTTACTGGGTAGGTATTGAAGATAGAGTAGTTTATACTGGGCAGTTTAGAACAAATGATACTAATACGAATCCTAATGATGATTCAGATTCAGAATTTGGTAAGTTACTTAAAGAAGCAAATGCTACAGCAGCATCATTTTTTGCTAATGCTATAGATACGGAATCGAAAGGAATTGATATTGTAGTAACGCATAAAACAGCATTGAATGAGAAAATGAGTTTAAAATCGGACTTATCAGCTACATTTTCAAAAACAAATCAAGTAGATGATATTCACAGTTCAGAACAAATAGCGAATGCAGGTTTAATAGATACTTATTTTCCAGAGGATAGTAGAGTGTATTTAGAAGAGGCAGTGCCAAGAACTAAAGTGAATTTATCAAATACATTAAAAACAGATAAATTTAATGTGTTTTTAAGAAATGTATATTTTGGTGAAGTAACTGAGGCAACTACAAATGTAAATAGACAACAAGTTTTTAGTGGTAAGGTGGTTACAGATCTTTCTGTTGGATTTAAAGCAACAAAAGAATTAACATTTACTGTAGGTGCTAACAATATTTTGGATGTATATCCAGATAGAGCAGCACAAGCTTTAGGAGATGGAGGAAACAACCGAAGTAGTGGGCGTTTTGATTGGTCGCGTAGAGCACAACAGTTTGGTATAGGTGGTAGATTTTTATTTGCCCGTTTAAGCTTTGTTATTAAATAATATAATTTGCAGAAAAAATGAAAAAAATAAAATTATCTATATATACATTGTTACTTTCATTAGCATTAGTTTCTTGTGAAAGTGAAACAACAAACCTTGTTGAAGGAGTTGCTACTCCTACCGAACAAGTTGTTATTGAATTTAGTGATACTAACTTAAAAACAGATGTACTTGAAAATGGTGGGACAGCTACATATCAAGTAAGTTTGTCAAAACCATTACCTGTTGACGGTGTAGTAGTTTTTGATATTAGTTCATCAGATGGTTCTATAGAATCGACAGCTGGTGTAGGTGAAGTATCGCATAATGAGGTGAAAATACCAGCAGGAGAAACATCAGTAAGTGTTACGTTTACATTTACAGATGATACTGTTTCTGATGCTGAAGAAATTTATAATGTTTCAATTAAAAACCTTAATGTTTCTGAAACTCTTATAAAACACTTTATTACATTAAATGAAAAAAGTGGTGCAAGAACTATTAATGTATATGATACATTGCCTTTAGTGGTAGAAGCGCCTTTAGGAGATGCAGATATTGTATTGAATTGGCCAGGTTCTGAAGACTTGGATTTATACTTAAGGTCTGAAGCAAAAATAACTTCTACGGTAATTGCTAATAGTTGGTATTCTCAACCAGAGTCGGTTACAATTACACAAGCATTAGCAGATGGAGATTATTTTTTAGGGTTAGATAACTATAATGTTGCAACTCCATATAGTATTCCATGTACTTTAGCTATTAATTTTGCTGGAGGAAAGAGTGAAGTGCTTTTAACTAGTTTAGATACGGTTGCAACAGCGGCTGCAAATGGAGAGCCTGATATTTGGTATAAGATTAATAAAACAACCAATGGCAATAAAGTAGTTTATACAATAATTAAATTAAGCTAATTAAAATGAAATATATATATAAAATAAGCTCTTTATTAATTTGTGCAATTCTTTTATTGAGTTCTTGTGCAGTTAATGATGACGACGCAATAGTTGTGAAGTCAATGACAGATGTCATAGCTAAAACAGAAGCAAAGATTAAACGTATAATGACAACAGATACAAGTTATGATGCGGTAATTTCTTTTTCTAATCCTGTAACTAGTTTGGCTAGGTTAACGTATACGTTAGATGGAGAAGAAATGTCTATAGATGCAACTCAAGGAAGTCAAAGTGTAACAATTTCTGTTGATATGTCAGCAGCCGATGTGTATGTTAGGACAATAAAATTGGTAGATTTAAAAATCATAAATGCTAATATAGATGCAGTAAAACCAGAAGTTTCTCAAGACTTTAATGAATTAAAAATAGTTAAAGGAGAAAATACAGTGGTATTTACTTTTACTTGGGGAGATGATAGTGATTTAGATTGTGGAACAATTACTAAAACTCCCGCAGTAGCAGGAATAAATCTTTCAACAAGTACAACATCAACTACAGAAGTAGCGGTTTTACCTGATAATGTAGCAGATGGAGAATATTTCTTTGCTATTTTACCTTGGACGGTTAATAACAATTCAATTGAATGTTATGTTAATGTACTTAATGGTACAACGGAGACTGATTATACAGGTAATTTAGTAGGTGCAACACCAGGAGGATTTTTTGGGTACACAACTGTTGAAGATTTTATAAAAATAACAAAATCAACAGATGGGGTTACTGGAGAAGTAACTATCAATTTAGAGCAAGTATTATTTTAATAAAATAACTATGTTCTCATTAAGAAGTCGCCTATTTTTAGGCGGCTTTTTCATTTTAAATAAGGAAGGTTTTATCAGTATACTGACTGTTGAATTGTTTATTTTTATTTAATATGATTATTCATTTTGATATTTTTATCTAAAAAATATAATGTTTTATGAAATAAAATGACACTAACTTTTTGAAGGTGTTTTCACTCTTTAACTGTTTGTTTATGTGGTTTTTAAATTATTTTTAAGTATTATTGTTATAACTAACTATATAAATTTTTAACTATGAATTTAAAATCAACACTATTTGTATTGAGCTTCTTTTTAACCACAATAGTGGTTTTTGCTCAGCAAATTAATGGTAAAGTTATTGATGAAAATGGACAACCATTACCATTTGTAAATGTTCTAGAAAAAAATACTACAAATGGAACTAGTACGAACGATCAAGGGGAATTTGAACTCAGTGTAAAAAATATTCCTGTTACATTAGTTTTTTCTTCTGTAGGGTATACTACTTTAGAAAAAACTGTATATAAAGGAACATCTATTACAATAGTTTTAAAAGAGGACAATGTTTTAGATGAGGTAGTATTAACAGGTAATAGGGCGAAACCTAGAACAATATTAGATTCAGCAGTTCCTATAGATAATATAAGTGTAAAAGAGTTGCAAGCAACGGGTCAAACGAGTATTGATCAAATGTTAAATTTTGCAGTACCTTCTTATAATGCAAGTAATCAAACAGTTTCTGATGCAACAGCACATTTTGACCCGGCAGATTTACGCGGATTAGGGCCAAGTAGAACATTAGTTTTAGTTAATGGAAAACGTAAGAATCAAAGTGCTTTAGTGTATGTAAATGACACACCAGGTAAAGGAGAAGTTGGTGTAGATATGAAAAGTATTCCAACAGCAGCAATAGAGCGTGTAGAAGTTTTAAGAGATGGAGCATCTGCTCAATATGGTTCAGATGCAGTAGCTGGAGTTGTAAATATAATTTTAAAGAAAAATATATCCTTTACTGAAGTAAATGTTAGTTCAGGAGTTACATCAAGAGGAGATGGTTTTAATGGAGCAGCAGATGTAAATCATACATTTACTTTTAATGAAGGAGGTTTTGTAAATACAACTTTAGGGTTAAATTATCAAGATTTTACAAATAGAGCAGGAGAGCCAGGAAAAGATGATTTATTTGGAGTTGATAATCAATGGACAAAAGATAACCCAGCATTAGGAATGACAATAGGTCAACCAGAAATGAAAAAAGGAGATTTATTTGTAAATGGAGAATATCCATTAAATGATAATACTAAATTATATGCATTTGGAGGATTTAATTTGAGAAAAGGAAAGAGTTTTGCGTTATATAGAACACCATATTGGATTACAGATGATTTTGGATTGTTAACACCATCAGGTCAAACCTACAATGGATTTCAACCAACTTTTGAAACAGATATCCGAGACTTTCTGTTTACAGCAGGAAGTACATTTAAATTAGGAGCGTATAATGCAGATTTAAGTGCAAGTTATGGTAGTAATTCGGTAGATTATACTATAGGAAATACAATTAATGTGAGTTTGGGAGCAAATAGCCCAACATCCTTTAATGCAGGAGCATATGCTTTTAGTAATTTTATCGGGAATTTCGATGTCAGTCGTACTTTTGGTGATGTAAGTATTGGATTAGGACTTGAAGGACGTCAAGAACGTTTTGAAGTTACAGCAGGAGAAGAGTCTTCATATATAAATGGAGGAGCGCAATCATTTCCAGGATTACAGCCTAGTAATGCTTTAAATGAAACACGAACAAATATTGGAGGATATGGTACTTTAGATTGGGATGTTTCTGACGATTTTTTAATAGCTGGAGCAATACGTCATGAAAATTATTCTGATTTTGGAGGAAATACTTCGTGGAAAATTAGTTCAAGATATAAATTAGGAGAAGCAGGAGTATTAAGAGCTTCATATAGTACAGGTTTTAGAGCGCCTTCACTACATCAAGTATATTTAAGTAATGTACAGACATTAGTGTCAGGAAATACGATTTCAAATCAAGGAACATTTAATAATGTAAGTCAGGTAATTAAAGATTTAGGGGTTGCATCATTATTTGCAGAAACTTCAAAAAATATTTCAGCAGGATTAACAGTTAAAGCATCAAGAGATTTTACAATTTCATTTGATTATTATAATGTGCGAGTAAATGATCGAGTAGTATTTTCAGGAGAGATAGGAGCTACTGATGATAATGGGAATACAAATGCGACAGTGCAACAAATTTTAATCGACAATAGTGTAACCAGTATTAAGTTTTTTATAAATGCTGCGGATACCAAAACTGAAGGTTTTGATTATACGATGCGTCATAAAAATATTGATTTTGCAGCAGGTAAATTAGCAATAAATTTAGCTTTAAACATTAATAGAACTAAATTAGAAGGAGAAGTGAAAACACCTACGAATTTAGCGAATTATAAAAAATCTATTTTTAATAGAAAAGAGCAATCAAGAATTATAAGTGCAAGACCGAGTACAAAATTGTTATTTGGAGCAAATTATAAAATCGGAAAATTCACAACTAATTTTAACAACACTTATTTTGGTGAAGTTACATGGCAGCATGCAACAGATCCAAATAAAGATCAAACATTTAAAGGTAAAATAGTAACCGATTTATCTTTTGGGTATGATATTTCTGATAAGATTTCAGTTAATGCCCAAGTTAATAACTTATTTGATGTTTTTCCAGATGAGATTGATACAAAAGGTGATGTAGTAACTGATTTAGGAGGTCGATTTAGATATCCTTGGGAAGTAAATCAATTTGGATTTAACGGAGCAACTTTTAAAGGAGGAATAACGTTTAAGTTTTAGTAAATTAAAGAACTCATAAAAAAAGCACCTTTTAAAGGTGCTTTTTTTATGAGTTATATTCTTCTAAAAATAATTTTTGATCTTTAAAAATACCATAGGTAAAATACTTCACCCAGTCGCCAGTATTTATGTACTGACTATTTTCTTGCAATTGAATTTCTAAAGGCAGATGACGATGTCCAAAAACAAAATAATCGTAATGTTTAGTTTCTAATTTACGTTTACAATACTGAACTAACCACTCTTTATCTTCGCCTAAAAATTTTGCGTCATCATCACCAGAAATCAACTTGTTTTTAACAGACATATATTGCCCTAAACGGACTCCTAAATCTGGATGAAGCCATTTAAACATCCATTGAAAAGGTTTGAAAGTGAATACTTTTTTCATTCGTTTATAGCCCTTGTCTTCTGGACCTAAACCATCACCATGACCAATTAATAGTAGTTTGCCATTGATAGTGAATTCTTGTGGCGTATGATATACAGGGATATTTAATTCTTTTTCAAAATAATCAGACATCCATAAATCATGATTTCCAACAAAAAAGTAAATAGGTATTCCACTATCTTTAATTTCAGCAAGCTTTCCTAAAACACGAACAAATCCTTTAGGAACTACTGTTTTGTATTCAAACCAAAAGTCAAATAAATCGCCTAATAAAAAAATAGCCTCTGCATCTTTTTTAACTTCATTTAACCAGCATACAAATTTTTGTTCGCGAGGAAAACTAGCTTCAGGTGTTGGAGCTCCTAAATGTTGATCGGAAGCAAAATAAACCTTTTTATTATCAGAAGTGTTGATTGAAATCAAATTGAAATTTTTTGTAAAAATAAGTATTTTAAGCAAAGTCTGTACAATCAAATTTTAGCTACATTTGTTTAAACATCCATATAATACATAAATATGAATCCGTTTGAAGACACCTACTTTATGAAAAAAGCTTTACAAGAAGCAGAAATTGCTTTTGATAAAGGTGAAGTTCCAGTGGGCGCTGTTATTGTTTTTAAAGATCAAATAATAGCAAGAGCACATAATTTAACAGAATTGTTAAATGATGTTACTGCACATGCAGAAATGCAAGCTTTTACTGCTGCTGCGGATTTCCTTGGAGGGAAGTATTTAAAAGAATGTACATTATATGTTACTTTAGAGCCTTGTCAGATGTGTGCAGGAGCAAGTTATTGGACTCAAATAGGTAAAATTGTATATGGGGCAAGCGAACCTAAATTAGGTTTTAGTGTATTGCAAACAAAATTGCATCCTAAAACAAATGTAATTTCTGGAATTTTAGAAGAAGAATGTGGTTTCTTACTGAAGAAGTTTTTTATTGAAAAGCGAAACTTAAACTAAAAAAGAGTCTGTTGTTTACTACCACTTTCGTGTTCTAATAACCATTTTTTACGCCAAACACCACCAGCATAACCTGTTAAAGAGCCATCAGAACCAATAACTCTATGGCAAGGAATAACAATCCAAATAGGATTTTTTCCATTAGCAGAAGCTACTGCACGAATTGCTTTTGGGTCACCAATTTGTTTAGTTTGCTGTAAGTAAGTTCTGCTTTTTCCAAACGAAATATTTAATAATTCCTTCCAAACAGATTGTTGAAATTCTGTACCTTGAGGGTTTAATTTTAAATCAAATTCTTTTCTTTTTCCTGAAAAATATTCATCTAGTTGAGCTACACAGTTTTGTAAAGAAGATGGGGTTTCTGTTGAGGTTTCTATAGTATCATCTATAACAGAAATTGACTGAATTCCGTTTTCATCGCCAACAATTTTTGCTGTACCTATTGGTGTTTTATAATATGCGGTTTGTAAATTAGACACTAAAAATTTCTTTAGAATTCTGAGTTGTAATTTCGGAAATTTCATCGAAAGTTAATCCATAAATGTCAACCAGTTTATCAACAACGTTTGTTATATAACTACTTTCATTGCGCTTTCCTCTGTAAGGAGTTGGAGCCAAATAAGGAGAATCAGTTTCTAGTACAATATTCTTAATTTCAATTTCATTCAAAAATTTATCAATTTTTCCATTTTTAAATGTTGCTACACCACCAATCCCTAGTTTCATATTATATGAAATAGCTTTTTTAGCTTGTTCTAAAGTGCCCGTAAAACAGTGGAAAATTCCGAATAAATCGTCACTTTTTTCGCTTTCTAATACTTCAAAAATTTCATCAAAAGCATCACGGCAGTGAATTACAATAGGTAATTTTTTTTCTTTTGCCCATTGTATTTGTGTCCTAAAAGCTTCTTGTTGTTGTTTTAGGAAGGATTTATCCCAGTATAGATCAATTCCAATTTCACCAATAGCATAAAAATTACGTTTATCTAGCCATTCTTTTACGTGAGCTAATTCTTCCTTATAGTTTTCTTTAACAGATGTTGGATGTAGACCCATCATTAAAAACACATCGTTAGGATAATTATTTTCTAAATCCAACATTCTTTCTGTGTAAGAACTGTCAATAGCAGGGATAAAGAAACGAGATATACCAGCGTCTTTTGCGCGTTGTATCATTTCATTTCTATCTTCATCAAATTGTTCTGAATATAAATGGGTGTGAGTATCTGTAATCATAACTTGTTAAAGGCTTTTGAATGCTCTTAAGGTGATATTGTATTATTGTATCTTAGTGGCGACAAAAGTACGAGAAATGGCAAGTTTGAAAAAAGTATTAAGGAAAAAGAAATATATTAAAATAAAGCTTAAAAAGATTATCACAAATCATTTAGAGTTAGATGCTGAAATTAATGGGATAAAAGGAAAGTTTATTCTAGATACAGGAGCTTCTAATTCTTGTGTAGGAATAGATTTAATAGAGCATTTCAAGCTAATTTCTGAAGAAAGCGAAATAAAAGCAGCTGGAGCGGGGGCTACCGATATGGAAACTCAAAAATCGGATAATAATTCGTTGAAAATAGGGAAGTGGAAAACCAATCAATGTAATTTAGTTTTGTTTGATCTTACCCATGTAAATACAGCTTTAACGCAACATGATGCTGAGAAAGTTGATGGAATTATTGGCGCAGATATTTTAGAAGCTGGAAAGGCTTTTATTGATTATGATAAAAAAGTATTGTACTTAAGAAAATTAAAGAAAAAGAAGCGAAAAAAATTAATTAGAGTTCCGTTTTAAACTATTTTTTCTGTTAAAAAAAGTTAAAATTTAACTTTTAAAAACGTTCTTTTTTAGAGTGTTAAATCAATTTGCGTAAACCATTTTCATTGATTTTTCATTATTTTTTTGATTGTTTATTGTTGGCTTTTTTGAATGTTACATGTTTAAGAGATTGTAACATTTTATATTAATAGCCGTCATATTTGTGTAATCAATTTAAATCAACAACCATGAAATCATCAGTAAATAACTTAGTTTTAGAAAGAGGAATTTTAACATCCGCATACAAAAGAGAAATTCAACAAAATATCTGTACAATGAAGGCTCAATCTTTATATGGTGTAAAGAGTCGATTGAGATCTAAAGGAACAAGATTGTCAAGTGAAACAGGAGCTATTTTAAAAGTATCAATGTTTGTACTAGCTTTAGTAGTAATTGTTTTTTAAAACAAAAATCTCACCACATTGCTGTAGTGAGATTGTGTATGAATTGAGTTTTAATTTTAGCTTAAAACTTCTTTAATTCTTTTAATCGCTTCACGTAATTGCAACTCAGAAGCAGCGTAAGACAATCGAATGCAATTTGGTGCACCAAATGCCTCTCCGGTTACCGATGCTACATTAGCTTCTTCTAATAATAACATAGAGAAGTCGTTTGCGTTATTAATTTGTTTTCCTTTAAACGTTTTTCCAAAGAAAGCAGAGATGTCTGGAAATATATAAAAAGCACCTTCTGGTACGTTTAATTTGAATCCTTCAATTTCTCCTAATAAATTTAAAACCATATCTCTACGAGTTTTAAATTCATCAACCATGTATTGTACTTTACTAGGTTCTGCTAAAACAGCTGTAATTGCAGCTCGTTGAGCTATACAGTTAGTTCCAGACGTAATTTGACCTTGCATTTTTGTACATGCTTTAGCAATCCACTGAGGAGCTCC
Organism: uncultured Tenacibaculum sp.; assembly: GCF_947494125.1. Lineage (GTDB taxonomy): Bacteria > Bacteroidota > Bacteroidia > Flavobacteriales > Flavobacteriaceae > Polaribacter. The sequence continues at coordinate 650,467 of NZ_CANLTU010000001.1, forward strand.
AATAAAACCTATTCTCCATCCTGTCATAGCAAATGCTTTTGCTAATCCATTGACAGTAATAGTTCTATCGTACATGTTTTCTATAGCTGCAAAACTAAATGGTTTAGTTCCGTAGTTAATATGCTCGTAGATCTCATCAGATAAGATATATATCTGTGGATGATTTTCTAAAACTTTAGCCAATGCTCTGTATTCTTTTTCACTATAAATAGATCCACTAGGGTTATTTGGTGAATTAAAGAAAATCATTTTTGTTTTAGGCGTAATAGCAGCTTCTAATTGTTCTGGAGTAATTTTAAAATCACTATCAATAGATGAAGGGATTTCAACAAACTTAGCTTCACATAAAGTTGCAATTGCAGAATAGCTAACCCAATATGGTGCTGGTAATAAAACTTCATCACCTGGGTTTAATAAAACTTGAGCAATATTTGCAATAGACTGTTTAGCTCCCGTAGATACTACAATTTGATTTGCAGCATAGGTTAAATTATTATCACGCTTAAATTTTTTGCAAATAGCTTCTTTTAACTCAACATATCCATCAACTGGAGTATATGAGTTGTAATCTTGATTAATAGCTTCTATAGCTGCATCTTTAATAAAATCAGGAGTGTTAAAATCAGGTTCTCCTAAGCTTAAACTAATAATGTCTCTACCTTCGGCTTTTAACTCTCTAGCTTTAGCTGCCATGGCTAAAGTTTGTGAAACAGGTAAACTGTTAATTCTGTCTGATAATTGTTGTGACATTGTGTTGTTAAGTTGTGTGTTGTTTATGCTAATTGTGGTTCTTTACCTAAAGAACTTAATTGTTTAAAGTGCTCGATAAGAGCTCTTGTCATTGTTTTGTATTCGTTGTAAGGTAAGTTAAATTCCTCTGCAGTTTGTTTTACTATTTTCGCTAATTTGTTATAATGAACATGCGAAATGTGAGGGAAAATATGATGCTCAACTTGATGATTTAATCCACCAGTATAAAAGTTAACTAACCAGTTTTTTGGTGCAAAATTTGAAGTTGTATATAATTGATGAACAGCCCAAGTGTGTTCTAAATTCCCGTCTTTATCTGGTAAAGGCATTTCAGTATTTGGTACTACGTGTGCTAATTGAAAAACAACACTTAAAATCATACCTGCTGTATAATGCATAATAAAGAAGCCTACTAATACTTTCCACCAAGCAATATTCATAACAAGTAATGGTAATACTATCCATAAAGAATAATATACAAGTTTAGATATCACTAATTTTGTCCATTCTACTTTAGGGTTAGGAAACTTACCGTACGATAACTTACGCTTTAAATAATTGCTCATTTGTTTAAAGTCAGTAGTTATAGCCCAGTTAATGGTAAGCAACCCATACAAGAATATTGAGTAAAATTTTTGAAATTTGTGTATTGGAAGCCATCGAGAGTGCTTTGAAAAACGGATAATTCTTCCAGCATCAATATCTTCATCATGTCCTTTAATATTAGTAAAAGTATGATGTAATACATTGTGTTGTACTTTCCAGTTGTATACATTTCCTGCTAAAATGTAAATGCTACTACCCATTAATTTATTTAACCAATTTTTACTTGAAAAAGAATCATGGTTAGCGTCATGCATTACATTCATACCAACACCAGCCATTCCGATACCTGTAACTACTATAAGTAAAGCCATTACCCATTGAGGCATGCTCACGGTTAAAATTAAGATAAAAGGAACTAAGAAAGCAGCAAACATAATAATTGCTTTAGAGTATAGTTTCCAATTACCAGTACGTTTAATATTGTTTTCTTTAAAATATGAGTTAACACGCTTATTTAGAGTTCTAAAAAACTTTGCGTTTTCTGTTCTTGAGAAGTTTATTGTATTCATTTATTCTGTGTTATAAACCGCAAAAGTAAACGTTTTTACTCGATGGTTATTGCTCAAAGAGAACTTTTTAACAAGAAATATATCTTTTGTTAGATAAATGTCTATTAACAATTAGTTTTTTATTTTTGCAGCGTAAAATTTACTTAATGGAACTTATAAAAAAATATTTTAGCAATTTAACAGAAACGCAACTAGAACAGTTTTCTAAACTTCAAGATTTATATGAAGATTGGAACCTGAAAATTAATGTAGTTTCTCGTAAAGATATTGATGAATTGTACTTGCGTCACGTATTGCATTCGTTAGGTATTGCTAAAGTGATGCAATTTAAACCAGGAGCAAAAGTAATGGATGTTGGTACAGGAGGTGGTTTTCCTGGGATACCATTGGCTATTTTGTTTCCAGAAACTCAATTTCATTTAGTAGACTCTATTGGAAAAAAGATTAAAGTAGTAAATGAAGTTGTTGAAGGATTAGGTTTAGAAAATGTAAAAACTACGCATGGTCGTGTTGAAGAGGTAAAAGATACTTATGATTTTATTGTAAGTAGGGCAGTAGCGCAAATGGAAACTTTTGTTGGATGGAACAAAGGGAAGATTGCTAAAAAGCAAAATCACGAGTTAAAAAACGGAATTTTATATTTAAAAGGAGGTGATTTAACTGAAGAGTTAGAAAAATATACTTCTTCTACAATTTACAATTTACCAGATTATTTTGAAGAAGACTTTTTTGAAACAAAGAAAGTAGTGCATTTAGCATTAAAATATAAAAGCTAGTTGAAAAACGAAGCTCTAAGTAAATTTTAAATCCATTAAATAGCGTAACGCTATTTAATGGATTTAAAAATATATAACATCTCAGAAGCTATTTCTAAACTTCGCTCTAAGTATTTATCTTTTTCTAAAGGCGTATTGTCGTATGCTTTAGGATCTTCATAGGTAACAGGTACTCTTTTTGCTGCACCAGCTATAAACGGACATCCTTCATCTGCTTGCGAGCAGGTCATAATAGCACAAAATTCATTTACAGGATTAAAAGGGTCATCATATTTTTTAGAGAAACCAATTATAGGCTGCTTATTTTCTGCATATTTTATTGCATAGATAGCGTTTTCTGTTTCTGATAAATTTTGAATTTTAAAACCTTTATCTATAAGAGTTTCTACCACATTCTTATTCATAGCAGTTGCTTCTGTACCTCCAGAGTAGCAATAAACATTTGGAATGTTTAAATAATAAGCCATTGTCTGTGCCCAAATTTGAGATAAATGACTTCTTCTAGAATTATGCGTACAAATAAAGTTAAGGTTAATAAGCTCTTTATTGTTTACTCCATTTTGGATATACGCTATTAAAGGCTGTAAAACTTTCTTTCTATCTTCTGTAATGCTTGTTGATAAGCTTGAAATAGTTTTTTCTATTTCAGAAAAAACAACTGTTTTTAATGTTTCCATAGCTTAACAACATCCTGAATTAGGTACACATGCAGTTTGCTCTTGTAAATCTGATAGTTTTACTTTTGTTTTTTCAGAAGGAATACCACATTCAGATTTTGCCAAACAATCGGTTTGTTTCGTTGTTAATAAGAAGTTTTTTCCGTCGAAATCTAATCCGTATTTACCTATGGTAGCACCTTGGTATTCCACTTCGATATTTAAATCTGGAATATTTAAAACTTTTTCTGATAGCTCAATAATGTGAACTAATTTCTCTGGGTGCAACCTATGATCGTAATCATTTGCTTCCCATAATTGAAAGTTTACCACTTCTTCATTTCTTATGGTACCCCCACAGTCAATAAAGTTCTTTGTTATTTTTCCTACTTCAGTTACGTGAAAGTGATTCGGGACTAATTCTCCGTTTGGTAACTGAAACGCTATCGTTTCTAAACTCCCCAAGTGATTTTTAATTTCTGATAATTTCATGTTTCTTAATTTTTTATTTTAATTGCAATATTACGATGAATAGATGTAAATTTTTTTAACAGCAATTGCTAGAGTTACTATTAAAATTTAAAAAGTTATTTAATAATATTCTTATTTCTTTCCAGTTTTCTTGATCTATACAATAACAAACGCTGGTACCTTCTATATTCCCTTTAATAAGATTTAAATTCTTTAACTCTTTTAAATGTTGCGAGATAGTTGGTTGTGCTAAACCAATAACTTCAACCAAATCGCCACAAACACAAGAGTTTATTTTAAATAAATGTTGCAGAATAGCAATACGAGCAGGGTGACCTAGCACTTTGGCTATTTTTGCAAGGTTGTTTTGCTCTTGGGTAAATATTTCTGATTTGGTAACTCCCATTGTGTTAATTATTATATTGCAATATTACGATTAATAATTGATTTAAAACAAAATGCTCCGATATTATTTTGTTATCGGAGCATTTTGATAATTTATAATAGGAATTAATACCAGCGTTTCTTCTTCTTTTTAGAAGCTTCAGATTTTCGTCCTTTTTTATTCTTACTAATAGTGTTCGGTTGTTTTTTGTGCTTTGGTTTTACTAAAAGAAAAGGATGGTCTTCAATAATTTTTATAGGCCTTTTCATAAACTCCTGAATGGTTTTTATGTATGAAGTTTCATCAGCACTACAAAATGAGAAGGCAATTCCAGATTTTCCAGCTCTACCAGTTCTACCTATTCTATGCACATAGGTTTCTGGTACGTTTGGTATGTCTACATTAATAACAGCATCTACTTTGCTAATGTCAATACCACGAGCAGCAACATCAGTAGCAATTAATATATTTACTTTATTGTTTTTAAAATCTTCTATCGCTTCATTTCGTAAAACTTGCGATTTGTCTCCGTGTACACTCGTTACTTTGTATCCGTTTTTTAAAAGTGTTTGTTCTAATTTATCAACACCAAACTTCGTACGTCTAAATATAATAATACGTCCTTTTATAGTGTTGCGTAATAAATGTAAACATAAGTCTACTTTATTCTTTTTAGGGGTGTAGTATAATAACTGACCTATATTATTAGCTGTTGTTTCAGTAGGAATAATAGCTACCGTTTCTGGCTTATACAACATTGATGCAGCTAATTGAGTTACCTTGTCTGGCATGGTTGCAGAAAACAATAAGGTTTGTTTTTTACGAGGACATAGTTCTTCAATTCTTTTTACATCTTGAATAAAGCCCATGTCTAACATTAAATCGGCTTCATCTAAAACAAAGGTATTTAGCAAATCTAAATCAATACTACCTTGTTTGTGTAAATCAATTAATCTACCAGGAGTGGCAATTAAAATATCAACCCCTTTGGTTAAAACATCTTTTTGTGGTTTGGTAGATATACCACCATATACAGCCGTTGTTCTTAAGTTGGTGTATTTACTATAGGTTTTAAAGTTTTCTTCAATTTGTATCGCTAATTCACGGGTAGGGCTTACAATTAAAGCTTTTATTTTCTTAGCTCCTTTTTCTACATCGTCTTCTTTAGCTAAATGATGTATAATAGGTAAGGCAAAAGCGGCTGTTTTACCAGTACCTGTTTGTGCCCCCACAATAACATCCTTTTTATCTAATACCAACGGAATCACCTTTTCTTGTACTAAAGTAGGTGTATGATATCTTTCCTCTTCTAGTACTTTTAATATAGATTTATTAAGCTGTAATTCTGAAAACTGCATTGATTCTTTTTTTGCAAAGGTACTCTAAAAGAAACAAGGATGTTTATCCGTTTAATAAATTAAGAACTTTTAGAAAAAAGTTAGTAAATACCCTAGGAATGAACCTCCTAGTACTATAAATGCACTGTTTAGTTTTTTAAAACCAAAAACGGTAATTAAACTAGCAATAGCTATTACAATTGTTCGCCAATCAATTAAAGTATCTTTTCCCATTTCTATACATACCGCTATAATTAATGCAACTGCTGCTACATTTACAGCATCTAAAACAGCACGAATGGTTTTAGATTTTCTCATTTTTGGCATTAATGGGTTTAGTATTAATACAAATAAGAACGATGGTAAAAAGATTCCCAGTGTAGCAACAAGGGCTCCAGTAATTCCATGCATTTGCCAGCCAATAAATGTTGCTGTAGATAACACAGGTCCTGGTGTTATTTGACCAACTGCAACCGCATCTATTAATGCCTGCCTAGTTAGCCAACCGTTTGCTACTAATTCTGAATCTAAGAAGGCAAACAATACATAGCCACTACCATATAGTATTGCTCCTATTTTTAAAAAGGTAAGGAATATTTTTATGTTACTTAAATTAAATGATTCACTTGCTTGGAATGCGAGCAGTGGTATAAAACTATGTAGGTTTGAGGTGTTTTTTTTAAAATAGTAGATACTTAAACCCAACAAACCACAGCCTACTAGTGTTATAATTTCATTTACGCCCAGCAAGCATGCCGCCAATGCAATAGCGCCTAAAATAGCGAGTTGGGTATTTTTAATTGCTTTTTTACCCAATCTGTAAGCTGCCATAACAATAATAGCAATTACAGCTGGTTTTATACCGTAAATAAAGGGTGCTACTTTGGGTAATTGTCCGTATTCTTGGTATAACCATGCGAATATTGAGGTGATAACTACCGCAGGAAAAATAAAACAAAATCCAGCTACGATTAATCCTTTCCAACCCGCTTTTTCATGTCCACAGTGCATGGTCATTTCTGTTGAGTTTGGACCGGGAATTAAATTAGTTGCTCCAATAAGGTCTAAAAAGTGCTCTTGGGTCATCCATTTACGCTTTTTAACTACTTCATCTTCCATCATGGCAATATGAGCAGCGGGACCGCCAAAGGCTATGCTTCCAAGTTTAAAAAAGAGTTTTGCTATTTCTTTTAAATCGTTTTTTTGAGACATCTTTTGTGCTGTGGTTTTTTTAAAAAATGTAGTTACAAATCTATCAATTTATTAGCTAAAAGTATTGTTGTTTTTACCAAGTGGTTTTATATTTCAGTGAGTTTAGCCATATATTCTACAGAATATGGAAATTCCTCTGTGAATTGTCTCATCAAATTTTACAATTCCCCTGTTTTTCTGAGGCGTTTTATAGTTTAATAGGTTGGTTTTAAAGGTAAATGTATTTACAAGATTATAAACGTATTGCTTAGCCATATGGTGAATTGAATAGTGAATTTTGCACTTTTTTTACATTTGATTCACATATTTCACAGCAAGCTGCCTCTATATTCGTACAAATATTAAATGTATTATGATGAGTAAAATTAAAAAGAGTGTTTTAGTAGTAGCTGTATTGGTAACCGTATTTATGGTGAGTGGGTATTCTAAAATTACATTGACAGATAAGAAGGTTGAAACCATAAAAGCAGCAAACCAAACCATTAACATGTTTGTTACCCATGGGCATTGTAGTACACCATTTGCTGGTAAGGTAAACGATTTAAAAGTTGAGTATCCAACACGATTGGATTTAGGAAACCCATTAGAAGATATGGTAATTTCGTTTGAAGTAGATCCTAACTCATTTAATGTATGTAGAGCTAAAGAATTAACACCAAGAATTAAAACGCCTGGTTTGTTTATTAGTGAAAAGAATGAGAAAATTACATTTACATCTACCAATGTGTATACGATGGGGCTAGATTGGTATCAGGTTAATGGTAAAATGGCTATTAAAGGCGTAGAAAAAGACGTGAAGTTATTTGTTACGGGAATTAGAAAACCAAACGAACAAATAGCAACAACCTTAGTGTTAGACGGACAAGTAAATTTATTTGATTGGGGAATTGATTATGATTTGATTGTTAACGGAAAGTCAAGCGAAGTATCCACCAAATGGTTGTATTTGAATATGAAAATTGAATTAGTATAGAAATAGAAAACACTCTTGTTAAAGAGTGTTTTTTGTTTTGGCGTTGTCTGCTTAAAAAACTGGACTTTCATTTTATTACTAAATGTTTTATTGGCTATGCGCCTAGTTATGTTTTTTTTAATTTAAAGAGCTAGGAAATTCTTCTTCTATTTCTTGTTGAACAGTTTTTTGAGTGTCAGGTTCATTCATTTTCTGAAGGATTGCTAATGTTTCTCTATATTCAATTGCTTCAGGTAGTTTTGTAAATTCTGCTTCTATTCCTGTTTCTTTAATTTGGGTTTCAATTTCGTCTAATGTTACGTTGAAAAATTCTTTACGGTAATTTAACATATTCACTTTTTTGTCCTCAAAAGCTCTATGCAATTCTTTTTCTAAAGTCGGTGCTTCATCAGAATATATCATTGCATGAATGTCAAATTTGAAAGGAACAGAAGCATCTCCTAATTCTTTAACTCTGTCTGTTGGTTCCAATCTTCTTGTCATTCCAATTTTGTATACATCTTCCCCAAATGAACCAATGTTGGAGATAATGTAAACGTGACCTCTTTTTGTTTGTTGAGCCATTGACATTGCACGTTCTTTTTTTTCTTGAGATTCTTTTAGTTCTTGTTCAAGTTTTTCTATTTGTGCTTGCAATTTGTCATGTTTGGCTCCCGTAACTTTTTCAATTTCTTTTCTTGCTTTTTCTAAAGCAGAGTGATAATTTTTTTCTTCTTTTTCTGCATCTTTTTGTGCTTTTTCGAATTCTCTTTTTGCTTTTTCTTCTTCTCTAATTTGTTCTTGGATTGCCCTTAACTCTTCTTTTTCTTTTTGTTTTTTCAATTGAAATTCGTGTTCAAGAATTAATTCTTTGACTTTTAAATTTAAGTATCTATCTTGAATTGAAATAGTAGAGCTTTTACCAAGTTTATTAATGGCTTCAAAAGATTTTTTAATTCTTTCTTGCATTTGATTAACGTTATTCCACTTAACCTTAGTAATTAAAGAGTTACATTCACCATTAAATGCACGCAATACCAATTTAATATTTCTTTTAGTTGAAGCACGTCCTTTAGCTTCACTTCCATCTACTGTCCAATTGGTGGCACAAATTGCAGCAGTTTCGTCTTTTATCATATCTTTTTGGAGCTGAATAATTCTTTTTTGTTCAGCTCTATATTCGTCAGATTTCTCAAAATCATAAACGGGTTCGTAAACTCCAAATTCTATTAAGTCAAGTTTTGATTCATAGAGACTAACTTCTTTTCTAAGTTTTCTATAAGTCTCTAATGAGTTTTTATATTTATTGCCTAATTCAGAAAGTTCTTCTTGCGATTTTTTGATTTCAGTAGATTGTCTCTCTGTTAATTCCTTGAACTCATTAGTCTTTTTCTCTACTTCTAAATCAATATTAGAGATAGGTTTGTATTTTTCTAACTGAGTTTTTAACTGCTTTATTTCTTCAAGTTCTTTTTTCTTTAAAAAATCAAATAACCCCATTTTTCTTTGTTTTAATTAGTTTCGTGAATAAGTACAAACTTTTTGGTTTAGCATTTATTAGCTATGTTTTATACACGTTTTTGATAGCTGGTTTTTCGGTCTGTGAGAATTAAATTTCGATATTTTGCCCATCCATAAATATATTCACGAATTTCTTGAACTCTGCTATTCAAATCTATTTTTCCGTTTCTAATTCCAACGGTAGAATTCAAACCAATTAAGTAATTAAAAACTCCAAGAGTATCAAATTGAGGCAGTTCATTTTGGTCATTAAATCCAGGATTTAACCATTGGGTATAAATTTGATAATCTTTGTCAGTAAAGTAATCGATTGTTTGCGAAACATCTTTTCGATATTGCATTGAACAAAGTACTATAGCTGGGTTTTCGATTGTAATTAATTTGCCAACGTATGTTTCTCGTTCTTCTGGACTTCCGCTAACCAAAAACACGTTTACGTATTCGGTTTCATTTAAATATAATTTTTTTAGTTTAGTTCCCGTTTTCACAGTTCGACTGAATAATGAATTCCAAGTTGAGGATTTTCCTGAATTTCTTTTTCCGATTACAGAGACTAAAAGTTTATTCATAATTTATTTTAAATATTTGTTGTAGTCTGATTCAGATTTTATTTTCTGAAAAACATCAGAAATTTGAGCGTCATTTAATCTTTTCAGAGCAAGATGTATTGCTAATTTGTTTTTTTGTTCTTCAGTTAAAGTAAATTTATCCATTTTATTTTTCTTGACGAGTGTTTTTTTACTTGTGGCTAACGGTCTCGTTTATGAGTAGTAAGCGAGAACAAGCAATTATTTATAGCCATTGTTGTGCGTTCGTTTTTATTCTTCATTAAGCAATTCTTGAAAACTTTCAATCTTCGCTTTTAATTCATCAAAGGTTATTATTTCAACATCTTTACTGTTACTTCTTGATAATTCAAATGAATATCTCTGGTCTTCATCTAAGTCAGCTAAGTTTCCAATTAGTACAATGCATTTAGAATTAAAGGTTTCAAAGTTTCCGTTTTTTCTACTTTTTGCTTTCAATGCATAAAATTCTTTTTGAAAATTATCTCTTTGATTCAAAACTTGAGCAGTTGAACCGGAAAGGTCCTTTGAAATACTATAAACGTCTTCTCCTCGATAGGAACTGTTCTCAACAAGTTTTGTTTTATGCGTCTTTATCTCTAAAAATGAAACGTTGTCGCTAAGACTATTTTTTATCAAAAAGTCGTTCATCTTTCCATTCTTGTTGTCTAGACTTTTTCCACCTACATATGCCTCTCTTTGATATAAGATTATTGGTTGAGCGAAAATTGATGAAAATACCCAACTGTTTTCTTGAAGAAATATTTGCCAATGTTTTTCAAGACTTTCCCCATCTGTAACTAAAGAAAACAATTCATTAAATCGCTCTATTGTTTTTTGAATAAACTTACTATCAACAATTTCCTTTGTTTTTGCTAAAGATTCTTTGCTTAAAAAATCTGTGCCTATTGATAGTTTGTCGAATAAATCTTGTATTGCTTTTTTATCTCCATCTGAAAATTCGTCAATTGAATTTCCCCAACTTGACAATGATGAAGCAAGAGCATTTGCAATATATGTCTTTTCAGGTTTGTCAATTACCTTTGGAAAAAGGCTATTTAAAGTCAATTGTAAAACAAAATCTACTTCAGAACGATTTTTCTTATAAATTGCACTAAATGCATCTTGAAGTTCTTGTAGACTTGTCTCATTAAGGTAAAGTACTTTGTTTGCTACATCTAATTCTGTTTTTCCTTTTTTTTCTATAATTACTTCCTTGACTTCATAAGTTTCGTCAATAAAATAAGTAAAAGGATTTAAAGTTTTAGTAAAACCCCAACCATATGACACAGCCTTTACAACTCCAATTGGTAATTTATCTCCAAAACCTAAGTAAGTAAACTTTTTGATAAACTTATATTTTTCTCCACCTTCAAACCCTCTTGGATAATGAATTACTTTGTCAGTTTTTTTAAATAATTCCTTAGAGATTTGCTTTATACCAGCTTCCGTATCATAGTAATACCAAACCTGTTTTGAAACTAATTCTTTTTCTATTTTTTCTCCTTTAAATTCTTCTGACATAGTTTTTAGGTGTTCTTTGGTCAAATGACGCACAACTTGTTTATACGCGGAACATTGTTCCAGTTATTAACCTAATATGTCCGGCTAAGCGGAACTTTTAGGTGTTTTTATACAACTCAAAATAGTTACTAAATTTTTGAGCATTCGAATGTAATATAAAAAAAGAAGCTGTTTCTACGGAAAACCGTACTATAAGTAAGGTTTTTCCCTATTTTTATATAGGGGTAATCACTTAGTGGGTGTTAAAAGGGGCGTAATAGGCTAAAAAAATGTAGTTTTCTTAGTTTTTTCCTTCAGCGAAGCTCGCTGGTGGTTTCGTTCTATATTTATTGCGTCAGCGAAGTTCGCTGATGGTTTCGTTCTGTATTTATTTCGTCAGCGAAGCTCGCTGGAGGTTTTGTTCTATATTTATTGTGTCAGCGGAGTTCGCTGATGGTTTCGTTTTATATTTATTGTGTCAGCGAAGTTCGCTGATGGTTTTGTTTTATTTTTGTTAGATGAGCGTAATTTTATGGATATAACCAAACAAAAAAGCAACCTTAGTTGAGGTTGCTTTTTGTTGTTTTGTAACATGTTTGTATATGGTTAGTTGTGGCTTTTTATCAAATGCAACTAAAAATTATTGGTATTAGTTTTAGTGAGTGTTTTCTATGTTGGATTGAGATTAGCAATTAATTATACATTTTGTTGCATACTGGCTTAATCATTATTATTTCCAAACTACCCTATTTGCATTTTTGAATTCACTTGTTAATTCTTCAATAATTCTTTTCAATTCGATTTCGCCCATTTCAAACTCTATAAACGATTTTTTGAATACATCTTCATATTTTAGACCTGAAGCGAGGGAATAAGCTCCATTTTCGAGTATTGGAATACTAGTATCATGAGTTATTCTAATTCTTTTAAATTCCGGATTATTCTCAAGTAAATCAAATTGTAATTGCCTTTCGTTTGTTAAAACCTGTTTATTTGGAATCTTATTTAATAAAAGATTTTTAAACCACTGAATTAATTCTTTGATTTCTGAAATCAAAATACTTGTGTGCCAAACGGAATTGTCAATTCCGAGATGTAAAGGTAAATTTATTAATTTTGGTTTTTCAGTATAGACGAATCCTGTCTGTTCGCAAACTTTAGGTTTTTTTATGAAAATTAAGGAAAATGTTAATTTTTGTCCGTTAGTTCCTTCTATTATCATGCAACTTTGTTTTAATTGTATACAGTGTTGTAGCCAGTTATTCTTTATTGTTTAGGTTGCAAATTCTAACTAATTCGTCTCTATTTAAATCATTTAATGCTTTAATCAACTCTTGTTTGTCTTTATGTTTAAAATTGATTCTATAATGATTTTCCCCTTCTAAAATACTCTGTTCGTGATTAAGGCTTTCAATTTCTGTTTTTTCATTTAAAGTATCGTTAATAAAGTTAAACAATTCTGTACCTTCTATTAATAAATAAAGTTCTTCCCAATCAGATTTGTATAGTATTACGTGAGGAAGCTCTAACAGTTTCTGGTCAGTTAATGGAAGGTCAACGATTCTAATTCCAATATCAAAAGGATTTTCATCAGTATAACCACAATCATTAAAATCAAATGGGTTTTCATCAAAACCTTCCCAAGTATCGTAGAATTTACTTGACATTATATTCCAAGCGTGATTTGGTAATTCAATCCAATTATTCTTATTTCTATCTTCTGTTATGTAATCTGACACTTTTAATGTCAACTTTCCAAGCTTTACTTTATCTCCGTTATCTAATTCAGATAATCGTCTAAATTCTTTTATAAAAGGAAATAATTCATCTTTTGTACCAACAAACCTTACTTTATTTGCAAACCATTCTTGTTGTATTCTATTAGGAATGTCAATTTCGAATTTAGTTTTATGTCGATTGAATAGGTTCATTTTTTAATTGGTTACAACTTGTTTATAAATGGAACATGGTTCCTGTTATTTGCCTAATATATCTGGCTAGGCCGGAACTTTAGGTGTTTTATACAATAACAAAATAACCACTAAATTTTTTAAGGATACTAATGTCGCATAAAAAAAGAATCTGGTAGTGCGGAAAACCAGGGAGGATTTTCGAGAGTAGGCTTGTATTAGCAATTAATTTTATATGGAGTTACTCAATTTTTTTTAGTCGTGAACTTGGAATATTAGAGGCGTTTTATAGGAAACGTTAATTGGTTTTCCGTCTTGCATTCCAGGGCTCAATTTTGGTAATAGCCCGATAACTTCAATTGCATTTTGGTTCATGATTTCTGGTCCACCAGTAGCGCGAATGTTGATTGGTTTCCCATTTTTATCAATTATAAATTCTATTATTATTTTTATTCTTCCCGTAAGGTCAACATCATTTACAAGGTTAGTATTAAACTTTTTCATTATGTGTTTCTTAATAAACTTGTTTGTGCACTTTTTTCTTTTTTCGATGTCCCATTTTGATTTACAGTCAGGTGCTAACGGTGGGGCTTCAACTTCGTTGAATTCTATAATTTTAGATTCGTCAATTTCTTTAGTTACTATTTCTGCTTTTGAGTAATCAATACTTTCCGTTTTTTCTGATTTTAACCCAATGACTTTAGGCTTTGACGGTTTGTTACTACTAATTTTTTTCATTTCTAATCGAATGATAGGAAGTGTGAAATACGTTTTACCCTCTAATTTTTGAACAGTAATATGCATTAAAGAAAACCCGTCATTTTCTGTTCCAATCATTACTTGGTTTTCTTTTATTATCCAATTTTTATTATCAAGAAAAAGTAATTCTTTCATTCTTTCATCAGTTAGTTTTCCAAACTTAATCCTAAAAACTTTGTTTCCCTTGAAATTGAATTTTGAATTTAAAAAGGCATTTTCAATCATTTTTAAAGCTTCTTTTTGTTGAACGATACCAGAATTTGGAATATCAACATTAATAGCTTTCCATTCTCCCATTAAGTTTTCATCATTCAGGTTTTGAGCTTTCGCTAAAAAGCAAAAAATAAATGTTGTAACTAATAATAATTTTAATTTCATAGTGTTTTTTTAAAATGTTGAGTAACTTGTTTATATGCAGAACATTGTTTCTGTTATTTACTTAATGTGTCTAGTTAAGCGGAGCTTTAGGTGTTTTTATGCAACTAAAAATAGTAGCTGATTTTTTAAGGATACTAATGTAGCATAAAAAAAGAATTTGGTTGTGAGGAGAGTTAAACAAAAAAAGCAACCTCAATTGAGGTTGTTTTTTAGTTGTTGATAAATTATAAGTTGTTTTATGAGAAAGGGGCGTGAGTTTTACTTGTTTTTTACCACGGTTCTTTGTTGTAAAACGTTTTTTTATTCAGTTGTATTATTTCTATAAATTCTTCAGGTGTGACATTTAACTCTGAAATGTCAATTTTCTGTATTCCAGTAGAGATTGTTCCTATCATTATTTTTTGCTCCATTGAATTATCCCCTTTACCTCTTATAATTCCGTAATCTAATATGTTATTCCAATATAATGTTCTTTCTTTTTGATGAATTCCATTTTTATCAATGATTATTAGTGCTTCATACTTGTGAAAAAATGCTTTGTAGAAGAAATAAATTGATATAACAAGGAATACTAAAACTCCGATTATATTAGGAGAGTTTAAATCCCAAGTGTAGTCATTTTTATAATTTCCGTATAATAGCATTAAAATTATTACTCCAAACATAAATAGGAGCTGTTTGTCATAATTTTTGTCTTTTTTAAACTCTAAACCGTGAGTTTTCTCTTTAGATAAATATCTTCTGTGGCGAAGTTTTTCTGGTTTTTCAAATACTCTTTTGCTAAGAAAACTGTCCACTTTTGTTGTTAAATAATTATTTTCTACTACTGATTCGAAATGATTTTTTATTTTTTCTAATTCAAGATTATCAGTTTTAAAATCAGTACAATATTCTTCAAAATCAGCAATTTTTTCAGTGAGACTACAAATTACCCCCTCTTTTAATGATTTCTTTCTGTTTTTACAGATTTTACAAAATGGTAAATGATATTTTCTGTTCACTCTTTTTTAATGTTTTACAACTTGTTTATATGCGGAACATTGTTCCTGTTATTTGCTTAATATATCTGGCTAAGCGGAATTTTAGGTGTTTTTATGCATTGTTGGCATTAGTATTTTATCAGTTACTTCTTTGGTCTGAGATTTTCAATAATCTGTACATCTAGCCAATAAGGGTTTCCAACCCAATATGCACTTCCATCTTCTCTAAACTTCTCATATCCCCTCCAAAAAAATAAATATTTTCCATCAGGTGTTACCTGAGCGCCATTTTCTTGATGTACCGTATTTATCTTATTTCCCATGTTAATTGCTGCTCCCCATGATCCATCTTTCTGTCGAAAACTAATATATAAATCGCTATCACCATATCCACCATTTCTCTCAGCATCCCACATTAAATAAGATTCATCTGGGGCAATGTAAGGATGGGCAACCCATTTTCCTGTGTTAATTTCCTTACTTGCTATTTGTGGTTCTTCATATTTTCCGTCTATTAACCTTGAAAAACGAATGGTACCTTTCTCTGTTGCCTCATCAAAATAGCGTGTTCCAATAGATGAAGTAGAAAGTCTCATAATAGGAATATCTTTAAACTGGTCACCTATACTTTTAGGCTCTGACCACCCTAATTTAGTTCGTTTCCTATATTTATTTCCTTTAAAAATAGTATCACCATCTGGTGAGAAGGATGGATATCTTATATTTGTTACAGATTCTTTCTTCCATTCATTATTTTCAAATTGAATAACAAGATTGGTGCGTTTTTCATATTTTCCGCCCCTCCTAACGAAATAAATTTCTTTCATATTTGGTGAAAATGAAATACCACTCTGAAATTCTTCCACAGAAACAATACTTGGTGCAAAAACTTCAGGAATTAAATCAGGTAACTTTTGCTCAAAGTAGCGGTCTTTTATTGAAGGAAAATCATTTTGCTTTGAAGTATTACAGCTACTCAAAAAAAGTACAGAAAAAATTAATGAAATTATAAAGCTATTAGTTTTCATTATTAAATTTTTAAAATGTTTGATAATGTGTTTGTGTATGATTTTGTTGTGTGGCGTTATTTATATTCATTAAGTCTTAGTGTTTCATCAACTTTTTCCATTTTGAGTCATTTATAAGTGAGGATAAATTATTCATTTGAATTATTTTGTTAACCTTAGTTTTCAATCAAAATTAATTTTTAATAGCGCTGCGATTTTAAAGTTATTTTATATTATTTGCTATTGTTTAAAATCTCTATAAACAAATTTTAAACCATCATAAGCTGTTTTTAAAATAATAGTAAAATGGGTTTCGTTTTTGTATGCCACGCTTTTCCATCCGTTTTCTTTTAATATGCTTTTTTCTAAAACAGCATCCATTGCATTGGTACCCATAGCTATGTAACGTTCTCCTTTACGTCCAGATATAAACAGTGAGATATCTATATTTGATATCAGCGATAGTTTTTTTTCTGCTAGTTTAGTAACATATTTATCATCCCAATATAAAGAGGGGTCTGCTAAAATATAAGCGTTAAAAAGCGTTGGTTCTTTTAATAATGTGTACATGGAAAATGTTCCTGCATGTGAATGACCAAAAAGTGTCTTGCGATTTGATGTAGGGTACTTTTTATTGATGTATGGAATTAAATCTTCTTTAAAAAAATTAATATAATTATCCGCTTTACCTGAAAGAGGAGAACGCTCTAAATTTGTTGGCAATAAATCTCTATTGCGTTGTGTTACACCATCTATATATTTATTATCTACCCCTACAATAATGCATCTGGGTATTTTCTTCCAATCTGAAGTCATATCATGTATTGCCGAGATTTTTCCGGCAACTCTTTTTCCATCAAGAACATATATAACGTCATATGTCTCTTTAGAATTTGGCTTATATTCTTTAGGTAAAATTATCCTAATATTACGTTGCTCATTAAGTACGTTGGAATACAATGAATCTTGAATAAGCCTATCTTCTTGTGAATAGATGACATTAATATTTCCAAGAATAATAAGAACTGTAAGAAAGAATATTTTTTTATAAGATTGCTTCATTTTTGTTTTACCGTTAAGTTAATTACTTTAGATTACGCCTATTTTTGGCGCTATTATTTCGTGTTTGGTCAGTAAGTCATTGCTTTTTTCATTCCATTTTTTAAATCGAAAACCCCTCCCTTGTATTCTCCAGAGTATTGTTGATTTATAATTTTAGTTTTCATAATATCTTTCTCAAACAGTACACAACGTTAGTATATAGCGAATATACTTAAAAAGTGAATTTTAACTATTTCAATCATGAGTTATCGAACACCTTTTTAATCATTTTAACATAACCTTATTAAAAATAAGTTATGTTACATTTTTAAAATCCCAAGCGAAGTTCGTTGGTATCTTTGTATTGTTTCTGTTAGATGAGCGTAATTATCCCTTGCTTCTGTATTCTATGGATAAAACCAAACTAAAAAGCAACCTCAATTGAGATTGCTTTTAAAATATACTTTTAAGAGTAGCTTATTTACCCTTGTAGTCTTTTAAGTTGTTTTTTGAAATAATTAGAATTAGGAGATGCTTGTTTGTTTGCAATTGAGAGCGCAGTTTTATAAGCTTCTTCTGCTTTTTTTAATTCTTTAGTTTCTTCGTATGCTCTAGCTAAGCGGTTATAAGCTCTCATAGATTCTGGATAATCTTTTGTAGCTTGCTTTAAAATACTAATGGCTTTCTTTTCTTGTTTATCATTTAGTAAAACAGTTGCTAAACGAGCCATTGTGTTCTCCGGTATTTTATTCTCTGTATTGTATTTTTTTGCTCTTTTTGTATAGTGTGATTTTAGTTTTTCCATCCCTCCGCGATCTTTGTAGTTTTGATAACTTGAATACCTAGGGGCTTGAAAATCGTTGAAAACTTCCGTAAAACCTTTATACATGGTTAAATAAGGAGTGGTCATATGAACTTGATTTTCTATAAAATCATATTTCCAATCCAAACTTTTTGGTGCTTCTTTTTTGAATATTGTTACAAGTTTATTTAAAGCATCTGTTGCACGTTGTCCTTCTGCTGTTGCATCCGTTATTGTAAAATACAGCGATTGATCTAGGTTCTTATTGTTGTTGAATAGTTCTTGAAATTTAGTTAACAATTCAGAATTAAATATTTGTACAACCGGGCTTGCTGCAATATAGTTTTCAAATAGAGAAGGCTCTGTAGCTAAATAATTTAAAACAAATGCACCAGCCATTGAGTGTCCAAATATTGTTTTATGTTCTGTTGTACGGTAATTTTTATTTACAAAAGGAATTACTTCTGTTTTTATATACTTTTTAAAATTGTCTCTTCCGTTCCCTAAATCTCTTCTACGTGTTCCTTGGTTATTCGGAATAGCAACCACAATGCTTTCTGGCATTCTTTGATTTTCACTTAAAAGAGTAGCAGCATTGGTAGCGTGATTAAAATGATTATTACCATCTAAAACATAAACAACAGGATAGTTTTTTTTAGAAGTAGCGTATCCTTCTGGGGTGTGAATCATTAAAGTACGTTCTTCTTTTAATATTGAAGATTGCATTTTAAATTCTTTTCCTAAGTTTTGATTGATTGGAGTTGAAGTAGGTTGCTGCTGAGCATGTATGCTTGCTATAAAAAATAATGCAATAAAAGGTGTAATTAGTTTAGTCATTTTGTTATTGGTTTTAATCAAAAGTAAAAGACTCTTTTTTAAGTTGTTATACTATTAAGAATATGTTACAAGTATTTTAACAGTAATTGATAATTGTATGTTAAAGGTTATGGGATATTTGTATTGCTTTATTTTTTAAACTAAAGAAGAGCTGTTTATATGTTTTTTAGCCTGTTAAATAATAAAAAGAAGATAGGATTTAAATTATAAAAGCAACCTCATTTGAGGTTGCTTTTATAGTAAATGAAAAGAATTTATTTTTAAGGCTTAATTTCTTCTTTTGTTTTATTTAATAATACAGGTTTTCCAAAACCTAATCCATTTAAGCGATCTAATTGTGTTTCTGCATCTCCAACAAATAACCAAATCATTTTATTAGGATTTGCATATTTTTTTGCTAATTCTTGAATTTTTTCAACAGTCATTTCGTTTACAATTTTCTCTCTATCCTTTACATAGTTAGCATTTAAATTGTATTCACTAATGTTTTGTAGCATCCTTAATTTAGCACTCATGGTTTCAAAACCTCTCGCATTACTTTTAATTAAGAAACCTTTTGTAGTTGCTAAATCTTTCTCAGAATAATTAACTGGATAGTCTGTAACTATTTTCTTTATCAATTGAGCAGATTCTAAGGTTACGTTAGATCTAACTCGACTAGCAATAGTAAAAGGACCAACAGCTTTTGTTCCTGAGAATTGTGAGTAAATACCATAAGTATATCCTTTTCCTTCTCTTAATTCTTGCATTAATTGAGAAGCAAAACCACCACCACCAAGAATGTAATTCATTACGGTTGCCGAGTAATAATCTTTATCGGTTGCAGATAAAGCTGGGGCACCAAAACTTAGTACAGACTGCTTTGCTTTAGGCACATCATAAAAATACACTGTAGGTTTACTTGGCGCTTCAGGAGTTTTAAATACAGGAATAGTTACTGTTTTTGCAGTCCATTTTGAATTTAAATTATTTAATGACGTGATTACTTTCTCTTTATTAATGTCTCCAACAATATGTAGTTTAGCAACTGAAGGAGAAATATAATTAGTATAATAGGCCTTTAAATCTTCTAAATTAATTTTATCAATAGAAGAGATGCTACCTAAAGTGTTTTTTGAATGAATATTATCTTTACCGTAAATTAATTCATTATACACATTTTGAGTAATTGAATTAGGGTTTGCTTCCTGCTGACGTAAATTACCAACTACAGATTTTTTTATCAATTCAAACTCAGTTGCATCCCAACGAGGTTCTAATAACATTTCTTCAACTAAGGCTAATGTTTTAGCATAGTTTTTTGCTAGTGAATTACCGCTTATTGTTATATGCTCTTTTGAAGCATAAATATTAATAGAAGCACCTAGCTCTTGTATAGCTTCTTCTAATTCCGCAACGGTTTTGTTTTTTGTACCTCTATTCATTAAACGAGCAGTAAGATTCGCAAGGCCTAACTTATCCATTTTCTCTAATAACTGGCCACCGTCAATTACTAAATTGAAACGAACTAAAGGAACTTCACTATTTTCAATACCATACACCTTAATTCCGTTTGCTAATTCATCAGTCCAAACATTTGGCACATTTAAGGTTGGAGCTTTTCCGTAAGGAGGCTCTACAGCACGATTTATTTTTGAAGGAGTTTTTGTGTACTCAGCTGCAATTTTTGGGTCGAATTTCGCTTCTGCTCCCAGAACAATTTTCTCTTCTTTAATAATTGCTTCTTTAGAATCTTTAATAGCAAGATTCGCCATTCCTTTAGGAACAAAACTTGTTGCAATAAAGTTTTTACCTTTAATGTACGTGTTATAAACACGCATTACATCTTCTTTCGTAACGCCAAGCGTAAGATCTATTTCTTTGTTAATGAAATTAGGATCACCTGCATAGGTGTTATAAGAAGCTAAACTTGTTCCTTTACCAATTACGCTAGCTAAACTATTGTAAAATTGAGTTTCTAAACCTGCTTTAATTCTGTTTAAATCTTTGCCAGAAATACCTTCTTTTTCGAAGTTCTCAAAAGCTTTATGTATTCCATTATTGATTTCATTTAAGTCAACATCTTTAAATCCACGAATACCTAACTGAGTTTGACCAGCTAATTCAGAAGACCAGTTCCACATACCAGTAGAAGCAGTAAGTTTTAAATCATCAACTAAAACTTTATTTAAAGGAGCTTTTTTTCCTTGTGATAAATATTCGGTTAAGATATCTAAAGCATAAGAATCTTTATGGTATAATTCTACCGTAGGCCAAGCTATTGTTAACATAGGCAATCTAGCAAAATTATCTTCAAAGTATAAAAATTTAGATTCATTTACAATTCCAGACCTTTTTTCTAAAGGGGTAATTTTTTCTCCTCTCGGAATTTCATCAAAATATTTATGTACCCATTCTTTTGCTTCTGTTGGGTCAAAATCTCCTGATAAAACCAAGGTTGCATTATTTGGAACGTACCATTTTTTAAAGAATGTTTTTACATCATTTAAAGTGGCATTCTGTAAATGTTCTAAAGAACCTATTACTTGCCAGTTATATGGATGATCTTTTGGGTATAAGTTTCGATCGATAATTTGTTGATTAAAACCGTAAGGAGCGTTGTCTACTCGTTGTCTTTTTTCGTTTTTTACAACTTCTTTTTCTTTTGCTAAAACAGGATCGGTTACCGTATTTATAAACCAACCTAATTTATCTGCCTCTGCCCAAATCATTTTTTCTAAAGCATCATTTGGTACCGTTTGTAAATAATTTGTTCTGTCTCTAGAGGTTGATCCATTAGCGCCAGAACCACCAATTCGAGCACTCATTTTATCTAAGCCTCCTTTTCCTAAGTTTTCTGATTCTAAGAATAATAAATGTTCGAATAAATGCGCAAAACCAGTTCTTCCTTCAATTTCTCTAGCAGAACCAACATGTGCCATTAATTCGACAGCAACTACAGGATCAGATTTATCGATATGAAATATAACTTGTAATCCGTTTTTTAATTCGAATTTTTCAAAAGGAACATTTAAGGATGTTTTAGCTTCGCTTTTATCAACTTTTTTGTCATCTGTTTTACAGGAAGCTATAGAAATAGCAAAGACAATGAATAGAAAGTTTTTAATCATTATTTTAATTGTTTGGTAGTAATGTTTTTATGTGTGGATAAATATACAAAAAGAGAAAACCGCATACTGTTAAAGAAATGCTAGGGTTTTTAACAAACTAAAAAAGCAACCTCAAATGAGATTGCTTTTTATTATAATTTAAAAGATTATAAACCTATCCTAAGAAAGGGTATTTATAATCTGTTGGTGTTACAAATGTTTCTTTAATTAAACGAGCAGATGTCCAACGTAATAAGTTTTGAGGAGAACCAGCTTTATCATTTGTTCCAGAAGCTCTAGCGCCTCCAAATGGTTGTTGTCCTACTACGGCACCTGTTGGCTTATCGTTAATGTAGAAGTTTCCTGCTGCATTTTCTAATGCTTTAGAGGCTTTTTCAACAATGTATCTATCTGTAGAGAAAATTGCTCCTGTTAAGGCATATTCTGTAGATTCATCAACTAGTTTTAATGAAGCTTCCCATTCAGCATCTTCATATACGTAAATAGTCATTACAGGGCCAAATAACTCAGTACACATAGTTGCATACTTAGGTGAGTTACTAACGATTACTGTAGGCTCAATAAAGTATCCAACAGATTTGTCGTGACCACCACCAATAATTACTTCAGCATCGGCATCCGCTTTGGCTGCATCAATATATTTAGCAATTTTGTCAAAAGAACCTTCGTGAATTACAGCATTTATAAAGTTAGATGGATCTTCTGGAGAACCCATTTTTAATTCAGCAGCTTGCGCAACTAAATGACCTTTAACCTCTTCCCAAATAGAAGCAGGAATGTAAGAACGTGAAGCTGCAGAACATTTTTGACCTTGGTATTCAAAAGAACCTCTCGTAATTGCTGTAGCAACTTGTAAAGGGTTTGAAGAATTGTGCGCCCAGATAAAATCTTTACCACCAGTTTCTCCAACAATTCTTGGATATGTTTTATACGTATCTATGTTGTTTCCTATTTGTTTCCATAAATGTTTGAAAACATGTGTAGAACCTGTAAAGTGTAATCCAGAGAAATCTGGAGAAGCTAATACAGTATCAGTAATCATAACAGGATCACCATATACAACGTTAATTACTCCGTCAGGTAAACCAGCTTCTTTAAATAAGTCTACAATTACTTGTGCAGAGTATGCTTGATGATCAGAAGGTTTCCAAACAACAACATTCCCCATTAAAGCAGCAGCTGCAGGTAAGTTAGCAGCAATAGATGTAAAGTTAAATGGAGTAATTGCATATACGAATCCTTCTAAAGGTCTGTATTCAACTCTGTTCCATATTCCAGGTGCAGAATCTGGTTGCTCTTTAAAGATGTCAATCATGAATTCTACGTTAAAACGGAAGAAATCAATCATTTCACAAGCAGCATCAATTTCAGCTTGGTGTACATTTTTAGATTGAGCGATCATTGTAGCAGCATTCATTTTTGCTCTATATGGACCCGCTAACAATTCAGCAGCTTTTAAAAATATAGAAGCACGTTCCATCCAGCTAACACTAGACCATGCTTCTCTTGCAGCTAAAGCTGTTGAAATAGCAGCATCTACATGAGATTTATCTGCTGTGTGGTATTGACCAACTACATGTTTATGATCATGTGGAGGTGTAATATTTTTAGTGTTTCCAGTTCTAACTTCTTCACCATTAATATGCATTGGTACATCAATATTACTATTGAACATTGATTTGTAAGTTGCCAATAATTCTTCTCTTTCAGGAGAGCCAGGAGCGTATCCTTTTACAGGTTCGTTTACTGCTTTAGGAACATTAAAAAATCCTCTTGCCATTTTATTATGTTGTTTGTATGTTTAAAAATATTTTTCTTGAAAAAGCAAAAACAAAATCTAATACTATTAATTTGCAGAGATTAAGTTGTTTACATAATCAAACAATCTAGGATTGTTTTGAGGTACAAAGTTAACACTTATTTTTAGTAATAACTAAGTAGTTTTTATGTCTTAATTTACCAAAAGAGATACTATATGTGCACGGTAACTTATTTACCTTTAGGAAATAATGATTTTATATTAACATCTAATAGAGATGAAGATCCTAAACGAAGAACAATACCACCCAAAGAATACAATGAAGAAGGGGTGAAGTTACGATATCCAAAAGATGCATTGGCTGGAGGTACTTGGATTGGTTTGTCTGAAAAAGATAGACTAATTTGTTTGTTGAATGGAGGTTTTACAAAACATGTAAGAGAAACTTTCTATAAAATGAGTAGAGGGGTAATTGTAAAAGAATTACTAAAAGTGAGTAATCCAGTTGAAATTATACGCAATTTTGATTTCAATGGCATTGAACCTTTCACTATAATCTTGGTAGATTGGAAAAATACTTTAAAGGCTTACGAACTAATATGGGACGGTGTACAAAAGCATTTTGTAGAATTGAAAAATGAACCTAAAATTTGGTCATCATCAACTTTATATAATGAAGAAAT
This sequence comes from uncultured Tenacibaculum sp., assembly GCF_947494125.1. GTDB lineage: Bacteria > Bacteroidota > Bacteroidia > Flavobacteriales > Flavobacteriaceae > Polaribacter. The sequence continues at coordinate 674,977 of NZ_CANLTU010000001.1, forward strand.
AAAACAATTACGACGCGAGTGGTTTGCAGATTGGCTTCAAGAAAATAGCGAGTTTTCTCAAACAGAAATTGTTGCTTTTCATCAGGATGAAACTAAAGGTAGTTCTGAAATTTCATTAAAAATGAAACGTTCAAATGTTGAAACTGTAAGTACTACTTCTGTAAAAAAAGAGCGAGATATTATAACAATGGATTACTACCCGGTTGAAGTTATAAAATAGCGTAAAATCACTATTAAATATTGACTGTGAAATAAGAGTTTTTAGTATTTTTGCGAAAAAAACTATGTGTAAAAGGCAGTTGCTTATTTTGTGCTCAATTATTCTTTTATTGTTTACAAGTTGTTTTGAATTTGTTGAAGAAATAAGTTTTAATAAAGACGGATCGGGTAGTGCTACATTGACTTTAAACTTAAGTAAAAACAAAACAAAAATAACCTCTATACTATTGCTAGATAGTATTAATGGATATAGAGTTCCTTCAAAAAATACAATTCAAAAAAAGATAGCTGAGGTAGTTAAGAAAATAAAAAAAACCAAAGGAATTCATAATGTAAATAGTACGTTGAATTTAGATGAATACATCGTTGCTATTTCTTGTGATTTTGATACTGTGGATGCTCTTAATTCTGTATTAATAGCTTTTAGTTCTAAAAAGCAGGGCCAAGCGATAAAGAACCGAAAACATTTTACTTATAATAAAACGAATAAAACATTTGTTCGTAGCCATCATTTTAATATTGGAAGAGAATTTCAAAATACAAAAATGAAAGACAGAAAGGTTTTTGAAACGGCTACTTATACTGGGGTATATCGTTTTCAGGACTTCGTAAAATCATGTGAAAATAAATTAGCAAGAATATCAAAAAGTAAAAAAGCCGTTATGTTACGAGTGAAGGCTCAGGATATAATAACAAACAACCAAACAATAAAAAATAGAATACAACTACAGAATTAAAAATTATGATGAGAAAAATTATTGCAGCAATACTATTGGTGAATACATGTATTGTTTTACAAGCACAAAAACTAGAAAGTAAAATACCTAATAATGTAGATGTTGTTATTGCAGCAAATGCAGATAATTTATTTAGTTTAATTGATATTTCTGATATAGATAACAGCTTTATCGGAAAAGGAGTGTTGAGAGGAACAAATAAAAAAAACAAAGTTACTTCGGTAAGTAACATGGGAATTGATATTGAATCGAATTCATATTACTTTTTTAAGAAAACCGATAGTATATCATACCATACTGTTTTAGTTGAATTAAATGACAGAACACTGTATGAATCTACACTGAAAGAGCGAAAAAAGAAAAAGATTAAAAGAGAAAATGGTTATAATTACATAGAAGGGTATGGTAGTTTAACAATTTGGAATAACACGATGCTTGTTGTTGTTAATGGAAGTAAATCTTATAGCTATTTTAAAGAGCATAAAGATCGTTTTGATAAGTTAAAAGGAGAGAAGGAGTCTAGTTATTCTTTTAAAAAGAGAGTTGTAAAATCTTGGATTAAAAAAGAAGCATTACATGTTCTAAATAATAATTTATCAAATTCAATAGCTACGAATAAAAAATTCCAGAAAGGGAAAAAGAAAAATGCTTCAGCTACACTTTGGGTTCGTAATTATGGGATGCTAATGTCTAGTTTTATAGAATCTTTTGGAAGAAAAATGCGTTCAACGATGTCGTATTTAATGCCTCAGAAAGGGAAAAATATTTATGGAGTAGAAGAAGTAACAGCAAATTTATTTTTTGAGAAATCAGACGCTCGAGTTTTATTAGAAATGACAGTTAGTGACTATATGAAAAAGTCATTTAAAAAGATTTATAATAAAAGAATGAATAGTGCTATTGTAAATGGTTTTGATCATGATAAGGCCTTAGCTTTTTGTAGTATGTCTATGAGTACAGAAGAATTACTTGTGCAATATCCAGAAATGATGAACAAATTATATGGAGGTATTTTACCAAAGTTTAAACAAGAATTTGATATTATTGGTGATATGTTATCATTAATAATAGATGAAAAAGCAATAGCTAAATTAGTAACTGGAGATGCTCTTTTTGTATTGAATAAGTTTGCGGAAAAAGAAGTTGAGTATACAACTTATGAGTATGACGATGATTATAAGCGTAAAGAAGTAACTAAAACAAGAGAAACATTAGTTCCTGACTTTACAATAATGATTGGATCTGAAGAGAAAGAATTACTAACAAAAATATTTAAGTTAGGAGAAAAGTATAAAGCTGTAAAAGCAACGAATAATGTTTATGAACTAGTTGTGAAAAAAGCGAAATTACCATTTAAAATTTATGCAGTAGTTAAAAATGAGGTTTTATATTTTACAACTTCTAAAGGTAACGCTTTAAATATTGAGAGAGGAAGAGTTAAGTTTAAATCAAATAAACATAGTAAGTTAATTAAAAATAACGCTACTGTAATGTTTGCAGATATTAATGGGTTAATTAATAGTGTGCCTGCAGGATGGTTTGGTAAAAAAGAAGATAAAATGATTCGTTTTTCAAATGAACACTTAACCAATATTCATTTTAGAGTTTCAAAAATGAAAGGAGCTAAAATATCTTCTGAACTAAAATTAAATACAAAAGGAAAAGAAGAAAATACATTAAAATTAGTATTTAGGTTAATTAATGATATGACTAAATAAGACTGATGAAAAAAAAGATAGTATATCTTATCTTAATTATACTAGGTATGGTATTTACAGTTGGATATTTTCGGTATAATCCAACTGTAAATATTATAAATACAATACCAGCTTCTGCAGATTCAGTTATTAGAATTAATTTACGTGAAGTTGAGTATACTATGATAAAGGATGTTTTAAAACACCCTTTATCATATTTTGATTTTAAAAAAACAACATCGTCAGAGTCAAAAAAAACAATCTCTTTAATTAATCAAGTAGAAATACCTAAGAATATATTTTTTTACACTAATTCTAAAAATTTAAAAAACACTTGGATAAGCAGTGTGCTCAAAATAAAAAATAAAGAAAAATTATTTAAATTCTTTAAACAAGAGGGAGTTGTTAAAAAAAATAAAGAAAATGTAGCGTATTTTGCTTATAAGAAGTTTAATTATTTTGTAAAAGGAGATGAACTTAAAATGATGTTTAGTTATAATGATATAACTAAAACAGAATTGATAATTGACACGATTTTTAAGGAAGGAAGTTACTTAAAAGAAAGTAATAAGGACTTGTTGAAATTAAAAAACAACAAAGGGCTTATTGCCATGTATGTTAAAAACAATGGCTTTTTTGAACTGAAAAAACAGAGTCAGAAAATACTAATAGAAGGGGAACTAAGTAATAACCTTTTTTTGCCTTATGAAGCTGTTGAAAATGAACAGGTTTTAGCATTAGTTTCAGGGAGGGTTAATCAGGAATTTGCATCTGGTTTTATAAAGAAAAGACAAAAAGATAAGTTTAAAAAGTTAACAAATTTATCTTTAGACTCCATCAATAATTATTGGAATGGAGAGTTAGATTTTAGTATTAAGTCTTTTGAAAATAAAACGGATACAATTACTACATATGAATACGATGATGATTTTAATAAGATAGAAAAAAAATCGATCGATGTAAAGATAATCCCTAATATCAATTTTAGAATTGGAGGCAGTACATTTTTTGATTATTTGTATTCGAAAAAAAGCATCCAAGATGTTGAAGGAGAAAATATAGCTGTTATAAATCCATTGTTTAAAACGTATGCAAGTAAGGGGGAGAAAGAAGTTGTTTTATATTCAGCAGCTAATGATGGTTTTAAAGAAAGAGGAAGTAATAAGTTTTCATTTTTTTTTAATGTAGAAAAGTATTCAGGGAAAAATAGAGGCTTTTATTCAGTTGCAAATAAATATTTAGAACAAATACAAAAAGTTAGAGCAGCAATAACCCAAAACAACGAAATTAAGGTTGTTATTGATTTAAAAAGTACTTCATTAAAAGCAATATCTAAAGTATTAGAATAACGAAATTTGTTGTATTTATTAAAACAGATAGAAATATTTAGGTTTTAGAGAAAGGCAAAAGATGCAGCTCCAACAACTACAACTCCTATTGTAGCTAAGAATAAATAGACTAGATTTATTAACGAAAATTTTATAAAAGTTTTAAAATATCCTTGCTTATAAAAACTTTTCATAGCTATAAAAAGATAAAGTAAGAAGAGTAGAACGAAAATCCCTTCTTGAGCACCTTTAGTAAAAAAGTCTAGAATAATAAACAGTGTAATTAGTAGAAAGAAAACTGTTTGAGTATGAAAAACAAAAATTAAGTGTTCTACATAAGTAAATGTACCTCTGATATAAAATATCTTCAAGAAAAAAGTAAAAATAGGTAATAGGATAAATAAAGAAATAGATCCATAAGAAAGCATTTGTTTTAAGAATTGATCTCTTTTTTCTTTCTTATCTACAAAAGAATTAGCTACTTCGGCTCTACTATAAAAAAACCTATTTAAAAAGGTCTTTTCGTATTTGAGACTATCTAATGCAATATCTGTTTCAACGTCAGGGTTTTTGCGATTAAATGAAATAAATTGATCTAATCTAGAGCTTCCTCCAAATGATATGTTTCCCGGAATTTTGTTATTTGTAGTGTCATTAGCTTGTTTGTTAACCTCGTCTATAATTGTTTTTTTAGTTACAGAATCGAGAGGTATTTTTTCTAGTTGTTTATTGGTTTCAATTTTTAAAGAATCAATATTAATATCCTTAGGGATATTGGCCATTAAAGAAGTGTTCTTTTTGATGTTTCCCTTACTAAAGTCTTGAAATTTGTTGTAGCTAGAAATTAGACTAAAAATTAAAAAGAAAATAATAGAAGTGGTTATGTAAAAACGAAAAGGATTAACATATCTAGTACGCTTTCCATCAATATAATCTCTAGATACCTTTCCGGGTCTTATGAGTAAAGGAATAAGGGTTTTCCAAAATTTAGCATCCCAAGAGATAAAGCCAGCAAAAACTTCACGAATAAAGCTTATTAAAGTGATTTTTTTCCCTTTATTTTTTTGACCACATTCTGGGCAAAATTTTTCGTCTTGAATAAAAGGATGTCCACAGTTTAAGCAATTAGGGTCTTTTATAATTGCTACTTTATTTTTTTTACCCATTAGTTTAAAGTAGGAGTACTAGTTAGTTGAAATGTTGGTATGATCACAAGAAATTCTTCTGAAGTTTCAAAGTTAATCATTTTATAATTTCCTTTCATAGCTCCAGTTGTAGAAAGTAGAAAGCAGTTTGATTTATAATTATAAGATTCATTAGGTCTTAAGGTAGGTGTTTCTCCAACGACACCTTCACCTTCAACTTGTTCAACAATGCTAAGTGCATCAAAAATCATCCAGAAACGCCCTAAAAGTTTTACGGTATCTTTAGATGTGTTTTCAATGGATATATAATAGCTAAAAGCATTGCGTTGGCGATTTTCATAATAAATCGGACCATTGAATGTAGTTTTAACAGATATTTTTATCCCCCTAGTTATTTGCTGAAACATAGTTTAAATATAAGGTTTTTTAAGTCTTAAGTCAATTAAGACGTGTGCAAATTACCTATTTTGATTAAAATAACCCATACCTACTCCGATTACTCGGTCATAAGTTTCGCCGAAAGGTTTGTAATATACGACGACAGTGTATTCGTTTTCAGTTTGATAAAAAGAGCCATCGATTTCATTTAAATTTATAGTATTATTCTTGTCAAGTGTAACGTAATTGTAATTGTAAAACCCTTGTTTAAATAAGATAGCTGTTTCATAAATTTTATTTGCAGCATTATATTTCATCTTATTTTCATCAGATAATTTGTAATTGTTATAAGCACCATAAACGTAAATTTCTTTATTATCTATGGGTTCAAAAGCGTCTAAAGAAAAATGAACTAGTGAATAATCAGCTTCTGTACTGGCATCATTAGCTTCTAGTGTTCTCACTATAAATTGCCCATTAATATCAGGGTTGTATGTGTAAATTTTATCGGCTCGTTGCTCGTTGGTATATAAATAACTATTGTAAATATCTTTTCTCTCTGTTTTAGCGATGTTTAAACTAGTGCTTCTTATGTATTTACTGTCGAAATTTAAAAATTCATTACCTCCCCAAAAATTAGTTTTAAGAGTATGGTTGTAAAGTAATTGTTGAGGTTTTATAAATTGAGGTTGAATATTATTGATGGCAGTGGTCCAGTTGTGATTTTGAAATAAAGTAACATTTACTTCTTGGCTCGGGTTGTTAATTTGCAAATTTGGATGATTAACCGAAAATTGAACTGTTTGTTTTTGGTTATTAGATTTAGTGTCTCTACTCCTAAAAACAGCAACACCTACTGTGGTAATGTTTTCATAAAAAACACATCGTCTAGAAAAAACTATATCATAATTTTCATCAAGAACAGAAATTAAATAGTTGCCACTTTTGGTGATAATGGTATTTTGATTCGGAATCTCTACTGAATAATGCGTGTAAGGTTGTAGTGTGTTAAAAGAATTGCTAAAGTTGATAATTTCATTTTGATCAAAGCCATCAATATACTGATTGGTTGTTAGATTACTAGGTTTCCAATCATGAGTCATATGCTCAATTTTGTATTGGTATTCTTTACTATCAGCATCTAAATCATCAAAAGACAATTTTAAAATATTGCCTAAAGGAACAATAGCAGAAAATTGATTAGAATTGTTTTTAGGACGTAGTTCAATGGTTTTTATATTCTGAGCATTCAGAAGTAATGAAAAGCCAAAAGAAATTAAAAATAAAAGATGTTTTGTCATAGACTACAAATGTATCAAAATGTAGACCAAAGACAAACTCGTCTATTTAGAATAGGTATAAATAAAGAGAAGTGTAAAAGATAAAAATATAAATACTTACTCGAAAAATTGAAAATCTGTAAATTTGCATGTTTTTTAAGAAAATCAATTTAATCAGTTCCTATGTCAAAAGACATCCGTATTAAGAAAGGCTTGGACATCAAGCTAGTCGGCGAGGCAGAACAAAATACTACCGAACTTCCATTGGGTAGTGTGTTTGCCATTAAGCCAAACGATTTTCACGGCGTTATTCCTAAGATTTTAGCTAAAGAAGGTACCGAAGTAAAAGCAGGTCAAGCACTTTTTCATGCAAAAAGTGATGAGCGAATTTTATTTCCAAGTCCAGTTAGCGGAAAAATTACAGAAATCGTTCGTGGAGCAAGAAGAAAAGTATTAGAAATTAAAATCACTGCTGATGCACAGCAGGAATACAAAGATTTTGGTAAGCAAGACGTTAACACAATGTCTGGTGAAGAAGTGAAAAATCACTTGTTTGCTTCAGGTTGTTGGCCATTTGTAAAGCAACGTCCATATGACGTAGTTGCAAATCCAAATCAAGCTCCAAAAGCAATTTTTGTATCAGCCTACGCAAGTGCACCTTTAGCAGCAGATTATGACTATGCTCTAAAAGGTAAGGAGGCTGAGTTACAAGCAGCTTTAACTGCGTTAACAAAGTTAACAGAAGGTAAAGTACATGTTTCAGTAGCAAAAAATTCAACACTATCTCCGTTTAAAGAGCTTAAAGGAGTTGAGTTACATAAAGTGTCTGGACCACATCCAGTAGGAAATGTAAGTACTCAAATAGCACAAATAGATCCGATAAATAAAGGAGAAGTTGTGTGGGTAGTTACACCTCAAGACTTAGTGATAATAGGCGAACTATTATTAACAGGTAAGTTTAATGCAAAGCGTACAATAGCTTTAGCAGGGTCTAAATTTAATAAGCCGCAATATGTAACTGCAATAGTAGGATCTAAGATAGCTGAGCTTGTAAAAGGAAATTTAGAAGCTGATAGCGCTAGAATTATAAGTGGTAATGTGTTAAGTGGAGAACAAGTAGGAGAAGAAGGGTTTTTAGGGTACTATGAAAATATAGTAACTGCAATTCCAGAAGGAGACGATTATGAATTATTTGGTTGGAATAAACCAGTTTTTGATAAAGTTTCTACCTCAAGAGCATTTACATTTTCTTGGTTAACTCCAAAGAAAAAATATGACTTAAATACAAATACAAACGGTGAACACAGAGCATTCGTGGTTACAGGAGCGTATGAAGAAGTATTTCCGTTAGATATTTACCCGATGCAATTATTAAAAGCTTGTAAATATAAAGACCTTGACGAAATGGAAGGGTTAGGAGCTTATGAAATTGCACCAGAAGATTTTGCATTAACAGAATTTATTTGTGTGTCTAAACAACCTCACCAGAAAATAATTCGTGAAGGATTAGATTTAATGAGAGAAGAATTAGGATAAGATATGGGCTTAAAACAAAACTTACATAATTTAAAAGAAAAGTATAAAGGAACTAAAATGGCACCGCTATTTAATGGTTTTCATACTTTTTTATATTTGCCAAATGAGACAACTCACGGAGGAACTCATATAAAGGCAGCAGATGATTTAAAACGTACAATGAATATTGTAATCATGGCATTAGTTCCATGTTTATTATTCGGTATGTTTAATGCAGGGTATCAACACTATGCAGCAATTAATGGATTTACTGAAGGAATGTCTTTCTTTAGTGGTAATTTTTGGAACTTAGACAATTTATTAGTCGGAGCTGTTAAAATTTTACCATTAGTAATTGTTTCATACGTAGTTGGTTTAGCAATAGAATTTGTGTTCTGTATCATAAAAGGACACGAAATAGAAGAAGGATACTTAGTAACAGGAATGTTAGTTCCATTAATTGTACCAATCGATTTACCATTATGGATGTTAGCTGTAGCAGTTGCATTTGGAGTAGTAATTGGTAAAGAAGTTTTTGGAGGTACAGGTATGAATATCTTAAATCCAGCATTAACAATTCGTGCATTTTTATTCTTTGCATATCCAACATGGATGTCTGGAGATAAAGTATGGGTACAAGGAGCAAGAGAATTAGCAGGATCTGCTGATGCTATTTCAGGAGAAACAATGTTAGGTAGTTTAGCACAAAATGCAACACCTAATTTCTCAGTATCAGATATGTTCTTTGGATTTATTCCTGGTTCAGTAGGAGAAACATCAACATTATTAATTTTACTAGGAGCTTTATTTTTAATTTTTACTAAGATTGGAAGCTGGAGGATAATAGTATCATCAGTATTAGGAGCTTTAGTAATGGGATTCATTTTTAATCAAGTAGTTGAAATGGGATGGATTGGTGAAACAAGTAAGTTTTACGGATTAATGAGTTTAGATTTCTGGAAACATTTATTAATTGGAGGTTTTGCGTTTGGTGCAGTGTATATGGCAACAGACCCAGTATCGGCAGCGCAAACCAATAAAGGTAAATGGATTTACGGTTTCTTAATTGGATTTATTTCAATTATGATACGTGTATTCAATCCAGCATATCCAGAAGGAGTAATGTTAGCTATTTTATTAATGAACGTTTTTGCTCCAACAATTGACCATTATGTGGTTCAAGGAAATGTAAAGAAAAGATTAAAACGTGCTAAAGTTAAAACTGCCTAATTATGAGTAAGAGAACAGATAGTAATGGATATACGCTACTTTTTGCCATCGGGATGGTATTAATAGTAGGTGCGTTGTTAGCTTTTACAGCTTCATCGCTTCGCCCAATGATTGACGCTAACAAGCGTATTGAAAAGCAACAAAATATTTTGTATGCTATGGGTGTAAATGAAAACGATGAAAGCAGTGCAATCTTTGTATCAAAAGATAAAGTGGCTGATGAGTTTTCAAAATATATTAAAAAGCAATTAGTTATTGAAGGAGATAAAACTACTGAAGATGCAAATGCTTATTTAATCGACGTAAAAAAACAGCAAACAGCTGCAAAAGCAGGAAAAGTAAGGAAATTGCCATTATTTGTTGGAGAAAAAGACGGTAAAGCGTTTTATATAGCACCAATTAGAGGTAAAGGTCTTTGGGATGCTATTTGGGGATACGTTGCTATGGATAAAAACATGGTAGTTCAAGGAGCTTTCTTCGATCATAAAGGAGAAACACCAGGACTAGGAGCTAACATAAAGCAACGTTATTTTATGGATGATTTCATCGGAGAAGATTTAATGAACAATGGTTCTTTTAAAGGAATCACCGTTTCAAAATCAAATAACGATCCGAAGAACGAAGATAAAAATGATAACGAGGTAGATGCAATTGCAGGAGCAACAATTACTGGAGACGGTGTTGCAGCAATGATTAAATCTGAATTAGGTTTATACGTACCTTACTTTAAAACATTGAAATAATTATGGGACTTTTATCAAAAAAAGACGCAGCATTAATTACTGACCCATTAGCAGATAATAACCCAATTACTATTCAAGTATTAGGTATTTGTTCTGCATTAGCAATTACAGCGGAATTACAAGCATCAATTGTAATGTCTGTATCTGTATTGTTTGTATTAGGAATAGGAAATGTGGTAATTTCTTTATTAAGAAACATTATTCCATCAAAAATTAGAATTATTGTACAGTTAATCGTAGTTGCTGCTTTAGTAATTATAGTTGATCAAGTATTAAAAGCATTTGCATACGAGTTGAGTAAAACACTTTCGGTTTTCGTAGGGTTAATTATTACCAACTGTATTATTATGGGACGTTTTGAAGCATTTGCTTTAGGAAATGGACCATGGAGAGCATTTTTGGATGGAATAGGTAATGCTTTAGGATATGCTGTAATTTTAATAGCAGTAGGTTTCTTTAGAGAATTATTAGGTTCAGGTACTTTATTAGGATTTAAAGTATTAGGAGACCCAATTGAAAAAACTGGACTATATTCTATTGGATATGAAAATAACGGATTCATGTTATTATCGCCAATGGCATTAATAGTTGTAGGTATTATTATATGGGTACAACGTAGTAGAAACAAAGCATTAATTGAAGACTAACCTAGTTAGGGTTCATTAAAAATATAGAAAAATGGAACATTTAGAATTATTTTTCAAGTCGATATTTATTGATAATATGGTATTTGCTACATTCTTAGGGATGTGTTCTTACTTAGCAGTATCTAAAAAAGTAACAACAGCAGTAGGTTTAGGAGCTGCAGTTATTTTTGTATTAGCTGTAACAGTACCTATCAACTGGTTATTAGATCAATATTTATTACAACCAGGAGCATTATCTTGGTTAGGAGAAGAGTATGCAGATTACGATTTAAGTTTCTTATCATTTATCATGTTTATTGCAACAATTGCAACTATGGTACAATTGGTAGAAATTATTGTCGAAAAATTTGCACCAGCATTATATAACTCTTTAGGTATTTTCTTACCATTAATTGCCGTTAACTGTGCAATTTTAGGAGGGTCTTTATTTATGCAATCTCGTGAAATTCCAACCTTAGGTTTATCATTAACATATGGTGTAGGATCAGGAATAGGATGGTTTTTAGCAATATTAGCAATTGCAGCTATTCGTGAAAAAATCAGATATTCATCAGTGCCACCAGCATTAAGAGGATTAGGTATTACTTTTATTATTACTGGTTTAATGGCTATTGGATTTATGAGTTTTGGAGGAATGTTAACAGGAGGAGATGATGAAGCAAAGAAAGAAGAAGCTCCAAAAGCAGAAATCAAAATAGAAAAGAAGGAAGCCGTAAAAGAGGATGCTGAAAAATTAGCAGATAACACTAAAAAAATTACAGAATAATGGTATTTTTAGAAGTAAGTACTGGAGGAACAGTAGCTGTAACTGTAGTCGCATTCTTAGCAATTTTATTAGTTTTAGTAGGGTTGTTATTATTTGTAAAACAAAAATTAGCACCATCGGGTCCAGTAAAGATTACGATTAACGGTGATAAAACAATTGAAGTTGCTTCAGGTGCTACATTGTTAACAACCTTAGGAAACGAGAAAATATTCTTGCCATCAGCATGTGGTGGTGGTGGATCATGTGTACAATGTGAGTGTCACGTAAATTCAGGTGGAGGAGAAGCTTTACCAACAGAAACACCTCACTTTACACGTAAGGAATTACAACACGGTATTCGTTTAGCATGTCAGGTAAAAGTAAAGCAAGACATGGATATTTCTATTCCAGAAGAAATTTTTGGAATTAAGAAGTGGGAAGCAACAGTTGTACGTAACTATAACGTAGCAACTTTTATTAAGGAATTCGTAGTTGAAATTCCAGAAGAAATGGATTATAAAGCAGGAGGATATATTCAAATTGAAATTCCAGAATGTGAAATAAAATATGCAGACATGGATATTTCAGCACATCCCTCAGATCATCCAGGAGAGCCAGATAAATTTAAAGCAGATTGGGAAAAATTTGGTTTATGGCCGTTGGTAATGAAAAATACTGAAATTGTAGAGCGTGCATATTCTATGGCTTCTTACCCGGCAGAAGGGCGTGAAATCATGTTAAATGTTCGTGTAGCAACACCTCCTTTCGACCGTGCTAAAGGCGGATGGATGGATGTTAATCCAGGTGTAGCTTCTTCTTATATTTTTAATCAAAAGCCAGGAGATAAAGTAACTATTTCAGGACCTTATGGAGAATTCTTTATCAACGAGTCTGAAGCAGAAATGTTATATGTAGGTGGTGGAGCTGGTATGGCACCAATGCGTTCACATATTTATCATTTATTTAGAACTTTAAAAACTGGTAGAAAAGTAACATATTGGTACGGAGGTCGTTCTAAAGCAGAGTTATTTTACATTCACTACTTTAGAGCATTAGAAAAAGATTTTCCAAACTTTAAATTCTACTTGGCATTATCAGAACCATTAGAACAAGACAACTGGAAGCCTAAAACAGATATTAATGATGAGGCTGGAGATGGTTTTGTTGGTTTTATTCACCAAGTTGTAATAGATCAATATTTATCTAAACATGATAGTCCAGAAGATTTAGAATTATATTTCTGTGGGCCACCATTAATGAACAAAGCAGTACAAAAAATGGGTGAAGATTTTGGTCTTGATGACGAAAACATCCGATTTGATGACTTTGGAGGATAAAACTTCATTGATAAAAATTATAAAGCCGATACAGAGATGTATCGGTTTTTGTTTTGTATGAGTTTCATTCATAAACTAAAAGTAACCATTCGGAAACTTTTGATTAATAATTGTTTCTTTTTTTTAAAATTGGAAAAAACAATAAGATGCACTGCCCAAAATGTAACTCGAAATATTTAAGAATAAAGCAAAAAACTACTTTTCAAAAAGTCTTTTTTTTAAGTAAAAAATATAAATGTTTCCATTGTAAAACAGTTTTTATGAGAGCATTCCTTTTGAAGAAAACTTATTTGTTTTCAAAATAACATACATGTTGTATGTGGAGATAGAAAGCGTACCTTTGCACAAATTTTTGCATAAATGATTTCTTTTCAGGATTTAGACTTATCAAACGCATTACGTAATTCAATTGAAGACCTTGGTTTTGTTAATCCAACACCAATACAAGAAGAAGCTTATCCGATTATAAGATCGGGTAAAGATGTTGTGGGTATTGCTCAAACAGGTACAGGTAAAACATTTGGATATATGTTACCTATACTTCGTGATTTAAAATTTTCAAAGCAACGACACCCTAGAGTACTTGTTTTAGTACCAACACGTGAATTAGTAGTTCAAGTGGTTGATGAGATTGAAAAGTTATCGAAATACATGACTTTGCGTACAATAGGGGTTTATGGAGGAGTGAATTTGAATCGTCATAAAGAAGCCGTAATGTTAGGTGCTGATGTTATAGTAGCTACACCGGGTCGTTTATATGACCTAGCATTGAGTAATGTGTTAAAATTGAAGTCAATACAAAAATTAGTGATTGATGAAGTAGATGTAATGCTAGATTTAGGATTTAGGTTTCAATTGTTAAATATTTTTGATGTCTTACCTAATAAACGTCAAAACATCATGTTTTCTGCAACAATGACTGAAGATGTAGAAGCTTTAATAGATGATTTTTTCATTGGGCCTAAAAAAATAGCAATAGCAGTTAGTGGAACGCCATTAGATAACATACAGCAAGTTAGTTATAGTGTACCTAATTTTTATACAAAGGTTAATTTATTAAACGAATTATTATTAGATAAATCAGCGTTTAGTAAAGTATTAGTTTTTGCTCCAAACAAACGAAATGCTGATCGATTATTTGAATGTATAAAAGAAGAGTTTCCATCACAATCATGTGTAATACATTCGAATAAGACGCAAAATTATCGTTTACGATCTATAGAGCAATTTAATAAAGGGGAAAAAAGAATTTTAATAGCAACAGATGTTATTGCACGTGGATTAGATTTAGAAGAAGTAACACATGTAGTTAACTTTAATACACCACATTTTCCAGAGAATTATATGCACAGAATTGGTCGTACTGGACGTGCAGAACGTGAAGGGAAAACAATTTTATTTTCAACAGAAAAAGAACAAGAAGCAAAAGAACGTATTGAGGAATTAATGAATTATAAAATTCCTAAGTTAGAAATTCCTGAACAAGTTGAAATAACAAAGCAACTAACAGAAGAAGAACGACCTAAAGAGGAACGAGAAGTTTCTAAAAATAGAACATCACAAGAATATGTTCCAGGACCAGCTTTTCATGAAAAAAGTGAAAAAAACAGTAAAGTAAATTTAGGAGGTTCTTATCGTAGAGAAATTGCTAAAAAATATAAGAAGCCAAAAACAAAAGGCGATAAAAATTACAATAAAAGAAATAAGAAAAAGTAATGAAAGCACTAACGGAGCAAGAACTTCATAACTTAGGAATGAACATTGTAGGGAAAAAACTACAAGAAAAAGGTTATGAGTTTGTTGCAATAAATAGTGAGCTTAAAAAGCATCCTCAATTTGTTTTATACAAAAAAGGTGAACCAACAATTTTTGTGTTGGTAAAAACTTCAAATAATATTCAAACACCAGAAGAATATGATGTTTTATGGATGGAAACATTTAAAGAACATGCAAAAAAACAAAATGCAAAAGTTTGGTTTGCAGGAATAGGAATAGCAAATGCAGAAAGCGTTGACTTACCAGTTTTTAAAGACCAACCATACTATGTTGCATTCAATGATTTTTTAAAATTATAGCATAAGAATACTTTTTACAAGATTGTGTTTAACTAATTATAAAACACATAATACCATTTATACATAATAATTTACCATTTACACATTGAGTTCTATTTCGTTGTGATACAGTGTTTTAAATTCGTAAATTTGCATAAGGGGAATTAATAAATATAATCATGAAAAAAAAAATACTTAAGGGGATTCAAAATTTTTTTAAAAACATTTTAGCTCAGTTAGCTGAGTTTGGAAAAGCTGCTGGTTACGCAATTAACCATTAAGCTATAACAAATTTTGAAAAAGGAACACTCGTTTTATCATAAAACGGGTGTTTTTTTGTGCTTTAATGTTAACTTTATAAAATGAAAGAATTACTATTAGACATACATAAATGTAAAATATGTGAGAGTTTTTTAGAGCCAAGACCTGTTGTATTTGCAAATGAATCTTCAAAAATTATTATTATAGGACAAGCACCAGGAACAAAAGTTCATAAATCTGGAATACCTTGGGATGATGCAAGTGGGAAGCAATTAAGAAAATGGCTAGGAGTTACAAACGAACAATTTTATAATGTTGAGAATTTTGGAATTATACCCATGGGGTTTTGTTATCCAGGAAAAGGAAAGTCGGGAGATTTACCACCAAGAAAAGAATGTGCTCCTGAATGGCATCAATTGTTGTTAGACAAAATGCCCAATGTAGAGCTGGTATTATTAATTGGAATGTATGCGCAAAAATATTATTTAAAGGAGAAAGCAAAAAAAACGTTAACAGAAACAGTAAACTATTATGAAGAATATTTACCTAAGTATTTTGCATTACCACATCCATCTCCAAGAAATAGATTTTGGTTAACTAAAAACCTTTGGTTCGAAAAAGATATACTGCCACAATTAAAAAGAAAAGTAACACAGATAATATCGAGTAGCTAAGTTGATAAATTTGTACTTTTGTACTCTATGATAGAAACACGTGAAGCCATATCTGAAAAAGCGGTTTTAATAGGTATTATAACCCAACATCAAAACGAAAAGCAATCAGAGGAATATTTAGATGAATTAGATTTTTTAACTTTAACGGCTGGAGGTATAGCAGTTAAACGTTTTGTGCAAAAATTAGAAAAGCCAAATCCTAAAACTTTTTTAGGAACGGGAAAGCTAGAGGAAGTAAAAGCATATATTGAGTCACATAATATTGGAACAGCAATCTTTGATGATGAATTATCACCTGCGCAATTAAGAAATATAGAAAATTTTCTGGATTGTAAAATATTAGATAGAACAAATTTAATTCTAGATATTTTTGCAAATAGAGCCCAAACTAGTTCAGCAAAAGCTCAAGTAGAACTTGCTCAATACCAATACTTGTTACCACGATTAACTAGATTATGGACTCACCTTGATAAACAAAAAGGAGGTATAGGGATGCGTGGACCTGGAGAAACAGAGATTGAAACAGATCGTCGTATTATTCGAGATAAAATAACATTGTTAAAGAAAAAGCTTATAACTGTAGATAAGCAAATGGCAGTGCAAAGAAAGAATAGAGGTAAAATGGTGCGTGTTGCTCTAGTTGGTTATACAAATGTTGGAAAATCGACTTTAATGAATGTAGTGAGTAAAAGTGAAGTCTTTGCTGAAGATAAGTTATTTGCTACACTAGATACTACAGTTAGAAAAGTAGTTATAAAAAACATTCCTTTTTTAATGACAGATACAGTTGGGTTTATTAGAAAATTACCAACTCAATTAGTAGAATCATTTAAGTCAACATTAGACGAAGTTAGAGAGGCAGATTTATTATTGCATATAGTAGATATTTCTCACCCCAATTTTGAAGACCACATAGCTTCTGTAAATAAAATATTAGATGAAATAAAATGTGCTCATAAACCAGTAGTGATGGTTTTTAATAAAATTGATGCATATAGTCACGATGTTATTGAAGAAGATGATTTGATAACAGAGAAAACGAAAGCTCATTACACTCTTTCAGATTGGGAAAGAACATGGATGAAAGATTTAGAAAAAGAGAGCATTTTTATTTCAGCATTAAATAAAGATAATTTAGAAAATTTTAAAGAAAAGGTGTATGAGGTAGTGAAAAGGATTCATATTCAACGTTTTCCTTATAATGACTTCTTATACCAAGAATACTAGAAATTTAACATAAAATGTTAAAATAGTAATGTAAAAAGAACTTAAATATTTTGATGTTTAAGTTCTTTTTTGTTATATTTAGATTCCCTTAATAAATAAAGTACATATTTTTTAAGTAGTTATAAATCAGTTTTTTTAACCATTTTAACCCCCTGGAAATGAGAAATAACACACTTACCCAAAATAGAATATTAAACCATTTTGCTTGGTTATCTTTTTCAAATCAAAAATCAACTATAATTATTTAGTTAATTTTTTAATCACTTAGCTTATAAAATTTAAAAGATTATTAAACTAATAGATTTTCTCTATTGTTTAAAAACTCATCCCTTTATAAGTTAGTTTAAATTAATTTTGATGAAAAATATAATCATACTAATATTAGTGTTCTTTACAGCTACACAAATTTTCTCCCAAGAAGTTTGTGTAACTAAAGGCGAGTTGATAATTGATGTCAATGAGCTTAATAAATGTGAAGTAGTTAAAGAGGTTGATGTTAATAAAAAACCTAATCAGAAAGATATAATAATATCGAGTAAAAGATATTTTAAAAAGCGAACATATTTAAGTAAAGCTGTTTTATTGGCTACAAACTTAAAAACAAATAGCGTTAAAGATGTTAAAGTTAAAAATGATTTAATAACGCAGCCTTTATTAGTGGTTGAAAAAGTAAGAAAAAAAGAAACAAGTGTTTCTTTTGACAGTGTAGAAAAAATACCAATGTTTAAAAATTGCTCAGATACTACTTTAGATGAATTTGATTGTTTTAATCAAGAGATGCAAAAGCACATAACCGAAAATTTCAGATATCCAGAAAAAGCCTTAGATAGAGGTATTGAAGGAAATTTAAATGTGAGTTTTATAATTGATTCATATGGAGAAATTAAAAATGTAAAGATAATTGGCGAAAATGTGCATAAAATTTTAAAGAAAGAAGCTGAAAGAATAGTAGCATTATTACCCGATTTTATACCAGGGAAACAGAATAATAAATCAATAGATGTATTATATGAATTCCCTATAGTATTTAGTTTGGAAGAATAAAAAAATCACATATAAAAAAATCACATATAAAAAAAGCCCATCTTAGATGGGCTTTTTTTATATGTGATTTTTTTATTAAAAAGGTAAGTTTATTTTGTTTTTATTGGTTTTTTATGATTGTTTTTGATGTATTTAAAATGTTGTTTTTGTTATTTTGTAAAAATGGTAAAAATGAAATTTAAGCAGGTGAAAAAGTAGGAATAAATATAAAATGTTTAGACATTTGCATGTTCTAAGGACTTATTTTATTCCCCCCTCTAAAACAATCTTAGGTAAAGTTTAAATAATCCCTAATTACCCCAAAATATGAGAAATTTATTATTCTTAATATTTATTTCTTTTTTCTCTATGAGTTTAGTTGCTCAAAAAGAAGTATGTGAAACCCCTGAAGATTCTTTTGATGCTAATAGTATTACTAAATGTGTAATTAAAGATTCTAAGAATAAAAAGAATAAAAAATCTAGACAAATATCTGTAAAAGTTTCAGCTAATAGAAGATATCTTAAAAAAAGAGAGCTAGTAAAAAAGAAAGCTGTTTTAGGAGTTGGAAATCTAGAAACATCAGGATTAAAAAAAATAGAAAAAAAAGCGGAATTAGTTAAATCTATAGAAGTAGAAAAAACTCCTTCACATTTGAAATCTAGTATAGAATTTCTTAAAAATAAAATGTCTGCAGAAGAAGTTAGAAAGGCTTCTAGATTTAGTTCAGTAGATAAAATTCCTTCATTTTCAGAATGTAATAATGTTAAGAATAGTGATAGAATGGATTGTTTTAATTTAGAAATGGTAAAACATATTCAAAAGCACTTCCGTTATCCAGGAGAAGCAGTACGAAATTCAATTGAAGGAGAAGTTTGGGTTCGTTTTATTATTGATAAAGACGGAATTGTTAAAAATATAAAAACCTTAGGACCAAACAACGGAGAGCTTTTAAACGAAGAAGCTAAAAGAGTTGTTTCTAAACTACCAGATTTTAAACCAGCTAAAAAGAATAATGAACCTGTTTCTGTGAAATATGGTTTCCCAATAAACTTCTCATTAGAAGAATAAACTTCAAGATTACCCTTTATTATATAATTTAAAATTTAAAAAATGTTTAAAAAGCAATTAGTGATGATTGCTTTTACAATGTGCATACTATCAAGTTATGCGCAAGTAAAAGTTAACGGATCAATTTATGACGAATATTTAGAGCCTTTTTATGGAGCTAAAGTATCAAGTAGTAAAAATTATACTTCGTCTAATGTTGATGGTGAGTTCTCTATTAATGTTGAGAACAAATTACCACAAACTTTAATAATTTCAGCATTCGGTTATAAGACTGAAACGGTAATTATTAATTCGTTTGATGAAAAGATTAATGTAGTACTTAAAGAAAGTATATTATTAGATCAAGTGATTATTTCAGCATCTAGAACTCCTGAAAGAATTATAGAATCTCCTGTAACTATAGAACGTTTAGG
Source organism: uncultured Tenacibaculum sp. (assembly GCF_947494125.1). Lineage (GTDB taxonomy): Bacteria > Bacteroidota > Bacteroidia > Flavobacteriales > Flavobacteriaceae > Polaribacter. The sequence continues at coordinate 694,701 of NZ_CANLTU010000001.1, forward strand.
TTTACGAGATATAAAAAGAAATACATCAAATTCTTTTTATGATGGATTAGTAAATTTAAAAGGAATTGAATCTAGAGAAATAAGTTACGGTTACAAGTCAATAAACACAAGAGGTTTTTCTGATTTTAGTAACTCAAGATTTGTTCAATTAGTAGATGGAATGGATACTGCTGCACCAGCATTAAACTATAGTGCAGGAAATACTTCTGGAGTATCGGAGTTAGATATTAAAAGTGTTGAAATATTACCAGGAGCATCTTCTGCTCTTTATGGAGCGAATGCATATAACGGTATAATGCTTTTAAATACTAAAAATCCATTTGATTTTACTGGGATTAGTTTTTTATTTAAAGGCGGTACTACTTCTCAAATAGCAGCAGGAGATAATGCTTTTTACGATGCTACAGCACGTATGGCTTATAAGTTTAGTAATTATTTTGCAGCTAAAGTTAATTTCTCATATTACGAAGCTGAAGAATGGCATGCTACAGATATAAGAAATAAAGAGATTGATTCAAATGAAGTGATCGATGGTACTGTGAATTCAGTTAGAAGTTACGATGGGATAAATACCTATGGAGATGAAGTATTTGCTGAATTATCTGGTTACAACCCATTCTTGCCACCAACTCAACAAATAACACCAGGAACAGTAACAAGAAGGACGGGATATTTAGAAAGCGAGCTTTTAAAAGATTATAAAAGTAAAAATTTAAAGTTTTCAACGTCTTTACACTATAGACCATTTGCTAATGAATCATTAGAAATTAAGTTAGCAACAAGATTAGCAATGGGAAATAATATTTTCCAAGGAACATCAAGATTTGCTCAACGTAATTATTATATAGGTCAATCTAAATTAGAGATAAAAGGTGATAACTTTTTTGTTAGAGGATATTATACTAGAAATGATGCAGGTGATAGTTATGATTTAGCAAGAACAGGGTATGCACTTAATGAAGCATCAACACCTTTTGGAACTTGGCTTAATGATTATGTTGCTGCATCTTATTTAAGTGCTTTTACTTTAGAAGAGGCAAGAAATTATGCAGATAGAAATAGATTACAACCAGGTACAGTAGCTTTTAATAATGAATTTGATAAAATTACTTCTAAACTCGTAACTGAGGGCGGTAGTAAAATTTATGATAAAAGTTCGTACTCTCATTTAGATGGTAATTATAACTTTAAAAACTTAGTAAATAACTGGGCAGATATTCAAGTAGGAGGTTCATACAGAGAATACAATCCAGATTCTAAAGGAACTATATTTAATGATGGAGTAAAGGAAATTAGAGTTGAAGAGTATGGTTTTTATTCACAAATTCAAAAAAAGTTCTTAGAAGATAGATTAAAGATAACAGGGTCATTACGTTATGACAAAGCGCAAAATTTTAAAGCTAACTATTCACCTAGATTTGCTGTGAATTATGCTTTAGGGAATGATAAAGATCATATAATAAGAGCTTCATATCAAACAGGTTTTAGAAATCCAACGATTCAAGAGCAATATATGTTTTCAAGATCAGCTGTTAAAACCAATGTTGGTTCTACACGAGATAATTTAGATAGAATAGAACTTGAAAATTCTAATTTCTTCCCAGGTTTTGGTACAATAATAACAACTACTTCTGGAGATGATATAATTAACAATGCTGTGTTAACAAGGTCGGTATACGATCCTAGTTATTCTGGAGATGCATATGTGAAATCTACTTATAAAGAAGTTCAACCAGAGGAAGTAAAAACAATAGAATTAGGATATAGAAGTATTTTACGTTTAAATAATAATACTAATTTAGATCTTGATGTTAATGCTTTTTATAGCAAACACAGAGACTTTGTTTTTTTCCAAGATGTTGTAGTTCCTAATTATGGAAACGTAATAGCTACTGGACAATTAGATACTGATGCTAATTTAGCTTTCACTCAAGGGCATGTTCGTGAATTTAATTTAATTACGAATAGTAAATCAAAAGTTGATTCTTATGGTTTTGGTATTGGTATGCACACTAAGTTTTTTAAAGATTTTGATTTTGGTATTAACTATAACTTTATTGATTACACAATGGAAGATTTAGATTTTGGTTTGTTTGATCCTAATTTTAACACCCCAAAGCATAGTGCTAAAATTCAAGTAGGAAATCATAAATTATTCAAAAACTTTGGATTTAATATAAATGCGAGATGGTCTGATAAATATAGATGGGTTTCTCCATTTGTTAAAGGAGACGTTGCTGCAAGAACAGTTATTGATGCTCAATTAAACTATCAAGTACCAAGTATTAAATCGAGATTTAAAATTGGAGGAACTAATTTATTCGGGAAAGAATATTACATAGCTCCAGGTACAGGAAGTATTGGAAAGCTTTATTATTTATCTTGGACAATTAACAATTAGAGAAATAAGTAATAATATAAAAAAAGGAGCAACTATATAGTTGCTCCTTTTTTAGTTTAAAAATTATTGATTCTCTTTATCATCAATAATACCTAGTCTTTTTGCACGTTGTTCCCAGCTTTTTCTTGCCATACTTTGTAAATCTGCAACATTATCGCTTTCATCCATTATTTCATAGCCTAGTAAGGTTTCAATAACATCTTCTTGAGTTACTAAACCACTAACAGTACCATATTCATCAACAACAAGTGCTAAATGTTCTCTTTGCTCTATTAGCTTTTCAAATAAGTTAGGAATAGATAAGTCTCTATTCGCTATAATAATGTCTCTTCTAATCGATTTTAAGGTTTCTCCACCTTTTTTATCAATCATAGCAAGTAACAATTGATCTTTTAAAATATAACCTGTAATATTATCTGAGTTCTCTGCATAAACAGGGATTCTTGAAAAACGTAATAGTTTATTGTCTTCAAAAAAAGATTGAATTGTTTGATTCTCATTGGCAGTTACAATAACAGTACGAGGAGTCATAATATGCTTTGCTTGAACATCTTTAAAGTTTAGCATGTTTTTGATTACTTTGCTTTCACTTTCATGGAAAACACCTTCTTGTTCAGCAATGTCAGTCATAGCAGAAAAATCTTCTCTACTTAAGATACTTTCACCATGTCCACCTTTAGCTCCAATTAATTTGGTAGTTAATTGTAGAATCCATAAAACACCAGTCCATTTTAAAGGAAAGATCATTATTTTTAGGGCTTTTGTAGTAAAATTAGCAAGTTGTTTCCAATAAGTAGCACCTATGGTTTTTGGAATTATTTCTGATGCAACTAGAATTAAAATAGTCATTATAGCAGAAACAATAAATACGCCATATCCATCGTCATTAAATATTTTTTTAGCTTCAGTACCAACCAAAATGGCTCCAACAGTATGAGCTAAAGTATTTAAAGTAAGAATTGCAATTAAGGGTTTGTCAACATCTTTTTTTAAGGCTTCAAGTTCATCAGCATATGTTTTACCTTCTTTCTTTTTTACATTAACAAATGTTGGGGTAACACTTAATAAAACAGCTTCTAGAATAGAGCATAGAAAAGAAAAGAATATAGATATTGTTGCGTAGGTTATTAATAATGTCATTCTTTTTAAATTTTTACGCTAAAATACGGAAAAAAGAAACCTCAAAGGTTTCCCTCTGAGGTTTAGTTTATATTATTGATAAGTATTACTTAGAAACCATAGTTTATACCTAAACCAAATACTTCTCTTGTTTGAAACCCTCTAAAAGCATTATCATCATAAATAGTTTGCATTGAAAGATTTGCAGATAAATATTTATTTACTTTCATAACAACATTTACCGTATAATCTAGATCAACATTCTGGAAATCTTCTAAGTAATTACTATATAAATTTAAAATATTTTCAACAGAAACATTTTCCATAATATCAAATTTATAATATGCGTTAACAGCTGCTCCCAATTCATAACGAGTAGACTCTCCTTGCGCAACACCGAAAGCTGGACCTAAATCAGTTAAATGACTATGAACCACTATTAATTTTGAAGTAGCAGGAGCTAAGTTTACTTTTAAGTTATCAGATTTTTTCCATAACATACCAGGTCCAAATTGGAAATAAGCTGGTGAGAAAAAATGAGATGTCTGATTTCCATTTGCATAAGTGGAAGACATCTGAGTTTTAAAATTTAAGAAAGCAGAATAGTACCAGTAACCTGAAGCTTTTTTACCAACTAAAGAGTTTAACTCTAAACGATCATCAGTTTTTTGTAAATCTTGACCTCTTAATTTAGTTAAACCATAAGAAGCTATTATTTTATTATCCCAAGCCCAATCTCCTTTTACATAGTTAAAGTCATAGTTTAAGCCTAAGGTTCCTGAAATATTGTTCGTACCACCAGCTAACCAGTTATTAAATGCAGATTGATTGAATAAAAAAGAGATATTTCCACTTTTTTTCCATCCTTCTTTAGGTTCTTCTTTTTTTTCTTCCTGAGCATTAACTGTTAATGCTCCAAATAATACAGCAATAGCTAATAATTTTTTCATCGATTTATTTTTTAATATTTAAGTTCCTTTTTAGTGTAAAATTACACCATTCACTTACTTTAGACAAAGGTATTTAATAAAAGTCACTTTTTATGAAAGATATAATTAAGCCCTAAGCCAAATACTTCTTTGAACTGAATTTTACTAGAAGCATCATCATCTACAATCATGTGAAGTCCAATATTCATAGAAAGGTATTTGTTTACTTTTACAAAGAAATTTAGCTGATAATCGATATCAATATTTTGAGGTTTTTGTAAGTAATCTGAATACATGGAAATAATATTTTCCATAGTAACATCTTGCATTATTTTATATTTAAAATAGGCTGATAGATTAAAACCTAAACCATAACTAGTATTTCTGTTTTCTTTTACTCCATATTTTCCTGAAAATTGATCAGACACAAAAGTTAAACGAGAAGTAGCAGGGGCAATATTTATTCTTTCATTATCAGATTTTTTCCAAAGCATACCAGGTCCAAAACTCCAATAAGCAGGAGCAAAAAAATCAGAAACTAATACTTTAGGATCCGTTTTATAGTTATAACCTTTGGTATATTGAGTTTTAAAATTACTAAAAAATGAAAAAAACCAATATTTCTTGGCTTTTATACCTAGTAATGAATTGTACTCAAAACGATCATCTGTTTTTTGTAAACCAGAACCACTTACATGACTTATACCGAAGGCACTAATAACTTTATTGTCCCAGTTCCAATTACCGTTTTTATAATTAAAATCGTAGTTAAGACTAATGTTTCCTGCTATTGTATTATTACCTCCAGCAGTCCAATTTGAAAAGGAAGATTGATTAAATAAAAAAGTAGATTTACCTAATACAGTCCATTTTTTAGGGATACTGTCTTTTTTTTGTTGAGAATATGTTATACAAGTAATACTTAAAAAAAGTATCAGAAATATTTTTTGCATTGATAATATTTTTAAAACAATATTGTCTGTATAATTAGACAGACAACATTTAAAAAATCAGCAAATATATTTATACTTTACGAAATAAATAAGTCTCATTTTATGTTTTTAAAAATTTAATCTAAAGCTTATATTTGGAGTGAAACCTAGTGATTCTGTGTCTTGTTTGATTAGTTTACCTTCTTCGAATCCATTCGTATTATCTTGAACAACATCATATGTTCTTTTAAGAATGTTTTTCTTGTTAAGTATGTTTAGTAGCGAAATATTAAACCTTCCTTTTACTGTTTTCTTTTTATTCATATAAAAATCATATCCTGTTGAAAAATCTAATCGAGAATAATTAGGAAGTCTACTATCATTAATCCCATTTCTTTCAATAAAATAATTATTAGCCAAACCGCTATTGGAAGTAAAAGGTATTCCTATTCTATAGGTATAACCTAATGAAAAATTATATTTCTTATATTTAAAGTTATTGGCTAAATAAAAAGAGTGAGTAACATCAAAATTACCTGTAAATTCTTTATTGTCATTAAAATCGTTAATAAGGAAAGAAGTTTTTCCTGTGTGATAACTTAGCCAAGTATTGTAATTTTTCCAGTTCTTTTTTACTAGAAAATCTAGACCAATTGTTTTAGATTCTCCTGTTAATATGTCTCTAGTAAACGAATCAAATCCACTAGTTAAAGAGGTAATTCCTTTTATGTTTCTTTTGTAGATATCAAAATCTAGTAGCCAATTGTTTTTATTAAATAAAACTCCAAATGTTATTTGTTGACTTTCTAATAAGGGAATGTCGTTTTTATTTGATAATGACCACAATTGATTTTCTAAACCAAAATCTGTTGTATAAAATTCAACAATTCTACTTATGTTTTGCTGTTTTATTTCAAAAGAACTGTTTATCCAGAGTTTAGGTAAAATTTGAACTTGAGTATGTATCCTAGGTTCAAAAGTAACTTTATTTAATAATGTAAAGTAATTAGCTCTTGCGCCAAAACTTATAACTATGTTTTTGTTTTTATTGTATAAGTATTCGGTATATAAAGAATGTGATTGATTTATATCTTTCTGAGTAGAATATTTTTCAACAAAAACAAGATCGTTCTTATTTCCTAAAAGAAAGTAAACATCATTATAAGCATATTGATAGCCCATACTTATAGAAGAACTTGTATTTATTTTATAATCGAAATTTGTGTTTGCCTCTAGATTTTTAACATGATTGTCTTTAGTCGTAAAAGCATATTGTGTATTATCTTTTTGTTTATTGTTTCTATATTTTAAATTATAGTTAGAATAACTAATTGTTGTTTTACTGGTAACTTTTGGATTCCATTTTTTAGTCCATTCAATATTATATCCATCATTTTCAATTAATAAATCATCTTTTCTTTTATCGTTAAATTCTGAAGAAAAAAAAGAATGATCTAGTGAGTTTTTAATACTAATTTGACTGAATGATATTTTATCGTCTTTGCTAGGTTTATAAATTAACTTTGTATTAAAATCTTGAAAGAAAAAGATCGTATTGATTTTTGCATCTATTTCTTTTGTAAGTGTTTCATCTTTAGAGATAATAGTATGTTGAAATGCCTTTTGAGATAATTGTCTATAAGTAGGAGTGTTTAATATATCGGTAATAGAACGTCTTCCAGAAACAGAGATACTCAATTTAGAAGAAATAGGTAAACTAATATTTGCATCAGCATGCGTGAAATTTATTCCTATTGAACCTTTTGTTTTTTTAGGAATTTCATTACTTGTTTCAACATCGATAACCCCACCAATATGATTACCATATTTTGCCTTAGATGCACCTTTATATACTTCAACTCTTTCTATTGTTTCTGGATTTAATGCAGATATAGCTCCAAAAAAATGTGATGCAGTAAATAATTTTATTTGGTTAAATAAGATTAAATTTTGATCAGGAGTTCCTCCACGTATATGCATTCCAGTTGCGGTTTCATCTACATTAACAATTCCAGGTAATTGTTGAACGGTGTAAAATACATCAGGTTCAGTCAGTCCAGGAATAATATCTTGATTTTTTGGTTTAAAAACGATGGCACCATCAATTGTTTTAGACAAACCATTGGTTAAATAGTTGGTTATAATTATTTCATTTAAAATAGAGCTTTCTTCCTCTAAGGAAAAAGAGGCACAATTTTTATTCGAAAAATTACGTGCTATTTTCTTTATAGGTTTATATCCTACGTAAGAAATATTAATAGTATCAGTTAAATAAACATTTTTTAATTCAAAATAACCATCTATGTTGGTTTGAGTACCTATGTTTTTGTTTTGTATAGTAACAGTAGCACCAATAAGTAATTCTTTGTTTTCATTTGAAAAAATATTGCCACATATATTTTTTCTGGTCTTTATTTTTGAGATAGCATACCTGTTATTTGATATTTCTTTAAAATATAAATTAGAGCGTTTTTCTAACTCTTTTATAATAGAGGCTAAAGTTTTGTTTTTATTATTCTTAAAAATTATTTTCTTGTTGTTAATTACTTCATCAGAAAAAGAGAACTTCACATTATATAAATCATTTAACTCGATTAATACATCTTTTAAATGTTTTAATCGAGTTGTTTCTTTTTGTGCTATTACTGACATAGATACACATAGTAATAGGAAACATATAAGTTTCTTCATGCAAAATTATCTTTGTGTCAATTCAATTATATTATTATTTACAATAACATAGTCTATGTTCATTGGTGTAAAAACTGCTTCTAAAGCTAACTTTAAATTAGAATGAATAAAACTACCTGTAAATAACTTAGTATTCGTTTTTGTATTACCTCCTTTAAATTTTACGTTGTATTGGTTTTCTAATGATTTTAATACAACTTTTAAAGGTACACTGGTAAATACACTTTCGCCTTGTATCCAATTAGGGTTTTGTTTTATTTTTTTATCACCAGTTTGTATTTCATTTTTAAGTCTTGTAAATGTTTTTCCTTTGGTTAAAAATACAATCTCATCACCCGACTCTACTTTAACTTTTCCTTCATAACATTCTACTTTTAAGAAGTTAGTATCTTCTAAAATATTAAATTGAGTACCTAAAACAGTAATTGTACCTTCTTTAGTTTCAACAGTAAAAGTGCTTCCTTTTTCAACTTTAAAAAAAGCTTCTCCTTCTAATTTTAATACTCTATTGGTATTCCAATCTTTTTTATTGTAAGTAATAGTAGATTGAGCATTTAATATTACGCTTGAGTTATCGGGTAAATTAATTTCTAAATGTTCTCCATAGCTTGTTGAAGATTCTACATTTTGAAAATTAAAGTAGAAAAAACTAATTAGTAAAGCTAAAGAAGCTGCAACAGCAAAAAGTTTTTTAGAAAACAAAGGTCTAACAATTGTTTTTTTAGTGTCTTTTTTGTGTTCTATGTTCTCTAATATTTTTAAATACACTTCCTCTTTATTTAATAGGGGTCTTTCAAAATTTTGAGATTCCTCTGAAATCCTTTTAAATAAATTAAAATCTTGTGTTTTTTCAAAGGCAGCCAGTTCTTCTTGAGACATTTCACCAGAAAGCCATTGTGCTAATAAAGTATCTGATTTTTCTATTGGATCCATATTATATGCCTTTTATTTGAGTTCGTAATGTTTTTAAAGCCAAAGTCATTCTTTTTTCTACAGCTTTCACAGATATATCTAACTCTTCGGCTATTTCTCTATATTTTTTCTTGTCAATTCTATTCATTAAAAAAACCTCTCGCTGTTTTTCAGGTAAACTACCAATTGCGTTTTGTAATTTTTTTAAAAATTCCTGTTCTTCTAATAAATATTCAGGAGTTTCATTAGTGGTGTTTTTAACATTAAGTTTTTTATGAGCTAAAATTACTTTTTGATGTGCATAATCATCAAGAAATAAATTGTTAGCAACAGTAAACAAATAAGATTTTGCTTTTTCATAAAAAACCTTTGAACAATTCGTCCATAATTTAACAAATGCTTCTTGAACAAAATCTTGCGCTTTTGCGCTATCACCACATTTATATATCATAAATCCATACAAGCCATCGGCATACGAATCATATAATTTTTTATAAATCACTGGGGCGCAAACAGAGTTTATTTCCTTCATTAAATATAGTTAGTTTGAAGTGTAACGATTAACTGGCTAAATACCCTACCTCAAAAAAATATTTATAAAGGTTTTAAGAGAATCAGTTATTAATCAAATATAATTAAAACAAATATTCTATTAAAAGACAAGATGATTACTTATTAATCTGTTGATTTTTTTTAGGTGTTTTTGTGTCAAAGAAAAAGTAATTAAAAATAGAAGTAGGGTTTTTTATTCGAGTTTCGTTTCACCTCCAAACAAAAACAAATTTATATCATGAAAAATTTCAAAAGACATACAATAAGGCTAAAGCAAACAAAAAAGATTATTGAAAATTTAGCTATTGGAGCATCTTATGCAATAAGACATTAAATAACCCCTTAATAAATTAATAAATGAAAAAAGTATTAATAACTATAGTATTAGCAGCAGCAGTTTTAACTTCATGTAAAGATGAAGCAGATGGAATCTCAGGAGTATCTGATTTTACCTTTTTGGGAGATGTGCCAAGTGGAAATGTAACAGCACCATCACCAACATCAAGTGCAACGAAGAGCTCTGATGTTTTATTTTCTTTTGATTTTGAAACGGATAATGAAGGATTTACAGGAAGAGGCAATGGGAATGGCTGGTATAAACCAAATGAGCCTTTAGAAAACATTGTAGAGTCAATACATAAGTGTGATTTTTCAAGAGGGAAAAAAGAAGATTTTAGTGATTTTACTAAAAATGGAGTAACAAGAAGTCATAAAGGGAATGATAGTTTTTTTATAGGTAGAGTTTTTAATCATGATCTTGATTGTGCAACTAGCTATTATCATATATCAAAAAAACTAAATTTCACAAAAGATTACAAAGCAGGTGATTTAAGTATCGAATTTGATTATTACAGGCCACAAGATGTTAGTTTCTCTACAGGAGTCCCTAGTATTTCTGTTGTTCTTTATGATAGTAGTCATAAAGGTAAATTTTATTTTGTTCCAGCTATTTTTGATGAGGATAATTGGGCTAAATTTAGTTCTAAAATCCCTACTGACATACCAATTGGAGAATATAAATTAGCAATATTTCAAGGTGGTGGATATGTTGGATTAGATAATATAAAAATTTATACAAACTCGTCAAGTAGCGGTACAAAAATAAAAGTAAATGCAGGGGCAGATGCTACAGTAGCTTTACCAACAAATACTTTTGATTTAAATAGTACTATTACAAATCCAGATGGAGAGACTATTAAGTCAATTGTTTGGACAAAAGTTAGTGGTGATGGGGTAACAATTTTTAACAATGATAAAGAAGATACAAAAGTATCTAACCTACAAGAAGGTGAGTATGTTTTTAAAGTTGTAGTTAGAAATGACAAAGATATTGAAGTTGAAGATACAGTAACAATCAAAGTTGATGGTTCTAAAGTATTATTTGGTTTTACATTTGAAGAAAATGTAGAAGGTTTTACTAATGTGAATAATGTTGTAGCAAAAATAGATAAATATTGTAGAGGACGAAAAGCAAATTTTCCAGCTTATCTTGGTAATATTTATAGTGGAAATGATACTTTCTTTTTAGGGATTAATCAAGGGGATTTAAACTCTTGGATAAATCCTACTAGTACGAAGAGTATAAATCTAACGAATACATATAAAGTAAATGAGTTAGGAATACAGTTTAGTACTCAGAGTATTGACCCTTGGGGAGACACTACTAAGGTAATAGTGACTCTAAAATCAAAATCAGGTTCAGAAATAACTTCTTTTGTGCTACAGAATTCTAATTCTTGGGTAACCACAAATTCTCTTATTAATAAAGAAGTACCAGCAGGTGAGTATATTATTAATGTTGAGCACCTAGGAGGAATGACAGCTATTGACGATATTTATATCTATGAGAAATAAGAGATAAAAACTTCACCCCCTTAATTAAAATTAAACCCCAAAGAGTTAGAAGTCTTTGGGGTTTTAAATTTGTATAATTTAAGAGAGTTGTACTATTTCTTTTTTTTATATAAAGGAACAGTAGAACAAGCTTCACCAAACATAATAGTTTTAGCTATAGGTTGTATTTTTTCTATTAATAAAGTATAAGCAGAAGGAGGGATAGGTTTATTAGCACATCCTTTAATAATTACAGGCTTATCTTTGTATTCAGAAATATCCAACGAAGTAATAATCTCTTGATAAATTACAGTTTCTAATAATTCTAAACTACCAACAACAACCTTATTAGTGTGCTCAGATAATTGAGCAGTTAATAATAAATAAGCCCAAGAAGGAATAATAGCGTCAGAAGAACAGGTTAAAGCAACATAAGAATTTTGATATTGAGACCAATCATGATTTTTCACTTGTTCTCTAAAGTCCTTTTCACGAAGAATTAACCCTTCATATAACCAATCTTTAATGTCAAAAACAATACGATTGCCAAGAGGATAAAAATCTTCAAGGTCAATAGTAATAAGTTTACTATTCGCTATTCTATTTATAATTTCTTCAGCCATGCTCTATAACATTCCTAATTCTAACTTAGCTTCGTCACTCATCATGTCTTGAGTCCAAGTAGGATCAAAAGTAATTTCAACCTCACAGCTGTTAATTTCTTTTAAAGTTTTTACTTTTTCTTCAATCTCTACAGGTAAACTTTCAGCTACTGGGCAGTTTGGCGATGTTAAGGTCATTAAAATTTTAGCATCGTTCTCTTCAGAAACGAATACATCATAAATTAAACCTAGTTCATAAATATCTACTGGAATCTCAGGATCGAATATTGTTTTTAATACTCGTACGATCTTATCTCCTAATTCTTCTAATTGAGTATCTGTCATTTTGTGTTTTTTTAATTCGCTAATTTCGATTGTTGGGCAATCGCATACATTTTTATTTGCTTCACCATAGAAACTAAACCATTAGCACGCGTTGGGCTCAAATGTTCTTTTAATCCAATTTCGTCAATAAAATCAGTTTTAGCATCTAATATAGCTTGAGGTGTTTGGTTCGAAAAAACTCTTAATAATAACGCTACAATACCTTTGGTTAAAATAGCATCACTATCGGCAGTAAATTCAATAACGTCATTATTTAATTGAGAGTACAACCATACTTTAGATTGGCATCCTTTAATTAAATTTTCATCTAATTTATAAGCACTATCAATTAAAGGTAATGATTTTCCTAAGTCAATAATATACTCATAACGCTCCATCCAGTCTTCAAACATTGAAAACTCATCAATAATTTCTTCTTGTATTTCTTTGATAGTCATTTTTTAAAACTATTTTTGCACAGTCTTACGACCACTTTATTTAAAAGTGCAAAATTACAGTAAAAAAATAAGAAATGAGTAAATTATTAGCAGTTGGTACCGTAGCATTTGACGCTATTGAAACACCTTTTGGTAAAACAGATAAGATATTAGGAGGTTCAGGAACTTTTGTAGGTTTAGCAGCGTCTCAATTTGGAGTAAAAACAGGAGTAGTTTCTGTAGTAGGTGGAGATTTTCCACAATCATATTTAGATATGATGAACTCTAATGGAATTAATACTGATGGAGTAGAGGTTGTAAAAGAAGGTAAAACATTCTTTTGGAGTGGTAAATATCATAACGATATGAATTCTCGTGATACTTTAGTAACAGAACTAAATGTATTAGAGCACTTTCAACCAGTAGTACCAGAACAATTTAAAGATGCAGGTATTGTAATGTTAGGGAATTTACACCCATTAACACAGGCATCTGTTTTAGATCAAATGAATGAAAGACCAAAATTAGTAGTATTAGATACTATGAATTTTTGGATGGACATAGCATTAGCAGATTTACATACTGTTTTAAAAAGAGTAGATGTAATTACAATTAATGATGAAGAGGCACGTCAGTTAAGTGGAGAATATTCATTAGTAAATGCAGCTAAGAAAATTCATGAAATGGGGCCTAAATATGTTGTGATTAAAAAAGGAGAACATGGAGCGTTATTATTTAACGAAGGGAAAATGTTCTTTGCACCAGCATTACCATTAGCAGAAGTATTTGATCCAACAGGAGCAGGAGATACATTTGCAGGAGGTTTTTGTGGGTATTTAGCAAAAACAGAAGATATTTCTTTTGAAAATATGAAGAATGCAATTATTTACGGTTCAAACTTAGCATCGTTTTGTGTAGAGAAATTTGGAACACAGCGAATGGAAGAACTAACAAAAGATGAAGTGCAAACACGTTTGCAGTCTTTTAAAGAGCTGACTCAGTTTGATATAGAATTATCATAAATACAAATCCGCGCCTTTTGGTGCGGATTTTTTTTATATATAAAACAACAACACATACAACACACAACTAAAATATTTTAAATTATAATGAGTGACGCTATTAAACATGAATGTGGAATTGCAATGGTTCGTTTATTAAAACCATTACAGTATTACAAAGATAAATACGGAACTGCATTTTATGGAGTAAATAAAATGTACTTGTTAATGGAGAAGCAGCATAACCGAGGTCAAGATGGAGCTGGGTTAGCAAGTATAAAATTTAACGTAGAGCCAGGAACAAGATATATTAGTAGAATACGATCTAATAAATCGCAACCAATTCAAGATATCTTCGGAAAAGTTAATAAAAGAATTAACGGAGTTTTTGAGGAAAACCCTGATAAGGTAGATGATGTTAAATGGCAAGAAGAAAGTGTACCATATTTAGGAAACTTGTTTTTAGGGCATGTACGTTATGGAACATTTGGAAAAAACTCGATAGAAAGTGTGCACCCATTTTTGCGTCAAAATAATTGGAAACACCAAAGTTTAATAGTTGCAGGGAATTTTAACATGACAAATTCAAAGCAATTATTAAATGATTTAATAGATCTAGGACAACATCCAAAAGAATTTACTGATACAGTTACGGTAATGGAGAAAATAGGCCATTTTTTAGAAGATGAAGTTTCAGATTTATATGTAAAAGCAAAAGAAGCAGGATTTAATAAAAAAGATGCTTCACCATTTATAGAAGAGCATTTAGATATTCAAAGAATATTGCAGCGATCAGCAAAAAATTGGGATGGAGGTTATGCAATGGCAGGGTTGTTAGGGCATGGAGATGCATTTGTGTTAAGAGATCCGTCGGCAATAAGACCAGCATTTTATTACCAAGATGATGAAGTAGTGGTAGTAGCTTCGGAGCGACCAGTAATTCAAACAGTATTTAATGTAGATATCAATTCAATTAAAGAAATAGATAGAGGGCATGCATTAATTATTAAAAAGAATGGACAAACTTCAATGAAACCAGTCTTGGAACAGCGTGTGAAAAAAGCCTGTTCATTTGAACGTATTTATTTCTCGAGAGGAAGTGACGCATCAATATATGAAGAAAGAAAAAATCTAGGGAAGTATGTATTTCCAGAAGTTTTAAAGTCAATTGATAGTGACATTGAAAATTCAGTTTTTTCATACATACCAAATACAGCAGAAACATCATTTTTTGGAATGATGGAAGCTGCAGAAGATGTATTAAATCAGCAAAAAACAGCAGCAATCTTAGCAGGAAACGGTAAGTTGTCAAAAGAAACGGTAGTAGATATCCTTTCTAAAAGACCACGTTTTGAAAAGATAGCTATAAAAGATGCAAAATTAAGAACATTTATTACAGACGATAGTAGTAGAGACGATTTAGTGGCACATGTTTATGATGTTACTTATGGCGTGGTAAAACCTACAGACAATCTAGTAATTATAGATGATAGTATTGTGAGAGGAACAACCTTAAAGAAAAGTATCATAAAGATATTAGATAGGTTAAATCCTAAAAAAATAGTAGTAGTTTCATCAGCGCCACAAATACGATACCCAGATTGTTATGGGATTGATATGGCAAAAATTAATGACTTTATAGCATTTAAAGCAGCTATAGAATTGTTAAAAGAAACTAATCAATATAATATTGTAGGAGAGGTGTATGAAAAATGTAAGCAACAAGAAGCTAATGACGATAAAGATGTTGTAAATTATGTAAAAGAAATATATGCGCCATTTTCAGATGAGGAAATCTCAGCTAAAATAGCACAGATGTTAAAAACATCAGAAATTACTGCAGACATCGATGTAATTTTTCAACCAGTAAGCGGATTGCATAAAGCATGTCCAGATAATTTAGGAGATTGGTATTTTACAGGAAACTATCCAACAGATGGAGGACATAGAGTAGTAAACCAAGCCTTTATTAATTTCTATGAAGGAAATGATAAAAGAGCATATTAATAAAGTTCGTTATAAAACAAAAAAGAGGAATCATATGATTCCTCTTTTTTGTTTTATAAGAAAGTTCTTTTTATAAAGGAACAACGATGGCCCCAGAGAATTTTTCTCTAATTTTATTTAAAGCTCTGTCGGCATGTAAGCGAGTTTTGTAGTTCCCTACTTGTATTTTCCACTCAGGTGCCTTGTATGAAAGTTTGGTGTAAACGCCAGGATATTCAATTTTAAACCTTCCTCTTAGGCTTTTAGCAGTTTTTTCCAATCCATTATATAATTGAATTCTGAAACCGGTTCCGTTGAGTTTATTGTACTCTCTTTTCTTTTTAATTAACGAGTTAATGTCTTTATTATTAGAGTAGTTAGTTTGTGCGTGAGCAGAAAACAGACCACCTATGAAAAGCAATAAAATAGCGATTAAAAATGTGTGTTTTTTCATTTCTTTAAATCTTTTTACAAAAGTAACGACTTGTTGGTTAATACATTGTCAATGTTATTTATTTAGAATTAATATAAATTGTAAATTAGCAATCTCTTAACATTTCACAATTTAGACAGAAGTAGTACTTTTGTGCAACTTTCTGTGTATTGTTTTTTGAAAACATATATAGAAAAAATTGTACCAAAATAGATACAAAACTTATATTTTATAGTATGAAAAGTGTGAAACATCACAGCAGATTAACCCAAACACTCGCAAAGAGTTTAGCTTTCTTCTTAGTATTATTCATGAGTTTCTCGGCGTTTTCGCAAGGAGAAGTTGACGTAGCACGCCAGAAAGAAGGAAAAAATTTATTTAAATCTTTATGTGCTTCATGTCACAAATTAGACAAGAAGCTTGTAGGTCCTGCTTTAGGAGGGATTGAAGAGAGAAGAACTAATGAGTGGTTGAAGGCTTGGATTAAAGACAATGCTGCATTAAGAGCTTCTGGAGATAAAGATGCTATCGAGATTTTTGAAGAGTATAAGCAGTCGAATATGACCGCTTTTCCTCAGTTAACAGATAAAAATATCGATGATATTTTATACTATACAACTGTTGGTAAGATTAAGCCTGTTGGAGGACCAAGTGAAGGGGGTGATGTTGTAACGCAAAAAGGAGCCGCTCCAAAATGGTTGTTGTATATCTTAGCAGCTGCTATCATCGTAGCATTCTTAATAATCGGTAGTTTATTAAAAACAATTAGTGAGTTAAAAGGAGCTCCTAAAACATCAGGTTTATTAGGGCAAACAGCTGAGTTATGGGAGGGTATTAAGAAAAATACATTTTTACATGTGTTATTCGTGATATTTGGAGCCTTAGTAACGGCTTACTTCTTGTTTGGAACGTTGTTTAAAGTAGGTGTAGATCAAGGGTATCAGCCAATTCAGCCAATTGCTTTTTCACACAAAATTCACGCAGGAGATAATAAGATAGATTGTCAATACTGTCACTCTTCAGCAAAACATAGTAAAACATCAGGTATTCCTTCAGTTAGTGTATGTATGAACTGTCATAAGAACATTTCAGAAGTAGCAGATGATACGAAAGTAGTAATGGATGATCATACGTTAGTGAAGTCTGACTTAGATAAAGAAATTGCTAAGATTTACGATGCTGTAGGTTGGGATGCTGACAAATTAGAATATACAGGAGAAACGAAGCCAGTAAAATGGGTGAGAGTTCATAATTTACCAGATTTCGCATATTTTAATCACTCACAACACGTAACTGTTGCAGGTTTAAAATGTCAGAAATGTCACGGTCCAGTTGAAGAAATGGAAGAAGTATATCAATACTCTCCATTAACAATGGGTTGGTGTATCGACTGTCATAAAGCAACTAAGGTTGACTTGAAAGGAAATGAGTACTATGCTAAAATTCACAAGGAATTAGCAAGTAAGTATGGAGTTGAGCAAGTAACAATTGCGCAGTTAGGAGGAAAAGAGTGTGGTAAATGCCACTATTAATCAATTAGAAAGTAGAAAAACACGTATATAAATGGCTTCAAACAAAAAATACTGGCAAAGTGTTGAAGAACTGAAAGATAGTTCTGTTGTTGAAACGCTACGTAATAATGAGTTTGTACAAGATATTCCTACAGATGAGTTTTTAGGTGACAAAGAAACGTTAGAAACATCATCAACTTCGCGTAGAGATTTCTTGAAATATGTTGGATTTACCACAGCAGCAGCTTCTTTAGCAGCTTGTGAAGGTCCAGTAAGAAAATCAATTCCTTATGTAGTGCAACCAAATGATATCGTTGTAGGTGTTGCTGATTGGTACGCAACTACAATTGCAGATGGATTTGATTTTGCAAACGTATTAGTAAAAACGCGCGAGGGACGTCCAATTCTTGTAATGCCTAATAAGCAAGCAGGAGGAGAAACAAATGCACGTACGCAAGCATCTGTGTTATCATTATATGATGATAGTTTACGTTTAAAAGAGCCTCAAAATAGAGAGTCTTTTTTAACATGGGAAGATGCAGATTCGAAAATTATAGCTAAATTAAACGAATTAAAATCAGCAAATGAACCAGTAGTATTATTAACGGGTACTCTAGCGAGTCCTTCTACTGAAAAAGTAATAGCCGATTTTACAACTGCTTATCCAAATGTAAAGCACGTAGTTTACGATGCAATTTCTGAAAGTGCTGCTGCAGATGCATTTGAAGCAATGTACGGTAAAAGAGCTTTACCTAATTATGATTTTAGTAAAGCGGAAGTAATTGCTTCTGTTGGAGCTGATTTTATAGGAGATTGGCAAGGTGGTTATGAAAAATCATATGCCGAAGGACGTAAAGCTGCAACTGGTAAAATGTCTTACCATGTTCAAATAGAAAGTAACATGTCGTTAGCGGGAGCAAATGCTGATAAAAGAATGGTTGTAAAACCTTCTGAACAAGTATATGCTTTAGTTAATTTATACAATGAAGTAACAGGAAGTTCTCTTCCATCAAAAGCAACGAAGATTGATGCTGAAGTAAAGAAGCTAGCTGCTGATTTAAAGAAAGCAGGATCTAAAGGTGTTGTAGTTACTGGATTAAATGATAAAAATGCGCAGTTAATTGCTTTAGCGATTAACAAAGCATTAAATAGTGAAGTTATCGATACTAAAGCAGTGAATTTAACACGCCAAGGGAACGATACAGAAGTAGCGAAATTAGTAGCAGATATTAAAGCAGGAACGGTAAAAGGTTTGATTACTTATAATACCAATCCTTTATATACTTTAGCAAATGCAGCTGATTTAGCTGAAGGAATTAAAACCTTAAAATTGTCTGTTGCAATATCAACTCAAAAGGATGCAACAGCTAGCGCAACAGAATATGCATTACCAGCACCTCATAACTTAGAGAGTTGGGGAGATGTAATGGCTACAGAAGGGAAGTATAGTTTAATGCAGCCAACTATTTCTCCATTATTTAATACACGTCAGTTACAAGATGTGTTATTAAAATGGTCAGGTAGTTCTGTAAATTATTATGATACTTTAAAAGAATTTTGGAGTACTACGGTTTTAGGAGGAGCATCTTGGAATCAAGCATTACACGATGGATTCTTTAACGGAACTGTTGTTTCTGATGAAGCTACAACTGAAACTACTGTAGATATTAATGCTGCAGCTGTACAGTTAATAAGAACAGCTAGTAACGCTTCAGGATTCGAATTAAACTTGTTTTCATCTACTGCATTAGGAGACGGTAAACAAGCAAATAACCCTTGGTTACAAGAGTTTCCAGATCCTATTACACGAGCTGCATGGGATAACTACTTAACCGTATCTATGGCTGATGCTAAAGAGTTAGGTTTTGAAAATCCAGTTAAAGATAACGGAGCAATTGATGGTAATTACGCTAGCGTAACTGTTAATGGAGTAACTATTGATAATATTCCAGTAATGATTCAGCCAGGTCAAGCAAAAGGATCTGTAGGTATCGCATTAGGTTATGGTAGAACTCAAGGGTTAAAACCAGAAATGCAAGTTGGTATTAATGCATACCCATTCTATAAAGATGGTAGCAATATCCAATACAACGTTTCAATTAAGAAAACATCAGGATGGCATAAGTTTGCTTGTACACAGGTACAAAGTACACTTGCAGGGCGTCATGATATTTTAAAAGAAGCTACTTTAAAAGAGGTTACTAATAAAAATTTAGATCCTAAGCATACATGGAATAAACCATATATGGTTACTTATGATCACCAAGAAGTTGAAGGAAGTACAATCGACTTATGGGATGAGCATGATAGAACCATAGGGCACCACTTTAATTTATCTATTGATTTAACATCATGTACAGGATGTGGAGCATGTGTAGTAGCATGTCACGCTGAAAACAACGTACCTGTTGTAGGTAAAGATGAAGTACGTGTTGGTAGAGATATGCACTGGTTACGTATTGACCGTTATTATTCTTCAAGAGTAGAAGATAAGCAACATGAGGCTTCAATGACGATGGAAGAGTTTAAAGCTCAAAATCCAAATTTAGCAAATCAAGAGGTTGAAAGAAGATATACTGAAAAAGTATTAGGATTAAGTAGAGGAGATTTATTTGATGCTTTAGAAAATTCAGCAGAAAATCCAGAAGTTGCTTTCCAACCAATGATGTGTCAACACTGTAATCACGCACCATGTGAAACAGTATGTCCGGTAGCAGCAACATCACACGGTCGTCAAGGTCAAAACCAAATGGCATATAACCGTTGTGTAGGAACAAGATATTGTGCAAACAACTGTCCATATAGAGTTCGTCGTTTTAACTGGTTTAACTACTCAGAAAACGAAGAGTTCGACTTTAACATGAATAACGAGTACGGTAAAATGGTATTAAACCCAGACGTAGTTGTTCGTTCAAGAGGAGTTATGGAAAAATGTTCTATGTGTATTCAAATGACACAAGCTACCATCTTAAAAGCTAAAAAAGAAGGTAGAGCTGTAAATAAAGATGAGTTTGAAACAGCATGTTCTCAAGCTTGTTCTACAGGAGCAATGGTGTTTGGAGATATTAATAACTCTGAAGATACAGTTGCAGCATTAAAAGAAGATAACAGAGCATTCCACGTATTAGATTATATAGGTACTAAACCAAACGTTGTGTACCAAGTTAAAGTAAGAAATACAAACGAAGCTTAATAATAAAATTAATAAGTATATAGATTTATGTCGTCTCATTACGAATCATCTTATAGAGAACCTTTAATACTTGGTAACAAAAGTTACCATGATATTACTGAGGATATTGCTAGACCTATAGAAGGTAAAGCAAACAAACATTGGTATGTAGCATTCTATATTTCTTTAGCAGCAATGTTATGGGGATTTGGATGTATCTTTTACACCGTAGGTACCGGTATTGGTGTTTGGGGTTTAAGTAAAAACATCGGTTGGGCATGGGATATTACCAACTTTGTATGGTGGGTAGGTATCGGTCACGCCGGTACATTAATCTCAGCGGTATTGTTATTGTTCCGTCAAAAATGGAGAATGGCAATTAACCGTTCTGCAGAAGCAATGACGATTTTTGCGGTATTCCAAGCAGGTTTATTCCCAATTATTCACATGGGGCGTCCATGGAATGGATACTGGGTATTACCAATTCCTAACCAATTTGGTTCGTTATGGGTAAACTTTAACTCACCTTTATTATGGGATGTATTCGCAATTTCTACGTATTTATCAGTATCATTAGTATTCTGGTGGACTGGTTTATTACCTGATTTTGCAACGATTCGTGATAGAGCAGTAAAGCCTTTCCAAAAGAAGATTTATGCATTATTATCTTTCGGATGGTCTGGTAGAGCTAAAGACTGGCAACGTTTTGAAGAAGTATCATTAGTATTAGCAGGTTTAGCAACTCCATTAGTACTTTCAGTACATACAATTGTATCGATGGACTTCGCAACATCTATTAATCCAGGATGGCACTCAACAATATTTCCTCCATATTTCGTAGCAGGAGCAATCTTCTCTGGATTCGCAATGGTACAAACCTTATTAGGTATTATGCGTAAGGTTACTAATATGGAAGCATATATTACACGTTTACACGTAGAGTATATGAACATTGTAATTATCTTAACAGGAGGTATTGTAGCTGTAGCATATGCAACAGAGTTCTTTATTGCATGGTATACAGGTTCACCTTATGAAAACTATACATATTTATCTTTTGGAGCAGAAGCAGGAGCTTACGGATGGGCATTTTGGTCATTATTAATCTGTAACATTTTTACTCCACAGTTATTATGGATTAAGAAAATTAGAAGAAGTTTTATTTGGTCTTTCATAATTTCAATCATTATTAATATAGGAATGTGGTTTGAGCGTTTCGATATTATCGCAATTGTATTAAGTAAAGGGCAATTACCATCAACTTGGTGGCGTTTTGAGCCAACGTTTGTTGATGTGGGTATCTTTATTGGAACTATTGGATTCTTCTTTGTATTATTCTTATTATATGCAAGAACTTTCCCTGTAATTCCTACAGCAGAGATTAAGACAATCTTAAAATCATCAGGAGAGAATTTTAAAAAATCAAGAGAGGAGAACAATGAGCACTAATAAAGTAATTCACGCATTATATAATGATGATGATATCTTAATGGATGCCGTTAAGAAGGTAAAAGCAGATCACCATCATATTGAAGAGATATTTTGTCCATTTCCAGTTCATGGATTAGACAAAGCAATGGGATTAGCACCAACACGTTTAGCAATAACAGCTTTCTTTTACGGAATTACTGGTTTAAGCGTTGCTATATGGTTAACATGGTATACCATGATTGCTGACTGGCCACAAGATATTGGTGGTAAGCCAAACTTTTCTTGGGCATCAAATATGCCAGCTTTCGTTCCAATTTTATTCGAATTAACAGTGTTCTTTGCAGCCCACTTAATGGTAATTACTTTTTATATGAGAAGTAAAATATGGCCATTTAAAAAAGCTGAAAATCCAGATCCAAGAACTACAGATGACCATTTCTTAATGGAAATTCCAGTTCATGGTAACGAAGAAGAGTTAAAAGCTTTGTTAGAAACAACAGGAGCTGTAGAAATTAACGTAGTAGAAAAGCATTAATTAAGAGATATGAAGAGCTTAAAAATAATTATCGCTTTAGTTGTAGTTGCAAGCTTAGCTTCTTGTAATAACAAACGTAAACCACAAGTACAATACATGCCAGATATGTACGTTGCTATTCCTTATGAAGCAAACGGTGCTGATGGTTTAAACGGAAAAATGGTTGATAGAAAACCAGTTGCTGGTACTGTAAGTAGAAATGGTATTGTAGCTTATGATATTCCTGATACAAATGAAGGATATGAAAAGGCAAAAGCTGAATTAAAAAACCCATTACCAACTTCTGAGGTAAATTTAGAAAAAGGTAAAGAGTTATACGGGATTTACTGTGCTTCTTGTCATGGAACCAAAGGAGATGGAAATGGAGTTTTATCGCAAAGAGACAAATTCAATGGTATTCCAAATTACAAGGATAGAGAATTAACTCCAGGAAATATTTACCATGTAATTATGTATGGTAAAAACTTAATGGGATCTCATGCATCACAGTTACAGTACAAAGAGCGTTGGCAAATTGTACAGTACGTAGAAAAATTAAGAAGCGAATTAAAATAAGTCTATAATAGATAGTTAAGATATGTACCAGTTTTCAGGAAAATTAAAAATGCTTGCTATTGCTCTTATGATTTTAGGAGCGTTAGGTACTGCCGCTAGTTTTATGTCGGCACCTAAAACATTAGAAGAAGCAAAAGAAATTTTAGCAAAACAAGATGCTCACCATGGAGGTGAACACGATGCTGCTGATTCTCATGGAGAAGAAAAAGCACATGCTGAAGAAGCTAAAGCTGAATCTCATGCTGAAGTTGAAAAGCTTTCAGAAGAAGTAGAAACTGTAGCTCATGCTGCTGATAGTACTGCAACGCATGCTGAAGAAGTAAAAGAAGAAGCACATGCAACAGATAGTACAACTGTTCATGCAGAAGATACTCACAAAGAAGAAGTAAAAGAAGCACATACAGAAGTAGCTGTATCAAAAGATGCACATGCTACTAATGCACATGCAGAAGATCATGGTGATGCACATGCAGAGCATGCTTTTCATCAAATGAAAAACAGACCATGGGCTGCTTTCTTTGTAGCATTATTATTCTTTTTAGGAGTAACTTTATTAATATTAGCATTCTATGCAATTCAAAGAGTAGCACAAGCAGGGTGGTCTGTTGTGTTATTTAGAGTTATGGAAGCAATAACAGCTAACTTACATTATGTAAGTTTAATTATGTTAGTGTTTTTAATAGCTACAGCAATGCATATGAATCATTTATTTCCTTGGATGGGAGAAGGAGTTGTAGATCCTACAAGTCCTAACTACGATCCTATTATTGATGGTAAGAAATGGTTTTTAAATACACCAGGTTGGTTAATTAGAAGTATCTTTTATTTAACTGTGTGGAATGCATACCGTTTTATTATTAGAAAAGGATCTATCCAACAAGAGAATGGAGATTTAAAATTACACAAGAGAAACTATAATATCTCTGTAATTTTCTTATTCTTATTTATGATTACAGAATCTATGATGTCTTGGGATTGGATAATGACTATTGACCCACACTGGTTCTCTACGTTATTCGGTTGGTATGTATTAGCTACTTTCTTAGTATCGGCTTTAACAGTAATTGCTTTTGTAACAATTTACTTACGATCTAAAGGTCACTTACCATTTGTAAACGATAGTCATATTCACGATTTAGCAAAATACATGTTTGGATTCTCAGTATTCTGGACCTATTTATGGTTTGCTCAATTTATGTTAATTTGGTATGCAGATATGCCAGAGGAAACTACTTATTACTTATTGCGTTTTAACGAATACAAAATACCATTCTTAGCAATGGTAGTAATGAACTTCATTTTCCCAGTATTATTATTAATCAATAGTGACTTTAAGAGTGTACCTTGGTTTGTAACAATTGGAGGAGTGGTAATATTAGCAGGTCACTACTTAGATTTATTTGTAATGATTATGCCTGGTACTGTTGGAGCTCAATACGGATTTGGAATTGGAGAAATTAGTGGAATCTTATTCTTTTTAGGTTTGTTTATCTATGCAACATTTAGTGCATTTGCAAAAGCAAAACCATTAGCAACAGGAAACCCATTCTTACACGAGAGTGAAACATACCATTACTATAATATCGAACACAGAGGAGAAGATAGTAATCATCATTAATAAATAGAATTAATAAACAAATAGTTTAGATAATATGCTCGCTTTATTTTATATTTTCATAGCAGTTGCAATAGGAGTTAGTTTTTGGCAAATTACTCGTATCATGAATTTCCGTTCTGTAATTGCTACAGATAAAGACAACGAAACACAAGGTAAATTAGCTTTAGGATTCTTAGCTTTCCTATATGCAATGATGATTTACTGCTTAATAGCAATGAATGTTATTATGTTACCAGAATCTGCTTCTATAGAAGGAGAACATGATGATAACTTATTTAATATTACATTTTGGTTAATTGGAATAGTTCAATTTGGAATGCAGTTCTTAATTTTCTTCTTTGCATATAAGTATAGAGGAAATAAAGACCAAAAAGCATTGTTTTATGCAGATAGCCATAAATTAGAATTATTATGGACGTCTATTCCAGCGGTAACAATTGTATTATTAATTGGATATGGATTATGGGCTTGGAACAACATTATGTATGTTGGTGATGATGAGAACCCAATTGAAATTGAAGTGTATTCAAGACAATTTGATTGGCAAGCTCGTTACGCAGGAGAAGATAATCAATTAGGATTAGGAAATGTAAATTTCATTAAAGGAATTAACTCTATGGGAGTTGACATGTCTGATCCAAGTGCTCAAGATGATAAAAAAGTTACTGAGTTAGTTTTACCAAAAGGGAAGAAAATATTATTCAAATTCCGTTCACAAGATGTATTGCACTCTGCATACATGCCTCACTTTAGAGCGCAAATGAACTGTGTTCCTGGTATGGTTACTCAATTTGCTTTTACACCTAAGTATACTACAGCAGAAATGCGTGAAAACTCTGAGGTTATTGCAAAGACTGAAGGAATTAACAAGATTAGAAGAGCAAAAGGCGAGGAAGAACTTTATGAGTTTAATTACTTATTGTTATGTAATAAAATTTGTGGTGCTTCTCACTACAATATGCAAATGAAAATCACAGTTGTTGAAGAAGCTGAATACAACAAGTGGTTATCAGAACAAAAAACATTAGCTCAAGTTATTAAATAAGATATTTTTAAAAAAAGTATATAAAAGATAGATTATGTCAGATCATCATCACAAAGAAACATTTGTAACTAAATACATCTTCAGTCAAGATCATAAAATGATCTCGAAACAATTCCTTGTTACGGGTATATTTATGGGAGTTATTGGAGGTTTCATGTCAATGTTATTTCGTTTACAAATTGCATGGCCAGATACTTCATTTTCAATTATTGAAGCATTTTTAGGGAACCATCAAACAGATGGAATCATGAACCCAGATATGTACTTAGCGTTGGTAACAATACACGGTACAATAATGGTATTCTTTGTACTTACAGCAGGTTTAAGTGGTACCTTTTCTAACTTATTAATTCCATTGCAAATTGGAGCACGTGATATGGCTTCTGGTTTCTTAAACATGGTTTCTTACTGGTTATTTTTCTTATCATCAGTAATTATGATCATCTCATTGTTTGTTGAAGCTGGACCAGCATCTGCAGGATGGACAATTTACCCTCCATTATCTGCATTACCACAAGCAATTCCAGGTTCAGGTACAGGTATGACGTTATGGTTAGTGTCTATGGCAATATTTATTGCTTCTTCATTAATTGGATCGTTAAACTATATCGTTACCATTTTAAACTTACGTACAAAAGGAATGAAAATGACAAGATTGCCATTAACAATGTGGGCATTCTTTATTACAGCAATTATTGGTGTTATTTCATTCCCAGTATTATTATCAGCAGCTTTATTATTAATTTTCGATAGAAGCTTTGGAACATCGTTCTATTTATCTGATATTTTTATCTCAGGAGAAGTATTACACTACCAAGGAGGATCACCAGTATTATTTGAACACTTATTTTGGTTCTTAGGTCACCCAGAGGTATATATTATATTATTACCAGCATTAGGATTAACATCAGAAGTTATCTCTACAAACGCACGTAAGCCAATTTTTGGGTACCGCGCAATGATTGGATCAATTATGGCAATTGCCTTTTTATCTACAATTGTATGGGGTCACCACATGTTTATCTCAGGAATGAATCCATTCTTAGGTTCGGTATTTACATTTACAACAGTATTAATTGCAATCCCATCGGCAGTAAAAGCATTTAACTATGTAACTACGCTATGGAAAGGTAATTTACAGTTAAACCCAGCCATGTTATTTTCTATAGGATTAGTTTCTACATTCGTAACTGGAGGTTTAACAGGATTAGTTTTAGGAGATTCAGCATTAGATATTAATGTACATGATACGTACTTTGTGGTAGCTCACTTCCACTTAGTAATGGGAGTATCTGCATTATTAGGAATGTTCGCAGGGGTATACCATTGGTTCCCTAAGATGTATGGTAGAATGATGAATAAAGCATTAGGATACTGGCACTTCTGGTTAACAATTATTACAGCTTATGGAGTGTTTTTTCCAATGCACTTTGTTGGATTAGCAGGTTTACCACGTCGTTATTATACAAACTCAAACTTTCCAATGTTTGATGATTTAGTAGAAATTAATGTATTTATGACTGTAATGGCTATTATTGGAGGATTGGCACAGTTAATATTCTTAGCAAACTTCTTTATCTCAATTTATAGAGGTCAAAAAGCAACTCAGAACCCTTGGAAATCTAATACTTTAGAATGGACTACACCAGTAGAACATATTCACGGAAACTGGCCAGGAGCAATTCCTGAAGTTCACAGATGGGCTTATGATTATAGTAAAACAGATGAAAATGGTGAATACGTACACGGAAAAGATTTCGTTTTACAAACTACACCGTTATTAGATGGAGAAGAACCATCTTAAGATATAAAATAAAATTATAAAAAAAGCCTTCCATATCGGAAGGCTTTTTTGCTATAAAAATATAGTGTAGTTTTCTTATTTTAGATAAATAATATAAAAGGTTATGAGTAGTAATTTTATATATTATAGAGGCTATAGATTTTATAAGGTAGTTTAACTAAATAAGATTAATACTGTTGGCCACTAGTTACAAACTAGCGGGAGCGGGGGTTGTAATTGTGGGTAAAGGACCAAAAACAGATAGTAATACAGTTTCTGAAAACCCATATGAAGACCTTTATGTTCCTCAAGAACTTTTAACACAATTAGCCTCTTATGCTAAACTTGGCCCTAAATCTACAGGAAAAGGAAAAGGCAATGGACCTAATAAAGGGGCTGGTAAAAAAGACGAAAATTTTGCATCAAAATTTAATAAAGGACATGGAGATTATAGTGGAAAAAAAGATAAATTAGAAGCCATAGGAAAAGGAATGAGTTTATTTATGAGTAACGGTACTATGGATGCTTCTAATACAGCTGGGGAATCTAGTACAAATGAAAGTAATATGACAACTGTTAAGATTCATAAAGTTAAGTTCAATAATCAGGCTCTTTCCAACCAATCCAAAATACAAAATATTGTAGAAAAAGATACAACTGTTAACTCAAATAGTGCTCAAAATCTTATTAAGAGAGATAGAGAGGTGTTAGATTCAATAAAAAAAGCAAATGGATTATAAAATTATAAAAAAGATAAGTATTTATTTCTCTATATTTTTAATAGTGTCTTGTTCTAATGAATATAAAAAAGAAGAGGTAAAAAAAGAAAGTAATAAAATTGCTTTTATAGAATTTCCTAGTGTTATAAGAAAGGGAGAGATTGTAAAAGGTAAATTAAAATACAATCTAAATTTGGATTCTATAAAAAGAGAAAATATAAAAGAAAGATTTATTTTTCTATATATAACAAAAGATGCAAATGTTTCCAATATAGAAGAGTTAAAAAAACATAAGCATCAAGTTTTTGTTGAAGGAAATAAAAAGGGGGTTATAGGTTTTAAGATTAAATTTGAAAAAAGTGGAAAAGGTATTTTGAATTGTTTTTTGGTAGATAAAATTTATATTAAAAAAGAAAAAGATAAAATAGACATTAAAACAAAAGAGATAAATATAACAAAAGATGTTTTTGTTGAAGATATAGATTCCGATGGACAGGAAGGAAGAGGATGATGTCCTAAAATAGGCTAATGCCCTGCTCCCGCTAGTTTACAACTAGTGGCGTATATGAGTAAGTAATAATAGTATTAAGATGTAAAGTCATAACGGTAAAACGTTATGGCTTTTTGTTATAAAATTGCGGTATAGCTTAGTATAGTTTTCTTATTTTAGATAAATAATATAAAAGCTTATGAGTAGTAGTTTTATATATTATAGAAGCTATAGATTTTATAGGAAAGTTTAATTAAATAAGATTAATGTTGTTGGCCACTAGTTACAAACTAGCGGCGTATACGAGTAAGCAGTAAGAATATTAAGATATAAAGTCATAACGGTAAAACCCCTCGCTCCCGCTAGTTTACAACTAGTGGCGTATATGAGTAAGCAATAATAGTATTAAAATATAAAGCCATAACGGTAAAACGTTATGGCTTTTTTTGTGATGAAACGAAAATGTTTTCCGTGCTAACTACGTTAAATTAACACTTAATGAAGATTAATGATTTTACAACATGATGGCAGGAATACTATTTTAAACTTTATCACGGGTTACAAATTTTCGAGAATAGCAGTTTTTGTTTTATCTATAGAATGCGGTGCAATACTTCCATATTGGAAGGCTTTTTTGCGCTATAACATTAAGTACTAATATGTATCTTAGCAACCATAAGAAAAGCAACGTAACTTTTATTACAAATCAACCATAATATTTCAAGTATATTTGTGCGAGTATGAATGAAAATCTAAACCCTGAGAATAGTAACTTTTCAAATGAAGAAATAGACGTAGAAAAGAAACTACGTCCATTGTCATTTGACGATTTTACAGGTCAAGATCAAGCGATTGAGAATTTAAAAATATTTGTTGAAGCGGCTAATCAAAGAGATGAAGCGTTAGATCATACCTTGTTTCATGGACCTCCAGGTTTAGGAAAAACAACCTTAGCACATATTTTAGCCAATGAACTTGGCGTTGGAATCAAGGTAACTTCAGGGCCCGTATTAGACAAGCCAGGAGATTTGGCAGGATTGCTTACAAACTTAGACGAACGTGATGTTTTATTTATCGATGAAATCCATCGATTGAGTCCCATTGTAGAAGAGTATTTATACTCTGCAATGGAAGATTATAAGATAGACATTATGATTGAGTCTGGACCCAATGCTCGAACGGTTCAAATACACTTAGAACCTTTTACCTTAATAGGAGCTACAACGCGTTCAGGATTGCTTACAGCACCAATGAGAGCACGTTTTGGGATTAGCAGTCGATTACATTATTATAAAACAGAATTATTAACTACGATTATACAGCGTAGTGCACAGATATTAAAAATGCCTATTTCAATGGAAGCAGCTATAGAAATAGCAGGTAGAAGTAGAGGAACACCCCGTATTGCCAATGCGTTGTTGCGAAGAGTACGAGATTTTGCGCAAATAAAAGGTGATGGAACCATTACTATTGAAATAGCGATTTATGCTTTAAAAGCTTTAAATGTAGATGCACATGGTTTAGATGAGATGGATAATAAGATCTTAACTACGATTATCGATAAGTTTAAAGGAGGTCCCGTAGGTATTACAACCTTAGCAACAGCAGTTGCAGAAAATGCAGAAACTATAGAAGAGGTGTACGAGCCATTTTTAATTCAGCAAGGATTTATCATGCGAACACCACGAGGAAGAGAAGTAACAGATTTAGCATATAAACATTTAGGAAGAGTAAAAGGAACGAGTCAAGGAGAGTTGTTTTAAGATGAAATTAATAAAGAAACTCATACCAATATTAGAATGGTTGCCCAACTATAAGAAATCTCAATTAAGAGGAGATGTCGTAGCGGGGTTAACTGTGGCTATAGTGCTTATTCCGCAAGGAATAGCCTATGCGCTAATTGCGGGCTTACCACCAATTTATGGTTTGTATGCAGCATTGGTGCCACAGTTAATGTATGCCATCTTTGGATCGTCGCGTCAAGTAGCGATTGGACCCGTAGCCATGGATTCACTTATTGTAGCAACAGGAGTTTCTACCTTAGCCTTAATAGGTTCAGAAAGTTATATAGCCATTGCTATTTTATTGGCATTAATGGTAGGAGGTATTCAGTTCTTAATGGGGATTTTCCGTCTAGGCTTTATCGTTAACTTTTTATCAAGACCCGTAATTATAGGGTTTACCTCAGCAGTTGCATTTATCATAGGTTTAAATCAGTTTCGAAATTTATTAGGTGTAGAGTTTTTACAAAGTGATCAAGTACATATATTACTAGAAGATATTTTTAATAGATTTCTATATTTTAATACGCCTACCGCCATCATTGGAGTTATTGCTTGTATTATAATAATGGTGTTTAGAAAAATAAACAAGAAAATACCCAATGCTTTAGTGGTAGTGGTATTAGGAATCGTAGCTATTCGATTTTTTGGAAACTATTTTGCAGAGGTAGCCATCGTAAAAGAAATTCCATCAGGACTACCAGCGTTTAAGATGCCTGTAATAGACATTGCTTTAATAAGAGAATTATTTCCAATAGCAGCAACCTTAGTAATGGTAGGTTATTTAGAAATTATATCTATAGGAAAAACCTTGGAGGCAAAACAAGACGAATATAGAGTTAGACCCAATCAAGAATTAGTAGCCTTAGGCTTGAGTAATATTGTAGGATCTTTATTTCAATCCTATCCATCAACCTCAAGTTTTTCACGTTCGGCAATTAACGAAGAAGCAGGAGGAACTACGGGAGTTTCAGCCATAGTTTCAGCAATTGTAGTTGTACTAACCTTATTGTTTTTAACACCGGTATTTTATCATTTACCAAAAACAATATTAGCGGCAATTATTATTGTAGCAGTATTTAACTTAATTAATATAAAAGAAGCAAAAAGATTATGGAAAGCCAATAATTTAGACTTCTGGTTATTGGTAGCAACGTTTTTTTCAACCTTGTTTTTTGGGATAGAGTATGGTATTTTAATTGGAGTAGGGCTATCGTTAATTGTTTTAATTTTTAGAACATCAAGACCCTATGTAATCGAGTTAGGAAAAGTACCAAATTCTGATTTTTACCGAAATAAAAACAGGTTTGGAGAAGTAGTAATAGATAATGAAGTATTGGTATTCCGTTTCGATGCCCAATTGTTTTATGCAAACTCAAATTATTTTAGAGACAAGCTAGAGGAGATGGTAGAGGAAAAAGGAGAAACTTTAAAATTAATAGTATTAGATGCTGAGAGCATTAATAGAGTAGATAGTACAGGAATAGAAATGCTTAAAGAACGAATTAAGTATTATAATAAAAGAAATATAGAGTTTTATTTAGCAGGCGTAAAAGGCCCTGTTAGAGATGCTTTTTTTAGAGGAGGAGTCTTAGAAGTAATAAGTTTAAATCACTTCTTTATGAGAGCAAATGGAGCTGTTAATTTTTTCAAAACAGGAGATAATCAAAATCAAAAGAAATACGCACAGTATATACATCAAGCGTATGATTAATTTAATATTATGAAGATAGAGCAAATTTATACAGGTTGTTTAGCACAAGGAGCATATTACATTGAAAGCAATGGAGAAGCTGCTATAATAGATCCTCTAAGAGAGGTGCAACCCTATATAAAAAGAGCTGAAAAAGACAAAGCAACAATTAAGTACATTTTTGAAACCCATTTTCATGCCGATTTTGTGAGCGGTCACCTAACATTGGCAGAGAAAACAGGAGCCAATATTGTATTTGGTCCAACGGCAAGCCCTAAGTTTAATGCTCATATTGCGGAGGATAACGAAGAGTTTACCATAGGAGATGTAACCATAAAAGCATTGCATACGCCAGGGCATACGATGGAAAGCACTACGTATTTGTTGGTAGATGAAAAAGGAAAAGAGCATGCTATTTTTAGTGGAGATACCTTATTCTTAGGAGATGTAGGGCGTCCAGATTTAGCACAAAAAGCAGCCAGTTTAACACAAGAAGAGTTAGCAGGATTGTTATTTGATAGTTTACGTACCAAAGTAATGACCTTAGGAGACGATGTAATTGTATATCCAGGGCATGGAGCAGGATCAGCTTGTGGTAAGAACCTAAGCAAAGAAACCGTAGGATCTATTGGTGAGCAAAAGAAAACCAATTATGCCTTACGTGCAGATATGACACGTGATGAGTTTATTAAAGAGGTTACTGAAGGTTTATTACCACCGCCAGCATATTTTCCTTTAAATGTAAAAATGAATAAGGAAGGGTACCAATCTATAGATGAGGTAATAAAAAGTGGTGCAAAGGCCTTGTCTGTTGAAGATTTTGAGAAAACAGCAAACGATACGGAAGCTATTATTTTAGATGTACGTCATCAGTTTGAATTTATAAAAGGATTTATACCTCAAGCAATCTTTATTGGATTAGGAGGAACTTTTGCCCCATGGGTAGGAGCTTTAATAAAAGATGTTACCCAACCAATTTTATTGGTAACACCAAAAGGAGATGAAGAAACTACCATTACACGTTTATCTCGTGTAGGGTTTGATAATGTAGTAGGTTATTTAGATGGAAGTTTTGACGCTTGGGCAGCAGCAGGTAAAGAAGTAGATACCTTACGTTCGGTATCGGCAACAGCTTTAGAAGACGCAATTAATAACGATGCAAAGGTATTTGATGCACGTAAGCCAGGAGAATATGACAATGAACATATTGTAGATGTACCAAGTACACCTTTAGACTTTTTAAACGATCATATTGCGGAGTTTCCTACTAAAGAAGATTTTTATATTCACTGTGCAGGAGGGTATCGTTCGGTAATAGCAGCGTCTATTTTAAAAGCAAGAGGCTACCATAATGTAATTGATGTTGCAGGGGGCTATAAAGATATAAAGGAAACAACTATTTTGAGAACGGCAACAGTATGTCCGTCAACATTAAAGTAATTTAAAATGAAAAAATACGTTGTAATAATAATCTGTATACTAGCAGTTGCAGTATCGTGTACATCGAAGCACCAGGGAATTAAAGAAATTTCGGTAGAAGATTTACAAGTAGTTTTAAAAAACGATGCAAATATTCAGTTAGTAGATGTACGTACACCGCCAGAGTGGGCAAAAGGTACTATTAAGAATGCAACTGAAATAAATGTAACCTCAGATGGTTTTAAAGCAGAAGCCTTAAAAAAGTTAGACAAAACAAAGCCTGTATATCTTTATTGTCGATCGGGTGGAAGAAGTAAAATAGCCTCGGAGATATTATTAAAAGAAGGTTTTCAACCGTATAATATTTTAGGAGGTTACTTAGAATGGCAAGAAAAAAACAAGTAAAATGAAACAAGAGATTTATATAGAAAACTTAAAATGTGGCGGTTGTGCTAATACTATTGTAAACGGATTAAGTAACATAAAAGGCGTAGATAATGTAGTTGTAAACGTAGAAAAATCCTTAGTTACTTTGGTAAGCAATGAAGCAACACTTAGCTTGGTAAAAGAAAAGTTATCAAAATTAGGCTACCCAGAAGTAGGAGCAGACAATACGGTATTGCACAAAGCAAAATCTTTTGTAAGCTGCGCAGTAGGTAGAGTACAGAAATAATAAGAATAAAAAATCCCAAGTTTGTCGCTTGGGATTTTTTTGTGTTTTGAGAAACTGTTAATTCTACAAGATTTTTTATTTCAAAGTCAGAGACAACTCCCACAATCTTTGGATTGTGTGTACATAGGTTGTTATTTAGTCTAGATGTATTATTCTTCAATTTTATTGAGAAATGATAAAACAACTTTCCAGGTATCATCAACATTACTTCCAACCCTTTCTTCAACAAGCATAGATGAACCATGCACACCATTTTTAGGTACATAGGTTTGGTGGTTATATTTCTTTGCTAAATCAAATTGTAATTTTGAATTTTCACTCTCCATCTCATTAGGAGGTCTTAATAATATCAATGGTCTTTTTAATGTTTCAAAATATTTATTAGGAAGACAATCTTTCATAGATCTACCAGATGCAGGTGAAAAAGCTAATACTCCCTTAATATCATTTTGTCTATTGTTGGCTAGTTGTATGGCAAGAGAAGCACTATAGCTACTTCCCCAAATAATTTTATCTCCCGAAAACCCAGAGTCTATTATAAAATTTAACGCACTTTCAAGATTATTATATGCATTACAATAGCCATAACCATCACCAAAAATATTAGTAGGAATATTAGCCAGCGTGCGATTATAACTTCCATAATATTGCCCTCCAACTCTTTGGTCAATCGCTAAAATGTTATACCCTTTCTTAATTAAATTAGGAATAATAGGAGCATATTCTCCTCTAGCATTAGATCCGCCTTGGTGAAAGAGTAATATTGTTTTTCCTTTTTTGTCTAATTCATACAAATCTCCAAAAATTTTAATGCTATCTGGAGTGTAAAAACTAACTTCTTTAGCATTCGTAATTTTGTTTGCCTCTCCTTTTTTTAGTTCATTTTTACAAGAACATAGAATAAGTAAAATCCCGATAAAAGTTATTGATGCAATTCTCATGATTACCTTTTGTTTTATTGTTACTAACCATTGTATATACCCATAGTTGTTACTGCGTATATACGTTTTAAAATTAATGCTTTCCAACGTTTATGTATATGAAAAACAATAAGTTTATATGTGCTAATATTAGCTTAGAAACAAAGATAACAGAAAAGAACCAAATTAGTAATTTAGCTCTTTACTGCTGTTTTATGCTTATAAAGAAGGTAAAAGGGTTGCTTTAAAAGAGGTATTACCATCGATTAAGATTAACTCTTCATTCGCTATTTTTATTTTTAAATCTTGCATACCATTATGTTGATGCCCATTGATAAAAAATTCATGTTCATTTATAGCTATTAATTTTACTTTTTGAATAGGACATGTTTTAACAGCATTATCTTTAAACATTCCTTGAATTTGATTCACGGAGTTAATTCCTAAGACCAGTCCGATATCATTTTTCTTAAAATGGAATCTAATGTGTACCGTTTTATCAGATTCTCCTGCAACTTTATAAATATTATAAGATTTAAATTTCCCACCCTTTTTGTTAAAATTGGCCCAAATATTTTTTAACTGCTGCATTCCTTCCTTTGAACCAAAGAAACCTTTCATATCATTATTAGCATATTCGGAAAGACCTTTAAAGTTTTGAGAACTCATGGCGTTTGCAAAAAACAAAGCGGTTTCACTAGCTTTATTGTTTTCTTTAGCATTTTTTGAAAATTGATAGGTAAAAACAGACCATGACTCTTTTCCTATTGATTTAAGTGAATATTCATTTCCTTGCTTCGTTAGTTGCAATGAATGGATAGCATCTAAGGCATATGTTCTGCTGTAGTCTGCATTCTTTTTACGATATGTTGTAACGGGCAAAGGAAGTAGTTTTGGTTTTTCTCCTTGCAACACAGCAATTACGTTATCTATTATTTTCCCATCTACAAACTGACTTTTTCCTGCAAAGGTGCTTTCTGTATTTAAATTGGTAGTTGTTGCGTTGGATAAGATTATGATTTTAATATTTCTTTTTGGTAAGGAACCAATTAAAGAAGTAAACCCTGGAAGTAACCCGGTATGGTTAATCCATTTTTCATTTCTTTTACTTTCAATTCTCCAACCCAATCCATACTTCGAGTTGTTTACGCCTCTAGATTGTGTATAGCTGTAAAGCTTTTCTACAGATGCTGGTTTCAACAATTTTCCGTTTTCTAAGGCTTCCATAAATTTATATAAATCACCAGTAGTAGATTGAATATTACCAGCTCCAATAACCCAAGAAAAAAGAAGAGGGTAGCTAAATTTTTTAAATTCATTCATACCTAAGCCTGTGTGTGGAAAAGCTCTTTTACGAATGAATTTAAAGTTGTCTGCAGTCGTGTTTTTCATATTAGCAGGGGTAAAAACAGCCTGTTTCATATACTCTGCATAAGTCTGTCCGCTCACCTTTTCAATAATATAAGCAAGAAGCGAGTATCCGAAATTATTATATTCATAACCTTTTCCAGGTTTAAATTTTAGTTTAGAATCTTTAAATATTTTTAATAGATCATTTAGCGCTATTGTGTTTTTCCCTGGCATTAAACCATTCCCTTCGTCATCTATTCTTCCTATATTGGCTTGCATACCAGAACTATGATTTAGTAAATGACGTATGGTAATGTCCTTAGAAAAGTCAGGTATGAAGTTTGGAAAAAAGGTATTTATAGAGGTTTCTAATGATAGCTTACCAGCATCAACTAATTTCATAATACCCACAGCAGTCAGTGGTTTGGTAACAGAAGCAATGTTGAATATGGAATTTTTAGTGTTTTTCTTGTGGTTTTCTATATTCGCATATCCAAAGCTTTTTTTATAAATAATTTTATTATTCTGACTTATTAATACATTACCTGTAAAACGATTGTAATGCACATAACTTTCGAATACTTGGTTGATGTTTTTTTTCAACTCTTTTATAGAGTTTGATTGACCAAATGAGTTAAACCCAAAGATTAATCCAATTATGACGACTATTGATTTCTTCATTATTTTAAAGTTTCATTATTAATATGAGACAAGAGTAGTGCGATAAAATTGTAGCATAAAATGAATGTGATTGTTGAGGTTCTTACTGTGACAGAAGCTTCTAAAAATGTGAAATAAAACAAACTTCACGTGAATGACTAAAATGGTCACTTAAAGTGATTGGTTTATCCCTAGAGCAGTTATAAAGGGAATTAATAGCCTATTTTTGATATTTAAAGTACTTAGAATGAAAAAATATTTAGAAGTAACAATACATATTTTGATTTGGGGAGTTGCGTACTTTTTGATTTTGAATAATGTAAATACGATATCTGATTTCAGAAATGGCAAAGGCCCATTTTGGCTTGCCGTACTATTTGGGTTTCTTATGAATCAGATTATTTTTTATTCTACCGCTTTTTTTATCGTTCCTAGATTTTTACGTTTAAAAAAAATTACCCTTTTAATCATTACTTTAATAAGTGCTTTTGTTCTCATTAATTTGTTTGAGAGTTTTATTGACTATTATTGGTTAGTAGGTTTTTTCTCTAGCGAAAGTGAATCTTATATGAGTTATGTAAGATATAATGCCATGAATAGTTTTTTTATACTCTTACTAGGGTTATCATATGCTTTAATTAAATCTTGGATTCAGAGTGAAAGGCTAAAGCGAGTTTTATATGAAGAGAAACTAACTACAGAAATGGCATTTCTAAAGTCTCAAATAAATCCTCATTTTTTGTTTAACGTACTCAATAGTTTTTATGCCAAGGCGCTAAAAAACGATGTGCCCGAATTGGCAGATGGTATTGCAAAATTAGCAGAGTTAATGCGATATATGGTGTATGAAACGAATGAAGATAAAGTAGCATTGGAAAAAGAAATTTATCATCTTAAGAAATTTATTCAAGTATATCAATTGCGCATTGCTGAAGACGACGATGTGTTTATTAATTTTACAGTTAAAGGGGCTATTGAAAACGTACAAATTAGCCCGATGTTATTGATTCCTTTTGTTGAAAACGCTATTAAACATGGAATAGATACAAAAACTAAATCAGTTATCAATATATCTTTGGAGGTCACTAAAAACAGTGTGTCTTATAAAGTAACCAATACAATGCATCAAACGGCATTTGGGTTGAAAGACAATGCCTCTGGATTTGGTCTTGACAATTTGAAAAAACGATTAGCCATTCTATATCCTAATGCACATAGAATAGAAACTAAAGTAGAAAAAGGATATTTTATATCTTTACTTACATTGCAAATTGATTAGCCTATTTATGAATTATATAATAATTGACGATGAGCCAGATGCCATTGATGTTCTTAAGTTCCATCTAAATAAGATTCCTTTCATGGAATTAAAAGCAACATTTAGAGATCCTTTAGATGCTCTTGAATATCTTCAAAAACATACTGTAGATCTTCTTTTCTTAGATATCAATATGCCTAAGTTATCAGGAATTAGTTTTCCTAAGTTTTTAGAAAAACCGCCACTTATTATTTTTACAACAGCCTATTCAGAATACGCTTTAGAGAGCTACGAACTTAAAGCAGTAGATTACCTTTTAAAACCTATAGAATTTGATAGATTACTACAAGGAGTACTCAAGGCGAAAGAAGTATTGAGCCAAAAAAAAGTAGGGATAAAGACAAGTCTAGAAACTTCTCAAGAGTTCTCTGAACAAACTGTTTTTATAAAAAGCGGTTCAGAATTTCATCAAGTTCCTATTCAAAATATCAAATACATAGAAAGTGATGGTAATTATGTGACATTTCATACAACGAAGCGCTCTATTCTTGCGCGCTATAAAATATCTGAAGTAAAAGAATTACTACCTTCTCAGTTCTTTATACGAACTCACCGATCATATATAGTAGCATTAAAACATATAGAAACAGTCAAAAAAAACTGTGTTCTAGTTAATAAAAAAGAAATTCCAATAAGTAGTAATTATAGAGAAGGTGTTTTAAGTATTATATCAGATATTGCTAAAAAAAACAGTAAATCTTAAAGAATAAAAAAAGCCCAAGTTGTAGACTTGGGCTAGTGTTTAGCGTTTGAAGCATGATAGATAAATAAGGAATAAAATTCACCTTACATATTCTTAGTTTTAATTATTGCTTAATTTTAGTAAACATCCATGTTCCAATAGTAATATAGTCTCCATATGCCAATGCTATTATAGGAGTTAAATCAGAAATTAGTTGTTTCCACTCAGCTTTATTTGATGGAAGTCCAATAGAATCAGAAATTGTACTTATGGATGTAGCACAAACAAATCCGTTATTTCTGATGTCGTTAGCTAAATTCCCCGTAATATCAATAGTTTTATCCCAGTCTTTATGGTTGGTTCCTTGAGGAAATCTTGCACCTACAGTTAAACCTTTTGTAAGACTAACAATTGGAGTAAAATTTGAATTTAACATTTCAAAAGCTAAAGCACCTTTACCAACACCAAACATTCCACTTTTCCTAACATCAAACCAAGCATACATTTGAATTTTATTTCCAAAATCAGTAAGAGTTACCTGTCCTTTTGTTCTTGTTGATCCTTTAGTTTCTTGATTCCTATAATGATATATAGGAGAATTAAGGCTAGAAGATTTTATATCTTCATGATTAGAGTTCATTAAAATTAAGTCATTTTTCATAATTGATAATGTTTTAGTTTATTTTTCTAAAACCGAAATTAGATAGAAAGACAGTGCTTAAAAATACCTAGGAGTAGGTGTTTTATGAATCTTAGCAGTTTGATAAAAATCATGGAAATAGTTTATAAATAAAATATAAGCTTATTAAACCATTAAGATTTGTATATAAACAATAATCCTTTTATAAGGAAATGAAAAGTATTTATGTACTAGTAATATTAAGTGTTTAGAGAGAGTTTTATTCGCTGCTTAGTGTGTATAAAACTTTGCTACTAAGTAAACAAATACTTTACCTCTAATGAAAGTGTTAGATAAAGCCTAATGGAAGCAACAGCATACCGAGTGGTATAGTGTTATTATACCACTCGGTATGCTGTCTTTATACAACAGTGTCTGTTATCTGTTAAACGTAGGTAAAAAGAGCATTAAAACACAGTGAGGATAAAAGGAGCATTGAATGTACGTACTTCTTTTAAAAAGGTGTTTGGTTTTGAAGTAGCTTGGGTTTTAATACAAATTGTATACGTACCAGCTGCAAGCTTAGGTGCTTGGGCTATTATATTTTTAAAGGTATTGCGAGAAAAACGATTTACTTTTATTTCGCTACCATCTTCTGATACAAAATACAAACCTACTGCAGTATCTGTTCCAGCTACTTTTAAACGAATACCTTCCAGTTCAAACAGCCCTTCTGAGGTAATTGTAGTATTGATGGTATTTGTAGCTACATCCAGTACTTGCGTAAGTTCTATGCTTACCATCGGAGAAACTTCTTTTAGTATTGCTACCTCATTGAGTACTCTTTTAAGTAATTTACCACTGTTAAATTTTATGTGTAGCTGGTGTTTATCTTTTGTAAATACAGCTTCGCTATTTTCAAAAACCCCTCTAATAGAATAATGGATATTGTATAGAGGTAAATTAATAGCGTACCCATCTTTAATGCATTGTATAATAGTTTCATAATAAGAATTAAGCACTGCAAGTATGTCTGTTTTACTTATCAAGGTGCGTTTATGCAACATTTTATTAATTAAACTAGCTTGGTTTAGAGTACGAGTAGTTATTACTCGGGCGATGTAGTTATCCTCATCACTTAAATGGTTTTTTGTTAAATAGTATTTCATAAGTTCAATTTTAAATTCATTACTTATTTCCTAACAGCTAGCAAAATACTTGCGAAACTATAAGCTTGGTAAGGTTATTTAAAATACTATGGTATAAGGGAAGTAAAAGGGAAGATGTACTAAAGAGTACATGTTTTAGCTTCTTCTAAGATACGAATTTTTTGTAAATACCTTTGAGTTAATATGTTATATTTATTATAGTTTATATAATACCTCAACATAACGTTTTATCTCCGAAGTAAAGTTAGAATACAGGTCTTTATAGGTAGGAGCAAGCTTAGTTTCAATACTTGTAAGAACTTCACTTTTCGTTTTTCCGTTCGATTTTGCTTCTTTTACCTGTTGCCAAACATTGGATAACAGATTAGCATCACGTACTATAGTACTTCCATTCGTAACTACTCCATGTCCTGTTAATACATGTTTAGGTTTTAACTTAGCTATGGTATTTAGGGTTTGAATTAAGTCAGGAACCTTTTTTGGATTGATAATAATAGGCATCCAACTAGAACTTAATACATCGCCGCCAAAGATTATTTTCTGTTGAGGTAACCAAACTAACACATCACCATGGGAATGACTGTTGTTAGAAAAAATGAATTCAACTTCTACCCCTCCCAAATTCATTTTCTGATGTTTAGTAATGAGTTTTGTAGGATATACTAGTTGTGTTTTTCCAATAGTTCCTTTGGTAACACGATTGTAAAAAGCAAGATCTTCCTTTCCGTACTTTTTCATGGTTTCCTTAGCTTCTTTGCTGGAAAAAATATCAGCCTCGGAAAAAGCAGCATTTCCTAACCAATGATCGGCATGACTGTGCGAATTAATCACCCAACGAACAGGCTTGTTGGTAACCGTTTTAATAGCATTTTTAATTTTGTTTCCAATGGTTTCAGAAGACCCTGTGTCGAATAATAAAACGCCATCTTTAGTAACTACAAAATGACTGTTAGCATTCCAACCTTTGTTTTCTGGAGTAGGTAAACCAAAAGATGGAGAAACGATACTGTATACATTTTTTGTAACGGGGGTTACTTCAAAGTCAAAAGAGTTGTTTTGAGCATTTATACAATTAGTTAAGAGACTTATGAGAAAAAAGTAGCGTATCGTTTCTTTTACCATTTTTCAATATTGTTGTTTATAGTTATAATATATATTATTGAATAAGTAAAAGTAATTTTAAAAAGAGAGTGTTTTTAAATTTTAGCTTAATTATTGATTATGAAAGACAGATAGGTTCTTTTTATAGACCAAATTTTTCTAGTTGCAGTATATTAGCTATGCATTATTTGTCTTCTTTAACTTTTCTTAAAAAAGAAAATAAGAAACAGAACATAAAACCTATAAAAGCAAAGGTTAAACTTAATTTCTCTATTGCTGCATTGGTGCTTTTATTAAAATGATTCCAATCAATTAAAAAATAAGAAAGTATACTTAAAGGCATAAAGGCTAAAATTAATAAGAATAAGAGTTTTTTAGAAGGATCCCACATAATAATACTCGCTTTTTAAGTTCAT
Source organism: uncultured Tenacibaculum sp. (assembly GCF_947494125.1). Taxonomy (GTDB): domain Bacteria; phylum Bacteroidota; class Bacteroidia; order Flavobacteriales; family Flavobacteriaceae; genus Polaribacter. The sequence continues at coordinate 737,513 of NZ_CANLTU010000001.1, forward strand.
ATACCTTCATACTGGTTAGTAACAGTTAATGTTATATTCTAAAATACTGTTATAGTAAGACTACAAACTGCAACTCTATACAAGTTGTTTTGGATTTATAAAAGTGATTGTTGTTAAGTTAAATTACTTAAAAACCATGCATAGTACGCAGCGTAGCCTTACTTAGAACATACATTTAATGGAAATTAAAGGTAGTAAAAAGGAATACTTATGCCTATTGCAAATGCATAAACGGAAGTTATAAAGTAATAAACGGTTTAAAGTTTTGGATTAACGGAAAAAGTAGTTTTTGCTACTTGATTTTGTAACGTTTAAGACGGGGATGTTGAGAATTTATAAATAGTATCTTATATATGCTAATTGCAATTAGGTTGAGGTAACTTTTAGAATGACATTATTTATAGATGCTATTGGTTTCATAAAATTTCTTCAGCAGAATTAGTATAAAGCCTTTATTTAGAGTAGTTAAAAATAAAGGCAATATGTACATCGCGAAAAAGAATTAATTATTAATTGGTTATTTTAAAATTTTTATTGGTAACTCTCTCTAATGTTTTATATAGAATGTCCGATTGCCCAAGGTAAGGATAATCTACACTCAAAATTAAATGCAGACAAATCGTCAATGGGAGTATTTCCTAGAATTCTTATTGTTCTAATAGAATCCATAGATGCTATTATTGCTGGTCTTAAGAATTCTATAAAAGTTTCTTCTGAATGATCTAAACTCCATTCGGCAGCTGCAGAATTAAAATCAAGTCTTGTTGCGTCGTAATTATGATCATTAATTATAACTCTATAATTTCCCATGTGTTGTGAAGCTGTTATTGTTTGATATGCCTCATGAATATTTTTTATATATGATTTAATTATTTGAGGACTTATTGAGTTTTCTTTATTTTTATGATTAAGAATATCAGTTAATGTCCAATCCATTCTTGTTGGATGTTTCCAGCTGGTTGACCCCATAGGTACCCCAGGGCCAACAGTCATATCTCCTGTCCAAAAAAGTCCCATGAAGCCCATTATAAGAAACTGATCTGCTGGATATTTTTCAAGCTCTTTTTCAATAAAAGAATGGGCATATCTTACTTTGCCATAGCCTCTAAAAGTAAGTGTTTTCATGATTTTTACGCTTTCGAATGATTTTATTTTAAAATTATACAAACGAACAACAAAGCCAAATTCAGTAGTGAGTTGATCACTAATATACGTGGGACCTCTATCGAAAAAAAAACCGCGTTGATATTTCCCAGCTATAAATTCTATTCTATAGTTATTATTTTTTACTTGTACATTAGGAAATATTTCACCATGATTGTCTGGGGAGCTTAGAGGAGAAAACCTTACAGGGTATTCAGGAGTATATATAAAATTCCCTTCTCTGTCAGTTCTGTTAGAATAATTAGACGAATTTGGAAATAACTCTTTGGAAATTTTTAACTCTGAAATAATAACATCTGTATTGTCATTACAAGAAGTAATTAAAAACACGTATAAAAATGTTAAAAGTATGATTTTTCTGGATGTTTGGTTTAATTTCATACTGTTGAATTTTAGTGGTATATATTTTATAAAATAATTAGGATGTTGATCTGATCTAGAAACGAAACTAGTAAAAGCAAATGTTTTTGTAAAACGAAAATGAATAAACGGAAGTTATAAAGTAATAAACGGTTTAAAGTTTTGGATTAACGGAAAAAGTAGTTTTTTGCAACTTGATTTTGTAACGTTTGAGACGGGGATGTTGAGAATTTATAAATAGTATCTTATATATGCTAATTGCAATTAGGTTGAGGTAACTTTTAGAATGACATTATTTATAGATGCTATTGGTTATTATATAATTACTAGTTCAAAAAAACATCAATATCTTTTCTATAATTATCACCTATAGGAATTTCTGCACGTCCAATTTCAATATCGTTTTTAGTATAGGCAGTAATCTGATGTTTATTAATAATATAAGAACGATGTATTCTAATAAAACGAGAATCTACCTTTTGTAAAAAAGCAGAAATACTGGTTTTAGTAATATGATGCTCGTTAGCTAAATGAATTTTTATATAATCCTTTAAGCTTTCAATATATAGAATATCTTCAAAATTAACTTTTACCTGCTTTCTATCTTTTCTTATATAAATAAAAGAAGTATTGTTTTCAGAAGTAGGAGTAACTATTGGAGTAGGGGTACTCGCTATTTGTAGCGCTCTAAATTTTTCAATTGCATTAAAAAAACGTTGAAAGGTTATGGGCTTTAAAATATAGTCAACAGCATTGAGTTCAAAGCCATCAATAGCATAATCTCTATACGCAGTGGTAAATATAACTTTAGGTTTATGAAATAAGTTTTTATAAAAATCAATGCCTTTTAAAACAGGCATTTCAATATCTAAAAATAATAAGTCTATAGTATTTTCTTGTAAAATTTTACTCGCTTCAATGGCACTAGCACAAGAAGCTACCAATTCAAAATCATCCAATTGCATTAAATGATTTTTTAGCAATCTTCTCGCTAATTCTTCATCGTCAATAATTAAACATTTGTAGCTCATTTCATCGGAATTTTTAAATCAACATAAAAATTATCGCTTTCTTCATTAATATCTAAAGCGTAGGTGTTTGCATACAGTAATTCCAATTGCTTTTTAACATTGCTAATCCCAATACTTTCTTTACGAGCAGGGATTTTATTAGCGGCAATTGAGTTTTCAATTTTAAAATGAATACACTCCTCTTTTAGTACTATATTTATGTTAATAAATGCTTTGTTTAATTCTTGAGAAACTCCATGTTTAAAAGCATTTTCTATAAAGGTTAATAATATTAAAGGGGCAATTTTAGCATTGGAGCTTTTAGGTGCATTAAATTGAATGCTAACACGAGTACCATAACGTACTTTTTCTAAAGCTAGGTAGTTTTTTATAAGTTCTACTTCTTTTTGTAAATCGGCAAACTCTTCATTACATCCATAGAGCATATAATCTAACATTTCAGAAAGTTTTGCAATTACTTCAGGAGCTTCGTCAGATTTCTCTATGGTTAACGCATATAAATTATTTAAGGTATTAAATAAAAAATGTGGATTTAATTGATGTTTTAACGTTGTTAACTCAGTAGTCTTCTTTTGCTCGTTTACTTTAAGATAGGTTTGCCTTTCATTATAAAACTTAATGGTTAATAATATAATGGTTGGCGTTAAAAACTTAACTGATTTACCTGTAAAAGTTTGTACTTTAAAAATATGATCCCAGAAACCTTTTATAGAATCGTACCCAGTAGTACTTTGAGGATTATTAAAATACTTTGGTAGGTGATAAAACTCTTGAATACAAACATAAAGAGTATAATTAAAGAAGAGTAAGAGCAGTAAATAAATACTGAATTGAATATATTTTTTAGGAGTTAAAAAATAAGGCATTAGTATATAAAGCGTAGTATAAGCTGTTATAATTTGTACTAAAAGCATAATTAAACGCGATTCAACACCTTGATAATAACTGCTAAAATACGCTGCTTCTAATGTAATTAAGAAATAAGAAAAAATCCCTAACCAAAATAACAAATGACGTATTAAGGGGATTCTTAGTAAAGAAGCTATTTTTTTTGCAAAACTCATTAAGGGCCTAAAATACGATATAAATAATATTGAAAACTAAAAGTAGCTTAAATAAGAATTTAAGTAGCTTAATAGTTTAATATGATAGACTAAAACAAAATTCTAGACTTCATAAGTTTCAAGAGGCAAAAACAGCCTTTTAGTCTACTTTTTTAAAAGCAATTACTTCTCATAATATTTTAGCCGCCCAAGCAATATGTTTAATTATTGAAATTTAAAAAATGAAAAGAATTGTTTTATTAGTAGTACTTCTTTTAGGAGTTTTCTATACCCATGCACAAAAGCAAGATAAAATTGTGTTTAACAATAGCACCATTAAATTGGATGGTGAGTTAAATGAACCTATTTGGACTCAATTGGATGTGCACGATGATTTTATTGATTATATGCCTAATAATGGAAGTGTAGCAACAAAGCAAACAGTTGTAAAAATGTTTCATAATGGAAAGAAATTGTACATAAGTGCGGTGTATCACGATACAACTAATAAGGTACAAATAGGATCGTTAAAACGCGATGATATTGGGAATTCGGGAGCTAATAGCGATTCTTTTGCTATTGTTATAGATACCTATAATCAACAACAATCGGGCTACTTTTTTATTGTTAATATGGGAGGTACTTTAGTTGATGCATTAGTATCTAGAAAAGGCGATGGTTATTGGTTAAGTAGAAGCTGGAATGCAGTTTGGAATGCTAAAACATCTGTAAAAGGAAATCAAAAAATATTTGAAGTAGAAATTCCATTAAAAGCGTTAGGTTATAAAGAAGACAATCCTAATTGGGGAGTGATGTTTCATACTAGAGATATTAAAACCAACGAATGGACTACCAGTACTAAAATAGATCGTAATTTCTCACAATTTGATTTGCGTTTGTCTAAATCTTTTGAAATAGAAAGTTTATCAGATAATAAGCCTACTAAGTTTACAATAACACCATCGTTAACTATGGACTATCAGGAGGATTTGGTAAATAAATCGAATGCGTCAAACGTAAAACCAAGTTTAGATTTACAATACAATGTAAGTTCTTCTTTAAAATTAGATGCTACTATTAATCCAGATTTTTCGCAGATAGATGTAGATACTCAAGTTACAAACCTTAGTCGTTTTGCAGTGTTTTTCCCAGAGCGGCGTAATTTCTTTTTAGAAAATAGCGATTTATTTACATCATTAGGTGTAAGCGGTATAAATCCGTTTTATTCTAGAAGAATAGGAGCCGAAACCGATATTTCTTTTGGATTAAAGCTTTCTGGAAACATCGCAAAGAAAACACGTTTAGGAATTCTTAATGTTGCTACTAAAAAAGAAGGGAGCAAACCAGCTCAAAATTATGGAGCGCTTGTAGTAGAACAACAATTGTCTAATGTTTTTAGAACTACTGGATTTGTAATTAATAGACAAGAAACGGATGGTTTTTCGTTTCTAGATGATTATAATAGGGTAGCCGGACTTAATTTAAATTATAACTCGAAAAATAATAAATGGACTGGATTGGCAAACTATGCACAGAGTTTTACCAGTAATGTATCTGGTGATAATAAGTTTTATAGTTTGAGTCTTTGGTACAATAGTTTAAAAACATCTTGGAAAACCTCTGTAAGGAAAGTAGGAAGAAATTATATTACCGATGTTGGTTTTGTACCAAGATTAGATAATTACGATGCTATTAATCAAATAATAGTACGAGAAGGATATACGCAAGCTACTGGTCGATTAAGTTTAACTTATTTTCCTAAGAAGTCTAAAAAGATTAATTCACATAAATATTTAGGGTTGTCAAATAGCACCTATTTTGATGAAGAAGGAGTAGTCTCACAATCGTCTACAAATATTAATAACGACTTATTGTTTAATGATAATTCCTTAATTTATGGAGGTGTAGGACATAATTATGTGAATTTAAAATTCGCTTTTGATCCCTTAAGAAATGGAAACTATATTATGCCTGGTGTTTATAACTATTATAGATTTTCTGCAGGATACCGTTCTATTAGAAATAAAAAATTGGAATATGGAGGTAATTATGAATTGGGAAGTTATTACGGAGGTTCTAGAAATCGTTTAATAGCCAGAGTAGAATATAAATTAATGCCTTTGGCACGATTGTACCTACGATACGAACGTAATGATATTGATTTAAATGAATTAGGGAATGATACCTTCCATCTGGCAAGGTTCACTGGTGAAGTATTCTTTTCTAACCGATTAAATTGGACTACCTATGTACAGTACAACACACAGTTTGATAACTTTAATATAAATACAAGGCTACAGTGGGAATACAAACCCTTGTCTTATATCTATCTCGTAATTTCAGATAATTTTAATCAAGAGATTACACGACAAAATTGGGGAGTAGCCTTTAAAATGAATTATAGATTCGATTTTTAATAAAAAGTAAAAGAGCCATACAATTGTATGGCTCTTTTTTTTATTCTTAGCATTTCTCCCATTAAAATTTTAGTGTAGCTCCAAGTAAAAAGTTTCTAGTTGCTTGCGGATAGTATCCAGAACCATCTACGGTTTTGGTGGTTCCTGGGTTAGACCAAGTATCGTCATACGTATAGTAATAACCTCTGTCTACATATTCTTTGTTAAAAATATTGTTTACCAAACCAGTAAGTACAATAGATTTAAATATTTTATTGGTTTTAATTTCATAAACAATATTAAAATCGCTTGTAAAAAAACCTTTTAGTACATCTAAATTAGAAACTTTACTATCTAAATTACTCATAAACTGTTTACCAATGTATTTAGATAAGAATGCCAATTGTAAGTTGTTTACAGGTTTATACACAAGTGCATTTCCGAAAACAATATCTGGCGAAAAAGTAATAGTAGTATTTCCTAAGTTTTGTAATACACCATCAATTTTAGCATGATAATCTCTATTTATATTTTGGCTAAAAGAAATATTTGGACGCATAGAAACATGCTCTGATAATTTAAGATCAGCATCTATTTCTATACCTAGTCTATAACTATTACCACTAGAAGCTCTTAAAGGCTCACCTGTGTTAGGGTCTATAGCTCCAGTTAAGATTAGTTGATTTTGGTAGTCCATATAATACACATTGGTATTTACCTTAGCAATAGGACTAGAAAAACGCCAACCTAATTCATAATCGTCTAAACTTTCGTGTTTAGAATTTCCGCCTTCAAAATCGTTTCTATTAGGCTCTCTGTTTGCTTTTGCATATGAAGCATAAATACTATGTTTTTCGTTTACTTTATAGGTTAAACCAGCTTTAGGGTTAAAGAAATTATAATCTTTGTCTACATTAATAGGGTTTCTATCAGAAGTTAAACCAGAAGTTTTATAATTAACAAACCTACCTTGTATGTCTAAAAAAGCTTTTAAGTTGTTAGTAACATTAAAGGTTGCTTTAGAAAAAACACTCCAATCTGTTTTCTTAGAAGTACTATCGTAATAATGATCTCTAATATTTGTATTAGGAGCTAAATCGCTTCCCCAAATTACTTCTCCATAATGTTCATTGTCGTACTTACTATAAGAAGTTCCTGTTATAATTTCAAGCTTATCATTCTTATAAGTTACATTCCCATTTGCTACGTAGAAGTGATTGTCTAACCACCTTCTTACAATAACATCACTTCCATCAACAATTAAGTTATTATAATCAGCAGCATCTCTACCAGCTTTGTATTGCTCAAAATATCCTTTACCACGTGTATAGTTTAAACCAATATTTGTAGACCAATTGTTATTTATTCTTTCATTCCAGTGTAACTGGTAATGGTCTTGTTGGTAATTATCAGTTTCGTTATCGTAAGTATAAGGGTTCTGTCTTCTATTTGTTTCTAGTTGAGCAAGATCAATACCTGCCCAAGCTTGGTATGTTTTTTCTTTACCGCCAAAAACTAAGGCTTTAATTAAGGTATTATCATCCGTATAACTTCCTTGTAAAAAGTATGATTTTAAATCAGTTGAAGCTCTATCAATATAACCATCAGAGTAAATATTAGATAAACGCCCAGCAAATTCGAAATGCTTATTTACTTTACCAGTCGTAAATTTTACAGTGTGTTTTCTAGTTCCGTATGAACCAAAAGAATTTGAAATTTCCCCACCAGATTCTTCAGCAACGGCATCAGTTAAAATATTTAAACTAGCTCCAAAAGCACCAGAACCGTTAGTTGAGGTACCAACACCACGTTGTAATTGCAAACTTTGAGTAGAAGAAGCAAAATCGCCCATATTTACCCAAAATGTACCTTGACTTTCTGCATCGTTATAAGGAATACCATTAACGGTAACATTTACACGAGAAGCATCCGAACCACGAACTCGAATATAGGTATAACCTACACCAGCTCCTGCATCAGATGAAGAAACAACATTTGGTAAATAGTTCATTAAAATAGGAATGTCTTGTCCTAAATTACGTTTAGCAATATCTTTCTTAGTTAAATTAGAATGACTAACAGGAGCATCTGCCTTTACACGAACAGCAGAAACTAATACCTCATCTAAAACATTCGCATCAGATGTTAATTGAAAGTTAATCGTTTGATTATTTGTTATTTCAACTTTTTGAGTTAGAGTTTTAAATCCAACATAAGAAACGGTAATAGTATGTGTTCCTTTGGCTAGACTTAATTTAAAAGCTCCTTCAAAATCAGCAGAAGTTCCTTTTTTTAATTTTTTAACAGCAATAGTTGCTCCTACAAGTGGCTCTTGGTTATTGTTAACTACTTTACCAGAAAGTATAACATTTTGAGAATTTGCAGTAAACGTTGCAAATAATACAATTAAAGAAGATAGAATCTTCATTTGTTTAATAAAAGACATCGGTCTCATTTTTTTATAAAATAAAATGGAATAAAAAGAGGTAATTATTCTTTGTTTTTGTTGAATAATTAAATGTTGAACGTTAACCTATAATTGACACTTATTAAAAATATCTATTAGATGGTTTCTTAACGTTCTAATCCCTAAACAGCATTACCTGTTCTAGGTTCATTGGGTATGATCTCAGCCTATAGTTGGCACCCCTTTACGAGAACGATGCAAAGGTAAAGTTGTTTTTTATAATAGCGTGTAAAGAATTGATAATTTTTACGAGGTATAAGAAGTTTAAAAAAAATAAATACTTAGTCTAATCGAGGTTTCTTTCGAAGTGTTTTTTTTAAGGCTTGGTGTTTTTTATTTTCAGTCTTTTTTATAACAGAACTTCTACTTGGTTTTGTAGCTCTTCTAATTTTAGGTCTTTTTAAACCTTGTTTTATTAGTTTGAGAAAACGCTTTATAACCAGTTCCTTATTTTTATGCTGACTTCTACTTTCATCACAAAAAAGAATAAGGATGTTTTCTTTAGTTAAACGCGTAGCGATGTTTTTATATAAGAATTGTTTTTCCCTTATAGACAATGCATGAGAGCTCTCTAAGTCAAAAGTTAACTCAATTTTAGAAGATACTTTATTTACATGCTGACCACCAGCACCAGAGCTGCGAACTGCTTTGAAATTTAATTCTTTGATAATTTTAAATTCATCCATAATTATGAAAAGAAACAAAGATATATTTTTAAAAGCATAGTATTTTAAGTTAAATTGAATGTGTTTTTCTTTGACAGTATGTGAGTGTTAGTTTAATTTTGAGGTTTAAAATTAACCCCCTTAATATTTAAAACTATGTTGCTAAAAAAGCACAGTATTATTGCCGTATTTATATTAACAATTCTAGCTTCTTGTAGTAAAGATGAAATTGTTGACAATTCAGAAGGAAACCCTACTAATGAAGTAAAAACTGAATTTAGAATAGACAGTAAACAACAATTTATAAATTTTGTAGTACCACCTGCTGAATATCAAAACTTTTTGAATGATAAGATAGATTATAAAAAGTACACGCAGAAAGTATATAAGAGTCTTCAAGATGATTTTGATTTTATTCTATTTGTTACACCAGAAACTGAGTCACCAAAAGGTGTACCGTACGTTGGTATAAACCATCCTATACAAAATGAGGTAAAAGGAATTGCAAAACAAATTTTTAATAATAGTAATTCATACGATTCAAATGGTAAATTAAAAAGTGTGCTTTATATGCCAAAGATGTCAAGTATTGAAAACGGACCATTATTACACGAGATTTGTCATAATTGGGCAAATTTCGACTTTCTAGAGACTACTGTCCCTCATCATTGGGGATATTCTAGTGTTGGAGGTAATCTAGGAGGTTTTGATAAAACGAGTAATGTTAGTGGAAACACCTATAAAGGAACGGTAACCTATAAAAACCCAAATTCATCTAATTTTGGAAAAGAAAGACCTTTTGGTACAGTTGCTAATGGAGGTAATGGTTCTCCATTTAGTATTTTAGAATTATATCTAATGGGCTTAGCGGAAGCAAATGAATTAAAAGATATTCAAGTAGCGGTTAACCCAAAACCAGTACCTAATGAATATGGTTCTTTTACAGCTGATGGATTTAAAACGGTTACTCCTGCTGAATTAGTTAAAAAACATGGCGTTAGAGAACCAAGTTACGCAAATAGCCAAAAGGAGTTTAAAATGTTGGTTGTTGCAGTTTCTAATAAAGAAATGACAGAAGAAGAGAATGCTTTACTTGATAAGATTATTACAAGTTTTACAAGAAAAGGAGAACCAGATAAAAATTACTTATTCAACTTTTGGACGGGTTCTATGAAAAGAGCTAGTGTATCCTCTGATAAGATTAAAGAATCATTAAAATAATAAAAAAAGGGTAAATGTTTAACATTTACCCTTTTTTTATAAGAGAGTATTATCAATATTAGTTTGATGCATAAAATGCATATCTAAGTCAGTTAATGTATCTGAAAAAGAATATAAGTCTTCTTTTTTAGAAAGGATATCATCAATAATTTGAACAGCTTTTTTAAGACGAGTTTCTTTGTCTCCTTTTAATAAAACATACGGACGATTGTATTTTTTTAAGGTATTTTCAAAAGCTTTAAACATTTCTAAACGCTGCTCAGGCCTGTCACGTAAATCGTCGGCTTCCCAAGGAGTGTCAATGTAGGTTAGAAAATAAATATCATAGGTGTTTTCAATCGCAGCTTCGTCAAGAATAGGGTCTACAAAGCCTCCATAATATTCTTCAGAGTATACTTTAGTTTCTAATAAATCCGTATCGCAAATTAGAACCTTGTCAGCTTTTTTAGCCAATTCGTTTTCTAAGGTAATCTGACCTTCAGCAATTGGAATAATATCTTTTTGTTCACAAACTTTACGTTCGTTATTCCATTTGTCTTGTAGGTACTCACGAGCAAACTCGGGAGTCCAAACAGTATTATAATGACGCGCTAATTGTCCAGAAAGTGTAGTTTTCCCAGTACTTTCTGGTCCGAATAAAACAACCTTTACAAGATTGATATTTTGTTGTCTAAGCTTTTTTTCCATGTTATATAACCTGCTATTGCTACAAAGGTAAAGATTAAATATTGTAGACTTGTAAACGTAAAGCCTTTATAAAAATATAAAGGAACTGAGATAATATCACCAATAATCCAATAAATCCAGTTTTCAATTTTACGTTTTGCCATTAACCACATTCCAACAAAAAATACGGCAGTGGTAACGGTGTCTATATATGCTGTCCAGTTATTCCATTTGTCGAAATAAGTATACACAGCATACACAAAAACTAGAGTAGCTAGAAAAATAAAAACACTGGCTTTCTTTTCTTTCGGTGTTGTTCTTGAAATGGGAGTAATATGTGTTGCATCAATTTTACGTGTCCAAATATACCAACCATAAACACTCATTATAAAATAATACCCGTTTATCATCATATCTCCTAATAGCTGCCATTTTAGTAACAAATAAACAAATATAGAGGTGCTAATCATTCCAGTAGGAAAGACCCATATTTTATTTTGTTTCGAATACCAAACAGATAAAAGACCAAAGATTATAGCAATAAATTCTAGCCAAATATGTAAAGGTTCATAAGTGGCGTATTGGCCAAAAAGAAAATCAAAAATTTGGTTCATAATCGCTACGGTCAGATTTTACAATTTTCATTAATAAGATTCCGTTATCTAGTAACTCAAATGTGTTTTTTAATTCGGAAGTAATTAATTGCATTACTGTATCATAATCGCCATACACTTGCGTGCTCAATGGATTTTCGAGTATTATTAATCCAGAAGCTCTTAGCTTTTTTATAAAATTGATGATTGGTTCTTCAAATTCATTTTGAAGGGGAGTCAAAGTCAATTCAACAGATATTTTCATTGTAAAAATAAATTAGGAGAACAAATATAGTATAGTAAGCTATAATATAGGTTTTTAAAGTAGTTAACTTTTAACTAGCATATACACAGGTAAATCTTTCCGTTTCTAAAAAGTTTATTTTGTATTCAGAAGTAACACCTTCGTATAAAATTTTACCTGTAGTTTGATTGGTTTCAAACGAAAAATCTTCTATGTAAATGTTTTCTAAGAAGAGTAGTTTTTTCTTTCCGTAAATTTTATATAAACTTTCTTTAGCACCCCAAACAATAGTAAGTTTACTTACTAAGGCATCGTGGTTTGCAATTGATTTATATTCTTCTATTGGCGTAAACTTATGCGCAATTTTCACAATTTTATCGCGTTGTTTCTCAATATCAATTCCAACAGGCTTTTCACTAGAAACAATAATACCAGAAAAAGTAAACGAGTGTGTAATAGAAATAAACTTTCCGTCTTTTAAATGTGGTTTCCCATATTCATCATACACTAAGTCAGCATCGGTATATCCAACTTCTTTTAGCAATTGCCGAACACTTAAAAAGCCTCTTCTATGCAAGTCAGATTTCATGTTATTAACACGATCTGCACTATTTTGCGTAAGTACAATGTCTTTAGATAAATCTTCAAAAGACTCTTCAATCTTCCAAATCAATACTTTAGAGGTTTCGTTTACCGTTAATGTTTTGTGAATAGGCATATTTTAGAAAGTTATTTCGTAATTTTGCGACTCAAAATTTTAGATACATAAATATACAAAAATATGAGCACAAAAACCGCTGCATACGTTCCTTACAAAGTTAAAGATATTTCTTTAGCTGATTGGGGAAGAAAAGAAATTAAATTGGCAGAAGCTGAAATGCCTGGTTTAATGAGTTTACGTGAAGAATATAAAGATGAGCAACCATTAAAAGGATCAAGAATTGCAGGATGTTTACACATGACTATTCAAACTGCGGTTTTAATTGAAACCTTACAAGCTTTAGGAGCTGAGGTTACTTGGAGTTCTTGTAATATTTTTTCTACTCAAGATCAAGCTGCTGCTGCAATTGCTGCTGCTGGAACACCAGTATATGCTTGGAAAGATATGACTGAAGAAGAGTTTGATTGGTGTATTGAACAAACATTATTCTTTGGAGAAGATAAAAAGCCATTAAACTTAATTTTAGATGATGGTGGTGATTTAACAAATATGGTTTTAGATCGTTACCCAGAATTAGCTGCTGGAATTAACGGATTATCTGAAGAAACTACTACTGGAGTTCACCGTTTATACGATAGAGTAAAAGCAGGAACGTTACCAATGCCAGCAATTAACGTTAATGATTCTGTAACTAAATCTAAATTTGATAACAAATATGGATGTAAAGAATCTGCTGTAGATGCAATTCGTAGAGCTACAGATATTATGTTAGCAGGTAAACGTGTTACTGTTTGTGGTTATGGTGATGTTGGTAAAGGTACAGCTGCTTCTTTTAAAGGTGCAGGTTCTATCGTTACTGTTACTGAAATTGATCCTATTTGTGCGTTACAAGCTGCAATGGATGGTTTTGAAGTTAAGAAATTAGAAACGGTTGTTGGTAATTCTGATATTATTATTACTACTACTGGTAATAAAGACATCGTTCAAGGACATCATTTCGAAGCAATGAAAGACAAAACTATTGTTTGTAACATTGGACACTTTGATAACGAAATTGACATGGCTTGGTTAAACGGTAACTTTGGTGATACTAAAGATACTATTAAACCTCAAGTTGATAAGTACAACGTAAACGGAAATGATATTATTATTTTAGCTGAAGGTCGTTTGGTAAACTTAGGTTGTGCTACTGGTCACCCAAGTTTTGTAATGTCTAATTCATTTACCAACCAAACATTGGCTCAAATTGAATTATGGACAAACCGTGATGCATACGAAAATGAAGTGTACATGTTGCCGAAGCATTTAGATGAAAAAGTAGCAAAATTGCACTTAGCTAAAATTGGTGTTGAGTTAACTGAATTACGTGAAGAACAAGCATCTTATATTGGTGTAACTGTTGAAGGTCCTTATAAGCCTGAGCACTACAGATACTAAGATATATAGTATAAAGATAAAAAAAGGTTTGTATGAAAATACGAACCTTTTTTATTTAATATGTTTTCTTTATTATACTGTTTAAGCAGTAGGAATGCGTTCATCAATCATTTTTAAAGGCATATCATCCATAAGGTCTATCATATCTAAAATATCTCTTACTTTTTCTTCTTCCTCAGCTTGCTCGGTAACAAACCATTGTAAAAAGATTTCAGAAGTTAAATCTCCTACTTTTCGTGCGGTTTTAAATACATGATGAATCGCTTTGGTTACTTCTATCTCAGCATCTAAAGAAGCTTCAAAAACAGCTCGTAAACTTTCATATTCATGCGTAATTTCTGAAACAGTTGGCGATAATGCACTTCCTCCATTGTCATTAACAAACTTGAAGATTTTCATCATATGTGTTCTTTCTTCTTCAGCCTGACTGTAAAAATAGGTAGCACTGTTTCTAAGTTCTCTTTGATCGCACCATGAAGCCATGGCTAAATATTTAGAAGAAGCTTTTTGCTCCATCATTATTTGATGGTTTAGCAAATCTACTACTGCTACATCCAAAATCATATCTCTTCTTATTGCTGTTTCCATAATATCTTATTTAGTGTTGTGGGTATAAGATAAAGGTACAGAATAAATGAATGTAAAAAGAGTAGGGGATGTAATTTAAAAATAGTCTTAGTAAAGGTTTTTACTTACCTGAAAGCTGATAATACGACTTCTCTAAGTTCTAAAATTTGAGGAACATCGAGTAATAGTAAGTGTTTATTGTCTGCCGCAAAAAGAAGTATAAAATTATCCTCTTCAATAATTGTTTCTATAGAATCGAAAGAAGAATAGTATAGTATCTTTTTTCGAAATGCTAATAACTGACAAAAAGTAAAATCGATTACTTTGTAGCCTAAATCTAATTGGTAACAATTTCTATTTCCAGAAGATATTTTATAAGAGGTACTCTTTACATATAAATTCATTTGACAAATATACTTATTTTTAATGAATCTAAAGAAGGATAGTAGAAATGTGAAAACTCTTATATAAACTCCCTTTTTTTCTATAATTTTGCTCCTGAAAAAGCGCTATGATTTTCTACGACACATTTTTAGGTTATTTATAATCTAGCCTTCTTTCTATACATTTTATTAATTAAAAATAATTATTATGAAAAAAGTAATATTAATGATTGCTTTAATGACAAGTAGTTTAGTATTAAAAGCACAAGTTACAGATACAGGTGGAAATGTAGGAATAGGAACAACATCTCCATCAACAATTCTTCATGTAGCAAGTAGTGCTCCTGTAGTTAAAATTCAAAATAGTAATGAAGAAGGTACAAGTGATAGTTTTCATGGTTGGATAGGCGGTTATGATAAAAATGGAGCTGAAATGTGGTGGTTAGGAGAAGGAAGTACATCTTCTAAACAATTAGGGTTTTTTACTAGTAGAGTTGGGTATGATTTAAAAATTTTTAATCAAGGAAGTGGTCTTACAGTTAAAGGAAATGGAGCTGTGGGGATAGGTACTACTATTCCTAACGCTAAGTTGGATGTAAATGGGAATATTAATTTTGCTTCATCTCAAGGTGTTTGGCTTACAGGGAAAACAGATACTGGAGGAATTAATTCATCTACACAATTAAAAACAGGGCATTATCAATCGTTGATTCGACAAAAAACAGCGAGTGATCATGTCGTTAATTTAGGAGGAATAGGAGATGTTTTTGGTTTTTTTGGTTTTGATAAAAACAGAACAAGTAACGGTATTGATCATTCATTGATAATGAATATTGATAATGGATTTGTAGGAATAGGGACTGTTACACCAACTGCTAAGTTGGATGTAAATGGGAATATTAATTTTGCTTCATCTCAAGGTGTTTGGCTTACAGGGAAAACAGATACTGGAGGAATTAATTCATCTACACAATTAAAAACAGGGCATTATCAATCGTTGATTCGACAAAAAACAGCAAGTGATCATGTGGTTAATATAGGAGGAATAGGAGATGTTTTTGGTTTTTTTGGTTTTGATAAAAATAGAACAAGCAATGGTGTTGATCATTCTTTAGTAATGAATACTAATAATGGTAATGTAGGTATTGGAACTGTATCTCCGAATGCTAAACTTCAAATTAATGATACAGGTTTATCTTCTGTTACAACATTTCAACTTAATAATAGATTTAAATTTAGAGGAGATGGTGTGATGACTTGGGGGCTTAATTCCGATTATGGAATTCTTTCTTGGGATTCAGGAAGAACTATAATGGGAGCAAGAGAAGGTAAAGATTTAGTTTTATTAGCTTCGGGAAATGAAAAATTAAGGGTTTTACAAAATGGAAATGTAGGTATTGGAACAACGACGATTCCTACGGGTTATAAATTAGCAATAGCAGGAAAAACAATTACTGAAGAGGTAAAAGTACAGTTAAAAGTAAATTGGCCAGATTATGTATTCGACAAAGCATACGATTTACCAACTCTAAAAGAAGTAGAAAAACACATAGAAGAAAAAGGGCATTTACCAAACATACCATCAGCTAAAGAAGTAAAAGAAAATAAAGGGATAGAGTTGGGTAAAATGAATGCTAAATTATTAGAGAAGATTGAAGAGTTAACGTTATATACCATTCAGCAAGAAAAAGAAATACAAGAGTTAAAAAAGCAAGAAAGAGTAGTTGAAAAACTGAGTAAAGAAATGGAGATTTTAAGGAATGAAAACAAACAGTTAAAAAATTTAGCGAAAGAGATAGCATTAATTAAAGCAAAATTAAAATAGTTTTATATAGTATTGATTTTCGGTTATATAGTAGCCACCTTCATAATTTTTTATTGTGAAGGTGGTTTTATTTTATACTTTTGTTTCTGAAAAAGGGCTATGATTTTATACAACTATATATTTTAGGTTATTTATAACCTAGCCTTATTTCTATACAATTTACTAATTAAAAATAATTATTATGAAAAAAGTAATATTAATGGTTGCTTTAATGACAAGTAGTTTAATGTTAAAAGCACAAGTTACAGATACAGGAGGAAATGTAGGTATTGGAACAACAACTCCAGGAGCATCTTTAGAAGTTATAGGGAAAACAAGTAGTAGGTTATTAAGATTAGATGTAAAAAATGAAAATGCTGCATGGAAAGACCAGATAAATATTAATGGGGATATAGATACGCCATACGGTATAGCATTTTCAGGAAAAGGACACCATAGAGGAGGTTTATATGCAGAGAATGTTGGAGCTGGTGGTGATGGAAATATTACACTTTGGTCAAGAGCAAATGGTAGTATTATTTTAGAAGGAAATAAAGTAGGTATTGGAACAACTATTCCAAAAGAAAAGTTACATCTAGAAGGTAATCTTTTGATAGATGTATTTGATAAAGGAAATGAATCTGGTATTTTTTTTAGAGAAGGTTTTAGTCAATCGAATAAATACAATTTGTCAATTTTAACTTTTGATCATAATGGTTCGAGTGCAGATGGGTTAAGTATGAATGCTTATGATGGGATTAGTTTTTCTACAGGTTCTGGTACACGAAATGAACGAATGAGAATAACACAAAATGGAGATGTAGGTATTGGAACTATAAATACATTTGGTCATAAATTAGCGGTTGCAGGTGGTGTTATTTTGGATGATAATTTAAAATTTAGATATACAGGTAAAAAAATAGGGTACTATAATGATGAAGACCATAAGGCACAAATACAATTTTATAACTCAACTAATGGAAATATTGAAATTGAAAATGTTTGGAATGGAGGAAATGCTGATATCGTTTTAAAACCAGATAATAATGTAATTGTAAGCAATGGTAATGTAGGGATTGGAACTACAAATACTTTTGGTTATAAATTAGCAGTAAATGGAAATATAGGAGCAAAGGAGATAAAGGTAGAAGTAAATAGCGCATGGCCAGATTATGTGTTTTCAAAAGAATATCAATTACCTACTCTAAAAGAAGTAGAA
Organism: uncultured Tenacibaculum sp.; assembly: GCF_947494125.1. GTDB lineage: Bacteria > Bacteroidota > Bacteroidia > Flavobacteriales > Flavobacteriaceae > Polaribacter. The sequence goes on from NZ_CANLTU010000001.1 coordinate 755,434, forward strand.
AAACATATAGCAGAAAAAGGGCATTTAGTAAATATACCATCTGCGAAAGAAGTAAGAGAAAATAAAGGTATTGAGCTAGGTAAAATGAATGCTAAATTATTACAAAAAATAGAAGAATTAACATTGTATACCATTCAGCAAGAAAAAGAAATAGGGACTTTAAAAACTCAAAAAACAGTTATTGAAAAAGTTACCAAAGAAAATAAAGATTTAAAAAAGAGACTAGAAAGACTAGAAAAACTAGTAAATAAACTATTATAAAAATAAAAAGCTCGCCAATTGGCGAGCTTTTTTTATGTGTATTGAAATTATATATTTAAAGATGTAAATAATTCAATTAATTTAGGACTAGATGGTCTAGGAGCATCAGAACTAACAATATTTCCAGCTGGGTCAATTAAAACAAATCTAGGGATACCAGTAATTTTGTAGTCAGTAACAAATTTAGAACTCCAACTATTGTCTGCAAATAATTGAATTCCTGTTAATTGTTTGTCAGCAATCATTTGTTTCCAAGCTTCATGATCTTTTTTCTGATCAACAGAAATACTTACAAATTCAATATTTTTTCCATGGTATTGTTTTTCAACTTTTTGTAAAAAAGGAATCTCTTTTTTACAAGGATTACACCAAGTTGCCCAAACATCAACATATACATATTTACCTTTTAAATCTTCTAAAGAAGTAGTTCCTCCTTTAATGTTTTCATAACCAGTAAATGAAGGAGAAGTCATACCCTTAGCTAATTTAGTAGCTAAATATAATTTGTTAGCATGAACTTTGTTTACATATTTAGTTAAGCCTTTAATGTTTTTTTCTTGAGAAGAAACAAAAGTAGAATCTAATTTAGTTTCTTTAATTCTTTTGTTAAAACCATCAACATACGTGTTTATTTTAGTATCGAATTCTTTTTTAGGTAAATCAAAAAGAGCTTTGTCACTAAAAAGTTCTTCTTCTAGTAAAGAAGATTTAGCTAAGAAACTACTTTCAGTAGATCCTTCACCTGTATAGGTAACTGTCTCGTCAAACTCATTTGTATTAAGTGTCATATTAATAACGGCACCATTCTTTAAATATAAAGAAGTAGATTCTTTCCCGTCGAAAAGACGATAAAAACCATCTTTAACTTTTAAGGTATCTTTAAACATACCTGTATCGTCAACTTTAATTGTACGGCTAAATTTTAATTGAGGATTAGAAATTACAACTGAATCAGAATTCTTATTGGTGATTTTTCCTGAAAAAGTAACAAAATCATTTGGTTCTTTTTTACAAGAAACAACGGCCATAGCGATAGCCATTAAATAAACTATTTTTTTCATTAGTGAATAAGTTTAATTATTGTTTAATTTAAGGTTTGTAGCGTACTAAATTACTAATTTTTAAATTATAGGAAAGCTTTTTAATAAATTACCCTAGCCAACCTTCTCTATCTAGGCTTCTGTATTGGATTGCTTCTGTTATATGTTCTGATTGGATATGTTCTGAAATGGCTAAATCAGCAATAGTACGAGACACTTTTAATATTCTATCATAAGCTCTAGCAGATAGGTTTAATTTTTCCATAGCCACCTTTAGTAAGTTATTACTTTCATCAGATAGTTTACAATATTTACGAATTTGTTTTACATTCATTTGAGCGTTGTAATGAATAGTATCTATAGTAGTAAATCGTTTTGTTTGAATTTCACGAGCTTTTATAACTCTTTTTCTAATTTCAATACTAGATTCACTTTTAGTATCTTCAGATAGTTTATTAAAAGGAACAGGGGTTACTTCAATATGTATATCAATTCTGTCTAATAAAGGTCCAGAAATTTTACTTAAATAACGTTGCATTTCAGCAGGTGATGAGGTAGCGGGAGAGTTAGCATCATTAAAATAGCCTGAAGGACTTGGATTCATACTGGCAACTAACATAAAACTACTTGGATAATTTACCGTAAATCGAGCTCTAGATATTGTAACTTCCCTGTCTTCTAATGGCTGTCGCATTACTTCTAAGACACCACGTTTAAATTCAGGCAATTCATCTAAAAATAAAACACCATTGTGTGCTAATGATATTTCTCCGGGTTGTGGTAAATTATTTCCGCCACCAATAAGAGCAATATCTGAACAACTATGATGAGGAGATCTGAAAGGACGGTTATACTGTAAACCAGAGTTTTTTACTTTACCAACAACAGAATGTATCTTGGTAGTTTCCAAAGCTTCTTGTAAAGTCATAGGAGGTAATATTGACGGTAATCGTTTAGCCAACATTGTTTTTCCTGCGCCTGGAGGTCCTATTAAAATAATATTATGTCCACCAGCAGCAGCAATTTCCATGCACCTTTTTATACTTTCTTGCCCTTTAACATCGGAAAAGTCAAATTCAGAAAAATCTGTACGCTTAAAAAATTCAGATCGAGTGTCAACATAAGTAGGTTTTAATAGTTCGCTAGTATTAAAATGATCAATGACTTCCATAATATTATTTACACCAAAAACTTCTAAATCGTTAACGATAGCAGCTTCTTTAGCATTTTCTTTAGGTAGAATAAAGTATTTAAAACCTTGTTCACGTGCTTTAATAGCTATGGGTAAAGCTCCTTTTATAGGTTGTAAACTTCCATCTAAAGAGAGTTCTCCCATAATAACATATTTGTCTATGTTTTCAAATTGTATTTGACCAGATGCAGCTAGTATACCAATAGCTAAGGTTAAATCATAAGCAGCACCTTCTTTTCGAATATCAGCGGGAGCCATATTTATAATAATTTTTTTACCAGGAAATTTATATCCAATGTTATTTAATGCTGCAGAAATACGATAGGAGCTTTCTCGTACAGCATTATCAGGTAAACCAACAAGATGGTACCCGATGCCTTTATCAATATTTACTTCAACAATTATTATTGTGGCTTCAATGCCAAATACAGCACTTCCATAGACTTTAACTAGCATAACTTCTTCTTTCTGTTAAAGATATGTATTTTTTTTCAAGGTTTGTTTTCCTCTTTTTTGTATAAGTGAAATTCTTTCTATAACTTTCAAGGCGTAAAATTAAAGTTATGAGTTAGTTAATAAGATATTATTATCTGTTATAAAAATTAGATCCCCCGAAACTATATTATATGGAAAAAGAGAAAAAGTCTACGTTAATAGTAGATAGTTGCCCGCTTATATGTGAGAAATACAAAGAAATACTAACCCCTGTAGACAAAGAATCAGAAATTTATTTGTTTAATATTGATGTAGCTTATAATTATGAAGGTGCATTTGAAGTGGTTAAAAAAATAATTGAAACTGAATCGTATTTAGATTTTATTATTTTAGAGCTAAAATTGCCTCACACAGAAGATAAAAGAATATTATCAGGTTTAGATTTTGGAATTTTAGTAAGAAAATTATTACCTACAACTAAAATAATTGTATCCACTTCATGTAATGATAATTACATGGTGCATAGTATTTTTAAAAATTTAAACCCTGAAGGTTTTTTAATTAAAAAAGATTTAACTTCTGATAACTTCCAAGAAGCAATTGCATCTATTGTAAATGAAACACCTTATTATAGTAGAACAGTTTTAAAGCTTTTGAGAAAAAAAATTTCAAATGAATACTTATTAGATTCAATGGATCGAAAAATATTGTATGAATTATCTATAGGATCAAGAATGAAAGACTTACCTAATTACATACCACTTTCTGTTGCCAGTATTGAAAAAAGAAAGCGTCAATTACGAAAAGTTTTTGGGGTTAAAAACAAAGGAGATAGGGAGTTAATATTAAAAGCTAGAGAAATAGGAGTTATATAAAATTTAAAAAGTAAGGTAAATCCTTACTTTTTTTATGGTTTTTTAAGAGTTTTATTGAAGGTTTAAAAATAGCTTTGGAGGTAACTAAAAATAGCTACCCTAAAAAATATAACTTTTGAAAGACACATTAATAAATTTAGTACAGAGATTATTACGCAGAAATCGCATATCTTTTGATAAAGAAGAGTTATCATTTCAAATACAAAGTCATCCTTCGTATCCGAGTTTACATGCAATAACAGGAGTCTTAGATCATTTTAATATAGAAAATGTTGCTGCAGATGTACCTGTAAATACAGAAACCTTATTACAATTACCAGATTGTTTTATCGCTCAGGTAAATACAGCCCAAGGAAAAGATTTGATTGTTGTAGAAAGAAAAGGCTTAGATTATACTTTATACAATACAGAAAATAAAAAAGAGAAACTTTCAGAAGATGAGTTTCTTAAAAAATTTACAGGAATTATAGTTGCTGTAGAGCAATCAGAAGATAATACATCAGTAAAAACTAGTTCAAACAGAACAAGTATTTTGGCTTTAGGTATCCTATCTGTTTTTGCAGCTTTTATGGTTTATAGAAGTTCGGCATCCTTATACACAATTGGGTATTTACTACTTTCTATTGTTGGAATTATAACTAGTATTGCTATTGTAAAACAAGAATTAGGTTTAAAAACATCAATAGGAGATGCTTTTTGCTCAGGATCAGATGATAAAAAAGATTGTGATGCTGTATTAACCTCAAAAGGAGCAGAAATATTTAAAGGATATAAATTAAGTGACTTTAGTCTTTTATATTTTACAGGACTAACTCTTTTAACTTTTATTCAAGCAGCAAATCCAGTAATTTCTTATACTATAAGTTTAGTCGCAATACCAGTAACCTTATACTCTATATATTATCAATACGCAGTAGTAAAGAAATGGTGTTTACTGTGTTTAAGTATTGTAGGAGTTTTATGGCTGCAAGCTTTAGCTCCAGTAATAAGTAATACTTATATCAATAGTTTTATACTAGCAGATGCTATTTCTTTTGGTATGGTGGCCTTTGCTACTTGGTTATTATGGTCTCATATAAAACCATTAATTACTGATGTTCATCAACTAAAAAAAGAAAAAATAGAAAATGTAAAGTTTAAAAGGAACTACACTTTATTTGAAAGCTTATTACATAAATCTCCTCAGTTAAATCCTCAATTAAACAACAGTAAAGAAATTGTTTTCGGAAATCAAAAATCAAAATTAGAAATAGTTGTCATAACCAATCCATTTTGTGGGCACTGTAAACCAGTTCATAAACATGTAGATGCTATTTTACACAGGTATGGGAACAATGTAAAAATAAGAGTACGATTTAATATTAGCACACAAGACACTAATAGTGATGGAGTTAAAATAGCAAGTCGTTTAATAGAAATTTACAATACTAAAGGAGCTACTCAATGTTTGTTAGCCATGGATGAAATTTATGAAGGAGAAAAGCCTTCAGTTTGGCTACAGAAATGGGGGACTTGTACGGATGACACTACCTACATTGCTGAATTAGAAAAAGAAAATGTTTGGTGCAAAGAGAATTCTATCAATTTTACACCAGAAATATTAATCAATGGAAAATCATTTCCAAAAGAATATGGCAGAACAGATCTAATCTTTTTTATAGAAGATTTAGAAGAAAATTCTCAGCCATTAGTGCCAATGGAATCAGTATTGTAAAAAAGATATAAAAAGACAAAGCCCTAAAAAGGGCCTTGAATTTAGAACAATATTCTCTCGCGAAGAATAGACACAAAGGTGAGTGTCTTTAAATGTTCGCCGCAAAAGTAATTTTTTTAAAATATTAATAATGAAAAAATCAATTTTAAATTTTGGGAAGGCTTTAAATAAAGCGGAACAACAAACTATTAATGGTGGTAGAAAGCAATGTGATTCAAATCATGATGGAGTGTGTGAAGATCGAGGGAGACATTGTTCTGAGTTTTACTGTGTATTAGCGCCTTTTTAATAATGAAAAATCAAATTTTAAACTTAGGGAAGGCTTTAAGTAAAGTAGAACAAAAAGAAATTAATGGAGGAAATCAAGCCATCGGCTTTTGTGATGCAAATGGAGGATGTCCTTCAGGAAGTCATTGTGAAGGATATTTTTGTATAAGAGATAATTCTTCAGGAGGTAACACAGGAGGAGGAAATACAGGAGGCGGTTGTGTTCCTGATAGATTTTGTGTTGATGAATTTGATACTTGTTGTATAGGGTAGAATACATAATTACAAATTTTAAAATTTGTGAGACTAATTAATAAAATATAAGGAAAAATGAAAAAACAAATATTAAACATAGGAAAGGTTTTAAATAAAGCTGAACAAAAAAAAATAGAAGGAGGTTTGAAATTAAAACCAACCAGATGTTGCGATCCAGCAATGCAATGCTGTACAACTAGTCATTTAGCTCAAAATAATCCAAGCTGTGGAGGTACATATATTTCAGGATGTCAGTATCATCCTGCAAGTGGTTGTTGTATTTAAAAATAACTATAAATTTTTCAAAAGCTACTACATGTAGTAGCTTTTGCTTTAAATAATTATTTGCTTGAAAAGATTCCCAAACTACCAACAAACCGAGGCAAAAGATTGCGGTCCAACGTGTATAAAAATCATAGCAAAACACTATGGTAAAACAATTAACACCCAACAATTACGAAGCTTAAGTGAAACTACCCGAGAAGGAAGTAGTCTATTAGGGTTAAGTGAAGCAGTAGAATCTATAGGATTTAGATCCTTAGGCGTAAAATTAGCTTATAAAAAACTATTAGAAGCTCCACTACCATGTATTGTACATTGGAATAAAAATCATTATGTAGTACTTTACAAAATAAAAAAAGATACGGTTTATATCTCCGATCCTGCACATGGACTTATAACTTTTACCAAAGAAGAGTTTATACAGCATTGGATAGGAAA
>NZ_CANLTU010000002.1 GCF_947494125.1 uncultured Tenacibaculum sp.
TTAATGGTGATGATGCAACCGATTTAGATACCGCAGTAAGTTTAAGTACTACAGCAGTAACGGGAAGTAATGCGGGAGCCTATCCAATCACAGCAAGTGCCGCAGCAGATGCAAACTACACGGTAACCTTTGTGGCAGGAACTTTAACGGTTAACAAAGCAGCCTTAACGGTAACCGCGGACGATAAATCTCGAGCAGAAGGAGTTGCTAACCCAACACTTACGATTACTTATTCAGGTTTTATAACAGGAGATAGTGTTGTAGATTTAGATACAGCACCTACTGCGAGTACTATAGCAGTTATAGGATCTCCAATAGGAATGTATCCAATAACCGTTTCAGGAGGGGTAGCTACTAATTATTCATTTACTTACGTATCAGGTACATTAACAGTTTTAATAGATACGGATGGCGATGGCGATCCAGATGTAACCGATCCAGATGATGATAATGATGGAAACCCAGACGGAACAGATAGCAATCCATTGGTTCCAACAGGAGCAGATGATATATTAACAGTTGTCGAAGGACAAACAGCATCCGTAAATGTATTAGCAAACGACGATTTTGAACCAGGCGCAAATACAAGTATTATCCAAACAGGCGGAACAGCAACAGGAACTGTAAGTATCAATCCATTAACGGGAGAGGTAACCTATACACCAGCAGCTGGCGAAGAAGGAGGAACTGTAACTATCGAATTACAAGTATGTAATACCGCAGTAACACCACAGGTTTGTGTAACAGAGACTATTACAGTAACAGTACAAACGGATACGGATGGCGATGGTGACCCAGATGTAACCGATCCAGACGATGATAACGATGGAAACCCAGACGGAACAGATAGCAATCCATTAGTTCCAACAGGAGCAGATGATATATTAACAGTTATCGAAGGACAAACAGCATCCGTAAATGTATTAGCAAACGACGATTTTGAACCAGGCGTAAATACAAGTATTACCCAAACAGGCGGAACAGCAACAGGAACTGTAAGTATCAATCCATTAACAGGAGAGGTAACCTACACACCAGCAGCAGGAGAAGAAGGCGGAACTGTAACTATCGAATTACAAGTATGTAATACCGCGGTAACACCACAGGTTTGCGTAACAGAAACCATTACAGTAACAGTACAAACGGATACAGATGGCGATGGTGACCCAGATGTAACCGATCCAGATGATGATAATGATGGAAATCCAGATGGAACAGATACCAATCCATTGGTTCCAACAGGAGCAGATGATGTATTAACGGTTGTAGAGGGTAAAAATGCTACAGTAAACGTATTAACGAATGACGATTTTGAACCAGGCGCAAATACAAGTATTACCCAAACAGGCGGAACAGCAACAGGAACTGTAAGTATCAATCCATTAACAGGAGAGGTAACCTATACACCAGCAGCTGGCGAAGAAGGGGGAACTGTAACTATCGAATTACAAGTATGTAATACCGCAGTAACACCACAGGTTTGTGTAACAGAAACCATTACAGTAACAGTACAAACGGATACGGATGGCGATGGTGACCCAGATGTAACCGATCCAGATGATGATAATGATGGAAATCCAGACGGAACAGATAGCAATCCATTAGTTCCTATGGGAGCAGATGATGTGTTAGTTGTTGGAGAAGGACAAACAGCATCCGTAAATGTATTAGCAAACGACGATTTTGAGCCAGGCGCAAATACAAGCATTACCCAAACAGGGGGAACAGCAACAGGAACTGTAAGTATTAATCCATTAACGGGAGAGGTAACCTACACACCAGCAGCTGGCGAAGAAGGGGGAACTGTAACTATCGAATTACAAGTATGTAATACAGTAGTAACACCACAGGTTTGTGTAACAGAAAGCATTACAGTAACAGTACAAACGGATACGGATGGCGATGGTGACCCAGATGTAACCGATCCAGATGATGATAACGATGGAAATCCAGATGGAACAGATACCAATCCATTGGTTCCAGAAGGAGAAGATGATGTATTAACGGTTGTAGAGGGTAAAAATGCTACAGTAAACGTATTAACGAATGACGATTTTGAGCCAGGGCCAAATACAAGCATTACCCAAACAGGCGGAACAGCAGCAGGAACTGTAAGTATCAACCCATTAACGGGAGAGGTAACCTACACACCAGTAGCAGGAGAAGAAGGAGGAACTGTAACTATCGAATTACAAGTATGTAATACCGCAGTAACACCACAAGTTTGTGTAAGTGAAACCATTACAGTAACTGTACAAACGGATACGGATGGTGATGGCGATCCAGATGTAACCGATCCAGATGATGATGGTGATGGGATTCCAGATGCTACAGAAGGAAACGGAGATAGTGATGGTGATGGTACCCCAGATAGTTTAGATCTTGATTCAGATGGCGATGGGATTCCAGATGCTACAGAAGGTTCTGGAGATACTGATGGCGATGGTACCCCAGATTATTTAGATCTTGATTCTGACGGTGATGGGATTTCTGATACAACAGAAGGAACAGGAGATTCAGACGGAGATGGTACCCCAGACTTCCAAGATTCAGACGATGATAATGACGGTGTATTAACAAAAGATGAAGATATAAACAATGATGGTGATCCAACGAACGATGATACCGATGGTGATGGTACTCCTAACTATTTAGATGTTGATGATGATAATGATACAATACTAACTGTAGATGAATTTATGAAGGATTGTGATACGGATGGTATTCCTGATCATATTGATTTAACTGATTGTACAAGTATACCTGAAGGATTTTCACCAAATGACGATGGCGTAAATGATTTATTTGTAATTCCTTTCTTATCAAATCATAGAAACTTCAGCTTAGGAGTGTATAATAGATATGGTAGAAAAGTTTATAAGTATCATAATAATGGTAGTTCAAATCCACAATGGTGGAATGGGTATTCAAATGTTAGTTTAACATTTAAAAATAGCGAACCAGTTCCAGTAGGTACTTACTACTATGTTATTGAATTAAACGATGGTAGTGGTAAAAAATATACAGGTTGGGTTTATATTAATAGATAATAGAAAAGAAATGAAAAAAGTTATATTAATAATACTAGTAATATTTAGTACCTTTTCTGTTAAAGGTCAACAGGATCCACATTATACACAATATATGTATAATATGAATATTGTAAATCCAGCTTATGCGGGCTCTAAAGATGGTTTAGTTTTAAGTGTTTTAGGAAGATCGCAATGGGTTGGAATAAAAGATGCTCCAAGAACATTTACATTTAATGCACAGGCTCCTTTAGGTAAAAATGTAGGAATGGGATTGTCTGTTATTTCAGATAAAATAGGTCCTTTGTCTGAGCAAAATGTATTTGCAGATTTTTCTTACACATTGCAAGTAAATGAAAGGGCTAAATTAGCCTTTGGTTTAAAAGCAGGAGTTACATTTTTATCGGCTCCCTTATCGTTTTTAAATACAGTAAATTCGGGAGATATCGCATTTCAGAATAATTTAAATGAAACAAATCCTAATTTTGGAGTTGGATTTTATTATTATACAGATAGGTACTATTTAGGCCTATCTGCTCCAAACTTGTTAAAAACAATTCATTTTGAAAGAGGTAGCGGTATTGTTTCTAAAGCCTTAGAAGAAACCCATTATTTTTTTACAGGAGGCTATGTTTTTCAAATGAGTGAAGATGTAAAGTTTAAACCATCGTTTTTAGCAAAAGTGGCTACAGGCGCACCAGTTTCTATTGAGTATTCAGCAAATGTATTATTGTATGATAATATTGAGTTTGGGTTGTCTTATCGATACGACGATTCGTTTTCGGCAATCTTTGGCTTAAATGTTACAGAGCAGTTGAGAATGGGATATGCGTACGATCATACCTTTACCAATTTAGGAGATTTTAATTCGGGAAGTCATGAGCTATTGCTAACCTTTAGTTTTGGAAAAGAGAAATCTAAATTTCTTAGGTTTTTCTAAGGAGTATTTAGGTAAATAAATTATTTTAAAAAGGGAGTATACTAATTGTATGCTCCCTTTTTTATTTTCTTATTAGATGCTGTTTAAATATAGTTGAAGGTCTATATATTGTATGGTTGGTTTCTTATTTGTTATAGTTCTATAGCTAGTGAATTGTGTTTTAGACTAGTGTACATTTGTAGCATAAATAACCTGCATGTATTCTTCAGAAACCTCCAAATTAACGAATACGAATATGTTCTAGTAGCACTATTATAAGTTATTCTTTAATAATTTCTTTTTTTAATTGTATAGTTTCTAATAAAAGAGTCATTTCGTTTTGTATCCCTTTTCTTATTTGAATGTAAATAAAAGTAATGATTACAAAGCAAGAAACATCCATTAAAATCATTTGCCAAAGACTAAAGTAGTTGCTAAATTCTGGGCTTATCATATAAAAACCAGCTAAATAGAAAACAAAAATAATTAGGGTAATAGGCCCATGAATTCTTTTTCTAAACTTGTAAAAACTAATGGTTAATTCCGTTGTTTTTAAAGTGCTGTCTAATTTATTAATCTTTTTAGCTTTTATACTACTGCTAATTTCAATTAAGGTTCTTAATAAAATACCAATCATCATAAAACCAACACCAATTCTACTCAACAATTCTTTAACAGGAGCTACAAAGTAGAAAAATAAGAAAAGTCCAATCAAGGTAATTGATAAAATAATGATATTTCCATAATGAAAAGACAATCCTTTTTTTCTATTGTTTTCAATTTTAGATACTAGCTGCTTAAAGTTAGAAGAGTTCCCTTCTAGTTCGCTCTTTTGTTTTTCCCACTTGCGTTGCAAATCTTTAAATTCATTATCCATTGCTTAGTATTTTTTTAAGTCGTTTTTTAATTCTGTGAATCTTTACTCTTGTGTTTATAGGGTTTATTCCTATAACTTCAGAGATATCTTCGTACTCTTGCCCATTTAACACCATCATAATAATTAATCTGTCCAATTCTTTTAATTGTCCAATGGCCGTATACAATTCATTATGCTCATCTGTTTTTTTCTCTGCATGTGCTTCTTTTAACTCATGGGCAAAGGTTGAAATAGGAACTGTTTTTTTATTTTTTTCCTTTCTAATAAACTCTAAACATTTGTTTACAGTAATTCTATAAATCCAAGTTTTATGAGTTGAAGTCTCTTTAAACGTGTCTAGTTTTTTCCATATAATAATGAATACTTCTTGCGATAAATCACTAGCAACATCATAATCTCCTTTCACAAAACCAAGACACATTTGGTTTACCATTGTATAATATTGTTTGTGTAATGATTCGAAAAGATTCTTATTCATTTTCTAAGAAAGTATTTACTTTTGTATAAAACCATGTTGGTTGGTCAAACATAATAAAGTGCTTGCTATTAGAAGCCATTTCTATTGTTTTGTTTGCAAGGTTAGCATATTGTTTTGTAAAGTTAGCTTTTGCATTGGTGGCATTCGGAAAAGAAGCTCCTAAAATGAGTGTTTTTGCTGTAATGGTATTTAATTTATCTTTTAAATCTAACTTTAATAAATCGGTATAGCCATATACATATGTTTTACGGTCTGCGTTTAAAATCCATTTGGTAAGCAATGCTTTCTTCTCTTCGTTCATGGTCATAAAGCCTGCCATATTAGTTGCCATTCCTTTAAATTGATCAGCACTCATATTTAATACGTTTTTATTGTACGGGCTTTCATATTTCAAGTTACTAGCGGCAACTCCCGGCATCATTACTTCTCGCATGCAAGCCAAGGCATCTACAATAATTATTTTGTTTACTCTTTTAGGAAATTTGGCAGCAATATCTATAGCTAAATTACCTCCCATACTGTGGCCTATTATTCGAATCCCTTTTAAATCTTTTTTTTCGATGTATTTAAAAATAGCTTCTTTTACATTTTTATACCAAGGCATTTCAATAGGGGCAACTCCATTAAAACCAGCATAGGTAAAAAGATGACTTTCGTTTTTTGTAGTAAGGTTTTTTATAGTTTCTTTCCAAATAGCACCAGGGGTTATAAATCCGGGAAGGAATAACACAGGAGCTCCTGTTCCAACTACTTCTATTTTAATTGCTTTCTCTTGACCAAAACTGATGTTGATTACTAATAACAACATCAAAACTAAAGTATTTTTTATCATTTTATTATTATGTTTTCAACTTAGATGCATCAATCTTTGCATTGTTACACCCTTATAATAATTTTTTTACGATGTATAAAAAATAAGAGCTAGTTTAAGTTTCCTAAAACAATAAACTTATTATAAGCTCTAGTCTGATGAGTACCTATAAATACTATAATAAAAGCAATTATTAAATTATCGAGTAGTGTAATTTTAAAACGATTAAGTATTTTTGAAATAAGATTTATAATGGATTAAAATATAATTCTGAATATAGTATCGTAAGAGGATATGGTAAAACTATTATTGAAGCGATTAATGAGATGTATAGTTGTTTACTATAAAAATAGGTAATCTGAAAAATTAGAGAGTTGGAACCTTTTACACAGTAATTTTTAATTTCTAAAAGGTTTTGTATAGAGTCCTAAGAATATGTGACAAGGGATGGATTAACTATAGCTATTATTTTAAGCACTACTTTCCTTTTTATTGCTCCCATATTTTTCTGACCAGTTTTAAGAGAGAAGGTTTTGAATTTCCTTCCAGAGTTTTTTTTATAGATTGATTTGTACTTTTATCCGCTTTTTCTTCCTCAGCAATTTTGAGATCTAATAATTCAATTTCATCTGGTTGTTGGACTAAATCTGCTCCACCTTTGTGAGGATATTGAACATAATCTTTTGGGGGGTGAGGTAAAGAATTCTCACATTCTTTTGAGCATAAATTAGCAAGTAGAGGTACAGTATCTGTTCCAATTCTTAGAGTTATCCATAGTTGATTGGTTGTATCATATGATATTTGCTTTTCGCAAACACTACATTTCAAATTCTCATTATCGTATCTAACTGGGTTATGATCAAGTTTTGGAAATGCTTTTCTATTTTTAAAATTTCCAAATAATGCTCTTGTGCTAATACGACTATCTTTTAGTTTTTTACAGTTTGTTAATTCATATGGAAACCATTTTAAATCATATGAGGTATAGGGGTCAAAGTATTCAAGAGATTTCATTTGCCCTATTTCTGGTGGAATTCTTTTAAGTTTACTTCCATAAAGCCAAACTCTTTTAACCTTTTTTAATTTACTTATAGATTTTGGTAGTGTGTAAATTTGAGCAAATAGTTCATCCCCTAAATATTCCCTTGGAGAAAATTCCTTTTTCCCTTTTTTAGCAACAAGGTCAACATACTCACATAACTTTTTCCAAGCTTCAGAGTTTTTGTCTTGAATATTGTTTTTAATTTTTGAGATATTATTATTAGTATTCATTTTTTTCTATTAATGTTTTTATGTGCCTCTTTTTAGCAAAAGTATCAACAATAAAAACTTGATTAAAAAAAGCTAGCAATGAAAGGAAACACCCCGAAAATAAGAATTCCGATAACAGAAATCCAGTATTGATAATTCTTTTGCTCTTTTCTTATAGTACTGATAATAATAAAAGTAATACATAGTATCAATAAAATAGTAGATAGAATACTAAAGAAGAGTATACGTATGCCTGTGTTATTTTCAACACCAGGAAAATCAGTATGATTTATTATAAGGTAAGCAATAGCAGTATTTAGGATTAATAGCCATATGGTAAAACGGAAAGCCCATTTTTTAAAGTTAATTTTATTCATAGTACAATTGGTTAATTTTGTATGTTTTTATATTTCGTCATCGTTATATTCTTCAATTCTTAACTTTTTAGTACTTAAATCAAAATAATGATTAAAGACGAACGACCAATCAGTTTCTGGTTTACTAATTAGTCCAAATAATTCAATGGTGTCATTTTTAATTTCATTGAATGAATAGTCGTGAAATTGAGCAATTTTAAGAAAGTCTTTTCCTGCGAGCTTTTCAAAGTTATTCTTTCTAAATACTGTGTCAATTATAATTTTATTTGACTGTTTAATAATTAAGTGCTTTTCGTTGTTTCTGTACTTGTCAATATATTTTATACCCTCACTATCAAATTCGTTAGTTACATAAGAGTCAAGAAATTTACTTTGAATTGTAATTCTCAGGTTTTTTGCTGCAATGACTGTGTCAAATTCAACAACTTCTTTTTCTTTTGGGAAGTACCTTATAATACTTTTTGTTTTTAAATTATGATCTTCTTTTTTTGTTAGAAAACTATCTTTTGTATTAGTTTTTATAGTCTCCTTTTTTTGTTTGTTACAGCTAAGAAATATGACAGTAGCTAAGGATATTAGAATTCGTTTATCCATTGTTTTAATAGTATAAATTATAAGTATATTTCTAAATGAAATAAACTAGTATTCTATTCCAAATTTAGCCCATAGTTTAGGAAACCTATTTTTTAAGTCATCGGTTTCTTCTTCCCATTCTTCACCTGTTATCTCAAAGTTTTCACGAATACCATTGGGCATATCATTTCCTATTTTTTCTTGATAAACGTCAGGAGCAATATAACTTAAGCCTTCCCAGTCTCCATCATTTGTTTCCTCAAGTTCAGAAAGTGTTTCAATATTTCGAACAGCATTTTTAAAAACTGTTTTTCCTTGTCCAATTAACCAAGCTCTAAAATCAGAAAAACAATCATCAGAGCAACCTCCGTTTATAAGATAAGCAGCAGCCCAAAAATCCCAATTGTAAATTTCACCACGTAAGGTTCTAAACTTATTGTCAAATTCTAACACCTCATTTGCAGTTAGTTTTTGTAATTCATTTTTAAGTTCAGTTTGTTGCAGCTCATAGTTTCCAGAACTTTTAGATTTACTAGTTTCTATAATGTTCCAAAACTTTTCCGATTCCATTAGTTGTTCAAAAGATACAGTAGACATTTCTGCCTTGTTATTTAGTGGTTTTTCGGACACTGTTATTTGTTCAGCTGTAGGAATTGAACCTGTTGAACTATTCTGGAAATTAAAAAAGGCTTTATAACTACTAGCAAAACCAAAATGATGAATGGCCATGGAATAGACAAAAGTCATTACCAGTAAAGGGACTTTATTTATAAAAGGAGCATTAATGCTAACTATACCAATTAATGCAGATAAAAGCGCTAAAGAAAGTAAAACAATCAACACAACTTTAGCCCAATTTTTTCCTTTATAAACCAGTAGTAAAAGCCCAGCAGTAAGTAAGAAACGTATTATTTGCTGGATAAGTTTTTTAGTTTCTATTTCTGGTTTAGTAGTGTGGTAAAAATAGATGGTATGAATTGAGACCAATAAAATACTAATTGAGATTAGTATGGTTCTTTTCTTTCCAATGCTAATTAAATAATTCATTTTTTAAGTTAATTTTATAAAAGGTTTTATTCTATTTCTTCGGTTTCGATGGTTTCAATTCCGTAAATTCCATTCTTGTTTTCAGGATGTAATATCTTCATTGTTTCATAATAGTCAGCCATAAATCTATTTAAATCGGCTAAACCATTGGCTGTATAATGCACTTTAACTTTATTGTGAGAAATTTGAAGAGTTCCAAGTTTTTTGAGACGCTGTCTTTTGTTATTTCGTATTAAAAACTCCTCAAATTTCCATATTGTATCAGTACTAGGAATTTTCTTCTCAAAAACAAGTTTCCATTTAGGGGCCTTTTCAAATGTCTGTTCTTTATATTCTGTTCTTATTTTTATGGAATCTGATTCCTTTGTAATTTTAACTCGTTCAACTCCTCTATAAGTACAAACGGAATGGTTAAACCAAATTTTAATAGTGTCCAATTCGGACATCTTTTTCTTAAAATTAGTAATATCTGTTATTAGATTAAACTTAGGTATACTTTTCTTATTCGTCTCTTTTTTACAAGAAGTAAGAATAAAAGAGAGAATCAATAATAGCTTTAGTAAACTACTTAAAATAGGTTTAGTTTGCATTTTTTTAGTTCTTTTTCTTAGCAAAGGCTAAGATACCAAAAAGATAGAAGATACTACAGGAGTATCTTCTATCTTTATATAACTTAAGTGTTTAATGATTTTATAATCGACTTTCTATTAAAGAAATATTTAATTTCCAAAGAGCTTATAAAGCTAGCCCTAATTTTTATAATTGTTCCACTAACTTTCTTGCTATAACCGTATCGTAGATAATTTTTAGTTTACTTATCTTATTATCATTATCAAACTCTATAATATCTACCACATCAAATTTTACAATCTGATTGTTTTTTAAAGTCCATTTATACGTAAAATAAAGAGCAATCGTATTTGATTCCTGCTCTTCAAAGATGCCTAAAAGTGATAGTTCAGAATTTGTGGTATCGTTACTCAATTCTAAATAAAAATCACTTGCTTTTTTAATTCCATATAAAGGAGATTCAACAATTCCATTTTGAGTAAACAATGCTATTACTTGCTTAATCTTTCCATTTTCAAGATGGGAAATATAGGTTTTTGCTATTTCTTTTTTAGTCATTTCTTTATGAGCTTTAGTCAATTTTTAAGTTTAACGAAAGATAATAAGACTTTTAGTATTATAACTAAAATACTATATAAGAAGAAATGAAAAGATACTTTCCTAAATTTCAGAAAAGTATCTAATGGTTCATTATAAGTAGTAGCACATTTTAAGTTAATTAATCTCTTATAAAAAGATCGATTTTGCCTTTAAGATAATATCGGTACCAAGGTTCCATATTTTAGCAAATTTCTGATTGTCGTTTGCTGCTTCTCCAATTATAGTGCTTAATTCTGTTAGCTGTTCATTGGTAATAAAGGTTTCGTCGGATAGTCCAAGATGGGTGGGCATGCCTAAATTAAAAGGATTGCTCTCCGCAGCTTGTACTTCTTTTTGAGCTTCTAATAAATCATTGAATGCTTTGACATATTTTTCTTTAGGTGTCATGATGTTGTTTTTTATTTAGTAAGTAGCTCTTGAGTTTGCTGGTTTATAAAATCGCTAGGGAAGGGGACATTCTGCCCCACCAATTCTAAATAAAAAGCTCTTTGCGAAGCATTCAAATCGGTTAAGGACTGTGTCATTTCAAGATTAATAGCGTTTAGTTTTACCAATTTACGCCAGTTTTCGGTATCGGCATAGCCCTGTAGCAACTGTTGTTTTATTTTGGCAGCCATGTTTAAACCTTCGCTAAACTGTTTTTCAATTATAGCCAAGGCGTCTTTTTTAAGTACGGTAATGTTTCCCTTACCATTCGGATTGTTTACACTTAAGGTGATCTTGTTAATTTCTAGTTGTTTTATATATAACAAGCGATTACGACGCTCATTATACCAGTTTTCTGTTAACTCTAGTACCGTTTGTTGGTGGCGTTTTTTTAATAATTGAATGCCTTCTTTTTCTTTTTGCATGGCGACTAAGAATTCTGGAGGAATGGTAGCGCATCCAATGAAGAATAGGAGTAAGAATAGTAAGGAGAGCTGTTTAATGATTGTTGTTTTCATAATTGGTGTTGTTTTAGACATATTCTATTTTAATGTTTGGCTAAGAGGAGAAGCAAACCTACTATTTTAAACAAAAGGGGATTCCTAAAAAACCATACTTAGAGTAAGGTTTTACCTTATTTTTTTAAGTAGAATGCTTTAAGTTAAGGCTTTTTTTCTTTAGAATTGTCTATAAAGTCTGTTATCAAAACATTGATTCTCTTGTTTGTTATAATCACTCGTACGTGTGACAGTTAGTCACAGCTACTCGTGAGTATTATTCACCCGTACGAGTGACTAGTACTCACTCGTACGGGTGAATTTTGTTAAGATTTATACATGTTTTTTTAAATAGCTTCTTTTAAAAGAAATTCAATAGCTTTTTTAACTATTGAGGTAGAGTAACTTTGTATTAGGCTACGGTTAATGAAAAAAGAGTATCAGTTATCCGTAGTTCTTTTAAATATACACCATTATTTGCTGTGGCTTGCGATTTTATTCGAATAAGATAATTACCTGGTGCAAGGGTAGGCGCTTGGGCTATAATTTTATTATGACTGTTTACGGCTAAATGTGCTACTTTGGTTTCAGTAGCATCTTCGGCTACAAAGTACAAGCCAATATCGGCATGCTCCCCTGCTATTTTTAAGCGACTCCCGTTTAGTTCAAAAATGCCCTCGGAGGTAAGGTCTGTATTCAAAGTCTCTGAACTAATATCCATTACATCGGTAATTTCTGTACTTGCAGTTGGTTTTTTTACTCTTTTTAACACGATGTTTCCAGCAAGATCTTTTATCAATTTCCCGCCATTAAGGTTTATATGCAATTTGTGTTTGTCTACTATAAAAAACTCTCTCTTAGTGTCAAAAACACCAGTAATAGAATAACCAATATTAGCAATGGGTAAGGTAATATTATAGCCATCAATAATGGATTGGATAACTTCTTCGTATAAAGAATTCAATACCGCAACAATATCTGTTTTACTTACTAGGTTACGCTTGCGCAACATGTTAGTAATTAAGGTTTCCTGATCTATGGTACGTTCTACCAATACACGGGCTACATAGTTACTTTCGTCTGTTAACTTGTTTTCTGTTAAATAATACTTCATAATTTCCAATTTTTAAATTAATAATTACATTTTCATAATGGCTACTAAATAGCACAATAGCATGTAAGGTTATTTAAAATTGAATGTGTTAAAGGGATTTGTTTTGGAAAGGGAATTGGCCTATGTGCCAAAACATACAATTTCTATAGCACAACTAAGATAGCAATTTTTTGTATAAATGCCTGAGGTTGTACGCTTTTTTAACATTTTTTTGACGATTAAAGAAGGAGAAAAACTCTTTGGAGTATTAAGATTTAAACTATTTAAAGTCCTCGTACTTTTATTTTCTCTTTAATTTTGTGAAGGATTCTAGTCTCAAACCTTCTTTTAGCTTTAGCGTTCTTCCACCACCAAAAATATGCATTGGCAGCAATCCAGCCTTCCATGCTATTCTCACCTTTATAGCCTACAAAAGCAAAAGTAGTATGGGTTTTATTTTTTTTCCTAGTCCAAGTATGTATATGTTGTCGGTTGTCTTGGTATTGAAAATAGGTGGAATGCCAATGTGTATGTTTCCCATCTGAATACCGAACTGGTTGCGGAGCTATTTCCGGATGCTCTGCTTTTACTTCGTTTATAATAGTTATCAATACTTCTTCTGAAACAGGTACTACATATCTTTCAGCTTTTGCATAACTCCCTGGGGAGAATAACCAAGCAAGATAGTATAAGAAAAGGCCTATGAGACCAATGCTTAGGGTGATTATGAATAGTTTCTTTTTCAAAGGTTTTGTTTTTTGAATTCTATTTTATATTTCAAACCCACCCTCAAGTATAAACTTCTGAAGTAAGTTTTGAATTTTAATATTCACTTTAAAAGCAGGGATCTTTTTACCCTCTAACTTTTCAAAGTATTCTTTTGCTTTAGTTTTATCTACGGTGTCTTTTAATTCATTAAATCTACCGTATTCATTGATGTTTTTCTCTGTAACTCCAGAATCCATCATTCCTCTAAGTTTGGCTTCTTCCAATCCTAGAATATTTGAAATCTTATGAATTTGGTCATTTTTAGCATTGAATTGATATTCCGTGATGTAATCTCTGAAAGTCTTTCCACTTTCTATACTCGCACTACCACGTTGAACATCTCGTAAAAAGATACTTGCAAACTTTTGTTCCTCTTGTGAAAGAGAAGCAAAGGACTTATGCAATTCATCTAAAGTTTTCTGAAGTTCAGCCTTATCAACATCTCCATTTTTCAATGTTTTGAGGTATTTTTCAAAGCGAGAATTCATATAATCGGCATCAATAACACCAGTATCAATCTCAGTTAAATATCCTTCAATTTCGAATGGTACATCAGAAGTTCCTCCGCCACCACCTGATGAGAAAAGCTCTTTGTATCTAAGTGCTAAAATCAAGTAAGTGTTCTCGTCAAAATGTAAGTTGATAACTGTTTTACTTTTTCCTTTACCAAATTCATATTCAAGTTTACTCCAATTAAATCCTTGAATTTTAGCAGCTTCTAAATAACTATTTAAGTCTTTAAATAAGGAGGCAAAACGACCTCTTACAGCTAAGTCGGCAGGCAGCTTTGCAAAGTTATCTATTCCAGCAGAAGTGAAGAGCTCAGATATCTCGTCAAAAATTTGATTTATTGATTTGAGGTTAGAATCTAAATGTTCTACAAAAAGACCAACTGGTTTATCACCAGAATACAATTTGATGGCATTATCAACATTACGTTCCATCGAATGTGGTAAACGATAATATCTAATTGTTCCAAAAGGTTTATCTGGTCCAAAAAGACGGTTGGTACGAGAAAATGCTTGAATGATATTTTCATATTGCATTTTCTTATCCATATAAAGAGTATTAATCCATTTGGAATCGAAACCTGTAAGCATTTGATCTACTACAATTAATAAATCAATCTGTTCTTCAGGATTGTTTTCTATTCTTACATATGGCTCTTTATGGGCAAGCCTTGATGCAATATCCTTTTTGAATTTTGCATGATTTGCTAGTCTAAAATCTTGCTGATATTGAGCGTTATAATCAGACATGATTTCAACCAAACCATCTTCTTTGTATTCCGTATTCCCATTATTATCAATAGTAGGGTCAAAAAGAGTAGTGATTTTTAAATCAGGTTTTTTTTTCTTGATTAATCGATAATAGAGTATTGCATCAGCTATACTGCTTGTAGCAAAAATTGCATGAAACTTATTGTTTTGACTTAAGACAAGCCAATTTTCTAGAATGTCTTCTACTACTTTTTGATGGTGTTCATCTCTATCATATTGTGAGGTCGGTAAATAATCTTCAATACCTCTTACATAATTTCCTGCATCATTAAGGTAGCCAGCCATCTTAACGTCTTTCATAAATCTATTAAAGACTTCCTTTTTGTCTGGATCAGATAGCGCTTCTCTTTCGTCAACGGCTTTTGCTTTTTCTAGAGCAACGGCTTTTCTTAAATCCCTGTCTTTGTATGTTAAAACCTTGTAAGGATCAAAACCAAGAACATTACCGTCACGAATACCATCTGCAATACTGTATCGATGTAATTCGTCTCCGAACACCGTTGAAGTTGTGTTCAGTTTCTTTTGATTTTCTTCTTGTATGGGAGTACCTGTAAATCCAAAAAATATAGCTGAAGCGAAAGTATCTTTTATATCAACAAGCATATCACCAAAAGTGGAACGGTGAGCTTCATCAATAATAAACACTATCCTTTTATCATTCATAATCTGAATGTCACGAGCATTAAGACCAGCATCTTCGTCTTTGATATTACTCATTTTTTGGATTGATGTAACTATCAATGTGTTTGCAGGGTCACTACTTTTCAGTTTGGTAACCAAAACACCTGTGTTCTCAGTTGCTTGTACATCTTCGCTTTCATCTGAAAAACCACGATATTCTTTTAAGGATTGCGTACTAAGTTCAATTCTATCCATTAAGAAGATAACCTTGTCAGCATCTTGTGAGTTGGCTATAAGCTGTGCAGATTTAAAACTGGTCATTGTTTTACCTGAGCCTGTTGTGTGCCATATAAAACCACCTAATAGATGTTTACTTTTCCAATCCGTTTTAGCAACCTTGTCAGAAATAGCATTAGCAGCAAAGTATTGATAGCTACGCATCACTTTTAGAACACCATCATTAGCATCTGGCACAGTATAGAAACCAATTAACTGGTGAGCCATTGGTATAGATAATAAAGAAGATGCTATGTCGTTCCAATTGTTCTTTGGTTCATTATTAAAATCTGCCCAATTAAAATAAAAATCTTTGTTGAATTTTCCATCTGGCCCAGGGTTAGCGAAGTATTTTGTTTCTTCAGGTTCCATTGCTACAAATAGCTGAACTAATGAAAATAAACCTGAAAAAATTCCTTCTCTTGAATATTTTTCAATTTGATGATAAGCCTGACTAACTGATACACCACTTCTTTTCAGTTCTACATGAATTAATGGCATTCCATTAATCAAAAGCATTAAATCACCACGTCTATCATTTAAGATTTTAGACTTGCTTTTAAACTGTGGTTGTTGAACAATTTGATAACGGCTTTGACCAGCTGCAATCTCATGACGGTCATATATTTTTAAACTAATTTCTTTACCAAAATGAAGTTTATCATCTGGGTTATCCCGTTTGATAGAAACCGTTTTACCATTGATAAATCCATTCAATTTCAATGGAGTTCTTAAAGTATTAATTTGCTCCAGAATTTGTTGCATTTCTCCATCTGTTAGAGGGAAATCATTTAAACGATCTATATCTCTGTTGTTGTCAAAAAGTATTTTTGACCAATTGTCAAGTAAATCCTTCTCAGTTGAATTTTTTATTACTTCCTTTTCCCAACCTTTTTTTAATAAGGCTTGTATTAATGCTTCCTCGAATTCTGATTCTTTTGTAAATGTCATTTCTCTTAAAGTGTTTTTTGAATAGAATTAGGTTAGCATTTTATCTGTACAAGCTTTTCTTATGTCTTGTATTTTTTTTATCTCTAAAAGATGAAGGTTTATCAGATAATCAAGATTTTTAAAGTATAAGCCGATCTTCTCTTGTTCAAGCGGGTCTTTAGGAATAAGAACTTCTATTTCGGATAAGTCATTTGAGTTGATAGCTGGATAACTTGTTCCAGTGCATCTTATCATAACTGACTTGACAAAACAGTCGTTTTGTACCAAGCTTAATAAAAAGTTGCTATCTATATTAGGTCGTAATTGAGCATAACCTGTAGAAAACACAAAATCATTGTCACATCTGTCATAGACATGATTGTTTTTCTGATAAGGTCTAACTGTTTGGTAAAATAAATCTCCTTGTCGAGCTAATCTTTGAGCCCGTGATGGAGCATTTGCTTTTTCTACCTTCTTGAAACCAATCATTTTTGTACCTGAAACTGATTCTAGGTCTACATATTTAAATTGATTTGGCAGATCGGATTTCGGATTAAAATCAGCAAGCTTATTTAGTTTAATTAATTTCCATGGTTCTTTAAATTGTTTAAAACGCAATTCAGGTGATTTAATATCCTCTCTAGGAAACATTTTTGACAGCATTGCATTTTTTAAATTTATTATTTTATAGTGCTTCTGCTCATGAAATTTTAGCTGTTGATCAAGCTGTTTAAAATATTTACCTAATTGATTTTGTTCAGTTTTTGAAGGATACTTTATGCTAATATTTAGAAAATCAGATTCATGAATTCTCCATTGACCATAAACGACTCCTTGCCGCCATCGAATCATTTGTTTGATAAAACTGTTTTTAGAAAATAGTTTGTCAATAAAATTTGAATCGGCTTTTTCCGTTGGTTGGAAAATACTGTAAACGGGTGAAATTGATGCTTTTCCGTAATTGTTCAAGCCTATTGAGCCAGTCTCTAAATTATTTGAGCTGTAAATAAAATCACCAGATTCAGTCTGTTTATACTTTTTATTGTCTTGGTCATTTACAAGGAATTCACGGTTATATCTTTCGCCCTTAGAAGCTACTCCTTTACCTGCAACAAATGCCATTAAAGGGTAATCAGCACTTTTTGCAGATTGAGTGTTTCTTTCTAAAAGTAAATCTTTTACTCTTCCAGTTACCCAATCATCATTATTTCTCGCAAAGCGAACTTCAGGATTTATATTGTTTTTTTTCATTTAATCCTCTCTATTTAATAATGATTTCAATTCATGCAAACCTTTCATATCAAACTCATTACCATCAAGTTCATCAATGAGAGATGACATAGTGCTTTCCGCTTTACTAATTTCAATAGCTACGTCAGAATATGTTGTTTTATATTTTTCTGAAAGCACTTCAATTTTTGCGGTTAGTTCATTGACAATAGATTTTGGGAGGTCATCCATAGCATGAATAATAGGGGACACCCACTTTAATTCTAGTAATGCATAGACTTGTTCATTAGTAAGGTTTTCAATTGTCTCTTTTGTTTTTAAATGTAGTTCCGCAGATTCTGATTTAAACTCCTTTTTTAGTTTCTTATCTTCAGCTATTAGTTTGTCGACTTCTAAGATTTTAGACTCATAGCTGTCATTTTCAAAAACACCGTTTTCTTTGAGTTCTTTCTTTAAGATTTTTGCCTCCCTAATCACTGCGGCATTCACAAACGAATCCTTAGCCTCATTTACTGTTTCTTCTTCTTTTTCTTCTTCAGATAGTAAATCGAGTATTTCTTCAAATTCAGCCTTTATTTCACCTAAACGATTTTCTTTTTTTTGTAGGGCATTTAATTCATTTTGTAAATAAGTTTCTTGAACTAAGCTAAAAGGCATGATTCGCCCAATCCAACCATCTTGTACTTCTTGTTCTTTACCATTTTTCTTTTTGATAACCATGTTTGGGTCAACCAATTTTGTAGACTCAAAACTTTCTGTTTGTATTATTTCTAAGTCCACTTTAATCACATCCCATTCATCAGCCAAAGCTTGATAAGCCTTGTATTTGTCAATAAGTGGAATGTTTACAAGTCTAGTGAAAATATCATCACTTAATACCGTCTTTTGTTTTGATACGTTAACGGCATTCATGTTGCTCAAGAGCTCCTCTTTTAGATAATTAGACAATGAACTAAATGAAATATTAAAGTTGTTTATAAACTCTTGAACACTATTTTGAATATTAATTTCGTCTCTAATATTGTCAACTTTTAAATCGAAATTAACTTCTGAATTTGCTGAGAATAATGATTCTTTTAAATCAGAAAATGTATTCCAATAATCATCAAGTTCATCTATTTCTTTTACTGGGATCCCCCCAAACATTGAAGCATAAATATCCCATGTTTCGGAGCTGTCAGAAGAATCAACATATCTTGGTATGTTTAGGTTGTATTCATTTTTACGTATTTCTTCTCTTTCAACAACTTTTGAAAACTTCACTGTAGTTTGGCGGTCACGAACGGTATCAACGATTCTTTTTATATCTGAAGCTCTTAGTTTGTTGTTTTTGGCATCTTTTTTAAATCCTTTAGAAGCATCTATTACTAAAATGTCTGTGTTTTCACGTTTCTGCTTTAATACAAGGATCACCGTTGGTATCCCTGTTCCAAAAAATATACTTGGTGGTAAACCAATAATGGCGTCAATATGATTGGCTTCAATCAGCTTTTCACGTATTACTCTTTCTTCACCACCACGGAACAAAACACCATGAGGTAAAACGATAGTCATTAGACCGTCAGGCTTTATGTGAAATAAGTCATGCAGTAAGAAAGCATAATCAGCTTTTGATTTAGGTGCAAGACCAAATCTTGAATAACGTGGGTCTGAATCTTTATTCGCTGGATCCCATTTTTGAGAGTAAGGAGGGTTAGAAACTACTGCGTCCACATACAAAGTATTGTAAGTGTGAACTGGATCGTTTTCATCAAAGTATGGCCAATCATCTTCTAATGTATCACCATTACGTGTAGCAATGTTGTTTGG
Source organism: uncultured Tenacibaculum sp. (assembly GCF_947494125.1). Taxonomy (GTDB): domain Bacteria; phylum Bacteroidota; class Bacteroidia; order Flavobacteriales; family Flavobacteriaceae; genus Polaribacter. The sequence continues at coordinate 19,463 of NZ_CANLTU010000002.1, forward strand.
TAAAATATCACGCATTACCAGATTCATTCTAGTAAGGTTATAGGTGTTTTTCTTTAATTCTTGAGCAAAATATTTGATGTTGTTTTTATCATCCATGTGTTTTGCTACACTGTTACCTATATTGATTAGCAATGAACCTGAACCACTACAGGAGTCATAAATTTGAATTTCTTTTCTGTCTTTTAAATGGTCAGCAACAATTTCAGACATTAAATATGAAACTTCATGTGGGGTATAAAATTCACCTGCCTTTTTACCTGCATTTGCAGCAAATTTTTCAATCAAATATTCATAAATGAACCCAAGTACATCATAGTCTTGTTTGCCATCCATTGGAATATTCTTAATCAGATGCAAAAGGTCGCTAATAGCTTTAGTTTGTTTGGCTGCACTATCTCCAAGTTTACTCAACCCTGTTTGTAGCGTATCAAAAATTCCTTCAAACAATTTTTTATGTGCTGGACTTATTAATCTGCTAAATGCAGAGAGAGCATCTCTAACGTTAGCAACATCAAAGTCTTGTTTCTTTTCAATCCATGTACTAAACAAGTCATCATAAGCTATAAAATAACCTATGTTCTTTTTGAAGTGATTTACTGTTTCTTGATCTTCTTCTGAAAGTGCTTTTATATCTTCTTCAGCAAAATCTTCCTTTCTAGCAAAATTCAATTGTTTGTCAGAAAGGTATTTGTAGAAGATAAAACCTAGTATGTAATCTTTATATTCATTCGCCTCAATCTTAGATCGCATTTGATTTGCTGATTCCCAAATTTTAGCTGCTAATTGTTGTTTATTCATGTTTATTGTCTTTGTTCGATACAATTAATTCTCTAACGTCCACGTCTAAAATTGTGGCGATTTCATTTAGCACTTCAAGCCGTGGTTGCTGTCTATTTTGCACATAACCATTCACCATATTGTAGCTTTTACCTAGCTTTTCAGCCAGCCAAGTTTGCTTAATACCTTTCTCTTCAAGTATTTGTTTTATTCTGTTCATGTTGTTTCAGAATTTAAAGAAGCTAATGTACTAAATTTAGGATCTAGTATATCGTATTTCGAGATATAAAGTGTTTGGAAATATTCATATTCTTTGTTTCAAACAAACGCTTCCAAACCTACTATTTAAAAAACGAATAGCTTTACGGAAAGCCCTATTTAAAGTAAGGTTTTACCGTATTTTATAGAAGTGAGCCTATTATAGGTTGTTAATTCTTAGGTTTAGTTGGTTTCTTTTTTATTGCATGCTCATAATTAGCCGTCTTATACCAAAATATCAGGCACTTATAGTTATTTTATAAAAACCAGTTGCTTAATTCTTCAAATTTGTAATGTACTACAAAACAAGCAGCACAATAGTATGGCTACGATGAGTTGTAATTATAAGGGTGGAATCCGAAAAGCCTGTATTAAATAGAGTAGGAAAACAATACTTACTTATTATGAGTTTAGCAACAGAAACTACCAAACCAATAACATTACTTTCTCCATTAAGATGGTATACAGGGTATTATTCGTTAGAAGGAACGGGAAGTGAAACACTAGCACAAGGAGCTTTTATACAAATTATTAGTAAAGCAAATCAAAACAGTCTGTTTGAAATTTCTTCTATAGCTATTTCTACAGATGGAGTGAATGTTACAACCTATACTTCAGGATTTACCATAGATAATATTCAGCATACAATAACGATTCCTAATGTTTGCAATATAACATTAGCAAAAAACAAGGATGTACGAGCAGTAGCATCATTAGTAGGAACTATTGATAACAAAACGGTAAAGGGGATGAATTATCTTAGTCCAGCACCACTAGAAATTTTGGCAGGATCATACAAAAACGTACAAGGGCATGAAATTTTGAGCATTGCAAAAAGTACGAATACCGATGGTCCTGTATTTGATATCAGTTTTAATTTTGCTGATGGACATGGAGCTACCGTGATTACTGAATATACGTACGACCCTACCATGTACTTGCTACGCTTTAACAAAACCTCAACGGAACCCTATACCTTAATGCTAGGAACTGGTGAAGGAAAAGGACTTGCTTGTTATGTAATTGGTGCAGGAAATCCTGCTGTAGATACGGTACTGTTTACCATACCTGGAGGGCAATAAGACGTTTTATTTTTAAAACCTAGCTGAAATAACGACTCTAAAATGAGGTTGCTTTTAATTGAGGAGCCTCATTTTTTTATTAGGGATACCTGTTGTTCCTTGCTATTGTTTTAATTCTTTTTCTATATTCTTTTCAACCATTTTCATTTCCTTAATAATTTGTTCATAGCGCATTATTTTAAATTTCCTAGTTCTATCTATGATAGCGAGATAACTTAAAATCTCCTTTTTCTGAGTTGTACTCAAGCTATTGATGTTCTTAATTTTATTTATTTTCCCAGCAGCGTCAAACTCCATAAAAGGGTGTAGTAATTTATTTATAGGTTGGTAATAGTTTTTAAAGAAACTAGTTTCGTCTACAGTGTGTATTTTTTCAATAATGCCATAATAATAATCGTAAAGAGTAATTATTTGAAATCGCAAAGCATCATTTTTAATTATTTTTAAACCAGACTCTTTAAATGATTCATAACCTGAATAATTAATAACTGGAGGGTATTCTGAAAATAGGTTTAAATAGTAGCGATTAATTGAATCCTTAGCCTGTTTTTTATTGGTTAATACGTTTCTTAACTGCTTATTTATATTTAAGCTAAACTTATGATGAATGTAATTTGCTTCGAAGTCTTTTAGATCTAAAGCGATTCCATTTTTTATTTCAGTTAAAATCTTTTGTTCAGTTAACGAACTGTTTTTATTTTCATTCCAATTACTTAACATAAAGGCTGAAAGGACAGCAATAAATATTGAGAGAAACTCAAAGATGTATTTTTTCCATTTTCTTTTTTTCATTTTCTTCTTTTTCAATGCTTAAGGTCTGTATTAATTTTAGTTCTTGTTAGTGGTAAAATTTCATTTTATAAGTGTTTACTGATGTATTGATACAATAAACCTATGGAAATGGCGAGCCCAAAACTAAGTAAAGTACCAATAAGTATGTATTCTGTTAGTTTCCGATCTTTAGCCCTGGAAAGGTCGCCAAACCTGAAAACAGATTTGGCTGCGATTAGCAAACCTATGGCACTCCATTGGTTTAATAAGATAAAACCAAACACAAACAAACGTTCTAAGATACCAATATATTTTCCGGCACTTTCCAAGGAATCTTCCGACTTGTCTTCTTCTAAAACCCATCTACTCATTATAATTTTCATAAGTATAGCCGATACAAAAGAAATTGTAAGAATAGCAAGTATAAGTAGAAGAAAATTAGGAGTATATAGTATTGAAAAAGCGATGGTATAAGGGGTATTTGCATATACTACAAGAGCTATAACTGCTAAATGCAATAGCTGATCTGCGGCAAATAAAAAAGGCTCGTTAACTTTTCTTTCTAGTTTAAGCTTTAGTAAATCTATGCCTAAATGACTAAGAACAATAATTAAAATAGACAGCCAGTATGTACTGTTAAATTCTAAAACCACCAGCAAGGCTAGTAGGTGTACCAAACCGTGTAGGTAAAAATATTTAGAGGCATAGGTTTTTTCTTGTTTTGCTTTTACCCAATGGGTAGGTTGCAAAACAAAATCTCCTAGAACGTGGGCAATTACTAATTTTAATACGAGGGCTATCATTGTTAAGTAATGTTTTTTAGGTAAAATTCATTCATGCTTATAATTTCGTCGTAGCCTCCTCTTTTTAGGGCTTCGCTTATATTGCTTTGCGACCTGTTAAGAAGGCTGGCCAAATCTTTTTGATTCTTTTCTGGGTTTTCTAAGGCGGCTTTTATAACTTTTGAAACCACGCTACTCCAATTGTCGGTAACTAAAAGCGATAGTTTAAACATGGTATTTAAGGTATTGTCTAGGGTAGTATTAGTGGATTTTATAGCTAAAGCATGTTTTTTTAAGCTTTCAAAACACTCGCCAGAGTTTACATAGGCACTACCGTTGGCCTCTGTTATTTTAGGGGAACTATAGCTTTCTTCTCCTATACCTATGGCGATTCTAACATCGTATGTTTTGGTTTGTTTTATGGTTGCTTTAATATGAATGGCAGCAAGTAATGCTTTTTGGGGGTCTAGTGCTAACTGAAAACTATCACCTCTAAAAATCTCCCAATCTTTGGGCTCTTTTCCATAGGTGTTAAGCGTTTCCTTTAATAGGTGTATCCAAGCCTCAACGTCTCCTTTTCTAGAATTAATGATGTCTCCTGTGAGTACTGCTACCATCTGTTGTTTTTTCAAATATATCTTTAATAAAGCAGATATGCAACAATATCTGTTGTAAAGCAGATAATTAATAATATCTGCTCTTAAGGAGATATTATAAGTTTGTTGAAGGAATATTTAGGTTACAATACAACGAGTTCTGTTTGCTGAATAATATATTAAGAGAGAAGTCAATATATTTGTTAGCTTAGATGAATAAAAAAATAGCTATATGATTCCTAACTTTTTGAAGAAATTTGAAACGGACTTAAAAGAATACGAAAGAGAATTTATTAAGATACTTGCAAAACCAAGAAAAGAAAAGCTTCTAGAAGATAACTTAGACTTAAAAGACAGTAAGTTTTTAGGGATTCCATTTTTCCCAAAAGAAAGAGACTACCCAAAAGATAAAAATGGAAAACCGATGGTATTAGTAGCACAACTCAATTTTGCACAAATACCTCCATTAGCCTTTTTTCCAACAGAAGGAATTCTTCAACTCTTTTTGTCGGCAACAGATTGGTATGAAGAGGATAGTGTAATTGTATACCATTCAAAAGAAGAATTAGAGAAAGAACCATTAAATGATTTTACCTTTCTAACAGTTAAGGATTACGAAGAAATGCCTGTTTTTAAATTGCATCAGCTGTCTTTTGAAAAAGGTGTAGACAAAGGAGGTTCGGAAGATTCACAATTTGATTATCTTTTTAACAATGCTAATTATTGGGATTTTACTGAAAGTTTAACAGGAGAACAAGAAGAAGCCTTTGGGGCATATTTCGATGCTACGGGACATAAAATAGGAGGCTATGCAGAATTTACACAATCGGATCCAAGAGACTGTGGTGCAGACCAACATGACGATATTCAAATTTTACAAATAGATGTAGATAAACACATAATGTTTGGAGACAGTGGAGTAGGTCATATTTTTATAAATAAACAGGCTTTAATAGCTAAAGACTTTTCAAAGGCTTATTTTTATTGGGATTGTTGTTAGCATTTATTTTATAGTTTACTAATAACAACATTATCACATATTTGATGAATAAATTACAAACAAAAGAGTTTATACCTATAGGAATTTCTATAGTTCTTGTTTTAATATCTATAGGAAATGTATTAATAACAAATACTGTTTTAAATAAGGCTCACTATTTTGGTTTTATACTTTTACTCTTATCGAGTATTTTGTTTTTTAGAAACAAGTATCTGTACAGATACTTGTTCGGAAGTACTATTCTCTTAGGCTTCATAGGACTTATTAATTTCTTTTATCTAACGATAACAGTTGGTTTTGGAGTGTTTCAAGTTAACCTACTGTATTTAATTCTTTTGTTGCTATTCATTACAACAGATGAGCTCATTTTGGAAAAGCTATTTCCTAAACAGCAATTAGGTAATGAAACTAATAAAACCAATCAAAAAGAATTAGAAAAGAAAGTAAATAGCTTTAAACAACAGTTTCAAAATAAAACAGAATCCGAACTCACTAAAATTGTAACGGAAACCAGTAGTTATACAGAAATTGCTAGAATTGCAGCAGTTCAAGTATTGAAAGAGAAAACTAAATAAAAGTTAAGAGTAACGCTTAGTTAAAAAATCAGTATTTTTAATAACCGTTAACCATTAAGTAGTATAGTTAACAAGTATTAAATAAAATTGAATGAAAGATATTGAAAGAGAAGACATTCAGATAATTGCCAAACATAGTAACTGGTCTGAAAAAAGTATTCAAAAGATACTTACTACGCATATTTACCACGACAAAGCAGCTTGGCAAAAGTTTTTGAGATTGTTTTTTGTTAGCTTAGGGGTGGGCTTTACCACAGCAGGAATTATTTTCTTCTTTGCCTATAACTGGGCAAGTTTGCATAAGTTTTTTAAACTGGGATTCCTAGAAGTGGGTATTATAAGTGCCACCCTAGTATTGGTGATAGCTAAAATATCACTAGACATAAAAAACATACTTCTTACGGGTGCCTCCATATTGGTAGGGGTGCTGTTTGCGGTATTTGGTCAGATATACCAAACGGGTGCCAATGCCTACGATTTTTTCTTGGGTTGGACCATGGCTATTGCTATTTGGGTACTCATTTCAAACTTTGCTCCCTTATGGTTGGTGTTTATAACACTCATAAACACAACAACGGTATTGTATGCAGAGCAGGTAGCACAAGACTGGTCTGAGGTTTTTGTACTTGCTTTACTATTCTGTATCAACGCCGCGTTTTTAATAGGGTTCTTGTATTTAAAGAACATAAATCCAAAAATAAAAGTACCTAGTTGGTTTACAAATTTGTTAGCCTTGGCAGTGGTGTTTTTTAGTACTGTAGGTATTACCACAGGGATTTTTGGTAGGAGTCAAGAAGCTTTTTGGGTATTGTTGTTGTTAACAAGTGCTTTGTATGCCATAGGAATTAGGTACGGATTAAAACATAAGGAGGTGTTTAACCTGTCAGTAATTGCATTTAGTTGCATTGTTATTAGTTGTGCACTGCTTATAAAAATAACAGAGGATGAAGGCATGATTTTCTTTATCGGCTTGTTTGTAATAGCTAGTGTAAGTATGGTTATAAAAACTTTAATAAGATTGCAGAAGAAATGGAAAAAATAACAAATAAACAGGCACTTTTAGATCGTATTCGCTTCGCAGAAGGCGCCGAATTTGAGTACAATGAAGCGGCTATTTTAGACGCCTATAAAGCGGCAGATGAAAACAAAGCGAGTTTAGCCATTAAAATATTGTCAATCTTAGGAGGGGTATTAGCCATGTTGGCATTTTTAGCTTTTTTGGTAATTTCAGGACTTTATAGTTCTGAAATAGTAATGACAGTTGTAGGAAGTTTATCTATCGCTTCGGCTATAGTAATTAATAAAATATCTCAAAAGCTTATTCTAGATACTTTTAGTATTTCAATATACATTACCGGCTTTGTTTTGTTAGCTTTTAGTTTATCAGAAATACATGTTGGAGAAAATAGTATAGCCATTATCATAGGTCTTATTGCCTTGAGTGCTTTGGTAATTACACAAAATTATATAGTGTCGTTTGTATCCATACTAATCCTCAATGGAAGCTTTTTATTTCTGCTATTAAATACGGAAGTGTACGATTTAATTCATGTATATATTGCTATAACAAGTTTTATTTTAACCTATGTATTTTTAAACGAAGCAAAAATAATTTCAGCAACAAAGAAGCTAGCCCAATTGTACTATCCTATTAGAATTGGTGTGCTAATCTCTTTTATAATAGGCGTGAGTATTGTAGGTAAAAAAGGAGGGCTACCACTTTCTCAAAATTATATATGGATTTCTTCTATTATATTTATTAGTATAGGAATGTATGTGGTAAGTATTATTGGTAAAATTAACGGAATAACAGCTGTAAAAACCAAAGGCATACTCTATGTGTTTAGTTTTTTAATACTACTATCAACATTGTTTTCACCCGCAATATCTGGAGCTATGCTACTTGTTTTACTTTGCTTTTTGGTTAATTATAAAACAGGATTTGTTATTGGAATACTAGCATTGGTCTATTTTGTATCGCAGTATTATTACGATCTAAGTTTTACTTTGCTTACCAAATCTATACTCTTATTGGTATCGGGTGTGCTGTTTTTAGCATGCTATTTATTCACCACAAAAATGCTAGGAAACAATGAAAAAATATAAATGGATACTCATATTGGTAAATTTAGTAGTAGTGCTAATACTATTTAATAGTTCAATTTTTAAAAAAGAAAAGCTATTGGCAGATGGACAATTGGTGTTGCTTGAACTAGCCCCAGTAGATCCTCGTTCGTTAATGCAAGGAGATTATATGCGATTGCGCTATGCTATTTCAAATACTGTAGAAACTGATAGTATTGCTAAAAGAGGCTATTGTGTGGTAAAGTTAAATGAAGAGGGAATAGCGAAAAAAGTTCGCATGCAAAACCAAAAGAACCCAATTAAAGATGGAGAGTTTTTAATACGTTATAATTTAATGAAGTGGGGAAGGGTAAGTATTGGAGCAGAATCGTATTTCTTTCAAGAAGGAGATGCCGAAAAATATGAAAAAGCAAAGTACGGAGGTCTAAAAGTAAATCAACAAGGAAATAGTGTTTTAATTGGTTTGTACGATGAAAACCGACAAAAAATAGAATAAAAAACCTTATTGTTTATCGTCTTAAGAGCGGATAACTTCAATTATCTGCTCTTAAGACGATATTTTAAATTGCAAGTTAACTATTTTCCATTTTTTGTTGAATACGTTCCAAGCATAAATTACCCATACTACCTATATGACTATGCTTTTTAGATCTATCGGGAATATAGGTTCCAGAAGTTACTTCATTGCCAATTTTTTGATAAGCTTCTCGAAAGGGCATGCCGTTTTCTACTAAGGTATTCATATTGTCTACCGTAAATAAGTATTGGTATTTATTGGCATTTAAATCAATATCCTTCACGATAACCTGTTGAATGGCATAATTGAAAACAACTAGAATCTCTTTCATGCTTTCAAGCGCCTGTAGCATGTTTTCTTTTAATAGCTGATAATCTCTATGATAGCCACTTGGTAAATTGTTGGTAATTAAAAGCATTTCGGTTTGCAAGGCCTGTATTTTATTACACTTACCACGAATAAGTTCAAAAACATCGGGATTCTTTTTATGCGGCATAATACTACTCCCAGTGGTAAGCGCATCAGGAAAGGATATAAAGTCAAAATTCTGACTCATATACAAACAAATGTCCATAGCAAAACGCGCTAGCGTATTTGCCAAACTCCCCAATGCCATGGAAAGGGTACGCTCGCTTTTTCCTCTGCTCATTTGGGCAGCTACTACATTGTACTTTAAAGTTGCAAAGTGTAGTTCTTTAGTGGTGAAATCTCTATCAATAGGAAAAGAGCTGCCATAGCCTGCTGCCGAACCCAAAGGGTTTTGATCTACTACTTTTAAAGCTGCATTCACAAGATATAAATCGTCAATTAAGAGCTCTGCATAGGCAGAAAACCACAAGCCAAAAGAAGAAGGCATGGCTACTTGTAAATGGGTATAGCCAGGTAATAATGCCTCTTTATGCGTATTAGCCAATTGGATAAGCGTGTTAAAGAAGCTTTTGGTTAAGCTGGTAATTTCCAACAAAGAATCTTTATAGTATAAGTGTAAAGCCACCAATACCTGATCGTTTCTAGAACGGGCAGTGTGTATTTTCTTACCTACATCGCCATATTGTTGGGTGAGCTCGTATTCTATTTTAGAATGTACATCTTCAAAATGATCTTCAATAACAAAAGTATTATTCTCAATTTGTACAAGCAAAGCATCTAAGCCTGTGAGTAATTGTTGAAGCTCTTGTGCTGTTAAAATGTTAATAGTATGTAACATTTTGGCATGGGCAATAGAGGCTAATACATCATATTTAGCAATGTGCAGGTCTATTTCTCTATCGTTTCCAACGGTAAATTGTTCTATTTTTTTATCTATGTTAATTCCTTTATCCCAGAGTTTCATGGTGTAGTACTTTATTTAATAGTTGAACATATAGTTGAATGCCTTCTTCAATTTCATGGAGGTAGATAAACTCATCAGCAGTATGAGATCGTTTACTATCGCCTGGACCTAGCTTTAAGGATGGACAAGACAATACCGATTGATCCGATAGGGTAGGAGAACCATAGGTTTTTCTTCCTAAAGCTATTCCTGCTTTTACCAAGTTGTGATGTATTGGAATGGATGAGGAGTTTAAGTGAATGCTACGCGGTAGTATACTATTACAAGGTGCTTCTTGTTGAAGAATTGAAACAATTTCTTGATTGGTATATTGGTCGTTTACACGAACATCTATTACTAAGGCTACCTCAGCAGGTACCGCATTGTGTTGTTTCCCAGCGTTAATTTGTGTAACCGTCATTTTTACAGCACCCAAGCTTTCAGAAGTTTTTTTAAACTTGTAGGATTCAAACCATTTTAAGACATCAATTGTATTGTAAATAGCATTGTTGGTATTGGGATGTGCAGCGTGACTTGGTGTTCCTTTTACTACTGCATCAAAAACAACCAAGCCTTTTTCGGCAATTGCTAATTCCATCAAAGTTGGTTCGCCAACAATCGCTACATCTATATTAGGAATAATAGGCAGCATGCTGTTTAAACCATTTGCACCGCTACTTTCTTCCTCTGCCGAACCTACAAATACCAAGTTGTATGCTAAGTTTTCTTGTGCATAAAAATGAGTAAAGGTGGCTAATAAAGATACCAAACACCCACCAGCGTCATTGCTTCCTAAGCCATATAGTTTACCCTCTTCTACAAGTGCTTTAAAAGGATTTTTAGTGTAGCCATTGTTTGGTTTTACCGTATCGTGATGTGAGTTTAACAACAAAGTAGGTTTGTGTTCATTGAAATGTTTGTTAACCGCCCATACATTATGTACCGATCTTTGAAAAGGTATGTTATAACGAACAAACCAATTTTCAAGCAAGGCTGCAGTTTCTTCTTCTTCAGAAGAAAAAGATGGCGTTTCGATGAGGTTTTTTAAGAGTTCTATCGCTTCAATAGTTAATTTATCGAGTGTTTTCATGAGGCTTGTATGGTGGTATGTTTAGAATTTTGTTTGTATAACATGCTTGGCTTTCCAAGGCATACTTTATGTACTTGATGGTCTATGGCGTGAAAGCAATTATTCAGTTTAGGCAACATCCCATTAGCTATACTTTGTTGTGCTAATAGCTCTTGGTAGGTTTCTTTGCTAAGATGCTCTATCACTGAATTGTCGTTTTCTACATTAATTAATACGCCGCTTTTCTCAAAACAGTAATACAATTCTGTTTTATATTGTTGCGCAAAACCAATGGCAAGCTCAGCAGCTATGGTATCGGCATTGGTATTTAGCAATTGTCCATCATTGTTATGCGTAATGGCACAAAAAACAGGTGCAATATTTTGAGTTAATAGTGTTTCAAGAACCGTTGTATTTACTTTAATTACATCGCCCACAAAACCGTAGTCTATTTCTTTAACAGGCCTTTTTACAGAAAGAATGGTATTGCCGTCTGCTCCTGTAAAACCAATAGCGTTACAGGTGTTTTTTTGCAATGTAGCCACGATACTCTTATTAATTTTACCAGCATACACCATGGTAATAAGATCCAAGGTTTTAGTATCGGTAATTCTTCTACCATCGGTCATTTGAACCTTCATATTCATTTGTTCAGCGAGTTTGGTGGCTAACTTACCACCACCATGTACCAGTATTTTGGGACTTTCTATTTTAGAAAAGTGATAGAGAAAGTCGTCCAAGGCTTTAGCATCGTCAATAATATTGCCTCCTATTTTTATTATTTTAAGTGTTTTCATGAGGATAGGTTTTCAATAATCTTCTTCAATACTACCTGAGCAGCAAAGGTTCTGTTATTTGCTTGTTGAATAACTACGGATGCATTACTATCTAGCACAGCATCTTCCACCACAACATTTCTTCGTACAGGCAGGCAGTGCATAAACTTTGCGGTGCCTACTTTTTCTTTGGTTAACATCCAACTGGGATCTTTCGAGAGTATTTTTCCATAGTCCGAATAGCTACTCCAGTTTTTTACATAAACAAAGTCGGCATTTTGTAAAGCCTTCTTCTGATTGTATTCAATGGGAATGTTTTTTGTTAGTTGAGCATCTAATTCATATCCTTTGGGATGTGTGATGGAAAAATTGGCATCTATTTCAGACATCATGTTTACAAAAGAATTGGCAACAGCATGTGGCAATGCCTTTGGATGTGGCGCCCAAGACAATACTATTTTTGGCTTCTTCTTTGTTTTTAACTCTTCAATGGTAATTGCATCTGTCAAGGCTTGCAAAGGATGTGCTACTGCACTTTCCATATTAATTACAGGAACAGAAGCATATTTAACAAAACTATTTAGTACCGCGTCTGCGATATCTTTTGGCTTGTCTTTTAACGAAGGAAAAGCCCTAACGGCAATAATATCTGCATATTGAGAAACTACTTGAGCGGCTTCTTTTATATGTTCGGCAGTATTGAAATTCATCATAGTTCCGTTATCAAACTCAAGTTTCCAAGAATCGTTTACGTTTAAGACCATTACATCCATACCTAAGTTCTTTGCGGCTTTTTCGGTACTTAATCGGGTTCTTAAACTTGCATTGAAAAATAACATTACCAGTGTTTTATGTTTTCCAAGCTCTTCATATAGATATGGGTTTTTCTTTAGCTGTATGGCTTCTTTAATAATTTCAGTAATGTTTTCAAGATCCTTTATGTTGGTGTATTTTTTCATTGTTGTTTGTTTAACTCGGTTTTTAATCCTTTAAAAAAGAAGTCAACATGTTGTTCTTTCAGTGTTAATGGCGGAAGAATTCTTAATAGATTCGGGTTCTTGGCACTCCCTGTAAATAAGTGTTGCTTATAAATGAGGTCTTTCCTTAATGTGGCTATAGGAAAGTCGAATTCTAGTCCTAACATTAAACCTCTTCCTTTTATATTTTTAATTTGAGGAATAGCTGCTGCTTTCTTTTTAAAGTATTCTGAAATACGAGTAGCATTGGCTAATAGTTTTTCTTGTTGTAAAACCTCTAAGACACTTAAAGAAGCTGCACAGGCTAAATGATTTCCGCCAAAGGTTGTTCCTAATAAACCATAAGAAGCTTTAATACTTGGGTGAATTAAAATACCACCAATAGGGAAGCCATTACCCATGCCTTTGGCCATTGAGATAATGTCTGGTTGAACCCCATGCTTTTGAAAGGCGAAGAAATCACCAGTTCTTCCAAACCCCGATTGTACTTCGTCTGCAATTAATATTGCTTGATACTTTTTACATAACTCAGCTAAATCTTGGTAAAAAGAAGTTGTACTTTCATCCAAGCCACCAACGCCTTGAATACATTCAATTATAACAGCACATACATCGCCTTTTTGTAAGGCTTTTTCTACAGTTGTTAAATCACCCAAATCACAAAATTCAACTTCTTGTTGTGCATTGATAGGTGCTACAATTTTGGTATTGTCTGTTGCGGCAACGGCAGCTGAGGTTCTTCCATGAAATGAATTTGAAAAAGAAAGTATTTTCTTTTTATTGGTATGAAAAGAAGCTAGTTTTAATGCATTTTCATTGGCTTCGGCCCCCGAATTGCATAAAAATAATTGGTAATTATTACAATTAGATTGTTGGGTTAATTCTTTAGCCAAAGCTTCTTGCAAAGGATTTTGAATGGAATTACTATAAAATCCTAAATCACTTAATTGTTTGCGTATGTTTTGAACATAAGTAGGGTGGGAGTGTCCGATGGAAATAACGGCATGCCCTCCGTATAAATCTAAATATTCAGTGCCGTTTTTATCGTATACAAAAACATCTGCTGCCTTTACAGGTGTAATGTCAAACAAAGGATATACATTAAATAAACTCATAACTGTTCCGATTTTATTGTATTTATTTTTTTGTAAGAAGTAACCATTCCTTGAATTAATGAAGAACTCAATCCTTGATGTTCCATTTCATTTAGTCCTTCAATAGTGCATCCTTTTGGGGTGGTAACTCTATCTATTTCTTGTTCTGGATGATTACCATTGGTAATTAATAAACTGGCAGCTCCTTCGCAGGTATGCATAGCGAGCTCTTGTGCTTCAGTAGCGTCAAATCCTAATTGAATTGCGGCTTGTGTAGTGGCTCTAATCATTCGCATCCAAAAAGCAATACCACTTGCACAAACTACGGTTGCTGCTTGCATTTGCGATTCAGGAATGATAATAGAAGTTCCCAATCTGTTAAAAATAGCTTCGGCCACTTTTATTCTTTCTAATCCTTGGATATTACCACATAAGCAAGTCATTGATTTTCCAACGGCAATGGCTGTGTTTGGCATGGCTCTAATAATGAAATTTTCCGTACCTATAACTTCTTCAATTTTAGCAATTGAAAAGCCTGTAATAGTAGAAATAATGGTGTGTTGTTCTTTTAATAATGGTTTTATTTCAGTTAATATTTGAGCAAAATGTGCTGGTTGTACTGCAAATAGAATAATATCAGAATTCTTGATAGCTTCTTTATTATCATTAGTTAAGAAGACGTTTTTATAAGCTTCAAACTCTTTTATGGATGCTAAGTTTCGTTTAGTTAAATACAAGGTGCTAATTGCATTAGTGGTAATAAGCCCTTTGGCTATGGATTTACCTAGATTACCTGTACCTATAATTGCTATTTTCATTTGTTTATTATTAGTTGTATGTTGTTGTTAAAAAAAAATTGCTTTTAGTTGTAATCCTTCAGTTTCTTCAAAACCAAATAGTAAGTTCATATTTTGAATCGCTTGTCCCGAAGCACCTTTTAATAGGTTGTCAATAATGCTTGTTACCAGTAGTTTATTTTCATGCTTATGTAAATGAAGCAAGCATTTATTGGTGTTAACCACTTGTTTTAAGTGTATTTCTTTCTCGGAGACTATTGTAAATTTTGCATCCTTATAATATTCCTGATACATGGCTTTTGCTGCTGCCAAGCTTCCTTCAAAATGCGTATAAGCGGTGGCAAAAATTCCTCTAGAAAAATCACCCCTGTTTGGCATAAAGACTAATTCAGTATTAAAATTATTGTCTAGCGTTTTTATAGACTCTTTAATTTCCCCTAAGTGTTGGTGGGTAAAAGGTTTGTAATAGGAAAAGTTATTGTCTCTCCATGTAAAATGGGTAGTAGGAGATAGGGAAGTCCCTGCTCCAGTAGCTCCCGTTACTGCATTTATATGTACATCATTATTTAATAAACCTGATTTTGCTAATGGTAATAAAGCAAGTTGAATAGCAGTAGCAAAACACCCTGGATTCGCAATATGATTCGCTTTTTGAATGTTTTCTTTTTGTAGTTCTGGTAAACCGTATACAAAATCTCTTTTTTGAAAAACGCTGTCTTTGTTTAATCTAAAATCATTTCCTAAATCAATGATTTTGGTGGTATTTGAAAATGAATTATTCTCTAAGAACTTCTTTGAGTTTCCATGACCTAAGCATAAAAACAACACATCTACCTGTGTGTTGACGATATCTGTAAAAGACATTGCTAAAGAACCTTCTAAATCTTGATGAATGTCACTGATTTTATTTCCTGCATTAGAAGTGCTATACACAAAATTTAAACTTGCTTTTGAATGCAGCATCAATAATCTAATCAATTCTCCTGCGGTATAACCTGCGCCACCTATAATTCCTACTTGTATCATTTATTAAGAATTTACTTGTTGATATATTTTGTTTTGATTTCCTAAGATTTTAATAAACCCTTTGGCCTCATCTGAAGTCCAACTGTTATTTTCCTCTCCATAACTTCCAAACTTAGCATTCATTAAATCGTATTTAGAGTTAATACCATCTAATTGAAAGTGATACGGTTTTAAGGTTAGGAATACGTCACCAGTTACTTTCTTTTGACTACTGGTTAAGAAGGCCTCAATATTTCTCATCACTGGATCTAAATACTGACCTTCGTGTAAATGCATTCCGTAAAAACTAGTTAGGTATTCTTTATGCTGCAATTGCCATTTGGTAAGTGTGTGTTTTTCTAATAAATGATGTGCCTTTATTATTATTAATGCAGCAGCAGCTTCAAAACCAACACGTCCTTTAATTCCAACAATGGTATCTCCAACATGAATGTCTCTTCCAATAGCATAAGAACTAGCAAGTTTATTTAGTTTTTGAATATTTTTTTCTGGAGTATCATATACAGTATTGAATGCAACGAATTCGCCATTTTTAAAAGTTAGTTTTACCTGTTCTTCTCCTGTTCTTTCTAATTGAGAAGGATAGGCTTTTTCTGGCAACGCTTTATGGGAAGTTAAGGTCTCTTCACCGCCAACACTAGTTCCCCAAAGCCCTTTGTTTATAGAATATTTAGCTTTTTCCCAAGAGAGCTCAATCCCATTGTCTTTTAAGTATTTAATTTCTTTTTGTCTCGATAATTGTTGTTCTCTTATTGGAGTTATAATTTGAATATCTGGAGTAATAGTTTGAAAGATCATATCAAAACGTACCTGATCATTTCCTGCACCAGTACTTCCATGAGCAATATATTTAGCTCCAATGCTTTTGGCATAATTAGCAATTTCAATTGCTTGAATTATTCTTTCAGCACTTACTGATAAAGGGTAGGTATTGTTTTTCAATACGTTTCCAAAGATGAGGTATTTTACTACCTTTTGATAAAATGTAGTAACAGCATTGATATTTTTATAGGTTGAAACGCCCATTTTATAGGCATTAGCTTCAATGTTTGTAATTTCTTTTTGAGTGAAGCCTCCTGTATTTACACTAACTGCATGTACTTCATATCCAGCTTTAGATAAGCTAACGGCGCAATAGGAAGTATCTAAACCTCCACTATATGCAATGACTAATTTTTTCATTTTTTATCTTTTTTTAAATAGATGCTTTCCTTGATTCTCTTTAATCGTTGAAAAACCTTCTCTTTAATTTTTATCTTATTATTTGTTGTTGATGGATCGTATAACATACCAGTACATAAGCACATTTGTTGTTTTGTTCTTTGTAGCACATCGTAGTTTTTGCAGGTTTGACAACCTTTCCAAAAGGATTGATCGTTTGTTAATTCAGAAAAAGTAACGGGCTTGTATCCTAAATCGCTATTTAGTTTCATAACAGCTAATCCTGTAGTAATTGAAAATACTTTAGCATTTGGGAACTTGGTTCTAGAGTGTTTAAAAACTATTGCTTTAATTTTTTTAGCAAGTCCAATTCCTCTATAATCAGGATGTACAATTAGTCCAGAATTCGCAACAAATTTGCCATGACTCCATGCTTCGATATAACAAAAACCAGCAAATTTATCTCCGTCTAAAGCTATTACAGCGTTGCTGTTTTCTAGTTTTGTAATAATATATTCAGGTTTACGCTTAGCAATACCTGTACCTCTAACTTGAGCAGCTTCATCAATTGTTTGACAAATGATATCAGCATATACTGTATGTGATTTATCAGCAATAACAATTTTCATTGTTTTTGATTTTAAATTAAAATGTTTGTAAAATGGATTGTTTTTGAAAGAAGAACCGGACACACCTAGGTTCAATAATTGATTAACACCCTGACGGGCGACGGCGGAAAATAGGGCGTACAACAACTGGGCTATTCGAAGGAATAACTACAGGTAAAATTGATATGAAATTGAAATTGTACAAGAAATAAAAAAATAAAAATTACGTATATAAAGAATGCTTTGTTTGCTTTTAGCTGCGACGGCGTAAGCGAACAAATGTACTGGGAACAGTACTACGTATTTTATTTTTTAAAGAATTCATGTGGCAAACATATAAAATATATTTTACTTTTTTTGGAAATAAATTAGGATATTTAAAATATTATTCTAAATATTTGTGACATCAGATGAAAAAACAAATTTTAAATATCATTTCTATTATTGTCATTGTGATTATTTCACAGGGATAGAGGAATGCATTTAAATAATTATAAATTATAAAAAAAGGCTTCCTAAATTTAGGAAGCCTTTTTTAGTTAACAAGAATATGAGTCAAATTTTAAATATCGTAGTAGTCTTAATTATTGTCATTATTAGCTCACCACCGAGTTGATACAGATAATTATTGCTATACAATAAAGCCTGTGTCAATTTAGATGCAGGCTTTTTTTTGTATTGAATATTAGAATTAAAACACCGTAATGACCTGTAAATCAATGAAGTAAACTTTAAGTCTATTAGGTGGGTGTCATTAAAATAGAGAAAAACAAGAATTAATAAAAAGACAATAAAATAATTTCGAACAGCAAAACAACTAAAAACAATGTATTACAAAGAAGATAGTATCATTTTTTATAATGGGAAATTTATCAAAGCAAAAGAAGCAAAAGAGAACCCTTATAGCCAAAGTTTACACTATGGAAACGGTGTTTTTGAAGGCATAAGAGCTTATAATACACCAAGTGGAACAAGAATTTTTAAATCAGAAGAACATTATAAACGCTTAAAGTATGGAGCAGAAGTAATGGATATTCAATTTAAGTATACAGAAGAAGAACTTACCAAAATAACGTACGAGTTGTTAGAACGTAATGCTTTAAAAGATGCTTATATACGTCCGTTAATAACTACAGGAGCAAATATGAGTTTGTTAACTTCTAATGAAACGAATTTAATTATTCAATGTTGGGAATGGGGAAAATACATGGGAGATAAGTTATTACGTGTTAAAACATCTTCGTTTCAAAGACCCAACCCTAAGGCATGTTTTGTAGAGGCAAAGGTCACTGGACATTATATAAATTCTATTCTATCTACAAATGAAGCTAAAAAAGAAGGATATGATGAAGCATTGTTGTTAGATATGAATGGAAATGTAGCAGAATGTTCAGGAGCTAATATTTTTATGCAAAAGGATGGAAAGTTATACACACCACCAAGAGGTCATATTATGGCAGGAATTACACGATCTACTGTAATTGAATTATGCAAAGAAGAAGGAATTTCTATTGAAGAAAAGCATTTTACGTTAGAGGAATTAAAAAATGCAGATGCTTGTTTTTTTACAGGAACAGCTGCTGAAGTAGTTGGACTACAATCTTTAGATGCATACGGATTTCCACTTGCATGGGAAAAATCACATGGATATCAATTAATGAAATTATATAAAGACGAAGTATTAGGCTTACGTCAAAAAAGAAAAGCAAGTTAAGATGGAATTGAATAAATTCAGTAAACAAGTAACACAAGACGATACACAGCCAGCAGCACAGGCAATGCTACATGCAATTGGTTTGTCTAATTCAGATTTACAAAAACCACTTATTGGAATTGCAAGTACAGGGTATGAAGGAAATCCGTGTAATATGCATTTGAATGATCTGGCTAAGTTGGTGAAAGAAGGAACACAAAACACCGATTTAGTTGGACTAATTTTTAATACGATAGGGGTTTCTGATGGGATTTCAATGGGAACTCCAGGAATGCGATTTTCGTTACCGTCTAGAGATGTTATTGCAGATTCTATGGAAACTGTAGTGCAAGCCATGTCGTATGATGGATTGGTAACTGTTGTAGGATGTGATAAGAATATGCCAGGAGCTTTAATGGCGATGCTTCGCTTAAATCGTCCGTCCATTTTAGTATATGGAGGAACGATAGCATCGGGATGTCATGAAGGAAAAAAGTTAGATGTTGTATCGGCATTTGAAGCTTGGGGAGAAAAAGTAGCAGGGAAAATTGATAATAAAGAATATCAAAGTGTAATAGAAAAAGCATGCCCAGGAGCTGGCGCTTGTGGAGGAATGTATACAGCAAATACAATGGCATCCGCAATAGAAGCTTTAGGAATGAGCTTGCCTTATAATTCTTCAAATCCAGCAATTAGTAAAAATAAAGAAGAAGAATGTGTAAAAGCAGGAGAAGCACTACGTGTATTATTAGAAAAAGATATTAAACCGTCAGACATTGTTACTAAAAAAGCAATGGAAAATGCGATTCGATTGGTAACCGTAATGGGAGGTTCAACAAATGCGGTATTGCATTTTTTAGCAATAGCAAAGGCAGCAAATGTGAAATTTACCTTAGAAGATTTTCAACGTATTTCAGATGAAACACCATTTTTAGCAGACTTAAAACCAAGTGGTAAATATTTAATGGAAGATGTACATCGTGTTGGAGGTATTCCAGCTGTACTTAAGTATTTATTACAAAAAGGGTTGTTACATGGAGATTGCTTAACGGTAACAGGAAAAACATTAGAAGAAAACTTAGCAGAGGTTCCTGATTTGACAGAAAACCAAGATGTTATAAAGCCATTAGAGACACCGATAAAAGCAACGGGGCATTTACGAATGCTATATGGAAATTTAGCTGAGGAAGGTTCGGTAGCAAAAATAACTGGAAAAGAAGGTTTGTATTTCTCAGGAAAAGCAAAGGTTTTTGAAGGAGAATATGCTGCAAATGATGGAATACGTGACGGTAAGGTAAGTAAAGGAGATGTAGTTGTAATTCGTTATGAAGGACCTAAAGGAGGGCCTGGAATGCCAGAAATGTTAAAACCAACCGCTGCTATTATGGGAGCTGGTTTAGGAAAAGAGGTCGCTTTAATTACAGATGGCCGATTTTCTGGAGGAACCCACGGTTTTGTTGTGGGGCATATTACTCCAGAAGCTCAAGATGGAGGAACAATTGCTTTGATAAAGGATGGTGATATTATTACAATTAATGCAGAAACAAATTCAATTGTATTAGAAATATCAGATCAAGAATTAACAAAAAGAAAAAATGAATGGGAAGCACCCCCATTAAAAGTTAACAGAGGTGTTTTATATAAATATGCCAAAACAGTTTCATCAGCATCTAACGGATGTGTAACCGATGAATTTTAATACCTGAAATTATGACCACAAAAACACAAACAGCATTTGTAATAGAGACAAAACAAAAACTGCATATTTCAGGAGCAGAAGCCGTCGTAAGATGTTTATTAGAAGAAGATGCAGATTTAATTTATGGATATCCTGGAGGAGCAATTATGCCAGTATATGATGAGCTGTATAAATTTCAAGATAAAATAAATCATGTACTTACGCGTCATGAACAAGGAGCTACGCATGCGGCACAAGGTTTTGCTAGAGTAACAGGTAAAGTAGGAGTAGCCATTGCTACTTCTGGACCAGGTGCAACCAATTTGATTACTGGTATTGCAGATGCGCAAATAGATTCTACACCAATGGTATGTATTACAGGACAAGTAGCATCTCATTTATTAGGTTCAGATGCTTTTCAAGAAACTGATATTGTTGGAATTTCTACACCTGTCACAAAATGGAATTATCAAATAACGAAGGCTTCAGAAATACCAGAGATTTTTGCAAAAGCATTTTACATAGCAAAATCTGGACGACCAGGACCTGTTTTAATTGATATAACAAAAGATGCACAGTTTGAAACATTCGACTTTGAATATGAAAAATGTACTTCTGTACGTAGTTATAAGGCAAAACCAGAAGTTAATTTAGAAGAAGTAAAAGCAGCAGCTACATTAATCAATAGTGCTAAAAAACCAATGATTGTTTTTGGGCAAGGAGTTATTCTTGGAGAAGCAGAGCAAGAGTTTAAAGCTTTTATTGAAAAAGCAAGGATTCCATCGGCGTGGACAATTTTAGGTTTATCAGCATTACCTACTGAGCATGAATTAAATGTAGGTATGGTAGGTATGCATGGAAATTATGCACCAAATAAATTAACCAATGAATGTGATTTATTAATAGCCGTTGGAATGCGTTTTGATGATCGTGTTACTGGGAGTTTAAATACCTATGCGAAACAAGCAAAAGTTATTCATTTTGAAATAGATCCTGCTGAGATTGATAAAAATGTAAAAGCAGATGTTGCAGTTTTAGGAGATGTTAAAGAGAGTTTAGCTGAAATATTACCATTCGTTAATAAAAATTCTCATGATGAATGGTTATCGAATTTTCATAAACTAGAAGCTGTAGAGTTTGATAAAGTAAAAAGAGAAGATTTATTTCCAACTAAAGAAGGCTTAACGATGGGAGAGGTTTTAAAGGAAATAAACAATGCTTCAGGTGGAGACGCAGTAATTGTTTCTGATGTTGGACAACATCAGATGTTTGCGTGTCGTTATGCAAAGTTTAATCAAACAAAAAGTAATGTTACTTCAGGAGGTTTAGGAACGATGGGATTTGCTTTACCTGCAGCTATTGGAGCAAAGATGGGAGTTCCAGATAGAGAAGTAGTTATGATTGCGGGTGATGGAGGCTATCAGATGACTATTCAAGAATTAGGAACAATTTTACAAACAAAAGCAGCCGTAAAAATAGTAGTACTTAATAACGAATATTTAGGAATGGTACGTCAATGGCAACAATTGTTTTTTGATAAGCGATATGCGTCAACAGAAATGACAAACCCTGATTTTGTAGCTATTGCAAAAGGTTATGATATAGCAGCAAAAAGAGTTACAAAAAGAGAAGACTTAGCAAAATCAGTTCAAGAAATGATGCAATCTAAAGAAGCATACTTTTTAGAGGTATGTGTAGAAAAAGAAAATAATGTATTTCCAATGATACCAACAGGAGCATCGGTTTCAGATATAAGATTAGAATAATTATGGAGAATAAGCAAACATATACAGTTTCGGTTTATACTGAAAATAACGTTGGGTTATTAAATAGAATCTCAGGAATCTTTTTAAGAAGGCATATTAATATTGAAAGCATGAATATTTCTAAATCAGAAATAAAAAGTGTTTCAAGATTTACCTTGTTAGTGAAGGTAACCGAAGAGCAAATTAAAAAAATTATAGGACAAATTGAAAAGCAAGTAGAGGTTATAAAAGCCTATTATCATACAGATAAGGACACTGTTTATCAAGAGTCATGCTTATTTAAATTAAGCTCAGAATCGTTAATAGCAAATGATGATATTCAAACGATAATCAATAATAGTAAATCGAGAGTAATTAATATAAACAAAGATTTTTTTGTTCTTGAAAAATCAGGAGCAAAAGAAGAAATAGAAGAGCTATATCATACACTAGATAAACATGGAATCATGCAATTTGTTCGGTCAGGGCGTATTGCAATAACTAAAGATGAAATGAGAATATCAAAAATGCTAGATTAAAAACTTGAAGAAAAATCTTAAAATACACGAAACAGCTTTTATGACTTCTATGTTTAGAGCCATGAATACAACATTAAGTAATGATTTGTATTCAAAACTTTGGAATAATAGAAAAACAAAAGTGTGGGTAGATGATTACTTAACTGAAGTTTCTGAAGAAGAGGTTAATACTCATTGTGTACGAAATAGATTTTTTTTAGAGAAAATTAAAGAACGATTAACTGAAATAGACATTCTTATAAACTTTGGAGCTGGATTTAGTATGTATCCATTTTTATTAGATGAATCTATAGTTCATATAGAAATAGACAAACCGGCTATTGTTAATTATAAAAAAGCTAAAATTTCCAATTGGATAGAAACGAGTGAATTACCTAGAAGAGACATTCATTTTTTAGGAACGGATTTTAGTAAAGATTATGAGGAAGGTTTGTATGTTCAAATTGATGGAATAAAAAAAGATAAGAAATCTCTCATCTTATTAGAAGGTGTTTTGTTTTTTTTAGATCTGAATCAAGCGAAAGGAATATTTAATTTTTTCGATAAAATTCAAAATAAAGGAGAATATATAGGGAGTGTTTCTTTTAAGCATTCGATAAAAGAGACAAGTGTATTTAAAAGGTTACAGCGTTTTTTAAACGATAGGATTTTAAAAACATCAAAAGATGATTACTTAGCAATTGATACTGATTTTTATATAGAAAAATCAAAATATACTATTAGAGAACATAAAGATTACTTTATGTATTCTAAAGAATTAAACAATAAAATAAACTTAAACGCAACAGATATTTTAAACGAAAACTTTTATCTGTTACAAAAAACAATATAAAAGCGTAAAGCTAAAAACAACGAATTATGGCAACAAATTATTTTAATACATTATCATTAGCAGGAAAATTAGAGCAACTTGCAAAATGTAGATTTATGGAAGCTTCAGAGTTTTCAGAAGGAGTTAAAGCATTGGAAGGAAAAAAAGTAGTAATTATTGGTTGTGGAGCTCAAGGTTTAAATCAAGGTTTAAACATGAGAGATTCCGGCTTGGATGTATCATATGCATTAAGATTGGCAGCTATTGAAGAAAAGAGAGCCTCTTATAGAAATGCTACAGAAAACAATTTTAATGTTGGTACGTTTGAAGAGTTAATACCTAGTGCAGATTTGGTATTAAATTTAACACCAGATAAGCAGCATACACGAGTTGTTAAAACAGTAATGCCTTTGATGAAAAAAGGAGCAACCTTATCGTATTCTCATGGATTTAATATTGTTGAAGAAGGTATGAAAATCCGCGAAGACTTAACTGTAATTATGGTAGCGCCAAAATGCCCTGGAACAGAAGTAAGAGAAGAATATAAAAGAGGTTTTGGAGTGCCTACATTGATTGCAGTGCATCCAGAAAATGATCCAGAAAATAAAGGATGGGCACAAGCAAAAGCCTATGCTGTAGCAACCGGAGGAGACAAAGCTGGTGTATTAGAATCTTCTTTTGTAGCTGAAGTAAAATCAGATTTAATGGGGGAACAAACTATTTTATGTGGTGTTTTACAAACTGCATCAATTTTATCTTTTGATAAGATGTTAGCAGAAGGAATTGAGCCAACGTATGCTTCTAAACTAATTCAGTATGGTTGGGAAACAATTACTGAAGCATTAAAGCATGGAGGAATTACGAATATGATGGATCGTTTATCTAACCCAGCAAAAATAAAAGCATTTGAGCTTTCAGAAGAATTGAAAACAATACTTAAACCATTATTTGTTAAACATATGGATGATATTATGTCAGGTCATTTTTCAAAAACAATGATGGAAGATTGGGCAAATGACGATGTAAATTTATTATCGTGGAGAGCAGCTACAGGTGAAACTGCTTTTGAAAAAACTGAGGCAACTGAAGTAGAAGTAAGCGAACAAGAATATTTTGATCATGGTATATTAATGGTTGCTTTTGTTAAAGTAGGAGTAGAATTAGCGTTTGATACTATGGTAGCTTCAGGTATAAAAGAAGAGTCGGCATATTATGAATCTTTACATGAATTACCATTAATAGCAAATACGGTAGCTAGAAAGAAGTTATACGAAATGAACCGTATTATTTCTGATACAGCTGAGTATGGATGTTATTTATTTGATCATGCAGCAAAACCATTATTAGTTGATTTTATGAAAACAGTTGATACTTCAATCATAGGGAAATCATATACAGACTCTAATGAAGTTGATAACTTAGAGCTAATTCGAATAAATGAATCAATACAAAGTCATCCAATTGAAAAAATAGGAAAAACCTTAAGAACGTCAATGACAGCTATGAAAGTAATAAGTCAAGAAGAAGAAAAAGAAGCAGTAGTTTTTCATTAAAAGTATGCAGGTAGAAACAAAATACAGACCAACTATAAAAGCAGTGGAGGAAGCAGTAGCTACATTACAAGGTGTAGCTACTGAAACACCGTTATTAAAAAACTTTATTTATTCAGAAAAGTTTGCATCTGCTATTTATTTAAAACGAGAAGATTTACAACAAGTACGATCGTATAAGATAAGAGGAGCTTATAATAAAATAAGCTCAATATCTGAAGAAGAACGTCGCAATGGAATTATTTGCGCCAGTGCTGGAAATCATGCGCAAGGGGTTGCTTTTGCATGCAAAAAACTAAAAATTCACGGTACAATAGTAATGCCGTCTCCAACACCAAAACAAAAAGTAGAGCAAGTTAAAATGTTTGGTGGGGATTATGTAGATATTGAATTAACAGGAGATACTTTTGATGATGCTTATAAATCAGCAAAGCATGTATGTGATACTTTAGGTAAAACATTTGTCCACCCTTTTGATGATGAAAAAATTATAGAAGGTCAAGCAACAGTTGGGTTAGAAATTATTAAGCAGTTAGAGACTCCTATAGATTATGTATTTGTTCCTGTAGGAGGAGGAGGATTGGCTTCTGGACTGTCGAGTATATTTAAATTGTTATCACCAACCACAAAAATAATAGGAGTAGAACCAGGAGGGGCACCATCTATGAAAACATCTATTTCAGAAAATAGAAATGTAAGACTAGATAAAATAGATAAATTTATTGACGGTGCAGCCGTACAACAAGTAGGGAACTTAACATTAGATATTTGTAAAGAAAATTTACATGATATGATAACTGTTCCTGAAGGGAAAGTGTGTCAAACAATTCTAGATTTATATAATAAAGAAGCAATTGTTGTAGAACCAGCTGGGGCTTTGACAATTTCTGCATTAGATTTTTATGCTGAGGAAATTAAAGGTAAAAATGTAGTTTGTGTTATTAGTGGAAGTAATAATGATATAACAAGAACTGCTGAAATAAAAGAAAGAGCTTTATTATATAATAAGTTAAAACATTATTTTATTATTCAATTTCCACAAAGGGCA
Source organism: uncultured Tenacibaculum sp. (assembly GCF_947494125.1). Lineage (GTDB taxonomy): Bacteria > Bacteroidota > Bacteroidia > Flavobacteriales > Flavobacteriaceae > Polaribacter. The sequence goes on from NZ_CANLTU010000002.1 coordinate 45,790, forward strand.
GGAGCACTAAAAGAATTTGTAATAGATGTTTTAGGGAAAAGCGATGATATTACCTATTTTGAATATTCTAAAAAAACAAGTAGAGAAAACGGTCCAGCTGTAGTTGGAATAGAATTAGAAAAGCAATCAGATTTATCTCCATTAATTAGGCGAATGAAAGAGCGCAATTTTTATGGAGAGTATTTAAATGATAAACCTAATTTATTTGAATTCTTGGTTTAAGTATTGTTAAGCTCATTTAAAATAATATCACATCCTTCATTAATTTCCTCATCAGAAATAGTTAATGGGGGGGTGATTCTTATTGCATTACCTTCAAAAAGTAGCCAAAAAAGAATAACTCCTTTTTCTAAACAGTTTAAAATAATTTTTGAAGCTATTTCAGGAGAGTCAACAAATAAGGCTAACATTAAACCTTTCCCTCGAATCTCTTTAATAGCTGGATGATTTTTAAATTTATCTCGTATTAATTTTTCTTTTCTCAGCGTCTCTTCAATTAGATTCGTTGAAGTAATTTCTTCTACAGTAGCTAGTCCAGCACTTGCAATAACAGGATGTCCGCCGAAAGTAGTAATGTGTCCTAATTTAGGGTTTTCTTTTAGGCTATTCATTATTTCAACAGAAGAAATAAAAGCGCCTATTGGCATTCCTCCACCAAGACCTTTTCCTGCAATAATTATATCGGGAGTAACATTGTAATTTTCAAATCCCCAAAATTTACCTGTACGTCCAATACCAGTTTGAATTTCGTCTAAGATTAACAAAGCACCAACTTCTTCACAACGTTGTTTAACCTTAGTTAAATAATTGTTTTTAGGTTCAATAAAACCAGCACCTCCTTGAATGGTTTCTAAAATAACACCAGCAGTATTTTTAGTAATTTTATTTAAATCTAATTCGTTGTTAAATTTTATGAATTTAATACCAGGAATTAAAGGGCGAAAAGCACTGTTTTGTTGCTCTGCGCCACAAACACTCATAGCACCTTGCGTGTTTCCGTGATAGGCATTTTTAGCAGCAATAATCTCACTTCTTCCAGTAAATCTTTTTGCTAATTTAAGAGCACCTTCTGTAGCTTCAGTTCCAGAGTTAACAAGGTAAACAGAAGATAGCTTTTTAGGTAATGTATTAACTAAAGCTTTACATAACTCTAGTTGAGGTTTTTGTATAAACTCTCCGTATACCATTACATGCGTATAAGAATCTAATTGATTTTTAATTGCTTGTGTAACTTTTGGATGATTGTGCCCTAAACTATTAGCAGAAACACCAGCAACAAAATCTAACATTTTTTTACCATTGTTATTATAAATATAACTTCCACTCGCATGAGAAATCTCAATAGCTAATGGATGTGGTGTAGTTTGTCCTTGGTATTTTAAAAAATCGTTTTTCAATTTAATTTCGCGATTTGAAATTTTTTAATCCTGTTTTTTTCTTGACTCTTTTACTACTTTCTTTTAAAAAATTAACTTTAGCCTTTTTTACAGCAGTGTCATTTTTTGTGTTTTTTGGAAGTGTAGTTTTTTTATTTTTTATAAAAATATCTTCAACAGTTTTGGGTTGCTCATCAGCGCGCCAAATAAATCCTTTAAATTTTTTTTCTTCGGAAGGGAATTCAGAAGGAGGAAATGTTTTTCCTTCGGATTTTTTAAAATATTTTGTTTGAATTATTTCATTTTTTTCTAAGGTAAATTCTATATCACTAGCAATTTCTTTAGTAATAGTCTCTAGTTTTTGGGAGTCTTCGTTTCTATTGTAGTATAAAGATTCTGCATTACCTTTTACAAGCATTGTTCTTAAATCATTGTCTTTAAACTTACCGTATATGTTTCTACCTTTTATTTGATTAAAATCTTCTATTGATAAAGAATCTTTTTGAACCATAAAAGCATTTTGTAGTACTTTTAAGGAGTCGAGTTTCTCAGTTTTTTTATTAGTGAGTATTTGAATGCTATCGCCAGTAATTTGATTTTTCCCTGACCATAAAATAGGATTCACAAACATTCTAGTTAATCCAGTTGTTTGACTTGTATGAATAGAATCACACTTCCCTTGTAAATCGGATTTAAATATTTTTACATTTTTAAAAACGCGAACAATTCTATTTTCAGGTTTACCTGTTAATAAGATTTTATCACCAGCCACATACATAGAATCTTTATCAACGACAGTTATGGCTACAGGTTTATCAATAATAAAAAGAGAATCCTTTTTTTCATATAATTCAGCATAATTACCTTTGGTAACCATGTTTTGAAGTGTATCTATAACTTTTATCCTATTGGTTGCAGAAGCAAAACCTCGACGTTTATCATAATATAAACTATCAGCTAAAACTGTTCGTTCTTTTAAAAAGAGTTTCGCATTTTTCACAAAATAAGAAATGTCAGTATTTGTGTCATAAAACCCTCTTTCTGAATAAATTTTTGTGCTATCTTTTAAATTGGTAACTGTACTTGGACCATATAAATAGGCTAAGTTAGAATTAGTATAATAATCTAAATGATCAGATTCTAAATTATTTTCTGGGTTTACAACTGTTACTTTCGATTTTGCTGTAAATTTTTTGTCTTTTAAGAAATAGGTACCTCTAATACTTTTTAATGTATTTTTTTTATCACGAATCGTTCCTCCGTTTGGATAAAATAAGATTTGTTCTTTTCTGTCAAAATAAAGTGTATCTGTACTTAACTTCATTTCTTTATCATTAATCTCTACGTGTCCCCAAGATTTTGCTTTTTTAGTATTTCCATTGTACAAAGCAAAATCGCTATATTGAATAATACTATCACCTTGTTCAATAACTACATCGCCAACAGCTTTGAATATGTTTTCTTTTTTATATAGTAAAGCAAATTTAGATTCTAAAGTAGCTCCTTCATGTTCCATTTTTACATTACCGATTAGTACAGTCGCTCCAGGGTATTTATCTTCATCGGAAATACTTTGCTCTGTAGAAAGAATTTTAATTCTTTTTGCTTGAGAATAACTTCCTATAGAGAATAATAAAAAAGTTAAAAGAAATAGTTTTTTCAAAATAACAAAATTTAGAGAACAAAAATAGCGAAAAGAACGTGCTATATTTCTTAATAAACCAATAAAATTATTAAGTAAAAAGAGGTAGTGCCGTTTTTTAAATAGCTAATTTTGTAAAAACAATAAAAAAATATTTTTATGAGCGCCCATTTTGATTTATCTCTAGAAGAAATGAAATCTTATGGATATAAAATAGTTGACCTAATTGCGGAGCATTGGGACACTTTAAATGACAAAAAACCTGTTACTTCAGCAACTCGTGAAGAAATGGATAACCTGTTTTTACAGGAAGCACCAGAAGAAGGAATGGATGCTAAAGAGGTTTTAGATTTCGTAATGAAAAATGTAATACCTAATAGTACAGTTATTTCACATCCTAAATCGTATTCCTTTGTTCCTGGACCTAGTAATTTTATTAGTACAATGGCTGATAGTTTAGCAACTGGGTTTAATATTTTTTCAGGAGGTTGGGTAGCATCTCCAGCGGCAGCTGAGTTAGAAATTGTAACTATGAATTGGTTGTTGAAAATGTTTAATTTCCCTGTGAAAAAGGGTGGTGGTATTTTTACTAGCGGTGGTTCTATGGCTAATTTGACAGCTTTAGTTACTGCACGTAGAATTAAATGTGGAGATGATTTTTCGAAAGCTGTAATTTATTTGTCAGACCAAGCACATTCATCTAATATTAAAGCAATTCGTGTTTTAGGATTTAAAAAAGAACAGATACGAGTTTTACCTACGGATATTGAATTTAGAATTAGCATTAATAAGCTAAAAAATGCGATTGCTAAAGATAGATTAGAAGGATTACAACCTTTTTGCTTTATAGCATCTGCAGGAACTACGAATACGGGAACTGTTGATCCTCTAGATGAGATTGCAGATATTTGTGAAGAAGAAAAGCTATGGTTTCATATTGATGGAGCTTATGGAGGAGCTGCTATTTTATCTAAGAAAGGAGCGAAAGCTTTACGAGGAATTGAAAGAGCAGATTCTTTAACTGTTGACCCACATAAATGGTTTTATCAGCCTTATGAGATTGGATGTTTACTTGTAAAAGATGCTTCTTGGTTAAGTAATACTTTTAGCGAAAAACCTGAATATTTACGAGATATTGAAGGGAACGAATCAGAGATAAATTTTTACGATTATGGAGTTCAATTAACTCGTAGGTTTAGAGCTTTAAAGTTTTATATGTCTATAAAAACATATGGATTAGATACTTTTAAAGAAGCCGTAACCTATAATATTCAATTGGCAGATGATGTAGAAAAGCTTTTACGTAAGAGTCGTAAATGGGAAATTATTTCACCAGCAACTTTGGCTGTTATTAATTTTAGATACAATCCTATAGGTTTAAATTTGTCTGAACCTGAAGTAGATGAATTGAATCAGAAGATTTCTAAAAAAGTAATGGAATCTAAAGAAGCATTGTTAGTAACCACTATTTTAAATAAACAAGTGGTATTGAGAATGTGCTTAATAAACCCGAAAACCACGATGGATGATGTTAAAGAAACATTACTATTGTGTAATAAGTTTGGACAAGAAATTTTAAGTGAAAATAAAAAGTAATAAAAAGGAGTTCTGAAGAGAGCTCCTTTTTTATGAATTTTTTTCAAATTCTTGTTTCATAAACTCTTCTGATTTTCCTTTGGCTATTGAAGCAGTTTGCCATTTGGTGTTTAAAATCATTTTTCCTACATAAGCTATTTGCCCTATATGATAAGGGTAATGTGCTATTTGTCTTGTAATACTTTCAATTAATTTATGTTGCTTGTTTCTTATATAAATTGGCTGATTGAAATTTGTTTGATTTAAGCTACTTAAGGCCGTAAAAAGACAATCCCAACCATTTTCCCATTTATCTAATAATTCTTGTTGAGATAAATTTTGAGATTCAAATTCTTGATCTCTATTTCTCGATTTTTTTTCACCATCAGAAGTGAAAAAATCGGTCCATCGAGAAAGCATGTTTTCAGACATATGAATAATAATAGAAGCAATGCTATTACTTTCATCATTAAATTTCCAATGTAAATCTTTTTCTTTTAACTGATTTAATGTTTTGTCAGCTACTTCTTTATAAGATTTAAACTGTTTTGTTATATTATTTAAATATTCTTCTATCATTTTGCAATAAATAAAAAAGGAGCTCTTTTAAGAACTCCTTTTAATTATTATCTATTAATTGTTTGTTTTCTATCAGGTCCTACAGATACAATTTTTACAGGAACTCCCGTTTCTTTTTCAATAAAAGAAACATAGTCTAGTAAATTTTTTGGTAACTGATCTGCTGAAGTCATTTTAGTTAAATCATCTTCCCATCCTTTAAACTCAGTATAATTTACTGATATATTTTCAGGCTCAATATTATATGGTAAATGGCTTATTTCTTCACCTTTATAATTATATGATGTACATACTTTTAAAGTATCAAATCCAGAAAGAACATCACCTTTCATCATCATTAGTTGAGTAACACCATTAACATCAACAGCATATTTTAATGCTACTAAATCTAACCAACCACAACGACGAGGACGACCTGTTGTTGCTCCAAACTCATGGCCTACTTTAGCCATTTCTGCTCCATCTGCGTCAAATAATTCAGTTGGAAAAGGACCAGAACCAACACGTGTTGTATAGGCTTTGAAAATTCCGAATACATCTCCAATTCTATTTGGAGCTATACCTAAACCAGTACAAGCACCAGCAGCAGTTGTATTAGAAGAAGTTACAAAAGGGTACGTTCCAAAATCAATATCTAATAAAGAACCTTGTGCTCCTTCTGCTAAAATTGTTTTCCCTTCTTTTATAGCTGTATTTAAAAATTCTTCAGAATCTATAAATTGAAGTGTTCTTAATTTTTCAATACCTAAATCGAATTCAGCTTCTAATTCATCTAAGTCGTAATCTATTTGAACATTAAAGTAATCAAGCATACTGATATGCTTTTTGGTTAATGCTCTATATTTATCTTTCCAGTTGTCTAATTCTAAATCTCCAACACGCATTCCGTTTCTACCAGTTTTGTCCATATAAGTAGGGCCAATTCCTTTTAATGTAGAACCAATTTTTGCTTTTCCTTTTGAAGTTTCAGAAGCAGCATCTAATAACCTATGTGTTGGTAAAATTAAATGAGCTTTTCTAGAAATTAATAATTTAGAGGTATAATCAATATTATGAACATCTAAGTTTTCTAATTCTTTTTTAAAGATAACAGGATCAATTACGACTCCATTACCAACTACATTTAAAGCTGTTTTATGAAAAATTCCTGAAGGGATTGTATGTAAAACATGTTTGTTTCCATCAAAAATTAAAGTGTGACCTGCGTTCGGTCCTCCTTGAAAACGAGCAATAATATCGTAGTTTTTTGTAAGAACGTCTACTATCTTACCTTTTCCCTCGTCTCCCCATTGTAGTCCGAGTAATAAATCTACTGCCATTTAGTGTGTTGTTAAGTGTGTTTGTTGTTGTTATTTTGTGTTCTTTTTTGTTCCGTAGAAATAAAGTGAATGATTGTGAATATCAATATCAAAAACTTCTTCGATTGTTTTTTTGATAATTTGAATTCTTGGATCGCAAAACTCTTTTACTTCACCAGTATCAGTAAGTATAACATGATCGTGGTTTTTATCAAAGTAACTTTTTTCATAGCGAGCCATTGATTGTCCATCAAATTGATGCTTACGTACCAATCCACAGTCTAATAATAAATCCATAGTATTGTATAGTGTTGCTCTACTCACACGATAGTTTTTATTTTTCATTTTGATATATAAAGATTCAATATCAAAATGCTCTTCAGCTTCATATATTTCTTGTAAAATCGCATAACGCTCTGGTGTTTTGCGATGTTTATTATCTTCTAGAAAAGAAGTGAAAACTTTTTTTACAATTTCTTGATTTTCTGCTGAATTACTCATTTAGTTTAAAATTTACGAAAGGACAAATTTACAGTTATTTATTGATAAAAAAACAAGGATATTAAAATGATATTTACAAAGTATTAACACGTTCTACTTTTTGTACACCATCTACTTTTTTCATGTTATCTATTAGCTTACTTAATTGGGATTTATTTTTTACACTTAATGATAATTTCCCTTCAAAAACACCATGATCACCAGATATATTAATTGTGTGGATAAATACATCCATACTATTAGAGATTATTCGTGTAATATTATTTACAATTCCTTTATTATCAATACCTGATAAATGTAAAATAGCTGTAAATTCTTGCTTGGTAGAATCAATCCATTTTGCAGGCATAATTCTGTATGCATAATTTGATTGTAAAGAAATAGCATTCGGACAATCATTTTTATGAATTTTAATACCTTCATTAATGGTAACAAAACCAAAAACTTTATCGCCAGGAATAGGGGAGCAACACTTTGCTAAAGTATAATCTAAAGTTTGTTCTTCTTTCCCAAAAACTAAAGCATCAAATTTATTAGTGACTTCTTCTTTTTCAGAAATATTTTTAGAAGGATTACGGCGAAAAGTATTTTTAATGAAGCCCATAATAAGTCCACTTCTTTGCGCTACAAATTCTTTCAATTGTGTATTATCAATAGCCCCATTACCAACTCTAAAAAATAAATCGAAACTAGTTTTTAGCCCAAAATAACCTGCAAGTTCGTGAATAATTCTTTCACTAGAACCAATTTTTAAATGACGTAATTTCCTAAGAAGAATGGCTTTTCCTTCTTCAGCTATTTTCTTTTCTTCTGCTTTTAAAGCAGATTTTATCTTAGTACGTGCTCTGGCTGTTAATACAAAATCTAACCAGCGTACATTGGGTTTGTTGTTACTAGCAGTAAGTACTTCAACTTGATCACCACTTTTAAGTTCATAACTTAAAGGAACTAATTTTCCGTTTACTTTTGCTCCTCTACATTTTAAACCAACATCTGTGTGTACAGAAAAAGCAAAATCTAATGCTGAAGCTCCTTTTGGGAGCGATTTTAAATCTCCTTTGGGTGTAAAGACATATATTTCTTTTGCATATAGATTCAGTTTAAAATCTTCAACAAAATCTACAGCATCTAAGCTTTGGTTTTCTAGCGTTTCTTTTAAACGATTTAACCATCCTTCTAGACCATTTTCTTGGACAGAACCTTGTTTGTATTTAAAGTGAGCTGCATATCCTTTTTCAGCAATTTCGTCCATTCTTTCAGAACGAACTTGTACTTCAACCCATTTTGCTTCAGGTCCTATAACAGTAATATGCAAAGCTTCGTATCCCGTTGATTTTGGTTGTGAAATCCAATCTCTTAGACGAGCAGGGTTAGGTTTAAAAAAATCTGTAACGATAGAGTATATTTTCCAAGCATCAAATTTTTCATCTCCTGAAGTAGGTTCATAAATAATTCGAATAGCAAACTTATCATAAACTTCATCAAACGTTACATTTTGTTTTCGCATTTTTCTTCTAATAGAAAAAATCGATTTAAAACGTCCTTTAATTTCATACCTAAAACCTTCTTGATCTAATGCTTCTTTTAGAATACCGGTAAAAGTATCTATATATTTTTGTTGCTCTTCTTTACTATCTTTTATTTTATTTAAAATGTCCTTATAAACATCAGGTTCGGTATATTTTAAACCTAAATCTTCTAATTCGGTTTTAATATTATATAATCCTAAGCGATGTGCTAAAGGTGCATAGATATATAAAGTTTCAGAAGCTATTTTTACTTGTTTATGCGCTGGCATTGCATCCATCGTTTGCATATTATGCAAACGATCTGCAATTTTTATTAAAATAACTCGTACATCATCATGTAATGTAAGCAACATTTTTCTGAAATTCTCAGCCTGTATAGAGTAATCTTGCTCTTTTTTTAGATTAGATATTTTAGTAAGTCCACTTACTATTCGAGCAATGTTTTCACCAAACAAACGCTCCATATCATTAATAGTATAGTGTGTATCTTCAACAACATCATGAAGTAATGCAGCAGCAATAGAAGTTGCACCTAGTCCAATTTCGTCTGCTACAATTTTAGCAACGGCAATAGGATGAAAAATATAAGGCTCTCCTGTTTTTCTACGTTGCTCAGAATGTGCTTCAACTGCAATATCAAAAGCTTTACGTATTAGTTTTTTATCCTCATCAGATAAGGTTTGATAAGTTCCTTTTAATAAGTTTTTATATCTGTTTGCTATTTCTTTGTTTTCTTCTTCTATCGTTGCATTATAATCCATACACTTAAAACTCTTTTGTTAGATATGTTTCAAAATAAAAGTAGTATAAAGAATTATACTGAGCAAGTTTTCATAAGAAATGTTTAAAGCGAATTATTGAATGATTAAAACTTACTATTTTTACGTTAAACCTTAAAAAGTGATATTCAATGAGTTTTGATAAAGAATACGATTTAATTTGTGTTGGAGGAGGTATTATGAGTGCTAATTTAGCTCTATTAGGAAAACTATTAAATCCTAAAATGAAGATTTTAATATTAGAGCGATTAGATGGAGTAGCAAAAGAAAGTTCGGCAGGGTGGAATAATGCAGGCACTGGACATTCTGCATTATGTGAGTTAAATTATTGCCCAGAAAATGAATATAAAAGCATTTCTATTGATAAAGCTATTCAAATTTGTAAGCAATTTGAAATATCTAAACAATTCTGGTCTTATTTAGTAAATGAAAATTTAATAGATAAACCAAATGAATTTGTTTCTCCTGTAAAACATCATAGTTGGGTAACTGGGAAAGATAATAGTGATTACCTTGAAAAAAGATTTGAAGCTTTTAAAAAACATTTTATGTTCGATTCTATTGAGTTTACAAGAGATATAGAAAAAATGAAAGAGTGGTTTCCTCTAATTATGAGAGAAAGGACAGAAGAAGATGTTATGGCAGCTTCTAGAATTGATAGAGGGACAGAGGTTAATTATGGTGTGTTGACTGAAAAACTTTTTTCAATTTTAGAAAATGAATTTGATACTCCTGTTTATTGTAACATGGAAGTACAAGATGTAGATCCCGATACAGATTTAGATTGGACGGTTAAGGTTAAGGATACTTTGAATAATAAAATTCATGAATTAGAAGCAAAGCATGTATTTGTTGGAGCTGGAGGAGGAAGTTTATTGTTATTACAAAAAATAGAAATTGAAGAGAAAGATGGATATGGAGGTTTTCCTGTTAGTGGAGAATGGTTGGTTTGTAATAATAATGAAATTATAAATCAGCATAATGCAAAAGTATATAGCAAAGCAGGAATTGGAGATCCACCAATGTCTACACCACATTTAGATACTCGTTTCATTGATGGAAAGAAACAATTAATGTTTGGACCGTTTGCAGGTTTCAGTCCTAAATTTTTAAAAGAAGGTTCGAATTTAGATTTATTAAAATCTATTCAGCTTGATAATATTTCACCAATGTTAGGAGCTTTTTGGCATAATCTACCATTAACAAAGTATTTAGTAGAGCAAGTAATGATGTCACATAAAGATAGAATGGAAGCTCTGCGTAAATTTGTTAAAGATGCTAAAGATGAAGATTGGGAATTGAAAGTTGCAGGACAGCGAGTACAAATTATAAAAAAAGATGAATATAAAGGAGGTAAACTACAATTTGGTACAGAAGTAATTAGTAGTAAAGATGGGAGTGTTACATGTTTATTAGGAGCATCTCCCGGAGCTTCTACTGCAACAGCTATTATGTTAGAGGTACTTGAAAAAGCTTTTCCCGAATTATTAGACTCAAAAGAAGGAAAGAAAATTTTAAAAGAAATAATTCCTTTTTATAAAACCGAATTAACTAGTGAACTGTTTAGGAAGGAATTAAAAAACAGTAAAAAAGCATTAAAACTATGAATAACAAGTGTTTTTCCTACATGTTTTATTACTTTAAAGGTATATCTTTGTTGTATAGTTCAGAGGTATAAGACTTTTTTTGTACATAAGGTCCTCCCTGAATATCATTCAATTGTGATATATGAATCTCCGATTTTATTTAAAATTGGAGATTCTTTTTTTGTCATAAAGCAACCTTTTTTTAAATCATGTAGTCTATATATTTGTAAGTAAGCAAAAAACGAAAATTTGAGTTGAAAATTATTCAGTTACATAACAAGCAATCTGAACAAATAAAAAAAGCGAGCAAAGGAGATAGGGAAGCTCAACAATCTTTATTTGAACAGTACTCACCTAAAATGTTAGGCGTTTGTAGGCAATATGTAAAAGATATTCATCATGCAGAAGATTTAATGCTACAAGGTTTCTTTAAAGTATTTACGAATTTAAATAAGTTTAAAAACGAAGGAAGCTTTGAAGGTTGGATCCGCAGAATTATTGTAAACACTTGTCTTACTTATTTAAGAAAGAAAAATCCAATTCAATTAACAGAAGAAGATTTTGTTTTTAACGATGTAGCAACAGAAAGTTTAGAAAATACTTCAGTAGAAGATATTCAAAAACTAATAGATAAACTACCGGAAGGGTATAAGTTAGTTTTTAATTTATATGCTATAGAAGGGTATAAGCATTCAGAAATATCAAAAAGACTAAATATATCTGAAGGAACATCAAAATCTCAATTGTTTAAAGCGCGTAAGTTTTTGCAAGAGAGTTATATAAAATTGAATAAAATTAAAGATGCAAATAAATAATATAGATAAAAATATTAATGATAAACTTAAAAATAGAACATTAAAACCTTCTATTTCAGCATGGGAACGTTTAAGTGCTCAATTGGATCAAGAGAAAACGAGAAAAAAGAAAAAAAGAATTGAGTTTTTGAGCTATGCAGCATGTATAGTCTTATTAATAAGTATCGGGTTCTTTTATCTAGATTCAGGAAGTGATGAAAGTGTAATTAACGAAGAAATAATAGTAGAGACAGCTTTAGATACTTTCAAAATAAAAGAAGTAGACCTTAAGCAAGATATATTAGTTGAAAAGGCAGTTGTAAAATTATCTGAAGAAACCAAGAAAAATAATAATGTATCTAATGTGATTAAAAGCGTTGATTTAGAGGTGGATAAAAAAGTTAGTAAGAATATTATAGCAAGTAATATAGAAGAATCGGTTGCTGTTATAGAAAGTGTTAAAAGAGAAAAATCAAAGGGAATAAATGATTTTTCAATAAAGGAAGAGATTCAGAGTCAACCTAAGAAAAAGATAAAATCAAGAATAAAAATAAATAGTGATTATTTATTATTTGCAGTAACACATTCATCAGAAGAAGTAAAAGAGTATTATGCAAAATATGAAATAAATAGGAACGATGTGTTAGATGTTATACAAGATGAACTAACAAAATCTAAGCTAAAAATAAACCCAGAAACTATTCTTGCAGAAGTAGAGCTTAATATAGAAGAATCAGATTTTAAGCAAAATTTCATGAGTAAATTAAAACTAAAACTTTCAGATGTAATTGTATCAATTGCAGATAGAAATAAATAAAGCGCTTATTAATTATCGATAATTAAACTACCCAAATTATTACCTGTTTAATTTAAAATTTAAAAAATGAAAAGAATACTATTATTAGTGTTGTTTATAACAACTGTTGCCCAATCTCAAGAGAAATCTTTTGAGGAAGAAGTAAGTAAAATAGCCAATAAAATAGAAAAAATAACGAAACAAGAAAAAGATAGTTTAAAACAAAAAGTAAAATCAATAAATGATAAACTTGAGAAAAAAATAATAACTCAAGAAGATGCTACAAAACTAAAAAAAGAAGCAGCAGAGTTGCATGCAAGCCGTATTGAAAAGAGGGTAAGTGTAGAAGAATTAAAGTTACAGCAACTGGTACAGGATAAAACAAACGGAAGAATAGCAAGTAATTCGGAAAAAGATGAAAACTTTACTTTTAGTATCGGAGGAGCGAAGTTTAAATTTTTGGGAGAGAAAGAAAAAGTAAAAAAGAGAAGAAGAGATAAGAGAACTACAACCCAAATAGTTTTTGCTACAGGAGTTAATAATGTTTTAACAGATAATGAATTAAGTTCTCTGAATAATTCTGAGTATAAATTTTGGCAATCACATTTTTATGAATTAGGTTTTACATGGAAAACACGTTTTTCTAAAGACCCGTCGAAGCTTTATTTTAAGTATGGACTTTCTTTTCTATGGAATAATTTAAGAGCTAAAAATAATAAGTATCATACAGTTAACGGAAATCAAACAGTATTAAATACACATGTAAATAATCTTTCTGAAAGTAGACTTAGGCATGTACAAATGACTTTTCCTATGCATTTAGAATTTGATTTTTCAAAAAACAAAAAATACTCAGATGAAAAAATTGCAGATAGAACGCATGAGTCATTTCATTTTGGAATCGGTGGTTTCTTTGGGTTTAAATTAGGTACACGTCAGTATTTAGAATATAAAAATGCAGAAGGAGTAAAAGTGGAAGAAGTACAAAAAGCAAGTTTTAATACCAATGTATTAAATTATGGATTGAGTGCATATGCCTCTTATAAAGGTTGTGGGTTGTATGCTAAGTATGATTTGAATTCATTATTTAAAAATACAAGTACAAGAAATATTTCATTAGGAGTTCGATTTGATATTAATTAATAAAAAAGGAGAAGTTTTAAACTTCTCCTTTTTTATTTTCTTCCCATTCTTTACGTAAATGATTAGAAAGTTTACCAGTTCCGTCATGTTTCCATCCAGGAGGTTTAAAAAGATACAAAACTTTTTTGCGAATACTAGTTTTACTAGTAAAAATGTCTCTTAACATATTGTGCCATTCGATAAAAGCAACTTTAATGGGATTGTGGGTATTGATATTGCTAACTAAGCCATAAATAGGTTTTTCTATTTCAGGCTCGAAAGTACCTAATAGTTTATCCCAAATAATAAATATTCCTGCATGATTTCTATCTAAATATTGAGGATTAGTTGCATGATGTACTCTATGATGGCTAGGAGTATTAAAAATAGACTCAAACCATTTAGGTAGTTTGTTAATCAGTTCAGTATGTATCCAATATTGATATAATAAACTAATACTCATTTGCATTAAAATCATTAGTGGATGAAAACCTAATATGGCTAAAGGAGCCCAAAAAATAAAAGTATAAAAACTACCAGACCATGTTTGGCGTAAAGCGGTACTTAAATTATATTTAGTAGACGAATGATGTACTACGTGGCTTGCCCAAAATAAACGACTTTCATGTGCAATTCTATGATTCCAGTAATAAACAAAATCTTCAGCGAAAAGTAGTAAAATCCAAGCCCACCAAGTAAAAGGTATGGTGAAAACACGATACTTATATAAAAATGCAAAAAAAGCTAAAACTAAAATTTTGGTAAATAAACCAATAAATACATTTCCTAAGCCCATAGTTATGGACGTAATTGCATCTTTAAATTCATAATCTTCAAGCTTTACCTTAACAGTTAGAATAACTTCAATAATAATAGTTATTATAAAAAATGGAATGGCATAATGAATTAAATTAGGAAGTTCAGGGATTTGCATAAAAAAAGAAGATTAATTTAAAAACAAAAATACTAAAAATGAGGGTTTTAATTAAAGAGTGTATTTGCTTTTTTTTTAGTGTAAAAAGAGGTACATTTGCAGACTTAAAAATAAATTTTAAACAATTTAATTATGAATCATTACGAAACTGTTTTCATTTTGAATCCCGTTTTATCTGAAACTCAGATAAAGGAGACAGTAAAGAAGTTTGAGGACTACTTACTTTCTAAAGGTGCAGAAATGATTTCTAAAGAAGATTGGGGCTTAAAAAAATTAGCATATCCAATCGAAAAGAAAAAAAGTGGTTTTTACCATTTATTAGACTACAAAGTAGCAGGAGATGCTATTGCCGCTTTTGAATTAGAATTCAGAAGAGACGATAGTGTTATGCGTTATTTAACTGTAAAGTTAGACAAACATGCTGCAGCTTGGGCTGAAAAGAGAAGAGAACGTGTTAAATCTGCAAAAAAGTAAGAAATGGCGTCAATAGATCAACAAGCAAAAGGAAACAAGCAAGGAGAAGTACGTTACTTAACTCCACTTGATATTGAAACAAAAAAAGAAGCTAAATACTGTCGTTTTAAAAAGAATGGTATTAAATACATCGATTATAAAGATGCTGACTTCTTAATGTATTTAGTAAACGAGCAAGGTAAAATTTTACCAAGACGTTTAACAGGAACATCATTAAAGTATCAACGTAAAGTGGCTCAGGCTATCAAAAGAGCACGTCACTTAGCATTAATGCCATACGTTGGCGATTTATTAAAATAATAAAGAAGCAGAAACATGGAATTGATATTAAAACAAGACGTAGAAAATTTAGGTTTTAAAGACGATGTTGTAACTGTTAAGAATGGTTACGGTCGTAATTGCCTAATTCCTCAAGGATTTGCAGTTTTAGCTACTTCTTCAGCTAAAAAAGTATTAGCTGAAAATTTAAAGCAACGTGCTTATAAAGAAGCTAAATTAATTGAAGATGCAACTAAATTAGCTGATACTGTAAAAGGTTATGAGTTAAAAATTTCTTCTAAAGTAGGTTCTGGTGATAAATTATTTGGATCAGTAAATAACATTGATGTTGCTGGAGCATTAGCTAAAGCAGGTACTGAAATAGATAAGAAATTTATCAAAGTAACTGGAGGTAACGTAAAAAGATTAGGAAAATATAACGCTGCTGTACGTTTTCACAGAGCAGTTGTAGCTGATATCGTATTTGAAGTTGTTGCTGAAAAGTAATTAATTGTTGAATACATGTTAATAAAGAATGAATCCGCTCTGTTGAGCGGATTTTTTTATTGCGTAAATTTGAGAGATAACTTAATGAAAACTAGTACTATTATGAAGAAATTAATTTTATTTTCTTTTATTTTACTAAGTGCATCTGTTTTTTCTCAGATAACTACATCTAAAATAAAGGGGACAGTAACCGATAATCAAGGGGAAGTATTATTCGGAGCAAACATTGTAATATTGCACGTGCCTACGGGGACTTTATCTGGAGCAGTAGCTCAAGATAATGGTAAATACACGATACCAAATTTAAGGGTTGGGGGCCCCTATAAAATTACGTTTAGTTATGTAGGGTTTAAATCACAAGAAATAAATAATGTGTTTTTAACTTTAGGAAAAACAACTAACATTAATGGTAAACTATCGGAAGATGGTGAGCAATTAGATGAAGTCGTTATTTCAGCATCTAAAAGTAAAATTTTTAATAACGATAGAACAGGAGCACAAACAAGTGTGAGTTCAGTTCAATTAAAAACCTTACCAACTATATCACGTTCTGCTTCAGATTTTACTCGATTAGAGCCAACAGCAAGTGGTAATTCATTTGGAGGAAGAAACGACCAGTATAATAATTTTTCATTGGATGGATCTATTTTTAATAACCCATTCGGATTAGATGCAGCAACACCAGGCGGTCAAACTGATTCACAACCGGTTTCTTTAGATGCAATTGAACAGATTTCTGTTTCTACAGCGCCATATGATGTTACTCTATCAGGTTTTACAGGAGCTTCAGTTAATGCAGTAACAAAGAGTGGTACCAATGAATTTAAAGGTACAGTTTATGGATTCTATAGAAATCAAGATTTAACCGGAGGAGAGATTAAAGGACAATCAGTAGTAAAACCTAAATTGGATCAAGCTCAATATGGAGTAAGTTTAGGAGGTCCTGTGATAAAAAATAAATTATTCTTTTTTGCAAATTTTGAAAAGGATGATCGTACAGATTTAGGTTCGGCAGGTTGGATACCAAATACAGGAAGTGGTGGAATCAATGAATCTAGAGTTTTAGAATCGGATTTACAATTAGTACAAAATATACTCTCTAAAGTTGTCATAGGAAAAGATGCCAATGGAGCAGATGTTTTTTATAATACGGGAGCTTACAAAGGTTTTACATACAATTCTAAATCAACAAAAGGAATTTTTAAATTAGATTGGAATGTAAATAAAAAACATCGTTTAGCTTTTGTTTATAATTTTTTAAGAGCACAAAAAGAAAAACCAGCACATCCAACAGCATTAGGTTTTAGAGGACCAAGTGCAACAACTTTACAGTTTGAGAATGCAGGATATGAAATTAATAATAATATTAATTCATTTTTAGTAGAGTTAAATTCTACATTTAATGAAGAGACTACAAATAAACTTCAAATTGGATATACACATTTTGACGATTTTAGGAATGCATTATCATCGCCAGCACCATCAATTAGTATTTTAGATGATACAGGTAGTTCAAACTATATTATTGCAGGACATGAACCTTTTTCAGTTCACAATAAATTAGATCAAAAAGTATTTCAATTAACAAATAATATGAACTTTTTTAAAGGAGATCATACTTTTACAGTTGGTTTCTCTTTTGAAAAATTTCAATTTGATAATTCATTTAACTTAGGAGTGTATGGAGCGCAAGGAGTATTTTTTCCTACAGGAAGTATCTCAGAATTTAGAAACACAGTTGGAAACCCTACAGCAGAAGCAGCTTTGGTTGCTAATTTTCAAGCACAATTTAATGGAGCAATATCATCTCATAATGCTTTAAATAGTGCAGGTGTTGGAAATCAAGGAGGATGGGCATTAGCAGAAACTAACGTAGGTCAGTTAGCATTTTATGTACAGGATGAATGGGAAGTTAATGAAAAACTTAAATTAACGTATGGTATACGATTTGACAAACCATTATTTTTTGATACGGCAAAGAAAGCGCAAGATGTAATTGATAATGCATGTTGTTTTGTTCCGAGTATAGATTACTTTAATCCAAATACGGGAGAGACCGTAAAATTAGATAATAGAAAAATGCCAACAAATCAATGGTTAGTTTCACCTAGACTAGGTTTTAATTGGGATGCAAAAGGAGACAAAACTTTACAATTAAGAGGAGGAACGGGTGTATTTACAGGGCGTTTGCCTTTTGTGTGGTTAGGAAACCAAATAGCGAATCCTAACGTGTTTTTCTACCAAATGGTGGATCCAGATTTTAAATTTCCACAAGTATGGAGAACAAACATTGGAGCAGATTATAAATTTGAAAGTGGTTATGTTGTGTCAGGAGACATAGCGTATACAAAAGATATTAATGGAGCACATGTACAAAACTGGGGGTTACGTAATCCAACAGCTACATTACAAGGAAATGCTAGTGGAAATAGAGTAATCTATGCAAATTCAGACAAAGGAAATAATGCCTATGTATTTACAAACTCTGATAAAGGAAGAACTTTTAATGCTTCATTTAAAATTGAAAAATCTTTTGAAAATGGGTTGTATGCAAATGTGGCCTATAGTTATTTAAATTCTAAAGATGTAAACTCAATAGAAGCAGAAATTACAGGAGATGCTTTTGCTTTTAATCCAGTAACGGGTAATGCAAATAACGATGTATTAGCTTTTTCTAAATATGGAGATACGCATAGGGTAATAGGTATAGCGTCTAAGAAGTTTACGTATGGAGGAGACAAATATGCAACAACAATATCTACATTCTTTGAGTATGCAAAAGGAGGAAGGTTTAATTATACTTATGGAGGAGATATAAATAACGACGGCTCAGCCTTAAATGATTTATTATATATTCCTACAACATCAGAATTATCTCAGATGAATTTTGCTTCGGCAGCAGAAGCTACGGCTTTTGAGGCATATATAAATCAAGATGAGTATTTAAATTCTAGGAGAGGGCAGTTTGTAGAAAGATATGGAGCATTAGCGCCATGGAGAGGGAAATGGGATTTGAAAATACTACAAGATTTTAATTTTAATGTTTCAAAAGACAAACAAAATACTATACAATTGAGTTTGGATGTATTAAATGTAGGTAATTTAATTAATTCAGATTGGGGGGTTGTACAGCAGGTAGGAAATGTACAACCAGTAGGAGTTAGGTTTCCAGATGTAAACCCAGCAAATACAAATCCAGCGAATTATGTGCCAGATTATACGCAACAGCCAACATATTCTTTTAATTCAAATTTAAAAGAAACATTTGTGTATGATACGAGCTTAAATTCTCGTTGGCAAATGCAATTAGGATTACGATACATTTTTTAAAACTCTATATTTTATAGCGAAAAAGCCTCCATAAATATGGAGGCTTTTTGTTTTTTTTAACAGAAAACCAAATAAAGGGGGGTTTTCCTATGAATTTTATTAAAATAAAGTAGCATATTTGTAACAGTTAATAAAGATAGGGGACTTTATTACAACGTTTTAAAATATAGTCTTTGAGGGGTTGATTATATTTTAAAAAAACTCTGACTAATTTAGTCAGAGTTTTTATTTTATAAAGAAATCTCAACTTGGTTCTTTAAAATATCATCGAAAGTTTCTCTTTGTCTAATAAGATAATCCTTTCCTTTATAAATCATAACTTCGGCAGGCCTATATCTTGAATTGTAATTTGAAGACATTGAATAACAGTAAGCACCAGCGTTATGAAAGCATAAAATATCTTCTTCAGAGATTTCATTAATTCTTCTATTAGAGCCAAAAGTATCCGATTCACATATATAACCAACAATGCTGTAAAAACGCTCTCTACCTTTTGGGTTAGAAATATTTTCAATATGATGATAAGAGTTATAAAACATTGGGCGTATAAGATGGTTTAACCCACTATCTATTCCTGCAAAAACTGTAGAAGTAGTTTGTTTTATAACATTAACTTTAGCTAAAAAGTAACCAGCTTCACTAACTAGGAATTTTCCAGGTTCAAACATTAAAGTAACATCTTTACCATATTCTTTACAAAAATTATTAAAACGTTGCGTTAGCTTTTTTCCTAATTCTTCAATATTGGTTGAAATGTCATCATTTTTATATGGAACTTTAAATCCACTACCAAAATCTATAAAATCTATGTTTTTAAATTCTTTAGCAGTATTAAATAATATTTCAGAAGCTCTTAAAAAAGTATCAATATCTAAAATATCTGATCCGGTATGCATGTGAACACCGTTAATATGCATACCTGTGTTTTCAACAACTCTTTTTATATGAGGCACTTGATGTATGGAAATACCAAACTTTGAATCGATATGACCTACAGATATTTTGCTATTCCCTCCAGCCATTATATGAGGGTTAATACGAATACATACGGGTATTTTTGGGTGCTTTTGACCAAACAGTTCTAAGATAGATAAATTATCAATATTAATTTGGATACCTAATTTAGCAACCTCTTCAATCTCTTGTAAAGAAACACCATTGGGAGTGTAAATAATATTTTCAGGAGCAAAACCGGCTAATAAACCTAATTTTACTTCTTGAATAGAAACAGTATCTAATCCACTTTTTAAAGAGTTAAAAACTTTTAAAATGTTAATATTAGATAATGCTTTAGCAGCATAGTTTATTTTTAAACTTTTAACTTTTGAAAAAGCAGTTGTAATTTTCTTATACTGACTTATAATTTTCTCAGTATCATAAACATAAAGTGGTGATTGGTATTTATCAGTTAACTTTAATAAGGCTTCTCTATTCATTTTTAATATTATTTAATGACCCAAAATTAGATAATGAGTTTTTTCTAACAAATTATATAGAAGAAATAAACACATCTGATTTTTTTGTGAAAAAAGGTTGTTTAGATGTCCTAAAAAGGTGATTTTCCTAAAAGATTGAGTTGAAAAAGAAACATATTTGCCTTGAAATAAACTTAGGGGGTTTATTTCGCTATTGAATGATATTATCTTTAAGGGGTGATTATATCATTAAATTAAAGCTCTAGTGTTTTCACTAGAGCTTTTGCTTTATATATATAAGGTGTATTTAGTAATAAGAAAAAGGTTTTTTCCTTTAAAGAATAAATTGAAAAAGAAGCATATTTGTAGTGAAATAAATTTAGGGGGTTTATTTCGCTATTGAATGATATTTCTCTGAGGGGTAGATGTATCATTAAAAAAAACTCTAGTTTTCACTAGAGTTTTTTATTTTATAGAGTAGTACTATAATAATATTATTTAAATTTTGTTGCTACTTTTTGAGCAATACCAACAATTACTTCACTAGCTTTAATAATACTTTCTACAGGAACGTATTCGTAACGTCCATGGAAATTATGTCCACCAGCAAAAATATTAGGACATGGTAAACCTTTGTATGATAATTGAGAACCATCAGTTCCTCCACGAATAGGTTTAATTAAAGGAGTTATATTCATGTCTTTCATAACTTCTTCAGCAATATCAACAATATACATTACCGGAGTAACCTTTTCTTTCATATTGTAATATTGATCTTTCATCTCTACAGAAACTAATTTTTGACCACTCTTAGCATTTAATACTTCAGCTAAATCTAACATTGCTTTTTTACGATTGTTAAATTGATCCATATCATGATCTCTTACAATGTACTGCAAAGTGGTTTTTTCAACCGAACCTTCCATGTGGTGCAAGTGAAAGAATCCTTCATAACCAGTTGTTTTTTCAGGAACTTCATCTTCAGGTAAAGCATTAATGAATTCATTTGCAATAAGCATAGAATTAATCATTTTACCTTTCGCATAACCTGGATGTACAATTTTACCTTCAATAGTTACTTTAGCACCAGCTGCATTAAAGTTCTCATATTCTAATTCACCAATTTGGCTACCATCCATAGTATAGGCCCATTTTGCACCAAATTTTTCTACATCAAACATATGAGCTCCTTTACCTACTTCTTCGTCAGGGGGAAAACATACTCTAATTTTACCGTGCTTAATCTCTGGATGTTGAATTAAATACTCCATTGCTGATACTATTTCAGTAACACCAGCTTTATCATCAGCACCAAGTAAAGTGGTACCATCTGTAGTAATAATGGTTTGTCCTTTGTATTGTAATAAGTCTTCAAAATAATCAGGAGATAAAACAATGTTTTCCTCTTTATTTAAAAGAATATCTTTTCCGTCATAGTTTTCATGAATTTGCGGTTTTACGTTTGCACCTGTAAAGTCAGGGCTAGTATCAATATGCGCAACAAAACCTATGGTAGGAACTTCGTAGTCTAAATTACTAGGTAATGTAGCCATTAAATAACAATTTTCATCTAAATCAACATCATCCATTCCTATTTCTTTTAACTCTTTTTCAAGAACTCTAGCTAAGTCCCATTGTTTTTCAGTACTAGGAAATGCTGGATTATTAGGATCACTTTCTGTATCAATAGTTACATATTTTACAAATCTATCAATAATATGTTGTTTGTTCATTGTTATAAGTTTTATAAGCTTCAAAAATAGCTATTTCAAATGTATTTTATCAATTAATTTTAGGGCTTTGTAAATTCGTTTATCAACTAAAGAATCTACATAAATTTAAGTTTTTAAGTATGAGGAATTACTTGAGTTTAGTTTATTTGTTTAAAATAAGCAATTAACAAATCTACTACGTAACTGTAAGATTTAATTCCTTTAGTTTGATTGTTTGCTTTTAAATAAGAGTTATAACCTTTTTTGAAATAAGGTTCAATAGGGTTGTCAAATTTTTTCCAGTGTAAGTAACTGTTTTTATAATCTTTATAAATTCCTTTGTTAACTGTTTTTCTTATTTCAAGAGCTATTTTTTTATCGCGTTTATAAATTTGACTAATACAATAATTGTAAGCCATTCTATACCCAGAGTATTTAAAATATAAATCATCGTTGGCAATAGAAGCTAAAAAACCAACAAAGTTAGCATCATTTTCAGCAGCCCAACCAATTTGATGTGCCATTTCATGACAAGTAGTAGAAGCATAGCCAGTTTTAGGAATCATATCATTTAATTGAGCTTCACCAGTAATAGGGTTAATATAGCCTGAAGTTCCGTTATAAGATTGAAATAAACTAACCAATGAGTTTTTTATAGAAGGAGTTTTATAAATAAGTTGTGGATATATTTTAGATAAATTTTGATAACCTTTAGGAGCTAAATTATAAATCTCTTTTTGAGAATAAGGGACTTCAATTAGTACAGAATCATTCTTAGTTATTTGTAAATGAATCATATTTAGTTTATTAACAATTTTTTTAGTAGTTAAAACTAACTCATCGGTAGTATAAGACGATTGTTGAAGATTAAGATTTTTTGCTAATGGTTCACGAAAATAATTCAATGCCCAGAAAGCGTAAAAACAAAAATAAATAACTGATAAAATTGAAGTGAATTTTAATAATTGAGGGATACTATTTTTAAACCTAGTTTTAAATAAACGATAAATAGCTTTAATGAATAGGAATAATAGAACAAAGCCTAAAATATCACCAAAAGAAAAAGGAAGCCAACCAAAAATAAATCGAAAGAACCTAGAAATAAAAGGATATATTCCATTGCTATAATAGTGTTCAATCCATTGAGGTTTTTGACTTAAATATTGAACAAATAACACCTGAAAAGGAAGTGCTAGGGCTAAAATTAATTGTTTTTTTGAATACCTCATAACGTCAAAAATAAGAAAGTTGAAACGTTATCAACAAGTTAATAACAATTTTGTTTGCAATTTTGTGTAAAAAGAAAAATGAATATTGCTCCTATAAATATCATCATAAAAAATTACATTTGTTGTCATGGAAAAAACGCATTCTGTTAGGGGAACAAAAATTGACAAAGCTAGAATTGTTAGCCTTGAAAAAGGAAAAATACCACCACAAGCTTTAGAGTTAGAGGAAGCTGTTTTAGGTGCTATGATGATTGATAAAAAAGGTATTGATGAAGTTATTGATATTTTACACCCAGAAGCTTTTTATGATAAACGTCATCAAGAAGTATATGCAGCAATTTATACGCTTTTCCAAAATTCAGAACCAATTGATTTACTTTCTGTATCAAATCAGTTAAAGAAAAATGGAAAGTTAGATATTGCTGGAGGTGATTTTTATTTGATAGGTTTAACACAAAAAGTAGCATCATCTGCACATATTGAGTTTCACTCACGTATTATTTTAGAAAAATATATACAACGTAAGTTAATTACAATATCATCTGAAATTATAGAGAGTGCTTATAATGAAACAGTAGATGTTTTCGATTTATTAGATGAGGCAGAGGGGAAGTTATTTGAAGTAACACAAGGAAATCTTAAAAAAGGAGCAGAAAGAGCCGATTCACTAGTACAACAATCAATTACTAAAATACAAGAGATATCTGGTAAAGAAGGAATGAGTGGTTTAGCTACTGGATTTACCAAATTAGATGCATTAACATCAGGATGGCAACCTTCCGATTTAATTATTATTGCTGCACGTCCGGGTATGGGTAAAACAGCATTTGTAATTTCAATGGCTAAAAATATGGCGATTGATTTTGGTCATGGAGTAGCCGTTTTCTCGCTAGAGATGTCATCGGTACAGTTAATAACACGTATGATTTCTTCGGAAACAGGATTAACATCGGAAAAATTACGTAAAGGAAATTTAGAACCACATGAATGGGAACAGTTAAATGTAAAAGTTAAAAAACTTTCTGATGCTCCTATATTTATTGATGATACTCCTGCGCTTTCGATTTTTGATTTACGTGCAAAAGCACGACGTTTAGTATCGCAACACGATGTAAAAATAATAGTGATTGATTATTTACAGTTAATGACAGCTGGTGGAGCGGGAGGAAATCGTGAACAAGAAATATCAACTATTTCGCGAAACTTAAAAGCATTAGCAAAAGAATTAAGTATACCAGTAATAGCCTTATCTCAGTTATCTCGTGCGGTGGAAACTCGTGGAGGATCTAAACGTCCATTACTATCAGATTTACGTGAATCTGGTGCAATTGAACAAGATGCGGATATTGTATCGTTTATTTTTAGACCAGAATACTACGGAATGACAGAATGGGATGATGATGATCATTCACCATGTGAAGGCCAAGGTGAGTTTATTGTAGCAAAACACCGTAATGGTGGGATGGATAATATTCGTTTAAAATTTACAGGTCATTTAGCTTTATTCTCAGATTTAGAAGAAGGAATTAGTAGTGAGTTTCAATCGAGTATGAACTCTAGTTTTAACGATGAAGTTTCATCTAGTAATTTTACGTCGCCAGAAGACGCTTTTGGTCCAAGTGATGATGATGTTCCATTTTAGAATAATAAACAATTCATAAAATAATTTAAAATGCACAATTGCTACATAGTAATTGTGTATTTTAGTTTTTACATATGAAAGAAAAGGAATTAACTGGAATAGGTCAAGCTTCAGAAAAGGCATTAAATTTTGTTGAAAAAATAATAGCATCTCCTTTAATAGAAGTAACAGGAGTTTTAACTGATAAAGTTGAGTTCTGGAGGTTTAAAAATAAAGTAAACATTATTTTAAAAGCAAAAGAATTTTTAAAAGAAAAAGGAATTGAAACACCTAAAAGGATACCTGTAAAAGATTTATTTACTTTATTGGAATATAGTTCATATGAAGAAAATGATTTTATGAAAGATAGCTGGGGGAGGCTATTATCAAATTCTTTAGACCCTCAAAATAAATTTGATAGTAATAATATATTCATTCAAATTTTAAATCATTTATCTTGTGATGAAATAATTTTACTAGAGTCTATAAATAAAGAAATTTCAACTCAAAGAGCACTTAGTTTCTTTAATAAGAAAAAAATAATTGAAGAAATGAAAGGTATTGATCCTGAAGTGCAGTTAATATTACTGGATAATTTAGTAAGACTAAGACTAATAGAAATAAAAAATAGTGATCTTATTATAGGAAGTGGGCTTATGTCTTATATTTATGAAAGCCCATACGAAATTTATTTAATAACAAAATTAGGAGAATCCTTATTGAAGAAAATAAATTCTTAAAAATAGAATGAGAAAATATATATACATAGTAACATTGCTGTTATTTTCAAACTCAATTTGGGCTTCATTTATTTATGTGCCAATGAGCCATGAAAATCAAAAAAATCATTTAAAGGCATACGGAATAGTGTATTATGCTTTGCAAAATGGATTGAAAGCTAAATGGTTATTAAATTATGACGGAGGCGCTTTTTTAATGGAGAATAATGACTCTGTTGAAAAGGAATGTAAAATTAGAGGAGTTTCATACCAAATAATATCAGATGCCAAATCCCAATTAATTTTAGAAGAAATTTCTTCACCATCAAAAAATCAAGAAGCAGTAACTTTAGAAAAAGCTCCAAAAATAGCAGTGTATTCACCAAAGGGTAAAATGCCATGGGATGATGCTGTAACGATGGTTTTATCGTATGCTGAAATTCCATTTGATGTAATATACGATGAAGAAGTGTTGAATGATAAGTTGTTGTTATACGAATGGTTGCATTTACACCATGAAGATTTTACAGGACAATATGGTCGCTTTTATGGGGCATTTAGAACTGCACCTTGGTATATACAGCAAAAGAAAGATGCAGAGGCTTTAGCTAAAAAGTTAGGATATGCTAAAGTATCTGAAGAAAAGGGGGCAGTGGCAAAAAAAATACGAGATTATGTAATAGGAGGTGGGTTTATGTTTGCCATGTGTTCGGCAACCGATAGTTTTGATATTGCTTTGGCTGCTGATGGAGTTGATATTTGTGAAGGAATGTTCGACGGAGATGCTTCAGAACCGAGATATCAATCGAAAATAGATTTCAATAAAACCTTTGCTTTTAAAGATTTCGAATTAATTCGTAACCCAACAACTTATGAGTTCTCTTCTATAGATATGACTCGTAAACGTAGAATAAAAAAAGAAGTAGATTATTTTACATTAAAAGAGTACTCTGCAAAATGGGATCAGGTTCCAACCATGTTAACGCAAAATCATACACAATTGGTAAAAGCGTTTATGGGGCAAACAACTTCTTTTGATCGTAAAACAATAAAACCAACGATTATGGTTTTAGGAGAAAATACAACCAACGGAGAAGGTCGATACATTCACGGAACAAAAGGAAAAGGAATGTTTACGTTTTATGGAGGCCACGATCCTGAAGATTATCAACATAGAGTAGGAGACCCTAAAACAGAATTAGACTTACACCCAACTTCACCAGGCTATCGTTTAATTTTAAATAATGTACTTTTTCCAGCAGCAAAGAAGAAAAAGCAAAAAACCTAAACAATTTCCATTGAAATGATCAGCGGCGTTCGCTGATCCAATAAATATACAACGAAACCATCAGCGAAGCTCGCTGGCGCTTTCAAAAGTTTACGAAACGTTCAGCGAGCTTCGCTGAGCGTTTTGTTTTTATACAATTCATTCAACGAGCTTCGCTGAAGGTTTCGTTCTAGTGCAGAGCCATCAGCGAACTTCGCTGAAGGTTTTGTTTTTGAATAATTTGCTTAACCAACTCCGTTAAAATTATTGAAAGTATACATAACTATCAACGAGCTTCATTTTAAGTAAAACAAAGATGTTAATTCAATTATTATTTATTTTATAAAACAAAAGGTTAAAGTATAAACTTTAACCTTTTGTTATTTTGAGTATATTTAAAACTACTTGATGTCTTTTAGCATTTCAGAGACAGATCGTTCTAATTGTTGATCGCGACCTTTAACAATAATACTAGGCATATTTTTCACTTTAATCGTAGGTTCTGTTTGATTGTTTTCCATCCATTTTCCAGATTTATCTTTAGCACTTACTGGTACAACACCCCAGTAGCTTCCGTTAGGTAAACCTTCCCATCCAGCAAAACTACAAGTACCAGGTACTGGCATACCAACAGTTTTTCCAATTTTAAGATCTGTATATCCAGCAGCATAACAATGTCCATCTGAATACATGCTTTCATTGAAAATAGATAATGTTGGTTTAGTCCAACGCGAAGTAGGCTCGCCTCCAACTACTTTGGCTTCTGTTTCATACGAAATAAAAGGAACTCCTGTAAAGAACATAGCCAAGTCAGCCACTAAATCACCTCCACTATTGAAACGGGTATCGATAATAATTCCTTTTCGTTCAGAAAATTTACCCATAATATCTTTATAAATACTTCTATATGGGCCATCGCTCATTCCAGGAATGTGAACATAACCTAATTTTCCATTGCTTAGTTTATCAACCTCTTTTTCGTTAATTTTCACCCATCTTTTATATAATAAACGTTTTTCTTGACCTAAAGAGATAGGTTTTACAGTTATGGTTTGTTTTTTCTTTGTTTTTGGATCGGTTATGTCAAGTAAAACGAATTTTCCTACTTTTCTATTCAAATACTTAGCAACATCTTCGTTTTTATTTACAGTAACTCCGTCAATTTTTTCAATAAGCATTCCAGCTTTAATATTGAAAGATGATTTATCTAATGGACCATCTTTTATAACTTCATCTATTAAAATTCCATCTCCTTTGTGGTTGTAATTCATAAAAACACCAAGAGAAGCTGTTGCATCTGCATTTTTAATACTTGAACTATATCCAGCTCCAGCATGAGAAACATTTAATTCTCCTAACATTTCAGAAAGCATTTCAGAGAACTCAAAAGAGTTACCAATAGAAGGTAAGTATTTTTTGTATTCTATTTTCATTTTGTTCCAGTTAACACCATGAAAATCTGGATGGTAAAAAATAGCGTTGGTTCTTATCCATACATGATTAAACATTGCTGCTCTTTCAGCATCTGTATTTAATAGCATTTCACCGCTAATTTTTACAGGTTTTTTACTCTTTTTAGCTGGGTCAATTTTAGAAACTTTTCCACCACTTAAAAGAAATAAGTTTTTCATTTCTTTATCCCATTGTAAAGAACCGAAATTAGCGTTTAATCGTAAGACCATTTTAGTTTCTTTAGTACGTAAATTTGTACTCCAAAGATTCATTTTTCCTTCAAATCGAGCTAAATAATATAAGACGTCACCTTTTTTTGAAAGTACAGCGTCACCAAGACTAGAAGAATGAATAGTTAATCTTTTTGTTCTATCTTTCATGCTATCCCAATCGAAAGTAAGTGGTTTTACTTTTTTCTTGTCTTTACCTTTTTTCTTTTTGTCTTTTTTATTCTTCTTGTCAGCATCTTTTTTCTTGTCTTTCTCCTTTTTTTGTAAGGCTTCAATAGTTTCCATCAATTTAAACTCTTCATCACTAAGGTTAAATTTGTCCCAAGCTTTTTGAGTAAAAAACATGCTATATACATCGGACTGAGATTGCCCACTAGTAGCATACGATTTTAATCCATTTCTATTACTAAACCATAGCATTTGTTTTCCGCCGTTAACCCATTTCGGAGAGTAATCACTATAACCACTTTCAGTTAAATTTATACGTTTAGAACCATCAGCAGCCATCAATAACACTTCGTTATTACTTAATGTTTTGCTCCAATCAACTAACAACCATTTGCTATCTGGACTCCATTTAAAATATTTATCACCATCTCTCATGTGGAATAAATCTTTTGGAGTTAATAAAGTTACTTGTTTTTTAGTTTTTAAGTCCATTACCTTTAAGGTACGTCTTCCTTCAATAAAAGCTATTTTAGAACTATCAGGAGAGAACTCAGGTAAGTAATTATCTAGTTTATTTTCAATAATAGGAGATTCTTTTACTAAAGTAGAAGCAAAAAAGAAAGGCTCTTCTTTACGTACTTTTTCTGTTTTATAAATACTCCATTTCCCATTTCTTTCACTACTGTATACTACCGATTTCCCATCAGGTGTCCAAGTTACAAAGCGTTCTCTTTCTGGTGTGTTAGTTAATCTTTTAGTAAAAGATTCATTTACAGAAGTTACAAAAACTTCACCTCTAGAAATAAAAGCAATCTCTTTTCCGTTTGGAGATATCGCCATTTCATTAACTCCTCCATTGATAGATATAAATTTATCTCTATTGTCTTTGCTTTGAGTTCTTATAATAACATTTACTTTTGAAGGTTTTCCGCCTTCTTTCATAGTGTATAATTCACCATCGTATCCAAAACTTAAGATACCATTACCCATACTTAAAAAACGTACTGGGTGCAGTTTGAAATTTGTTAGTTGTTGATCTTGATTAGTACCATTAATATTCATTTTATGAACATTAAACGTTCCACTTTTTTCACTTAAATAATACATGCTCTTTTCATCTTGAGAGAAGATAGGATGTCTATCCTCCCCAGCGAAAGAAGTAATCATTTTATGAGCTTTACTTTTAGTATTATAACTCCAAATATCTCTGGTAATTGATGATTTATGATGCTTACGCCATTCGTTTTCACCACCCTTTTTATCATGGTATAACATGGTGTTACCATTTTTAGATACTTGAACATATTCGGCAGGTACTGTTAATAATTGATGAACTCGCCCTGCTGTTACAGGTACACTATACAATTCTGGTTGTGATCTTGTAGGGTATTGTCTATGTTTTACGTCATCTTGACGTTGTGCTCCGAAAATAACATCTTGGTTATTTGCTGAAAAAGAAAAAGGAATTTCGTTACTAGAATGAAAAGTTAATCTTTTCGCTTCACCACCTCTAGCGTCCATAATATAAATGTCGAAATTACCATAACGGTTTGAAGCAAAAGCAATTTTTTTACCGTCTTTACTCCAAATAGCTTTATAATCATGAGCTTTATGAAAAGTTAATTGAGTTGCATTTCCACCAGTTGAAGGAACTTTATATAAATCGCCTTTGTAAGTAAAAATAATCTCTTTTCCATCTGGAGATATTGAGGAGTGCCTTAACCAATTGGGACTATCTTGAGAGAAGACGTGTAATGTTAAGCATGTAAATAGTAGTAAAAAAAGGTGTTTCATTTGATTAATTTTTTTTTGCAATCTACTAAATTGCTAAACCCAATTATGTTAATTTAAGTTAAAAAAAGAAGACTTAATTCTAATAAACCTATAGAGAGATTTTTTGAACTAAAGAGCATGGAAAAGAAGTTTTGTTCTGATAGATAATAGTTGATAAAAGAAAAAATAGATTCTATTTTGGCTCTGTAAATGGTAAGGTTACTGTTTTCATTAAGATAGACTATAATTATTTCTCATCTAGTTAGGTATGAAGGCTCTTTGAAGTGCATAAAAACAAAGAGTTGAAACAGAAAATTCTAAAAAATAAAATTACATAAAAAAGAACTTTAAAACTATCGAACCCTTTTTTAAAAGAATTAAAAAAAAGTAATTGGCAATTGTTTTTTAAACAGTTACTTTTGTCGAGATAAAACAAAACAATAATGCCAACAACACAACAGCTTCAAGAATTTACACAACAAGTACGTAGAGATATCGTGCGTATGGTACATGCAGTAAACTCAGGGCACCCTGGAGGATCTTTAGGATGTGCAGAATTTTTAACTTGTCTTTACCAAGAAATCATGGAGTATTCTACTGATTTTAAAATGGACGGAAAAAATGAAGATTTATTCTTTTTATCAAACGGACATATATCGCCAGTATATTATAGTGTGTTAGCACGTAGTGGATTTTTTCCAGTTGCTGAGTTAGCAACATTTAGAAAATTAGATACTCGTTTACAAGGGCATCCAACAACGCATGAAGGTTTACCAGGTATTCGTATTGCTTCAGGTTCTTTAGGGCAAGGTATGAGTGTTGCTATTGGAGCAGCTCAAGCGAAGAAGCTTAATGGAGATGATAAAATTGTATATACATTACATGGTGATGGAGAATTACAAGAAGGTCAAATTTGGGAAGCAGCAATGTATGCAGCAGGAAAAAAAGTTGATAATTTAATTTCAACGATTGATGTAAACGAAAAGCAAATTGACGGTACTACCGACCAAGTTTTAGCTATGGGAAGCCTAAAAGCTAAGTTTGAAGCTTTTGGATGGGATGTATTAGAAGTAAAAGGAGGAAATAATGTTGAAGCTATTTTAAACGGAATGGCAGATGCAAAATCTCGTACAGGAAAAGGAAAACCAGTTTGTGTATTATTATATACAGAAATGGGGAATGGTATAGATTTTATGATGCATACTCATGCATGGCATGGTAAAGCACCAAATGATGAGCAATTAGAAGAATCATTAGCACAAAATCCAGCAACATTAAGAGACTATTAAAAATAGTTTTATAGATAAAATTTAAATCCCGCTTTTCAGCGGGATTTTTTTATGTTTTTCTTCACAAAAAAACGTAAGTAAAAACGTAAATTTACGTCAATAATAACACTAAAAAATAAAACCTAATACATGAGAATAGGAATTGTATGTTATCCAACCTTTGGAGGAAGTGGAGTAGTAGCAACAGAGTTAGGAATGGCATTAGCTGATAAAGGCCATGAAGTACATTTTATAACATACAATCAACCAGTTCGATTAGATTTTTTTTCACACCGATTGCATTTTCATGAAGTAGTGTTAGAAGAATATCCATTATTTCAATACCAACCATATGAACTAGCATTGTCTAGTAAAATGGTTGAAGTTGTAGAAAAGCATCAATTAGAAGTATTACATGTACATTACGCAATTCCACATGCATATGCAGCATATATGGCTAAAAAGATGTTAGAAGATAAAGGTATAAATGTAAAAGTAGTAACAACGTTACACGGTACAGATATAACTTTAGTAGGAAGTCACCCAACATATAAAACAGCTGTAGAATTTAGTATTAATAAATCAGACGAAGTAACAACAGTTTCTAATAGTTTAAAAAAAGATACTTTACGTTTATTTAATATTGAAAAAGATATAAAAGTAGTTTATAATTTTATTGATGGTAAAAAATATGATAAAGCACATCAGACCGAATGTAAACGAATAGGTTTAGCCAAGCCAGAAGAAAGAATCTTAACACACGTAAGTAATTTTAGGCCTGTAAAGCGTACGGATGATGTGATTAGAATATTCAACCAAGTTCAAAAAGAAATACCATCAAAATTATTAATGGTTGGAGATGGTCCAGAGCGTTTAAAAGCAGAAAACTTAGTAAATGAATTTGGATTAGAAGATAAAGTTTTGTTTTTAGGAAATAGTAATGAAGTTGAGAAAATTTTATGTTATTCAGATGTGTTTTTATTGCCATCTGAAACAGAAAGTTTCGGATTAGCAGCTTTAGAAGCTATGGCAGCAAGTACTGTCGTAATATCTACTAACACAGGAGGATTACCAGAAGTAAATATCCCAGGTAAAACAGGGTATTTAAGCAATTTGGGAGATGTAGATGATATGGCAAAAAATGCAATTAAAATTTTAAAAGATGAAAACATCTTAAATCAATTTAAAGAAAATGCAAAAGAACATATAAAGCTCTTCTCTTTAGAAAATATATTACCAGTGTATGAAGAAATATATAAAAGCTGTTCAGTAACAGTATAACATATAAAAAAAGGCGAGAAATTTTCTCGCCTTTTTTTATATGTTATAATACTTTAAACTATCTATAATTAAATTGGATGGTACTTTACAATCAATTTTAAAATCTTCATAGTCTTTTAAAAGGACAAAATTAATTTCTCCACCAATGTTCTTTTTATCGTGTTTCATTAATTCCATAATAGAAGAAAAATCACCTTCTAAAATTTCTATTTTATCATAAATAGTATGAATGGCATTTTTAATTTCTTGAAGCTTGTCTTTCGGAAAGCCTAAAATTTCAGAAGAAATATAAGCTTCACAAACCATACCTATGGCAATAGCTTCACCATGGGTTAAATTTTCTTTATGGTCACTTTCTAAAAAGTAAGATTCAACACCGTGTCCAATCGTATGCCCCCAGTTTAAAACTTTACGAACATTTTTCTCCTTAGGATCTTCTAAAACAACCTCGTTTTTTATTTCAATTGAGCGGTGAATTAAATCAATAATATTTAATTCAGGATTGTCTTTAATTTCATTAAATAAACGAATATCGTGTGTCATACCGTATTTAATAATTTCTGCAGAACCAGATCTAATTTCTCTTGGAGTAACAGTATGCAAATATTCTGGATCTAAAACAATCATCTCAGGATTTGCAAAGAGTCCAATTTGATTTTTTAAAACACCCAAATCAACACCAGTTTTTCCTCCAACGGAAGCATCTACCATACTTAATAGTGTAGTTGGAATATTAACAAAGTCAATTCCGCGTTTAAAGGTAGAAGCAACAAAACCACCTAAGTCGGTAATAACACCACCACCTAATGTAATTAATAAGCTTTTTCGGTCAGCACCTAATTCGGTCATTGCGTTCCAAACACCAACACAAGTTTCAATATTTTTATGTATTTCACCAGCATCAATTTGAATAACTTCAATTATTTTATCTGTTTCTAACAATTTCATAAATCGATGATAGCAATGCATTAATGTATTGTCATCTACTAAAATAAAAATAGAAGAATAGTTATTCTTACGAATTAAAATAGCTAATTCTGAATATGCTTTTTCTTCAAAATGAATAGGGTATGTTGCTGCTTGAATAGAAGTCATTTAAATCTATAATTTAGGAGCGAAATTAAATAGAAAAAATTAAAATATATCATATAGGTCGGTTATATTTGTCTTAGAAATCAAATAATAATATTACCTCGATAATGAGACTTTTTGACAACACCGAAACTGCTTTTAAATTAAAATCTGACTCAGAGTTAGAGAGAGCATATTTTTTGTTTAAAATGATACAAAACCAACCAATGGTTCGTATAGGAACTGCGGTAACTAATTTTGCTTTAAAGGCACACTTACCAGTTGAAGGTTTAATTCGTTCAACAGTTTTTGATCATTTTTGTGGAGGAGTAACAGAAGATGACTGTTTGCCTAATATAGAAAAAATGTACGATCGCGGTAATGTGCACAGTATTTTAGATTATTCTGTAGAAGGAAAAGAAGATGAAGCACAATTTGATGATGCTTTACAAATGACATTGAAAACTATTGATTTTGCTGAGGAGAAAAAATCAATACCATACGCTGTATTTAAACCAACAGGTTTTGGGCGTTTTGCTTTATATCAGAAATTAACAGAAGGAGAAGAGCATACAGAAGAAGAGAAAATAGAGTGGAAGAGAGTTGTAGAACGTTTTCATATTGTATGTAAAGCTGCGGCAGAAAAAGATGTTCCGTTATTGATAGATGCAGAAGAGAGTTGGATGCAAGATGCAGCTGATGATTTGATTGAAGAGTTAATGGAAATGTATAATAAAGAAAAAGCCATCGTGTTTAATACGTTACAAATGTATAGACACGATCGCATGGAGTATTTACGCGATTTATACCAGAAAGCACACCAAAAAGGATACCATATAGGTATGAAGGTAGTGCGTGGAGCATACATGGAAAAAGAACGAGAAAGAGCAGAAGAAAAAGGGTATCCATCTCCAATATGTAAAGATAAACAAGCTACAGATGATAATTATAATGAAGCTGTTCGTTTTATGATGGAGCATAAAAATATGGCGATTTTTGCAGGAACTCACAATGAAGAAAGCTCTTATTTATTAATGGATTTAGCGAAGGAATATAATATAGAATCAAACGATAAGCGTATGTGGTTTGGTCAATTATATGGTATGAGTGATCATATTAGTTTTAATTTAGCTAAAGAAGGATATAATGTAGCTAAGTATGTCCCATTTGGGCCAGTACGAGATGTTATGCCATATCTAATTCGTAGAGCAGAAGAAAATACTTCAGTAGCAGGACAAACTTCGAGAGAATTAAATTTATTGAAAACCGAAAGAAAACGTCGTAAGCTCTAATGAGTACAGTTGATGAAATAAAAGAGTCTATTCAAAAAAATAAAAAAAGACTAGCAAAAGAGCTTCAAGAAAGCAAAGAGCTAGTCTTTTTGATAAAGAAGTCTATTACAACAAATTTATCTGAAGAAGAAAAAAGTAAGGTAAAAGAACAAATGTTAGACATATGTAAAGCTATTCCTGCGTTTACGGTTTTTATGTTGCCAGGAGGAGCTTTACTATTACCACTGCTTATAAAATTTATACCAGATATACTTCCTAGTTCTTTTAGGGGGGATGATGAAATTATAGAAGAAGAAAAATAATTCAACTTCGCTATCGTATTCATTTTTAAAACACTACTTTTGCAGCTTCAAAATAATTAAGAATGCAACCAATTAGAAACATCGCTATTATAGCGCACGTTGACCACGGAAAGACGACCTTAGTAGATAAAATTATAGATCAAGCTAAAGTTTTAGATGATCGTAAAGAGCGTACAGATTTATTATTAGATAATAATGACTTAGAGCGTGAAAGAGGAATTACAATTCTTTCTAAAAACGTATCTGTAAACTATAAGAACACTAAAATCAATGTAATTGATACACCTGGTCACGCCGATTTCGGAGGAGAAGTAGAGCGTGTATTAAAAATGGCTGATGGTGTTTTATTATTAGTTGATGCATTCGAAGGGCCAATGCCACAAACTCGTTTTGTATTAGGAAAAGCCTTAGAATTAGGATTAACGCCTATAGTTGTTGTTAATAAAGTAGATAAAGAAAACTGTACTCCTGATATCGTTCACGAAAAAGTTTTTGATTTAATGTTTGCTTTAGAAGCTACTGAAGAGCAGTTAGATTTTACTACTATTTATGGTTCTGCAAAGAACAATTGGATGAGTACTGACTGGAAAAATGAAACGGATAACATCGTACCTTTATTAGATGCAGTATTAGATTCTATTCCAGAAACTAAATACAATGAAGGAACTCCTCAAATGCAAATTACTTCTTTAGACTTTTCTTCTTTTACAGGAAGAATTGCTATTGGACGTGTTTTTAGAGGAGATTTAGAAGCAGGTAAAGATTACATGTTATGTAAAGCTGACGGTACAACTAAAAAAGTAAGAATTAAAGAATTGCACGTATTCGAAGGAATGGGTAAAGTTCAAGTAGATAAAGTTCCTTGTGGAGACATTTGTGCTATTACAGGTATTGAAGGTTTCGAAATTGGTGATACGATTGCTGATTTAGAAAACCCTGAAGCATTACCTAGAACTGAGATTGATCAGCCTACCATGAGTATGTTGTTTACAATTAATAACTCGCCTTTCTTTGGAAAAGAAGGTAAATATGTAACATCTCGTCACTTACGTGATCGTTTATTTAAAGAATTAGAGAAAAATTTAGCGTTAAAAGTTGAGACTACAGATTCTGAAGATAAGTTTAATGTTTACGGACGTGGAGTATTACATTTATCTGTATTGATTGAAACAATGCGTAGAGAAGGATATGAATTACAGGTAGGTAGACCACAAGTAATTATTAAAGAAATAGATGGTAAGAAACATGAGCCAATGGAAACATTGTCTATAGATGTACCAGAAGATGTTGCTTCTAAGGCCGTAAACTTAGTTTCTTTACGTAAAGGAGATTTAATGGTAATGGAACCTAAAGGAGATTTACAACATCTAGAATTTACTATTCCATCTCGTGGATTAATAGGTTTACGTAATAAAATTTTAACAGCGACTTCTGGTCAAGCGATTATTAATCACCGTTTTTCAGAATATGGTCCTTATAAAGGAGATTTTTCTGAAGATGTAAAAGGAGCTATTGTTTCTGCTGCGGCAGGTAAAGCAACAGCATATGCTTTAGATCGTTTACAAGATAGAGGTAAATTCTTCATTGATATTAATCAAGAAATTTACATTGGTCAAGTAATTGGAGAAAATAGCAAAGCTGATGATATGGCTGTAAACTTAGTTAAAGGAAAGCAGTTAACAAATATGCGTAAGTCTGGAACAGATGATGCTATGAAAATTGCTCCAAAAATTGATTTTTCTTTAGAAGAATGTATGGAGTATATTAAAGGTGATGAATATTTAGAAGTTACACCTGAAAGTTTACGTATGCGTAAAATTACATTTAAAGCTTAATGCTCTAAACTTTAAAATAATATAGTAAAAGACCACCTATTTAAGGTGGTCTTTTTATTTACAGATACTTTTTAATCACGATGTAAGGTAATATAGTATATTGTTTAATATGGCTTTATAGTCATGGGATTTAAAAGTATCTTAGATAAATTATATACAATTAAAATAAAAATGATTAATTTATAGGGTGTTTAAACACTTAAATATTTATTATTGCGCTTTGTTTTAAAAGTAGTTTATTAAAATAAAACTTAATAGTGGAAGTGATTAATTATTAAATAAAAATATAGAAAAATGATAATATAGTATAAGAAAGAAAAAGTTACCAAAATGATTAACGAGGAAATTAATAAGGGGAAAAATACATCATTATACTTTGGTAACTTTGAACAAAAATAAAATTATAGTAAGGGGAAATAACTAATAATTTCAAGGCAAAGATATTTATTCAAACTAGAATTAAAATGAGTGTAGTAGATTTGATGTGTTTTTGTACTGAAATTAGACAAAAAACAGGGATGTAAAGCTAAAAATAGCTACCTGTAGTATAAATGAAGTATCTGAAAAACCATTAATATAGGATGAAAAGTAACAAATCACTTTTGTTTTTTTTAATAATATTTTTAATAGCTCCCCAAGCTATATCTAGTCAAGTAGAGGGATTACGAGTAAAAGATTATAAAGAAAAAGTAGTAAAAGATTATTACAAGTTCCAGAAAACTGAAGATGGACAGTTATTAGATAGTATTTTAGGTTTTATAAAGCTAAATAAACTTGAAGTAAAGGAAGATTCAATAAAAAGTAAAGTATATTATTTAAAAGGAGTAAAAAATTTATTCTTAACAAAGTATAATAAAGCAGAAGAGTTTTTTTTGAAATCTTATGAATTAGCAGTGAAAACTGAAGATGTTCTTTTACAAGGAACAATTTTTAATTCTAGGGGTGTTGCAATTACAAAGAGTAGTAAAGATTATAAAAATGCCAAATTTTTATTTGAGAAAGCAGTTGTTAATTATAAAAAAATAAATGAAATACCTCAATTAATTGATGCTTATTATAATTTAACGGTTAATTCAAGAAGGAGAAAAGAATGGGAAGAATCAAATAAATATGCTTTTGAATTTTTAAATTTATTAAATAAATACAAAGAGAAAATTACAGGGTTAAGAAGAATGCATTATTTTATTGGAGATAACTATTTAAAATTAAAAAATTATGAAGATGCATTTCGTAATTTAAAAATTGCAGAAAATATTAGTTTTATAGATGATAGTTATAATTTTACTACAAGTTTAATTAATGAAACTTACGGAAAACTTCATGAAGAAAAGAAAGAGTATTACTTAGCTTTAAAACGTTTTAAAAACGTAAGTAATAGTTTACGAGAAGCAAATAAAGAATCCGAAAAAAGAATTGAAGATTTTTATACTCGTGAATTGGAGTTAGAAAATACTCTTAAAGAAAAAAATAATGAGATAATTAAAGATCAAAAAAAACAATTATTTTGGAGTATTTTGACTATAGTTTTGTTAGTAATTCTAGTACTAATGCAAGTTTTTTACTGGAAAAGAAATAAAGAAAAAAATAAGGAAATTAGAAAGCTAAATAGTGAGTTAGAAGGGTTGATTGTAGATTTAAAAGAAAAAAACAGCGAGCTTTTTAAAAATAAAAAAGAAAACGAAAACTTATTAAAACTGAATGAACAAGCATTGTTTTCTAGAGTATTAAAAATATCAACATATAATGATTCGATTAGAAAAATCTGTAAAGATTTAGAAGTTCATTTAGAGAATAATTTAAATGCATCTAGTTATTTTATAACAATAAATAAAAAGCTGTTAAATTTAATTTCAGAAGAAGAATTGTGGGAAGATTTTAGAATACAATTTGAAAAAACAAGACCAGATTTTTTCTTTAAATTAAAAAATGTAGCCCCTAGTTTATCTGTAAACGATTTAAAACATTGTACATACATAGTTTCAAATTTAAAGAGTAAAGAAGTAGCTCAATTAGTTAATGTTTCTCCTAGGAGTGTAGAAACTGTTAGATATAGGATTAAGAAAAAAATGGGCTTAGAAAAGGATGATAACTTATACGATTTATTAAATAAAATATAATTTATTTTAATTTAATTAGGAAAAGTGAAAAATTATTTTAAATATTTGTATCAACAAAAATAAGAACATGAATTTTAATCAATTACATCATCATCATCATATTTGCACTCAAGCGAACTGAAGATGTATTGATTAAAAACAAAATATATTTTAAAACCCGTTTGAGTAAATCAAACGGGTTTTTTGTTTTCTAAGGTATTAGGAAATTATCTTCTCAAAAGATTTACTCAAATCAAACTTAAGAAAATGAGTAAATTAAAAATAGCCATACAAAAATCAGGGAGACTAAATAAAGATTCTCTGCAAATGTTAAAAGACTGTGGTATTTCAATTGATAACGGTAAAGACCAATTGAAGGCCTCAGCAAGTAATTTTCCGTTAGAAGTTTTTTATCTACGTAATGGAGATATTCCTCAATATTTAAAAGATGGCGTTATAGATGCTGCCATTGTTGGAGAGAATCTCTTGATAGAAAAAGGAGAAGATATTCAATTTATAGAAAAGTTAGGTTTTTCTAAATGTAAAGTATCTTTAGCAATACCAAAAGGAGAAGAATATAGCGGGTTATCTTACTTTCAAGGAAAGAGAATTGCAACTTCATACCCGAATACCGTTAAAAATTTCTTAGCAGATAAAAATATTAAAACACAATTACATATTATAAACGGTTCTGTAGAAATTGCACCAAATATTGGGTTAGCAGATGGTATTTGTGACATCGTATCTAGTGGTTCTACACTATTTAAAAATAATTTAAAAGAAGTTGAAGTTATTTTAAAATCGGAAGCAGTTTTAGCAGTTTCACCTAAATTAGATACTGTACAAAAAGAGATTTTAAACACACTGCAGTTTAGAATTCAATCAGTTTTAAAAGGAAGAAAATCAAAATATATTCTTTTAAACGCACCAAATAATAAGCTAGACAGAATTTTAGATATTTTACCAGGAATGAGAAGTCCTACTGTATTGCCATTGGCAGAAGAAGGATGGAGTTCGGTACACTCAGTATTAGATAAAAATGAATTTTGGGAAATTATTGATGAGTTAAAAAATAATGGGGCAGAAGGTATTTTAGTGTGCCCGATAGAAAAAATGGTTGTTTAAAAATAAGAGAGATGAAAGCAATAGAATTAAATAAAAATAATTGGGAATCACTATTACAACGACCGACAAAGACGGTAGAAGATATAGAAAAAACCGTTACTAAAATATTTAAAGAAATTAAAGTTGATGGAGATATTGCTGTAAATAAATATACATTACTTTTTGATAGTGTTAATTTAAATACAATAGAAGTTACTTCAAAAGAAGTTGTAAATGCAGGTAAGTTAGTTTCAGAAGAACTAAAAGCGGCAATACAACAAGCAAAAAATAATATTGAAGTATTTCACGCAGCTCAAAAAACTGAAAAAGTAGCAGTAGAAACAACAAATGGAGTATTGTGTTGGCAAGAAAAAAGAGGCATAGAAAAAGTTGGATTATATATTCCAGGAGGGACAGCTCCTTTATTTTCTACTGTTTTAATGTTGGCAGTTCCAGCAAAAACAGCAGGTTGTAAAGAAATTGTTTTATGTTCACCACCAGATAAAAACGGAGAAATAAATCCAGCTATTTTATACACAGCAAGTATTTGTGGAGTAACTAAAATATATAAAGTTGGCGGAATACAAGCAATAGCAAGTTTAACATTTGGAACAAAAACAATACCTAAAGTGTCTAAAATATTTGGACCAGGAAATCAATATGTAACTGTAGCAAAACAATTATCAACCAAATATGGGGTTGCAATTGATATGCCAGCGGGACCAAGTGAATTACTGGTAATTGCAGATAATTCAGCAAATCCAACATTTGTAGCTTCAGATTTATTGAGTCAAGCAGAACATGGAGCGGATAGTCAAGTTGTTTTAGTATCTGATTCTAAAGAATTAATTGATAACGTTTCTAGTGAGATACAAAAACAGGTCTTAGACCTGCCAAGAAAAGAAATTATTGAAAAGGCATTAAAGAATACCAAAGCTATTTTAATTAAAGATGAGTATGAAGCTATCAATTTTGTAAATGATTACGCTCCAGAACATTTAATAATAGCAACAGAAAATGATGATTTTTTTATTGATAAAATAATAAACGCCGGTTCGGTATTTATAGGAAATTACACTCCTGAAAGTGCAGGAGATTATGCTTCAGGAACCAATCACACATTACCAACAAACGGATTTGCAAAAGCATATTCAGGTGTAAACTTAGATAGTTTTACGAAGAGTATTACGTTTCAAAAAATATCAAAAATAGGTATTCAAAATATTGGAAAAACAATTGAGTTAATGGCAGCGGCAGAAGGTTTAGAAGCTCACAAAAATGCAGTTACACTAAGATTAAAAGAAATTAATAATGTTTGATTTAAATAAAATAGTTCGTCCAAATATTCAAAAATTGCAAGCATACTCATCAGCAAGAGATGAGTTTAAAGGAACTGCTGAAGTATATTTAGATGCAAATGAAAATCCTTTCGGAATTTTAAATAGGTATCCCGATCCTAAGCAAACAAAAATTAAAGAACGACTAACCGAAATAAAAGGTGTTGCTAAAAATCAAATTTTTGTTGGAAACGGAAGTGATGAGATAATTGATTTAGCATTCAGAATTTTTTGTGAACCAGGAAAAGATAAAGCCTTAACTTTTTCACCAACCTATGGTATGTATGATGTATCGGCAAATATTAATGATGTTAAATTAATCAAACAGCCTTTGGTAAACGATTTTCAAATAAATTTAAACCAATTAGAACCATATTTAGATATGGAGGATGTGAAAATTATCTTCATTTGCTCTCCTAATAACCCTACAGGTAATTGTTTTGAAGATGAAAGCATCGAATATATTCTAGGTAATTATAATGGAATTGTAATTATAGATGAAGCATATATTGATTTTAGCTCCAGAGAATCTTTTGTAAAAAAGATAGCTAAATATCCTAATTTAATAGTGAGCCAAACCTTTAGTAAGGCATGGGGATTAGCAGGTGTAAGAGTCGGAGCTGCTTATGCGAATTCAACTATAATTGATTTGTATAACAAAGTAAAACCGCCATATAATGTAAGTACTTTAAATCAAGAAGCAGTAATAACATCCTTAAATAGTTTAGAAGAGTTTAGCGCTAATAGAGATATTATTATCAACGAAAAAGAAAAGTTGATAAGTGAGTTGAAAAATATTGAATTCATAAAAAAAATATATCCATCAGAAGCTAATTTTATTTTAATAGAAGTAACAGAAGCAGATTCAATATATAATCAATTAGTAGCTGAAAAAATTATAACCCGTAATAGAAATACACTGGTAAATAATTGTTTACGAATTACAGTAGGAAGCGAAAAAGAAAACAGACAACTAATTAAAGCATTAAAATCAATATCAAATTAATAATTATCTCTAGAAGAGAAGAGAGATTTTAATAAGTATTTGATTTAAAACAAGAAACATGAAAAAAGTATTATTTATAGATAGAGACGGAACTTTAATTAAAGAACCAGCAGATGAGCAAACAGATTCATTTGAAAAATTAGAATTTTATCCGAAGGTATTTCAAGGGTTAAGTAAAATAGCAAAAGAGTTAGATTTTGAATTGGTATTGGTAACAAATCAAGATGGCTTAGGTACCGCAGTATATCCTGAAACTACTTTCTGGCCAGTGCATAATTTTGTAATGAAAACTTTAAAAGAAGAAGGAATTATTTTTTCAGAAGAAATTATTGATAGAACATTTGCAAAAGACAATCAACCAACAAGAAAACCAAATACAGGTTTGCTAACGAAGTTTTTTTCAGAGGAATATGATTTGGTAAACTCATTTGTAATCGGAGATCGTTTAACAGATGTTGAACTAGCTAAAAACCTAGGAGCTAAAGGAATTTATATTAATGACGAAACTTTTTTAGGAGCAGATGAAATTACTGTAAAAAGAAGTGAGTTAGATGAATTTATCGCTTTAGAAA
Source organism: uncultured Tenacibaculum sp. (assembly GCF_947494125.1). Classification (GTDB taxonomy): domain Bacteria; phylum Bacteroidota; class Bacteroidia; order Flavobacteriales; family Flavobacteriaceae; genus Polaribacter. The sequence continues at coordinate 89,620 of NZ_CANLTU010000002.1, forward strand.
GTAGTGATTGGAATGTTATTTACGAGTTTTTAAAATTAGAAGAAAGAACATCAGGAATTGTTAGAAATACGAATGAAACTAAAATTGATATTCAATTAAATCTTGATGGTACTGGTAAAAGCACTATTAATACAGGAATTGCTTTTTTTGATCACATGTTAGATCAAATTGCGCGTCACGGACAAATGGATTTAGATATTCGGGTTAAAGGAGATTTAGAAGTTGATGAACACCATACTATTGAAGATACAGCCATTGCTATAGGGGAGGTTTTTAATAAAGCATTAGGTAATAAATTAGGTATTGAGAGATATGGGTTTTGTTTGCCAATGGATGATTGCTTGGCACAAGTAGCAATTGATTTCGGAGGTAGAAATTGGCTAGTTTGGGAAGCTGATTTTAAAAGAGAAATGGTTGGTAAGATGCCAACGGAAATGTTTTTCCACTTTTTTAAATCGTTTGCTGATGGGGCTAGATGTAATCTAAATATAAAAGCAGAAGGCGCAAATGAGCACCATAAAATAGAAGCTATTTTTAAAGCATTTGCAAAAGCAATAAAAGTAGCGGTAAAAAGAGATAGTAGTAAAATGATTTTACCATCAACTAAAGGAACTTTATAATAAGATGATTGCAATTATAAAATACAATGCAGGTAATATACGATCGGTAAAAAACGCAATTACTCGTTTAGGATATGAGAGTATAATTACAGATAATTCTATTGAAATACAGCAAGCAGAAAAAGTAATTTTTCCTGGTGTTGGTGAAGCTAGTTCGGCAATGGCATATTTAAAAGAACGAAAACTAGATGAGCTTTTAGTATCTTTAAAACAACCAGTGTTAGGAATTTGTTTAGGGTTACAGCTTATGTGTACTTCTTCAGAAGAAGGAAATACAACATGTCTAGGGATTTTTAATACGCAAACAAAACAGTTTCCTCCGTTAAAAAAAGTGCCACACATGGGGTGGAATAATTTTGAGGAAATAAAAGCATCAAAAATAACAGAAAAGCTAACCATTTCTGATGATGTATATTATATACATGGTTATTATGCTGATATCTGTGAAAATACCATTGCAAGTTGCAATTACATTCAGCCATTTAGTTCAATTATGCAAAAAAATAATTTTTATGCAATGCAGTTTCACCCAGAAAAATCGGCAAGTGTAGGAGAAAAATTATTAAAAAACTTTTTAGAGTTATAAAACTAGAAAAAATGAGAATTATACCCGCTATAGATATTATTGAAGGAAAATGTGTACGCTTAACAAAAGGTGATTATGCAACCAAAAAAATATATAATGAAAACCCTGTTGAAGTAGCTAAAGAATTTGAAGATAACGGAATTAAATATTTGCATTTAGTAGATTTAGATGGAGCAAAATCGCAGCATATTGTAAACTATAAAATATTAGAACTGATTGCTGCTAAAACCAATTTGAAAATTGATTTTGGAGGTGGATTAAAATCTGATGATGATTTGCGTATCGCTTTTGATAATGGAGCAAGTCAAATAACAGGAGGTAGTATTGCTGTAAAAGATCCAGAGATATTTACAGGATGGTTTGCTAAGTATGGAGCAGATAAAATTATTTTAGGAGCAGATTGTATTAATCGAAAAATAGCGACTCACGGATGGTTAGAAACATCAGAAATAGATGTTATTGATTTCATTAAACAATATGAAAAAATAGGATTAAAAAATACCATTTGTACTGATGTTGCTAAAGATGGAATGTTACAAGGTGCTTCAGTTGATTTATACCAAGAAATTTTAAATAAAAGCGCTATAAACTTAATAGCAAGTGGAGGTGTTTCTAAAATAGAAGACTTATTTCGGTTGAAAGAAATAGGTTGCGAAGGCGCTATTTTAGGAAAAGCTATTTATGAAAATAGAATTTCATTAAAACAACTAGAAAATTTTATAATAAACTAATACGTCATTACGAGGAAGAATAACGAAGTAATCTTTCTACAATTAAAGATTGCTTTATTTTATTCGCAATGACGACAACTATTAAACATGTTAAAAAAAAGAATAATCCCTTGTTTAGATATTAAAAATGGAAGAACCGTAAAAGGTGTCAATTTTATTGATATCAAAGACGCCGGAGACCCTATTGAATTAGCAAAGCAGTATGTAAAAGACGGAGCCGATGAGTTGGTTTTTTTAGACATTACTGCAACATTAGAAAACAGAAAAACATTGGTTGACTTGGTTGAAAAAATTGCCCAAGAGATAAATATCCCTTTTACAGTTGGTGGAGGTATAAGTTCTGTTGATGATGCGTTGGCTTTAATTAAAGCAGGGGCAGATAAGGTTAGTATTAATTCGTCGGCAGTTAAAAATCCGCAATTAATAACCGATTTAAAAAATCGTTTCGGAAGTCAGTTTGTGGTAGTTGCCATTGATACTAAAAATGTAAATAATGAATGGAAAGTGTTTACAAAAGGAGGAACAAATGAAACTACTTTAGAAACGGTAGCTTGGGCAAAAGAAGTTGAAAAACTTGGAGCAGGTGAAATTTTATTAACATCAATGAATAGTGATGGAACTAAAGAAGGTTTTTCAATAGAAATAATAAATTTAGTAAGTAAAGAAGTTAATATTCCTGTTATCGCTTCAGGAGGAGCAGGTAAGGAGGAGCATTTTAAAGAGGTGTTTACAAAAACAGAGGCAAGTGCAGGTTTGGCAGCAAGTATTTTTCACTTTGCAGAAATATCTGTCCCAAAATTAAAACAATACTTAAAAGAACAAAACATACCAGTACGATGAACATAGATTTTACAAAAGGAAACGGTTTAGTACCTGTAATAATTCAGAATAATACCACATTACAAGTGTTAATGTTAGGCTATATGAATGAAGCAGCTTTTTTGAAAACAAAAGAGGATAAAAAAGTTACTTTTTTTAGTAGAAGTAAAAACAGGTTATGGACAAAAGGTGAAGAGTCTGGTAATTTTTTAGAAGTAAAAGATATTCAGATTGATTGTGATAACGATACTATTCTAATAAAGGCAATGCCAGCAGGACCAACTTGCCATAAAGGAACTACTTCTTGTTTTGCAGATGAAACTCCAAAAGGTTTTTTGTATGAATTAGAACGAATTGTTAGCGATCGTATAGATACTAATGATGAAAAATCATATACAAACAAGTTATATAAAAGAGGGGTAAATAAAGTAGCACAAAAAGTAGGAGAGGAAGCTGTAGAGTTAGTTATTGAAGCAAAAGATAACGATGCTAATTTATTTAAAAACGAAGCTGCAGATTTATTATATCATTATTTAATATTATTGAAAGCAAAAAATATTTCATTATTAGATATAGAAAAAGTATTAAGCTCAAGGAACTCTTAAAAATATAAAGGCGAGTATGAAAAAATACTCGCCTTTTTTTATTAATACTCTACGGAAATAGAAGTGTCGTAATATTTTTTTTGCCCTTTATAATAACCGTAATTAAACAACAGGATTTTTTTATATTTTCCCTTGAAAACTTTTTTGTAATATACTAGTTCTTCAATATTTTTAGCATTATAAAGAATTTGTTCTTTGTTATTATTCACTTTGCCATAAATAGAGATTTGATATTTATTTTTAGAATCAAATTTTTTAAAACTTGTTGAGTAAATAATTTTAGAAACTACAAAAACTTGCTCTTTATTATCATACTTATTGGGTGATTTAAAGAATATATTCTGATACTTATTTTTAGCTTTTTTTAATTTTAAATTTTCTTTTTGAGGAAAAGAAGAAACACTAAAGCCTAATAAAACTATAATTAACAATAATTTTTTCATGACACTAAATTTAAATGAAATGAAAGTTAGTTAAAATATTTTAAATGAGTTTTTTATGTTTTTTTGTTTGTAGACTCAAATTTCTAAACATATTATACTTAACTGAGTTAATTGACTATTTTTGCAGAATGAATGAATTTCAAGAATTAAGAGATACCTTAAACCAAAGTGTTTTAGAATCTAATTTTGTAAAACTAACTTTAAGTAAACCTATCAAAAAAAGTGATGGATTGCCAAATGTATATGTTCGTTTGGTAAATATTAAAGGAGCAGAAATGTTTCAGTTTACATACCACTATACAACAAATGATAAGGTTAAAAATTATACGATAACAGATGCTTTTTCTGAATTAGAAATCTTGTTGATGGATAATTTTAGAGCAGCTACATTGTTTACTTTATCTAAGGATTTGTTGGTTTTTATTTCAAAAAAGAAAAAAGTTTCTTATCGAGAAAATGCGGCAAGTTTTAAAAATAAATTACCTGAAACACACGATAAACCAAAAGAACGTTTAGCAGAAGCAGGAAGCTATTTACAGTATTTAGGTATTACAGATAAAGAAGGTAAAGTCATTCATAAAATGGCTGATAAATACCGTCAGATTAATAAGTATTTAGAGATTATTGAAGGTTTATTAAAATCAACAAAATTACCAAAACATATTAATATTGTTGATATGGGATCTGGTAAAGGTTATTTAACATTTGCTTTGTATGATTATTTGGTAAATAATAAAAAATATAATGCAACGGTTACAGGTATTGAATTACGAAAAGAATTGGTAAACTATTGTAACGATATCGCAGAAAAATCTGATTTTAAAAACTTATCGTTTGTAGCACAGCCCATTCAAGAATACGATAACAATAAAATTGACATTTTAATAGCATTACACGCTTGTGATACAGCAACGGATGATGCAATTTATAAAGGATTATCAGCAAAATCTGAATTAATTATTTGTGCACCATGTTGTCATAAACAAATCCGTCAGCAAGTAAAAGGAAAAGAGCAAGAAAGTCCACTTTTAAAATACGGAATTTTTAAAGAACGTCAGTTTGAAATGGTAACAGATACCATACGTGCTTTGATTTTAGAAAAGAACAATTACAATACTAAAGTGTTTGAATTTATAAGTAACGAGCATACGCGTAAAAACGTAATGTTAGTAGGAAGTAAATCTTCAAAAAAGAATGATGTTTCTAAAATTGATGATAGAATATCAAGCTTAAAAGACACTTATTTAATTGAAAACCATTATTTAGAAACCCTTTTATAGGATTGTAATACCTTTATTAGAAAAAATAAAAATCACCATTGTTGGTGATTTTTTTAGTTTAATTTTACAAGTAATGGAAAATGAATTGTCAGTAGTTTTTAAAGGGTTAGAAATTTCTAGTCAAGAAATAAAAAGCATAGAAGATAGTTTTACGAAAGTAATTTTAAAAAAAGGAGCTATTGTTTTAAGAAATAATGAAGATGTAAAATATCAATATTATGTTTTAAGTGGTTGTTTACGTGCATTTTTTATTGATGAAAAAGGAAAAGAACATACCGTGCAGTTTGCTGTTAATGATTGGTGGATTAGTGATTATATAGGGTACTTTTCTGAAACAAAATCGGTGTTAACAATTGAGAGTATTGAAGAATCGGTTTTATTACGAGTCTCTAAAAAAAATATAGAAGAAGCTTACAATCAATTGCCTAAAGTAGAACGTTTTTTTAGAAAGAAAATGGAACGTTCTTTCGTAAGTTTTCAAAAGAGAATTTTAGCAAATTTATCGCAATCAGCAAAAGAACGATATCAAAACTTTATAAAAACGTATCCTAATATAGAGCAACACGTAAAAAATTATCATATAGCTTCTTTCTTAGGAATTACAACCGAAAGTTTAAGTAGAATACGGAAAGAAATTATGCAAAAATAGTTTCTTACCATAGATCAATTTTTAAGACACTTTATAAAAGTAATTTTGTTTAAAATAAAAATAGATAAAATGAAAAAAGTATTATTTGTATTAACAAGTCACGAAGATCTAGGTAATACAGGATATAAAACGGGTTTTTGGATAGAAGAATTCGCAGCACCTTATTATTTATTGAAAGATAAAGGTGTTGCTATAACTTTAGCATCTCCAAAAGGAGGGCAACCACCAATAGATCCTAAAAGTAACGAGCCAGATTTTCAAACGCCAGCTACAGTTAGGTTTAATGAAGATGAACAAATACAGCAAATAATAGCCAATACAATAAAGTTATCTGAAATTAAAGAAAATGATTATGATGCAGTTTTTTATCCAGGAGGTCATGGACCATTGTGGGATTTAGCGGAAGATAAAGATTCTATATCTTTAATAGAATCATTTTATAAGAATAATAAGCCAGTAGCAGCTGTATGTCATGCACCAGCGATATTTAAGCACACAAAAGGAACAAATGGAAAACCATTGGTTAATGAAAAAAGAGTAACAGGTTTTTCTAATACGGAAGAAGAAGCTGTACAATTAACAGAAATAGTTCCATTTTTGGTAGAAGATATGTTGAAAGCTAACGGAGCTGTTTATTCAAAAAGTACAGATTGGCATCCTTATGTAATAGAAGATGGTAATTTAATAACTGGACAAAATCCAGCATCATCTGAATTGGTTGCAGAAAAACTTTTAGAACAGTTATAGAAATATGAAAGCATATCAGTTATTTATTACTGATATGCTTTAATTATTTTTAATTTCATTAATTAAACCTAACGTGATTTCAAATAGTGGTTTTTGATACATTTTGCTTTTTAACCAAGCATAAAAACTCATTACAAAAATATCTTCTTGTTTAGCTCCTACAAAATTAAAAGAGCTTTCAACTTTATTAAAGAAATCTGTTGAAGTTACTATTTTAGGATTCTTATAATAATTTTCAACTAAATTTAGATAATTAATTACACGGAGTTGTTGAATGTCTTTTAAGTAGCTGTAATATTTTCTTTTAAAACTTAAAAGCCTAGATTCAAATAAATCAATATTATTTAACTCTAAGTGTAATAAAATTTCAATAAGATTCTTTTTAATAGCCCATTCCAAGCTGTTTTTTTCAATATACCAATTGTCAGAATGATAAAATTTTGAGAATAACTGTTGCGCTTTTTTTAATTGGTTATTTTGAAAATAAAACATAATTAAACTTAAACGGATATCTAACGTAGTTTTTATATCAACATTTTTTTTATCAATAATACTTTCTAGCGTTTTTATAGCTTCTAGTTGGTTATTGGTATAGTTTTTACTTAAGGCTAGGAGTAATAGGTAATTAAACTTAAAATGATTGTAGTATTTTTTTTTGTCTTGCAGCATATAATCATGCATCAAGTTTAGATAATGTATAGATTTTTCAAAATTTTTATTTCTAAATAAAATATTAGCAATTAAGTATAGTATTCTAATATGATAATAAAGTTGTTTACCATTTTCTTTCTTCTTTTTTAAGTTTTCGTAAGTATTAATAAGGAATGCTTCAACAGTAATAAAGTCTTTGCTAACAAAAGCGGAAATGCTTACAATAGTTATTAATTGGTATAAGGACTTAAAAGACATAGCATTGTTAATGCTGATGTTGTGCTTTTTAAAAATAGCATTTGTTATTTCTTGAAAATCTAAATAACTACCACCTTCATAATTAATTGCTTTAAGCGTTTGTCTAATTTTAGCATATACTATATTTAATTCCTCTTCAAGAAAGTGGTTTTTTTGATTTTCTTTAAAATCATTTATAATAGTATCTATATCAATGTTAGGAAGCGTATATGCGTATTGAATTTTAGTGTGATAAATTTCACTAAGTATTGTATAGAGCTGATATTCTTTAGCTATATTTTCTGCTTTGTCAAGTATCTTATATGCAGTTTTATAGTTTTTGTTTATTAAAAAATCTCTAGCAGCAAGAATATACTTTACTATTTGTATATCAATAGAGTTTTCTCCTTGTAATTTATTGTTCGCTATAAAATAAATTAAAGAATCAATTAAACGTTGTTTAAGGGCGTAATAAGCATCTTTTTTTTGGCTTTTATATAATGTGTTACATATAATAGAAACTGAAGTTTCTCCTTTTAATATGAGTTTAAATAAATGAATGTTTTTAGCATCTTTTCTTTTGTTTTTTTTCTCTAAAAAAAGTATAAACTTCTGTTGTTCATCTACAGATAAAGAAGAAATTATTATTTCTAAATCTAACATTATATCGTTGGTTATTTATCTTTATAATTTAGTAAATATAAGGTTTTGTTGATTTTTTGTCATAATAATATCATAGGTTTTTTGTGTATTCTGTTTTTTTTGAAACCATATCATATTGCATTTTTGGCATGTAATTAAAAATGAAAATTATGAATAATCAAACAAAAACTTTTGAAGATAATACTGAGTTAAAAAAGAAAAAGAATAAACGAGTTAAGAGTTTCGATCAAAAACCTACTTCGGCTTTTATAGGTGCCTCATGGGCTGTGTTGTTAATAGGTGTTTCTGCATATTGTATAGGGCTCTGGAATGCAGTTATGGAATTGAATGAAAAAGGATATTATTTTACAGTATTGCTTTTTGCTTTATTCTCAGTTATTTCTGTACAAAAAACAATTAGAGATAAATTAGAAGGAGTGCAAGTAACAGAAATTTATTACGGAATGAGCTGGTTTACAACAATAACGTCTATTGTTTTATTGGTTATCGGACTTTGGAATGCAGATTTATTATTGAGTGAAAAAGGGTTTTATGGAATGTCTTTTACCTTGAGTCTTTTTGCAGCAATATCTGTACAGAAAAATACAAGAGATATTGCATATATAAAAGATAATAAAAATGAAGAAGAATAATTGTTAATTAAGAAAACTCGTATGTATAATAGATGCATGCGAGTTTTTGTATTTAAAAATAAATGTTAGTTAAATAAAAATGAACTTATATTTTGAATGAATAAATTGAAACTATAATTGTACATTTATATATACAAGAGAAACAACATGAAAAATTCAAAATTATTAATAATAGGTGCATTTTTTTCTATTTACATTATATGGGGATCTACTTATTTATTTAATAAAATAGCAGTTACTGAAATTCCACCATTGTTTTTAGCAGCAATTCGTTTTTTAATGGCTGGTTTATTAATTATGTTAATAGCTAAATTGATGAGGATATCAATAAAAATTTCCAGAAATCAGTTAGTAAATTCAATTATAGCCGGATTTTTATTTTTAGTGTATGGAAATGGAGTTTTTGTATGGGCTTTAAAATATGTCGATAGTGGTTTTGCTGCATTATTAGCTTCAACTCAACCCTTATTTGTGTTATTCTTGTTGCGTTTAATTGATGGAAATAAAATGCAGAAAAAATCTATCATTGGTGTTTTATTAGGGATGTTAGGAATGTATTTATTAGTGAGTCAGAAAGAAGTTTCAGCATCGGAAGGAAGTATATTAGGGATTTTTATGATTTTAACCTGTGTTTTAAGTTGGAGTTATGGAAGTGTTTTTGTATCTAAAGCAGATTTACCAAAAAACTATTTGGTAAGTACTGGGTATCAAATGTTGTTTGCGGCGACTATGTTAGGAATCTCAAGTTTAATTTTTAAAGAAGTATGGGTTTCTCCGCTAAATTGGTCATATAAAACTCAAATGTCTATGTTGTTTTTAATAGTATTTGGAGGAATTGTAGCTTTTACTGCCTTTAATTATTTATTAAAAATGGTTTCTCCAGAAAAAGTAGCAACGTCAGCTTATGTAAACCCTGTAATCGCTTTAGTATTAGGGTGGAGTTTGTTAGATGAAGAACTAACAAGTCAATCAATACTTGCATCTATTGTCTTATTGACGGGGGTTTATTTTATAACTTCAAGAAAAAGATTAACTAAAAATAAAGTTACCACCAAACCACAAAAAATTTAAAAAGCTCACCATTGGACTTCTTTAACCAACAAAGAGGTGCATTTTTTTCATCTAAATAAATTTGGAGTTTTAATATGAAATCTTGAAAGTTTAACCAATTTGAATTTGGAAGAGGTTGTACTAACCAATTATGCTTATTAGGAATGTAAAATTTAGAGTTGTTGAATTGCTCTAATTCATTCGCATAAATATAAAAACCTATAATACATTTATTATTTATTATAGAGAATTCATTTTTGTAATCATTTAAATGAACAAATAATTGAGCTTTAAAATATATTTGTTGCTCAATTGTTTTAGAGTCTAGCTCTAATTTTTGTAAATAAGTAGAACATTGTTCAGAATAGAGTAGAGGAAGTTGTTTTTCTTTTAATTTAGTTAATTTTTGAATTAAACTATCTCTTCTATTAGGACCAATCCAATGTTCAATTTCAGAATTACCAGCAGAAGAATCATATAAATAGAACTTATAAATAATTTCTAAATGAATTGGTTTCTCATTTTTTAATAAGATACAATCTAATTCGCCAACTGTTCTTTTTTCTTCTTGGATTTGTAAGTTTTCTACAAGTATTTTTATAGTTGAATTTTGTAATAAATTAAAAGAAACAAATCGTTCAACAAGTTTCCCTAAACGAAGTTTTTGAGTAATTAAATAATCAAAAGAGAGTTCTTTAATATTTGAGTCATTGAATTGGAGTAAATCAAAAACACCTTTTCCATGCCATAGAAAAGGTGTTTTTAAAAATCCTTTGTATTGTAATTGTAAATCTTTTGATTTTTTATCCATTAAAAGAGTTTATTCTTTTATACCCAATTTTTCTAGAACTAATTTAGTAATATCAAAGCGCTCATCAAGATAAGCAAATTCATTTCTATTTGTAGTTAAAATTTGAGTATAACCATTAGCTTTAGCAACTTCAGCTATAACTTCACTTAGTTTTTTATATAAAGGACGCATATTGTCGTCTCTTTGAAGTTGTAATAGTTTAGGACCATTTTTTCTAAAATTACCAATTTCTTGCTCCAAAGTAGTAATTTCTTGAACTTTAATTTTTTTATCGTCTTCTGATAATGTTTTTTGGGCGGTTTTAAAAGCTTCGATTTTTGCTTGGTAATCTTTTGCTTTTAACTGAAAAGAAGAATCTAATCTTTTACCATAATTTTCAACCCTACGAATAACATTTTTCATTTGTGGCATTTTACCAATTATGAAGTCACTGTTAACAGTACCTACTTTAGTTTGTGCATATGATAGCGTTGTAAATAATGTTATTGTAAAAAGTATAATTTTAAATTTCATTGTATTCTAGATTGTTTTTCACAAATATATAAAAGTGAATAAATTGAATTGGTTAAAAGTAGTTAAATTTTAGCCTCTAATAATTGTATAATATTCTGTATATCATCTTGGAAATCAAACCAAGCAATATTTTTATCTTTTCTAAACCAGGTGCCTTGTCTTTTAGCAAAACGACGTGTATTTTTTTTAATTTCTGCGATAGCTAATTCTTTGGTGAAATTTCCATCAAAATATTCAAAGAGTTCTCTGTATCCAACAGTTTGTAAGGCATTTAATTTTTTATGAGGATATAGTTTTTCTGCTTCTTCTAATAATCCATTCTGCATCATTATATCAACTCGTTGGTTAATACGGTTGTACATAATTTCTCTATTAGCTGTCAATCCAATTTTTATCGATTGAAAATTTCGTGGTGTTTTGGGTTTGTTTTTAAAAGAAGAATAAGTGTTGTCAGTGCCAATACAAATTTCAAGAGCACGAATTAAACGATGTGGATTGTCAATTGCTATAGAGTTATATGTTTCAATATCTAATTCCTTTAATTGATTTTGAAGGTATTCAATTCCGTTCTTTTCTAACTCTTTTGTAAGATTAACTCTTATGGTTGGATCTACATCTGGAAAATAATCTAAACCTTTTAAAGCAGCGTCAACATATAAACCACTTCCTCCAACCATAATTTGGATTGGGTTTTTAAGAAATAATTCATCTAATTTAGTAAGTGTGTCTTTTTCAAATTGCCCAACAGAATAATCTTCAAAAATACTTCTGTTTTGAATAAAATGATGTGTTGCAGAAGCTAATTCTTCAGAATCAGGAACAGCAGTTCCTATTGTCATTTCTTTATAAAATTGACGAGAATCACATGAAATTATATCACAACCAAAATGTTGAGCGAGTTTTATGCTTAGGGCAGTTTTACCTATAGCTGTTGCACCAACAATAGTAATTAAGGTATTTTTCATTTAGTCGTGTAGTTTACTTCCGCAATGATTACAATAAATAGCATCGTCATCATGTCCTTCATAAGAACAATTAGGGCAAGATTGTGTATTTAAATTTATATCGTTTACTTTAACCATTTCTGAGCTAACAATTCCAGTAGGTACTGCAATAATACCATAACCTAAAATCATAATTATACTAGCTATAAATTGACCAAAAGGTGTATGAGGTGCAATATCTCCATAGCCAACAGTAGTAAGTGTTACAATAGCCCAATATACACTTCTTGGAATACTTGTAAATCCATTTTCTCCTCCCTCAATTAAATACATTATGGTACCTAAAATGACACATAAAATTAAGACAAAAAATAAAAAAACTGCTATTTTAGCTTTACTAGCTCTTAGCGCTTTCATAAAGTTATTAGATTCACCAATAAAACGTGCTAGTTTTAAAATCCTAAAAACACGTAATAATCTAAGTGCTCTTAAAGCAACAAGGCTATGTGTTCCAGTAAAGAAAATAGCTAAATATTTAGGTAAGGTAGAAAGTAAATCAATAATACCGTAAAAACTAAAAATATACTTGCGAGGTTTGTTAATTGAAATAATACGAACAATATATTCTACAGAGAAAAGTATAGTAATAAACCATTCAGATATATTTAAAAGCTCTCCATACTTAGAATTAATACTATTAACGCTTTCTAGCATTACCAATACAATACTAGCTATAATAGCAATTAGTAAAACAACATCAAATAATTTGCCAGCAGGAGTATCTGCTTCATAAATTATTTCATGAAGTTTTTCTTTCCAGTTTTTAGTATTGCTTTTCAAATTAAAGAAGTTGTTTTAAGACAACATTACAAATTATTTTCAACTTGTAATCTTACTATTTTAGACACTTTATTTTTAATTAAATAATTTTTAATTATTGTTTTAGCTAGTTCTTTATCTTCAATAGGAGTTATCATAGATTTTAAAATAGCTAATTGATTCTTTTGAAAAGCTAAATTAGTAAAAGCATATCCAACAACTTGATTGTTTTCTACTAAAATAACACCATGTTCTTCAGGTGTTCTTCCTTTATCAACTAGTAGAAAATTATCATGATTAAAGTTTCTATCATTAACTTTTCTTCTACGGATAATATTAAATTTAGGTTTTAACCTAAGAAGCTCTAGATGGTATTTTAAGCGAGTTAATAGTAAATTTCCTGTTTCTTCATAGCTGATTTCTACAACTCTTTTTTGAACTTTTTGTGCTTTAGGTGTTTTCTTTAAAAACAGTTTGTTAGCTTCTTGTTTTATATTCTTCCCTCGACCAATAAAAATAATTTTTCCTTCTTCACTATGCGCATAAAAAACGCCTTGCTTTTCAGGAAGTTTATCTAATATTTTTATGAAACGTTGTTTTTCATGCCTATTGTCCGTATACTTTATCGATTGTTGAATTATTTTTTTATCGATATCTTTTTCTAATAACAATTTAAAAAGTTGTACAGTTGCTAAAGCATCTCCATTAGCTCTGTGTCTATCAGACATAGGTATACCAACAAACCTACATAATTTACCTAAGCTATGTGAAGGTGCTTCAGAAATTAAATTTTTACTAAGGGCAACAGTACATAGCGTGTTGCGTTGATAATCGAAACCTAAACGATCAAACTCAGTACGTAAAATTCGGTAATCGAAACTAGCATTATGAGCAATGATAATACAATCTTTGGTAATCTCTATAATTCGTTTTGCTACTTCATAAAATTTAGGAGCGTTACGAAGCATTTTATTGTTAATACCTGTTAGTTTAACAACAAACTCTTGAATTTCTCTCTCAGGGTTTACTAGGCTTATAAATTGGTCTACAATTTGATGACCATCAAATTTATGAATAGCAATTTCAGTAATGCCCTCTTCATTAAATTTCCCCCCTGTTGTTTCAATGTCTAAAATTGCGTACAATTCTTTTTCTTTTTTAGCTGATTAATGTAAATTTAAACAATATAATTTCTAACTCCAAAAATAGAACTACCAATTCTAACCATATTACTTCCATTTTTTATAGCTAATTGGTAATCACCGCTCATTCCCATTGAGAGTGTTTTTAGTTTAGGGTATTTTTCCTGATTATTTTTAAAAAATATAGCTAATGAAGAAAATTCTTCTTCTAATTGTGATTGATTATCGGTAAATGTTGCCATTCCCATTAAGCCCACAATATTTATGTTTTTTAATTCTGAAAGTTCTTCTGAAAATAAGATTTCTTTAATGTCAGAAAATAATAATCCGAATTTAGTATCTTCTTTTGCAATGCGAGCTTGTAATAAGCAGTTAATAACTCTATCGTGTTTTTTAGCTTGTTTATTTATTTCTTTTAAAGTTTTAAAACTATCTACGCCGTGAATTAAATCAACAAAATGAGCCATGTATTTTACCTTATTACGTTGTAAATGTCCAATCATATGCCATTGGATGTTTTTAGGTAAATTATCGTATTTATGAACCATTTCCTGTATCTTATTTTCACCAAATACACGTTGACCAGCATCATAAGCTTCTTGGATATCAGCTATAGGTTTTGTTTTAGAAACTGCAACTAGAGTTACATTTTCTGGAATTTCTTTTTTTATTTCTTGAAGGTTTTCTTTAATTCCTGTAATCATATCAGAATTCATAAATAGTTAAAGCACTTCTTAGTTTTGGTTCTATGTATGTAGTTTTTGGAGGCATTAATTTTCCCGAATCTACAATGTTTTTTAATTCATTAACAGAGGTTGGTAGCATTCCAAAAGATATTTTAAAATCACCACTATCAACTTTTGTTTTTAATTCTAAACTATCCGATTTATCTTGTGAATACATTATTTTAGAAGCGTTTCGAATGTCTTCAATTCCTAAAATAGGTTTTAGAACTGTAGTATAAAGAATTTGAGCATCTAGTTTACTTAAAGCGTCTGTAAATTCATAGGCAGATTTTCTTAGATACAGGGCATAAAACTCACCTTTTAAATACATACTAAAGTGATGTTTTTCTTTAGGCTTATATAACTCTTGACCTCTGTTTTCTATTCTAAAAAAAGTATCTAGTTCAATTAAAAATTCATCAGGCGTTAATCCATTTAAATCTTTTATAAATCGATTAAATTCATAAATACTTAATTGACTTTCAGGTAATAAGTAGCTCATAAATGAGTTGTATTTTTCATTACCAGTGTGATTCGGATTTTCTTTAGCCAAGTTTTTAGCTAATAAACAAGATGAAGTTGATCGATGATGACCATCTGCAATATATAGTGTATCTACATTATCAAATGCCTTGATGATTTGATTTATATCATCTTCATTATTTACAATCCATAATAAATGAGAATCTTTATCAGTTGTTGAAAATTCATATTCAGCTCTTTTTGCTTGGTATTTTTTTATAATAGAATTAATAGCATCATCATCTGGGTATGTAAGAAGTACAGGTTCTGAGTTGAAGCCTGTATTTTTTAAATAATTTTCAAAAAGTAATTCCCGCTTTTTAAGTGTACCTTCATGTTTTTTAATCACATCATTATGATAATCTTCTACCGAAGTAGCAGCAATTATACCACAAAAAGAATTTGTTGGAGTTGTTTTTTGATAGATGTAAAACGCTGGATTTTCATCTTGAGTAAAAATTTTATCTTCTTTAAATTCTAAATAACGGTTGTGTACCAATTTAAAACGTTGCTCTCCACTAATATCTTCTTTATGATATTTATATCCAGGGTTAATTACATGTAAAAATGAATAAGGATTGAAAGCTAATTTTGCGTTTAGCATTTCTGGAGTATAAATTTCATATGATTTAGATGAAACCATAGCTACTTTATCACGAGTAGCCCTAACTGCTTTAAAAGGTTTTACAATTGCCATAAATTATTCAGAAAGTAATTTAATAATTTGGTTTGCTAATTCAGTTCCTGCTTTTTCTTCGGTTTCAATAGTTGAAGCAGCTATATGTGGTGTTAATGAAATTTCAGGATTCATTAATAATTGAACAGCTGGAGTTGGTTCATTTTCAAAAACATCCAATCCTGCGTATTTAACTTTCCCACTTTCAATTGCATTTACTAAAGCAACTTCATTTATAAGATTACCTTGCGCTGTATTTATTATTCCTACACCATCTTTCATTTTATTAAATTGCGTTTCTTCAAGAATATAATCTTCTTGATTTGAAAGATGTAATGTAATAAAGTCAGATTGTTTTAAAACTTCATCAAAAGAGCTAGTTTCTATTTCAATATTTGTTGATTGTCCATTGAAAAAAGGAATGTTAATTATAGCTTTTTCTACAGTTGTGTCTGTAGCTATTACTTTCATTCCAATACCTAAAGCTATTTTAGCAACTTCTTGCCCAATATTTCCAAAACCTATAATACCAATTGTTTTACCTCTTAACTCTGTACCTTTGGCATAATGTTTTTTTAAGGTATTAAAACGCGAATCTCCTTCTAAAGGCATGTCTCTATTAGCTTGATGTAAAAAACGAGCTATACCAAAAAGATGTGCGAAAACTAATTCTCCAATAGCATTTGAAACTGCGGTTGGTGTATTAACAACATGGACTCCATTATCTCTTGCATAATCAGCATCAATATTATCCATATTAAGATTTGCACAACCAATTAATTTGATACTAGGGCATTCTTCTATTAATTCTTGACGCACTTGAGTTGTATTTTTAACAACAATAGCATCAATATTATTTTCGTTGATATAATTTTCTAACTGATTTTGAGCAACTTTTGTAGTTATTACTTCAAATCCTTTACTTTCTAAAATTTCTATTCCATTTATAGAAATTCCGTCGTTTGCTAATATTTTCATTTTATTCTTAATGACTTTTTATGCTATTCTTTCTAGTTCTTGCATTACATCTACTAAAGCCTGTACACTATATAAAGGTAATGCATTGTACATACTTGCTCTATATCCTCCAATACTTCTATGACCATCTAAGCCATTAATATTGGTTTCTTTCCACATAGCATCGAATTTTTCTTTTAAATTATTATTTGTTAAAGTAAAAGTGGCGTTCATATGACTACGATCTTCTTTGACTACGACACCATTAAACAACGGGTTTCTATCAATTTCACTGTATAAAAGCGCTGATTTTTGCTCGTTCACTTTTTCAATAAACTCTATTCCTCCTAAATCTTTTAGCCATTCTAATGTTAGCATAGAGGTATAAACTGCAAAAACAGGAGGAGTGTTAAACATACTATCTTTATCGATAAAAACTTGATAGTTTAACATTGAAGGAATTATACGTTCTACTTTCCCTAAGATTTCTTCTTTTACGATTACTAAAGTTGTTCCAGCTGGCCCCATATTTTTTTGAGCTCCAGCATAAATCAAATCAAACTTAGAGAAATCTAACTGACGTGAAAAAATATCAGAACTCATATCACAAATAAAAGGAACATTTGTTTCAGGAAAATCTTTCATTTGTGTTCCGTAGATTGTATTATTACTTGTACAATGAAAATAATCTACATCAGTAGGAACTTTATAACCTTTAGGTATATAGTTGAAATTTTGATCTTTTGATGAAGCTACTTCAATTAGTTCACCAAATAATTTAGCTTCTTTTATTGCTTTTGAACTCCATGTTCCTGTATTCAAATATGCTGCTTTTTTGTTTAGTAAATTATAAGCAGTCATTAAAAATTGATTGCTAGCACCACCTTGTAAAAATAAAGCTTTATAACCTTTGTTTTTTAACCCTAACAATTCTAAAGCTAAACTTCTTGCTTTCTCAATAACATCTACAAAAGCCTTGCTTCTATGTGATATTTCAATTAAAGATAAATTATCATTATTGAAATTAATAACAGCTTCAGAAGCTTTTTTTAAGACTTCATCAGGTAAAATACAAGGGCCAGCGCTAAAGTTATGTTTTTTCATTATTTGGTTGTGTTTTGTTATAACAAAGGTGCAAATTTATAGAGAGTTAATCTTTAAATATTAGATAAAAATTCAAGGGTATTTACGCCATCTGCATAATCCCATAATTGAGGGTATTGTGTTTGCCCAAAAGCAATTTCATTATCAATAAAATTGTTAGCAACTATACATTGTATTTGCTCTCTATCTTCCCAAAGTTTTATTTTTAAATCATCAGCATTGTCATAATATTCATAAAAAATAGAAGCGATAGGAGAGGCGTAACTTTGATCTTCTTTAATCATTAGAAAACCATTTTCTAAAATGTCAAATTCGCTCATTAAATATACAGCTTTATTATAATCGTAATTATTGGCATATTTAGCGTTGTTAATAATTTCATGTCGATTATACATTCCTTTAAAAAATGCATCAAAATCATAGTTTTTAGGTACGTATAATTTAGAAACTGAACGACAACCAAGACCAAAATAACGAAAAACATCTTCGCTTAAATTTTCCATGTCATTCTTAGTTTCATTGTTAGTTAAAACAGCAACAGAATTTCTGTTTTTCCTAATAATACTTGGTTTATCTTTAAAATAGTATTCGAAATAACGAGCTGTATTATTACTTCCAGTTGCAATAACTGCATCAAAACCAGCTAATTTTTGCTCTGTAAAAGTTATTTTACCTTTTAATTCAGGTTCTATATATTCTAAATACTTGGCTAAAAAAGGCAATAAATGCTTGTCGTTAGACGATTGCTTTACTAAAACTGAGTGTCCAGATACTAAAACTGATAAAAAATCGTGAAATCCAACTAAAGGAATATTCCCAGCCATAATTATGGCTACTTGTTTTGATTTGTTATTGCCTAAGTTTTCATTAGAAATCCATTGCTGAATAGCTTCTTTAGTTAATGCTTTAGACCAACTTTCTGTAGCAAACAATAAACTTTCTTTAGTAAACCAAGTGTTGTTTTCTCCCGCTATTTTTAATTGATGTTTAAAGCCATCAAAAAAAAGGTCATTAAATTGAATAGCATCATTTTGAACTATATCTTTTTGGGTAAATTGACCTAAAAATTCTCCTAATTTTACAAAAGCAGAGATTCTATTTTGGATTGTATCCATTTATTTTGTTTCTAAATTAATTTGGAACTATTTTTGCGCTTGCAAAGTTACAAAAACTGAAACAGATTAATTATGGCAATTATAATAACTGATGAATGTATAAATTGTGGTGCATGTGAGCCAGAATGTCCGAATACAGCTATTTATGAAGGAGCAGATGATTGGAAATATGCTGATGGTACTGATTTAGAAGGAAATGTTGTTTTACCTAATGGTAAAAAAGCAAATGCTGATGAGGATCAAGAACCTATTTCTGATGAGATTTATTACATCGTAGCTGATAAATGTACTGAATGTAAAGGTTTTCATGAAGAGCCTCAGTGTGCTGCGGTCTGCCCTGTAGATTGTTGTGTTCCTGATGATGATAATGTTGAAACTGAAAAAGAGTTGTTAGCGAAACAAAGTTTTATGCATAACGAATAAGTATTTAATAATTTATTTTTAAATATATTAAAACACCCAAACTACTATAGTTTGGGTGTTTTTACATACATAATAACACAAGTTTAATAAAAGGGAGGTGTTATAATTTAAAACCTAATCGAGCAAAAAAGTAAGCTCCGTCTGATCCCATTTGAACAGAGTCGGCTAACCCACCTTGATCGGTCCATCCGTCAAATTGTGGAGTAGGGTATATATTGAAAATGTTATTACCTCCAATTGTAAATTTTAATTTTTCAGTAAAAGCGTAACTAAAACTTAAATCGGTTGTGATAGCAGACTCGTAAGTATCTACAGATCCTTTCGTTGGATCTAATAAAGCATTTACATCTGCTTGAGATTTTGGAGGAGTATCTACCCATTGAAAATCATATATTTGGACTTCACTAAATTTTGTAAAAGTTAAGTTTGTATCAAATTTTTTATATGAATAACCCAAGTTTAAATTAAATTTATGATCTGGTGCAGATGCTCTTAAATATGCTTGAGAAAATGGACTAAAGAATGTTAATTCAGCTTCTTCCGCACTTAAACCTAATTTTGTTTGTAAAGTTGTAGGTGTATTGATGTTTTCAATTTTTGTATCGTTAAAGTTTCCTACTAAACCAATATTTATTTTATGATCATTGAAACTTTTCTTATAATTTAAAACAATATCTAATCCTTGTGTCTTAGTATCTACTCCATTTGCAAAGAACTGTGCAGCATCAACACCTAAGTTTAAACTTGAGGCATCAAAATTGTCAGTTAAAATTATTCTATCATCTACAGTAATAGAATAAGCATCAATAGTTGCAGTAAAACCACCAATTTTATAAGTAAATCCTAAACTGGTATTAAAAGCTTTTTCTTCTTTTAATTGTTGAATACCAAATGCTCTAGTAACCGTACTATTATTAGCGGATAATAAAGAAGGTAATGATTGTCCGTTTACAATATTTGTAAATTTTAAATTATAATATAACTGGGCTAAAGATGGGGCTCTAAAACCTGATGATATTGAACCACGGAAAGTTAAGTTATCACTAGCTTTTAATCTTGAAGCTAATTTGAAATTGAATGTACTTCCAAAATCACTATAATCTTCGTATCGTAATGCAGCTCCCACTAAAAATTTTTCTGAGAAGTTAAATTCCGAATCAAAATAGACACCTACATTACTTCTTGTTCGGTCTACTTCATTGTCTGGACTGTATCCAGGAAAACCTTGAGAACCACCAGGTAAATCATTTCCATTACTATCAGTGGCTACGGTTTGAGTGGCTGGATTTGTTATTAAAATACCATTGCTGTCATACAACCCGTATGAAGCTTCTTCACCTGAGAAAATAATAAAATTTTCAGTTCTGTACTCTAATCCAAAAGCTAGGTTTATACCACTCATAGTATCTTCTAAATATTTACTGAAATCAATACCAGTAGTATTTTGAGAAAGACTATGTCCACCTGCGTTGAAATCTGTAGGTGATGCATCTTTTAATGAAGCATTGTTTGAATTTTTTATATAGTAGTGAAATTTATTTTCTCCATAGGTATTGTTAAAATCTACTTCCCATCCATTATTTAATTTGTGTTTAACTCCTGTAGAAATAGAAATATCGGTAATATTTGAAGTTATTTGTGGTGTAAACCCGTTAGGATATAAACTAGGCACACTTCTATTGTCTCCATCAGCAAAACTACTTCTAGAGAATGCATAAGCATCCGTATCTCTAAAGTTTCTACCTCCAAATGCATATACTTCTGTATTATCATTGATTGGTAAGCTTGAATTAATCATAAAATTAAATCCATCAATACCAGCACTACCATATCCTTTTCTCCAAGAAAAACCAGGTCTTAATGTTCTGTCTTTTGATAGTAATTCAGTAGTGAAATTAACAAAACCACCTTTGTCATTTAATTTAGCTCCATAGTTTAAGTCTAATTTAAATGTACCTCCATCAAAGCTTTTGTCTTTTCCATCAAGCCTATTTTTACCATTTACATTATATAAAGTTTCACCCGTTGCAGCTTCCCATCCGCTACCTACATTTGTGCTATAAGCTCCATATCCAATACTACCAGAAACACCATCTGTATCATTTTTTAAAACAATATTAATAACTCCGGCAATAGCGTCTGAACCATATTGAGCAGAAGCACCATCACGTAATACTTCGATTCGTTTGATTGCTGCTGCAGGTATGGCGTTTAAATCCGTTCCTGAATTTCCACGTCCTCTTGTAC
Organism: uncultured Tenacibaculum sp.; assembly: GCF_947494125.1. GTDB lineage: Bacteria > Bacteroidota > Bacteroidia > Flavobacteriales > Flavobacteriaceae > Polaribacter. The sequence goes on from NZ_CANLTU010000002.1 coordinate 111,331, forward strand.
CAAAAATGTTTACTAATGATGATTGATGACGTCTTTTCCCATTAATTAAAACCAATGTTTGATCTGGACCTAGTCCACGTAATGAAGCAGGAACTACATGGTCGGCTCCATCTGAACCAGATTGTTTTGTTGCATTAAATGAAGGAGCTGCATATTGTAAAATATCATTTACTTCTACTTTTCCATTTTTGGTTGCTAAATCTTGCACATCTATAATGTCTACAGGAACAGGAGTATCAACAGCTGTTCTTTTAGCATTTCTTGATCCTACGATTACTACTTCGTCTAATTGTAACCCGTCTGAAAGAGTAATATTAAAAACACTTTTGTTTGTAACATTAACTTCTTTTGTTTCAAATCCAGCGAAACTAATAACTAAAGTAGCACCTTCTTGAACAGTTAAACTAAAATTTCCATTAAAATCGGAAGAGGCTCCATTTGAAGTTCCCTTTTCTAGAATGTTAGCTCCGGGTAAAGGTTCATTATTTGAATCTTTAACCGTACCAGAAATTTTTTGTTGAGCAAACATGATGCTAAAAGAGAAAAAAGCACAGAATAAAAGAATAGTTTTTTTCATGATTTAAAGTTTGTTTTATATTATTAAAAGGTTAAACCAATAATTTTATACTCTAAAAAAATAAATAAAAATGCCTTGATAAATTTTATCAAGGCATTTTAAATAAATTTAATTTAAATAATTATGAGAACTAAAATTGAACATTTAAGCCAATACTAAAATTAGTACCTAATTGACCTAATTGTTGTACTTCTGATGAGTATGTAAATCTAGAACCAGCTTGCGCTGTATTTGTAGATGCTAAAGTAACATCTGGATATACATCAAAAATATTGTTAATGTTAGCGTTTAATGTGACTTTATTTGTCAACTTATAGCCAAAACCTAAGTCTGTTGCTATTTTTGCTGCTAAATCTTGATCTGTTCCTCCAGATTCAGGAGCCGTAACTGTAACTTGTCCAAAACGAGTATTGTTAAAAGAAACATCCCACTTATCGGTTACATAATTTAATCCTAAAATAATTTTAGATTTTGGTCTTGAATTCGTAATCAAACCTCTTTCTTGTCTGTCAAAAATGTTATAACCAGCTTGTTGAATTATAGTAGGGGTATTAACAGCATCAATAGTTGTTTCATTAAAGTTTGCAGCTAAACTTGCATGTAATTTTCCGTTTTCAGTCAAATTTATATTTCTATAATTTAAAACAAAATCGGCTCCTGTTGTCTTAGTATCTCCAGCGTTAATGAATACTTGAACTGCTGTTACGTTATTATCTTGTAAAATTTGTTCTACAGGGTTTGTAGTTGAAGCATCTCCATCTGCGCCAATTTGTGAAGAAAATAAAACTCTGTCGTCAACTTTAATTTGGTAAAAGTCTACAGATGCAGAAAAATTTCGATCAAATTTATACGTTAAACCTGCTGATAAATTTTTTGAAATCTCGTGTGTTAGCTTAGGAATTCCTAAAGCTTGTACTGCAGGGCTATTATTGGCCAAAGTTCCTTGTAATAAAGGTTCAGATGACCCTGCTACAATAATGTATTGACTTAATGTAATATGTGTTTGGTGTAATGTTGGTGCTCTAAATCCGGTACTATATGAAGCTCTAATAGCTCCTTTCTTACCTAATTTATAACGTCCATTAGCTTTCCAAGAGAAATTGCTACCTGCATCAGAAAAATCTTCATATCTACCTGCAATTCCTAAAAGTAAATCTTCAGTAATGTCATAATCTACTTGTGTGTAAGCAGCAAAATTATTTCTAGACCATTTTCCTGCTTCTTCTGGTTTTATACCAGCAAATGAATCTGAATTCCCAGGAATTCCTGAAGCGATAACGACAGGATCACTAGATAAATAATATGATAAAGGGTCTCCTTCAAAAGCCCTATAACCTTCTTCTTTATATTCTATACCAGCTGCTAAACTAATTTGTTCTGATATTTGACCATTAACATCAAAATTACCTACAACATTGGTAAATCTATAACCTCCTGTATAAAAACTTCTAGGAGAAGTTCCGTGGTCAGCTAAATATTGTCTGTTTACTGAATTATTTACAGTAACATCTACTTCGTTTGCTCCATAAGTAATACTAGCATCTGCATTCCAACCTTCAGTTATAGGAAATTTTACTCCTACTGCATTAATATAGTCGTTAATTTCAGTTTCAAAAGTTGGTTGATATCCAACAAAATCATTAGGGTTACCTGTTAAAAAATTAGCATTTGCTACATCATTTCTCCAATAAGGAGCTCTATAGTATGCAAAACTTTTACCATCTCTTGTTGTAAAACCATGAAAAGTATATAAAGTAGATTTTTCACCTAAAGGATGTTCAGCATTTATAAATAAATCCTTTTTTTCCATTTCTGGCTGTCCTACAGTCATGCCAGCTCTAGGGTTAGCCGCTAACCAAGCAATATCTCTTGGGGTAGATCCAACATCTGATACTATACCAGCTCTATTTGTTATTTCTTGTTTGTAATACCCTAAGGTAAGATTTATGAAACCGCCTTCGCCAAAATCAAAAGCGGTGTTATAATCAGAAGAAAAATTGAAACCATCTTTTTCTGAAGTAATTCCTGCTTTTGTTGTAAAAGTAGAATATTCTACATTTTTTTTTAGGATAATGTTCATTACGCCTGCAATTGCATCAGAACCGTAAATTGCTGAAGCCCCATCTCTTAGTACTTCAACTCTTTCAATAGCTGCCGTAGGTATACTTTTTAAATCTACACCTACTTCACCTTTACCTGGTGTACGATTTAAATATACTTGCGCACTTTGATTTTTACGCTTTCCATTTACTAAAACTAAGGTTCTACTTGGTCCTAATCCACGTAAATCTGCTGGGTCATAATGAGCTGTTGCATCAGAAATAGCTTGATTTTGAGAATTAAATGATGGAACTTTAAATGTTAACATTCTATCTAAAGTTGGTTTTCCACTTTGTTGTAGTTCTTTAACATTAATATTGTCTATTGGTACTGGAGAATCTAGAATTGTTCTTGGTTTTGTTCTATTTCCTGTTATAACTACTTCATCTAATTCTAAACCTTCACTTAATGTAATATTAAAAATTGTTTTTCCGTTTACAGGGACTTCTTTGGTTTCAAAACCAGAAAAACTAATTATCAAAATAGCATCCTCTTTAACTGTAAGGCTAAAATTCCCATTAAAATCAGAACTAGTTCCATTGGAAGTTCCTTTTTCAAGTATGTTTGCTCCGGGTAGGGGAGCATTGTCTGTGTCTTTTACTGTCCCTGTTATTTTTGTCTGAGACCAGGCAAAACCAGTAAATAATATTGTAAAAATTAATAGTTTGAATTTTTTCATAAATAAATAATTAATTAATAAAAAACATATTAATTTATTGAGACTTTCTAGTCAAAATAAATCAAGTGCTATATTATTAGTAAGGTGTATTTGTTTTTTTATACCCTTTTTTTAAATTATTTTTTATTAAAAAGGTTATTTTATAATTGAAAGTGGATTTTAGTATAGAAAAAAGTACCATTTGTACCCATTTGAGTTGCATCCCATAAACCACCACTATCCACATGATTTCCTTGAATCGTAGGATAAGTATTGAATAAATTATTTATACCTAATTGATAATTTAAAAAATTAAATAATTGATATTTAAAATGAATATCTAAAGTATATTTTGGGTTATAGGTGTCTGTGGCTGCTATAATTCTTTCGCTTTCTGAATTATTAAAAAATGAAAGAGGCTGTTGAATTTGCCAATCAATTAACTGTAAGCCACTATATCTTGTAAGGTTTAAATTCGTGCTAAATTTATTTTTACGATAATTAATCGCCAAGCTAAATTTATTTTTTGGAGCTGATGCTAAAAGGAAGTGTTGTTCTCTAATTCCAAAAAAGGTTTCTTTATCTAAGTTTCTATTTTTAATTTGACTGATGGACATTCTATTGATGTTTCCATTTAAATTTATTGATAGTTTTGAATCTCCGAAACTTTGAGACCATTTTATTTTTATATCTAGTCCAACAGTTTTTGTATCTACTCCGTTTGCAAAAAACTGAATTTTATCAACATTTCCAAAACCTAAGTTGGTTGCATCGAAATTTCCACTTAAAATAATCCTGTCTTTAATGGAAACATAATAAGAATCTAAAGAAAAACTAATGTTTTTAACGTTTGCACTAAAGCCAAAGCTAGCATTCATAGCTTTTTCTTCTTTTAATTTATCAATACCTAATTTTTGTGCAATAGGATTATTATTAGCTATTAATAAAGATTCAACTGGTACATTTCCTATATAATTTGTAAATGTTAAATTATAGTAAATTTGAGCTAGGGAAGGAGCTCTAAATCCTGTACTAAATGAACTTCGTAAATTAGTATTAGGAGAGAGTTTTACTCGGGTTGCAAGTTTAGTATTTAAGGTACTTCCAAAATCATTATAATATTCATATCGAATAGCAGTAGCTAGCATCCATTTTTTTGTAAAATCAAATTCAGTATCAGTATAAAAGCTAAAATTGGTTCGATTTCGATCAACTTCGTTTGCTGGAGAATATCCTGGGAATCCTTGAGAACCACCGGGTCTTACAATTCCGTTATAAGTTATTAAATCCGAATTTGGAGTTTGCGCATTTACAAGGTTTCCATTAATATCATATGAGCTGTAAGAACTTTCTTCTCCTGAAAATATTTGATAATTTTCAATTCTATGTTCAAAACCAAAAGCAACATTTATCCCTTTTAAAGACTGGGTAAAATGTTTCGAAAAATCGATACTTGTTGTATTTTGCATTAACTGATGTCCCCCTGCATCAAATTCTGTAGGAGAACTATTTAATAATGTAGCATTTAATGTTTTTTTTATAATATATTTAAAATTATTATTTCCGTAGGTATTATTAAAATCAACATTCCAATTTCTAAATTTTGTTCTTATTCCTACTGATAAAGAATTGTCTGATATATCTGATGTAATTAAAGGGTTAAATCCTTTTGGATAAATTGTTAAAACATTTCTTTCGCTGTCTGGGTTTCTTGTAAAAGCATAGGCTTCGGTATTTCTATAATTATAACCTCCAAAAGCATAAAAAGAAGTGTTTTTTTGTATAGGGATTTCTGTATTAAAAAATAGATTTACATTTTTTGAAGCAGCTTCGCCGTATTTCTTTCTTAAAGCTGTAGGTGCTCTAAACGTATGCCCTTTTGATAAGTATTCTGTACTAAAATTAATAAATCCTTTTTCATTTATTTTTTTACCATAATTTAAATCTACTTTATAGGTAAATCCATCAATGCTTTTTATAGGTTTTATATCTTGAATATTTGGATGGGAATTATGAAAACCAAAGGTTGTATTGGTAGATAAGATATTGGTTGCTTCTTTTAAAACTACATTTATAACTCCAGCAATAGCATCTGATCCGTATTGAGCAGAAGCACCATCTTTTAAAATTTCTATACGTTTAATCGCTGAACTAGGAATTGCATTTAAATCTGTACCAGAATTCCCTCTTCCTCTTGTACCGTATAAGTTTATTAAGGAGGCTTGATGCCGTCTTTTTCCATTAATTAATACTAAGGTTTGATCTGGTCCTAAGCCTCTATATGTAGCAGGAACTATATGGTCAGCTCCATCTGCTCCAGATTGTTTTGTTGCATTAAATGAAGGTACAGCATACTCTAATAGTTCATTAACTTCTGTTAATCCGCTATTACCTATAGCTTTATTCATATTGATTACATCGGTTGCAACTGGAGCATCTTTTTTTGTTCTATTCTTATTTCTTGATCCTACTATATGAACCTCTTCTAAAAGTAAATCATCTTTTAGTATAATTCTTATCCATTTGTTTTTTGATGTAATTGTTTGTGTAGTATAACCAACATGACTAATTTTTATAGAATTATTTGTAGTTAATGCAAGTGTAAATGTTCCATCTAAAAAACTAATTGTTCCGTTTTGTGTGGTATTTTCAATAATACTAGCTCCTTGTATTGGTTCTAATTTTTTATTCAATACAATACCTTTGATAATAAATTTTTTATTCTGGTCTTGAATAGAATCAGAAGTTATTTTTTTTAACGCAAGTGAGTCTTTTAAAATAGAAGGATTAAACGAGTTTGTCGCTTTTTCAGCATAAATAACATAATAGTTATTACCTAAATAGTCTAAATTTAATGAAGTTGTTTTTTTAAATAAATCTATAGATTTATTTAAAGATAGTTTACTAAAAGGTTTTATATCAACAGTCTTATCTTTTAGTAAGTTAGATTTGTATGTAAAATAGACCTTATGTTTTTTACTTAAAGTATCTAATAATTGAGTAATTAATAATGTCTTTTTTTGCGAAAAAACTTGTGTAGCATTTATGCTTATAAATAGTAATAAAAAAGAAAAATGTTTTTTGAACGACATTAAATAGGTTACATATTATTTTCTTGTAACGACTAATTTACTGTTTTCTTTAGTTATTTCAACATTTACAGATTTTTTTATAGCTTGTAAACAAATATCAATATTAGTTGTTGGTACTGTTCCTGTAATTAAACTGTGTTTACTTTCATCATCTTTAAAGACAACCTTATAGCCATAAGTTTCCGTAACTTTTTTTAATGCGTCTTCTAATGATAGATTATTAAAGGTTAGTGTACCATTTTTCCATGAAGTTTGCTCTTCGGCTATGGCATTTTTCTTTTCTGCTAAAATTTTATTCTGTTTAGAAGAGTAAGAGATAAAATTTCCAGGTAACATTTTCTTTGAGTCACCATTCTTTAAAGCTAGCCATATACTTCCTTCTTCTAAGTATACTTGCGTTTTTTCTTGTTTTGAGTTTACATTAAAAATAGTTCCATATACTTCAACTTCTAAATCATTAGTAATTACCCAAAATTTAGCATTAGTATTTTGTTTTTTATCTACTTGAAAATAAGCTTCACCTGTAAGCCAAATTTTTCTGCTATTATCTTTTTTATAAGAAAGAGACGAGTTTGCATTTAATTTTACTAAGCTACCATCTTTTAGTTTTAGATCTAAAATTTCACCATATCCAGTTTTATGTGTTATTGTATCTGTAGTAGAAAACTTAAATAAGGCAATAGAAACAAGTAAAAGAAGACTAGCAGCAATACCTACCCATTTATAATTAATTTTAGATTTAACTTTTTGTTGAACTGGTTTTGCTTGTTTTTGTTCGATTGTTGTTTTGAATTTATTCCATTCAAAATCAATTTTACCTTCTGAAACAACAGTTTTGTTAAATTGAATTCCTAAAACAATATCTTTAGCTTCCTCAACTATTTCTTTTTTATCGGGATTGTTTTCTAACCAATATTCCCAAAAAGATTCATCAGAAAGCTTTTCTTTTTTAACCCAGTTTATAAAAGAAGCGTCTTCTATAAAATCTGTTACAATATTGAATGTTTTTTTTGTCATATCTTATTTAACAAGTTTCCTTGTATTATATAATAAGCACTAAAAATAAATTATATACTCTTTTTTCAGAGGGCGAATTTACGAATTAAATAATTGTGAAATTTTAATGTCTTGTCTTAAGGTTTTTAAAGCTTTATGAAGTGTGTTTACAACACTTTGATAATTGATCTCCATGGTATCTGCAATTTCAGTAGTTTTAAGATTACAATGAAATTTTAAAAAAATAACCTCTCTTTGTCTTTTAGGTAACTTATTAAGTAATACTTCTAAGTTTTTGTTTTTGAAAGATTCAGATTCTTGATGTATTAAAATTTCCTCTGCAGTAAATTGGATGTCTACCATTTTTTCATCAATGTCTCTAACAAATTTTCTTTTTTGATTTTTTTGTAGTTTTTTGATTATAAGTCTTCTATAAGATGCAAATAAATAAGGAGCTATGGTGTTTAAATCACTTAAGTTTTGTCGATGTTCATATATGTAAATAAAGAAATCTTGTAAAGAATCTTCGGTTAAAACGGTATCTTTAGATATCTTTAAACCATATGAATATAGAGCGCTATAGTAACTTTTGAAGAGTGCTTCAAAAGCTTTTAAATCTCCTTCTTTTAAAGATTTCCATAAGATTTCATCCGATAAATTCTTCATTAAGAAATGTTAGTTTTTTGTTAAAAGTAAGTAAAAAATAAAAAAAACTCTTAGTAAGTGCCTATTTAAATGTAAAATAGGTGGAATTCAAGATTGATAAATAGATGGAAATAAAAACCAAATATGTATATTTGCAATCGCAAAATTTTCAATAAAAGATATAGAATGAAAGCTGGAATTGTAGGATTACCAAACGTAGGAAAATCAACACTGTTTAACTGTTTATCAAATGCAAAAGCACAAAGTGCTAATTTTCCTTTTTGTACTATTGAGCCAAACATAGGTGTAGTAAATGTACCTGATGCTAGAATTGAAATATTAGAAGGAATGGTAAGTCCAGAAAGAGTGATGCCAGCAACTGTTGAGATTGTAGATATAGCTGGATTGGTAAAAGGGGCAAGTAAAGGAGAAGGTTTAGGAAATCAATTTTTAGCTAATATTAGAGAAACGGATGCAATTATTCATGTATTGCGTTGTTTTGATAATGAAAACATTATTCATGTTGATGCTTCTGTTGATCCAGTTAGAGATAAAGAAACGATTGATATAGAGTTACAATTGAAAGATTTAGAAACTGTTCAAAAACGTTTAGAGCGTGTAAAAAGAACAGCTAAAACTGGAAATAAAGAAGCTCAAGTAGAATTAGAGATTTTATTAAGAATAGAAGAAACGTTATTAAGTGGTGTTTCTGTAAGAGCTATTGAGTTTTCAGAAAAAGAAGTAGAACTTGTAAAGTCATTACAGTTTATTACAGCTAAACCAGTATTGTATGTTTGTAATGTAGATGAAAATTCAGCGGTTTCTGGTAATGCTTATGTAGATAAGGTAAAAGAAGCTGTAGCGAATGAAAATGCTGAAGTTATTGTTTTAGCAGTAGGAACTGAGGCAGATATTACAGAATTAGATGATTATGAAGAACGTCAAATGTTCTTAGCTGATATAGGATTAGAAGAAGCTGGTGCTTCTGTTTTAATAAAAGCAGCTTATAAATTATTAAACCTACAAACATATTTCACAGTAGGAGTAAAAGAAGTTAGAGCATGGACTATAAATATTGGTGATACTGCACCACAGGCTGCAGGTGTAATTCATACTGATTTTGAAAAAGGATTTATCCGAGCAGAAGTTATTAAGTATGAGGATTATAAATCTTTAGGTGGTGAGCAAAAAGTAAAAGAGGCTGGGAAGTTAGGAGTAGAAGGTAAAGAATACATTGTTCAGGATGGAGATATTATGAACTTTAGATTTAATGTGTAATCTGTTTATATAAATAATTAAATTAAAAAGCTCCATTGAAATCTATCCAATGGAGCTTTTTAATTATTTAACGATCATTCTTTTAGAATCAATTTTTATTCCATCTGTATACAATGTATACAGATAAACACCTGAAGATAAAAATTCATTATCATAGACAATGCTATTTTCGCCTCTATCAGAAATAATTATTTTTTGGATGAATTGACCAATATTGTTATGTAGTTTTAGGTATGCAGTAGTTACGTTTTCTGGTATGTAAAATGATATTTCAGTTTCTGATGATGACGGATTAGGAACATTTTGAAAAAGAACTGCTTCTGGGGTTTTATTATCGGGTATACTTCCGTCACAAGCACAGCTTTCTATTTTTTCTATCCTTTTTATTAAATCGTTTATTTTTGATTCATGAGAAGCTAAAATAGGAGATAGGTCTACTGAAACAGAATTTCCATTTTGAATTTCGATTTGTAAAGTTGTATCTGTTAAAAAGGCACTTGTTAAATTTTGGGAATCTGAATTAACTAAAGAAGAAACATCAACAGTATTTCCGTTAGAAATACTAAGAGTACTACCTGATAAAACTAAGTTTTGATTATCCGTTCCTGTTCCATCTTTTAAAGCCGCTAAATCTACAGAGTTCCCATTTGCGATACTAAGTGAAGTTCCTGTTAAGGTAAGGTTTTGGCTATCTGTATTATCTTTGAAGTCTGACAAGTCTAAAGAATTACCTCCAGAGATTACCACGTTATTTCCAGATAAGCTTAAATTTTGATTATCTGTATTGTCTTTATAAGCAGATAAATCAATAGATGTAGCATCGTTTGTTAAGCTTAAAGTATTGGTTGTAGTATCTAAAGTTAAATCTTGATTGTCAGCTCCAACACCGTCTTTTAAATCAGCTAAGTCAACTGTATTTCCGTTAGAAATACTAAGAGTACTACCTGATAAAACTAAGTTTTGATTATCTGTTCCTGTTCCATCTTTTAAAGCTGCTAAATCTACAGAGTTCCCATTTGCGATACTAAGTGAAGTTCCTGTTAAGGTAAGACTTTGATTATCTGTATTATCTTTAAAACTAGAAAGATCTAAAGAGTTTCCTCCAGAAATCACCACACTATTTCCTGATAAGCTTAAGTTTTGATTATCCGTATTATCTTTATAAGTCGATAAATCAATTGTTGTAGCGTCGTTTGTTAAACTTAAAATATTTGAGGTTGTATTCAGCGTTAAGTCTTGGTTATCCGTTCCAGTCCCATCTTTTAAAGTAGCTAAATCTACAGAGTTCCCATTTGCGATACTAAGCGAAGTTCCTGTTAAGGTAAGGTTTTGATTATCCGTATTATCTTTATAAGTCGATAAATCAATTGTTGTAGCGTCGTTTGTTAAACTTAAAATATTTGAGGTTGTATTCAGCGTTAAGTCTTGGTTATCCGTTCCAGTCCCATCTTTTAAAGTAGCTAAATCTACAGAGTTCCCATTTGCTATACTTAATGAAGTTCCAGTTAAAGTAAGATTTTGGTTATCTGTATTATCTTTAAAATCAGATAAGTCTAACGAATTTCCTCCCGAAATAACAATATCATCTCCCGATAAACTTAAGTTTTGGCTATCCGTATTGTCTTTATAAGCAGACAAATCAATAGTTGTAGCGTCGTTTGTTAAACTCAAAACATTAGAAGTTGTATTCAGGGTTAAATCCTGATTATCCGTTCCAGTACCGTCTTTTAAAGAAGTTAAATCAACCGAGTTTCCATTTGCGATACTCAATGAAGTTCCTGACAGCGTAAGATTTTGACTATCTGTATTGTCTTTAAAACTAGATAAGTCTAACGAATTTCCTCCCGAAATAACAATATCATCTCCCGATAAACTTAAGTTTTGGCTATCCGTATTGTCTTTATAAGCAGATAAATCAATAGTTGTAGTGTCGTTTGTTAAACTCAATACATTAGATGTTGTATTCAGCGTTAAATCTTGATTATCAGTTCCTGTACCATCTTTTAAAGCAGTTAAATCTACAGAGTTTCCATTTGTGATACTCAATGAAGTTCCAGACAGCATAAGATTTTGACTATCTGTATTGTCTTTAAAATCTGATAAATCCAATGAATTTCCTCCAGAAATCACAACGTTATTTCCAGAAAGACTTAGATTTTGATTGTCCGTATTATCTTTATAAGCAGATAAATCAATAGTTGTAGCATCGTTTGTTAGACTTAAGACATTAGAAGTTGCGTTTAGCGTTAAATCTTGATTATCCGTCCCTGTTCCATCTTGTAAATCGGATAAATCAACAGAATTTCCGTTAGCTATGTTTAATGTGGTTCCAGAAAGAGCAAGGTTTTGATTATCTGTATTATCTTTAAATTCAGATAAGTCTAAAGAGTTTCCACCAGAAATTACCACATTATTTCCAGAAAGGCTTAAATTTTGACTATCCGTATTGTCTTTATAAGCAGATAAATCAATTGTTGTAGCGTCGTTTGTTAAACTTAAAATATTAGAAGTTGCGTTCAGTGTTAAATCCTGATTATCCGTTCCAGTTCCATCTTTTAAAGTAGCTAAATCTACAGAGTTTCCATTTGCGATACTAAGCGAAGTTCCAGTTAAGGTAAGGCTTTGATTATCAGTATTATCTTTAAAACTAGAAAGATCTAAAGAGTTTCCGCCAGAAATCACCACGTTATTTCCAGATAGACTTAAATTTTGACTATCCGTATTATCTTTATAAGCCGATAAATCAATAGATGTAGCATCGTTTGTTAAACTTAAAATATTAGAAGTTGTATTCAGCGTTAAGTCTTGGTTATCCGTTCCAGTCCCATCTTTTAAAGTAGCTAAATCTACAGAGTTTCCATTTGCGATACTAAGCGAAGTTCCAGTTAAGGTAAGACTTTGATTATCCGTATTATCTTTAAAACTAGAAAGATCTAAAGAGTTTCCGCCAGAAATCACCACATTATTTCCAGATAGACTTAAATTTTGACTATCCGTATTGTCCTTATAAGGAGATAAATCAATAGATGTAGCATCGTTTGTTAGACTTAACGTGTTTGATAATGTATTCAAAGTTAAGTCTTGGTTATCTGTATTGTCTTTAAAATCAGATAAGTCTAACGAATTTCCTCCTGAAATAGCAATATCATCTCCAGATAAACTTAAATTTTGACTATCCGTATTATCTTTATATGCAGATAAATCAATAGTTGTAGCGTCGTTAGTTAAGCTTAATACATTAGAAGTTGTATTAATCGTTAAGTCTTGGTTGTCTGTATTAATAGCAGATTCCCAAGCTGTTCCATTCCATGCTAAGAGCGATTTATCTTCAGTATCGTATAATAACATACCAATATCAGTAGCATCTAAGTTTCTGGTTAAACTTGTCCTTTGGGCATTTGTAACTCTATTTATTAAAATCCCCTTATCCGTATCTCCTAAATCAATACTCGCTTTTATATTAGGAGCATTGATTCCAATTCCCACAGTAACTCTATCGGCAGCTGTAATACCTCCTAAAATCATGGTATTACTCAATGTTGCGTTTGCACCAGCACCAATGGCGGAGGCATAACTTAAACCATCATTAATATGAACATTGTTACCAATAGCGGTAGAAAAATCTCCTTTAACACTTACTTTATATCCTAAACCGACGGAGTTAGCCTTGGTAATGGTATCATTAGCACCTATTAAAACGGAATAATGTGATCCATTTGGCGCATAATTTTTATGACCAATACTTATAGTTTCCTGCCCATTATTATAACCGTAGTTACCAATAGTCATATTTCTATAGTGTTCTGATTTAGCTTCATGACCAATTAAAATTACATCATCTCGTCTAATTTTAGCATTGGTACCAATAAATATAGCTCTATTAACATTTGTTGAATTACCACCAGTAACAAGAAAATCTGCTTTAGAGCCAATTCCTATATTGTCGTGCCCAACTCTATTGGTAAATCCAGCTTCAAAACCTAAATAGGTATTGTGATTAGCTCCTCCTGTAGCATTTGTTCTGTTATTATCCCAACCAGCTCTCGCACCAACAAAAGTATTGTAACTACCATATTCAGTAGCTGCACCAGCTGCCTGACCCAAAAAAGTGTTATAAGAACCACTACCAACATCAACACCAGAAGAATCTCCTACAAAGGTATTATAACTAGCTTCTTTTCTAAGAATTGTAGTAACACCTGAGCGATTATTTAAATCCCAACCAGCTTGATTACCAATCGCTGTATTCCGTTCACCACTAGATATATGATAACCAGCTTCTGAACCTACAAATGTATTATCTGATCCTGAGTGTTCAGTATCTGTATTAGGTGCTCTAGTTGAAGAAACATCATAGATTCCTCCAGCCCCAGCTTTATGGCCTATATAGGTATTATCATCTCCTGAATAATTTTGAGCTCCAGCTATTTCACCTATAAAGGTATTATCATCCCCTTCAAAATTAGAAAATCCAGCAGCATCCCCAATAAATGTATTGTCATAACTATTTGTATTAGCATACCCAGCTCTAAAACCTATAAAAATATTATCTATTCCAGTTGTATTACTATAACCCGCTTCATAGCCTAAAAAAATATTCCCGATAGCACTAGTATTGCTGTAACCAGATTTATATCCTAAAAAAGTATTATAATCACCAGTGGTACTATTAAAACCTGATTTGTACCCTATATAGGTATTATATAGTGATGATTTTAATATTTGACTTCCAGCTCCATACCCCATAAAAGTATTGTATTTACTACCTGACCCTGGTGCATTAACAGCAATAGAATCTCCATAAAAAGTGTTGTATGCTTCACCTTGACTTGTATAGTCTCCAGACCATTGGTTTGTGTTTTGAGCAAAACTAATTGAAGTAATAAAGAGTAACAGAATTAATTGAAGTTGTAATTTTTTGTGCATAAAAAAGGGATTTAACTTAAAAGGTGTTAGTTGGTTGTTTAAAAATAACGAAATTAGAAGAACCCTTATAAAACGAAGTATTTAGGAAGTGGCAATAAGTGGCAAAACGTAAATTGGTAGAACTTAATGATTAAATAGATTAGAAAAACGATGTTTTTTGTACATTTAAAGAAAATATTAAAATAGTAATGGAGTTCGAAAAAAAGACGTTTCAATTTTTAAAAAATTTAGAAGCTAATAATAACCGAGATTGGTTTACAGAGAATAAAAAGTTATACGACGCTTCTTTAAGTAATGCAAAAGATTTGTTTTCAAAAATTCATGAAAACTTAGAAAAGCATGATGATATTGGTAAGCAAAAAGTATATCGAATTTATAGAGATGTACGTTTTTCAAAAGATAAAACACCTTATAACTCTCGTTTTGCAGTTTCTTTTTCTAGAAATGGAAAAGAACTAAGAGGAGGATATTTTTTACAAATTAAACCAGGTGATACAGTTTTAGGAGGTGGATTTTGGCAACCAGAAAAGGAAGATCTATTTCGTATAAGGAAAGAATTTGAGTTAGATGATAGTGAAATACGTGAAATTTTATCTGAAGAGAAATTTGTTAAATATTTTAATGGAAATTTAGAAGGTGATGAATTAAAAACAGCACCTAAAGGATTTGATAAAGAGCATAAAGCTATAGACCTAATTAAAAAGAAAGGTTTTATAGCTATTCGTAAGTTTACTGATGAAGAAGTATTGTCAAACGATTTTATAAAAGAAATTGACAATTCATTTAAAGCATTACGTCCGTATTTTAATTTAATGAGCGATATACTCACTACCAATTTAAATGGTGAATCTATGTTATAAAAAAAAGCTGAGAATTAATCTCAGCTTTTTAATTTAAAATTATATTTGACTTAAACCTCCATCAACTTCTAATTCAACTCCGTTAATAAATGAGGCATCTTCTGAGGCTAAAAACAAGGCGGTGTTTGCAATTTCATCAGAAGTTCCAAATCTGCCTAATGGCACTTGAGTAGCAAAACCTTTACCCATTTCCTCAACAACATCTTGAGGTAATCCCATTTTTCCATAAATTGGAGTTTCTATTGGTCCAGGAGCAATAGAGTTTACTCGTATCCCTCTAGATTTTACTTCTGAAGTAAGTACTCTTGCATAAGCCCTTAACGCACCTTTACTTGCAGAGTAAACAGCCAAGCCATCAAAGCCTTTCTGATGTACAATTGAGTTGGTAAATAAGATAGATCCTTTATCATTAATATATGGTAGAGCTTCTTTTGTAGCTAGTATTGGCCCCTTAACATTAATATCAAAAACTTCATTATAATGTTCGGCAGTAATATCTGTAGTTGGTGTAACTGGGGCAACACCTGCATTTAGAAATAATATATCTATGCTTCCGTATTTTTCAACAGTTTTCTTTATTAAAAGCACATTATCTTCATCTTTTGAGACATCAGCTACTACCGTTATAAAATCGCCAGTTAAATCTTTAGCAGCTTCCTTTAGGGCATTTTCTCTTCTACCAGCTAATACTACCTTAGCTCCGTTTTTTAAGAATAATTTAGCTGTTGCTAAACCAATTCCACTATTTGCTCCTGTTATTACTGCTACTTTGTTTTGTAATTTGTTCATTTTTAGTTGTTTTTTATTTGAAATGATCGTTTCAAATTAGGTTAAAAAAAATTAATTTAATATAGAAAGAGTTGTTTTTACAATACTTTCTAAATGTTTATAATCGTTCATTATAATACCAGAAATACTTAGTCCTTGCAAAGAATTGAGTAAATACAAAGCATATTGATTAGAAGATTTATTTGTATTAATAGAACCTTCAAATTGCCCTTTCTCTATGAGATCTTTAAATAATTGAATCATGTTTTCATGATTATTATTTAAAAAATTTTTAATTGCAGCTTCTTGATTGGCCATTTCAGAAGTGCAATTATTAATAAGGCAACCTAAATTATTTGTTACATTAGTTTTAATATTCAATAAAAAAATTGATTCTATAGCTTTTATTGGTGTTTTAGCTGTGGTTGTTAGTTCTTCAACTTTACACTTAAAATTAGATCTATAACTTTTTAAACATTCCATATAAAGATCTAACTTACTACCAAAAGAATTGTAAATACTAGAACGGTTTAATCCCGTAGCATCTACTAAATCTTGCATAGAAGTTAAACTGTAGCTTTTGTTATGAAAAACTTCAGTTGCCTGTTTTATAACAGTTTCTTTATTAAATGTTTCAGTTTTTGGCATCTATTTGAAATGAACGTTTCAAAGGTATGTGTTTTTTTAATACTAAATTAAAAAGAAGTGTTAATTTTTACTTTGTAAATTTAATCGTATTTCTCTTTGAAGAAAAAAGTAAGTAACTAATGTTGATAAAATGTCAGCTATAGGAAAAGACATCCATACACCATTTACTCCATAGAACTTTGGTAGTATGTAAACTAAAGGAATTAAGAAAATACCTTGTTTTAATAAGGTTAATAGTAATGCAGGTAAAGCCTTACCAGCTGCTTGAAAATAAGCTGACCCAATTAATTGAGTTGTAATTACCGGAGTTGCTAAAAAAGCAATAATTAATGCATTTGGAGTACTGTTTAATAATTCTTTATCATCAGTAAATAGCCGTACTAATTGCGAAGGAAATAACATTATTAAAATAAAAATTACTGTTGCTATTACTGTACCAAATACTATGGAAGTCTTAATAGACTCTTTAACTCTTTTTGAGTCATTAGCTCCATAATTATAACCAGCAATAGGCAAAAAACCTTGGGTAACACCTAAAACAGGGAATAAAGCAAACATCATTACTCTATTAATAATACCGTAAACAGCTATTGCAATTTCACCTCCGTATTTAAATAGTGTGTAGTTTAAAATTATTATAAGAATACTAATTGTTCCTTGGCGTATAATAGTAATACCGCCTAAAGCGATAATCTCTTTTAATATTGAAACATTAATAATAAAATACTTAGGAATAATTTTTAATTCGGTGTTTTTTGATATGAAAAACCATAAAACAAATATTCCACTTACCCCATAAGAAATAGAGGTAGCAAGTCCAGCTCCATACATTCCTAGATTAAGAACTTTTATAAAAAGAATATCTAAAATAATATTTGAAATAGCAGGAAATATTA
The DNA here is from genome assembly GCF_947494125.1 of uncultured Tenacibaculum sp. Taxonomy (GTDB): domain Bacteria; phylum Bacteroidota; class Bacteroidia; order Flavobacteriales; family Flavobacteriaceae; genus Polaribacter. The sequence continues at coordinate 128,775 of NZ_CANLTU010000002.1, forward strand.
AAGTAAACATAGCATAGTTAGGCTTTCCTACGGCTCTAATTACTGGATTTCCCATCATAGCAAATGCTAAAAAAGGAACTCCCCAAATAATAACGTGAAAATACTCGGTAGCTGGAGCAACTATATTACCATTAGCTCCAAATAATTGTAATATAGGAAAACAGAAAAAGGTTCCTAATAAGACAAACAAAAAAGATAAAACGACAGTCAAACTTATTTGATTACCGAAAACCTCAAAGGCTTTAGAGGAGTCTTTTTTACCAAGTGCCCTTGATATTATAGAGCTTCCTCCAATACCAATTCCCATACCAATTGAAGAGATAAAAAAAGCTATAGGTAACACAACAGTAATAGCAGCTATAGCCATAACGCTAATCCACCTACCAACAAAAATGGTATCGACAATCATATTTAAAGACATTACTAAAATTCCAATAGAAGCAGGTATTGCTTGCTTTAAAAGAAGTTTACTAATCTTTTCTGTACCAAATTTGCTGGTTATTTTATTCATAAATTAATTTCTAGCATTCGAATATCATGAATATTCTCTTACTGAAATGAAATCGAGTAAAGATTTAAGTAATAATTAACATCATTCTTGTAAGTTTGTTAAATGAATCTTTATAAAAAAAAACTCATTGTAACTTCTAGTGAAATAGATGAGTATAATCATGTAAATAATGTAGTTTACGTACAATGGATGCAAGATGCATCAAATGCACATTGGGCTTTGCTTATAAAAGATATTCCAACACCCGATTATGTATGGTTTGTAATTAGACATGAAGTTGATTATAAAAATCAAGCAATATTAGGAGACGAAATAATTATTAAAACATGGGTTGGTAAAACCGAAGGAATAAAATCAGTACGTCATTTTGAAATATATAAAGGAGAAATACTTTTGGTAAAATCACAAACTACATTTTGTTTGTTAGATGTAAAAACGTTAAAACCGAAAAGAATAACTAAAGAAGTAACAGACTTACTTTTAGGTAAAAAATAAGCAATATCTTTGCATTTATAAATAAAGAAAATGACAACATTCACAGCACTAGGAGTACGAAAAGAATATGTAAAAGGATTGAAGGAGTTAGGAATAACAACTCCTACTGAAGTACAAAAAGAAGCGATACCATATTTGCTTGAAAATAATGCTGATTTTATTGGGTTAGCTCAAACAGGAACAGGGAAAACTGCTGCTTATGGTTTGCCAATTTTACGTAAAATTAATGCTTCAAAAGACACAACTCAAGCGTTAATATTGTCACCCACGAGAGAATTAGTACAGCAAATAAAAAAACAACTATTTAAGTTTACGAAATACGTAGACGATAAAATTTTTGTAGAAGCTGTTTATGGTGGTGAAAAAATAGAACGCCAAATAAATAACTTAAAAAGAACTACGCATATAATAGTAGCAACTCCTGGCCGTTTGATTGATTTAATAGAACGTGGAGATGTTGATTTAAAAGATATCGAAACTTTAGTTTTAGATGAAGCTGATGAAATGCTGAGTATGGGATTCAAATTAGAATTAAATCGCATTTTAAAATACACTTCAGGAACCAGAAAAACATGGTTGTTTTCTGCTACAATGCCAGAAGAAATAAGAAGTATTGTAAAAAAATATATGAATGCTTCTGCTAAACAAGTTGAAGTAAATAAGAATTCGTTGGTAAATGCAAATATTACGCATCAATTTGTGCAAACAACGATTCCTGAAAAAGTAAATATTATTGTTAAATTTTTAGAAAAAAGAAATGCAGAAAGAGGTATTATTTTTTCAAGAACTAAAGCAGGAGCTCAAAAATTAACTAGAGAGTTGAAAGAGGAAGGTTTTTCAGTAGAAGCTTTAGAAGGAGATATGCAACAGAAAGAACGCGATAAAGTAATGCGTGCCTTTAAAAAAGAAAACTTACAAATATTAGTATCTACAGATGTAGCAGCAAGGGGAATAGATGTACAAAATTTAGGTTTTGTAGTTCATCATCAATTGCCAGAAAAATTAGAATATTATACACATAGAAGTGGAAGAACTGCCAGAGCAGGTAAAAAAGGAGTTTCATTAGTGCTTATTCTTAATAATGAAAGAAATAATATTAAAGAGGCTGAAAGAACATTGAAAATACAATTTTCTGAAATAAATATATAAATGAATATCATTTATGCCATAGATATCGCAGGTACTTTTGCTTTTGCTATTAGTGGAGCTTTAGTTGCAATAAAAAAAGACTTTGATGTATTTGGAGTTATTATTATTGCTTTTGTAACAGCAGTAGGGGGTGGAATGATACGAGATGTTTTAATTAATGCACATCCAATAAACTGGATTGGTGACATTAATTATATATGGACAATTTTAGCCGCAGTCGGGATTACCTTTTTGTTTAAAAGTAAAATAGCACCGCTTCGAAAAACAATGTTTTTATTTGATACTATTGGTATAAGTGTATTTACTTTATTAGGTTTACAAAAAGGGTTAGCATATAATTTACACCCGTTTATAGCATTAGTAATGGGAATGGTGTCGGCCGTTTTTGGAGGTGTTATTAGGGATGTACTTACTAGAAAAGTTCCTTTAATCTTCAAGAAAGAAATTTATGCTTCAGCATGTTTAGCAGGCGGGGTAATTTATTTAGTATTATTAAAATTCAATCTTAACGAGGATGCTCGATTTATAATAGCAGCATCAGCAATTATTTTGATAAGAACTATTGTGGTTAAATACGAATTAGAGTTACCAAAAATTAAAGATGATTTATTTGGTAAATAACTTATTATTATGAGGCTACTTATATTTTTTATACCTTTTTTAATCTCATTGTCAAATTTTTCACAAGAAAAAGATACTACTTTTATTAAACTGGAAAAAGGAGTAGTAACAGCAAAAACAAATACGATTAGAATAAATGCATTATTAGAGTTTGCGGAGTTTTTATACGATCGTGATTTTAATGCATCTGCTATGAAAGTTGATGAAGCTTTAAAACTTATAAACAAAAATAAATCAAACATAAATCTGCAACAATTAGCAAAAGCTTATGTTATAAAAGGGGTGGTTAATAGAAGGACTGCTAACTTTACAAAAGCATTAGATTATTATTTAAAAGCTAAAGAAATTTACTTAAAAGAGAACGATATTTTACATTTATCTGATGTATATCATAATATGGCAATGCTATATAGGCATCAAAGGTCTCACAATAAAGCTTTTGAATTTTATAAAAAATCAATAAGAATAAAAGAAAAATTAGGAGATATTCATGGTATTGCTGCCGGATATAATATGATGGGAGTTTCATACCGTCAAACTAAAAGAATAGATTCAGCTTTGATTTGTTATACAAAAGCGAAAGATTTATTTTCTTCAATTAGAAGTACAGAGGATATTCAACGAGTAAATGCTAATATGGTTTTGGTATATAGAGATTTAAAGGAATATGATAAAGCTCTTGAATTGGCAACTCAAAATTTAATCTATTCAAAACAAAATCAAAAACAACATTCATTATGTGCTGCTTACTATAATATATCTACTATTTATAAAAAGAAAAAAGATTATAATAAATCATTATTATATGTTGATTCATCACTGATAATAGCAAAAGAAAATAAATTTAAGGATCTTATAGCTAAAAGATACTTAAGAAAGAGTTTTTTATATAATTTACTTGGTGACTACAAAAAAGCTTATTTTGATTATAGAATTTTTAACCGATATTCAGATTCAATATTTAATATTGAAAATATAAAAAAAATACAAGTTTTAGAGTTAAGTTTTGCTTTTAAGCAAGAAAAGTTAGCTGATAGTTTAACGTTTGTGCAACAGCAAAAAGAAATTAATTTGTTAACTGAAAATGAGGCTTCTAAAAAAATATTATACCTTGTTTTATTTATTATAACAATAATAGGTGCAATGTTTATTGGAATTCTATTACGGAATAATTATAAAAACAAAGAGCAAATTATACAAACTAAATTTGAAAAAGTGAAAGTACAAAAAGCGTTGTTAAATGAAAAAATGCTTGCTAAAGAAGAGGAAACAAAACGGTTAGTTGCTGACAATACAATGAGATTAAAGTTTAAAGAGGAGTTATTAGAACGATTGAAGAATGAAGTTATCCCAATTGCTTCTAATAAAACAAAACAAGTGACTAATTCACTAATTTCTGAGTTACAAATGCAAATCTCAACTGAAGGGAAATTTTCAGAATTACAAACTAAAATTGAAGAAGTAAATGTTGGTTTTGACCATAAGTTAAGAGAATTATACCCTACACTTACTAAATCAGAGAGAGAAATGTGTGCCTTATTAAGGCTTAACCTGTCTATTAAAGAAATTATGACAATAAAAAATACTTCGATAGATTCAGTAAAATCGACACGTTACCGTATTAGAAAAAAATTAGAAATTTCATCTGGTGATGAATTAGAAAGTTTTATTCAAAAGATAGTATAATTTTAAAGAGTAATCTTAAAATAGTCTTTATAACTTAAAAATTAATCATATGAGTAAACTTGTTTTTTCAAACTTAGAAGAGTTAGAAAGTTTAGTAGGAAACTCTTTACCAAAAGGGGAATGGTTTACTGTAACTCAGCAAATGATAAATGATTTTGCCAACGCTACTTTAGATAAACAATGGATTCATGTAGATGAAGAAAAGGCAGCTAAATATTCTCCAACAGGAACTACAATAGCTCATGGATTTATGTCTGTTTCTATGTTATCTGAATTAATTTCGGATTTGATAGAGGTTAAAAGCGTAAAAATGGGCTTAAACTATGGATTGAATAAAGTTCGATTTCCTAACTCAGTACCTGTGAATAGCCAATTACGATTGATTAGCTCTTTAAAAGAAATTGAAGATTTTAATAATGGGAAGAAATTAACTTTTGATTGTTTAATAGAAATAAAAGGGCAAGAGAAACCAGCTTGTGTAGCAGAGTTTATTTTTGTTTTATTGGAATAAAAAAAGCTATCTTTTAAAGATAGCTTTTATATTTTACAATCTTTTTAAGAAAGCCAACCCTTAGCTTCAGATTTTTTAGTATACCAAAGTATAAATAAAGCAAAACCAATAACCATAATTGGCATTATTATAGCTCCTGGTCCATAAACGTCCATAGAACCACTCATAAAAACATTGTAAAACATTTGTATAATAATAGCCACTAATGAGATTAAAAACATAGGCTTAGCAATTTTTTTACGAAGTAATAAAAAGATACAACCTATAAATCCACTAAAAACGGCTATAGCAAAAGCACCCATTACCCAAGAAGGAGTATTTTGTATCATTTCCATAACTTTCTCATCAGGATACATGGCTTTAAAGGCGTCTGTATTATATGCTTGTTGGATGTATTGATTAACTCCCATACCATTCCATAATAAAGCGATAATAGCAATAACCCAAAACCATACGTTTGGTTTATTTGAATTTGTCATAAGTTAAAATTTAAGTTAGTTGAATCTAAAAATACTTATAAAGGACTATAAATCAAAATTTAAAAATTATATATTTGAAAAACTACTTTAAGGGGATTATAAAAAAAGGGGAATGAAAATAAAATTATGTATAATACTATTATTAATAATAGGGGTTAATTGTTGCGCACAAAATAAAAAGTTACCAGATGGATGGGGAAGAGTTTTGATAAAAGGTAAAATGGTTTATAAAAACTTAGTTACTGGTGATGTTTCGAAAAGATATCCTAAAAAACCAGCATTAAACCCTTTAGATGAAACAGATTTTGATCCTACAATAGTACATATAGTTAAAGAAGGGGAAACGTTAAGTATAATTGCAAAAAAATATAGTTTAGATTTAGTAAAGTTAAATCAATTGAATAGTATTTCTAATATTGAAACAATAGAAATAGGAAAAGAAATTATAATTGGTTATGCACATAATGAGCTAGAAAAAAATGCTTTTTTGAATGGAGATATAAATGCTCTAAACCATGATCATGATCATGGAGAAGGTATGTATGAAAATAATACACAAAAAGAAGAAAAAAGAGCCATTTTTAAATATCACACAGTATTATCAGGAGAAACATTATATAGAGTAGCGTTAACTTATAAGTTATCAGTAAATAAATTGAAAAAACTAAATGATTTAAAGAAAGCTACTATTTTTGTAGGTCAAAAATTAAGAATTAAATAATCAATCTTAAAATAGTGTTAAACTAAATATTAACTGTAACGATTTAAGAAAATTATCGTCATATATATGTAATTACTTAACAGTTAGTTTGAGTGATTAGTTAGTTTTTAATAGTTGATTGAAAAAAGGCTCGAGATTTAAAAATCTCGAGCCTTTTTATTATTTATAAAAAAATATAATTATATAAATTATTTCCTTTCTAATTGAGCCATATAAAAGCCATCAAAACCAAATTCATGTGCTAGTACTTTGTGGTCTTTTACAAAAGTGAAATCTTTTCCTTCATCAGAAGCTAAAAAGAACTCTACTTGTTGTTGATTTTCAGAAGGTAAAACAGAACAAGTTGCGTACACTAATTTCCCTCCAGGCTTAACCATTTTAGAATATTGTTGTAAAACGTTTTGTTGTACTTCTTTAATGTTGTCTATAAATTCAGGTTGTAATTTCCATTTACTATCAGGGTTTCTACGAAGAACACCTAAACCAGAACAAGGAGCATCTATTAAAACTCTATCGGCTTTACCATGTAATTTTTTAATTACTTTAGTAGAATCGATAACTTTTAAATCAATATTACTTATTCCATTTCTACGAGCTCTAACTTTTAACTTTTTCAATTTACTTTCATAAATATCCATCGCTACAATTTGCCCCTTATTTTTCATTAAAGCAGCTAAATGTAATGTTTTACCACCTGCACCAGCACAAGTATCAATTACTTTCATACCAGGCTTAACATCTAAATATGCCGCTACTAATTGAGAAGAAGCATCTTGTACTTCAAAAAAACCTTTATGGAAAGATTCTGTTTTAAAAACATTAGCACGTTCAACTAAACGTAAAGCATCATCACATCCTTTAACGAATTCAGTTTCTATATTTTCAGACTTTAATTCCTTTTGTAAATCTTCTTTAGAAATATTTAAAGTGTTTGTACGTAGAATAACATCAGCCTTTTTATTTAAAGCAGTTATTTCTTTAGTCCAAACAGCTTCACCTAATTCTTGAACACCAAGTTCATCAATCCAATCAGGAATAGATTCTCTAAATTTTCTAATTTGAGAAAGTTCATCGAATTTACCCTTAATTCTTCTTGTAGGAGTTTCCTCAATTTGGTTCCAATCAGGTAATTTAATACCTCTTAACACACACCAAACTACTAACAAACGCCATAAGTCAGGTCTAGAATATGGAGTTTTTACATTGGCAATTTCTCCATACAAACGTTTCCATCGTACAATATCATAAATTGTTTCAGCAACAAATTTTCTATCACGTGCTCCCCACCTTTTATCTCTCTTTAATGCCTTTTCTACAGCTTTATCCGCATACACATCTTCATTAAAGACGTCACGTAAACTATCAATTACTGCATAAACTAAATTTCTATGTAATCTCATTTGATGAATTTAAGAGTGCAAAGATAGTTGATTTTAATGGCTTTTTGTATTTTCGTTTTTAATGAATTTAAATCATCCTATAACATATATAAAAGGTGTAAGTGTAGCCAGAGCAGAATTACTGTTTTCTGAGTTGGGTATAAGAACTTGCAACGATTTATTACACCTTTTTCCGTTTAGATATATTGATAAAACTCAGTTTTATACAATAAATCAATTACAGCAAAATTCATCAGAAGTTCAAATTGTTGGTAAGATAACTGGAGTAAAAACTGTAAAACAAAAAAGAGGAAGTAGATTAGTAGCTACATTTTCTGATGCAACAGGTTCTATAGATTTGGTTTGGTTTAAAGGTGCAAAATGGATAAAGGATAGTTTAAAAGTAGACATACCGTATGTAGTTTATGGAAAACTAAACTGGTATAATGGATCTGCAAATATGCCACATCCTGAAATGGAAACGGTAAAAGAATATAAAAGTAAGTTGCAAATGTCTATGCAACCTGTATATCCTTCAACAGAAAAGCTAACGAATAAAGGTGTTAGTAATAAAATGATGCGGGTAATGATTCAAAATTTGCTACAACAAGTTTATAGTAATATTGAAGAAGTGCTTCCTGCATATTTATTAAATGAGAATCAACTCTTAGGAAAAAAAGACTCTTTATTGAATATTCATTTTCCTAAGAGTCAAGAGTTATTAGCGAAAGCTCAATATCGATTAAAGTTTGAAGAACTGTTTTTTATTCAAATACAGTTGTTACAAAAGAAACTTATTAGAAAATCGAAAATTAAAGGATATGTCTTTGAACATGTAGGTGAGCAGTTTACTAATTTTTATAATAATCATTTACCTTTTAATTTAACGAATGCTCAAAAAAGAGTTTTAAAGGAAATACGAAAAGATATAGGTTCAGGCGCCCATATGAACCGTTTGTTACAAGGAGATGTAGGTTCTGGAAAAACTATTGTAGCTTTATTATCAATGTTAATAGCTATTGATAATGGTTATCAAGCTACTATTATGGCTCCAACCGAAATTTTAGCAATTCAGCATTATAATGGAATTGTAGAGTTATTGTCTGAAACAACTATAAAAGTTGAGTTATTAACTGGATCTAGTAGAACGAAAAAACGAAGAGAAATTCATCAAGGATTAGAAGATGGATCGTTGCATATTTTAATAGGGACTCATGCTATTTTAGAAGACAAAGTTCAATTTAAGAATCTAGGTATTTCAATTATTGATGAGCAACATCGCTTTGGTGTTGCACAGCGTTCAAAAATGTGGCATAAAAATGAATTGCCTCCGCATGTTTTGGTAATGACGGCAACTCCTATTCCAAGAACGTTAGCAATGTCAGTATATGGAGATTTGGATATTTCTGTTATTGATGAATTACCACCTGGACGTAAAGAAATTAAAACAGTTCATAGATATGATAGCAATCGTTTGGGTGTTTTTAAATTTTTAAAAGATGAAATAGCTAAGGGACGTCAAGCTTATGTAGTATATCCTTTAATCCAAGAATCTGAAGCAATGGATTATAAAGATTTAATGGATGGTTATGAAAGTATTGTACGAGATTTTCCTTCTCCAAAATATCAAATTAGTATTGTGCATGGGCAAATGAAACCTGCCGATAAGGAATATGAAATGAATCGTTTTGTAAATGGAGAAACTCAAATAATGGTTGCTACTACGGTTATTGAAGTTGGAGTAAACGTACCAAACGCTTCTGTAATGGTGATTGAAAGTGCTGAACGTTTTGGTTTAAGTCAATTACATCAATTACGTGGTAGGGTAGGACGTGGAGCTGAACAGAGTTATTGTATTTTATTATCGAGTTATAAATTATCTTCTGATGGTAAAACTCGTTTACAAACGATGGTTGAAACAACAGATGGTTTTAAAATTGCTGAAGTAGACTTAAAACTTCGTGGACCAGGAAATATAATGGGAACTCAGCAAAGCGGCGTATTAAATCTTAAAATTGCTGATGTAGTTAAAGATACAGCTATTTTGCATAAAGCGCGTCAAACTGCAATTACTGTATTACAAGAAGATGCTGGTTTATCTAAACCTAAGCATGAAGGTTTATTAAAAGTATACACACAGCTACAAAAAACTAGTGGTCTTTGGAGTAAAATTAGTTAGTTTCTGTAAATGTTTTAAGCTTAAATTTAATTCATAAAAAAAGCCAAAGCAATTAAGCTTTGGCTAGTAAACTAATAAAACCAAGTATTAGTGTCATTAGAGTTAGCTAACTAATGAACCTAATGTTTTTAGTGTTAACTATATTTTAATGTAGGCTAATAACTTTTGTTATTTTCCAGAGGTTATTTTCTTTTTTCCAAATAGCAATGAATTTGCTTGGAATTGATTTTTGATTTGGTTCTTGTTTATTAAAGAATTTATGATATCCTATTTCAACTGCTCCATAATTATTTATGGGATATACTTCTATGCTTCCCTTTATTAAAGTACGCGTAACTTTACCACAAATATTTTCTTTTAAAGATTTTAATAAACCTTCTTTAGAAGTAGTAAGTCCACCTTTGTCATGAAAAAACTCGATATCCTCATGATAAATATCTGCTTGCGTTTTAATATCACATGTGTTGTATGCATTAAAATAAATACTATCCATTTTTACAATTTGATTATACAAATCAATATTGCTAGGTTGATACTTAGGAATTTCTTTAACCTGGCCATTCATAAATAACGATATCAAAAATGTATATATGAAGGTTAAGATTTTTAGAAAAAAGTTTCCTTTAAAAAAGAAGTCAAAAATAGCATCCATAGTTTATATTTTTATTACCAAGTTTTAAAAGCTAGTTGACCGTCTTCATTATAAATTCTTCTAAATCCTTTAGAAATACTTTCTAGCGTGTTGTTTGAAATTATTAACTCTCCATCATAACCATCATTACAGTTTATTTTTAGTAAAACTTTATTAATCTTATCATGTACGTCGTATTTTGGATTGATAATTTCAATGTCGATATTTCTTTTATTTTTAAACCAATCAACTAATTTTTCTAATTCATTTTTAGTAGTTTGTCTGCTAATAATAAATTCAGCTTTTAAATCATTAATAGTGCTATCAAATAAGAAGCTAACATCTTCATCATTATTAGAATTGCTATCGTTATCTTCATCATTATTGTCTCCATTATTATCACAATCAACACACTCAAAACCTTTTGAAGTCATTTTAAAATGATGATTAGCCATGTCTCTATCATATATGTCCTCAATATTTCTAACATCGTTTAAAAACCTACGAGTTGATCCTTCAAAATAAATGGTAGTTCCTTCAGGAATAAATAAGGTAACTCTAATTTCTTCATCTTTCCACATGTTTTTATATTCACTTAAAAAGAAAGCGTCAAAAACAATTGTATTATTAGCCGATTTGAAGTTGTATTGAATTGTTTCTGCATTATCATTAGCATTACTTCTTCTTCTTCCTTCAGAAGTCTTTTTAATTTCTACAAAAGCATTCCCTGTTTCACTTTTACGAACATCAATATTTATGTCGTTAGAGTATTTCATTTCTTTATCGTTAATATCAACACTTATAGCATTATTTCTATTACGTAAATTATGATTGTAGTGTATATTATCATCATTAACAACTCTAAGTTTTAAAGGTTCTTCTTTAGTGTATGTAATGCTATGTTTTGTTATACTAGCACCATTGTATGCGTGTGTAGTAGCATACTCTATACCTGAAAAAGCAACTGCCAATAACGAAACTAACCAAACTCCAAGTAAACTTAAAATAGCTGTTGTACTAAGTTTCTTTACATTAGGTGATAATATTCTTAAACCTAAAATGAATAATACTATAAAAGGTATTCCTATTAAAATAAATAAGAAGATAGATAATAACCATCTAGGTAAAGTAGATTCATAGAAAAAAGGAGGATAATGAACCATATCATTATCAAAATTTAAAAACTCTAAACTACCTATTGAGAATATTCCTAATAATAAAGATATTATTGTTATACCGGCAATAACAATTAAAATTACTCCCATGAATTTACCAAAAACTTTAAATACAGCAAGTAATATTTTACCCATAGTATCTATAAAATCCTGAAAACCTGATGAAGTTTTAGCTTTTAGTTTTTCGTAATCAGCACTAGATATTTTGTCAGTTAATTCACTGGCACCATCTTTTAATTTTGATGATAGATTTCCAAACTCGTTACGAATTTTTTTTTCAATGTTATCAATATTTACAGCTTCACCTTCCATCTGTAATTTCTCTGTAGTGGTTTTAGCTTCTGGTAATAATATCCAAAGAATAAAGTAAGCTATAAAACCAAATCCAGCACCAAACATTAAAACTAAAGATAATAATCTAACCCAAATTACATCTATACCAGCGTAATGAGCTAAACCAGCACAAACACCACCTAAAAATTTATCGTCACCATCTCTAAAAAGTTTTTTAGAATTTCTATTTCTTCTTTGAGTATACGATGTACCTTCGTTATAGATTTCTTCAGCTTCTGCATAATCTTCAGGTTGCCCCATGATAGTTATAACTTCATCAATATCGTTTTCATTTACTACTTGACGAGCATCGGTAATTCTTTCAGATAATAATTCGCTAATACGAGCTTCAATATCTGAAATGATTTCATTCTTTCCTTGTGGATCATCGCTTAAGGAACGCGATATGGCGTCTAAATAACGTCTTAGTTTTTGATAAGCAATTTCATCTATATGGAAGAAAAATCCGCCTAAGTTTATATTTATTGTCTTATTCATCTTTAGTTGATTTTGTACTTGTTACTTGGTTAACTGCGTTTACTAAATTATTCCATGTTTTGTCTAATTCTTTTAAGAACATCCCACCGTTTTCTGTTAAAACATAATATTTTCTTGGTGGTCCAGAGGTTGATTCTTCCCATCTATAAGTTAATAACCCTGCGTTTTTTAAGCGAGTTAAAAGCGGATAAATAGTTCCTTCAACCACAATCATTTCTGCACTCTTTAGAGTTGAAAGTATTTCAGAAGTATACGCGTCTCCATTTTGTAAAATAGATAAGATGCAGTATTCTAAAACACCTTTGCGCATTTGAGCTTTTGTATTTTCTATCTTCATGTAATGCGGTTTATAGGTTATTTTATAAAATTAATTGTAAAAGGATATTTATACTCTTCTCCTTTATTTGCTTTCATTGCTGCAATAATTATTAAAGCTATTTTAATAAGTGATATAACACTTACTAACGAAGCTATACCGATGAAACCAAACAAACCATTGTAAGAGTGATGTCCACCAAAATCAACATCAATTCCATTAAAGAGATCTAAAAAATTCCCAAAAAAGAAAGAGAAAAATGAAGCACTTAGTATAAATATATATAAGCCAAAGCTTATGTTAAAATTTACAGCTTCTTTTCCATGTTTATCTAGAAAGGGGCTTCTATCTTTTAAAGTTTGCCATAAAATTAATGGAGTTATAATACTTCCTAATGGAAAAAAGTATCCAGCGAAAGCCGATATATGTATTAAAAAAGCATTGGTGTTTTCTTTGTTTTGTTGCATAATAATATAAATTGTATAATACTTGACTATGCAAATATATATCTTTTAAAAGGTATTATGCAATACATAGTACTAAAATTTAACAAACTTTAACATTTGATTTGATTAATATTTTTAATAAAAAAGCTGTAAATTGCCCGTAAATACTGATAAAATGAAGTTTACACCTCGAAAAATTAATTTTTTTACATTATTCAAATTACCATCTGCATATTTATGCGGAATTAGAGTGAAATCAATTTCTAATGAAAAATCACAGGTAAATGTCAAGCATAAATGGATAAATCAAAATCCTTTTAATAGTATGTTTTGGGCTGTGCAAGGAATGGCTGCAGAATTATCTACAGGTATTTTGGTGATGCAATCTATAGATGTTTCGGGAAAGAAAGTATCCATGTTAGTAACTAATATGAATGCTATTTTTACTAAAAAAGCAACAGGAAGAATCCGATTTGAATGTAATGATGGTATAGCTATTAAAGAAGCAATTCAAAGATCTGTAGATACTGGAGAAGGACAAACTGTTCTTGTAACTTCAGAAGGAATTAATAAAGAAGGTATCTCTGTGTCTAAATTTGAATTTGAATGGAGTTTAAAAGTTAAGAGCAAATAGAGATAGGATGAATTATAGCTTTGTTTTTGTTAAGTAAAACGGAGAGAAATATAAAAACAAATAAGGTTTAAAGCTCTTAATATTCTTGGAATTAAAGAATTAATTGTAACAAAATAATAGAATGTTCTTCTAATAAATAAATTAACGAAATAAGATACTTATGAATGCACATGAAATAGATTATCGCATTTTTGGAGAAGAAATGCAGTATGTTGAAATTGAATTAGATCCACAAGAGGGAGTAGTGGCTGAGTCTGGAAGTTTTATGATGATGGATTCGGAAGTGAAAATGAATACTATTTTTGGAGATGGGTCAAATCAAGAAAAAGGATTGTTAGGAAAGATATTTTCAGCTGGAAAAAGAATTCTTACAGGAGAGAGTCTGTTTATGACTGTATTTACAAATGATGGGCAAGGAAAAAAACAAGTTTCATTTGCATCACCATATCCAGGAAAAATCATTCCAATTGATTTGACGGAGTTTAAAGGTAAATTTATCTGCCAAAAAGATGCATTCTTATGTGCGGCTAAAGGAGTGTCTATTGGTATAGAATTTTCAAAACGTTTAGGAAGAGGTTTGTTTGGAGGGGAAGGTTTTATTATGGAGAAATTAGAAGGAGATGGAATGGCGTTTGTACATGCCGGTGGTACTATGGCAAAGAAAGTATTACAAGAAGGTGAAGTTTTAAAGGTAGATACAGGTTGTATTGTAGGTTTTACTCAAGATATTGATTATGATATTGAATTTGTAGGTGGAATTAAAAATACCGTTTTTGGAGGTGAAGGTTTATTCTTTGCAAAGCTTCAAGGACCAGGAACTGTCTATATTCAATCATTACCATTTAGTAGATTAGCAGGGAGAGTACTTGCTATGGCTCCACAAACTGGTAAAGGTGGTAAAGGAGAAGGAAGTATTCTAGGTGGGATAGGTGATATTCTTGATGGAGATAATAGATTCTAGTATAGATCCATAAAATAAAAAAAACCGCTAATTAGCGGTTTTTTTTATTTTATGGAATTAATATTAAATTCCTAAATCATCAAATATTCCGATTAATTTTTCTCCTTGTGAAGGAGCAGGAGCATTTGGGTTTACAATATTTCCGTCAGGATCAATTAAAATAAATTTAGGTAATCCTTTAATTAAGAATTTTTGAGCCCATTCTAAATCATCTTGTTTTTTACCGCTAAATAACTGCACTCCAGTCATTTCTCTATCTACAATTGTTTGTCTCCATTTGTCATGTTGTTTTTTATCATCAACACTAATACTAACAAATTCAATGTTTTTTCCGTGGTATTCTTCTTCCAATCTTTTTAATAAAGGAATTTCTTTTTTACAAAAAGCACACCAAGTTGCCCAAACATCAATATATAAATATTTTCCTTTACCTAATAAATCATCTAAAGAAGTAGTACCTCCATTATAGTTTTCAAAGTCATTGAACTTAGGAGCAGGTTGTCCTTTAGCTGTAGTTTTTAAAATATTATAACTTTTAGAAACTTCTTCTTTATGGTCTTTATTCGTTGAATATGCCATGAATTTATTATAGAATTCTTTAAGATTATCAGTATAAGTTATACTGTTCTTTGCGCTTTCGAATAATAAATCATTTTTAGCAATAGTATCATTAACTTCAGTTTGTACAGTTTCTAAGTAGGTCAAATAAAAATCTTCTCCTTCTTTGTTTTTTTCTTTTGCTTTGCTATTCAATAACTTAAAAACCATTTTTCTGTAAGAATATGAATTAGCATAATCATCTCCACTGCTAAAGTTAAAGTCTTCTGTTGGGTCTGGAAAATCTTCAGAAACAACAAAATCTTCATCTCCACTTAAAGTAATGTGAAAATCTTGGTAATTACTTAAGTTTCTTAAATATTCATAGTCAATATTTTTCACTTCACTTTTAAGGAATTCTGCAGGTAAATTACTAGAAATAGATAAATCTGTCAAAGCATCTTTGTATTGATCCATACGATCTAAAAAATCTTCTTCTTCAAGAGAGAATAACTCATTTGCATTTACTAGAATTTCAGGAAACTTATTTCTCTTTTTTAGAAAATAGTTATTGATATTTGCATTTGTTCCTTCAAATTTACCAGTAAAATTACTTGGATCTCCTTTTTTATAATCAAAAACAATTTCTGTATCTACAGTATCGTTTAGGTATAAATTAAAGTATTTTTTATTAGTTCTTAGAGTGTAGTAACCATCTCTATTAACTCTTAAGGTGTCTGAGAAAGTACCAGTTTTTTTATCGAATTTTATTTTTTTACTAAAACGAAATCCCTCTATAGTAACGTCTCGTTTCTTATAATTTTCAATTTTACCAGATAAAATTAAGTAATCTTTTACCGGCTTTTCTTTTTTACATGAAACTATGGTAACTCCTATGAGGGCTAAAAGTACTATTCTTTTCATTGTTTAGTTTTTTAAGGTGAATAAGGCGTCGAAGTTAGTTTTTTTACTTTTTTAATCAAAGATTTTAACAAAAAAAATAAATTTAATCAAATATTTTATGGATTAAGAGGTTGAATTTTAATGTTTTTTATAACTTAAGTAGTTAATTTTTAAAAAAGAATTGAAGTTTTATAACTTTATTTTTGCATTAAAAGGAGTAGTGAATATTTTTAAGTTAAAAAATGAGGAAACTATATAAAAAATGAAAAGTAAAAGCTAAAAAAAAACCTAAGCTTTTTGCTTAGGTTTTTATGGTTTGTTATTCGTCTATTTCAGTTCTTGATTCTTCAGGTTTATCACCTTTTTCAATTTTAATGACAAGTTTATTATCCTTTTCATTTAAATCCATAAAAATAGAATCACCTTCATCTAGTTTAGAATTTACTATTTCTTCAGCTAAAGAGTCTTCAATATACTTTTGAATAGCTCTTTTTAAAGGTCTCGCACCATATTGTTTGTCAAAACCTTTGTCAGCAATATAGTCTTTAGCTTTTTCACTTAAAGTTAGGTTGTATCCTAAATCAGCAATACGATTTAAGAGTTTATCTAATTCTATATCAATAATACTATGGATGTCTTTACGTTCTAAAGAATTAAAAACGATAACATCATCAATACGGTTTAAAAATTCTGGAGCAAATGATTTTTTTAAAGCACCTTCAATAATACTTTTTGTATGTGCATCTTCTTGGTCTTTTTTAGAAGAAGTCCCAAAACCAACACCAGCACCAAATTCTTTTACCTTACGAGCCCCGATATTAGATGTCATAATAATAATACTGTTTCTAAAATCAATTTTTCTACCAAGACTATCCGTTATATGTCCATCGTCTAAAACTTGTAAAAGCATATTGAAAACATCTGGATGTGCTTTTTCAATTTCATCTAAAAGAATCACAGAATAAGGTTTGCGACGAACTTTTTCAGTTAATTGCCCACCTTCTTCATAACCAACATAACCTGGAGGTGCTCCAATAAGACGAGATATGGCAAACTTTTCCATATACTCACTCATGTCAATTCTAATTAAAGAGTCATCAGAGTCAAATAATTCTCGAGCTAATACTTTTGCAAGCTGTGTTTTTCCAACACCAGTAGATCCTAAGAAAATAAACGAACCAATAGGTTTGTTAGGGTCTTTTAAACCGACACGATTACGTTGTATAGCCTTTACAACCTTAGTTACAGCCTCATTTTGACCGATTACTTTTCCTTTAATTAAATTAGGAAGATCGGCTAAACGATTACTTTCAGCCTCAGCAACACGATTTACAGGAATTCCTGTCATCATAGATACTACTTCAGCAACATTATCTTCAGTTACAATTTCTCTATGTAGTTTAGAGTCTTCTTCCCATTGGTTCTGAGCTGATTCTAAGGCTGTTTCAATGTTTTTCTCATCATCACGAAGCTTAGCTGCTTCTTCATATTTTTGACCGCTTACAGCTTTAGTTTTGCGCTCGCGAATTTCTTCTAATTTAGATTCTAACTCTAAAATTTGTTGAGGAACTACAATATTAGTAATATGAATTCGAGAACCAGCTTCATCTAAAGCGTCAATAGCTTTGTCTGGTAAAAAGCGATCTGTCATATAACGATTTGTTAATTTGACACAAGCTTCTATAGCTTCATCAGTAAAAGATACATGATGATGTGCTTCATATTTACCTTTTATATTATGTAGAATTTGTATAGTTTCCTCAACAGTAGTAGGGTCGACAATTACTTTTTGAAAACGACGTTCTAAGGCTCCATCTTTTTCAATATTTGTTCTGTATTCATCTAAAGTAGTTGCACCAATACATTGAATTTCACCTCTAGCTAAAGCAGGTTTTAACATATTCGATGCATCTAAAGACCCAGTTGCACCACCAGCTCCAACTATTGTATGAATTTCATCAATGAATAAAATAATATCTTCATTTTTTTCAAGCTCATTCATAAGGGCTTTCATTCGCTCTTCAAATTGACCTCTATATTTTGTTCCTGCTACCAAACTAGCTAAGTCAAGAGAAACAATACGTTTGTCGAATAAAATTCTTGAAACTTTTCGGTTTACAATTCTAAGAGCTAAACCTTCTGCAATTGCAGATTTACCTACACCAGGTTCACCAATTAACATTGGGTTGTTTTTCTTTCTTCTACTTAAGATTTGAGAAACACGTTCAATTTCTTTAATACGTCCAACAACAGGGTCTAATTTTCCGCCTATGGCTAAGGCAGTTAAATCACGTCCAAAATTATCTAAAACAGGTGTTTTAGATTTTTTAGGTTGCTTTCCTTTAGGAGATTGTTGTCCATAGGGATTTGATTTTTCATCAGAAAATTCATCTTCTGAAGGGGTTTCTGCCATTGGAGATAAATAATTATCTTCAACATGAAGTTCTTTATATAACGCTTTAGCTTGTTCGTAATCTACATCGTATTTTTGAAGTAATTTTGTTGTAGGATCATTTTCATTACGTAAAATACATAATAATAAATGTGCTGTATCTATAGAATTACTTTGATATAGTTTTGCTTCTAAAAACGTTGTTTTAATAGCTTTCTCTGCTTGTCTAGTAAGGTGTAAACTCTTTTTTTCTACGTTAGCTATAGAAGGAGTTGTGGGATTTAATTTTTCTAATTTATTTCGCACTAAATCTAAATCTACATCGAAAGTTGTTAATATTTCGATTGCTTTACCATCTCCTTTTCTTATCAAACCTAACAATAGATGTTCGGTTCCAATAAAGTCATGACCTAATCGTAAGGCTTCTTCTTTACTGAAAGTAATTACATCTCTAACTTGTGGTGAAAAATTATCGTCCATAAATTTAATTTGTATATGTGTAAAGTTAGTAAGTTTTTTTCTTTAAAAATACAAAAAAGATGCCAATAGTTTTAAAAAGTTATTCTAGCTGTTTTTTTTAAAAAAAAGGTGTAAGAATTGTTAATAAGTATCATTAAAAGAATAAAGATATTTTTTGTGTATAAATAGGTATTATAGTATCTTGCAATGTTTTAGAAAATACGGTTTTTTTAACAGTATTTTAAAAGTGGGTTTTATCAAGTGTAAAATTCACTTTTTTGACGAAAATGAGTACTAATATTTTAAAAGAAAATATATGGCAGATGGCGAAAAGTTGATTCCTATCAATATTGAAGAACAAATGAAATCAGCTTACATTGATTATTCAATGTCGGTTATTGTATCAAGAGCATTACCAGATGTTCGGGACGGTTTAAAACCTGTTCATCGAAGAGTTTTGTTTGGAATGCATGAATTAGGAATTAAAGCTACAGGAGCCTATAAGAAATCAGCAAGAATCGTAGGAGAGGTATTAGGTAAGTATCACCCACATGGAGATACATCTGTATATGACTCTATGGTACGTATGGCACAAAATTGGAGTCAACGTTATATGATGGTTGATGGACAAGGTAACTTTGGATCGGTAGATGGAGATAGTCCTGCGGCAATGCGTTATACGGAGGTGAGAATGCAGAAAATATCAGAAGATATGTTAGCTGATATTGAAAAAGAGACTGTAGATCACAGATTAAATTTTGATGATACATTACATGAACCAACAGTTTTACCAACTCGTATTCCTAACTTATTAGTAAACGGAGCATCAGGTATTGCTGTAGGTATGGCAACAAATATGGCTCCACACAACTTAACAGAAGTTGTTAATGGGACTCTTGCTTATATTGAAAATAGAGATATAGAAATTGATGAGTTAATGCAACACATCAAAGCACCCGATTTTCCTACAGGAGGAACCATTTATGGTTATGATGGAGTGCGTGATGCTTTTCATACTGGTCGTGGGCGTATTGTAATGCGCGCAAAAGCAGTTATTGAAGAAGTAAAAGGACGTGAATGTATTATTGTTACTGAAATTCCTTATCAGGTTAACAAAGCAGAAATGATTAAAAAAACTGCAGAGTTAGTAAATGATAAAAAACTAGAAGGAATTGCAAATATTCGTGATGAATCGGATAGAAATGGTATGCGTGTTGTTTACATTTTAAAACGTGATGCTATTCCTAATATTGTATTAAATAAATTATATAAATACACGCAATTACAAACGTCTTTTAGTGTAAATAATATTGCTTTAGTAAAAGGACGCCCAGAGCAATTAAATTTAAAACAATTAATACATTATTTTGTAGAACACAGACATGAAGTTGTTGTTCGTAGAACTGAATTTGAATTAAAGAAAGCAGAAGCTAGAGCACATATTTTAGAAGGTTTAATTATAGCTTCTGATAATATTGATGAAGTAATTAAGATTATCCGTGGCTCTAAAAATGGTGATGAAGCTCGTGAGAAATTAATCGAACGTTTTGAGTTATCAGAAATACAAGCAAAAGCTATTGTTGAAATGAGGTTGCGCCAGTTAACTGGTCTGGAACAAGATAAATTACGTGCTGAGTATGATGATATCATGTTAACAATTGCAGATTTAAAAGATATTTTATCAAACGAATCTAGACGTTATCAGATTATAACAGATGAATTAATTCATATTAGAGATAAATATGGAGATGATCGTCGTTCAGTAATAGAATATGCAGGTGGAGATATGCGTATCGAAGACATGATTCCTAACTCTAAAGTTGTAGTAACTATTTCTCATGCAGGATATGTAAAACGTACAAATCTTGATGAATATAAGGTTCAAAATAGAGGGGGACGAGGACAAAAAGGAGCAACAACTCGTAATGAAGATTTCTTAGAACATTTATTTGTAGGTACAAACCATCAATACATGTTGTTCTTTACTCAAAAAGGAAAAGTATTTTGGATGCGAGTGTATGAAATACCAGAAGGAGGTAAAAATACAAAAGGTAGGGCAATTCAAAATCTTATCAATATTGAGCAAGATGATAAAGTAAAAGCATTTTTGGTTACTGGTGATTTAAAAGATGAAGATTACATAAATAGTCATTACGTAATCATGGCAACTAAGAGAGGTCAAGTTAAAAAGACTCCTTTAGAGCAATATTCACGCCCAAGAACAAATGGTATAAATGCTATTACTATTAAAGAAGGAGATGAATTATTAGAAGCGAAATTAACTACTGGTGATAGTCAAGTAATGTTAGCGTTAAAATCGGGTAAATCAATACGATTTGAAGAAGCGAAAACTCGACCAATGGGAAGAACTGCATCAGGAGTAAGAGGTATAACTTTAGTTCATGAAAATGATGAAGTTATAGGTATGGTTGCTGTAAATGATATGGATAGTAATATTTTAGTGGTTTCTGAGAAGGGGTATGGAAAACGTTCTAAATTAGAAGATTATCGTGTTACAAATCGTGGAGGTAAAGGAGTTAAAACTTTAAATATATCAGAAAAAACAGGGGAATTAGTAGCAATTAAAAATGTTGATGATTCTAATGATTTAATGATTATTAATAAATCTGGACTTACTATTCGTATGGCAGTTGAAGATTTACGTGTTATGGGGAGAGCAACGCAAGGTGTTCGTTTAATAAATATTAAGGGAAATGATAGTATTGCAGCAGTAGCGAAAGTTATGCATGAAAATGAAGAAGATGAAAATGGCATGGAAATTGAAAATGAAGAATCAAACGAAAGTCAAGAACAACAATAAATAAATTAGAATAAAATGAGAAAACAAATATTAACTCTTTCATTAGGATTATTGTCATTAGGATTAATGGCACAGAAATCTGAGTTAAAAGCCGCTGAGAAAGCTATAAAAAAACAAGATTTTACAAATGCCATTTCAATATTAAACTCTATTGAAGGAGAATTAATGATAAATGGAGAAGATAAGTATAAATCTAAATTTTACTTTTTAAAAGGAAAAGCTTTAGCAACCAAAAAGGATTATAAAAATGCGGCAGAAGCTCTTAATGCATTATTATCTATGAGTAAAAATAAATACTCAGAAGAAGCGAAGCCTATTTTAAATCAAATGATTCAAGAAGTATCTAAAAAAGCAATTGATCAATATAATAACAAGAAAGATTATAAAAATGCTGCTGAAAACTTCTATTTAACTTATGTTTTAAGCCCAACAGATACTTCATTTGTGTATAATGCAGCAGTTTCAGCAACACAAGCAAAAGAATATGATACTGCTATTAAGTATTACAAAGAATTAAGAAGAGTAGGTTATACAGGTGTAGAAATTCAATATCTTGCAACAAATAAAGAAACTGGTAAAGTAGAAAATTTAGGGTCTAAGAGACAGAGAGATTTAATGGTAAAATCAAAACAATACATTAAACCTGAAGAAAAATCATCAGAATCTAAAGAAGCTGCTGTTGTAAAAAATATTGCTTTAATATATAAAGAACAAGGAAAAACGGAAGAAGCTATGGAAGCATTAGCTGAAGCTAGAAAAGCAAATCCAAATGATATAAATTTATTATTAAATGAAGCTGATATGTATATCAAGCTTGAAAAAATGGATAAATTTGGTGAGTTAATGAGTGAAGCTATAGCTTTAGATCCTAAAAACCCAACCTTATATTATAATTTAGGTGTTGTAAATTTTAATCAAGGTAGAATGGAAGATGCTAAGAAGTATTATCAAAAAGCAATTGATTTAAAACCAGATTATGCAGATGCATATATGAATTTGGCTGTTGTTGTTTTAGATAAAGATAAAGCAATAGTTGAAGAAATGAATAATAACTTATCAAACTTTAAAAAGTACGATAAATTAGCACTAAAGCAAAAGGAAGTATATAAAGAAGCTTTGCCATTTTTAGAAAAAGCTGATAGTTTAAATAGAAGTATTGATACTGTTAAAACTTTAATGAATTTATACGAAGTTCTAGAGCAAGAAGCAAAAGCAAAAGAATTTAGAGATTTATATAAATCAATGAAATAAAATAATCTTTAAAAAAGATAAAAACCGAAACTGATTAGTTTCGGTTTTTTTTGCAAAAAAATGATTCAAAACATAATCAAAGGAATTAAAGCATATTTTGGTGCTTTTCAATTAATTTCCAAGCTAAAGTTATGGAGGTATTTTACCATTCCTATAATAATTAGTTTACTAACAGCTTTAACTGTAGCAAGCTTAGCTTATAGTCTGTCTGATAATATTGGGCATTATTTTGCTGATTTTTGGAAATGGGAATTTGGAAAAGAAACATTTGAAATACTCAGTACCTTTTTAAGTGGTCTTTTAATAATAGTTATAGGCTTAGTTTTATATAAGCATATTGTGATGGCATTATCAGCACCATTTATGAGCCCAGTTTCTGAGAAAATTGAAAATCATATAAAAGGAGAAAGTCATCAATATAGAAATACTAGTTTTCAAGAACAATTAGTAAGAGGAGTACGAATTAATGTTAGAAATTTAATAAGAGAAATATTATTAACAATTCTAATAATATTATTTGGGTTTATACCAATTATAGGAGTTCTTTCTACAATCTTATTGTTTTTAGTTCAAGCTTATTACGCTGGTTTTGGTAATATGGATTATACATTAGAACGTCATTTTAAATATAAAGAAAGTGTTCTTTTTGTAAAGAAAAATAAAGGATTGGCTATTGGAAACGGAATTGTTTTTATGTTATTTTTATTAATACCAGTTATTGGTGTATTATTAGTTTTACCATTATCGGTAACAGCAGCAACTACAGAAACTATTAAGAAAATTCAACCGAAAGAATTGTTAGAATAAGTATTTTTGTTTATCAAGAATTTTACAAATGAAAGACCAATTTTACACATATATTCAGGAATTACAAGACACAATTACTTCAAAGTTAGAAGCGATAGACGGTGGAGTTAAATTCCAAGAAGATCTATGGGAAAGACAAGAAGGAGGAGGGGGTAGAACCCGCGTTATTGAGAATGGGAATATTTTTGAAAAAGGAGGAGTGAATATTTCTAAAGTTTTTGGAGAACTTCCAGAAGCTTTAAGAAAACAATTTGGAGTAGAAAGTGGAGATTTTTTTGCTTGTGGTTTAAGTTTAGTAATACATCCAAAGAATCCATTTGTGCCAACAGTACATGCAAACTGGCGTTATTTTGAAATGTATGATGAAAAAGGAGATATTGTTACACAATGGTTCGGTGGAGGCCAAGATTTAACACCATATTATTTATTTGATGAAGATGCAACACATTTTCATTCTGTATGTAAAGAAGCTTGTGATAAACATGATGCAGAGTTTTATCCAAAATTCAAGGAAACTTGCGATAATTATTTTTGGAATGCACATAGAAACGAAGCTAGAGGTATTGGAGGGTTGTTTTTTGATTATTTAAAGAAAACAGATAAGTTTTCAATGCAAGATAGATATGATTTTGTTACTGAGGTAGGAGATAGTTTCTTAAACTCTTATGTGCCAATTGTAGAAAAAAGAAAAGATTTTGAATACAATCAAGAGCATAAAGATTGGCAAGAAGTAAGAAGAGGGCGTTATGTAGAGTTTAATTTAGTTCACGATAGAGGTACATTATTTGGTTTAAAAACAAATGGACGTATTGAAAGTATTTTAATGAGTTTACCACCAACAGTCCAATGGAAATATAATCACCAACCAGAAAAAGGAAGTAGAGAAGACAAACTTTTAAAGGTATTAGCAAAACCAAAAAATTGGGTTTAAAGGATAAAGAAACATATCTATTTAAAATAAAAAATATTGATGTTGATTTTTTAGATGTATATAAACTAAAAGACTCCTAAGTATTGAAAATCAGTTAGATTATTGAAAACGCAATATAAAATTGATTTAACTTGTTTTAATTCAAAAAAAAATATTTAAACGATGTCTTTTTGCGAATAATTCAAATAATAAGCATGTGTTAGATTTTTTTTACATAAAAAAAGATAAAAAAATCATAGGTTTTTAGTAACTTCGCAAACATTAAAAACATACACTATGGCTAGATACGAATTGAAGTTGCCTAAAATGGGCGAGAGTGTTGCAGAAGCAACTATTACTTCTTGGGTTAAAGAAGTTGGAGAAACGATTGATATAGATGATACCGTAGTTGAAGTAGCTACAGATAAAGTAGATAGTGAGGTGCCTAGTGAAGTGGATGGGACTTTAATAGAAATATTATTTGATAAAGATACAGTAGTTCAGGTTGGGCAAACAATTGCTATTATAGAAACAGAAGGAGGAGAAACAATATCTTCTGATGTAACTACTAAAAAATCAGAGGTAAAAGCAGCAGTTGTTGAAGTAGAAAAAACAATTGAAGGAGTAAAAGAAACAATCTCAAGTTCTATAGATACATCATCTAGTGAGCGTTTTTACTCTCCATTAGTAAAAAGTATAGCTCAAACTGAAGGAATTTCTTTAGAAGAATTAGAAACTCTAAAAGGAACAGGAAAAGAAGGAAGAGTTACTAAAACAGATATTTTATCTTACATAAAAGATAGAGGAAATCAACCACAAACAGCAGTTGTAAGAACTAAAGAAGAAAAGCCAAAAGCAAAAGTTCAAACAGCTCCAGTTACGCTAAGTGGAGAAGACGAGATTATAGAAATGAGCCGTATGGGGAAATTAATTTCTAAGCATATGGTAGATTCAATACAAACATCTGCACATGTACAGTCATTTATTGAAATAGATGTAACAAATATTGTTAATTGGAGAAATAAAGTAAAAAATGCATATCAAAAGAGAGAAGGAGAGAAGCTAACATTTACTCCAATCTTTATGCAGGCAGTTGCACAGACAATAAAAAAACACCCAATGATTAATATTTCTCTAGATGGAGATAAAATCATAAAAAGGGGAAATGTTAATTTAGGAATGGCAGCAGCATTACCAGATGGTAATTTAATAGTACCAGTAATTAAAAATGCAGATCAGTTAAGTTTAGTTGGTATGACTAAACAAGTAAATGGTTTAGCAGGACGTGCTAGAGCAAATAAGTTAAAACCAGATGATATACAAGGAGGAACTTACACAGTAACAAACGTAGGTAGCTTTGGAAGTATTACTGGAACACCAATTATAAATCAACCACAGGTAGCTATTTTAGCATTAGGTGCTATAGTTAAAAAACCAGCGGTTATAGAAACACCAGAAGGAGATTTTATAGGAATTCGCCATAGAATGATTGTATCTCATTCGTATGATCATAGAGTTGTAAATGGAGCTTTAGGAGGTATGTTTATTAAAACATTAAAAGATATTTTAGAATCTTGGGATGTAAACCAAGATTTTTAAAAATATACTATTAATAAATAGTATTAAATACAAAAGCTCAGAATTTTCTGAGCTTTTTTGTTTTATGTATATTCGTAACTTAAACTAAAAAATAAAAATGAAGAAAATTTTAATTGTACTGTTATTAGGAATAACAGCAGTAGCTATGTCTCAAGAAAAAGTATTGTTACGTCTTAATTATAAGAAAGGAGATATTTATAAAATGTCTATGAAAATGAATCAAGATATGGGAGTAGCTTTAATGGATATGGCTATGGATATGAGCCTAAAAATAACAGATATTAAAGATGGAAATTATTTGACCGAGACAAAATTTACTTATATGGCTACAAAAGTTTTACAAGGAGCAGAAGAAAAAGTAAATTATAATTCAAATATGAAAGATGATGAATTAAATGAAGAAGGAAAAAAGTTTAAAACTCAAATGCAACCTATGCTTGATGCAATAATTTATTCGAGTGTAAATAAATTAGGAGAATCTAAACTTTTAAAAATTGAACCAAATGTTCCAGGTGTTGATAAATTATCAAATCAATCAAACAAAACAGTAGTATATCCAAAAGAAAAAGTAGGAGTAGGCTCAACTTGGACAAATACACAAAGTAATGGAGGAGTAGATATGGAATTAACTTATACTGTTACAGAGATCACTAAAAGTAAAGTAATAACTAAAGTATCAGGAAAAATGTCAGTAATGCCATCAGCAAAAATAACAGGAGTTACTGAAATAAATAAAAATACAGGTATACCATCTAAATCTATAATGAATATTGAAATGGATATGATGGGAAAAGTAATTAAAAACAAAGCAGAGGTAACTATGATGAAAATCTAATAAGTACTTCCTTTTTAATAAATAAAAACTCAGAATTTATTCTGAGTTTTTTTATGGTTTAAAATTAGTTAAAACCCTTATGTTTAGGTGGTTATGTTTTACTAACTTTGTAATGCCTCTTTATACTTCTCTTCTTGAGGTTAGTTAAATGTACTTTATAAATAGCTGATACTCAAATTTCATTTTTTATTAATTAATATCAACTATTATGAAGACAGTAAAAACTAAATTATTAATAGTACTTCTACTATTAATGGCATTACCATTAACTATTTTTTCACAAGATGAAAATAAAAGACCAAAGTATATAACAGTAACAACTGGGCATTGGAACATGGACTATGAAAATTTTGATAAAGAGAAATGGATAGCCATAGAGAAAGAATTTTTAGATAAAGTAGTTAAGAAAAATGAATTTATACAAGGATCTTCTATTTATTTACATAGATATACTCCTGATAATTCAGAAATTGTATTTGTAAATTCTTATGGATCTTGGGCTGATATAGAAAAAGCAAATGAACGTAGTCAGGAATTAATTAAAGAGGCTTGGAAGGATGAAGCTAAACGAAAAGCATATTTTAAAAATAAGGATGCATATTATTCAGTAGAACATTCAGATGAAATTTATGCACCAATAGGTAATGCTAAATTATTAAAACCTGAAGATGCTAAAAAAGAACTAGTTTGGTTAGCAATTAAAGGACATTTTGCATTTCCAGAAGATGGATCGAAAGAAGAATTTGAAAGTCTAACGAATGAATATATTGATAATGTAATAAACAAGAATGATCTTATTAAAGGATATTTTCAACACGGACATGCTTGGGGAAGTGATAAAACAGAGTTTACAAGGGTTTTTGCTGTTGATAATATGACGGATCTTGATAAAATAGGTGAAAAAAATAACGAAATTTTTAAAGCTTATATGCCAGATGAAATAAAAAGAAAAGACTTCAATAAGAAAGTAATGAAATATTTTACTCCTGTTCATGGAGATTTTATTTATACTTCTGTGCCCGAATTATCTAAATAATTGTAAAAAAGTCCAGACATTGTCTGGACTTTTACTTTTTGTGATAATACCACCAATTCATATCTCTAGTAAGTTGATATCCTAACTTTTCATAGAGAGGTATTGCAGAATTGCCTTTTGTTGTATGTAAAATCGGATGTTTATTATCATTTAAAATGTCTTTTGTTACGTGAGCAGTTAACTGTTTAGCAAAACCTCTACGAGTATAATCAGGATGTGTAACAACTGCACTTATTTCTATAAAATCATTAGTTTGCATTCGTTGGCCAGTAATAGAGACTAACTGATTATCTTTAAATATGCCAAAATACTTCCCCATATCAAAAGTTCTTTTTTGGTAATACCCAGGCATTACTAACCAAATAAGTTTATAAATATCATTAATATGTTCCTCAGATAAAGGAATTATATTTTCAGTAAAATCAATGTCAACTAAGTTGTCTAATACCATTTGACAACCTTCAATTTTTTTATCCAAAGAAATAAATCGATTGTCAAATAGTGGTGTTTTATCTTCAGATACTAAAAAAAAACTATCAGAGAGTTTTGCATATTCATTTAAAGCATTGGCAGTTTTATTCGTATCTATAAAAGCTCCAAAAGGACAAATTTTAGGATCGTAAAACTGTACACCTTCAAAGTTTAGAGCAAACTTTTTATGTGTTTCATTTAATGAATGCCAAACAGGATTTTTAAGCTTATTAATCATTATTATAAATATTATTTAAAGCTGATTTTAGATTAGGAAATTTAAAATTATAAAATTCAATTGTTTTTTGAAAAGAAATTCTGCTACCATTTAATAATATATAAGCCATTTCTCCTAAAGCAGTTTTCAAAATAAATGAAGGAGCATTCATAGGAAGTATTGGTTTTTTTAAAGCTTTTCCTAAGACTTTAGTAAAAGCTTCATTTGTTTGATGTTCAGGAGCTACAGCATTGAAAATACCATAGAACTCAATATTTTTTATAGCTTCGATATACAAGTAACATAAGTCTGTAACATGGATCCATGGTAAATATTGATTTCCATTTCCTAAAGCAGATAAAAATATAGGAGTATTCATTTTATTTAAAGCACCTCTTTCCTTAGTAAGTACTACACCGGTACGTAAAATAGTTACAGGGATATTTAAATTTAGAAATTGGTTAGCAGCTTTCTCCCATTTAACACAAATAGTAGAAATAAAATCATTATCAGGGTTATCTTCTTCAGTGAATATTTTATCAGAAGTTACTGCACCATAATAGCCTATACCAGAAGCAGAAATAAAACCTTTCAGCGGTATTTGGTATTCTTTTACTTTTTTAAATAACAAATTTGCAGATTGAACTCTACTATCAATTAATTCTTTTTTTCTTTTATTAGTCCATCTCTTGTCAGCAATTCCAGCACCAGCTAAGTGTATAATATGAGTTATACCATTAAAAGCTTTTTCATCAATGTAGTTTTCAGAAATATTCCAATAAAATTCATTTTTATTTTGAGGATTCCTACTAAGAACATTTATTGTATAATTATTTTCTTTTAAAATAGTTTGTAAATAACTACCAATAAGTCCAGTTCCTCCAGTTATAAGAATTTTAGCCATAGAGTAAAAATAAGAAAACCATAATGTTTTCACATTATGGTTTTACTATAGAATTTATTAAAATTTTCTATTTAACTTCTTTTAATGAGTTGTTAATTAGTAATTTTAATTGATTTTTATGTGCTTTAGTAGCAATATTTCCTAAACCGTTTCCAGACCAAGTCTTAATCTTTTTTAAGTTATATAAAGCCATTGCTTTTGAAGCATTAGTATATCTACTACTACTTTTACCAACTACCATCTTCAATAACATTTTAGTATATTCAGTTTGAAGATTTTGACGGAATGAGTTTACATTAGTGTATAAATCTGCTTTAAAAATAGCATTGTTTAAATCTGTCATAAAAGATGATAATTTGTATTTATTACCATATAATTCAGAATCAGAAATTCTTTGTAAAGTATTTCTATGTAAAATATGGTTTAATACTCTCTTTTGATAATTTAAAACTTGTGCATGTATTTTTGGATCTTCTGGACCACCAAAGAAATTATAACCACGTCTTTGTCTTGCTAAATAGTTATATAAATCAGAAGGAGCTTTAAATGCATTTGGAGCAAAAACGTAGGTTTTTAAAGCACTCATTGCTCTTTTTTGATCTATTAAACTTACAGGAGTATAAGGTTGAGTACCTCCTTCTTGTCCAGCCATAGCTCTATCTACATAAACACCCCCAATGAAACGAGATATTACATCTCCAGCTCTTGCAGCTTGACCATTTAAAATATAATATGCATTTCTTAATTCTTGATATGTTTCTCCTTTTTTAGAAAAACGATTTTTAATGTTTAGCATCATTTTATTAGCCAACTTAATTCTATCAATAGAATATGTAATCTGGTCATTAGATAAATCACCAGTCATAACTCTTGGGTCAATAGCTTTTCCAGCAGAACGCATATCATCAGCATCGTTTCCAAAAATTAATTCTGGTTTTGTAGATTTAGCTAATAATGTATTCATTTCTGAATTATTTTTAAATGGAGTATATCCATATTGAATAGCCCAAATGTCGTAAGGTCCAACCGCAGTATCGTAATATTGACCTTGCTTTGTTCTATCTAAAGTTAAATTAATAGCAGCGTAATCCATTACAGAACCCGTTAAACATTTACCTTTTATAAAATTAGCATCGGCTAATTGTGCAGGAGAAAACAATTGACTTGCTTTCATGTTATGATTTAACCCTAACGTATGACCAACTTCGTGCATTATTAAAGATTTCATCGCTTCTTTCTTCATACCTTCCATTTCTAAATCAGAAGCACCTGTTGCAGCTAAAACTGTTTTACCAAACATGGTGTTTTCGTGCATTAAATGACCAGCAGAACAAAACATGTGATTATCTTTTTTAGATAAAATATTATATGCTTCTTCTTCTGTAGAGGCTTTTGATACTTCTCCAAATATTTTATCATACTGAACTCTATTTGTGAAATGAACATATTCTAACATAACATCTGCACCTAATATTTCTCCAGTTCTAGGATTAACAAAACTAGGTCCGTAACCACCAAAAGGAGGGTTAGGAGAAGAAGTCCAACGTAATACATTATAACGTACATCACCAGCATCCCAATCTGCATCCTCTGGTTGTACTTTAACAGCCATAGCATTTTTAAAACCTGCTTTTTCAAAAGCTTCATTCCAAGCTAATACTCCTTCTTTAATTGTTTCAATAAATTCAACTGGAGTAGAATTTTCTATCCACCAAGTAATTGGTTCAACAGGTTCTGAAACTGCTAATTCTGGATTTTTTTTAATTAATTTCCAACGGTGAATGAAATCTCTGTAGTTAACAGCTTGAGTGGAAGTCATGTCATTGGTATTTGTTAAGAAATAACCAACTCTAGGATCGTCCATTCTTACCTTATAATCGTCTTTAGGCATGCTCATAAAAGTATGGAATACTTTTATAGAAACATATCTACCATCAGTTACAGCATTTGAACCTCCATTTAAAACAGATGGATTATTATAAGTATATTCTGTTTTAATATTTGTGTTTTCTGGATAGTTTTTAATGCTATTTATTTTTGATTTCTTTTTATCAAATCTTCCTAATTTAAAAGCAAATGGTGAGCTTTTAGGGAAACGAGGCATTTTAACTCTTGTAAGAGCTTCTGATAAGAAAAGAGCATTCGCATCAATTAGATACTCACCTTTTTTATCATCTGAAGCTAAAATTTTAGTACTTGCTACTACTGCATTACTTATGTTTGCAGCAGCAGATTTTGATAATGCGTTATTTTTATCAAAATAAAAAGAAGTATTAGGAGCTACAAATTCAATTTTATTAAAGTATTTTTTAATATTGAAAATGCTTGATCCACGGTAAGCACCTCTAAAAGCTCTTGCTTCTGTAACACCATCAGCGATTTGAGAAAAGTAAATGAAATCTTTATTAAGTTGATCTTTTTTTAGAAGTAATTTAATATCACCAGTAACAGTATCTTGGTAAATAGGGAATAAACCATCTATTTTTTTACTACTTTTTGTTAACTCAGCAATTGTTTTCTTTTTCTTCTTTTTTTTCTTTTTTGAAGGGATTTCGGTTTTGTCTTTTCCTTTCTTTTTTCTTCTTTTTTGGGCATTTATATCGTTAACTCCCAAAATAGCAATAGCTAAGAAAAGCGAACATACTAACCTTAATTTTTTATTAAGCATGTTTAAATTATTTAAGTTATGATTTTTGAACCCGTAATTTAATATTTGTTATTTTTTTTGATGTTAATTTTTTGATAAAAAAGGAAGGAAAATTCTTAAAAAATTACTTCTCCTTTTTATTTGCTTGGCACAATTGAATTATTATTTCAATCCTTTTTAATCTAGTAGCTTCTCTTTTAGCTTGATATAGCCAGTACAAGTATCCTTTTTTATAGGATTTAGCAAAATTTTGATAGTTAGTATGAGCAATTAAATTTTGATTAAACCGAATTTGCAAGTCGTTTGGTATAATTAAGTTTTCAACATCGTCCAAAGCAGTCCAAGAACCGTTTTTTTTAGCTGTTTCAATTTTCTTTTCTCCTGATGGATGCATTAATTTTTGCTCAGTTAGTTCTTTGATATATTTTTTATTCAAAGCACTCCAGATACTTTTATCTTTTCTAGGACAAAAGTACTGTTGTCGTTTTCCATCTCCTAAACTTTTAACTGTAGAATCTATCCAACCAAAACACAAAGCAACTTTTACAGCTTCTTCCCAACGCATGCTTTGTATACCTGTATCAATTTTATATAATATTAAATAAATACCAGCATTTGTATCATGATTTTTTAATAACCAATCACGCCACTCAGTAGTTGTTTTAAAATAGTGATGTAGTATTTTAGTAGCCATTATTTTCTAATAATTTTTGAAGGAAAAGAGACTAAACTTTCATGTCCATTTTTGCCTACAGCAGCAACACCAAAAAAATAATTATCTATAACAATTCCTTCTAAAGTAAATTCATTTAAATCACCAACATATCTGCTATGATCCCAAGTTGGAGATGTTGTATCACGCCAATAAATTTTATATCCTTTTGCACCTTTAACTTTATCCCATTTTAATCTAGCAGAAGCTTCAACAATTCCACCTATACCAACATTCTTTGGAGCTGCTGGAGCAGAAGCAATACTAGCTAAATTAATAGCATTTACAGCAGTTAATTTTTTAGTATAATCAAAATTTACAAATTTTAATTTATCACCATATTCAATGTTGTTTTCAGTTCTAATATCTTGATGTTGTTGCGTGTAATTTTCATGCGCTTCCATTATTCTTACACCAGCAAAACCAGCATCATTAAAGGGGCGATGATGCCCTCCACGACCAAACCTATCTAAACGATATATCATTTTAGGATTCATCTCTGGCATATAAGTTTTGGTAGTTTTATATATATATCTAGCTAATTGACGAGAAATTCCATCGACTTCTCCACCATAAAAGCGTCTTGACTTACGTTGGCGTTCGGTTTCGGTAGGAGGAGTAGGCTCAGAAAAAATTCTAAAAGTTCTGTTGTCAATAACTCCATCAACTCCTTTTATATTACCAATCATATCATTATTTATAATACCTACAATATTTAAATTATTATTTTTTGCATAGTTAGCAAAGCCTTTTCCTCCAAATAAACCTTGTTCTTCACCTGATAATCCAATGTAAATTATACTATTATCAAATTTATATTTACTTAAAGCACGTGCAGCTTCAAGTGTTCCTGCTATACCCGAAGCATTGTCATTTGCGCCAGGAGCATCATCAGTAAAGTTATTTGGGTCAGATATTCGTGAATCAATATCACCGCTCATAATAATATAATTATTAGGGTTTTTTATACCTTTTTGAATTGCTACGACATTAATTACCCAAACATCTTTGGTAATTCTTCTGTTAGCTCCTTTTTTTACTAAATCTTTCTGATAAAAAACATTCAAACAGTTACTACAATTTTTTGAGATATCTTCAAACTCTGATTTAATCCAACGACGAGCCGCGCCAATTCCTCTAGTATTAGAAATTGTATCACTTAATGTATGACGAGTTCCAAAATTTGCAAGCTTAGCTATATCTGTTTTTATTCTTTTTGAAGAAATAGCATCTATTATATCGTAAATATTCTGATCCGTTTGAGCATAAAAGTTTGATGTTAAGAGTAGGCAAAGTATAAGCGTAATTAAATTTTTCATTTTAAGGTGAATTTAGACATCTAAAATACGAAACAATAAAAAGACTAAAACGGTAACCTATTTTCTTTAACATTTTTGAAGTAAATGTTAAATTTTAGTTGAAATGTTAAGTTATTGATTTTTAGGTTTTGTGGTTTTTTTTTTTGTTACTTTCGCTTTTTAATCCCTTAAAATAGAGTAATGAAATTTAAATTAACACTAGCGTTTGTCGTTTTAACAAGTTTATACGCAACTTCACAAGAATTTTTTATAGTTAAGAATAGAGAACTTTATGGTATTGTAAACGATAAAGGAATGGAGATTGTTTCACCAAAATATCAAAAAATTGAAAATTTTGATGAGATAAAAAAGAATTGGGCAAAAGTAGAACTTGAAGGAAAAGTAGGTTTTATAGATAAATCTGGTAAAGAAGTTGTAGAAGTAGTTTATGATTTTATAAGTGATTTTGGAACAGATCATAAAGATTGGGCATTGGTAAAAGAAAACTCATTTTATGGTTTTATTGATGGAAATGGAGATAAAATTGTAGATACTAAATTTGACGAAATACAAGGTTTTGATAAATACAAAAAGAATTGGGCTTTAGTAAAAATTAAAGACAAATATGGTTTTATTGATAATAAAGGAGATTTGATAGTAATACCGAAATATACAAAAATTGGAGAGTTTGGAAAATACAGAAAAGGATGGGCTAAAGTATGTATTGATAATAAAAAGTATGGTTTTATAAACGAAAATGGTAGAGAAGTTGTACCTCCTAATTACGATAGTGTAGAGTTTTTTAAAAAGAAAAAAGGAGTGGTAACCGCAAAAAAATAAACTTTATTTAAAACTAAAAAAACTCATTTTAAATTTAAAATGAGTTTTTTTATGCTCTAATTTATAATAGTTTTAAAGGCATCAATATTTAGATTATTTATTGAAAAACCAAAATGGAATTGTAATATCTGTAACTTGTATGGTATCTTTTTTTCTTATTTTTTTTCGTCTTAATCTTAAAATATGTTTTCCTTCAGTAAGCTTTTTTGTAGAGATATAAGTTTCAAAACCAATTTGTTTCTGTTTATTCCTGCTGATTAAAAAATCAGTTTTATATTCAGTAGTATCAATTCTGATTCTATACATTTTATTTAAAGTTTCAACATATTTAATAGCTAAGCTATCTCTTTTTTTACGAGAAATAGATTGCCCGTTAGAAAATTTAATTCCAGTTTTAAAACCTCTATTGTCTTGTTTAGGCTTTAAGGTAGGAGCGTAGTTATAAATTCGATCTTCTATATTTTCATTAAAAACTTTAAAAAATTTGACATAGGGTTGTGTTATTACTTTTGATTGGATAGTAGCATTGCTAACAAAATCACTTTCTTTAACTCTTAAATCCTCATATTCTCTATTATCAATGTATAAGTTAGAATTAAATTTTGTGCTATCTATATAATTCGATTTTTGATATTTAACTGAATTAAATACAGATATTAATATATATATAGGTATTAAAAAAAAGCTTAATCTTCGGGTAAATTTATTGTCTAAAAAATTATAAACTAAAGGCCTGTATAAAAATGAAAGTGTTAAAAAGCTAAACACCCAATAAAAAGGAAAGTAAATTTTTGATAACCATTTTTTCTTTTTTAAATACCCCTGTGTAATAAAATCAATAAACATAAATATTGATCCTATGCTTAGAAAAATCATTAATAGTACTCCCAAAAAAGTTCTGAAACCTTCTGGTAAATTATCATTAGAAAGAATATAGGTAGCTATTAAAATAAAAGAAACAATAATTATGGTAATAGAAACAACGTAAAAAATTAATAAAAAAGAAGTAGCAAATAATACACTACAATAATTTTCTAAAGAAGCTACATATCTGTCAAAAGAAATAATTTTCTTCTTTAAATATTTTGTAAAACGGTTATGGTAATTTAATTCTTCAAATTCAATATCTCCAGATATGTACCGTAAGCCTAAAGCACCAATCCATAAACCACGTAATATTACATGAACTAATAAATTAAAAATAAGAATATAACAAGCTACTAATGCAACAAGAAGTATTACAAAAGCATATATATGTTTGTCATTTTGGGCTACCTCTAAAGCTACTTTTACTTGAGGAAAAGCAGTAAACAAACCAAAAATGGCAAAACCAGAAATAATAAGTTCTAATTGCCAACTCTCTTGTTGTAATTTGTCTAATAATTGTTTAAAGCTTTTGTTTTTGTAATCGTTACTCATATGTAATTTTTATTTCGTTTAAAGATACTGACTTTTTAAAAACAAAAAAACCACTTCTATTAGAAGTGGTTTTTAGTATTATTTACTATTAATAGTAAATATTATTCATTGTCTATTTTTTTGGTAAGATTAAAACCAATAAATAAAGCAGCACCAGCACAAAGAAAAATTGCAGAAGTAAAGAAAACTTCAGAATCTATAGCGTTACTTGGTCTATTTGCCCAATCACCACTATAGCCAAATATAGAACTTAATATGGCTCCTAATAAGACACCAACTCCAATTCCCATTGCTAACAATGCTAAGTTTAAGATTATAATTCTACCAGTTAAAGTTGATTTTTTTCTTTCTCCTTGCATAAATATTTTTGCATCTACTCCTTTTTCAATTAAGGCCAAACGTTCTTTGTTTCGAGTTGAATAAAATAAATAAAAAACTCCGAATATTACTGCGAATAAGAACATAAATACAATTGCTACTTCCATATTTTTAATTTTAAATGATTATTTTTAATGTGTTTGCAAGTATGACATATATGTTTAAAAAAAGGTTACAAAAAAAATAAAAAACTTTTTTTGAATTTATTGTAACCTTTTAAAAGAATAAACAGTCAAAGAATAAAATGACTACTAAAAACGACCAAACATATATTGATAAAGTATTAAAAGGAGATACTAATGCGTTTTCTATTTTGGTAGAAAAGTATAAGACTATGGTATTTACTTTGGCTTTAAAAATGGTAAAGAGTAGAGAAGAGGCTGAAGAAATTTCTCAAGATACTTTTATCAAAGCATTTAAGAACTTAAATAAGTTTAAAGGAGATTCAAAGTTTTCTACTTGGTTGTACAAAATAGGATATAGGACTTGTTTAGATAGCTTAAAAAAGAATAAAGAAAAATATAATACAGATACTATAGACGAAATAACAATAAATAAAATAAAATCTACTGAAGGTATTTTAGATGGAATAGAAAGAAAAGAACGAGCAGAAGTTATTAATACTTGTATGTTGAGTTTGCCAGAAGATGAGCGTGCTATCTTATGGATGTTTTATTTTGAGGAGTTAAGTTTAAAAGAGATTATTGAGTTAACAGAATTTTCTGAAGCTAATGTTAAAGTAAAATTGCATAGAGCCAGAAAAAGATTGTTAACTATTGTAGAAAAAAAAGTAGAACCCGAATTAATTAATCATTATGGGAGAAAATAAACACATAGAAGTATTAGATGCTTTTGCAAAAAAGTATATAAAAGAAATTAGCGAAGAAACTCCTTCGGTAGATTTTACAGCTAATTTAATGGATGTATTATTAAAAGAAGAGAAAAGTGAAATATATAAAGCAACTCCTTTAATATCTAAAAAAGGATGGTTTATTCTTATTGGAATCTTAGTAACAAGTATTTTATATGTATCAAGAGGTACATCTTTAACTTGGGTTAAAATGCCTAAATTAAATTTAGATGGGTATTTTTCTAAAATTCAAATTTCAAATTTATTTGATGGAATTACTGTGTCAAATACAATGCTATATGCAAGTTTCTTTTTTACGATAATGATTTTTGTACAGATTCATTATCTTAAAAATCATTTTACAAAAAATTTAAATTTATAATTATCTAACAAACTTAACGGTACTAATTTTACCATTAGTAATTTCATATATAGCAACTGCCTTAAATTTATTGCCATTTGCAGTTACCAGTTCTTCGTCAATAACAACGTTGCCTTTTACAATTCTGTTAAGAATTTTACAGTGTAAGTCTTTTGTTTTTACAAACACTGGAGCATACCGTTTTCTCATTTCATCTATACCTTCATAGTTTAATTTATTAGGGTATGTATATACTTTTACGTTTTTAGCATAAGGTTTTAAAAAGGCCTCAATATCTCTTTTATTATAACCATCTAATTGTTCTTGGGCTAAGACTCTTGGAGAAACTTCAGTAACTAAGGCTAATTTTGTGCCATTTTTATTGATTATTATTCTTGAAATATTATTTATGTTTTCATCTTTAAATGTGTGAAAAATTGACCACTTTTTATCTGTTTTTGGATCAAGTTTTAAAATCATGTTTTTATAAGAAACTAACATTGTTCCGTTGGGTAACCAACACATGTCTTGATTAGCACCTGTATTGAAAATTTTTTTGGTTATCTGAGTTATCGGATCTAATGACCAAACTTCCCAAATCTCACCGTTCTTTTTCATAAAACTAACAAGCTTACTGTTAGGGATTTTATGAAATGAACGACCAGTCTGTTTTACTATAGGAGTGTTTGTTTTCTTTTTTAAGTCACTAATAAAAAGCTGAAGACTATCATTTACAATAACTGAAGAAATGATTGTATTTTCATTATACCACACAGGGTAAGCGACTACTAAATCTTTTATAAGCTCTTCGTGTTTTCCAGATTTAAAATCGTATTGATAAAAACGTTGTAAACCATTTTTATCTAACCTTACTGCTGAAACATTTTTAGAATTTGGAATACGCTGTGGAGAATATTCACTTCCGTTAGGGGTATTGTTTATAAAGTTCTTTTGATCAGAATCAATCGTGTATTTTAAGATGTCAGTTTGTCCATTTTTGTTAGAAGCAAATAAAATAGTATTCTCATCATAAAAATTAGGCTGACTGTCATACCCATCGTTATTAGAAATGTTTTTACCATTGAACACGACCCATTTACCATTCTCAGATTTTATATCAAATAAATGAATTTCTGTGTTGGTTTGTGCAAAAGTAAAAGTTGTAATAAAAAGTGATACGAATAGCTTTTTCATTTTATATAAAATTAGAATTCTAAAAATACAAAATCCAGAATT
Source organism: uncultured Tenacibaculum sp. (assembly GCF_947494125.1). Classification (GTDB taxonomy): domain Bacteria; phylum Bacteroidota; class Bacteroidia; order Flavobacteriales; family Flavobacteriaceae; genus Polaribacter. The sequence continues at coordinate 168,383 of NZ_CANLTU010000002.1, forward strand.
TTTAAACTCTGGATTTTGTGAAGAATATTTTTAAGTACTTGTTTTACTTTTCAGAAGCAATCCAATTATCAATTTTATCTTCTAATAAAGCTAAAGGAATACAACCAGTTTCTAAAACTTGATTGTGGAATTCTCTAATATCAAATTTATCACCTAATTCTTTTTTAGCTTTAGCACGTAACTCTCTAATTTTTAATTGACCAATTTTATAAGATAAAGCTTGTCCTGGATTAGCCATATAACGTTCAATTTCAGAGATAATGCTAGCTTCACCTTCTGCTTCATTATCTAAAGAATATTGAATAGCTTTTTCACGAGACCATCCTTTAGCGTGCATTCCTGTATCAACAACTAAACGAATAGCACGATGCATTTCCATTCCTAACATTCCAAAATATTGATATGGATCTGTATATAAACCTAATTCTTTACCTAAGTTTTCAGTATATAAAGCCCAACCTTCACCATAAGCACTATACCATAATGTTTTTCTAAAATCCGGTAAATCTTTATTTTCTTGAGTTAATGAAATTTGATAATGATGCCCAGGGATTGCTTCATGTAAAAATAAAGCTTCATCTGAAAACACATTATATTTAGTTGCATCAGGAATTGGTGTATAAAAAACACCTGGACGTGTACCATCTAAAGAACCTGGATTGTATTCAGCACTAGCTGAAGCTTCTCTAAATTTTTCTGTTTGCTTTACCACAAATGGAGTTTTTGGTTTGTTACCAAATAATTTCTCTAATTGAGGTTTCATTTTTTCATGAATAGCATTAAAATTATCAATAATTTGCTTTGGAGTTGTATATGGCATTAACTCTTTATTTTCACGAACAAAATTGAAAAATTCTTTTAAAGTACCTTTAAAACCAACTTGTTCTTTAACTTTCTCCATTTCAGTTAAAATACGGGCAACTTCTTTTAATCCTAACTCATGAATTTCATCAGCAGTCATATTGGTAGTTGTGTAGTTTTTAATTGAATGATCATAATAAGCTTTTCCATTAGGAATAGCAGATATACCGCTACTTTCTCTTCCAGCTTCTAAATAATCTGTTTTTAAGAAATTATATATTGACTTAAATGATGGGATCAACTTGCTTTCTAAAATATTATAAGCTTGTGCTGAAATAATTTTAACATCTACAGGTTCAAAATCCTTAGGTAAATTTTTAAAAGGAGTATTGAATAGATGATTTTCAAATGAAGTATTTGCTAATATCTTAAACTGAGGAATTACTTTTTTTATTAAAGAAGCTGGTAATACATACCCTTCTTTAATTCCTTGTTTCATTCTTTCTTCAGCAGAATTTAACCAAGTATTATATTGATTTAATCTACTTAGCCAATTTTGGTAATCTTTAACTGTTTTAAAAGGTTGTGCTCCACTACCACTACCTAATGTTCCCATAGTTAAATTAACTGTCCACATTTGGTTAATTGGCATTAATAAATCATTTTTAAAACTATTTTGAGCTAGTGCCATATCGCAATCCCAAGCTAGAACAGCTTTACTCATTTGCTGACTTTTAGTTAAATCAGCATCGTTAAAATTGTTAAGTTTAGTTTTATAAGTATTGTAAAATGCATTGTTTTTTACTTGATACTCATTTGATAATGTATTTGGAAATTGATCGTTAAAACGATTGTCTCCAGCAAAGGTTGCATTAATGGGGTTTAACATTAACTTCCCTTCATTATAATCTTTTAGAAGTTGGTTAAATTCAATATTTTCAGATATAGTTTTTTTTATTACTTCTTTTTTTTCTTGCTTACAAGAAGTTAATAATGTAGTAATAGTTACTATTGCTAAGAAGATTTTCTTCATGATTTTGTTTTTTGATTGCTAACAAATATACCAAAAAGAAAAACCAAGGAATGTTAAAAGGGATTGTTAAAGTTGAATAGTTATTTATATAAAAAAGACTCACCAATTGGTAAGCCTTTTTTATATAAATAATAAAATTAATTATTTTGTTGCTTCAGCTTTGTCAACAACAATACGGTTCTCACGGTTCGCAACTTCCCAAGCAGTATGGAAAACTAAACGAGCTCTGTTCTCTAACATTTCATAATTAATTTTGTCAGGGGTATCCGTTGGTTGGTGATAATCGGCATGCGTCCCATTAAAATAAAATATAATAGGAATGTTGTGTTTTGCAAAGTTATAATGGTCAGAACGATAGTAAAAACGATTAGGGTCGTTTTCATCGTTGTATTTATAATCTAAATCAATGTTTGTATATTTTTTATTCATTGCTTCAGATATGTTGTGTAATTCACTACTTAATTTATCAGCTCCAATTAAATAGACATAATTAGGGTTTCCTTTGTGACGCTCATCAACTCTACCAACCATGTCTATATTTAAATTGGTAACTGTATTTGCTAAAGGGAAAATAGGGTTTTCAGTATAATATTTAGAACCTAATAATCCTTTTTCTTCACCTGTTACATGTAAAAATAAAATAGAACGTTTTGGTCCTTTGCCTGCATCAGTTGCTTTTTTAAAAGCCTCAGCAATTTCTAAAATAGCAACAGTACCAGAACCGTCATCATCAGCTCCATTATAAATCTCCCCATTTTTAATACCTTCGTGATCTAAATGTGCAGAAATTACTACAATTTCATCAGGCTTTTCACTTCCTTTAATAAAAGCAACTACGTTTTCTGAATCTTTTAATTTCATTCCACGACGGTTGTTGCTTAAGTATTCAGAAGGTACTTCTTGAAAATAATCATCACCACCTAAAGGAGAAACAATACTTTGACTTTTATAAAAATCTTTTAAATATTTTACAGCTTTCTTTTGCCCAGGTTCTCCTGTATTACGACCTTCAAATTCATCAGAAGCATATATAAATAAATGCTTACCTAAGTCTTTTGCTGTAATTGTTTGTGCAAATTTTTCAGAATAATCTATATTTAGATCACTATCTACGCTTGTAGTATCTTTACTAGCTCCACAAGCTACAAGAGCTACAGCACTTGCGATATAAAGTATTTTTCTCATTAATATTTAATTAAAATTTTTGGTTGATTAGTTTTTTCAAAAATAACAAAATGTTACATTCAGTCAAATTTAACTTTTCTTTATAACGAATTGTTCTAATGTTTTGTTAAAACTTATTAGTTCTTTAGGAAACAATTGTTCAAAAGCATTTTGATTGATTAACTCTTGCGATGTTCCGTTGTAAAGTTGTTGTTCAGATAGTAAAATAAATTCATCAGCTAATTGAATTGCTAAGTTTACTTCATGGGTAGATATAACAATTGTTTTCTCCGTGTTTTTAACTAATTTTTTTAATAAAGAAAACACTTTAAAAGTATGATGAATGTCTAAATGTGCAGTTGGTTCATCTAAAATAATGATTTCTGTATCTTGAGCTAAAGCTCTAGCTATAAGTACTCGCTGTAATTGACCATCACTTAATTCATGAAAGAGTTTATCTTTTAAATGATTTATTTCTGTTTGTTCAATAGCCCAAAGAATTTTTTTTAAATCATTTTTGGCAAGTTTGTCTATCCAATTAGTATAAGGTTGCCTCCCTAAGGCGATTAATTCAAAAACAGTTAATTGACTCTGAGGTAAACGTTCAGTTAAAACTAAACTTAAAGAGGTTGCTAGTTCTTGATAAGAAAAATCAACAATATTTTTTTGATTTATTTCTATAGTTCCACTAAGTGGTTTTTGAACTTTTGATAGCGTACGTAGTAAAGTAGATTTACCAATACCATTTTTACCTAATAAAGCAATAAACTTTCCTTTATTAACTGAAAGGTTAATATTAGAAGCTATAATAGTTTGCTTCTTTTTAGTTTGATAACCTATAGAAAGGTTTTCAGTTTTAAGAACGATATGTTTTTTTTGGGTAGTCAAACTTAAACGTATATTTTCTTTTTTCTTATTAAAAGCCAAATTACTACTGGAGCACCAAATAGGGAAGTAATAGCATTAATTGGTAATGTAAATTCACTTGTTGGTAACTGAGCAATGCTATCACAAATTAATAATATAATTGCTCCTATAAAGGCTGATGCTGGCAATAGTGTTTTATGATTGGAAGTAGAGAATACTATTTTAGCAATATGAGGTACAGCTAATCCAATAAAAGCTATAGGTCCAGAAAATGCAGTTATAACACCAGTTAATAAACTTGTAATTACTAGAATTATAGTTCTACTTTTTTTTATGTTTATTCCTAAACTTTTAGCATAGTTTTCACCTAGTAAAAAGCTATTTAAAGGCTTTATTATAGTAAATGTTCCAAGGATTCCAATACTGTAAATAATACCAAAAACCATAAGCTCTGTCCAAGATAAATTACCTAAACTTCCAAAACTCCAAAACATATATTGTTGAATTTGCTCTGCTTCACTAAAATAGGATAATACACTTATTACTGCAGACGTTAATGAACCAAACATTAAACCAATTATTAAAATAGACATTGTATTTCTAACTTTATTAGCAGCAATAATCACAGCAGTTAAAATTAAAAAAGAACCTAAGCTAGCAGCAATTGCTGCTCCCCAATTAGAAAAAGCTATTGTAGTAAAAAAACTACCAAATAATCCAGAGCCTAAAATAAGTAAGGCAACTCCTAAACTAGCACCAGAAGAAATACCTAAAACAAAAGGTCCGGCTAAAGGGTTTCTAAATAATGTTTGCATAAGTAACCCACAAATAGATAAACCAGAGCCAACCATAATTGCTGTTACAGCTTTAGGTAATCGAAAATTTAGAATTATAGTTTGCCAACTATCTTTAGAAGCAATACCTCCTGTAAGTGAGTTAAAAATATCTTTAAATGGGATTGATACAGAACCTAAGCTAATGTTTAAAAACAAAAAAACAATAAGTAAAACAAATAGTAGTAAAAAGTATTTTGTGTATGTTTTTTTATTTTTTATCATTTTTTGAAAACAACAGCTTTATATATTTTTATGACTTATCTTTTAAAAAATTAACTAAGTCTTGAATAGCTAAACCACGATGACTAATCTTGTTTTTTTCTTCTGAAGTCATTTGAGCAAATGATTTTTCAAAATCATCTGGTTGAAAAATAGGGTCATAGCCAAAACCTTTTTCGCCTTGTTTGTGTTTTAAGATTTCGCCTTTACAAATACCATTAAATAAATATTGTTCACCATTTAAATTCAAACAAATTGACGTTCTAAACTGAGCAGACCTATCATCTTTGTTTTTCAATTCGGTTAATAATTTTTGCATATTATTTTCTGCATTTGAAGGTTCACCAGAATAACGTGCAGAATATACTCCTGGAGCTCCATTTAAACTATTAACTTCTAATCCTGTATCATCAGCAAAACAATTAAGTTTATACTTTTGTGTAATATAATTAGCTTTTATTTTAGCATTACCTTCTAAAGTAGTTGCAGTTTCTTCAATATCATCAAAACAGCTGATATCTTTCAAAGAAAGTAATTCGATAGAATTAGGAAGCATTTTTTGTACTTCAGCTAACTTATTTAAATTGTTAGTAGCGAAAACAAGTTTCATTTATACATAATTTGTGTTAACAAATGTATCATTTTTTATCATCTTTGTAATTAATATTTATTGTTTTTATAAAAAAAGTAAAAACTCTGGAAGTATTGAGAATAAAGGAAAGCCGTATGAATGTCGGGTTAAAATCAACTGAAATGTTTCATCAAAAAGAAAATCAAAAGTAACATTGTATGAAAAATAAAAATTTACTTACCATGAAACAGCCAGCATTAGGAAAAAAGATTTTAGAATTAAGGAAACAAAAAGGGTTAACTCAAGAGGAGTTAGTTGAAAAGTGTAATATAAATGTAAGAACTATTCAACGAATTGAAGCAGGGGAAACAACACCAAGAAGCTTTACAATTAAAACAATACTAAAAGCTTTAGATACAGATATTGATGTAAATAATTTTACGAATGAAATAGAAATAACAGATCAAGATAGAAAGGGGTTAAATTTAGCTTGGATTTTTGGAATTATATATTTTGTTATTGGTTTTATAGAAACCATAGCGGATGTATATCAGTTTACTCAAGATGTATCTATTTTTAATAAAATAATTTACACTACGATTAAAGTGATCTCTTCAGTCGCATTTGTGTTATTTTTTACAGGTTTCTTAAAAATAGCAAAACTATATGGGCATAAACTATTAGAGATAGTTGTTTATGTTTTTATGAGTGCTTATGTTATTGTTGAATTATATGATATATTTTTGATAAACTCATCGAATGAAATAATAATTATATCAGGAATAGCTCAGTTAATTATTTTTGGAGCTATTCAAATAATTTTTGGATTAAGTCTACTACAATTAAAGGATAAATTAGGTACATTAATTCAGGTAAATGGAGTTCTAGAAATTACAACAGGAGCTTGTTTGGCTACAGTAATTTTGGCAACGTTAGGGGCTTTCATATTAATACCTACTGTAATTGTAGAGATTATAGTAATATATAAGTTAGCTAGAAAATAAACGTATTTTAAAATATGAGAAAAATAAAAACGAAGCTTAGAGTTATCTAAGCTTCGTTTATTATAAAAAATAAATTTAAATACTTTATTAAGCTTTTAATTTATTTAATTCTAATTTTTTAGCATCTATTTCGTTTTGAATTTTATTCAAACGCTTTTCGATTTTAAGAATAATAGCTTCTTTACGAGTAATGCTTTCTTTAGATGTAGCTGAATCTTTTTTAGCAGCTTCTAATTTTAATTTCATTTTAGCTAATCCATCCTTACCACTAGTTAGAATTTCTTCATTAATACTAATGTCATCTTCTAAGTCACTAATTAAAGTACTTTTTTCTTTAATAATAGATTTTTCTTCAGCTTTAATTTGATTATCTAATTGCTTTAATTTTTCAGCTTCTAAACGTAATTCTTCTTGTTGTTTTAAATAAGCAATCTCTTTAGCTTTACGATTCTCTTCTAATTTTTTACGAGCAGCTTCAAGTTTTTGCTTACGTGCTGCTAAACCATCTTGATTGTCATTAGTTTTACTTTCAGAACTAACAACTTCTTCATCTTTAGAGCTTTTCTTAGCAGAATTTTTCTTTACTTTTCTAGCAAGTTTCTTGTTAAGTGAAGCTAAACCTTTCTTTTGGTTTTCTATTTGAGCATTTAGTTTACTCAATCTAGTTTGCATGTTTGCAATAATTCTTTCTTTTCTATTAACATCTTTCCTAGTAGCTTTTTTACTTTTCTTAAAGTCCTCTAAGTTTGCTTTTACACGTTTTAAAGCTTTAACACCACTAATTAAGATTTCTTCATTAGCACTTACTTGATTTTCCTTATTTTTAATTTCAGTTTTTAAGTTTTTAATATCGTTTTGAGCATTTATTTGCTGTAAACTTATAAAACTCATAAAAATAATAGAAGTTACTAAAAGTTTTAAATTTTTCATTTTTAATTGTTTATTGTAATTTTTAGATGTTTTTTAAGGGGCGACAAAAATATACCTTTTTATGATATAAAACAGTTTATTAATAAAGAAAATTATCTTTTTTTAATGATGTATTTTGATTAAAAAAAAGAAGGTTTTTTACTATACAATAAAATAAGTGAATTTATTTGAGAAAACAAATTATTCATGGTGATATGGCTCATTTCGTAAAATAGTATATCCGCGATAAATTTGCTCAATTATAAATAAGCGAATCATTTGATGAGAAAAAGTCATTTTAGATAATGATATTTTTCCTTGTGATTTTTTATAAATGGCGTCAGAAAAACCATAAGGTCCACCAATTACTAAAACCAATTGTTTGATGCCTGAGTTCATTTTCTTTTGAAGATATTGAGAAAACTCAATAGAACTAAAATGTTTTCCTTTGTCGTCTAATAGAATTAATTGATCTGTATTTTGAAGCTTTGATAAAATTAAAGTACCTTCTTTCTCTTTTTGTTGAGCTTCGCTAAGGTTTTTTACATTTTTAATATCAGGAATAATTTCCAATTCAAATTTAATATAGTGCTTTAACCTATTTTGATAATTATCAATTAACTGAATTAGGTTTTTATCATCAGTTTTACCAATTGCTAGTAATTTTATTTTCATTTTAACTATTTCGAAAGACAAAATTAAATTAAAAAAAGTCAATTTATTATAGTAATTAAAAACTTTTTTAATTTATATTTATGTTAGCTAATTGTTTGTTAATTAAAAAGTTAAAGAAAAATGAAAGAGCGTTTATTAAAAAAAACGTTACTTGCTTTGGCGATTTTATTCGTCTCTGCTTGTAGCAATGAAAACCTAGTTGAAGAAAATAAAAGTTTACAAGATCCTCCTAAAAAAAATGATTATTATAAAAAGTGGATAAAAAATTTAGAAGGCTATGATCTAAATAAAATACTAGAAGAAGAGGAGAAAAATATGCTAAATCGTAGTGTTAAGGCAGTAAAAAGAGAAAAAAGAACATTAGAAAAACCAATTTTTGTACACTATATGCCATGGTTTAGATCTAAAGAAATAGATGGAGCTTGGGGACAACATTGGACAATGACTAATAAAAATCCTGATGTAATTAATTCAGAAGAAAAAAGAGAAATAGCTTCGCATTATTATCCATTAATAGGACCTTATTCTACAAAAGATAAATATTTACAGCAATACCATTTATTATTAATGAAATTATCTGGGGTTGATGGTGTAATTTTTGATTGGTATGGGAAAAGAGATATTTTAGATTTTGAAGAAATAAAACAAGGTATGGAAAGCTTTGTTTCAGAATTAGAAAAAACCAGCTTGGAATTTTCAGTAATGTATGAAGATCGTGTGGTGAAAGAACAAGCAAGAAGTTTAACTCAATTACAAATTAACCAAGCCATAGGAGACTTAAAGTATATTGAACAAAAGTATTTGTCAAAAGACTGCTATATTCAAATAGAGAGCAATCCTTTGTTAATGATTTTTGGGCCTAGTTATATAGATAATGCTACGGATTGGAGTACTATATTAAATTCAATAAGCACAAATGTTAATTTATTGGCATTATGGAATGCAACAAACCTATTAGGAAGCACTAATACATCTGGTGAATATGCTTGGATTGATAAAAACCATTTAACAACTTTATCTGGTTATTATTTAAATAATGTAGATTTTAATAAAGATATTGTAGGTGGTGTAGCATACCCCAGATTTGATGATTTTTATATAGAAGGAGGGTGGAAATTACCTGAGGAAGAAGACTGGAGTTTAGATGGGAGAGGAATTGATGTATTTAAAGAATCATTTGACGAATCATTGAGGCATTCTGTAGATTTTATTCAAATAGCAACATGGAATGATTTTGGAGAAGGAACACAGATTGAACCAACTAAAGAACATAGATTTTTACATTTAGAAGAGTTACAAGAATATACTAAAACCTCTTATGAAAAAGAAGACTTAAGAATACCATATTATATTTATAAATTAAGAAAAAAACACTCAAATAATTTCATCGTGAAATTTTTAATGGACGTGGCTCATTGGTACGCTATGAATAATAGAATAGCAAAAGCCAAAAGATTGGTAAGTATAACAATTCATTATTTTGGTAATGATTTTTTATAATTAGAATTCACTATCAGAACTTTTTATATAGTATTGTTTAATTCTTGATGAAAACACTATTTTTACGTCAAGAATAATAGTACTATGATTTCAAAAGAACAATTTAATAAAGAGTTAGATTTAATTATAACAAATGCAATTAGAGAAGATATAGGAGATGGAGATCATACCTCGTTATCTTGTATACCTTCAGAAGCTACGGGTAAGGCTAAATTATTAGTAAAAGATAAAGGTATTATTGCAGGAGTAGAGTTTGCAAAAATGGTTTTTAATTATGTAGATGCTAGTTTACAAGTAGAAACTTTAATTAATGATGGAGATGAAGTAGCATATGGAGACATTGTTTTTTATGTTTCAGGAAAATCACAATCTATTTTAATGGCAGAACGCTTAGTGTTAAATGCAATGCAGCGTATGAGTGCCATTGCAACAAAAACAAAGTTTTTCGCAAATTTATTAGAAGGAACAAAAACAAAAGTATTAGATACCCGTAAAACAACGCCAGGTATTCGCGCATTAGAAAAATGGGCAGTTAAAATTGGAGGAGGAGAAAATCATCGATTTGCTTTATATGATATGGTGATGATTAAAGATAATCATATAGATTTTGCAGGAGGAATAACTCAAGCCATTACAAAAACCAAAAAGTATTTAGCGGAAAAAGACTTAGATATTAAAATTATTGTAGAAGCACGTAGTTTAGAAGAAATTAAAGAAATTTTATCTAATGAAGGAGTGTATAGAATTTTAATTGATAATTTTAACTATGAAGATACACGTAAAGCAGTAGCCTTAATAGGAGATACTTGTTTAACAGAGTCTTCAGGAGGAATTAATGAGAAAACAATTCGTGAGTATGCAGAATGTGGAGTAGATTTTATTTCATCAGGAGCTTTAACACATTCAGTATACAATTTAGATCTAAGTTTAAAAGCTGTTGATTAATGAATCAAATGTTAATTGTATTATAAAATTAAGAAAGGTTTGTATTTTTGAAAAATAGAGTTAAAAACTCAAATATAATATGTAATTATTTATTATGGTTGAGTTTTAATATGTTTGCTAAATATAAATTAATATAAAAATCCCCTTATTCCCAATGAAGAAAAAAGTAATAATATTATTAAAATGTTTATTTATGTTTGGTTCCTGCCTTCAATTAGTTAGCCAAAATATAGATATAGGTTCTGCAGCAGTTGATATTAAAGGATATGATGTAAAATCAAAAAAGTACATTAAACTGTCTCAGTATAAAAATAAAAAAAATGTACTGTTAAACTTTACAGCAACCTATTGTAGTCCTTGTTGGAAAACGTATCCACATATGGATAAACTACAGCAAAAATATCCTTCTGATTTAAAAGTAATTTCTATACATGGAGATGAAACAAAAGATCTTTGGTATAAAATTGCAAAACGTTTAAAAGTGAATTTTAAAAGTGCAACTATATGGAAAGTAGAAGATAAAGAGAAGATAAAAAAGATTTACAAAATAAAACAATATCCTACTTTCTTTATAATTAATAAGGAAGGAATTATTATTGATAAATGGGTGGGGAATAGAAAAAAATACATGGATTATTCAGTAAAGTATTTAATTGAACCATAATTTTTTAAAAAGCATAATTGTTTTGTAATATGTAAGGTTGCTTAACATTCAAAAGATCTTTCCAAAAAGTTAATAAATAATTCGATTTTAATTGAAAATAAGTATAATGAAAAAACATATAATTATTGTTGCAACACTTGCTTTTATGGCAAGTTGTAATACTAAGGAAGCAAAAAAGGAAACTAAAGAAGATACTGATATGAGTGTAACCATAAAAGAAAACCCTTTATTGGTAAAGAGCACATTAGATTACGGCGCACCAGATTTTACTAAAATTAAAGACGAGCATTTTATGCCAGCTATTTTAGAGGGAATGAAAGTGCAAAATGAAGCAATAGCAGAAATAGTAGAAAACAAAGAAGCGTCTACTTTTAATAATACCATTTTAGCATTAGAAGAAAGTAGTAAAACATTAGATAATGTAACTGCAGTTTTTTATGCATTAGCAGGAGCCAATACAAATGATGTTATAAAAGAAAATCAAAAGGAATTAGCTCCAAAGTTTTCTAAACATAATGATGATATTTTATTAAACACAGCATTATTTGCAAAAATAAAGTCAGTTTATAATTCATTAGAAACTTTAGAATTAGATGAAGAATCTAAGCATTTAGTAAAAGAATACTATAAGAATTTTGTAAAAGCAGGAGCAAATTTACCTGAGGAGAAAAAGGAAAAATTAAAAGAAATCAATTCAGAAATAGCTAGTTTATCAAACGATTTTGGTAAAAAGTTATTAGATGCAAGTAAAAAAGGAGGAGTTGTAGTTACAGATAAAGAAAAGTTAAAAGGATTTTCAGAAGAAAAAATTAAATCATTAGAAAAAGATGGTAAGTATGAAATTCAGTTAATAAATACAACACAACAACCATCGTTACAAACATTAGAAAATAGAGAGGTTCGTAAAGAGTTGTTTGAAAAATCAATTCATAGAACAGATGCAGGTGAATATAATACTAGTGATTTAGTAAAGAAAATGGTGGCTCTAAGAGCAAAAAAAGCACAAATCTTAGGTTTTGATAATTATGCAAGTTGGAGTTTACAAGGAACTATGGCAGGTAGACCAGCTAAAGTTTTTGAAATGTTTAATGGATTAATTCCAGGATCATTAGAAAAGGCAGCATCAGAAACAAAAGAAATTCAAGCAGAAATAAATAAAGAAGGAGGAGATTTTAAATTAACACCATACGATTGGAATCATTATGCAGAGAAGGTTCGTAAATCAAAGTATAATTTAAATGAAGAAGAAGTAAAACCATATTTTGAAGTAACAAATGTATTAGAAAAAGGAGTTTTTTATGCAGCTACAAAACTATATGGAATTACCTTTAAAAAACGTACAGATATTCCAACATACCATCCAGATGTAGTGGTTTATGAGATATTTGAAGAAGATGGAAGTCCACTAGGATTGTATTATGGAGATTTCTTTGCAAGAGACAGTAAAAGAGGAGGAGCATGGATGAGTGCTTTTGTAAAACAATCAAAATTAAGAGGTCAAAAGCCAGTAATATATAATGTTTGTAATTCACCAAAACCAGCAGAAGGAGAACCAGCATTAATAAGTTTTGATGGGGTAGGAACAATGTTTCATGAATTTGGTCATGCCTTACATGGACTGTTCGGAAACCAAAAATATGCTTCAATATCAGGAACTAGTACATCAAGAGATTTTGTAGAATTTCCATCACAGTTTAATGAAAATTGGGCAACACATCCAGAGGTATTAAACAATTATGCAATACATTATAAGACAGGAGAAGTAATTCCAGCATCATTATTAAAGAAGATAAAAGATGCAGGAACATTTAACCAAGGGTATTCAATGATAGAAAACTTATGTTCGTCAAATTTAGATATGCAATGGCATACAGTATCTACAGATGATAAAATAGAAGATGTAGCAAAGTTTGAAGAAGAAGCGTTGAATAAAATGAAATTAAAGGTGTCTGAAGTGCCACCAAGATACCGTTCAACATATTTTGCACATATTTTTAGTGGAGGATATGCAGCAGGATATTATTCATACTTATGGACAGAAATGTTAAGTCATGATGCATACGATTGGTTTAAAAATAACGGGTTATTAACACGTGAGAATGGACAAAAATTCCGTGAGCAAATCTTATCGAAGGGGAATACGATGGATTATGCAAAAATGTATAATACATTTGCAGGAAGAGACCCTAAAGCAGCACCAATGTTAAAAGCAAGAGGATTAAAATAAATGAATAATTATTTCGATAGCGAAACATTTTCTAAAATTGATTTCAGTACAATAAAAATCAAAAAAGGAGAATATGACAATTGTACGTTCGAAAACTGTAACTTTGAAGCCATACATGCGTCTAACATTCAGTTTATAGAATGTGAATTTATCGAATGTAATTTTAGTAATACTATTATAAAAGACACTTCCTTTAAAGAAGTGTCTTTTGTTAATTGTAAAATGATAGGAATAAAGTTTAATGAATGCGATCCGTTTTTATTAGAATTTAGTTTTAAAAATTGCCAATTAAATTTTTCATCATTTTATCAATTAAAAGTTCCAAAAACAAAATTTGTAAATTGTAATTTACAAGAGGTAGATTTTACAGAAGCCAATATAAATCAATCAACCTTTGAAAGTTGCAATTTAAATGGAACAATATTTGAAAAAACAGTTATAGAAAAAGTAGATTTTAGATCAGCAACAAACTTTGCAATCGATCCAGAAAATAATCGGTTAAAAGGAGCAAAGTTCTCGAAAGAAAATAGTGTTGGTTTATTACAGAAGTATAATATAGTTATTGAATGACTAGGTCAATAGAAGATAAGTTAAATAAAGTACCAGTAATAAATTTATTGGTAGCCTTTGGGAAAAAAATTAAAATCCCAGGATTAGAAGGAATGTCTCTATACGATGTATTAGAGATGTACGTAATTGGTATTGTAAAAGGAGCTTTAACAACAAGAGCAGGAGGAATTGCGTTTAGTTTTTTTATGGCAATATTTCCGTTTATGTTATTTATATTATCATTAATACCTTACATCCCTATAGAAGGATTTCAAGACAATCTTTTCGGATTAATTCAAGAAATGTTACCACCCAAAACATTCGATGCAGTAGACGTAGTACTAAAAGATATTGTTAACAATCAATATAGCGGTTTGTTATCATTTGGTTTTTTGGCTTCTATTTTTTTAATGACAAATGGAGTTAATGCTATTTTTGGGGGATTTGAATATTCATACCATGTAAAGGAATTTAGAAGTGTTTTTAGAGCGTACTTTGTCTCATTAGGAGTATCGTTGTTAATGTCACTTTTCTTAATTGTAACCGTAGTACTAATTATTTTTTATCAATTAGCATTAGCTAGAATAGATAAAGCAGGTTGGTTAGATACAGCAGATTTAGACTTGTTTTATTGGGGACGAGGATTGTTATTCTTATTAATGATTTTTACGATTGTATCGTTATTATTTCGATTTGGAACAAAACAAGGAAAAGAGGTGAAGTTCTTTTCACCAGGAGCAATTTTAACCACTATATTATCATTATTTACATTTTACTTATTTGGAATATATGTAGTAAAGTTCGCAACCTACAATAAGTTATATGGATCAATAGGAACTTTGTTAGTCTTAATGTTATTTGTATGGTTAAATGCAATCATACTCCTTTTAGGTTTTGAATTAAATGCTTCTATTTACCGATTAAAACGAAGAAATAAAACTTCATAATTCGCCTATAAATTCAGATATTTGCGCTTGCAGAAGAAAAACGAAGTTTTTATCTGTTAAAAAGTAACACCTAATTTAGAATTCATAATTAATATGAAACCAAGCATACCAAAAGGAACAAGAGATTTTTCATCAAGTGAAGTAGCGAAAAGAAATTATATTTTTAATATAATAAGACATTCGTTTGAAAACTTTGGATTTCAACCAATAGAAACACCAAGTTTTGAAAATTCTTCTACTTTAATGGGAAAGTATGGTGAAGAAGGAGATCGTTTAATTTTTAAGATTTTAAATTCAGGAGATTATTTAAAGAAAGTAGATGAAAATTTATTGACAGAAAAAAATAGTCAAAAAATAATATCAAAAATCTCAGAAAAAGCGCTTCGTTATGACTTAACAGTGCCATTTGCACGTTACGTAGTACAGCACCAAAATGATATAACTTTTCCATTTAAACGTTATCAAATTCAACCAGTTTGGAGAGCAGATCGCCCACAAAAAGGACGTTTTAGAGAATTTTATCAATGTGATGCTGATGTAGTAGGAAGTAAGTCGTTAGTACAAGAAGTAGAGTTTGTGCAGTTATATGATACCGTTTTTAGTAAGTTAGGATTAAACGGTACGACTATCAAAATCAATAACAGAAAAGTATTGTCTGGTATTGCAGAAGTAATAGGAGCATCAGATAAATTAATTGATTTTACGGTAGCTTTAGATAAGTTAGATAAAATAGGGAAAGAAGGCGTGGTAAAAGAAATGCTTGAAAAAGGAATTTCAGAAGAAGCCATAGAAAAAGTAGATCCACTATTTAACTTTTCAGGATCTAATCAAGATAAATTAGCATCGTTAGAAGCGATGTTAAAAGAGTCGGAAGAAGGAATAGCAGGAGTAAATGATTTACGTACTGTTGTAAACATGATTGAAGAATTAGGCTTAACGTCAGCATTCTTAGAGTTGGATGTAACTTTAGCACGTGGATTAAATTATTACACAGGAGCTATTTATGAAGTAGCTGCACCAGAAGGTGTAAAAATGGGCTCTATTGGTGGAGGAGGTCGTTATGACGATTTGACAGGGATTTTTGGACTAAAAGATGTTAGTGGAGTAGGGATTTCTTTTGGCTTGGATCGCATTTATTTAGTAATGGAAGAGCTAGGTTTATTTGAAGTTGTAGAATTACCAAAACCAAAAGTATTGTTTATAAATTTTGATGAAAGTCAGGTTTTATCTAAGATAAAGGCAATTAAAGAGCTAAGGAATAATAATATAAAATCTGAATTATATCCAGATGTTGCAACAAGTAACAAGCAACAAAAAAAACAATGGAAATATGTTACTAATAGAGAAATTGACATTGTAGTAACAACAGTAGAAAATGGTACGCTTGTTGTTAAAAATATGAAGACAGGTGAGCAAGAAATAATTACTGTTAACGAATTGATTAACAAACTACAGTAAATTAACTACATATATTGTAAATTTACGCCATAATAATAGAAAGAAATGTTTGAAGTGAATAACAACAAAATGAATGACGATAGAATAGACGAGATAGGAGAGAATCATGTGGGTACATCAGCAAAAACCCCATTAAGAGCAGATGCTTTTGATATTTCGGATACAGAAAAAATCGAAAAAATACAGGAAAGTGTTAAAGAAATTCTAGAAACTTTAGGAATGGATTTAACTGATGACAGTATGCAAGGAACTCCTAAAAGAGTTGCTAAAGCTTTTGTAAATGAATTGTTCATGGGGTTAAATCCAAAGAATAAACCTGCTGCTTCTACTTTTGATAATACGTATAAGTATGGAGAAATGTTAGTGGAAAAGAATATAATTGTGTATTCTACTTGCGAACATCATTTATTACCAATTATAGGTAGAGCACACGTGGCTTATATTTCAAAAGGAAAAGTAATTGGTTTATCTAAAATGAATCGTATTGTAGAGTATTATGCAAAACGTCCGCAAGTACAAGAGCGTTTAACAATGCAAGTTGTACAAGCTATGCAAGAAGCATTAGGAACAGATGATGTTGCTTGTGTTATTGATGCAAAACACTTATGTGTAAACTCAAGAGGAATTAAAGATATTGAAAGTAGTACAGTAACTGCTGAGTTTGGAGGAGCGTTTAAAAACAAAGAAACTAAACGTGAATTTTTAGATTATATAAAATTGAATACTGATTTTCATTAAGAAATAAGTTGATACATATTTTTGAAAACTCTCACCTTTTAGTTGAGAGTTTTTCTTTCTTAAGAAGATTTATAGGTGTATAATTCTTTAAAGTTAAGAAAAGTGTAATAAAATTATTCAATTTATCTAGTGGATTCAATAGTAAACTAAGAACATTTTAAGCATATTCGTATTAAATCCTGTAAAAGTTTGCAGAAAATAAAATAACGATATGAAAAAGAATTATTTTTTTAGAATTCAAAATTTTGGTATTATCTTTGCAGTACAATAAACGTTGTTAGCACTTAAGCTAATAACACATAATTTTTTATAATGAATAAAGGTACTGTAAAATTCTTCAACGAATCAAAAGGATTTGGATTTATCACAGAAGAAGGATCAAACAAAGAACATTTTGTACATGTTTCAGGATTAATCGACGAGGTTCGTGAAAACGACGAA
The DNA here is from genome assembly GCF_947494125.1 of uncultured Tenacibaculum sp. Taxonomy (GTDB): domain Bacteria; phylum Bacteroidota; class Bacteroidia; order Flavobacteriales; family Flavobacteriaceae; genus Polaribacter. Next base: position 185,931 of record NZ_CANLTU010000002.1, read on the forward strand.
GTTGAATTCGAATTACAAGATGGAAGAAAAGGATTAAACGCTGTTAACGTAAGAGTATTATAATATATATATTACCAGAGTAAACTTTTTAATGAGAAAGCCTATCAATTTTGATAGGCTTTTTTATTTTATATAAGAATAGAAAGTGAAAAACTTACTATTATAAACAGTATTTTAAGTTTAAAATAAAGGGGGAAAGAAGAAAATTAAAAATTAATTATAATAAAATCAATATTTTACATTAAAATTAAAAATTTGGCATTACCTTTGCATTACAATAAACGTTGTTAGCACTTAAGCAAGCAACACATAATTTTTTATAATGAGTAAAGGTACCGTAAAATTCTTCAACGAATCAAAAGGATTTGGATTTATCACAGAAGAAGGATCAAACAAAGAACATTTTGTACATGTTTCAGGATTAATCGACGAGATTCGTGAAAACGACGAAGTTGAATTCGAATTACAAGATGGAAGAAAAGGATTAAACGCTGTTAACGTAAGAGTATTATAATATATATTTATTACCAGAGTAAACTTTTTAATGAGAAAAGCCTATCAAAATTGATAGGCTTTCTTATTTTTAAATTTTAAAATATTATTAAGTGAAAGACGGAAAGAATAGAAAGGATATAAAAGTTGGAATAGAGGTAGAAGTAGTTCAAAAGAACCATCAAAGAACTGGAGAATTAACTTTAGGTGTAGTGGGAAGAATATTAACGAAATCGTCAAATCACCCTCACGGAATTAAAGTCCAATTAGAATCAGGAATTGTAGGAAGAGTAAAGAATATAATTGAGAATTAAGAGTAAAATTATTCTTCGTTATTTTTTTTTAATTTTTTTACACCATCAATTAAAAACCAGCTAGCGAATAATAATCGAATAATTAAAAATAGATATTTATTATCAGTATTAAAATTTAGGATAACTCTATAACTCTCCAAATCTAGAAAAAATCGAGAGAATGTATTTACCAAAATAAAAATTCCAATAGCGATGTATAAAAAAGGTAATATTTTTTTCATTAGTGAATAGGGATTTTAAGTGTGTATGATTTTCGACTTTTATTGTTAAGTTTTGTTTCTCTCAACCATGGGTTTACTAACTTTAAATCTTTATAAGTTACTCCACAGTTTTTAGCAAAATTAGCAATATTTGTTATGGCACTATCTACTTTAACTTCATAGGTATTAGGGTAGGTATAAAGATCATCCTGATCATAAACGAAACCATATTTCTTAGGATTAGACATAACTTCTTTTAAAGCTAAGATTCTAAAAACATACCTACCAGTTTCAGTATTTAAAAGTAAGTCGTAATAATCGTTTACTTGTTGTTGCTTCATCCGTTGCGAAATTCTACCATTTCCAGCATTATATGCCGCGGCTGCAAGTGTCCAAGAACCTAATTTTCTCTTAGCCTTTTTTAAATACTCAGCGGCAACTCTTGTCGATTTTTCTAAATTATAGCGCTCATCAACATTTCTATTTACTTCTAAGCCATATTCTCTACCTGTAGCAGGCATAAAATGCCAATAACCTGCAGCTCCTTTAGAAGAAGGGATATTGATTAAAGCGCTTTCAGCTACACACAAATATTTAAAATCATCAGGTAATCCGTATTCTTTTAAAAGAGGTTCAATAATAGGAAAAAACTTGTTAGCTCGTTTTATAAGTAATAATCCGTTTGATTGCCAATAGGTGTTTACTAGCAATTCACGATCCATACGTTCTTTAATGTCTGCTCTTTCTAGGGGAACGCGCTCACCAGCCAACTCCATCTGACTAGGAACTTTCACAGCTCTAATTTCATAGGTTTCCGCTACATTTTTTATTTCTGGTTCGTTAGATTGACTAATGGTATTTGTAAATAATACACCTACAAAAACTACGGTGGTGAGTGATAAGAATCGTATAGATTTATTCATTTTTCTTTATTTTTTTGTTGAAGTTGTTTTGGTATTATGTACTCAAAAAGCATTCCTTTTCTAAAATTTTAGAGATAGTTTTTGCTTTATTTAATATCATAACGTGTGTTCCGTTATCAACTTCAATATAATTTTCTATATGTTTTGTCGGAAATACTTCATCTTTATTTCCATGTATATGAATTACATTTTTTAAAGGCTCATTTTGTTGCCAATGCAAAACGTTATAAATAGCCCATTGTAAATATTGTTTATCTCTTACTGATAAATATATTTTATATAATTCAGCTCTTTTCTTTAAATAATCATTAAAGAAGTAATGTTCATAGCTTTCAATATTTGCTATAATTTTTGAAGGGAAAAGTTTATAAACTCTTGTTATTTGAGCTATTTTGAGACGTTTAGGGAATTCTTTATTAGATTTTATACTAGATATAATAATAATTTTTTTACAATCGATGAGCTTACCCATTTCTTGTACCATAACACCTCCGAAAGAGACTCCTACTAATATAGGGTTTTTATGTTGAATATTGGCACACATCCGTTGTGCATATTCTTCAATAGTTTCATTTATTGAAGTAGGTAGTAACCAACTTAAAAAATGAAGCTCAAAATGTTCATCGGGTAAAGAAATGTACTCAAATATTTTTGTATTGGCTGCTAAACCAGGAACAAAATACACATGAGTTTTTGCCATTAGTTAAAAAATTTCTTATCTAATAATATACCTTCAACATATTCATGTACATTAATTAATTCATCAGGAATATCATTCCATAAACGAATCTTTATTTGCTTACCGTTATAAGTTATAAATGTACTAGCTAAATCGGTAATACGTGGATTGTCGTATTCATCTTTAAAACTATCAAAATCACCAGCATTAAGCATTTCTGTTAGTTTTTTTAATTCTTCTTCAGAAAGTTTGAACTCATGTTTACCTTCTTCAATAACATATTGAATTCCGTTATAAATTACATTACCTTCTTTATCAATATTCAGATCATAAACAGGACAATCACCAAAACAAGGAGTTTTTCTAATAGATAGTAACCTATTTTCATATTCCTTTTTTAAATTATTTATGGTAAGTTCTTTATTTTTATCAACAGTTTCAAAAGAGCCAGATTCTTTTAAACGTTGTGCCCAAAAATCAATTTTATCTTTAGGAACAGTAATTAAAGCAATTTTAAAATCTTTTTTATCAAAAACTATTTTATTCCAAGAAAGCCCACTGTTAGTAACAAGTGCTTTGACATCGTCAATATTTTTAGGATTTTTTAATACAAGGATTAATTCGTTTTCAATAACTTCAGGTACTTTGACTTCTTCTTTAATAACGATTTCTTTTTCTTCATCCTTTACTTCGTTATTTTTTGTGTCCTTTTTAGGTGTACTACAAGCTATTGTAAAAACAAGGAATAATAACAGTAAATATTTCATAATTCAATTTATTTGAAGATTTTAATAATAAATCACAATTTAAGCAATTACTTCTTTATTTACAAAGTCAAAACGTACTATACCATCTTCATCAATTTTAGATAAAGTAACTGTATGTAAGGTGTTTATTAGTTCAGGATTCCAAGGACTTTTTACTTTTACATAATTTTCTGTAAATCCATGGATATAACCTTCTTTGTTTTCACTTTCAAATAATACAGTTAAGGTATTTCCTAGTTGAGTTTCATAAAAAGCTCTACGTTTTTTTACAGATAAACCACGTAACATTTTACTTCGCTTAGCACGTACTTTTTTAGGTACAACACCATCCATATTTACAGCCTCTGTATTTGGTCTTTCAGAATAGGTAAAAACATGTAAATATGAAATATTCATTTCGCTTAGATAATTGTATGTTTCTAAGAATAATTCATCAGTTTCACCTGGAAAACCAACAATTACGTCAACACCAATACAAGCGTTTGGCATTACTTCTTTTATTTTAGAAACTCTATTAGTATACGTTTTTGTTAAGTAACGACGCTTCATTCTTTTTAATAAATAATCGCTACCAGATTGTAATGGAATATGAAAATGCGGAACAAACGTATCAGATTTTGAAACAAAGTCTATGGTTTCATCTTTTAATAAGTTAGGCTCAATAGAAGAGATTCGTAAACGATGAATACCTTCAACGTTATCTAATTCTTTAACTAATTCTAAAAAGGTGTGTTCATGTTTTTTATTACCAAATTCACCTTTACCATAATCACCAATATTTACTCCAGTTAAAACAATTTCTTTAATTCCTCTTTCTGAAATTTCTTTGGCATTTTTTAAAACATTTTCTACAGTATCTGAACGAGAAATACCACGAGCTAAAGGAATAGTGCAATAGGTACATTTATAGTCGCAACCATCTTGTACTTTTAAAAAAGCACGGGTACGATCTCCAATTGAGTATGCGCCTACATAAGAATCAGCTTCTTCAATTTCACAAGAATGTACTTCACCAATGTCATTTTTAGTTAAGTCGTTTATATAACTAGTAACGTTAAATTTTTCGGTAGCACCTAAAACTAAGTCAACTCCATCAACAGCAGCTAATTCTTCAGGTTTTAACTGTGCATAACACCCAACTCCAATAACAAAAGCTTCCTCATTTTTCTTTAAAGCAGATTTTACAATGCTTTTAAAACGTTTATCGGCATTATCGGTAACCGAACATGTGTTAATTACATATACATCTGCTTTTTCTTCAAATTCAACACGATCAAAACCTTCATTAACAAAGTTTCTAGCAATAGTAGAAGTTTCCGAAAAATTTAATTTACAACCTAAAGTATAAAAAGCTACTCTTTTATCTGCATTCATTCTTTTCTCAATCCTTAATAAAAAACAAAAACCTTGTGTAAGTCTTTAATTTTTTAGAAGTTCGTATAGTTTATGTTACTTAAACTGCCATAAGACAATTTTATAATTTGCAAAAATACGATAATATTCATGATTTTTGAAACCCAAAGATTAGTCATTAGAAAATTGGAATTACTTGATTTAGAAGGCTTTTTTAAATTAGAAAGTAATCCATTGGTATTACAATATGCTACTGGTGATGTAAAAACTCTTTTGGAATGTGAAAAAGAGCTTAAAAATTTGATAGAGAAGTATGATGAAGAGAATAACGATTTTTGGATTTATACTATTGAACATAAGTTAAATAATGAGTTTTTAGGTACTGTAGCATTGGTAAAAGATGATGAAGGAAATGATGAAATAGGTTATAGATTTATTCAAGAATATTGGGGTAACGGATATGCTACTGAAATTTGTGAAGCTTTAATAAACTATTGTAAGTCAATAGGAATGAAAAAACTTATTGGTTGCGTAGTTGACGAGAATATTGCCTCCGCAAAAATATTAGAACGTTTTAACTTTAAAGAAGTGGAGAAATTTGTTAGCGATGATATTGGTTTACCTGAAACTAAATATGAATTAGTATTATGATAGAAGATTCACTAACACCACCATATTATGCAGTTGTTTTTAGCACAGTTTTATCTGATGATATAGAAGGTTATGCAGAAATGGCAGAAAAAATGGAAATTTTAGCAAAACAACAAGAAGGTTATTTGGGAATAGAATCTGCTAGGGCAGAAATAGGTATTACAGTTTCATACTGGAAAAGTTTAGAAGCTATTACAGTTTGGAAAAATAATATAGAGCATACTGAAGCTAGAGAAATAGGAAGAGAAAAGTGGTATAAGAAGTATCGATTGCGAATATGTAAAGTGGAACGTGAATATGGATTTGAACAATAGAGTTAATTAAATGTACGCAGTAATTTCAAAAATATTAAGTAAGTTTTTTAAACAGAATACTATTTTTAAACACGGTTTTAATATTTCACCCATGTACCGTAGATCTACAGGGAAAATTATTGAAGTATCAGAAGATTTACTAGAAGCTAAAGTTAAAATTCCTATTAGTTATAAGAATAAAAATTATGTAGGTTCTATTTTCGGAGGCAGTCTATTTTCGGCTACTGACCCAGTTTTTATGATTCAATTAATGAATATTTTAGGAAATGATTATGTAGTTTGGGATAAAAGTGCTGAAATAAAATTTAAAAGACCTGCAAAAGAGAATTCATATGTAGATTTTATTTTTACAAAAGAAGAAATTGTAAAAATAAAAGAGCGAGTACTAGAAGAAAAAGAAATAGATTTAAAAAAAAAAATTAAAATCACTAATAAAGATGCTTCAATTATATATGCAGAAGTATCTAAAATCATATACATTGCTGATAAAAATTATTATAAAAATAAAAGAAAGAAAAAATAATTTTCTTGTTTTAGTATTGCTTTTACTAGGTGCTTATTCTTGTGCTAAAAAAGAAAGTAAGTATAGCGATACACAAGTTTTTCGTTATAATGAACATTCAAATATTACTTCGTTAGATCCAGCTTTTGCGAAAGATCAACGTAATATTTGGGCAGTAAATCAATTATATAACGGATTGGTTGAATTAGACGATAGTTTACATGTAAAGCCTGCTATAGCTAAAAGTTGGACAATCTCTGAAGATGGAAAAACATATAAATTTACCTTAAGAGATAATGTTCAGTTTCATAAACATCAACTATTTGGAAAAGATTCAACAAGAACAGTAAATGCTAGTGATTTTGAATATTCGTTCAATAGATTGTTAGATAAAAATGTAGTTTCTCCAGGAGGTTGGGTATTACAAAATGTAGATAGTTTTAAAGCAGAAAACGATTCTACTTTTACAGTAAAATTAAAGCAATCTTTTCCTCCATTTTTAGGATTGTTAGCAATGAAATATTGTTCGGTAGTATCAAAAGAAGCTGTTGAATATTTTGGAAATACTTTTAGAGCAAATCCTATTGGTACAGGACCTTTTCAGTTTAAATTATGGGTAGAAAACACCAAATTGGTATTGCGAAAAAACCCATTATATTTTGAAAAAGACCTTGAAGGAAAACAATTACCTTATTTAGAAGCAGTAGCAGTTACTTTTTTACCAGACAAACAGAGTGAGTTTTTACAATTTATTCAAGGGAATTTAGATTTCATGAAGAGTTTAGACGCTTCTTATAAAGACGATATTTTAAATACTGATGGTACTTTAAAAGAAAAGTATGTTAATAAAATAACGATGCAAACAGGAGCTTATTTAAATACTGAGTATTTAGGAATTTATTTAGATGGAGAAAAAAGTTTACCAACGCAATCGAAGTTAATAAGACAAGCCATTAATTACGGATTTGATCGTGAAAAAATGATTACTTTTTTAAGAAATGGAATAGGAACACCTGCAACAAGTGGATTTATACCAAAAGGATTACCATCGTTTAACAATCAAAAAGGATATTCTTACCAGCCAGAAAAGGCAAAAGCATTAGTAGAACGATATAAAGTAGAAACAGGAAATAATTCACCACAAATAGCTATTACAACCAACAGTAATTATTTAGATTTATGCGAGTTTATACAAAGAGAGTTACAAAAAATAGGATTACAAACTAAAGTAGATGTAATTCCTCCTTCAGCACTACGACAAGGAAAGGCGAGTGGTAAGTTACCAATTTTTAGAGCAAGTTGGATTGCAGATTATCCTGATGCCGAAAATTATGTGTCTTTATTTTATAGTAAAAACTTTACACCTAACGGGCCTAATTATACGCATTTTAAGAATGAGAAGTTTGATGAGTTATATGAGCAGTCAATTAAAGAAGTAGCAATTGAAAAACGTTATAAATTATACCAGAAAATGGATAGTATTATAATAAGTGAAGCTCCAGTTGTTCCTTTATATTATGATGAAGTTATTCGTTTTTCTCAAAAAAATGTACAAGGCTTAGGTATTAATCCTATTGATTTATTGAATTTAAAAAAGGTTAGTAAACAGTAGTTTTATAATTCGAAAGTATCATAAATTTCACCAATTCTAAATCCTTGTTTTTTAACCATTTTAGCTTCATCGCTATTTGGATTAATTACTGGATTTGTGTGATTGAAATGAATAAATACAATTTTGTTTTTTTCAGTTTCATTTATGTCTTTAAATTTTTCAAGACTTTCAATTATAAAAGGATGTGGAATTTGTGTAATATCTCTATTATTAATTTCTTTTCCACTATAAAAGGTAGCATCTAAAAAGGCATAGTCTACTTTTTTAATTTCATCAATAATATTTTTATTCCACTTATTCCATTTGTCAATATCTGGAATAAATAGAGCACTCTTATTTGGACCTGTAATTTTATAGCCTACAGTTTCTGAATATTCATCTCTATGTGGTACTAAAAAAGGTGTTACTTTAAGCGTATTAGAAAGATGAATAGTCTTTTCATCTTTCATTTCATTTAAAACTATGTTTTTTCTAGTAATTAATTGGCTCCAAGGACCATTATTGATTAAATACTCTTTCATGCGTGGCATAGCAAATACAGGAATATTTGTGGCATTTGTAGCTTCCTTACCAAGAAACATAAGTCCTGCATAATGACCAATATGTGCATGAGTTAAAAATATACCATCAACAAATTCGGTTCTATCGCCAGTTTTGAAATTGGTAAGCTTTTTCATTTGCTTTCCTATATCAGGAGTAGCTTCAAATAAATAAGTTTTATCATTCGGAGTATCAACAACTCCGAGTGATATAACTTGTCTATTATTATCTGGATTTTCGAAAAGGTTTACACAACATTTTTTGTTACATCCTATTTGCGGAGATCCAGCATCTTGTATAGTTCCAAGTATAACTATCGAGGTGTTTTTTATACTATCTATTTTATTAACAGTAGTATTTAAAACGGTTGTGGTAGTCGAACCTTTTTTTTGAGAACAAGAAATAAGAAAAAGTATAAAGAAAAGATGGTAAACTTTCATTTTATAAGTATAAAAAGCTTCCTAAGAAACTAAATTTTTAATCTTTTGTTTTATGGTAGCTTTAATGTCTTTAGGGTAACTTCTGTCTCCATGAAAAACATCAGCCATAGCTTCGCTAAAACGCTGTCCAAATTTCTTTAATAGTAGATTACGAATTGTTTTTTGCTCGTAAAACCATTTAGAAAGCCATAAACCAGTAGTAATTTCAGGAAGTAAACGTTCCTCTAGTTTTTCTATGTATAATTTTTCTGCTAATTCAGAATCCTTATTACTTTCAATAATAGCTTCAGCAGCTAATTTACCACTGTATATTGCATTTGAAATACCTTCTGCAGTAATAGGATCGGCAAAACCAGCAGCATCACCAATTAGAAATACATTGTTTTTTACAAAACCATCAGTACGAGGAGATACAGGGATTTGAAATCCGTGTTGTGACTCGCTAATTACATTGGTAATCCCTAAGGTTTGCATGTAATCTTGGTAGAATTTTTTTAAATTTATTTTTGTTCTTCTTGCTGAAGCAACACCAATAGATAAATGATTCTTTTTTGGGAAACTCCAGGCATATCCATATGGAATTGCATCAATATCAAAACGAACTTCTTTAGATAAACGCTCAAAATCTTCTTCAGAAACTTCTACTTCATATTCTAAAGCTGGAATTAATTTACGAGTATCTTCTTTCCATCCCGCTAATTTAGCTGTTGGACTTAATGCTCCATCAGCAGCAATTACAAAATTTGCTGTTAGGTTTCCTTGTGAAGTTTCTAAAGTGATAATATCGTTATTAAAAGACAATCCTTTTAATTTATGGTTTTCTAATAAAGTAGCTCCAAATTCTTTTGCTTTTTTGGTAATCAAATTATCAAAAGAATCACGCATTATCATAGAGATAGTAGGTTGTTCTCTATACGTTTTAAAATGAAGTTTTTCACCTAAATAAATATCTACAGTATGAAACTCTTTTTCAACAACCTCAGTAATGTCAAAAGGTAGATCTTTACGACCTCTAAAAACAAAACCACCTCCACAAGTTTTATAACGAGGTAAAGTTTCTTTTTCTATAATAACGGCAGAAATACCTTGTTTAGCTAAATGAAATGCGGTTGAGGCTCCAGAAGGACCACTACCAATAATTGCAACATCGTAATGTTTCATAGATTTTATGTTTGATTTCGGGTAAAAATACAGTTTTTATTAAATAAAACCATATAAATTACCAATGCAAACGTGACATAATAGGATAGTGGTCAGATAGTTTTATATTACTATAAGTTTTATACTGATTTATAGTTGCTGTATTGTCTGCAAAAATAAAATCAATACGCATTGGATATATGTATCGAAATGATTTTCCTAAGCCAATTCCAGAAGTAATAAAAGCATCTTTTTTGTTCTTAGATAATTTATTGTAAACCCATGAATAGGCCGTGTTATTAAAATCGCCACAAACTATTTTTTTACCTTTCCAAGAATATTCATGTTGTAAAATAAGTTCAGTTTGATCTACTTGTTTTTCAAAACCATTGGCTAAACGTTTAAACAAACGTTCTGAGTTTTTTTCGCCAAAATTCTCTTTTTTGGGATTTATTTTTAGCGATTCTAAATGCACATTATAAACACGTATGGTATCTTTATTTTTAACTAAATCAATAAAAATAGTATTGTTAGCACTGTTTTTAAAGTTTAAAGAACCCGAATTTACAATAGGATATTTAGAGTAAATAGCCAATCCGAATTGATTGGTTTTCGATTTTGTTTTTATGTATTTGTATGGGAGTTTAATATCTAATAATTCTGATTCATAAAACTCTTGCATCGCAATTACATCAGGACTTTCGTTATTAATAAACTCGTAAATCTGTTGTTCAGTAGTTATGTCATCTTCATGCTTGTAATGATTAAACAAACGAACATTATAACTCATTACTTTTAAATCGTTATTCAGAATAATCTCTTTGTTTGAGAATTTAATAAGTGGAGGAGAAGCAAACCAACCAATTAATAATATTAATAATGATACTAATGCATTTTTATGAAGTTTAAGAAGCCAATACACAAAAAAGGCAATATTTAGAATCACTAATAAAGGAACAAACAAACTAAAAACTGCAACTGCCGGAATTGTTTTTGGAGAAATAAAAGGAAGAGCATAAGAAAATAACAAAACAGCTGCTAAAACTGAATTGATAAAAAATAAGAGTTTATTTAGAATCGAATATTTCTTCATTTATTTTTTTCCTTGTTTAAATAAAAATTCCTTTTCGTCTTTGGTTAAAGTGTCGTAACCTGATTTTCCAATTTTATCAAGAATACTATCTATTTCTTGTTGATTGTTTGATTTATTATTAGTGAATTTTGATGCTTTTTTACCAGATTTATAAACGGTTTTTAAAGGCTTGTCTTTTTTCTTAAATAAATTTTTAAAGAGTTTGAAAATTTCTAATTCTTTATTACTAGCACTGCTTACATATAAAAAACCAAAAAGAGCACCACCTATATGTGCTAGATGACCTCCTGCATTATTTCCAGATATTTGAATGATATCTAGTATTAAAAAAAATATAGCAATATGCCAAAGTTTTATGTAACCAATTAAACGAACTTTAAAGGAATAATTAGGTATGTAAGTAGCTATACCAATTAATATAGCTGATGTTCCAGCTGAAGCACCTAATAAAACATTAGTGTTAATGTCTTCTGTAAAAAGAGGAAAGAAATTATAGCTAGCTATAAAGATAATACCACCAAAAAAGGTACCTAATAAATAAAAATTTAATAATTGTTTTTTTGTAAAATAGTCCACAAATAAATTTCCAACAAAAAAAAGAATAATTAAGTTGAATAATATATGTATAAAACTTGCATGAAGAAATCCATAAGTTATTATAGTCCATGGTTTTGACAGGAAATCATTAAAGTTTGCAGGTAAAGCAAACCAATCAACCATTAAATTGGTGTCAAATTGAAATAATTTACCAAAACTATTAACAAATAAAACAAGTAAAAAAACAGCAAGATTCGCATAGATAAGTTGTTCAACGATACCTGCGTTTTTAAATCGATATTTTAAGTTTTCTAATACATTCATTATTTATGCTCTCTTTTTCTTAATAGAAATCCAATATACTAATTTAACGAAATTTAAATTGATTTTTTTTCCAATACCAAGCAATTATAAAACCAATAATAGCTCCACCTATATGCGCAAAATGTGCAATATTTCCTATAGAATATTTAGTTACTCCAAAAAATAAATCACCAAGAATCATTAACGGAATAAAATATTTAGCAGCAATAGGAACTGGTAAAAAGATTAAAGCTAGTTTTGAATTAGGAAAGGCTAATCCATAGGCCACTAAAATACCATAAACAGCTCCAGATGCACCAACAGCAGGTGTATGATAGAGGCTGTAAAATTCACTCATAGTTTTATTAGAAAGTGTTATTAAACTATCATTATATTTACCTGTACTTAAAATATTTTGGATTTCTGAAGGAGAAATTCCCATAGATACTAACTGTTCGTAAATCCCATTAAATTGATAATAATTGGCCAAAGTATAAATAAGTCCTGCGCCTATACCTGCTGAAAAGTAGAAAAACAGAAATTTATTTCTTCCCCACATTTGTTCTAACGGAGTACCAAAAGCCCACAAAGCATACATATTAAATAATAAATGTGTAGGACTCCCATGCATAAACATGTGTGTAATATATTGCCAAGCACCAAAATGTTCATTTTTAGGGTAATGTAGCGCTAGAATATTAGTCAAATCTATATTCAGGAATTGAGGAGCAAAATACAAAATCACGTTAATGATTATTAAATGCTTTATTGCGTCGGTTAATTTTCCCATATATTATTTATTAAAAATGGTGTCAATTTCGTTTAAAGTCAATGTTTTAAACGTTGGTCTACCAAATGGTGATGTATTAGGTTCTTTACAAGAAAATAAATCATTCACTAAATTTTCTTGTTCTTTTATAGATAAAATAGTTCCCGTTTTTATAGCTAAAGATTTAGCAAAAGACTTAGCCATAACGTCAAAATGACTGAAACTAGTATCTGGAACCTCTAGTTTTATATCATCTAATAATTGTTCTAAAATCAATGTTATTTGACTTTCGCTTATTGAAGTTGGTATTCCTCCAATAACAACACTTTCTTTTGTAAACTCATCAAACATAAAACCAGCACTTTCTAAATCAGATTTTATTGTATAAATCATTTCAATATCCGCTGAAGAAAATGAAATACTTACAGGAAATAATAACTGTTGACTACTTGCTTCCTTTACCGTAATGTTTTCTAAAAACTCTTCATATAAAATACGTTGGTGTGCTAATGATTGATTAATTAAAACTACACCAGATTTTATAGAACTTAATAAATATTTTTTCTGAATTTGAAAAGTTTTTCCAGTTTCAGTTTCTTGTTGACCTTCGAAAAGTTGTTCTTGTTTGCTCGCTGTTAAAGGTTCAGTATTTGTATATAAAGCTTCCCAATTTCCAGTATCTTTTTTAAAATTAGATTGATAACTTACGGAATTAGAATTGTTCGATCTATTTGGATTAGATTCTGACTGGTAGCTTGTTTCTGTTTTAAATGGATTGAATGTAGGGTCTACAGTAATTGGTGGAATAGATGCAGGAGACGAAGATGAACTTTTCTTACTATAATCATAAGGTGTATCTAAAGTAGCATCTCTATCAAAGTCTAATACTGGACTCACATTGTATTGACCTAAACTATGTTTAACAGTTGCTCGTAAAATAGCATATAAAGCTTTTTCATTATCGAACTTAATTTCTGTTTTTGTTGGATGTATGTTAATATCAATACTATTCGGTGGTACATCTAAGTATAAGAAATATGAAGGATGTGAACCGTGTTCTAATAAACCTTCAAAAGCATTAACAACGGCATGGTTTAAATACGAACTCTTAATAAAACGATTGTTTACAAAAAAGAATTGTTCACCACGTTTTTTCTTTGAAAATTCAGGTTTAGCAACAAATCCATTTATAGAAATAATATCAGTTTGCTCAGAAATTGGAACCAGCTTTTCATTCATTTTAGTACCAAAAATAGCCACAATTCTTTTACGTAAGTTGCTTTTTTTTAAATGGTAAATTTCATTGTTATTATGGTGTAATAAGAATGAAATATCAGGATGTGCTAAGGCTACTCTTTGAAATTCATCAACAATATGACGGGTTTCAATAGTATCTGATTTTAAAAAATTTCGACGAGCAGGAATGTTATAAAATAAATTTTTAACAGCTAAGCTTGTTCCTTTTGATGTAGAAATTGCTTCTTGAGAAGTTATTTTACTTCCCTCAATTTTTATTTGAGAACCTAATTCTTCGTTTTCTTGTTTGGTTTTCAGTTCAACATGAGCAATAGCGGCAATAGAAGCTAAAGCTTCACCACGAAAACCTTTAGTATTTAAATTAAATAAATCTTGTGCATCTTTAATTTTAGAAGTAGCATGACGTTCAAAACTTAAACGAGCATCGGTAGCGCTCATTCCTTTACCGTTGTCAATTACCTGAATTAAAGTTTTACCAGCATCTTTTAATAATAATTTAATAGAAGTGGCACCAGCATCAATAGAGTTTTCTATTAATTCTTTTACTACAGAAGCAGGGCGTTGTACTACTTCACCAGCAGCAATTTGATTTGCAACATGATCAGGAAGTAATTGTATAATATCTGACATTAGTTGTTTTTTGGTAAAAAGATTGAAAGATCAAAATCAATAATGAATAAGAATAATAAAACTAAAATTATTATTATGATAATAATAGTTTTGTTAAAACCTCCGTGTTCAGAGTTTTTAAATTCATCTAAGGCTTGAATAAATTTCTTCTTTAAGCCTTTTCTTTTACCTACTGTAGATCGATATTCATCGAATTTATGTTTTACTTGGTATGGATTTCCGTCGCCCTTATAGTAGCGAGGCTTATAATCGAATTTTTTATTTTCTCTTTTGATGAATCCCATAAAATAATGCTTCTTTTGAATGCTTTAGTGTAGCAAAAACCACACCAAATTAAGACGAAAATCAAAGTTACTGAATTATAGAGAGGTGGTCAAAAATTATAGCTAAATTAAAGTTAAAAAGAGTCAATACTTTAGATGTATTGACTCTTTTTTTTAAAATATAATTTAATAAGAATGTGTTTTAAAAACCTAAAGAATTTGGTTTTCTATCTTGATTTTTAATTGCTGCCATTTTAATAGCTGCTACAGCACATTCAATACCTTTATTTCCTAGTTTTCCTCCAGAACGATCTATAGATTGTTGTTTGATATTATCGGTTAATACACAGAAAATTACAGGAACATCATATTTAATGTTTAAATCTACAATTCCTTGCGTAACACCATCACATACAAAATCGAAATGTTTCGTTTCTCCTTGAATTACGTTTCCAATGGCAATAATGGCATCTACTTTTTGAGTTTCTACCATTTTTTTACAACCATAAACTAATTCGAAACTACCAGGTACATCCCAAGAAATAATATTATTCTCATCAGCACCACAGTCTATTAAAGTTTCTATAGCACCTTTGTGCATATTACCAGTAATTTCAGGATTCCATTCTGAAACAACAATCCCAAATCGAAAAGATTTCGCATTTGGGATTGAAGCTTTATCGTAATAAGATAAATTTGTTGTAGCCATTATTGAGCATATTTTGCGCTATTGATATATTTTTCAATATCTCTACCTTGATCGGTATTAGCGTATTTTTCTTTAATGGTTGTATATAATTTTTCAGCTTTACTATACTCTTTTAAATCCATTGCAATTTGAGCTGCTTTGAATAAGAATAAAGGAGAAGTAAATTGATTGTCTTTTTTGTTAGCTGCTTTTTCGTAATATACTAAAGCATCTTTAGGTTGGTTAATATCAGCGAAAGCATCACCAATAGCACCTAAAGCAGTAGGACCTAATAATTCATCATCAGAACTAAAGTCACTTAAATATTCAATAGCTTTTTCATACTTCTTCATTTTTAAATAAGAAATACCAGCATAGTAGTTCGCTAAGTTTCCAGCTTTAGTTCCACCGTACATTGAAGCAATATCAGTAAAACCATATTTACCATCAACACCTCCAACAAGAGCTAAGTTGTATAAAGAATCAGCTTTTACACCTGCAGATGTACTTGCTTTTTCAAATAAAACTCTTGGATAAGCTAAATTATTAGAAGCATCTCTTTCTGTTGGTTCTGCAACAAATTTAGTATAAGCTAAGTAGATTAAGATTAAAGCTGCGATAGTTACCAATCCGTAAAATAATGGCTTGCTATTTTTCTCAATCCATTCTTCTGATTTATTCGCAGTCTCATCTAAAGTGTTAAATACTTCTGCTGTAGTACTTTGCGATTCGTCAAAATTTTCTTCTACTTCTTGTACAACCTTTTCTTTCTTAGGTTTGTAACCTCTTTTCTTGTATGTAGCCATAATTGCTTAAAAATTAGTGGTCGCAAAAATAGTTTTTTTAATTGGATTTTAAAAACCGAATATTCGTAAAATTTTCAATAATTTGCGCTTTCTTTTCTGATAATAACAATCATTCATGTATTTGCAAAAAATATCTTTGGTCAATTTTAAGAACATTGAAACTCAAACTTTTGATTTTCAAAAGAAAATAAATTGCTTTGTAGGGAACAATGGTATTGGGAAAACCAATGTTTTAGACGCTATTTATTATTTATCATTTGCAAAAAGTTATTTTAATTCTGTTGCTGGTCAGAATATTCGACATGGTCAAGAATTTTTTATGATAGAAGGTGATTATTTATTAAATGATAGAAATGAGAAAATTGTTTGTTCTTTAAAAAGAGGGCAGAAAAAAGTTTTAAAACGTAACGGAAAAGCGTACGACAAGTTTTCTGAGCATATTGGGCAATTACCACTAGTTATTATTTCGCCTGCAGATAGAGATTTAATTGTAGAAGGAAGTGATACACGAAGGAAGTTTATTGATGGTGTAATATCTCAACAGGATAAAAAATATCTACAAACATTAATCTCATATAATAAAACTGTAAGTCAACGAAATGCGTTGTTAAAGTACTTCGCAGCGAATAGAACTTTTGATGCCTTAAATTTAAAGGTGTACGATGAGCAATTAGTTGAGTACGGAACCGTTATTTATACAAAGAGAAAAACTTTTTTAGAAGAGTTTGTACCTATTTTTAATGAGAAGCATCAAATTATATCAGGAGCTAAAGAGGAAGTGAATTTACGTTATAAGAGTCAGTTACATGAATTGCCTTTAGCAGATTTACTTGTTCAGAATTTAGAAAAAGATAGGATGTTGCAATACACCTCCGCTGGAATACATAAAGACGATTTAAATTTTGAAATAGGAGAGTATCCAATAAAAAAGTTTGGTTCTCAAGGACAACAAAAATCGTATTTAATAGCGCTGAAATTAGCACAGTTTGAGTTTATTAAAAAGCAGTCGAACGTAACACCAATTTTGTTACTAGATGATATTTTTGATAAACTTGATGAAAATAGAGTAGCTCAAATTGTTGATCTAGTTAATAACGATGCTTTTGGTCAGATTTTTATAACGGATACGCATTTTGAACGTACAGAGAATGTAATTAAACAGAGTAATCAAGAGTATCAAATTTTTAAATTAAATTAAAAATATTTTATCAAGTAGTAATGGCAAAAAGAGAAAGCGATAGTTTTTCAATAAAAGATTTATTAGGTAGTTATATTAAAGAGGGTAAATTAAATAAGGGTTTTCAGAAAATTCATATTGAAGAGGCGTGGGAGAAATTAATGGGAGCTGGTGTTGCATCTTATACTACTGAAGTAAAATTACAAAATGGAACTTTAATTATTTGCTTGTCGTCTTCAGTATTGCGAGAAGAGTTAAGCTATGGGAAAGATAAAATTGTACGAATGATTAATGAAGAGATGGGAGAGGATTTGGTTAAGAAATTGATGCTGGTTTAGTTTTTTCTTAATTCAATTTTTAAGCTAGTAGTTAATTTCCATAATTGATTTTTTAGGTTTAAAAAATCAATATTATTATTTAAGTTCTTTGTTAAATATACGTCATTAAAAGATCCCATTCCAGCATAAACATTAAGGATGTCAGAAGTAGAGGTGTTAAGATTTTTATTTTGATTTAAATCGTATTTGATTTTTGAAAAAAATAAGACCCAGTTTTCTTGTTCTTCTTCTTTCAGTAAATCAATTAAATTGTCTAATAGATTTATAATTTGATCTTTCTTTTGCATAAAATAGAATCTCTTTTATTCAGTAAAATACGGGTGAATTTATTATATAATAAGTTAAAAATAAAAAACTCGTCACAATTAAGTAACGAGTTTTAAATATATTTAAAAAAGTGTTTTCCTTAAAACATTTCTCTACCAGAAAAATGGAAAGCACCTTCGATAGCTGCATTTTCATCAGAATCAGAACCGTGTACTGCATTTTCTCCAATAGAAGTAGCAAACATTTTACGAATAGTTCCTTCAGCAGCTTCAGCTGGATTAGTAGCACCAATTAAAGTTCTAAAGTCTTCAACAGCGTTATCTTTTTCTAAGATCGCAGCGATAATTGGTCCACGAGTCATAAACTCAACTAATTCACCAAAGAAAGGACGCTCGTTGTGCACAGCATAAAAAGCTTCAGCATCACGCTTCGTCATTTGAGTTTTTTTCATTGCTACGATTCTAAAACCTGCAGCATTAATTTTGTCTAAAATTGCACCAGTATGTCCGTTTTCAACACCATCTGGTTTAATCATTGTAAAAGTTCTATTTGTTGCCATTATTATAAGTTTCTATAAATAAAGTAAATAAAAAATGTAAGTGCGAACTTCGCACAAATCGGCGCGAAATTACATAATTTTTTTAATTTAATTGTATCTTCGCCACTTATGATTTTAAAACACTTTAAAGAACTACAAGAATTTTTATCAGAACCTAAAAATATTGTGATAATAGGTCATAGAAATCCAGATGGTGATGCAGTAGGATCTACCTTAGGATTGAAGCACTATTTTGATAAAAAAGGACATACTACTCAGGTGTTAATGCCTAATGAATATCCAGATTTTTTACACTGGATTCCAGGCTCGGAAACTGTTAAGCGTTTCGATCGTCAAAATACGCAGAGTGTAAAAGCTTTAGACAAATCTGAAATTATTTTTTTGCTAGATTTTAATGCTTTTCATAGGGTAGGAGGCGATATGCAAAATACTTTAGAGAAGTATAAAAACAACTTTGCATTAATCGATCATCATCAACAACCAGATGATTTTGAATATATGTATTCAGATACGACAATGTCATCAACCTGTCAAATGGTCTATAATTTTATAGAAATGATGGGAGATGTTAATTTGATTGATAAAAACATTGCTACTTGTTTGTATACTGGAATAATGACAGATACGGGTTCTTTCCGATTTAGGTCTACAACAAGTACTACGCACCGTATTATTGCAGACTTAATAGATAAAGGTGCTGAAAACGATAAAATTCATAGTAATGTACACGATGCAAACTCTTATAACAGATTATTGTTGTTAGGTCAGGCATTAAGTAATATGAAAGTTTTGCCTGATTATAAAACAGCATTTATAACCTTATCAGAAGAAGAAAAGAAACGATTTAATTACGAGAAAGGTGATACCGAAGGAGTTGTTAATTATGCATTATCTTTGAAAGGGATTGTATTTGCAGCTATTTTTATTGAAGATAAAGAGCAAGGAATAATAAAAATGTCGCTTCGTAGTAAAGGTAAGTTTTCTGTAAATCAGTTTGCTAGAAATTATTTTAATGGAGGAGGGCATGATAATGCAGCAGGAGGAAAAAGTTTAGAATCTATGGAAGATACTATTACTATGTTTACAGCGTTGTTACCTAAATATAAAAACGAATTAGAAACATCTTATGAAGTTTAGAATTATTTTTTTTTCTTTGTTGGTCTTAGGAATAGTTTCTTGTAAGAAACCGGAGGCAAGGAGGCCTAAAAAGCAAGGGACTAATGATTTTTACAAGGAAATTATAGAGAAGAATAAAAAATTAAACGCTTTAGAGAAAAAATATATTGAAAATTGGATTTTAAAAGATACAATTAATAAATATGAAATAGCTTCTCAAGGTTTTTGGTATACTTATAATAATAAAGATTCAGTAAATACTATAAAACCAGCTTTTGAAGATCATGTTTTAATTTCTTATGATATTACTGATTTGAATGGTACTATTATATATGAAAAAGAACAAAAAAGTTATAAAATTGATAAAGAAGATTTTATTCCAGCTTTACAAGAAGGAATAAAGTTGATGAAAAAAGGAGAAACTATTACATTTGTGATTCCATCATATAGTGCTTTTGGAGTTACAGGAGATGGAAATAAGATAGCTGTTAATCAGCCAATAAAAAGTACAGTAACATTAATAGATATAAAATCAAATAAATAAAAAATGAAATTAACCAAAATTTTAGCAGTTACAGTTGTAGGTTTATCAATTGTTTCATGTAGTAATAATACTAGCCAGTTTAAATCTAGTAATTCATTAGCAACAGAAGTTGATTCTGTTAGTTACGCTCTTGGATTAGATATGGCAAATAAAATTAAGACAAGTTTCGATGAAATGAATCAAGATTTATTTGTTCAAGGATTTAAAAATGGAATTGATTCTACCAATCTTTTAGTTGAATCAAAAGATATCAATTTTATTTTACAATCATTTTTTCAAAAGAAACAACAAGAAAAAATGAAGAAACAACAAGAAGAGCAAGCTAAAAAAGCTGAAAAAGACTTTGGAGAATATAAAAAAGAAGGTGAAAAGTTCTTAGCTGAAAATAAAACAAAAGAAGGGGTTAAAACTACAAATAGTGGTTTACAATATATAGTGTTAAAAGAAGGAAAAGGAGAGGCTCCTACTGCAACTTCACGTGTAAAAGTACATTATCACGGAACATTAACCGACGGAACTGTTTTTGATAGTTCTGTAGATAGAGGACAACCAAGTGAGTTTGGAGTAAACCAAGTTATTAAAGGGTGGACAGAAGGTTTACAGTTAATGAAACCTGGAGCTAAATACAAATTCTTTATTCCTCAAGAGTTAGCATATGGACCTCAACAAAGAGGGGCAAAAATTAAACCTTTTTCAGCTTTAGTTTTTGAAGTAGAATTACTTGAATCTAAGTAATAAAAAATATAAATAAGTGAAAATCAATTAGGTTAGTATGTGTTACTAACCTAATTGATTGTTTATAAGAGAAACCTAAAATAAAATAAATGAAATTATTTAAAATTTTAATAGCAGTTGTTGTGCTATTTTCGGCTTGTAAATCAATAAAATATCCTGATTTAGAAAATGGAATATATGCTGATATACAAACAAACCGCGGAGATATTTTGATTAAGTTACATGAAAAGGAAGTTCCTATGACAGTTGCTAATTTTGTGTCGTTAGCAGAAGGTAGTAATCCTAAAATAACAGATTCATTAAAAGGAAAACCTTATTATGATGGAACAAAATTTCACAGAGTAATTAAAGACTTTATGATTCAAGGTGGAGATATAACTGGAACTGGAGCAGGTGACACGGGGTACAAGTTTGATGATGAATTTCCTTTAGATCAAGATGCAAAATTAATATATAAACATGATGGGCCAGGAGTATTATCTATGGCTAATTCTGGACCAGCATCTAATTCAAGTCAGTTTTTTATTACGCATAAAGAAACACCTTGGTTAAATGGTAAACATACAATTTTTGGAATAGTACAAAAGGGGCAAAATATAGTTGATACTATTAAGCAAAACGATTATATTAATAAAGTTGAAATTATACGTGTTGGAGGAGAAGCTAAGAAATTTGATGCTCCTATTGTTTTTGAAAGCGAAATAGCAAATGTAGAAGAAAGAAAAAAAGAAAGAGAAAGAGCTATTAAAGAAAAGAAAAGAAAATTTTTAGAAGAGAAAGGTTATTATAAATCTAAAACAACAGATTCTGGGTTAAAAGTCTTAGAAATCCAAAAAGGAAATGGTAAGAAAGTAAATTCAGCTATTCCTACTACGGTGCACTATACATTATATTTGCAAAATGGAAAGAAGATTGATTCTAGTTTGGATAAAGCCAAGCCATTTACATTTACTATTGATGACCCTAATTTACCTCTAATAGCAGGATGGAAAGAAGGTGTAAAAGGAATGAGAGAAGGAGACAAAAAAAGATTTTTTATTCCTTATTATTTAGGTTACGGAGAAAGAGAATTGGGGCCTATTCCTTCTAAATCTGATTTAATTTTTGAAATAGAAGTATTAAAAGTAGGTAAATAGGTTTGTTAGATTATATAATTCAAAAAGATAAAGAGCTTTTAATTTTCTTAAATAGTTTAGGGAATGAGCAATGGGATGGAATTTGGTTAACAATAACCAACCAATTTTCTTGGACACCGTTATTTATATTAATACTCTTTTTAGTATTTAAATTTTTAGGATTAAAAAAAGGGATTTTTACAGTTGTATTTATAGCTTTACTAATTACTTTTTCAGACCAAATTACTAATGTAATTAGAGGAGTTTTTGAAAGATTGAGACCCAATAATGACCCAGAGATTAAAGAGGTTTTAAGAACATTAATAAAGCCTCAGAGTTATAGCTTTACATCTGGACATGCAACAACATCTACAGTAGTAGCTATCTTTATAATTATGCTTTTAAAAGAGTATACAAACTATATTAAACTATTAGCATTTTTTCCTTTGATCTTTGCTTATAGTAGATTGTATTTAGGAGTACATTTTCCTTTAGATATATTATTTGGTTTTATAAACGGTACAATAATAGGTTGTTTATCATATCATTTATATAAATATTTGAATTTAAAAATATTCAATTAATTTTTTTTGTTGTTATAGTATAAATATTTTGTACTATAATAAATAGCATTCGTTAAACTATCCATTTTTTTATACAAATTTGGATAGTTTTTTTTGATATCCACTTTTTCTTTATCAGTATTCATATTATATAAATGACTATAATTACTATGTATAGTTTTAGAATATTGTAATGAATCTTTTAAAAGAGTTATTGCAGGTTCTCCTTTTATTTTTTGATAAAGAAAGGCAAAGTTTGCGTTACTATTTTTATCAAGGGCATTACTTCCTAAAGTATAATTTGTATATTCAATATTAGCTAAGCTGGCAGCTGTAGGTAGTATATCAATTAAGTTTGTGTACTTCTTAATTTTACTTGGTTTAATATATTTAGGAGCATGTATAAAAAAAGGTACATTATGAAGGTTTAATTTATAGTCATATAATTTTTTAAATTTATTTACATGACTCATAGATGTGTTATGGTCTCCAAAAAACAGAAAAATTGTATTATCATAATATCCAGATTTTTTAGCGCGTTTTAAAAACTTGTTTACATTAAAATCTAAATAACGTAAGGCATTTAAACGCTTAATACCATCAAAGCCAGCTTCTTTAAGTAAAGAAGGAGGTATTTCATTTTCTTTTAAGGGTTTATAGCTCTCTTTTTGTTCAGGAACAGTAAAAGGCATATGATTGGTTGCTGTTTGAATATACGCAATAAAAGGTTTTTCTTTTTTATGTAGTTCTCGAAGTTCTAAATCAGACTCTTTAAAAAGTTCATAATCATCAATACCCCAAACATCTGCTCTTTTTTCAGTTTTAAAACTCCCTTCTTCAAATATTTTTAATCCATTTATATTTGATTGAAAAACACCTCTAATGTTTGCCCAATTGGCACTCCCTCCCAAGAAATATAACTTTTCATAACCTTTAAACTGATCAAAGACAATCCTTTGATCTATTATTCTTGGGTTTCTTGATGCTGTTCTAATACCATCTATATCGGGTAAACCTGTAATACTAGCAAAAACACTTGCTGCTGTACCAGATTTATGAACATAAAAGTTAGAAAAACTAACACTTTTATTTAGTAAGCTATCTATTTTAGGAGTTGTATTTATTGGATTTCCATAATAACTCATTGGAACAACACCTAGAGATTCTAACATAACAATAACCACATTTGGTTTATTTGTTAAAGTATCATTTTTAATATTTTTTCTTTCAAAAGACAAGTTGTCTTTTGGTAAACCTAACTCTTTAGCAATAGAAGGGTAATACTTTTTTGTTTTTTCAATATCAAAACCTTCATTTCTAAATTTAAAACTATCAAAAAAATACAAAACAGGATTTAATGCAAATTGATTTACGGCTGTGTTTTTTGAGAAAAAAGCTTGGCTCCATCGTAAAGGATAGTGAGTGAAACTGTTATAAATTCCAAAGGCGAATAAAAGAAATGGAATTATTATAAAAAAAGCTTTCTTTTTTTTAGAACTATTTTCGTTATTAAAAGTAAATATATTGTATAACCAGTTTGAGAACTTATACAATATGAATGTAAGTATGATAAAAGCAAATAGACCTTTAAAAACAGGATAACTTTCAAAAAGTACTTGAGTAGATATTTTTAAATTACTTAAAAACCGCAAAGAAGCAGCATCTAAACGAATGTTTAAATAATCGTAATAGCCAAAATCAAAAAGATGAAATAAGGTAATAATTAAGTAAACGGTTATTATATATATTGAACTAAATATTTTATAAAAGCGGTATTTAAAAAAACGATGATTAACAATGAATAGTAAAATAGCTAAGGGAAGAAAGCTAATTGAAGCTAATTTAATGTCAAATCGTAAACCTAATAAAAAAGCCTTGTATACTTCAGAAGAGGAGGCTTTACTTAAACCTGTAAAGAAATTAAAAAAAAGTACTCTAAAAGTAAAGATATACAAGAGTAAAAAAAATGTATTTAAGGAAAGGAACTTAATATAATTAGGAATTCTTTTTAGCATTCTTATGATTAATTTATAAATTACAAAGATATTTAAATTTAAAGCTTTTTAGGAGAGAAATATTCTTTTAAAAATATAAGATTAAACACAAATCTTTAAAATAAATAATAAAAAAAAAGAACCCTAGATTCTAGGATTCTTTTATATTAAATAATAAGTTCCCCAACCTATTATACATTATACTCTACTATATAAAATATGCAACAAATGTATTAGAAATTATTAGAGATGAAATTGTTCTTTACGTTAAAGAAAACTTAATTTTTTAGCTTACTTCTATTGTTTTAGAATTTGATTAAAAAGAAGTATTAACTCTAATTAATAAAATAAGAAATTAACTTTCATATTTAAGTTTTATAGATAGTTTAGGCCATTTTTCACTCCACATTTTCTTTTTGATTCTGTTATTGTATATAGTAAGATTAAATTTGGGGGTTGGAATAACCATAAGATTAAAAAGATCTTCTAAACCATAAGGCGCTATATATTCAATTTTGTTTTTTTGTGTTATTCTTATGGCTATAGCAGTAGCAGTTTCTGGCCAAAAAGAAATTGCTTTTTCACAATTAGAATATGGCTCATGACCATTTCTAATATTCATTCTGAATTGGTTTTTTACCGACCAATTTAATATAGGGTCTATAAGTTTTAGTTTGTTTTCAATTAATAAGTCATGTTTTTTAGAAGACTTGTTTTTGTCAAAATATATTACATCAATATCGTTCAACTTTGTTCGTTGATTCCTGTGTTTTTCATCCCAAATTTTATTTCTAATAAATCCAGCGCCTATCCAAGAGTCATTCAAATTTAAATCTCTAACAGTTTTCAGAATAGTAATCATCCATTTGTCACTTTCTATAATTTTAATTAACCCTTTTTCTAGCTTTGGTTTCATTTTTTAGAAATAATAAAAGCCTCTTTTGAATTAAACAAAGAGGCTTTAAATTTATGATTTGTTGCAAACATAAAATAGTAATTTTACTATTTTATTAATTCGTAGCTACGCTTGATAAAGTTTGTTAATTCTTCACCATGTAATAAGTTTTGAGATAATTTAGCTAAGTCAAATGCTTGCGTTGTTAAACGCTTTTGATCATCTTCGTTTGCATTTAAAATTTCAGAAACTAAAGGGTGATTGGTATTTACTACTAAATTGTACATTTCTGGTAAATTACCCATTCCCATCATTCCACCTCCACCACCAGAAGCTTGCATTTCTTTCATACGACGCATAAATTCTGGAACAGTGATTAAGAAAGGAGAGCTAGAAGAATCCATAGATTCTAATTGAACTGTATAATTAGTGTTATTAACTGCTCCTTCGATAACTGGTTTTAACTTCTCTTTTTCTTCGTCAGAAAGCTTCGAAATAACAGTATCATCTTTCTTAATTAAATTATCAATATGGTCAGCATCTACACGTGTAAATTGAACTTTAGTTTCACCAGAAGTTTCTAGTTTTTGCATTAAATGCGATACAATTGGAGAATCTAACACTAATACTTCATATCCTTTAGCTGTTGCATCTTGAATATAACTGTGTTGTGCATCTTTGTTGGAAGCGTATAAAATTACGTGATTACCATCTTTGTCAGTTTGTATGTCTTTAGTTTTTTCAACTAATTCCTCAAATGTAAAAAACGTATCGTTTACTGTTGGATATAAAGCAAATTTCTTAGCCTTGTCAAAGAATTTATCTTCCGATAACATTCCGTATTCAATAATAACTTTGATATCGTTCCATTTTTTCTCAAAATCTTCACGATCTTTTTTGAATAAAGAGCTTAGTTTGTCAGCTACTTTTTTAGTGATATAACCAGAGATTTTCTTTACTGCTCCATCTGCTTGTAAACCAGAACGAGAAACATTTAATGGAATGTCTGGAGAATCGATAACACCTTTTAACATCTGTAAAAAGTCAGGTACAATTCCTTCAACGTTATCAGTTACAAAAACTTGGTTTTGATACAATTGGATTTTATCCTTTTGCATGTCTAAATTCTGAGATAACTTAGGGAAGAATAAAATTCCAGTTAAGTTAAATGGGTAATCTACATTTAAGTGAATATGAAATAAAGATTCTTCGAATTGCATTGGATACAACTCTCTATAAAAGTTTGTGTAATCTTCATCATTTAAATCAGCTGGAGCTTTTGTCCAAGCAGGATTTGTATTGTTGATAATTGCGTCAACTTCAATTTGTTTATGAGGCTCTGTTGTTTCTTTACCTTCAGCATCCGTTGTAGTTTGAGGCGTAAAATCAGGATCGTTTACTTTTTTAGTTCCAAATTTAATTGGCACTTGGTTAAAACGATTGTATTTATTTAATAAACCAGAAATCTTGCTTTCTTCTAAAAACTCTAAAGAATCTTCAGCAATGTGTAAAACGATTTCAGTTCCTCTATCAGCTTTATCATGAGCTTCTAAAGTAAATTCTGGAGAACCATCACATGTCCAATGAGCTGCTGGCTCATCTTTAAAAGATTTTGTAATTAATTCAACCTTATCAGCTACCATAAAAGCCGAATAAAAACCTAAACCAAAGTGACCAATTACACCAGTTTCGTTTTTATCATCTTTATATTTATCTAAAAACTCTTCAGCTCCAGAAAAGGCAATTTGGTTAATGTATTTTTCAACCTCATCAGCTGTCATACCTAAACCTTGATCTTTAATAGTTAAAGTTTTTGCATCTTTATTAATGCTAATTTCAATCTTAGCATTACCTAATTCAGTTTTAGCTTCACCAATTGAAATAAGGTGTTTTAACTTTGTGGTAGCATCTGTTCCGTTTGAAATTAACTCACGTAAAAAGATTTCGTGATCAGAATACAAGAATTTTTTAATCAGTGGAAATATATTTTCTACCGATACATTAATGTTTCCTTTACTCATAATTATATATTTTGTTTGATATTATTTTCTGATGATAGAGTAGTCAAAAAAAATACCAAATAAAGTTTTGTGACAAGATGACAGAATTATCTTCTTAGTTTCATCGTCTTATGTAAAAATATTGAAGCTAGTAAACCAATTATAGAGTTCGCTAAAAGGAAAATAAATAAATATTGATAACCAACTTCACCTCCAATTTCATCTAAATAATATCCAATTAAAGGTCCCGTGAAAATATCCGGAAGAAAGCAAAATATAGATATTAGACCTATAACTGTTCCTGTAATGGTTAAAGGAATATTTGTTTCTTCTAAAATAGTAAAATACACAACTCTTATAACATAAACTCCAATTAGGGTACTAACTAAAGAAGTTAAACCAGCAATATATGTTATTGATAAATTAAGACTTAATGTTAAAAATAAGCTACCAATTGCCATAATAGTAAAACCTATAATTAGCCATTTTGTAGGAGTTTTATCTTTAGCTAAAAAAATTACAACTAAACAAATTAAGGGTCTTAAATAAGCAAAAGCAACCCCTAAAGAAGCTGATTCTTTTTCATTGTAATTATATATTTCACTGACATATTGTGTGAAAATATCCCCAATTCTAAAACCGGTATAAGCGGATAAAATAATTAACATTAATATCCATATGACAGGATATTTAAAAGATTCTAAAATGTTATATTTATAACTTTTAGTTGTTATTATTTTACTTTTTTCTTCATTACTATAATTTGGGAGTAATAAAAATAGACCAGCTAAAAGTATACTTAAAATAGAAATAATAAGGTATACTTTATTCATTGCTGTTTGTAATTGGATCTTCGATAGATTTGTTTCTGGAATAGTATAAGAAAAAAGAAAAACGCCTAAAGTACCTATAATTGCAGCTACAATTCCTCTACCTCCTTCTAAAAAACCAAAACCAGTTATTTGTTTATCATTACCTCCCCATATGCGTGTAGCTTTTATTAAGGGAGACCAAAATAGTAGAATAGTAGTAACACCCCAATAAGCATATAAAATGTAAAGTGTAGTTAACGATGGGAAAAGAACCCAAAAAAAACCTCCTAAGCCAGTTAAAAACAAAGCTAAACTCATTAAGTATTTAGGTTGATATTTATCTGCTATAATTCCTCCGAAAAAATAAGAAACTAAGGCAATAATACCATATATAGTATAGCAGTAGCCTATATTAGTATTTGAAATATCAAAAGCATATAAAAAAGTAGGCCTAAAAATTCTTATGAATACATAAGGTAGCGCATAAATTATTTCAGCAGATAAAATAAATAAAATTAATTGGAATGTTTTTTTAAGGGGCATAGACCTCTAAGAAAATACTTTTTTTTAAAATGGACAAATTTTAAATAAAGAGTTGTGTGAGTTGCAATAATTGATTTGTATTTGGTATATAAAGATGTATTTATGCATACAAATATATTAAGAGCATTGTTACATTATAAATTAATTGCTACTTTTGAGAGTAGAAAAATCAAAAAAATCAACATTAAAATATGTATAATTCAAAAATAACAGGATTAGGTTATTATGTGCCAGATAATGTGGTTACTAATAATGACTTAAAAGAGTTTATGGATACTTCTGATGAATGGATTCAAGAAAGAACAGGAATTAAAGAGCGTAGATGGATTGATCCAAAAACAGGAGATACAACTGCTGTTATGGGGGCAAAAGCATCTAGAATTGCAATTGAAAGAGCTGGCTTAACTAAAGACGATATAGATTTTATTGTTTTTGCAACTCTAAGTCCTGATATGTATTTTCCTGGGGGTGGGGTACAAGTACAAGAAATGTTAGATATGCCAACTATTGGAGCATTAGATGTACGTAATCAGTGTTCAGGTTTTATATATGCTATGTCAGTAGCAGATCAGTTTATTAAAACAGGAATGTATAAAAACATTTTAGTAATTGGAGCTGAGAATCATTCTGGAGGATTGGAGAAATCTACTAGAGGAAGAGGTGTAACTGTAATTTTTGGAGATGGAGCGGGAGCTGCTGTACTTTCTCGTTCTGAAGAAAAAGGAAAAGGTATTTTATCTTCTCATTTGCACTCAGAAGGAAAGCATGCAAAAGAGCTGGTTTTAGAAGGCCCGTCAACAAGTCGTTGGGTACCGGAAATATTAGAAAAGAATGATCCAGATGATGTTTCTTATTACCCATATATGAACGGACAATTTGTATTTAAACATGCAATAGGGCGTTTTTCTGAAGCAATTATTGAAGGATTACAAGCGAATGGATTAGAGAAAGACGATATTGATATGTTAATACCACATCAAGCAAATTTACGTATCGCACAGTTTATTCAAAAGAAATTTCAACTTTCTGATGATAAAGTATATAATAATATTATGAAGTACGGTAATACTACTGCAGCTTCTGTTATTATAGCATTAACTGAAGCTTGGGAGAAAGGAAAAATAAAAGATAATGATTTAGTAGTATTAGCTGCTTTTGGTAGCGGATTTACTTGGGGGTCAGTTGTGATTCGTTGGTAATTAATTATTAAATTAAAAACAAAAAAACCGAAGTCATAAACTTCGGTTTTTTTGTTTTTAAGTAGTAGGACTCTTACATAAAGCCACCGCCACCACTTTTTTCATTATTATCTCTATTTCTTCTACGTTTAGCTTTGTTTTTCCCTCCACCAAATCTATAGTTGAATCCTAAATAAGTAGTTCTACTTTCCCATTTAAAACGTCCGTTTTGTACAAAAGGATTTGTTGAGTTAAATTTAAAACGCATAGTGTTAAAAATATCATTTACTCTAAAAGTAAAATTTCCTTTTCCTTTTAAGACACTATAGTTAGCGCCTAAGTTAACCATTGTCATTGGATCTACATCCCATTGGATGTCTTTTCTTGGCCCTCTATACATAGCGAATAATTGTAAACGTAATTTCTTTGAAACCGTAAAACTATTACTAATTCTAGCATTAAAAATTTCAGTTTTTACTTCTCTTCTTGGAGCAGTTGGGTTACTAATATCATTCGTCCCAAATTGTTTTTGAGAGTAAAAATCCATACTAGCATTAGCTCTCCACCATTTTGCTATTCTGTAATTTGTAGAGAATTCTAAACCATATGCATCAGTATCATCAAAATTAGCATGTGTTAAAATTTGTCTGTTTGGATCACTAGGATCTTCATATGTTGCTCTATTAATTACATCATTAATATTTCTATAGAAAGTTCCAAATGTAACTGAACCACCTTTAATTCTTCTAGTATAATTAATCTCAAGAGAGTTTGTAAATTGAGGAACTAAATTAGGATTACCTACTGATGTAATTAATGGTGTACTCCATTCTCTAATTGGGTTTAATTGTCCAATTCCAGGTCTATCAACTCTTCTACTATAACTTAATTGAAATTGATTTTTATCCGTTGGGTTATAAGTGAAAAATGCTGAAGGATATACTGAGAATATTTTATCTGTAACTGTTGCCGATGGTTGCCCTACTTGGTTAAAAACCCCTTCAATTTCATAGTTTTCTAAACGAGCACCTAATTGCATGGTTACTTTACCGAATTTGTGACCATAATTTACATACCCAGAGAAAATATCTCTATCATAAGTAAATGAAGAATTGCTAAATCCAACTTGAGTAGTTAAGTTAGTATTATCAGTTTTATTAACTCTATATTCAAACCCTAATTCTAATTTACCATTTTTAGATACTGGATTTGTGTAGTCTAAGTTAATTAATGTATTGTTTCTATTATTATTAATATCATTAATATAGTCTTGTTGAGTGTTTAATAAAAAGTCATTATCTAATAAATTAGGAGATTCGTTTTTAGAATAAGTTGCTTCAAGTTCTATATTATGACCTTTCTTTTCAAAATCATGCTTAAAGTTAACGTTATAAGTTTGGTTATGACTATCAGATGTTTGAGTATTAGGTGAGTGTGCAGTCAAGGTGCCAGCTCCGTCAAAAATTTTAGCACGTCCACTAGCTTTACTATCAAACCAATTTTGAGTTGTATAAAAAGATAAAGTATTTTTATCGTTTAAATAAATATCTGCTCCAAATTTGAAAAGATGTGATTGATTATCATTCTTAAAAATAAAATCTTGATTGTTTACACCTGGTCTATTAACATAACCAAAGTTGTAACGGTCTCCACCATTAAATCCATAATTCCCAAAAAAGTTAACTTTTCCAGTTTTATAGTTCATGTTGGTAGATGCATTGTAACGTACATAATGTCCAACTTCAAGTCCAGTATTAACAGAACCGTTAAAGCCCATGTTAGCATTTTTATTTAAAACAATATTAATAATACCACTCATTCCTTCTGGGTTATATTTTGCTGAAGGATTGGTAATTAATTCAACACTTTTAATTGAAGTTGATGGAATTTGTTTTAATAGTTGAGCAGCAGGAATATTTGTAGGTTTTCCATCAACTAATACACGTACGTTTTCATTACCTCTTAAGCTAATATTACCAGATTGACTATCTACGCTTACAGATTGCACATTGTTTAATAATTCAGATGCAGTTGCACCTGCAGAAGTTAAATCTTTACCAACATTAATTACTTTTCTATCAACTTTTTGAGTTACAGAAGATGTTTCCGCTCTTACCTCAACCTCTTCAAGAGTGGTAGAATCTTCTGTTAAAGAAATAGTTCCTAGGTTAATTTTTCTTCTTTTATTATTTATAATTATTGGTTTCGTT
Source organism: uncultured Tenacibaculum sp. (assembly GCF_947494125.1). Taxonomy (GTDB): domain Bacteria; phylum Bacteroidota; class Bacteroidia; order Flavobacteriales; family Flavobacteriaceae; genus Polaribacter. The sequence continues at coordinate 218,250 of NZ_CANLTU010000002.1, forward strand.
ACAGTTTTATATCCAATAAATTGAACCTCAACCATATTTTTACCTTCAGGAATATTTTTTATTGAAAAAGTACCATTGTCGTTAGTAATACCACCAGTTAAAATTTTATTAGCAGTATCTTTGATTATAATGTTAACGTAAGGTAGTGGTTCTTTAGTTGTTTGGTCAATGACTTTACCGGATATGGAACCAGGTTTTGGTAAGTTACTTTTAGGCATTTGAGCAAATAAATTTACACTGAATGCTGTTAAAAGTATTAGTAATATGTTTCTCATTTTGTTTGTTTTTGAATTGTTTTGATGCCTAATAGACTACTTATTGATTACTTTTGTTACTTCATTTAACAGAGTTTAACGTATTATTAACAACTATGAAAGCAATAACTTTAGTTCTCGGAGCATCTTTAAATCCAAATAAGTATTCTAACATTGCTCTTAAAAGATTGAGTGAGAGAGCAATCAAAATTCTAGCTATAGGTTTGAGAAAAGGAAAAGTAAATAATATTGATATTATAACTGAAAAAATAGTGTTTGAAAATATTGATACCGTTACTTTATATTTGAATCCGAAAAGACAAGAAGAATATTATAATTATATATTAAAATTAAATCCTAGAAGAGTAATTTTTAATCCTGGTACTGAAAATTTTGAGTTCTCAAAAATGTTAAAGGAAAAAGGAATTAAGGCTGAAGTAGCTTGTACTTTGGTTTTATTATCAACCAATCAATATTAATTTAAAATTTCTATAGGGAAAGAGTTTGTAGAGTATTGTTTGCCAGCTTCGGCTAATTCAACATTATTAAAAACTGTTTGTGCTTCTTTTTTAAAGTCTTTTAAATTCGAATACCTACTAGAATAATGTCCAATAATTAACTTACCTACATTTGCTTCGTTAGCAATAGTAGCAGCTTGTTCAGCTGTTGAATGTTTGGTTTTTTCACACAAATCTTCTCTGTCTTTTAAAAAAGTAGCTTCATGATACAATAGGTTAACATCTTTAATAATAGGTATTATACCAGGTTTAAAAGCAGTATCACTACAAAAAGCATAACTTTTTGGTTTTGGAGGGTCAATTGTTAATTCACTATTAGGAACAATTTCTCCTGTAGATAATATAAAGTCTTTCCCAGCTTTTATATTATGAAAATCACAAGTATCTATTTCATCATATTGCTGAATATTTTCAATATGCAATTTTCTTGGTTTTGATTTTTCTTTAAATAAAAAACCATTAGTATATACTCTATGGTCTAAGGGAATGGTGTGAACAGATATTTTATCATCTTCAAAAATTAATTCACTTTCTTTTGAATCTAATTCATGAAAAACAATATTGTATCTGGTCCAAGATTTAGAAATTTTTAACTGAAGTACTGTAACTTCTTTAATTCCTTTAGGACCATAAATATGTAAGTCTTTTTCTCGGTTAAGTATTCCAAATGTAGATATTAAGCCAATTAATCCAAAAAAATGATCTCCATGTAAATGAGAGATAAATATGTGATTGATTTTAGAAAAACCAATCTTATATTTTCTCATTTGTCTTTGAGTGCCTTCTCCACAATCGATTAAAAAATGGCGATTATTAATTTCTAAATACTGAGATGTAGGGTGTGCATTAACTCTAGGGGTAGCAGAGTGGCATCCTAAAATAGTTAAATGCAAACTCATTTATTTTATAACAAAACGTTTAGAAATAATGTTCTTATTACTTTGTATTGCATAAATATACATGCCAGATTTTAAATCATCACGATTAAAAGGATAAGAGTTACGTCCTTTAGAAATATTTAATTCTTTTTTATACACTGTTTTGCCTAACACATTTCTAACAGTAAAAATAACAACTTGTTCGCTTTTAGAATTAAAAGAAATAGTTGTGTTATTGGTAAAGGGATTAGGTGAAGCAACTAACTTATCTACCTGTTTTTCTTGAGAAAAACTAGATAATGTTATTGAGAATAAAAATAATAAAAGTATTTTTTTTACCATAGGTTACTCGTTTTTAGGGGATTTGAATAATTAGGTTAAAAACCTAAATCACGCTGAATATTTTCCATTTCAATAATATCTTCTGCTTCAACTAGTGTTGGAACAATGTTTAATGACTCTGGAAATTCATCAATATTCACATCCTTTACTATGATTACAAAAGATGTGCCATTTATTTGATGCATGTGAGCGTATTTCAAAAATAATAAAATATTCTCTATAGAAGTGTTATTTTTTTCTGAAATTTTAATAACTAGGTGTTTTTCCTTAAGATTAACATGCTCTTTTTCAAATTTTAATAAAAAATCAGAGAAAGTATTGTCATCAGAATGTATTAAAATATATTCCTTTTTATTTTCTATTATCATTATTATCTTTTTATCTGTTGGGCTAACAAATATATAACAGCCATACGTGTAGCAACTCCGTTTTCTACTTGATTTAAAATAATAGATTGATCGCTATCGGCAACATCGCTTGTTAATTCAACTCCTCTGTTTATAGGTCCAGGATGCATAATAACAATTTTCTTACCAAGATTATCTAATATCTCTTTATTAATACCAAATAATTGAGTGTATTCTCTAGTAGAAGGAAAGTATTTAATATCCATTCGTTCATGTTGAACACGTAAAACATTTGCAACATCACACCAGTCTAAAGCTTTCTTTAAATTAGTTTCCACCTCAACACCTAAACTAGAAATATACCTTGGAATTAAAGTTGTTGGGCCACAAACTTTAACTTTTGCACCTTGTAATTGTAATGCGAAAATATTTGATAATGCTACACGAGAATGTAAAACATCTCCAACAATAACTATTTTTTTTCCTTTTAAATTACTGTTTAAAGCTTCACGCATTGAGAAACTGTCTAGTAATGCTTGTGTTGGATGCTCATGCGTACCGTCACCAGCATTAATAATTTTAGCATCTACATGTTTAGATAAGAAAATACCAGCACCTACATTTGCATGACGCATGACAACAATATCAACTTTCATTGATAAAATATTGTTAACAGTATCGATTAAGGTTTCTCCTTTTTTTACGGATGATTGTCCAGCAGAAAAATTAATTACATCTGCCGATAAACGTTTTTCAGCTAATTCAAACGATAACTTAGTACGAGTACTATTTTCAAAAAATAAATTAGCAATGGTAATATCACGTAAAGAAGGAACTTTTTTAATAGGGCGGTTAATAACTTCTTTAAAATGAGAAGCAGTTTCAAAAATAAGCTCTAAGTCTGTTTTGTTAAGGTATTTAATACCTAATAAATGTTCAACGCTTAACTGCTTCATTTTAGTTTATTTTTATAATCATAACTAGTCAAGCTTAGCTTGCTTGGGTTCAAGGTAAATAGTATCTTCTTTATGAGTTTCTTGCCAATTAACAACAACCTTCTCGTTATTTATAGCATCAACTTGTCTTCCTCTATAATTTGGCTGAATTGGAAGGTGACGGCTAAAACGACGGTCAATTAACACTAATAATTCAATGTTTTCAGGTCTTCCATAGGATTGAATTGCTGTTAAAGCACTTCGTACACTTCTTCCAGAATACAATACATCATCAATAATAACAACTTTTTTACCTTCAATTAAAAAGTCAATTTGAGTTGATGTAGCTTCTAAAGGTTCATCTCTTCTACGAAAATCATCTCGATAAAAAGTAATATCTAATAAACCCAATTGAAGATTTTGTATTCCATAATCATCCGTTAACAATTTAGCTAAGCGTTTTGCTAAGTATGTTCCTCTAGGTTGAAGTCCTATCAGTACAGTATTAGAGAAATTGTTATGGTTTTCGATTAACTGACAGGCTAATCGATGCAGAATGATTTGAATTTCTTTTGATGTAAGTAATGTTTTTCTGCTCATTGGTTGCTATCAAATTGGCTTGATAGTTCAACGTTCAAAAATAAAGCAAAAAAATGCGTCCACAAAATTAAAGTTAATGAAACATAAAACTATATGAATAAAATTATCTTTACATTTGCCAACTTTTAGAATATACCTGTTGATATTATGATGAAATACATTAAGAGTAAGAAGATTAACGTTAAAGATGATACTTTAGCGGGTATTACAGTTTCTTTAGCTATGATACCAGAAGTGGTAGCTTTTGCTTTCGTAGCACAAATTAGCCCAATAGTAGCATTATTTGGAGCTTTTGTAGTAGGAATAATCTCAGCAATTTTTGGAGGTAGACCAGGGCTTATTTCAGGTGCAGCTGGTGCTGTAGCTGTTATTTTTGTTCATATGATTCAAGAAGGACATGCGAAAGGACTTTTATTTGACAATCCTGTAGAAAATATGGGGTACTTTTATTTGTTAGCTGCTGTTGTTTTAATGGGGATTATACAAGTACTAGCAGGAGTTTTAAAGTTAGGTAAATTTGTAAGATTAATACCGCATCCTGTAATGATGGGATTTGTAAACGGATTAGCTATAGTTATTTTTATGGCTCAATTGGGAATGTTTACAGAAAATTCAAAAGATTTTTATGGACAGAACAAGCGTAAAACTATTGAGAAAGAGTTAGTTTATAACGTAAGTAATAATGAAGTAAAAGATGTATTATCAGGAACTGTTTTATATTCAATAAAAGAAAAGTCAGTTGTAAATAATCAAACAAATAAAGAAGTATTTGTAATTTCTGAAGGTCAGGTTTTTGATCCAATAACGAAAAAAGTTGTTTTTAATATAAAAGATAATGGTTTTTACTCTGTAAAAGATAGTGGGGTAGTAAAATCTACAATGCAAGGAGAAAAGCTTTATATTATGATAGGCTTGGTTTTATTAACAATGCTTATTGTATGGGGTTTACCAAAATTAACTACAAAAATACCTGCAGCATTAACTGCTATTTTAATAGTTACCTTAATTTCAATTTTTAGTGGTTTAAGCTCAATTAATGTTGGAGATTTCATTAGAGATGGAGGAGGAGCTGGTTTAAATGGGATTGATGAAATTTCTAAAAAACTTAATTTACTTGAACTTTGGAGCAACCTACCTTTTAATTTAGATACCTTAAAGTTTATAGCACCTTATGCTTTCTTAGCTGCTTCTGTTGGTTTAATAGAAACGTTAATGACGATGAATTTGGTTGATGAATTAACTGATACTAGAGGGAATGGAAATAAAGAGTGTGTGGCACAAGGAGCAGGAAATATGGTAAGCGGTTTATTTGGTGGTACTGGTGGTTGTGGTATGATTGGACAGACTGTAATCAATATTAATGCAGGTGGTAGAGGAAGATTATCGGGAGTAATGATGTCGTTAACCTTATTAACTTTTATTCTTTTTGCTGATAAATACATAGAGCAAGTTCCTATTGCAGCTTTAGTAGGTGTTATGTTTATGATGGTTATTGAAACTTTTGCATGGTCTAGTTTTAGAATTATGAATAAAATTCCGAAGTCAGATGTATTTGTTTTAATTATAGTATCAGCAGTAACAGTAATTTTTGATTTAGCAATTGCAGTATTTGTTGGTGTTATCATCTCAGCATTATCTTTTGCTTGGTCAAGTGCTAAGAAAATTAGAGCAAGAAAACGATTAAAAGAAGATGGAACCAAGGTATATGAAATTTGGGGTCCATTATTCTTTGGAAGTATTACAGATTTTAACGCAAAATTTGATATTAAAAATGATCCAGAAAATGTAGAAATTGATTTTGTTGAATCAAGAGTTGCAGATCATTCTGCAATTGAAGCTATTTTTGGGTTGGTAGAAAAATATGAAGCAGCTGGTAAAAAAGTTACATTAAAACATTTAAGTGAAGATTGTAAAGTATTACTATATAAGGCAAGTCCTATTTTTACAGGAGTAATTGAAGAAGCGGTAGATGATCCTCGTTATCATTTAGCTGCAAATCCTGAAGATTTTCCTAAACCTTTATCAGAATATAAATTTTAAATAAAAAATCCCGCAATTTGCGGGATTTTTTATTGTTTAATTTTTGTTTAAAGGACTAATTATTTCTACATCACTAAAAGCTATTGCTCCTCTAATTACACCATCAATTGTGCTCTTTAACGCTTCAATTAATTGCATTTTTAATTGAGACTTGTGGTAAATTAAACTGACTTCTCTTGCAGGAGGTGGCGTTTCAAACTCTCTTAAATGCTCTCTATCTTTTTCGTTTAAATCTAAAGTGTTTAAGTATGGTAATAAAGTCATACCTAAGCCATCTTTTGATAGTTTTATTAAAGTATCAAAGCTTCCACTTTCTAATTGAAAATGATTTGTAGAGCTTCTTTTAGTTGTTCTACATAAATTAATAACACTGTCTTTAAAACAATGCCCGTCCTCTAACAATAGTATATCATCAACTTCTAAATCGTCAACTTCTATTTTCTTTTTTTCAAATAAACGATGTTCGCTAGGTATTAAACCAACAAAAGGTTCGTAATATAAAACACGTTCTTTTATGGCTTCATTTTCTAATGGAGTAGCAGCCAAGGCAGCATCGATATGACCGTCCATTAGTTTCCTAACAATTTCTTCTGTAGTTAATTCTTCTATTATTAATTGAACCTTAGGATAACTTCTACTAAATGTTTTTAAAAACATTGGTAATAAGGTAGGCATAATAGTAGGAATTATTCCAAGTTTAAATTCACCTCCAACATAACCTTTTTGTTGATGTACAATGTCAAGGATACGATTACTTTCATCAACAATAACTTTAGCTTGTTCAACTATTTTTTTACCTACTTCGGTTAATTCAATTGGTTTTTTAGAGCGGTTAAATATTTTAGCGTCTAATTCATCTTCCAATTTTTGAATTTGCATACTTAAAGTGGGTTGTGTAACAAAACAATGCTCTGCTGCTATGGTAAAGTTTTTGTATTCAGCAACAGCAAGGGTATATTTAAGTTGTGTAATTGTCATGTATAAAAATTTTTGATAAAGATATTAAAACTATCAATAGATCTTATAGTTTTTTAAATAAAAGTTGCGGTAATTTTGATGTAGAAAATTAAGAAAAACAAAATATAATATGAACACAACAGTTTTAGGTTTAGATAAGAATAAAACAGAAGAATTAGTTAAGGAATTAAATACTTTACTAGCAAATTTTCAAGTGTATTATCAAAATGTAAGAGGCCTACATTGGAATATTAAAGGGAAAAATTTTTTCGAATTGCATGTTAAATTTGAGGAGTTTTACACAGATGCACAAGAGAAAGTTGATTTAATTGCTGAAAGAATATTAACATTACAAGGAACTCCTTTGCATACTTTTAATGATTATTCAGCGTTATCAAAAGTACAAGTAGGTAAAAACATATCAAATGATGAAGAAGCTGTAAATTTAGTTGTAAACTCATTGTCAGAATTACTAAAAATAGAGCGATCAATATTAGAATTAGCAGACGAAGCAGATGATGAAGGTACAAATTCTATGATGAGTGATTTTATTTCAGAGCAAGAAAAAACATTATGGATGATGAATGCTTGGTTAGGATAAAGGAGTTTAGTCATAAATAAAAAGGAGAGAAAAAAAGCAACGTATTTACGTTGCTTTTTGTTTATACTAAAAATTGTAACTATTTTTTTTAACTTTCGTCCTATGAGTATAATTAAAAACAACCAACCGATGAAAAAAATAATTAAACTTAAAGTTTTTACTCTTTTATTTTTGTTAGCCAATGTAATATCAGCACAAAGTTTAGAATCAAAAATAGATGCAATTTTAAATAAACAATTTAAAAGTAATGAAACTGGTGTTTCAGCTTTGGTAGCAAAAAAAGGAAAAGTTGTCTATCGTAAAGCATTTGGAAAAGCTAATTTAGAATTGGATGTTAATATGACTTCAGAAAATGTTTTTGAAGTGGGATCTATAACTAAACAATTTACATCTGTTGGAATTTTAATGTTATTGGAAGAAGGCAAAATAAGTTTAGAAGATGACATCACTAAGTTCATTCCAGATTATCCAACACATGGAAAGAAAATAACTATTCATCATTTATTAACACATACTTCAGGGATTAAAAGTTATACTTCAATGAAAGGTTTTGGAAAAGTCATGACTCTTGATAAATCTCCTTTAGAGTTTATTGATTTCTTTAAAAATGAACCTATGGATTTTAATCCAGGTGAAAAATATAAATATAACAATTCTGGATATTTTCTATTAGGGTATGTTATTGAAAAAGTAAGTGGAATGTCGTATTCGAAATTCATAAAAGAACGAATTTTTGATAAAATAGGTATGAAAAATTCTTATTACGGAAATCATTCAGAAATAATAAAAAACAGGGCTTCTGGTTATAGTAAACGAGGAGGGGAATTTTCTAATGCACAATATATTAGTTTAACCTTACCCTATGCTGCTGGCTCAATAATGTCTAACGTAGATGATATGTTAAAATGGCAAACAGCAGTAACAACGGATGTATTTGTAAAAGAAGCTACAATTGATAAAGCTTTTAAAAATTATACGTTGAATAATGGAGAAAAAATAAATTATGGATATGGTTGGAGTATTAATGAAATAAATAATGTTCCTACTATTGAACATGGAGGATCAATTCCAGGATATAAATCAATGGGAGTCTTTATTCCAAGTAAGGATGTATATGTAATTGTATTTTCAAATTGTGGATGTAAATCACCAACAAATACAGCTTTAGAGATAGCGGCTTTAGCAATGGGAAAACCAAAGTTTGAAAAAAGTAATACAATTAAATTATCAATAGAAGAATTAAAAAAATGGGTTGGAACATATGAGTTTGATAATGGTGCTGTAAGGTATATTACTTTAAAAGGAAATCAATTATACAGCAAAAGAGAAGGGAGTCAGCAAGAGTTTAAAATTCACCCAACCTCATCAACTAATTTTTCGTTTGAAGATGGCTTTATTTCGTATGAATTTTCAAATAAAGGAGGTGAAAAAGAAGCATTTTTTAAGAATAGGATTAATAAAGTAAAAGGAAACTGGGTAAATAAGAAAGCGCCAAAAGAGAAAAAAGAAATTAAAGTTGCTGCAGAAATTTTAAAGAAATATGAAGGAGCTTATGAGTTACAACCAAATTTTATAATTACTGTAAGAACAAGAGATGGTAAAATATATGCACAAGCAACAGGGCAGCCAGAATTTGAGTTATATGCAGAATCAGACACTAAATTCTTTTTAAAAGTGGTGAAAGCAAGTGTAGAATTTCATAAAGACGCTAAAGGAATAGTTAATGCACTAACTTTAAATCAAGGAGGAAGAGCCATGAAAGCACCTAAGAAATAATTAAAGGAAGAACACAATTAAAATATAAAGACTAACAAAGGCAATCAATAAAACGGTTGCCTTTTTTACTTTATGAATACAATCTTTCTTTTATTTGATAGTATTGATTAAAAATTTTAATTATCGTTTCTTGATACTTATTAAAAGAGGTTAAATTGTTTTTAGTAATAAAATCATTAATACTATTACTTGCTTTTATAGCGCAATATATAGCATTAGAAATACCATGTGATGAAATAGGGTCAAAAGCCATAGCGGCATCACCAACAGATAACCAATTTTTACCTACAATTTTTTGTGGAATTGAAGAGTTAGCTAATCTTCCAATAACTTTAAAATCTCCAGGAGGCAAATGTTTTTTTAATACTTGTGTATTGATTAATATTTCATCCCAATTTGAAAAAACTTTTAATTTTTTATGGAAAGCATCATTTTTTGATGAATAAAGCGTCATGATTCTTGTTGTTTCATTTAAATCAGATATGGTTCCCCATCCATTTTCAAAAGTTTCAGTAAAAAAACCATATTTAAGAGATGTTTTCGTTTTTGGTAAATAACCTATAAAAGCTATGTTATTGTCATGTGATATTATTGGTGTATTTAAAGAGTTTAAAACAGCTCGATTACGTCCAGTAGCGTCAATAATTAGAGAGCTTTCAATAACATATTTGGTGTTATTAGACTTAATAATAGTTGTTACTTCTGATGTTTTTGATGTTATATTTTTTAACTGGTTGTAGTTTATTATTCTTGACGCTACTTTTTTTTCTAATTCAAATATCACTTTCCTTTTGTTTAGCTTTAATCCATATTTAAATGGATTATGAGAAAAGAAATCTTCATTTTTAAAAATACCATTCCATATTGATTGGTACCCATAGGTTTTGGTAGCGCATTTCTCAAATAGAGTAAGCATGTCAATGTCTTTTAAAAGACTAAGTGTTGAAGGTGGTATTGTTTCAGCAAGTATTGTAGCAGATGCAGTTACTTCTTTATTTAGTAGTATGCACTCAATTCCTTTTTTTTCTAATAAATAGGATAAAAGGAGTCCTGAGACTCCTTTACCAACAATCAGTATTTTTGTTTTTAAATGTGTCTCAGGATTCATAATTATTTAATAATTAGGTACATATTTGTAGCAGATTCATATCCACCACACTTATCCATATAACTAATTTCTATGGTAACAAAGTTATTGCTGTATGGTTTTAAATTATTTGTAATATCCATAGGAGGAAGCGGTGTTATTTTACCACTACAACCATTACTAAAATCTTCATTTAACACAATGTTTCCATTAATTTTAAGCTCTAAAACGTCATCGACAGAAACCTCTCCTGTACCATCTTTAGTTGAGGATAAGAACATTTTTTTATCAGAAGGAAGCCAAACCATTTCTCTCACATTTGAATAAAAAATGCTAGGAGGGGTTAACTTTACAGGTCTAGGTTTTATTTCTTTACCTAAAAATATAACTAGTTTATCTTTAACATTTTTACTGTCAGAAGCTACATAAACTATTTCAGGAACTCCATTTACATTAGAATTACGACCAGCTACTACACCTACATCTTTCCATTTATAAACCATATTAATTAAACCATTTAAGTAGCCTCCTTCAGCATGATAACCAACATAACCTGTATCACTTGTCATTAACCAAGGGACTCTATTTGCATAAATATATTGTTTAGTTTCATTGCCTAAAGTAGTGTCTTGCATTTTAACTAAACTCTCTTCAGTTAATACATCAACAGGTAAGTTTGCAGCCCACCAAGCAGGTATAGGATATTGACTATCAAGAAAAACTTTTTGACAACTACCAGCATCTGATTGCCATGGAATTCCCATCCATTTAGTTAAATCTCCAGGAGTTGTTTTCCATAACCAGTTTTCTTTATTTGAAGGATTTAAAGAAGCTTTTACATCATCTGAATTCATTTGAAAACCAAAATCGTTATAAAATATATCAGATTGTTCGCTTTTTGTAGCAGAAGCAATACGTATTTCACGTAATCCAAAAAAAGAAGCTCCTTCAGTAACATTTTTAAAGGTTAAATTATTTGCTGAATACATTTGTTCATGACGCATTGGCCAGGTAAGTTCTACTCCCGGGTGGAAACCACCACCATATAAAGTTTCTAAAACTGCACGTGTCATTAATAGAGCACTTTTTGTTTCATCTTTTGAAGCTTGTGTGTATATATTTTGATAATAAAGACCAATTTCATCCATATTTGTGAATTCAATATCTAAACTTTCAAAATTTCCATCTCTCCAACTTTCAAGTTGTTGGTATAAAATAGGAGGTATAGCAAACCATTGTGCTGGGCTTCCTGGATAGTTAATCCCATCACCAGGATAAAAAGGATATTTTAATTCTTCTGTTCCACTACCAATATTTGTAATGTCTGTTGTGCTTTTACTAGGTATAGCAGGTTCGTTATTGTAAGTATAAGCTGGGTTTCTAAATAAACTGAATATTTTTTCTCTTAGCGGTTGTGCTTCATCAGAGTTATTATATAAATATTCAAATTCCTGAGTAGTTAATTGATCTATAACTTCTCTAAACGACGGAGCTAAGAAATCACTTGCATTTACCCATTGCATTCTATATAATCTATATAAAATAGGAAAAACTAAGCTAAAATCTGTAGCGTATGTGTCATTAGAAGCACCACAAATAAGATCATACATTGTAGCTAATGGTTGTATTTGAGGCGCATAATCAGGTGGAGCGGTAGCTATCCAAGCGGCAGATTTAGGATCATTAATTTCATAGGTTTCTCCTTCTATTGTTATTTTAGCAGTAACTCTTCCGTCGCAAATATCATCGTACCAATTAGAATTATCAGCAAAATCAGTATTTAAATCTGAAGGATTTAAAGCAGCAGAAACTCCATCACCTGGATAAAAAATTAAAGTACCATTGTCATGCTCAACAGTTCCTAAATTTACACTTTTACTTTCCATGTGCATTGCTTTAGCAATTTTACTTTTTCCTTGAGGTTGTAATGGAAAAGGAAATTGACCTCCAATTTTTTGCTTCTGATTACTAGAAGAAACACTTACAGGTGCTGGACTATTGACTAACTCTTTTCTATAATTTTGATCATTCGAGTTAATTGATTTTTCGTTTAATACGTTAGGATTTCTACGAGAAGTGCTAATTCCTGGAGCAATTTTATCTGTATAAAATGCAGAGCTTAAGTTTTCATTATCAGTATTTACAGAAAGGTCTAAACTATTATTAAAATCATACCAAAATGGTTTTTTATTAGCTACTTCTACAGTCCATTCAACTTGACTAATGTTAGGATCTATTTTACGAATAGGATTACCTTGATCGTCGCATTCATAAATATAAAAGCGTTGTGCTTGTTTTTTTAAGGCACCATCTGCAGTATGATATTCTTTATCTGTTTCATATAAATTAGCCCAAGGTACTTCTGGACTAAAAACAACATCTTCTTTTGTGGCAGGACCGTTACCCATTCGAGCAATCCCTATTGACGGATAGATTTTAAAATTCATAATAGTTTAATTTATATAATTAGAAAAATAGTTATACGTAAAACTATAAATAGAAAGGTGTGTAATTAAAAAAATATCCATAAGCGCATTCTTTTGAAGAATAAGAACAAGGTTATAGAGAACTTAAATATTTAATTAAAATACGAATACTAACAAAGGCAATTAATAAAGCGGTTGCTTTTTTTAATTGAATAGGAGTAAATAATTTAGTACTCATTCTGCTACCAATTTGACCACCAATAAAAACGGTAACTAATAAAATAGAGGTTAAATTCCAATCAATAGTAAATTCAGGATTTGTATACTGTCCAACTAAGCCGGCAATAGAATTAACAAGAATAAAAAAACTAGCAGTAGCAGCAATTTTTTTAGGACGTTCCCAATTGGTTAGATGAAGTAAAGGAGCTAGGAAAATACCACCACCAATTCCCACCATTCCTGAAATGAATCCAATGATACCTCCGTAACTAGCATTTTTTGGTAAGCTTAAATGTTGGGTTTGTATATCTGAAGAAACATTTTTTTTAGAAACCCACATAGTAATGGCAGCGAATAGTAAAGTAAATCCTAAAAGAATAAAAAAGAAGGTTTGGTTAATACGCAAATACCCACCAATAAAAGCCATAGGAACACTAAATAAAACTAAAGGAATAACTTTTTTCCAATTATACTTTTTGTTTTGGATGTATAAAAATACATTACCAGAAACCACCATTATATTACAAAATAAAGCAGTAGCTCTAATTTGAGAAAAAGCTAAACCTGTAAGTGCTAAAATAGCCAAATAACTAGATCCTCCGCCAAATCCTACAGACGAGTATAATACGGCAACTATAAAAAATAACAAAACAATATGCCAGTTTTGTAAAAATGTGAGTATGAGAAAATCCATAGAAAATCGAAAATAGTAAAATAGCTATTCTTAAAAGCTTTTTTAGGTAAAAAACTATTATAAATTTTTAAAAAATTGTAGATTAGTTCGCTTAAATAAAAAGCAAACAATGAGTAACTATCACGTAAAAACTTTAGAAGAGTATTTTCAGGTTTATAGAAAGTCAGTACGAAATCCTAAATTGTTTTGGGAAGAAATAGCTGAAGAGCACTTTGTTTGGAGAAAAAAGTGGGATACTGTTTTAAATTACGATTTTTCAAAACCAGAAGTAAAGTGGTTTGAAGGAGCAAAATTAAATATAACAGAAAACTGTATTGATCGTCATTTACAGATAAGAGGAGATAAAACAGCAATATTGTTTGAGCCTAATAATCCAGATGAAGAAGCTGAACATATAACCTATAAAGAACTACATAAGAGAGTTTGTAAGTTTGCAAACGTTTTAAAAGAAAATGGTATAAAAAAGGGAGATAGAGTTTGTATTTACTTACCAATGATTCCTGAGTTAGCAGTTTCAGTATTAGCTTGTGCAAGAATAGGAGCAGTACATTCAGTAGTATTTGCTGGGTTTTCTTCAACAGCATTATCAACAAGAATAAACGATTGTGAAGCAAAAATGGTGATTACTTCCGATGGTTCATTTCGAGGAGCAAAAACCATCGATTTAAAAGGAATAGTTGATGAAGCTTTACACGATTGTGAATGTATTGAAGCGGTATTAGTAGCGAAAAGAATTCATTCTAGTATTGAAATGAAAGAAGGGCGTGATAAATGGCTACAACCGTTGTTGGATGAAGCATCAGATATTTGTGAACCAGAAATAGTAGATGCTGAAGATCCACTATTTATTTTATACACTTCAGGTTCAACAGGGAGTCCAAAAGGAATGCTACATACAACAGCTGGATATATGATATATACTGCATATACATTTAAAAACGTATTTAATTATAAAGAAAACGATGTGTATTGGTGTACAGCTGATATAGGTTGGATTACAGGACATAGTTATATTGTTTACGGACCCTTAGCCAACGGAGCAACCACAGTAATGTTTGAAGGAGTACCTAGTTACCCAGATTTTGGGCGTTTTTGGGAAATAGTAGAAAAACATAAAATAAATCAGTTTTATACAGCACCAACAGCTATTAGAGCATTAGCAAAAGAAAAATTAGAATTTGTAGATAAATACGATTTATCATCATTAAAAGTTTTAGGAACAGTAGGAGAGCCCATAAATGAAGAGGCATGGCATTGGTATAATGATAATGTGGGTAAAAAGAAGAGTCCTATTGTAGATACTTGGTGGCAAACAGAAACAGGAGGAATGATGATTTCTCCAATGCCTTATATAACGCCAACAAAACCAACCTATGCAACTTTGCCATTACCAGGAGTACAATTAGCATTAATGGATGAAAATGGAGAAGAAATAAAAGGAAATCAAGTAGATGGACGTTTATGTGTTAAGTATCCATGGCCATCAATGGCAAGAACAATTTGGGGAAATCACCAACGATATAAGGATACTTATTTTTCAGCTTTTGAAAACAAATACTTTACTGGAGACGGAGCATTACGTGATGAAGTAGGGTATTATAGAATTACAGGTAGGGTAGACGATGTAATTATTGTTTCTGGACATAATTTAGGAACAGCACCAATTGAAGATGCAATAAATGAGCATCCAGCAGTAGCAGAGAGCGCTATAGTAGGGTTTCCGCATGATGTAAAAGGAAATGCATTGTATGGTTATGTAATTTTAAAAGATGTTGGAGAAGGAAGGAATCATGATAATCTACGAAAAGAAATAAATCAAATAATAACAGAACATATAGGGCCAATAGCAAAGTTGAATAAAATTCAGTTTACAATTGGGTTACCAAAAACACGTTCGGGTAAAATTATGCGACGTATTTTACGAAAAATAGCGCATAACGAGTTGGATAATTTAGGAGATGTATCAACATTATTAAATCCAGAAGTTGTTCAAAGTATAATTGATGAACGGTTATAGGTAATTATGAGTATTGTAAATATTAGAACTTATTTAGAACAAACACTTACTATTGATGATAGTGATTGGAATTTTTTTACATCTAAATTAGTGCTAAGAAAAGTAAAAAAACGTACACAACTTTTAAAAGTAGGGGAGGTAGAAAATTATATTTCTTTTATAACAAAAGGAGTTGTACGTTTTTTTATACCAAAAGAAGAAAAGGAGAAAGAAATTACATTTGGATTTTGTTTTAAAGATGAATTTGTAAGTGCTTATGATTCTTTTTTAACTCGAAGTTCATCATTGTATGCACTAGAAGCACTTACCAATACAGAAATGTGGAGTATTTCTTATAAGGATCTACAAGAGGTTTATAAGAAAACAAAAATAGGAAACACATTAGGAAGATTATCTTCAGAACGATTGTACTTAATAAAATCTAAAAGAGAACAATCGTTATTAAATGAAACAGCAGAAGAACGTTATTTAAATTTATTTGACGAACGTCCTAAGCTAATTAAAGAAATACCGTTAAAATATATAGCATCTTATATAGGGGTAACAGCACAGGCATTAAGTAGAATTCGGAAGCGAATTTCTTAACTCAGGTTCATTTTTTATACCGTTCTAAGTTTGGTTCTTTGCAAGCTAAACTTACAAGAATGACGGTAATAATTTTCATGATTTTTTTATGGTATTCAGGATTGTTTTTTCAAACCTTTTTTCTACATAGATATGCAGCACATCAAACTTTTACAATGTCGAGGTTTGCAGAAAAAGTATGTTTTGTATTAACATGGGTTTTTCAAGGTTCTAATTATTTAAGTGCCTATGGGTATGGGGTTATGCATAGATTACATCATGCGTACGCTGATACAGAAAAAGATCCACACTCACCAAAATATGATGAAAACTTATTTAAGATGATGTGGCGTACTAAAAATATATATCAAGATATAAATAACGAAAGAATAACGGTAGCAGAAAAGTTTACTAAAAATGTACCACAATGGAAACGTTTTGATGATTTTGCAAGTTCAAAAACTTCAAGATTAACTTGGTGTGCTTTATATACGTTGTTTTTTATAGTATTTGCAACAGCTTGGTGGCAGTGGTTATTTTTACCAGTAGCATTTTTAATGGCACCAATACACGGGGTAATAATTAATTGGTTTGCTCATATTTATGGTTATGTAAATTTTGATGTAAAAGATACTTCTAAAAACTTATTACCATTTGATTTTTTAATGATGGGAGAAGGCTATCATAATAATCATCATGCTCATGGGGGACGCGCCAATTTCGGTGGAGTAAGATGGCATGAGGTAGATGTTACGTATTGTATAATGAAAGCATTGGATAAGCTAAAAATAATAAAGCTTAAATAAAACCTTTGTCTCTAGCCATTAAGATAAGATCTTTATCGTCTGAGCTAGTAACACCAAACATTTGTTTTATTTGACGTTTTCTCTTTTCAATACCAGGAAAAGAAAGCGGAATAATATTAGGTAAATCTTTCATTTTAGTACCAATAGAAAGCTCATATAACATTTTTCTATCTAGGTCGTCAATTAAATATTCACTAGTAACTTCGTTTCTAAGAAGTTTTGTAATGGTTTTGCTGTAGTAGGGAGGGTCATTTAAGACTTCTTGTATAGCAGTAACCAATTCTTGAGGTGTGATATCGTTTTTTACTAAAAAGCCATCAGGATTGATATTTTTAAAAATACTATGCACTCTAAAATTGTCGTTAAAAGTTGTGGAGACAATTATTCTAGCTTCAGGCAACATGGCGTTTATTTTTAAACCTAAATCTTCACCAGATAAAATAGTTCCATCAGAGGAAGCAGGCAATCGCATGTCTAAAAAAATAATGTCTACTTTTTTAGATGCATCTGCGTGTATTTTTATAAGTTCATATGCGGTATCGCAATTGTGAGCAACATGTATTTCAAATGAAATATGTTCGTTTTGCTGATCAATATAATTGAACGCACTTTTGTAAGCTTCAGAAATTAACGGATGATCGTCAATAATTAAAGCAGTGTATTTTTTATTGTTCATTATTCATTGTATAAGGGGATTTAATTACTAAGGTGGTACCTTTATTTACTTCTGATATAAATTGTACAGTACCATTTAATTTTTCTACTCTCGATTTTATATTTTTTAAACCAATACCTTTTTTACCTTTTTTAGTATTAAAGCCAACACCGTCGTCTTTTAAATTAACAATAAGGTTTTGGTTTTCGTTAGAAAATACTAAAGTAACATTTTTTGCTTTGGCGTGCTTTATAATGTTTTGTAACGCTTCTTGTACAATTCTATATACATTGGCTTTTGTTACTTCATTAATGTCTTTCCATGAGATATTTTTATCAAAAGAAAAATTATAGGTAAAGTTACCTATGGTACTTTTATCTTTTAACAATTGTTCTATAATAGAAGTAAAATTAATATTAGAACTATCAAAATTATCGCTCAGTTTATGAGAAACATCTCTAATTTCTTTTTCTATTTCCTGTAATTCATTTAAAAAGGATTGGTGTTTTTCTAACAAATCATCATCACCTTTAATGGGTAAAAAACCAAGACCAAAACGAGTACCAAAAAGTTTCCCAAGAATACCATCGTGTAATTCTTCTGAAATTCTATTGCGTTCTTTTACTTTTTCTTCTTCAAGTTTGGCTTGTTGTTGTAGGGTTAAAACATATACTTCTTCATTCGCTTTTTGTTGTTCGGCTTCCAAGCTAAGTTTTTCGTTTTTTACTTTTTGTACACGTAAAAAGTAGAGTAAACTTAAAATAAGAATACCACCAATACTGGTAATGAGTATCCAAATACGTTGTTGGTTTAAACGTTTGGTTTCTTCAATATATTCATCGGTTTCAAATTCAATACGAGTAAACTTATTTTGGACTTTTCGTTCAGCACTAATTAAACTATCGTTAAAAACAATATAACGATCTAAGTATTTTTTAGAATTTTGTATGTCTAAATCGGCTAATTGCTTTAAAGTAGTTAGATAGTAGCCTCCATTTTTTATTTGTTTAGCTAATGTATTAGCCTCTTTAGCGTATTTTAAAGCATTTATAGTATCTTTTATATATTTGTAATAGTCAGATATATTTTTATTTGAAGAAATAATATTAGTTTTATCCTTTAAGCTATCTCTAATAGACAAAGCTAGAAATAATTCTTTTTTAATATTAATAGTATCATTCATTAACAATTTACAATAAGCTTTATTATTTAATAATCTTGCCAAGTGTTGTTTTTGTTTATTAATTTTAAGAGCCTTATTATAATATTCTAAAGCTTTATTGTATTTTTTATTCTTAAAATGTACTCTTCCAATGTTATTTAACAATATTTCATAATATTTGTTTTTATATTTAGTTTTATTTAAATAGAATAAAGCTTTACTATAGTAATCTAAAGCCTTATTGTATTCTTTAATATCTATTTGTAGCAAGCCTAAATGATTATATGCACGATATAAATCTGTATTATTATTTAGATCTTTAAATAACTTTATTGCTTTGACGCTTAATATTTCACTACCTATATAATCTCTATAGCGACCTTTAATTCTAGCCATACCATATAAAATTTGTGAGGCTTCTTTTTTATTGTTCTCTTTGATAAAATTTTCATAGGCTTTATTAAAATAATAATAGGCTTTATCATATAGTTCTAATTTTATATAATGACCAGCATAATTCCAGTGAGCATCTCCAATAGCATAGCTATGTTTATTTTTGATTGCAGAATTTAAAGCTCTTTTATTTACTTTTAAAAAAGAAACAGTGTCTTTTAATACATGAAATTCATAAGCAATAGAGCTAAGTTCTAGAGGTAGTTGTTTATTATTATTTAAGATGTAATTATAGGATTTTAGTAAAATTTTAGATCTAGAAGTGCTATCTAACTTTTTATTTTTTGCTTTTTTTATCCATGTTTTAAGACTATCGTTTTGGAATCTATAATATTTAGAGGAAGAAAAACAGATTAAATTCCCTATATATATAAGGAATATAAAAACTATAGTTTTATTAAGAGGCTTCAATAGTTGATGATTTTAAGCAAAGCTAAAAAAAAAGCCCTTAACATTTGTTAAAGGCTTGTGTTTATAAAAAGAATTAATTTCCTTTAGTTCCATCAGCACCATCATCTCCATCATCACCACCGGTATCTACAAATCCTCCAGAGGTATCATCATCATCATTAGTATTAAATCCAGTAACTAATTCTGTATTTTGTTTTTTAGTCTCAGGCACTAAGTCTTCAGTGTTTAAGTCTGTACAACTTATTGTTAAAAGAGTTAGCATGCTGATTAGTAAAGTAGTTTTTAAAGTTTTCATAATTTTCAATTTTAATATTTGACATTAGTTTTCTAGGCCGCATATGCAGCTGTTATAGCATCGAATTGGTTATTTCGATTTTTTTTAAGCCTTGGTTAAATCAAGGCAATAGTCATCTAGCCCAAGTAATTTTGGGTAGTTAGTAGAATCAAGTTGATATGGAACATCAACACGTGAAGACTCATTACTGCTAAGGCCTATTGAGTACAACAGACTTCAGGAATTCTACTTAGTCATAAATAAAGGAAGCGTTTTTGCAATTTTTAATGAACGCTAGTTGATTGTCATACTAAAATAGTGACATAGTTTGTGTAAACGAACACAATTTTAGTAAGCGTTGTTGTTTAGTGAGTAAACGTCCTTTTTCATTTAGTTTACGCAATTTTAATGTTTTCATAGCTTTCTGTTTCATCCAATTAAGATAGTGAAAAATAACGAATTATCCAAATTTTTTCATGCTTTTCTGTGCTGTATTCGTTGTTATTATTCCATAAAAAAAGGCGCCCTTTTAAAGGCGCCTTCTGTATATACTATATTATTGATTTGTTGTTAACTCTTCATTAAATATTGCTTTTTACAATAAACATCCTTATTCATTTTTATATTACTGCCATCACCACTTACAAATAGTATTTCGATGATTGGGTTTAAATAAATTAGTGTCATAATTTTTAAATATTAATTTGTTAAATAATCATTTAAAAACTATTCAAATGATTACGGTACAAATATACGAATATTTTAAATAAAAACAAGAAAAATATCAATTTAATTAATTGATTACCAAGTAGTTGTGTTGTTTTTAAGATAAGGAAGCCCTGTCCAGAAGTTATCTAGATTTAAGAGTTTAGCAACAGTTTGTTATTCAGTTGTTTAAGAGTCAAAGGGTGTTTTTTATATATTTAAATTAAAATGTCATATTTTTTTAAAAAAGTATAAAAAAAAGCGTCCAATTTACTTGGACGCTTTATATAGTGTTAATTTTTATTGTTAAATCATATTCGAAAACTGGTTAAAATAAACATACTACGTCCGTTTTTGGAAAATTGCCCATCAGCAACTTCACGAAAACTGCAAGTTGGCTCCATTAGCCCTTTAGTTATATGTAAATTTATTTTCATCATAATAGAGCAAATATACATTATTTTTTGAAATGTTAAAGAAATGCTAATTTTTGAAACACCATTGTAGTGAAATCAAGGTTATTTTTATTGATTAAGTAAAAAGTAAGTGTTTCACTTACTTTTAGTAAGTGAAACACTTACTAGATTATGAAACATATGAAATATCTTTGTATTGGTTAAAAATTAAGCTCTTAAATGGGTTAGATATAAACGGGGGTTTGTATCGAGTCGTCAGGGAAAATTTTATGAAAAAAGAAAACAAAATGAGTGTTTTACTCTAACCAAAGTAAAAAACTAAAATGCATGTCACAAAAACGTCTAATTGGACGTTTTTTGTTTTTTATATAAATAATCTTATGTAAGTTTACCTCCAATATACGACATATGTTGCATCAACATAAACATTATTTAAGATGAAAAGACTAGTTTTACTAATAGTTATTGCTGTAATTTCTATAGCATGTAAAAATGAATCAAAAAAAGAAATTCAAAAAGTAGCAACTTCACAAGCAGAAGTAAAAGTTAAACAATATCCAGAAGGATTAGCTGAGGTTTTTGATAAGCATGGTGGAATTGAGCAATGGAATAAGATGAAAACGTTGTCATATAGCTTAAATAAAGAAGAGCATACAATTGATTTACATTCAAGAAAAACAGTAATAAATTCGTCAGAATACTCTTTAGGCTATAATGGAAAAGATATTTGGGTTTCAGATACTACTGCTTATAAAAAAGACCCTAAGTTTTATTATAATTTATATTTTTACTTCTATGCAATGCCTTTTGTACTTGCTGATGATGGAATTGTTTATTCAGAAGCAAAAGCATTAGAGTTCGAAGGGAAAAAATATCCAGGAATTAAAATATCATACAAAGGTGCTATAGGGAGTTCTCCTGACGATAATTATTTTATATATTATGATCCAATAACAAAAGAAATGAGTTGGTTAGAGTATTCTGTTACGTATTTTAGTAAGAAGCCATCTGATAAGTTTAATATTATTAGGTATAATGATTGGGAAAATGTTAACGGTTTTTTATTACCAAAATCTATAACTTGGTACCAGAAAAATGAAGAGGGTACCCCTACAGAACCTGCGGGAGAACCAATTGAATTTAAATTACCATTATTAAGTCAAGCATCATTAGCTACTAGCTTTTTTGACAAACCAAACAAATAAATGAATAAACAAAAATATACTTGGAAAAAAGAGTACACACTAGTACTATTTGCAAATTTACTTTATATAACAATATTCTATATTATTACAAATTTATATACTAGTTAACTATGCAAATTATAGATTGGGTTGTACTCTCTTTAACATTATTGTTTATTGTTTTTTATGGAGCATGGAAAACAAGAGGAAGTAAAAATGTAGAAGAGTATATTAAAGGAGGAAACGACAGTAAATGGTGGACCATAGGTTTATCTGTAATGGCAACTCAAGCGAGTGCCATTACTTTTTTATCTACTCCAGGGCAAGCATTTCATAGCGGAATGGGGTTTGTACAATTCTATTTTGGATTGCCTATTGCCATGGTTATTATTTGCTTAGTTTTTATCCCTATTTATCATCGATTAAAAGTGTATACGGCTTATGAATACCTTGAAGGTCGTTTTGATAAAAAAACACGAACGCTTACAGCAATTTTATTTTTAATTCAAAGAGGTTTAGCTGCTGGAATAACCATTTTTGCACCTGCTATTATTTTATCGGCAGTTTTAGGTTGGGATTTAATATCGTTAAATATAATTATCGGTTTTTTAGTAATTATTTATACTGTTTCTGGAGGAACAAAAGCGGTAAGTGTTACGCAAAAGCAACAAATGGCAGTGATTTTTGCAGGTATGTTTATTGCTTTTTACATAATCTTACAATATTTACCAGACGGAATTACGTTTACAAAAGCATTAGAAATTGCTGGCGCTTCTGATAAAATGAAAGTACTCGATTTTTCATGGGATTTAAATAATCGCTATACAGTTTGGACTGGTATTTTGGGAGGAACATTTTTAATGCTTTCATATTTTGGAACAGATCAAAGCCAAGTACAACGTTATTTATCAGGAAAATCGGTAAGAGAAAGCCAATTAGGTTTAATTTTTAATGGTTTGTTAAAAGTACCAATGCAGTTTTTTATTTTATTGGTAGGGGTAATGGTATTTGTTTTTTACCAGTTTAATGCGTCTCCTTTAAATTTTAACCCGAAAGCAAATGAGGCAATAGAAAAATCTCAATACGCAACAGAATATAAACAGTTGCAAGAGAAACATATTGAAATAGAAAATACTAAAAAGACTTTAATTTTTGAAGGATTAACTGATGAAAATAAAAAACAACTTCAAGAGTTAAATGAGCAAGACAAGAATTTAAAAGCTGATTCAAAAGCAATAATTAAAAAAGCCGATGCTGAAGTTGAGACGAATGATAAGGACTATGTGTTTATTCATTTTATATTACATAATTTACCTAAAGGTTTAATAGGATTGTTATTGGCTGTAATTTTATCAGCAGCCATGTCGTCTACAGCTTCTGAGTTAAATGCCTTAGCATCTACTACAGCGATTGATTTATACAAACGTAATGTAACAAAAGAGCATAGTGATGAGCATTATGTGAAAATGTCAAAATGGTTTACATTAGGATGGGGGGTATTAGCTATTCTAGTTGCCTGTGTAGCCAATTTATTTGATAATTTAATTCAGTTAGTTAATATAATTGGGTCTATCTTTTATGGAAATGTATTAGGAGTGTTTTTATTGGCTTTTTTCTTTAAAAAAGTTAAAGGTAATTCTGTTTTTGGAGGAGCTTTGTTGACTCAAATTATAATTTGTTTGATATATTATTTTGGTATTTTTAAATTAGAAGAAAAAGGTTTACAGCCAGTAGTAAGTTATTTATGGCTAAATTTTATTGGATGTATTTTAGTATTATATTTTTCATTAGTATCTGTATTTAAATCAATAAATAAGAAAAGCAAAATTACTTTATTACTTATTTCAATAGGGATTTTAAAAGTTGTTTATGATTTATTTAATGAAAGTCCATTAAGTATACTTCATGTAATTTATTTGATAATTTTATTTATTTACCTTGGGTTTGTAAATGCAAAAGAAGATAAGTAATGATAACAACTAGAAAAGCTGTTTTAGAAGATTTACCCATTTTACTTGATTTTGAACAAAAGTTAATTAAAGCTGAACGTCCTTTTGATGAAACTTTAAAAGAAGGGAAGATATCGTATTATGATATTAAAGCTATGATTCTAGCAAAAGATGTTGAAGTCATTGTCGCTGTTCAGGATAATGAAATAATAGGCTCAGGATATGCTCGAATTGTAATTCCAAAAACATACTTTAAATTTGATAAATTTGCATATTTAGGTTTTATGTATGTGAAATCTTCTCATAGAGGTAAAGGAGTTAACAAATTTGTTGTGGATGCTTTGTATAGCTGGGTAAAATCTAATAATGTATTTGAAGTTCGTTTAGATGTGTATGCAGAAAATCATGGAGCTATTAGAGCTTATGAGAAAGTAGGCTTTAAAAGTCATTTAATAAACATGCGTAACGATTTAAAATAAGTTAAGATTTTTTTAATTTTTGTTATTTAAATGTTTTGCTATATATACGCCCATACTAAAACAAGCTTGTAATAGGTACCCTCCAGTTGGAGCATTCCAGTCAAGCATTTCACCAATACAAAAACTGTTCTTTAGTTTGTTCAGTTCAAAATTTTCATTTACCTCGTTTAAAGGAATTCCACCGGTTGTTGATATAGCCTCATTTATTGGAGCTGCATCATGAACAACAAGTGGTAAAGCTTTTATTTTTTTTGAAAGGATGGTTTTATTTGTGAATTCTTCTTTTGTTAATGTAGCTTTTAAAAGATGAATTTGGGGTTGGCTTAATTTTAATTTCCTTTTAAGAGTTTCTGTAAGCTTTAAATTTGAAGAGTTAATTTTTTTTAGAATATCAGTTGTGTTTAATGAAGGTTTTAAGTCTAAAAAAATAGTAACAGTTTCTTTTAAAGAAAGAGAAGGTTGTATCTCAGAGCTTAACGCATAAATAGCATTACCTTCTAAACCAAATTTA
Source organism: uncultured Tenacibaculum sp. (assembly GCF_947494125.1). Taxonomy (GTDB): domain Bacteria; phylum Bacteroidota; class Bacteroidia; order Flavobacteriales; family Flavobacteriaceae; genus Polaribacter. The sequence goes on from NZ_CANLTU010000002.1 coordinate 243,510, forward strand.
GTGATAACAAGTTCTCCTTTTTGTTTTTTATTTAAACAAGAAAGCGCAATGTTTTTTAAAGGAAGTCCTTCATTTTTAGAAATAAATTCTTGAGGCCATTCAATTTTATAAGCACAATTAGCAGGAAGAAAAGGAAGTGTATTAATTCCTTTATTATTAAAAAGAGGCAACCAACTGCCATCAGAACCTGTAATTTCCCAACTAGCGCCTCCTAGTGAGAAAATAGTGTAATCTGTAGCTAATTTTATATTGTTATTAAAAATCAATTCATTGGTAGAGTTCCAACCAATCCATTCGTAATTGTGTATTATACGGACGTTATTATCTATTAAAACTTGTTTTATTTTATTGAGAACACTTATAGGTTTAATTCCTTTTTCAGGGTATATTCTATTACTACTACCAATAAATGTTGGTATTTCTATAGTAAGTAACCAAGAACGCAAGTCTTCGTTGGTAAAGTTTGACAAAGCATTTTTGAGAAAAGAGCTAGGAGTGTATCTGGTTATCATATCATCAATAGCTTCTCCATGACTAAGATTAAATCCTCCATCACCAGCTACTAAAAACTTTCGACCTAATGATTTCTTTTTCTCATAAATGGTGATATCAAATTTTTTAGAATCTAAGAAAGCGGCAGTAAAAAGAGCAGAAGGTCCGCCACCAATAATAGCTATTGATTTTTTCATTTTACAAAGTTACTATTTGTTTTATTTAGGTACTTATAAATAAATAAGAAAAATCCCAAAACCTAAGTAATGGGATTTGTATAAAATGTATACTCTTTATATAGTAAAAGATATTATTTCTTAATTTCAATCTTTAAAATAGCCTGATGTTTAACAATCAGCTAAACCTACAGTAACTGCTAAACCACCTTCAGAAGTTTCTTTATAGTTACGATTCATATCTTTAGCAGTTTCCCACATAGTATCAATAACTTTATCTAAAGGCACTAAAGATTCTTTAGGATTGGTTTCTAATGCCATTTCAGCAGCATTGATAGCTTTTATAGCTCCCATTGCATTACGTTCAATACAAGGTACTTGTACCAGACCACCAATAGGATCACAAGTAAGACCTAAGTGATGTTCCATGGCTATTTCAGCAGCAACTAAACACTGTCCTGGTGTTCCGCCTAATAATTCAGTTAAAGCAGCTGCAGCCATTGCAGAAGATACACCTATTTCAGCTTGGCATCCACCCATAGCAGCTGAAATTGTTGCATTTTTTTTAAAAATACTACCAATCTCTCCCGCGACTAGTAAAAACTTTTTAATATGCTCAAAGTTAGCTTCATGGTTTTCAATTACTAAATAATACATTAAAACTGCTGGGATTACACCAGCACTACCATTAGTTGGTGCTGTGACCACTCTACCCAAAGAAGCGTTTACTTCGTTTACAGATAAAGCTAAACAGCTAACCCATTTAAGTATTTCTCTAAATTTTACTTCTGTACCTCTAATTGCAGTTAGCCATTCTTCTTTGGTTGAATAAGTAGCTTCTTTTATTAGTTTTTTATGAGTTTCAAAGGCTCTTCGTTTAACATTTAAACCTCCAGGTAAAATCCCTTTTGTATGACAACCAATATACATACATTCAAGCATGGTGTCCCAAATACGTTGTAATTCCGAATCTATAAGTTTAGCAGGTTTTAGAATTAATTCATTTTGATAAACAATATCAGAAATATTTTTGTTTTCATTTTCACAATATTCCTCTAATTCAGTAGCTCTATTTATGGGGAAAGGAAAATTCTTTTTATTTATTTGAATATTAGCAGTCTCATTTATCTCTTCTTGAACAACAAAACCACCCCCTATAGAGTAATAGGTTTCTGTAGAAATTTCTTTTCCTTTATGAAATCCTTTAAAGGTTAAACCGTTGGAATGAAAAGGTAGAAAATCTTTATTGAAAACAACATTTTCAGGAGAAAAAACAATCATTTTTTCTGCATTAAAATGTAAGCGAGTAGTGGTGTTTATTTCACTAATGATAGTATCTATATCTGCTACGGGAATATACTCTGGATCTGTACCACTTAATCCTAATAAAACAGATAAATCAGTTGCATGCCCTTTACCAGTTAAAGATAAAGAACCATATAGGTCAATTCTTATTCCATCAACTGTATTAAAAAGCTCATTGTCTTTTAATTTTTTAATCCATTGTTGGGCGGCTCTCCATGGTCCTAAAGTATGAGAACTAGAGGGACCAACACCAATTTTTAGCATATCAAAAACACTAATAAATTGCGACATAATATAGGTTGTTTATTGACGGCTAAAATAGACAAAGTCCTGTATTTAACGAATACAGGACTTTGTTTTTTATTTAAATAAAAGAATCTTACATTCCGTAAACAGACTCTTTGTCGAATTTCTTTGCTAACATGTAATATACTACTGCACGATATTTATTTCTTTCAGATCTTCCAATTCTTTCCATAACGTCATCAATAGCTTTGTCTAATTCTGGGCTATCAGCTAAACCTAATTTTTTCATTAAGAAGTTTTTCTTAACAGTTTCTAATTCCTTAGGGTCTGTACCTGAAACAGTTTCAGCATCTTTTTTATAAATAGATGGACCTAAACCTTTTGTTACAGCTTTTAATAAATCAGTATTAGAACGAAGATCTCTATCGTCCATGAATTTTTTATACAATTCTACTTTTTCGTCAAATTTACTCATGATTTTTTGTTTAAAATTAGATTTTAATTTTTTGTAGATTTCTTTAATCCTTTCAAATATAGAAAAATAATTTGTTCTTTCAAATAGCAAAAAAAGATAAGTGGTAATCTATTAAAATTGTTAATTAAATTGTTGAAAACAAAAACAGGTATAAGTAAAAAGGCACTGTTCTTGTAGTAAATTTATATAAATTCAAATCTGTTGCCTATGTCATTATCAAAATTTGAATCAATGTTGAAAACCAATGATGTATATTTTTTTGATGCTGTTGAATTTGAAACAATTATCGAGCATTATTTAAATATAGGTAAACATTCGTTGGCTAAAAAAGCTGTACAGCTGGGGTTAGAACAGCATCCTACTTCAATTCAACTTAAATTAATGAAGGTTGAAATCTTAATTTTTGAAGATGAATTAGAAGAAGCTGTAAAAATGTTAACAAACGTTGAAGCTGTAGAACCTCATAATGATGAGGTTTATATTCAGAAAGCTGTTATTTTATCAAAAAAGAAAAAGCATATAGATGCTATTTCAATATTAAAAGAATCTTTACAATACATTGAAGACCCAGCCGATATATGGTCTATGATGGGGATGGAGTATTTGTATTTAGATGATTTTGAAAATGCTCGTTTAAACTTTGCTAAATGTATTGATGTTGATTATGAAGATTATTCATCGTTATATCATATTGTGTATTGTTTTGATATGGAAGAGAATCATGAAGAAGCAATTAAGTTTTTAAATTCTTATTTAGACAAAAATCCTTATTGTGAAGTTGCTTGGCATCAATTAGGAAGACAATATTTTGAAATAGGAATGTTTAAAGAGGCACTTACTTCATTTGACTATTCTGTATTAATAGATGAGAGCTTTATTGGAGGATACTTAGAGAAAGCTAAAACCTTAGAGGAGTTAAATAGATATGAAGAAGCAATTGAAAATTATTTGATAACTTTAGAATTAGACGATCCGACAGCTTTTGCATATGTAAGAATAGGGGAGTGTTACGAACAATTAAATAATATTCATACTGCAATTCATTTTTATAAGAAAGCTGTTCATGAAGACCCTCTTTTAGATAGAGGTTGGATATTGTTAACTAATGCTTGTTATAGTAATAAAAACTATCAAAAAGCACTCTATTATATAAATAAAGCAATACAAATTGATGAAGCAAATGCGTTGTATTGGAGAAGGTATGGAGATATCAATTTAAAACTAAACTTTTATGAAGAAGCTGTTAAAGCTTTTTATACTTGTATAGAATTAGGAGATCAAGAAATAGAGTTATTTATAGCTTTAACTGATTTATTACTGTTTTTAGGAGAATTTAATGATGCCTTAAAAATATTAATAAAAGCTAAAAAAATATACAAAGAGTTTGCAGAAGTAGAATATCGTTTATGTGGTTTGTTTATGATTCTCGATAAAGAAGAGTATAGTTTAACACATTTAAAAAATGCATTAGCTATTGATTATGAATATCATTCAATTATAAAAGAATTGTATCCTTCAGTTTATGAAAAAGAAAGAGTGCAGAAAATTATATCAAAATATAATAAGGCTATTCAATAAAAAAAATAAACCTCCTAATTAATTAGGAGGTTTATTTTTTTAATTAAGAAATGTGTTTCCAAATTTTACGTAAAATTAAAATACATACTAAGGTTAAAATAGAGAGTATAACTGCTAACATGGTTTTTCCATAAATCCAATTACCTGTAGCAAATAAGAAACTATATACACCAATAGTACCAGTTACAAATCCAACAATTTTTGCTCCTACATTTTTAAATTTATCTTCACCATCAAAAATTAGGTTATTAAATTTGTTTACAGTGTTTTTGTCAGTAGGCTGAGTTAAAAGAGTTACTATAATCCATCCTATAGTTGTAATTAATACACCAATTATTAATTGCCAATAGCCAGCTATTTCAATTAGTGGATTGTCCATTTTTCCATTAATAAAAAAGAAAACAGCAATAAAAAAGGAGATAACCATTGCAGCTATTTCACTATATGGGTTTATTCTACTCCAAAACCATCTTAAGATAAATAATAATCCGGTACCAGCTCCAATTTGTAATAATAAATCAAATACATCTTTAGCGGACTGTAAATAAAAAGAAAATAAGGCAGCCAATAACATTAATAAAGCTGTAGATATTCTACCAACAACAACTTTTTGTTTTTCAGAAGCACTTTTATTAATGAATCTACTATAAAAGTCGTTAACTAAATAAGAACTACCCCAGTTTAATTGTGTAGAAATAGTACTCATAAAAGCAGCTATTAACGATGTTAATACAATACCTAATAAACCAGCAGGTAAATAAGTCATCATTGCAGCATATCCTACATCATGACCTTGCATGTCGGTAGTTAAACTAGGAAAAGCTTGATTCATACTCTCTAACGAAGGGAATATAACTAAAGAAGCTAATCCAACTATAATCCAAGGCCAAGGACGTAAAGCATAATGAGCAAAATTAAAAAACAGAGTCGCCCATGTAGCATTTTTTTCATCTTTAGCCGCTAACATTCGTTGCGCAATATATCCACCACCACCAGGTTCTGCACCAGGATACCAAGTACTCCACCATTGTACAGCAAAAGGAATAATAAATAAGGTAATTAAAGCTTCCGTATTAGAAAAATCAGGGAACATAGCTAATTTGTTACTTACATTAGGATGCGATAATAAATTAGATAATCCATTTATTTCTGGAAGATTTACAATATAAATAGTAGCCCAAACAGAACCAACCATTGCTATTAAAAATTGAACAAAATCAGTAAGTAAAACGCCTTTTAAACCTCCTAAAGAAGAATAAATTACAACAATAATAGAGGAGTATAAAAGCATTTCTCCTTGAGAAATACCTAATAAAATATTTGCAATTTTAGCACCAGCTAAACACACTCCAGCCATGGTAATTATATTAAAAATAACACCTAAGTAAATAGCTCTAAAGCCTCTTAAGAAACTAGCCATTTTACCAGAATACCGTAACTCATAAAATTCTAAATCGGTAGTGATTCCAGATTTTCGCCAAAGTTTAGCATAAAAGAATACAGTAAGCATACCAGTTAATAGCATAGCCCACCAAACCCAATTACCAGAAACTCCATTTTTACGAACTAATTCAGTAACTAAACCAGGAGTATCTGCAGCAAAAGTTGTAGCAACCATAGAAACCCCCAATAACCACCAAGGCATGTTTCTTCCTGATAAGAAAAATTCAGAGCTGTTTTTTCCAGCAGATTTAGAAGCCCAAACTCCTATAAGTAATGAGATTATAAAAAATCCTATAATGATTATATAATCAATAGTGGTTAAAGTCATAATTTTTTGGTTTATTGGCTAAATGTAATTAAATATTTTCAAACGTTAAATTGTAATTAAAACCGAAAACGATTTCGCAGTTTTTTGTTAGAGAAGTAGTATATTTAATTAATTTTGAAACTGAAATTTATGAGAAAAATAAAAAAAATAGCAGTAATGACTTCTGGAGGAGATGCTCCAGGAATGAATGCAGCAATTAGATCAGTTGTTAGAGCTTGTGCTTATTACAGAACAGAATGTATAGGGATATATAGAGGATATCAAGGAATGATTGAAGGAGATATGATTCCTTTAACAGCGAGAAGTGTAAATAACATAGTTCACAAAGGAGGAACCATATTAAAGTCGGCAAGATCTAAAGATTTTAGAACAGAAGAAGGGCGTAAGAAAGCTTATGAGAACTTACAAGAAAATAATATTGATGCTCTTGTAGTAATAGGTGGAGATGGGTCTTTTACGGGAGGTGTTGTATTTAATAATGAATATGATTTTCCAATAATAGGAATTCCTGGAACTATTGATAATGATATTTTTGGAACTACCCATACTTTAGGGTATGATACAGCTTTAAATACAGCTGTAGATGCTATAGATAAAATTAGAGATACGGCGTCTTCACATAATAGACTATTCTTTGTTGAGGTAATGGGACGTGATGCTGGTTTTATAGCGTTAAACGCAGGTGTAGGAGCAGGGGCTGAAGAAATATTGATACCAGAAGAAGATTTAGGATTAGACAGATTATTGGAATCTTTAAAGAAAAGTAGAAGAGCAGGTAAGTCATCAAGTATTGTTGTAGTTTCTGAGGGAGATAAAACAGGTAAAAACGTTTTTGAATTAGCAGATTATGTTGAAGAAAACTTAGAAGATTACGAAGTAAGAGTTTCTGTTTTAGGACATATGCAAAGGGGAGGAACGCCATCGTGTTTTGATAGAGTTTTAGCAAGTAGAATGGGAGTAAAAGCTGTAGAATTGCTAATTGATGGTAAAACAAACTTAATGGTTGGGTTGAATAATAACGAAATTGAAACCATAGATTTAGAAAAAGCAATAAAAGGTCAGAATGAAATTAATAGGGAACTTTTAAGGGTTTCTGATATTATGACCACATAAAAACATAGTAATTAAAATAGTAAATATGATTAAAATAGGAATTAATGGATTTGGTAGGATAGGAAGAATCGCTTTTAGAGCAGCAGTAAATAGAGACAATGTTGAAGTAGTTGCAATAAACGATTTATTAGATGTAGATTATTTAGCATATTTATTGAAGTATGATTCTGTTCATGGACGTTTTGATGGAGATGTTGAGGTTAAAGACGGTCAATTAGTTGTAAACGGAAAGCAAATAAGAGTTACAGCAGAAAGAAACCCAGAAAATTTAAAATGGGATGAAGCAGGAGCTGAACACGTAATCGAATCTACAGGTTTTTTCTTAACAAAAGAAGCAGCGAGTTTACATATAAAAGGAGGAGCTAAGAAAGTATTCATTTCTGCACCTTCTAAAGATGCAAAAATGTATGTAATGGGAGTAAATCATTCAGAAATGAAAGCTGATGAAACCGTTATGTCTAATGCATCATGTACAACAAATTGTTTAGCGCCATTATCAAAAGTGTTAAATGAAAAGTTTGGAATTGTTGAAGGATTAATGACAACAGTGCATGCTGCAACTTCAGGTCAAGGAGTAGTTGATAGTCCTAGTAAAGATTGGAGAAGAGGACGTTCTGTTTTAAATAATTTAATACCAGCTTCAACAGGAGCAGCTAAGGCAGTAACAAAAGTTATACCTTCTTTAGAAGGAAAATTAACAGGAATGGCAGTGAGAGTTCCTGTAGCAGATGTTTCTTTAGTAGATTTAACATTCAGAACAGAAAAAGCAACTTCTTTAGAGGAGGTGAAAAAAGCTTTAAAAGAAGCATCTGAAGGAGAATTAAAAGGAATTTTAGGATATACTGAAGATAAAGTTGTATCGCAAGATTTTGTTTCTGATGCAAGAACATCAATTGTAGATGGAGAAGCTAGTTTAGAATTAAATAGTAACTTTTTTAAAGTTATATCTTGGTATGATAATGAATTTGGTTATGCAACAAAAATTGTTGACTTATTAGAATATTCAGCATCTTTGTAAATAATTGTTAATTTGAATAGATTGACCTGATAGTTTTTATAACTATCAGGTTTTTTTATTCGGATAAGTTTTATATTTGTAGGCTTACTTTATTAAGTAAAAGTCGTTAGAAATTTAAAGAAAACGACAAAGTAGGATACAAAAATAGAAAGAAATGATTAAAATAGGAATTAACGGGTTTGGAAGAATTGGTAGATTAGCTTTCCGTTCGGCAATTAATAGAGATAATATAGAGATAGTTGGAATTAATGATTTGTTAGATGTGGAGTATCTAGCATATTTATTAAAATATGATTCTGTACATGGACGTTTCAATGGAAGTATTGAAGTAAAAGACGGAAATTTAATAGTAAATAATAAAGTTATTCGTGTAACAGCAGATAGAAATCCTGAAAGCTTAAAGTGGGATGAAGTTGGAGCTGAATATATAATTGAGTCAACAGGTTTTTTTACAGATAAAGAAAAAGCAGCATTGCATATAAAAGGAGGAGCTAAGAAGGTAATTATATCAGCGCCATCAAAAGATGCTAAAATGTATGTAATGGGAGTAAACCATACAGAAATGACTGTTGATGAAACTATTATTTCGAATGCATCATGTACTACAAATTGTTTAGCACCATTAGTAAAAGTAATTAATGATGCTTACGGAATGACTGAGGGGTTAATGACAACCGTTCATGCAGCTACATCTACTCAAAATACAGTTGACGGACCAAATAAAAAATGGCGTAGAGGACGTTCTGTAGTAAATAATATTATTCCAACTTCTACAGGAGCAGCAAAAGCAGTAACTAAAGTAATTCCAGAAATGTTAGGTAAGTTAACAGGAATGGCTGTAAGAGTTCCTGTGGCTGATGTATCTTTAGTTGATTTAACATTTAAAACAGAAAAAGAAACTTCGTTAAAAGAAATTTTAGCAACTTTAAAATCGGCTTCAGAAAACGATTTTAAAGGAATCATAGGGTATACGGAAGATGAGGTTGTGTCGCAAGATTTTGTGTCGGAAACGAGAACTTCTGTAATCGATGCAGACGCAAGTTTAGAGCTAAATAAAAATTTCTTTAAAGTAATATCTTGGTATGATAATGAATTTGGTTATGCAACAAAAATTGTTGATTTATTAGAATACTCAGCATCATTATAAAAAGAAAAAATAATTTGTAAATTGTATTCCCGCTTCTTTATGCGGGAATTTTTATTTAATATCAATTATATGGAAATAGCAATTATAGCACATGATGGTAAAAAAGCAGAAATGGTTCAGTTTTTAAATGAGCATGAAGTAGTTTTACATCAAAAAAATATTGAATTAATTTCAACAGGTACAACAGGTACAAAAGCGGAAAAAGCAGGTTTTAAAGTGACAAAATACTTGTCTGGCCCTTATGGAGGTGATGCACAGATAGCAAGTAGAGTAGCGGAAGGTAAATGCAATATGGTGTTGTTTTTTAGAGATCCTCATGAAAAACATCCTCATGAACCAGACATTTCTATGCTCTTGCGTTTGTGCGATGTACACGATGTGCCGTTAGCAACAAATCCGGCAACTGCAGAGTTATTAATGAAAGCATTATAAAAACAAAAACCACTTTTTAAAAAGTGGTTTTTGTTTTTATAATATTATTTTTTGCTATTTAATAGCAATCATACTAATTTCTACATTTACAAACTTAGGTAAGTTAGCAACTTCAACAGTTTCTCTTGCGGGAGCAGTTGCTTCATCAAAGTATTCTGCATAAACAGTATTAATTTCTGAAAAGTTATGCATGTCAGAAATAAAAATAGAAGTTTTTACAACGTTTTCAAAAGTCATTTCAGCAGCAGCTAAAACTTCTTTCATATTTTCCATTACCTGTTTTGTTTCATCTTTAATAGAGCCTTGAACTAATTCACCTGTATTCGGATTAATTGCAATTTGACCAGATGTATATAAAGTATTACCACTTAATACAGCTTGATTATATGGACCAATTGGTGCAGGAGCATTTTTAGTTGTAATTATTTTTTTCATTATTTTTAATATTGTTTAGTTAATCAAGATTAGAATAAAACTCTATCAGGTGGTTTATTTTTATCCCATTTTAAATCGCTTAACATAGAAGATTTTACTCCTATGAAAAAGAAATATGAAGAATTAGTTCCAAAGGGAGTCCAGTTGAAATTTAAACGCCAACTATCTAAATCTCTAGAAAAACCAAGCCTGGTATAGGTGAAAGCATTATTTTTAATATCATATCCAGAAGAAAAATTAACATTCCATTTAGGAGATACTTCTACATCTCCACTAAACATTAACGAATTACTACCAATACTACTAGTTAATCCGTTATTTGAATAATTCATGGCATATGCTAAATTTAATGTCCAAGGAATTTTTAGTCTATATAGTTCAGTTTCTTTAGTTGTATCTTGATTTTTGTTTTGTTTATTATCTGGGTTATTTGGAAAACCATTTGTAGGAAGTATATTTTGGCCAAATACATCTGGAGTGTCTTGCGCCCCATTACCATTATTATCTTCTTTTTCACCTTCTTCCTTCTTTTGAAAATCTTTACTAGATAATGAGTAATTAGCAGTTACACCAAAATTAGTTAACCTTAAAATATTTGCGTTAAATTGATTTATTCTTTGTCCTTTACTGTTTACTTGATATGGGTCAAATGTAGCATTTACATTTAAAGCAAGTTTGTCTTTAAAGAGACGCGTACCGGCATTAGCACTAACAGGGCTCCAACGTAAACTATCTGCAGCAATATTATAACTGGTACTAAAATTTAGATTATTAAGAATAGTTATTTTTTTATCTTCCTCATCGCTATCAGGGTCTTTAGGTGCAACTTTAGCTTCTAAAACATTGTTAACAGAAATACCTATAGAATTTGTAATACCACTTCCAGGGGTTCCGTAAATACCTCCTTCAAAAGGAGAGTAGGTAAGTAAATCTGTAGGGTTGGAACTTTGCTGTACTTGTAAATCATGACTTTGAGCAAAATTAGGTCTATAACCGTAAGAAATAGAAGGTCTAATTGTATGTCGAATGGCTTTTAAGCGACCTTTTTTAAAATTAAAAGTTCCATAAATGTTAGTTGATAAAGAAAGCCCCAAATTGTATTCATTAAAACGATTATAACCACTGATAGTATCATTAATTACAGCTCCTAAATTACCACTAGAGTTTGTTGCGGTAGGGTCGTATCTTTTATTAATTTTATCAAAATACCAAACATCTTTATAATTAACACTTGGAGATAAAGTAAAATGTTTAAAAGCTTTTAAACTTGTACTAGCACTTAAATTATGTTGGACACCCTTTTTAGCAGTTTTAAACATCTTTGGAGTAAAAAACTCATCATCGGTAGTATTTATTCTATATTCTCCCTGCATGCTATAATTCAATCCCATTTTTTGAATAGGATTCTTTTTGACTCCACCTTTTCCAGCAAAAGGATAAATACGATCCATGTTTAATTGTAATGACGGAAGTGTCATTGTAATGGATTCTGTATTGGTGTTTTGAGAATGTGTTGCAGTAACATTTATATTGAAAGGTGTACCAACAAATTTTTTGTAATATGAAATTGATGAACTTAATGTGTTGTTTAGAAACTGTGAGCTATTAAATTGATTTAAAGATTGTCTATAATATGTACTACTACCTAAGTTTACAGAAGCAGAAAAACGTGAATTTGGACTTGATTTAGAATCTTGACTATGACTCCAACGAATATTAAAATTGGTAGAGTTACTAAAATCACTTAAACCTCTAATTCCTTGTATAATGTTTTCAAAACGGACACTAAAACTTCCGCTAAATTTATAACGAACATAATAATTAGAATCAGCTCTTAAACCCCAACTTCCATTTGTATAAACATCTCCTAATAAGGTTAAGTCAAAATAATCATTTAAAGCAAAATAATATCCACCATCTGTTAAAAAAAAACCTCGACTATTACTATCTCCCCATGAAGGAATAACAAAACCAGAAGTTCTTTTATCTGTTAAAGGAAAGTAGGCAAAAGGTAAAAACACTGGAGTAGGAACATCAGCTAAGACTAAATTACTACCACCTACAATTATTTTTTTACCAGGAACTAACTTAGCTTTATTAGTTTGTATGTAATAATCTGGGATTTTCTTTTTAGAAGTAGTAAAACGTAATCTACGCATATAAATGGTAGAATCATTTACGCGTTTTGTTTTTTGAGCATAAGTTATAATTCCTCCCTGATTAGTTTTTACACCATATACTAAAGCTTTTTTGGTTTTAAAGTTAAATAAAATAGAATCTTGCTCAGACTCTTGACCTCCTTGTTTAAAAACGGGTCTTTGATGATAACCTAAGCTATCTTTAATTCCTTTAGCATAAACAGTATTGTTTTTATAATCTAAAATTATAATACCGGCTTTTAAATCAATATCAGTATAAGTTACTTGTGCCTTGTTATATAAGGTTACAGTTTTGTTTTTAGCATTTTGAATGGTGTAATCTTCAGCATCATGCGTTATAATTCCATCTATAACTTCTTTAGGTTTAATAGAATCATTAGCAATAGTGTCTTTTTTTATTCCTAAATCTTTTCTAGTTTTTAAATTAATCAAAGAATCTTTTGAAATATTTAAAACTGGCTTTTTTTTAGTTTTTTGAGTCGGAACACCCTTATCTCCAAAATCTTGAGCATTACCTATTTGAAAACAAAAAAGATAGAAAGTTAAAAGTATGTAAGTTAGATTTGTTCGCAATTTTATAAATACTATTTTTGTGTTATATTTAAAAACTTTGGCGTATTATTTGAATGCCTATATTTTAGAAACCAAAAATAGTTAAATTTTATTGATGCAATTCTTAAAATTCCCTAAATATAATTTCAGAAAAAAAACTTTTTTATTTTTAACGATTCTCTTTGTTTCGTTAAGCTATACAACTGCGTCTTATGCTCAAAAAAAATATACAGTAGTATTAGATGCTGGGCATGGAGGAAAAGACTCAGGTAATATAGGAAACGGTTATAGAGAAGCTAAAGTAGCTTTAAGAGTTGCTTTAGATGTAGGTAAAGAATTATTAACAGCTAAAGATGTTAATGTTTTATATACAAGAAAGAAAGATGTTTTTGTTGAGTTACATAATAGAGCAAAAAAAGCAAATGATATAAAAGCAGACTTATTTGTATCGATACATTGTGATGCATTTCATAAATCTGAACCAAATGGAGCGAGTACTTTTGTTTTAGGATTAAATGGAAATAAAGAAAATCTCGAAATATCTAAGCGAGAAAACTCTGTAATTTTATTAGAGGATAATTATAAACAAAATTATGACTATGATCCTAATTCTCCAGAATCAGTTATTGGATTGTCAGTGTTACAAGAAGATAATTTAGATAACAGTCTAGGTATAGCTGGTATGATTCAGAGTAATTTTGTTTCACTAAAGAGAAATAATAGAAGGGTAAAACAGGCTAACTTTTTAGTGTTAAGAGAAACGGTTATGCCTAGTGTTTTAATAGAACTAGGTTTCTTAACAAATAAAAAAGAAGGTAAGTTTTTAAATACAAGACCTGGTCAAATAAAAATGGCAAAAGCAATTGCAAATGCAATTAAAAAGTATATTAATAGTTTAAAATTAAATACTGTTAGAGATAATATTACTAATCCAGTTGTTAGTACACCAAAAAAGAAAGAACCGAAAAAAGTAGCCCCAAAACCAAAAGCAGTAAAGAAAAATACGAAAATAGATTCAAAAAAGGTAATTGCTAAAAAGGTTGAAAAAAAGCCTGTAAAAAAATCTGCGAAGAAAATAATTGCTAAAAAACCATCATCAAAAGTTGAGTTTAAAGTTCAAATAGCAGCTTCAAGAAAATTCATATCAGAAAAAAGTTTTAAGAATTTAGAAGTTGTAAAGTATTTAATTATAGATGATTATTATAAATACTATTATGGTAACGCGAGCAGTCTGGTTGAAATAAAAAAATATTTAGCTAAGGCAAGAGAAGCTGGATATAAAGATGCTTGGGTAGTAGCTTTTAAAAATGGAAAAAGGATATCTATTAAAGAGGCTTTGAAAAACCAGTAATTTAGAGGAAATCTAGCTATATACTCTCAAAATAATTAGTATTTTCGCTGGTATAATTATACTATATATGTCTAAGGAACTTAAAACAGGAATTGTTACAGTAATAATTATAGCTTTATTTATATGGGGATATAATTTTTTAAAGGGGCAAGATTTATTCAGTGCAAATAGTAGGCACTTTTTTGTAGAATATAAAAATATTAATGGACTTAATACTGCAAGTTTAGTTACCATTAATGGCTTGAAAGTAGGTAAAGTTGATGAAATCTCATTTAATTCAAAATCTAATAAAAAAGGTAATTTAATTGTAAAAATATCTTTAGAAAACGATTTTAAATTTTCAAAAAACAGTGTAGCTAAAATATATTCGGCTAGCTTAATGGGAGGGCAAAACTTAGCAATTGTACCTAAATATGATGGAGAAACAGCAGTTTCTGGAGATTATTTAAAAGGAGAAGTAGAGTCAGATATTTTTTCTTCAGTAGGAGAGAAGCTAAATCCGATTCAAGCAAAATTAGAAAATGTATTAGTAGGTGCAGATTCATTATTGATAGGGATGAATCAAGTTCTTGATCAAAAATCACGTAAAAGTTTAAATCGTAGTATTCTTGGATTAGAGGGGACTATTTCTGATGTTAGAAAAACATTGTTATCAGTAAATAATTTATTAGCAGATAATAAAGTTAATCTAGATTCTACTTTAATCAACGCTAAAAAAATTACAAGTAATTTTTCAAAAGTTTCAGAAGGTTTAGTTAAGGCTAATTTAGGAGAGACTGTAAAAAAACTAGAAACTACATTAATGAACGTAAATGGTCTTCTAGCTAATATGAAGGCAGGTAAGGGTACTCTAGGGAAATTAATGACAGATGATAAGATGTATACAAACTTAACCAATGCATCTAAGGAAATGGAAGAGTTATTAAGAGAAATGAAGTTGAATCCTAAACGATTTGTACATTTTTCATTATTTGGTAAAAAGCCAAAACCATACAAGGAAGAAAGTAATACAAAAAGTGTAAGTTCTAAATAATGAGTTGGATTAAAATTATTCCTTTTAATGAAGCTCAAGGTAAGTTAAAAAGACTTTACCAAAAAGTTACAGGACCAAGTAATAATGTAGATAACATTATGATGGTACATGGTTTACGGCCACATACAATGACAGGGCATATGTCTTTGTATAAAAATGTATTGCATAATAGTAATAATACATTACCAAAATGGTATTTAGAAACAATAGGCGTATTTGTTAGTTTTTTAAACAACTGCGATTACTGTGTCGATCATCATTACGAGGGTTTAAAAAGGCTGTTAGATAATGATGCAAAGGCAAGTGAAATAAAAGAATCGTTAATAGCCAAAAAATACGGATCTAATTTAATAGAGAAGTTTTCTGAAGGACTTAAATATGCTGAAAAGTTAACCAAAGAAGCACATAAGTTAACAAAGTTAGATATAGAAAAACTTACAGAAAAAGGATTAACAGACGGAGAAGTATTAGAAATAAATCAAGTAGTAAGTTACTTTAACTATGCTAATAGAACCGTTTTAGGATTAGGAGTTTCAACAGAAGGAGATATTTTAGGATTATCACCAAATAATTCAGAAGAAGAAGAAAACTGGAGTCATCAATAAAATCAATTAACTAAACAAATGGAAAATTACGTACCAAACATCTTTTTTGCACTTATTTTAATAGCGGGATTAGGATATTTTGTAATGAATGTTAGAAAGCTTATCCGAAACATTAAATTAGGAAAAGATATTGATAGAACAGATCGAAAGCCTGAGCGTTGGAAAAATATGGCAAAAATAGCTTTAGGTCAATATAAAATGGTACGTCGCCCACTATCAGGGATATTACATATAGTAGTTTATGTTGGTTTTATTTTAATCAATATAGAAATGTTAGAAATTGTTATCGACGGATTGTTTGGAACACATCGTGTTTTTCAACCAATTTTAGGAGATGCAATTTATGGTTTTTTAATCGGTAATTTTGAAGTGTTAGCAGCTTTAGTATTTGTAGCAGTAGTTATTTTTTGGTTGCGAAGAAATATAGAAAAAGTGAAGCGTTTTTGGAGCAAAGAAATGACAGGTTGGCCTAAAAACGATGGTAATATTATTTTGTATTTTGAAATGGTTTTAATGTCATTATTTTTAATAATGAATGCAACAGATGTTAATTTTCAAGAAGCAGGAGCAGGAAACGTAATATCTCAGTTTATAGCACCTTGGTTTGATGGATATTCTCATGAAACTTTACATACCATTGAAAAAACAGCTTGGTGGGTACATATAGTAGGAATATTAATTTTCTTAAATTATTTATATTACTCAAAGCATTTACACATTTTATTAGCATTTCCTAATACATTTTATGCAAACTTAAAGCCTAAAGGGCAGTTTAATAATTTAGAAGCAGTTACAAAGGAGGTAAAAATGATGATGGATCCAGATGCAGATCCATATGCAATGCCAGAAGAAGGAGCAGAAGATGAAGAACCAGCAAAATTTGGGGCATCTGATGTAACAGATTTAAACTGGGTGCAGTTAATGAATGCGTATACATGTACAGAATGTGGTCGTTGTACATCATCATGTCCAGCAAATTTAACAGGAAAAGAATTATCGCCTCGTAAGATAATGATGGATACACGTGACCGTTTAGAAGAAGTAGGAAAGAATATCGATGAAAACGGAGGAGAGTTTAAAGACGATGGTAAACAATTATTAAACGATTATATTTCTCCAGAAGAGTTATGGGCATGTACAAGTTGTAATGCATGTGTGCAAGAATGTCCAATAGGAATAGATCCGTTATCAATTATTATGGAAATGCGTCGTTATTTGGTAATGGAAGAATCAGCAGCTCCACAAGAGTTAAATATGATGATGACGAATATTGAAAATAACGGAGCACCTTGGCAGTATAGTCAACAAGATAGATTAAACTGGAAAGACGAATAGATTAATCTATTAAAAAGGAAACAAAAAGAAGCATATCAACAATAAAACAATATAAAATTATGAACGTACCAACAATGGCAGATATGATGGCTCAAGGAAAACAACCAGAAGTATTATTTTGGGTTGGAGCAGCAGGAAGTTATGATGATAGAGCAAAAAAAATATCCAAAGCGTTTGTAAAAATATTGGAAAAGGCAAATGTTGATTTTGCTGTGTTGGGTACTGAAGAAAGCTCTACAGGAGATGCTGCAAAGCGAGCAGGAAATGAGTTTCTATTCCAAATGCAAGCAGTAACCAATATCGAAGTATTAAATGCATACGAAGTAAAAACAATAGTTACTTGCGATCCTCATTCATTCAATACGTTAAAAAACGAATATCCAGGATTAGGAGGAAATTACGAAGTATATCATCACACACAATATATTAGTAAATTAATACAAGAAGGACGTTTATCTATAGACGATGCTAATTTAAAAGGAAAACGCTTAACATACCATGATCCTTGCTACTTAGGAAGAGCGAATGATGTATACGAAAGCCCAAGAGAGTTAATTCGTAAGTTAGGAGTTAAAATGACAGAAATGAAGCGCCATAAATCTACTGCCTTATGTTGTGGAGCTGGAGGAGCACAAATGTTCAAGGAACCAGAAAAAGGTGCTATGGATATTAATGTGTTACGAACAGAGGATGCTTTAGAAACAAATCCACAAATTATTGCTACAGGCTGCCCGTATTGTAATACAATGATGACAGATGGAGTAAAATTTAAGCTAAAAGAAGACCAGGTTGTAGTGAAAGATATTGCAGAATTAATAGCAGAAGCAAATAATTTATAAAACAAAATATATTTAAATAGTTATTCCCGCGAAAGCGGGAATCTTATTTTTAAAGAATGATTAAAAACTATATAAAAGCAGCACGTTTAAGAACTTTACCATTATCAGTATCAGGTATTATTGTAGGAGCTTCTTTAGGAAATTATGATTATCATTTGTCATTAGGGGGGCTTAGAATGTATTTCCCTGTAATTACAAGTTCAGTTTTCTGGCTAGCCATTTTAACAACCATAGGTTTTCAAGTATTATCCAATTTTGCAAATGATTATGGCGATGGAATAAAAGGAACGGATGATAATAGAGAAGGAGAAGCACGTATGGTATCATCAGGAGCTATTACACCAAAACAAATGAAAATGGCAATGATTGTAACTGGATCCATAACATTAGTAATTGCCTTGTTGCTTATTTATGAAGCTTTTGGAAAAGATAATTTTTTATTTTCAACAATTTTCTTAGGGCTAGGGATAGCTTCAATAGTAGCAGCTATAAAATATACAGTAGGTAAATCTGCTTATGGTTATAGTGGTTTAGGAGACATTTTTGTGTTTGTTTTTTTTGGCTTACTTGCCGTTGTAGGAACCTATTTTTTATATACTAAAGAACTTAATTTTACAATTTTTTTACCAGCATTTACAGTAGGTTTGCTAAGTACAGCAGTATTGAACTTAAATAATATGCGAGATAGAGTAAACGATGCAAAATCAGGAAAAAATACTTTAGTAGTAAAGATGGGAGCTAGTGTAGCAAAAAACTATCATTATTTTTTAATTTTTGGATCATTTTTGTTTGCAGTAGTATATGTATTATTAAAATATCAATCATCATTTCAATTTTTATTCATTATAGCATATTTACCAATACTAAAACATGTGTTTTTTGTGTATAAAAATAAAGAAGAAGCATTATTAGATGGAGAATTAAAAAAGGTAGCACTAAGCACTTTTTTATTTTCAATACTTTTCGGACTAGGTCAAGTTTTGTAAATTGCCTATAAACTAACTTCAGAATATTATTATGAATATTATATTTTACGGACATGCATGTTTTGGAATAGAAATCAACGGAACACATGTATTAGTAGACCCATTTATAACTGGAAATCCATTAGCATCGCATATTAATATAGAGGATCTAAAAGCCGATTATATTTTACTTACGCATGCACATCAAGATCATATATTAGATGTTGAAGTAATAGCAGAACGTACCGGAGCAATCATTGTATCTAATTATGAAATTGTAATGCATTACGGAGCTAAGAATTTAAAAGGACACCCAGTAAACCATGGAGGTACATTTAAAACTGAGACTTTTTCAGCAAAATATGTAAATGCAGTGCATACATCATCTTTCCCAGATGGGAGTTATGGAGGGCAACCAGGTGGTTTTGTAATATCTAATGAAGAAAAATCATTATACATAGCAGGAGATACAGCAGTTACTATGGATATGAAACTAATACCCATGACTACAAAGTTATCAGCTGCAATTTTCCCAATCGGAGATAACTTTACAATGGGAGTAGAAGATGCTATAATTGCAAGTAATTTAGTAGAGTGTAACAAAATTATAGGGTGTCATTTTAATACGTTTCCGCCAATTGAAATAAACACCGAAGAAGCTAAAAATAAGTTTGCAAAAGCAAATAAAGAATTAACTATTTTAGAAATAGGAAAATCATTGACTTTATGAGAAATATGAAAGCAGTAAAAATAGTTTTAGGAGTTGTAACCACGTTAATAATCGTGTTTTTATTAACAGGATTAATAGTTACAGACGTAAAATATACAGCAGAGATTGAAATTGAAAAACCTATAGAAAAGGTTTTTGAAGATTTTCAGAATGTGGAGTTGATGAAAAAATGGTTGCCAGAAATTAAATCTATAGAGCCAATTGAAGTAAAAGAAGGGGTTATTGGTAGTACCTATAAAATGGTAGTTACTAATCAAGGGCAAGAAATTGTGATGATAGAAAAAATAACTGATTTTGTTCAGAATAAAAAAATGACTTTTCAATTTGATTCAGATCAAATGATTAAAATTGATGATTATAACTTTATAGCAAATGGTAACACTACAAAAATGGTGCAAAATTGTACTGTAAACAGTAAGTCATATATTATGGGGTGTTTATTTCCTTATTTTAAAGGATCACTTAAAGATTTAAGTTTAAGTTATATGAACCGATTTAAAAAAGAAGTGGAGAAAAATTGATAACAGCAACGTACCATAAATATATTCTGAATTTTAAGCAAGCTAGTGGAACTTCACGAGGAATTTTAAGAACCAAAGAAACATGGTTCTTAATAGTATCAGAAGGAGAAAAAAAAGGAATTGGCGAATGTGGTCTGTTTAGAGGCTTAAGTATAGATGACAGACCAGATTATGAAGAAAAACTCCAATGGGTTTGTAAAAACATTCATTTAGGCTTAGAATCTTTATTGGTTGAAATGACAAACTTTCCATCAATTCAATTTGGGTTAGAGCAAGCATTTTTATCATTAAAAGGAAGTAATCCATTTGAATTATTTCCATCAAAATTTAGCCAAGGAAAAGAAAATATTTCTATAAATGGATTAATTTGGATGGGAGATAAAACTTTTATGCAACAACAAATAAAAGAGAAGTTACAGCGAGGTTTTACAACAATTAAAATGAAAATTGGAGCTATTGATTTTAACACAGAAATAGAATTGTTGAAATCGATAAGAAAAGAATTTTCATCAGAAGAAATAGAATTACGAGTGGATGCAAATGGAGCTTTTAGTCCAAATAATGCATTAGAGAAATTAAAACAATTGTCAGAATTAGAAATGCATTCTATAGAACAACCTATAAAGCAAGGACAATGGCAAGAAATGGCAAACTTGTGTGAAAAAACACCCTTAGCAATAGCGTTAGATGAAGAGTTAATTGGAGTTTTTTCAAAAGAAGAAAAAGAAAAATGTATTGAAACAATACAGCCACAGTATATTATTTTAAAGCCTAGTTTAGTAGGAGGCTTTAAAGGAAGTGAAGAATGGATTTCAATAACAAAAAAATACAATGCAGATAATTGGATAACATCAGCATTAGAAAGTAATATAGGTTTAAACGCAATAGCACAATGGACGTATATTTTACAAAATAAATTACCACAAGGATTAGGAACAGGAAGTTTATTTACTAATAATTTTGAAAGTCCATTGGAAGTAATAAATGGAAGTTTAGGATACAATAGTAAAAAAGAATGGAAATTTAATTTATAAAGATGAATTTTATACAACAAGCTTATAAAGGAAGAAATGATTGGTTTTATTACTTAGCAGTACTATTTTTAGTATTGTTTTGTTGGCAATTTATAGGGGTAATACCTTTGGCTATAACAGCAGTATTGCATGCTGAAAATATGAGTGAGTTTGCCAGTGCAGCTAATGATAATTTTATGAGTTTAGGAATAAATAAAAACTTGTTTTTATTTATGATGATCGTAATGTTTGCAATAGGTTTGGTATCCTTATTATATGCCGTAAAATATATACATAAGAGAGCAATTAAAACACTTGTTACAAGTAGAGATAAAATTGATTGGAAACGTTTTTGGTTCGGATTTATTACTTGGGGAATAGTTGCAGTAATAGTAATATCATTAGGTGTTTTTTTAGAACCAGAAAGTTATACTTGGAATTTTAAACCAATACCATTTTTTACTTTAGTAGCAGTATCTTTTTTGTTTTTACCATTGCAAACAAGCTTTGAAGAATTATTGTTTAGAGGTTACTTGATGCAAGGAATTGGAACTTGGTTTAAAAATAGATGGATGCCTTTAATAATCACATCAGTAGCGTTTGGTTTATTACATGGAGCAAATCCAGAAGTTGAAAAATTAGGGTATATTTCAATGGTATTTTATATAGGAACAGGGTTCTTTTTTGGAATAACCACTTTAATGGATGAAGGAACCGAACTCGCTTTAGGCTTACATGCTATAAATAATATTGTAGCAGCTTTTTTAGTAACTACAGACTGGACTGTTTTTCAAACTGATGCTTTGTTTATAGATACTTCAGAACCATCGGTAGGAATAGAAATGTTTTTACCAGTTTTTGTGTTGTATCCATTAATGTTAGTGTTGTTTTCAAAGAAATATGGTTGGGGAAACTGGAAAGAAAAATTGTTTGGTAAAATAGAAAACCATTAGCTATTGAAGAATACTAGTTTTCATAGCAGTTTTAAATTAAATGGAAAATCGTTTTCTGAAGAAAATGATTTGCTAGTTTATTCAAAAGAAATCTCAGAATCATTATATCGTTTTTTAAACGATTGGTTTAATACCAATGATTATGTAATAGTACAAACATCAGGGTCTACAGGAACACCAAAACCTATCAAGCTTAAAAAAGAGTTTATGAAGAACTCAGCGATAGCTACAGGAGCATTTTTTAAGTTAAAAGAAGGTGCCACAGCATTATTATGTTTATCAACCGATTATATAGCAGGGAAAATGATGTTGATAAGAGCTTTAACATTGGGTTGGGAAATAGATGTAGTGTTACCAGTTTCAAATCCTTTAGAGGAGTTAAAAAAGGAATATGATTTTTCAGCGATGGTTCCACTTCAATTAAGAAATTCTTTAAAAGAGTTGTCAAAAATAGATACCTTAATTGTTGGAGGAGGAGTGGTTTCAAATGATTTAGTTAATATTATTCAAAAGAAGCCTACAAAAATATATGCTACTTATGGAATGACTGAAACTATTACACATGTAGCAGTAAAAAAACTCAATCAAATTAGTAACACTTCAAGTAAAGTTGAAAGTTCTATATACAAGGCACTTCCAAATGTAAAATTCACGCAAGATTCACGTAACTGTTTGGTAATTGAAGCATCAAGAGTAACAGACGAGATAATAATAACAAACGATGTAGTTAAACTAGAATCTAATACAGAATTTGAATGGTTGGGACGTTTTGATAATGTAATTAATTCTGGTGGGATAAAATTACATCCAGAAAGAATAGAGGAGAAGTTATCAAAAATAATTCAAGAGCGTTTTTTTGTAACTGGGGTATCGGATACAATTTTAGGAGAGAAATTAATTTTAATTATTGAAGGTAAAAAGAAAAAAATTACTCTTGATAATGTAAAAGAATTTTCTAAATATGAAATACCGAAGGAAATCTATTTTATAGATAAGTTTATAGAAACAGAAACAAAAAAAATTCAACGAAAGAAAACAGTAAGCATACTACTTAAGGCTTTAAAGTAAACTGATTTCAAAGCTAAAAAACTTTTAATTTTTAGAAAAAAGAAAAGAAGTTATCATTTTGAAAACTCCTCTTCTTATAACTAACTAATCAATCAAATTGTTTATAATAAAAAAGAAAAAACTTTTAATTATAAATCAAAGATACTATAGATTAGAATGTGATTTTTTTTAATTAGATGAGTAAAGCATTCGTAAAGATGAAATACATTTTTTTACAAACGAAGTAAAAAAAAGCTCCCGAAGGAGCACACATCCAATTATGGAAAATAAAATAAATTATCAAAATTTTAGCCGGGGGTAAGTTTACAATTCGATAATCTATATTATAATTAACTATTTAAGGGGTGAATTAATTACTATACAAATGTATGATGTAGATTAAATAAAATGTAGAATGAAGTGTAAGTGAAGTAGCTATTTTGAGCATAAATTTTATATTCAAAAATACTACACATAATAAAAGGCTCCCTAAGGAGCCCATACACAAGGGAATAATAAAACCAAACTTATAATTTAAATTTAGAGAGAATTTGATTAGAAAAAAGAAATGTTAGTTAAAGGGTTTTTTAGACTAGGTGAACGGGAAGAAACTTATGATAAAGTAGAAAATATAAATGTATTTTACCTGTTATAAATAATAGTATATATAAAGAAAAGAAGTAATCTCTCCCCAAAGATACTTCTTTTCAATAATCGTTTTAAACTTTATATAGAGCCCCTCAAACTCTATACGTAGATAAAGGTAATAGGATATTAGATTTATTGAGATAATAATTAGGTGAATTGAAAGAAGGTTTAGATGAAATGTAAGTTACTTCAAGTAAAAGGGGAATTAAGAATAAAAAGAGTTAATCAAAATAAAAAAAGTCATCACGATCGTCATCATCTTAAAAATGAAGGTTAATGTCATCACTATTAGATTTGTTTTTATTTAAGAAAACATTATAAACAAAGGCTATATAACGTATAATTAAAAATAAAAGCGAACCTAGGTTCGCTTTTATTTTTATAGACAGACAGAATCCATTGGAAGTGCACATAAGATACCTCCCCATTCACCTCCACATCTAAGACACTCTTCTTCATTTGTTGGCCAAAAGCCACCTTTAATAGTTTTTTGTTCTGATTTATTTAAAATAGAACCTAAGTTTGAAATATTTTTTAACATAATGAGAAATTTTAAGTTCCTCAAACTTATGTAAAAAAGAGTAAGAATAGCTTCATAAAACCGTAATATAAGTAAGGTAAATCCTTATTTAATTTGAAGTTAGAGATTATTAAAAAAGAGAAAAGAAGTTATCATTTCAGACACTTCTTTTCTATTCACTCCCCCAAAATATATATTTTAATATTTTATTTATATCAATGTTTTAATTATACAGTAAAAGTAACTATAAGAAAGAGTCTGTTTTTTTATAATTAGGTAAAGAGAATTAAAGTATAGGTGAGAAGCAAATCTTTATAGTTGAAGATAATTATTGGTCGTAAGAGTTTTCAAAACTGTTATAAAAAAAAGAACCCACTCAATAAAATTGAGTGGGAAAATTGCTATGAAAAAGAACTTAAGACGTCTCTTAAGTGGTGCAAATATAATACTTATTTATCAAATAACAATAAGTTTTTATTTTTTATTTAAATTATAGAACAATTAATTATTCTATAATTTCTTTAACGCTACCGCAAGTTAACATGGTTCCTCCAAAATAAGGATTAACTACATTTTCTTTTATACTTAACCAAAAAGCTCCTGAGTTATCATCAGCCATTGGGCAAAACTGGCTATATATTTTTTGATTAATGCCAAATACTTGAATCATTATTATTAATTGAGAAGATAAATGCTTAAAGTGCTTCTTTTGTTCGTTTAGATTTCTGGTTTTTATAATTGAATTTGTAGATGATATAATTTCTTTTTTCAATTTAATCCATTTTTCAGAATTATCGCGAGGTAATAATTTCATGTCCATTAAATTCAGATTTGCTAATAATTTCTTTGCGCTGTTTATTACATTATCTGAATCATCAGTAATTAATACATCTTTTAAATTTATATAATCATTAAATACTATTTTTAACTGGTTTTGAAATTTTGGAGAAACTTTTATTCTTTTCTTCATTTTCAAATGACTATCCATTTTATTATTTGGCGCTTTTATACCAAAATGTTCTTGATGTCCTGTCATTGTTTGGCTTCCAGTTTTATTCATCATCGATTTTTTACCTTGTAGTTGAGCAG
Source organism: uncultured Tenacibaculum sp. (assembly GCF_947494125.1). Lineage (GTDB taxonomy): Bacteria > Bacteroidota > Bacteroidia > Flavobacteriales > Flavobacteriaceae > Polaribacter. The sequence goes on from NZ_CANLTU010000002.1 coordinate 269,058, forward strand.
CTGCATCAACAGTAAAAGCTCCATTAGTTACAATTTCATCACCTAGTTTTAAACCTGCTAACACCTCATAGTTTTTCCCTAATGAATTGCCTAATTTTATTTCCTTCATTTCAAAAATTGGCTCGCTTGGATTAGGTTTTAAATACACCACAGATTTTTTTCCTGTCCATAAAATAGCAGAAGAAGGGATATTCAATATTTGCTTTTTATTAGAGATAATATTTTCAACAGTTCCTTCTATAAACATTCCTGGTTTAAACATATCTTTTTCGTTTTTTAAAACAGCTCTTAAAGTAGTAGTTCTAGTTTGTGTGTTTAAAACTGGATCTATAAATGAAATTTTTGCTTCAATTTTTTTATTTGGATATGCATTGGATATTACAGAAATTTTTTGACCTTTTTTAAATAAGCTAATTTGGTTTTCATAAACATCAAAATTCGCCCAAACCGTATTTAAATTTGCTATTTTAAATAATGGCTGACCTTGTTTTATAGATTGACCTAGTTCTACTAGTTTTTCACTTACTGTTCCAGAAATCGTTGCGTAAATTGGAAAGTTTTGCTTGACTATTTTTGAAGTTTCAATCTGATTTATTTGATTTTCTGATAATTTCCATAACTTTAATTTATTACGAACAGCTTTATACAATGCAGGCTGAGATCCTTTTAATGATGAAGCTGTTAATAATTCTTGCTGAGCAGCAAATAACTCCGGTGAATATATGGTAGCTAATAATTGTCCCTTACGCACCTTTTCTCCAGTAAAATTGATGTTTAACTGTTCTATTCTACCAGAAAAATAGCTTACTTGAATTGCATTTTCTTCTTCGTTAGCGCTAATTTTTCCTGAAAGTTTAATACTATTATTTTCAGTTTCTCCATTACCAACAATTGAGGTTAGAATATTTGCTAATGCCATTGCATTTTTAGTCAATTTAAACTGATCTACAGCTAAGCCATCAGCACCAACTTCAGCAGGAATTAAATCCATACCACAAATAGGACAATCACCTGGTTCAGATTGCATAATTTGCGGGTGCATTGAGCAAGTCCAAAATTGTTTAGATGTTGTTATAGCATTATGATTATGCATATATTTTTTATTTTCATTATTGAAAATAAGACTACCTAATAGAAGTCCAATAGCCAATATGATAACATAAATGACGTATTTTTTCATTTTATTATGTTTTAGAATTTATTATAATGTAAAAGACCACTTAAATTAATTTGTATAAATTATTATTAACATGTATAGGTTTAAGATGCTGTAAAAAATCTTAAAAGCTAAGCAACATTAATGTATATAGTTTTAATGCTGCTACACTTTTAAGTTGACTTATTAATCTTTTTTAGTTTCTTTCTTAAAATCTTTATTTTTTACATAATCCATACCACAAGTAGGGCATTTACCTTCTTTATCGCTACCACTATCTTTACAATGCATAGGACATACATATGCAGAGGTATATTCTTTGCCTTTGTTTTTTGTTTGTTCTGTTTTGGTTGGTGAATTTTCTTTTTGATTATTTTTACATGATGTTGTAGTTAATAATAATCCGACTACTAAAATTTTAATAATTGTTTTCACTGTTTTCATCTTAAATCTATTTTTATGTTAATTAAATAATTGCTTTATTTTGTTAAGTAATTTATTATTGTTGTTTGCAGATAATAATTTTTAATTGATTCTATTTGGTTAATTTGAAATTTTAATTGTAGTTCTTGAATATCCAACACATCTTTAAAATCAATTGTACCAGTTTCATAACTTCTCATTAAAATATTTTCAGCATTTTTAGCTTGCTTCAAGTTTTTAGTTTGAGTATTATAACTAATTCTTGTAGAAATACGTTTGTTAATAGCTTTATCTAATAGAGTTTCTAAAGTATTAAGTCGCTCTTGTTTTTGAAAAATAATTTCTTGTTGTTTTAACTCGTTTTGTTTTGTTTTTGATTTGTGTTTTTTATTGAAAATAGGAATCGATAACGAAACCATTGGCATAAGAATATCTTTCCCATTATCATTAAAATTTAAATTAGGACGTTCAGAAACAGCTATATAATCTAAACCAAAACCAAACATTGGACTGCTTTCTTTTTGGTTTAACAATTCTGATTGTTTTACTGATTGATAAAGTTTATCATATTTTGTTAATTCTGGATGTACTTCTAAATTTTCAGTATGTATTAATTCCGTTTTTACTGGAATAATTAATTCATTTGAAATATCAATTACCACTTTTTTATCTCTGTTTAAAAGTTTATTAAATGTGGTTTGTTCTGCTAAATATTGTTGTTTTAAAACCTGACTCAATTGTTTTAATTCATTTTTACGAATTTGCAATCGTAATACATCTACAGCTGAAGCTTTACCAACTTCAATAGAAGTTAGAGCCAAGATTTCATAGGTTTTAAGTAATACTATGTTTTTAGATAAGACTTCTTGTTTTGCTTTATAGGTATATAGATTATAGTAAGATTTTGTTACCGAAGCAATTAATTTTCGTTTAGCTATCGTAATATCTTCATATTGAGCATTGGCTAACGAACTCACATAGTTTTCACGTGCTGTTATAGTTCCAAACCAAGGTAACATTTGTTTTGCTGATACTTTAAAACGTTGTGCACCTGTTCGTGTTTCTGGTTCGCTTACAAAATAACCGACTCCAATTTCAGTATTAGGAAGCGTATTTACTTCATGTACTTTTTCAGATGCTATCTTATATTTCAGTTCAAATTTTTGAACTTCAGGATTATTAGCTAATGCTTCATCAATTAATTTTGTTAGTTGCTGGGCATTTACAAACAGACTTAAGAAAATAGCTCCAGAAGTCAAAATTGCTTTCTTATATAAATTATTATTTTTCATCTGTAAGACTATTTAGTTCTTTTATTCTTGTTTTTATGGTCAGTTCATTTTTCCAGCTATATAAAACAGGAACAATAAAATAGGAGGTAATATCGATTATCATTCCCCCAAAAATTGGAATTGCCATTGGAATCATTATATCACTACCTCTTCCTGTTGATGTTAATACAGGTAATAATGCCAGAATTGTAGTAACGGTTGTCATTAAACAAGGCCTAATGCGTTTACCTGCGGCTTCTATAGTTGCTAACCGAATTGTTTTTTTATCCGTTGGCTGTTTTTTATCAAAGACTTGGGTTAAATAAGTTGCCATTACCACACCATCGTCTGTAGCAATACCAAAAAGAGCAATAAAACCTACCCAAACAGCAACACTTAAATTGATGGTTTTCATATTAAAAAGCTCTCTAATATTTTCTCCAAAAAAGTTGAAGTTTAAAAACCAGTCTTGTCCGTATAACCATATCATTATAAAACCACCTGCAAATGCAACGGTAATTCCTGTAAAAATCATTAAAGAGGTTGCTACAGAACGAAATTGAAAATAAAGGATTAAAAAAATGATGAGCAACGCCAACGGAACTACTATGGTTAATGTTTTCTCAGCTCGTAATTGATTTTCGTATGTTCCAGTAAATTGGTAATTAATCCCTTTAGGTACAGTTAATTCTCCAGAGTCTATTTTTTGTTGAATTAATGTTTGAGCATTTTCAACAACATTTACTTCTGCAAAACCATCTAACTTATCAAACAATACATAACCTACTAAAAAAGTGTCTTCACTTTTAATAACTTGTGGTCCTTGTTCATAACGAATAGTTGCAAATTCACTTAAAGGCACAGGACTTCCTTTTTCAACAGGTATATAAATTTGTTCTAAATCGGTTGGATTTGCTCTTAATTCTCTTGGGTAACGCACACGAATACCATAGCGTTCGCGTCCTTCAACGGTTTGAGTAATTTGCATTCCGCCAACTGCTACTTTTAAAACATTCTGAACAGTGGCAATTGAAATACCATAACGAGCTATTTTCTCCCTGTTTATATCAATTAATAAATAAGGTTTACCAACAATTCGGTCAGCAAAAACAGCTTCTTTCTTTACACCTTTTACTTGTTTTAAAATGTTTTCTAGTTGTACACCAAAAGCTTCAATTTGTTTTAAATCTTGCCCTTTTATTTTAATACCCATTGGTGCTCTCATACCAGTTTGCAGCATAACCAAACGTGTTTCTATGGGTTGTAATTTAGGGGCAGATGTAACACCTGGTAATTTGGTTACTCTTACAATCTCTTTCCAAATATCATTAGGAGTTTTGATTTCAGGTCGCCAATTACGATAAAACTCACCGTCATTATCTTCAATTAATTGTATGCTATTTATTTCAGGATTCAATATTGAAGTATCATTTGTATTATTAGGATTTGTGGCAAAACTTCCATCTTTTAGTTCAAATAAACCATTACTATTAACTTTATAGCGTTGTCGTTTTCCATGTGTATTCAGCATATATTCTGGTTTATACTGAATCATGTTTTCATACATTGATAATGGAGCTGGATCTAAAGCAGATGCTGTTCTACCAGCTTTACCAACTACAGTTTTAATTTCTGGAATACTAGCTACAGCCATATCTAATTGTTGCAACACACGTTTGTTTTCTTCTATTCCAGAATGCGGCATTGAGGTTGGCATAAGTAAGAAAGAACCTTCGTTTAAAGAGGGCATAAATTCCTTTCCTGTGTTTTTCATAATATAGAATCCGAAAAGCACAATTGCAGTTGGAATGGTTAAAAACAGTAGTTTGTTTTGCAATGCCCATTTTAAAATTTGTGTATAATAATTCTGAAATACAGTAAAGATTCCCAACAAACCGAAACAAATAATTGAAACAAAAACAAGGTTTAAAAAGACACTTTTATCAACTCCTAAAGGCCTCCAATAAGTTGCTAAAAGAAATACAATTGCTATTACGGAAATAATAATATTAATAACATTTTTGGAAAGTGAAAATTGAAAAGATGAAAGTTTTAAAAGAAACGATTCTTGTTTTATTAAGGATGTTATACCGAACCCTAATATTACTAACCCTAACCAATTTCCATAGATAACAGTACTAATTCCTAATGCGATTAAAAGCCCACCAATAATATATTTAGATGTTTTTCTAATATTTCTTTTTCTGAATAAATAGGCTGCAAAAGGTGGAATTAAAAACAAAGCAATTATCAATGCAGCAATTAAGGCAAAGGTTTTTGTAAATGCTAAGGGTCTAAATAGTTTTCCTTCTGCACCAATCATTGTAAATACTGGAACAAAACTTATAATAGTTGTCATTACAGCAGTAACAATAGCCCCAGAAACTTCAGAAGTAGCATTATAAACTAAAGTATTTATGGGTAATTTTTTTTGATCTTCATCTAAATGTCGGATTACATTCTCGGAGAGTATAACGCCAACATCTACCATAGTACCAATGGCAATGGCAATACCTGACAAAGCAACAATATTCGCATCTACATTGAATAATTTCATAGCTATAAAAACCATTAAAACAGCTACAGGTAATAAACCAGAAATTAAAATAGAAGCACGTAAATTAAAAACCATTACAATAATTACTAAAATGGTAATAAGTATTTCTAAAGTTAAAGCTTCATTAAGCGTACCTAAAGTTTCTTGAATAAGTTCAGTTCTGTCATAAAAAGGAACAATGGTAATTTGCGATATTCTTCCATCTGCTAAGACTTTGGAAGGTAACCCTGTACTTAATTTACTAATTTTTTCTTTTACATTGGTAATAACTTCCATTGGGTTTGCACCATATCTTGCTACGATTACACCTCCAACAACTTCGGCTCCTTCTTTATCTAAAATACCTCTTCTAGTTGCTGGTCCTAAAGATACTTTTGCGATATCCTTTATTTTAATAGCTGTATAATCTTGTGACGTAACTACTGCATTTTCTATGTCAGCAATAGATTTTATATAACCTAACCCACGTACTAAATATTCTACCTGATTTATTTCTAAGGTTTGTGCACCAATATCTTTATTACTCTCTTTAATTGCTTTTACAACCTGATGTAAATTAATACTGTATTGACGCATTAATTCTGGATTTACATCAACTTGATACTCTTGAACATAACCACCAATTGACGCTACTTCTGAAACACCACTCGCAGCAGATAAGGCATATTTTACATAGTAATCTTGAATGCTTCGTAGTTCGTGTAAATCCCAACCACCAGTAACATTTCCATCTTTATCTCGTCCTTCAAGTGTATACCAATATATTTGACCTAAGCCAGTAGCATCAGGACCTAAAGTAGGATTAACTCCTACGGGTAATAAACCACTTGGTAAGGAATTTAGTTTTTCAAGAATTCGACTTCTAGACCAATAAAATTCGATATCTTCTTCAAAAATGATATAGATGCTTGAAAATCCAAACATAGAAGAACTACGAATGGTTTTCACTCCAGGAATTCCAAGTAAAGAAGTAGTTAAAGGGTAAGTAATTTGATCTTCAATGTCTTGGGGAGAACGACCATTCCATTTTGTGAATATAATTTGTTGATTTTCTCCAATATCTGGTATTGCATCCACAGCTACCGGATTACTTGGTAAAAAGCCAGTGTTCCAATTAAAAGGAGCATTTACAGTTCCCCATCCAATAAAAAGAAGAAATAATAAAACGGCAATGAGTTTATTTTCTATTAGAAATTTGATGCTTTTATTTAGCATTGTATATGAATTTTAAACATGTTAGTTAATAGATGTTACAAAACATCGAATACAAGAAATTATCCCAATGAGTTAAGATTCATTAGAATAATACAGTCTACAGTTTAAAAATCAGATTAAATAAGTCTCGTCAAGTTTGTAAATTTCCTTGACGACTAAAGGAGGTACATAATCTTTATATGAAGTAGTATTTTCATTAACTTCTTCAAAAAGATTAGAATAAGTATATATAAATGATAGCGTAAATAATTGTTGATCTTTAGTAAGAGAATCAAAAGATGTTTTTAGTTCATCTTGGCCTTCAATACTAATTTGTTTGTCATTACAGCAATTTTTCTTAGTAATAGAACATTCTTTAGGGCTAGGTTTTTGCATTTCCATACCACAAGTTGTAGCTGAACTAAAAATAGCTGTATCAATCAACGTATCGCCACAAAAATGCATATCAATGCTAAATGACATTGTAGAAAATAAGACTACAATTGCCATTAAAAAAGATACTATTTTATGACTTATATGCTTCATAATAGATTACAAAGGTATGAACTTTAAAATAAATGATTAAAAAAATATGTTAATAAACAGAATGTTATAAAAAAAATATAAAGGAAGAGTAGGGGAAATAATTACTATTTATTGTTGAAGACTCGTAAAAAATAAAAGTGGGACAAGCCCACTTTTATAAAACTTTAGAAAGAAGAATTACTACCTCCACATACTTGAACAAGCTCGCAAAGTACTTGATCTACATGACATTCACATCCTGGAGGGCACCATAAGTAATTTAAGTTACATCCTGAAGCTTTACCTCCGTTAATAGATTTTTGTTCAGACTTGTTTAAAGGTGAACCTAAGTTTGAAATGTTTTTTAACATGATATTTAATTTCTTCAAACTTATATAAAAAGAAAAATAAATTGAGTTTAAAAACCGTAATAAAAGTAAGGTTTTACCCTAGGTTTAGGAGTGTTTATTAAAATTTAATTAATAGAGTTTATAGGGTAAATTAAATAAAAAAGAAGGTTCCATTAAGAACCTTCTTTTTAAATAAAGAGGAAAGTGTAATACACTATTATATAAACAATTAATTGTATAAATACCCTACTCAATAATGTGATATCTTATTTTTATAATAAAATACATCCACCCCAAGCATAGCATCTGCAAGGTTCTCTTAATACGTATCCATTAGGTAATGTACGACAACAAGTTGAAGGTCCACATTGTTGCCAACCAGCACCTCCATTAATAGATTTTTGTTCTTTTTTGTTTAAGGTAATACCTAAGTTTGAAATGTTTTTTAACATGGTTAGTTTTTTTTAAGTTTCTCAAATCTAAGTAGTTAAAAGTAAATTTATTGCTAAAAAACCATAATATAAGTAAGGTTTTTCCTTATTTTTTATAAATATAAATTGTAGAAATAACAAAAAGGAAAAGAAGCTGTCCCCCCGGAATACTTCTTTTCCTAATTAACTAATCAATCAAACTATTAAAAATGAAAAATCTTAATTTATACTTCAAAGATAGTAGAGTAATAAAGTTAATTTTTGAAGTTTTAGATGAAGTGAATTAAAGTATAGGTGAAAAGTATTTTACTATAATTAAAAGAATAATAGACTTTGATAACTAGTTAATTATTTTATTAGATACTAACATAAAAAGCGGGGTTATCCCGCTTAAAATCTTTTTAATACGAGTAAGTATTATTGAGGGCAACCTTGAGGTAAATGACAGCACCAATCTGTGCTAGAATCAGCACTAAAAGCACATTCATGAAAAGTAAATCCTCCATTAATAGATTTTTGTTCAGATTTGCCTAGGGTAGTTCCTAAGTTTGAAATGTTTTTTAACATATTATATAATTTTAAATTTTATCAAAATTATATAATGAATAAAGATAAAATGAAACCAATTCAAAAAAGCAAGAAGAGAGTGTATAAGCGAAAATTAAAAAATTTGAATTAAAGAAAAAGCAATGAGGCATATTGATAACTATCTTGTTTTAGGTGAATTCTCATTTTTATTCCCTTAAAACTCTGTGAAGTTATTCACCTAAACGATAATTTTCATAAAAACTCAATAAAGAATTTTTACGAAGCTTATATAAAATTACGTTTTCATTAGAAAAAATAAAATATAAAAGCTTTAAAATTTTAATTTAATCAGGGGACCAAATTTAATTTATCAGTGCCTCATTGCCAGATAAATATAATGAAAAAACTATATGTTTTTCATTAAAAAGAAAAAAATATTAAAAGGAGTGAAAATTAGCATAAAAAGAAAAGAAGTAATCCATTGTAGAGGATACTTCTTTTCTAAAAACTAACTAATCAAATAAACAAACTATAATGAAACTTTTAATTCTAATTTATATAGTAAAGATAGTATTAGAAGTAAGTAAATAATTTCAAAATTCGATTAGATGTATAAAGATATAGATGAAGTGCACTCTTGTTTAAATAAAATAAAAATGGATGTAGATAAATTACGATTAATAGAAAAGTATATTTTTACATTCTAAAATTTAAAAATAAATTATTATGAAAAAGAGATTTAAAATTGCAGCATTAGCTGTAATGGGAATGAGTTTGGTACTAAATGCTCAAGAAAAAGTTACTACAGAAAATGGAGATAAGGCAGATTTTGTTTATAAAGAAGGGAAAGTAGGAATTGGTACAACAACTCCTGATAAAAAGTTGACAGTACTTAATAATATTAAAATTTTAAAGTCAGGTAATGCAAGAACACAAGGAGATAAAGCTGAATTAATTTTTGGAGAGTTAAATTCAGATAGTTATTCAGGAGGTATAAGAATAGAAAATACAAATTCAAATCCAGGATATGTAAATCCAAAAATGGTTTTTTCACTTCAAAATAGAAATACATCAACACTTGATCAAGTTAAAGATAGAATGACAATATCTCCAAGAGGTTATGTAGGGATTGGAACATCAGATCCGAAATCACAATTTTATATTTCTGGAGGTTCAAATGATTGGAATGATTTTAATCAAGGGCATGCTTTGGGTACAATTCATTTAGATCCAGAAAACACTAGTGATAATTATGGAAATGCAATAACATTTGGAGCTTCTGATTCAAGTGATGGAGAAACAGCTCAAGCTGGGATTTATGTACGTAGTGATGGTGGATATGGAACAAAAATGTATTTTTCAACAACAAATTCATACGCCGTTGGATCAAAAACAGCGATGGCTATTGATGCTGATGGTAAGGTAGGAATTGGATTAGGAGCTTTTAATCCAAAATCTCAACTGCATATTACAGGAGGTTCAAGTGATTGGAATGAATTAAGTCAAGGACATGCTTTAGGTACAATTCATTTAGATCCAGAAAACGCAAGCAATAATTTTGGAAATGCAATAACATTTGGAGCTTCTGATTCAAATGCAGGAGAAACAGCCCAAGCAGGAATTTACGTACGTAGTGATGGTGGATATGGAACAAAAATGTATTTTTCAACAACAAATTCATATGCAGTTGGATCAAAAACAGCAATGGCTATTGATTCGGGAGGAAAAGTTGGTATCGGAACAACTTCTACAGGAAGTCATAGATTGGCAGTAGAAGGTTCAATAGGAGCGAGAGAAATTAAAGTAGAGGCAACAGGATGGTCAGATTTTGTGTTTTACAATGACTATAAGTTACCAAGTTTAATGGAAGTTGAAAACCACATTAAAGAAAAGGGACATTTAAAAGATATACCTAGTGCTAAAGACGTAGAAAAAAATGGGTTTTACCTTGGAGAAATGGATGCTAAACTATTGCAAAAGATAGAAGAGTTAACGTTGTATACTATTGAGCAAGAGAAGAAAATTACAGTTTTGGAGAAACAAAATTCTAAATTAGAGAAGCAAGAAAAAGAAATAGAAGAATTAAAATATCTAGTAAAAAAACTGATTGAGAAGAAAAATTAATAAAAGATAAAATAAGATTTATTTGAAATCAACACTTATTAAGTGCTGATTTTTTATGCAAAATATTAAAATGCGGTTTACTCGATTTTAAACTAACATTTTTCAAAAACACCATTCATACAACAATATGGAAAAATAGTAATACAATGAACTGGACTAGGAAATAAAGCATTGCATCTAAGTCCTTCTCTAGGACATATGCTTGAAAGCCCACCATTAATAGCTTGTTGTTCTACTTTCTTTAAGACTGAACCTAAATTTGAAATGTTTTTTAGCATGATAATTAGTTTTTAAGTTTCTCAAAATTAGAGATAAACAAATAATCGAGCTGAAATAAAACCGTAATAAAAGTAAGGAGATACCATACTTTTTAAGTTAAGATTGTATTGTAAAAATAAAAAGGAGTTCTATATAGAACTCCTTTAATAGTTAAATAAAACTTATTAGTAATATCCCCATAACACTAAGTAAGCATATAGGTAAGACACAATAAATAAAGGATAGTCACAGAAATAAAAAAAAGCTCCCGGGGGAGCCATGAAAAAAAGGGGTGTCACAATTTTACATAATTAAGACACAGTGTTTTATGATAGGTCACAAATAAATTTAAAATAAATAAAAAAGAAAAGAAGTTATCACATCCAGACACTTCTTTTCTAAAAACTAACTAATCAATATACTTTTAATGGAAAAACAAAACCTTTAATTATACTTCAAAGATAGTATTGAAATAAGGTTGATATTTATAAAATTAGACGAAGTGAATTAATGTATAGATGAAAGGAACTGTACAGATAGTAAAGTGAAAATAGATAAGGACTGTAAAACAGTTTTTATAAAAAAGTAGATTTATTGAAAAAAATATTGTTTTTAACAAAATAAATTGTATATTGTATTAGTCTTATTGAGACGTCATAAGACTTCTTTTTCATAGCAATTTTCCCACTCAATTCTATTGAGTGGGTTTTTATTTTATTTCAGCATACAGTTTTAGTATCCAATGGTAATAAGTTTAGGTGTTATTTTAATGAATATTAGTGTTATAATTTATTAGAAGAAAAAGAACTCTTAAGAATTTATATATTAATAATTAAGAGAAGAAAGCAAGGCACATTTATTTTTAAAACTGAGGCAGGAAACTAAGTTCACTTTCTACACAAAAAAACTCATTGTTATTTATAAGCGATTGTACATAATAATCATAATTACCTTTTAGTTTATTGTTTTCTTTTTGAAAATTGTTTTTAGTTTGAAGAATAACAACTACATCTGTTTCAGTTTCAAAAGGGTTTTTATTGGTATTAGAATCATAACCTAACTGTTCACCAATTTGATATTTCATAATAAGAAAATATTTTTTTAAACTTTTCAAAAATAGGATATTGAAAAAAAAAGAAAAAAGGAAAAACCGTAATTTTAATACGGTTTTTCTATAATTATTAAATGATATTTAGAGAAACAATGCATTCTAAAAAGCGCTTACTCAATAAGAGTAAAGGTTTACTCGTATAGAAAGCGATTTCACTCATTTTAAGTTTTAAAGCTACATAGTAACAATTAGGTTTGTTTTAAACTTTAAAACTATGAGCTATGTTTAAAAAAATAACTTTAACAATTTTATTCTTTAGTGCATTTTTAATGCAAGGGCAAATGAAAACTATCACAGGTATTGTTTCTGATGATTCAGACGTTTTACCTGGAGTTACAATTTTAGAAAAGGGAACTACAAACGGAACAGAAACAAATTTTGATGGAAAATATTCTATAAAAGTAGCTAAAGGAGCGGTTTTAGTATTTTCATTTGTAGGTATGAAAACTGTTGAGAAAAAAGTAGGAGATATAACTACTATTAATGTAATATTAGAAAATGATAATGTATTAGATGAAGTTGTGGTTGTTTCATATGGAGTATCAAAAAAGAAATTTTATTCAACAAGTTCTGCAACGAGAATAAGAAGTAGAAATAAAGTTACAGTTGAAAATAGAGACTCCTATGGAAAGAGAAACGAAAATATTTTTAAAAGAGTTCAAGGAAGTCCACTTTCAACTTTTTCTATAGATGTAGATAAAGCTGCGTATAGTAATATAAGAAGATTAATTAATGCAGGAAGTAAAGTGCCAAAAGATGCTGTGAAGATTGAAGAGATGATTAACTATTTTGATTACGATTACCCACAACCAAAAGGGAAACATCCATTTTCTATAACTACAGATGTAGTAGGAACTCCATGGAATGTAAAAACTAAATTAGTAAGAATTGGTTTAAAAGGGAAAGAGTATAAACAAGATAAATTACCAGCATCTAATTTAACTTTTTTAATAGATGTTTCAGGTTCTATGGGAGAATCAAATAAGTTACCATTGTTAAAAAAAGCATTTAAATTACTTACAAATCAATTAAGAGAAAAAGATAAAGTAGCAATTGTAGTATATGCAGCAGCAGCAGGGGTAGTGTTGGAGCCTACATCTGGTACATATAAAGAGAAAATAATTACAGCATTAAATAATTTAGAAGCTGGAGGATCAACAGCAGGGGGAGAAGGTATAGAATTAGCCTATAAATTAGCTGAAAAGAATTTTGTTAAAAATGGTAATAATAGAGTGATTTTAGCAACCGATGGAGATTTTAATGTAGGAGCTTCAGATAATGATGCTATGGAAAAATTAATAGAAGAAAAAAGAAAATCAGGAGTGTTTTTATCGGTTTTAGGTTTTGGTTATGGAAATTATCAAGATGATAAATTAGAAATATTGGCAGATAAAGGAAATGGAAACCATGCATATATAGATACCATGCAAGAAGCTCAAAAAGTTTTTGGAAAAGAGTTTGGAGGAACTTTATATACCATAGCAAAAGATGTGAAAATTCAAGTAGAATTTAATCCAAAAAAAGTACAAGGTTATCGTTTAATAGGCTATGAAAATCGTTTACTGAATGCTGAAGATTTTGTGGATGATACTAAAGATGCAGGAGAATTAGGTAGTGGACATACGGTTACCGCTTTATATGAAGTAATTCCTATAGGAGTAAAAAGTAAGTATTTAAAGAATTTACCAAAATTAAAATATGTGAAAAATCAAAGCCTAGAAAAGTATAGCGAAGAACTATTTACGGTGAAGTTTAGATATAAAAAGCCTTCAAGTAGCGTTAGTAAAGAAATTATTAAAGTAGTGAAAGATGAAACAAAAGAAGCATCAGCAGATATGAATTTTGCAGCTTCGGTAGCATTATTTGGAATGCAGTTACAAAAATCTAAATTTAAAAATAGAAGTAAAAAGAAAGATGTATTAAAATTGGCGAGTTTAGGAAGTGTTAATGATAAAGAGGGGTATAGGAAAGAATTTATACGATTAGTAAAAGCATATTAAAAGAAAGCCAGTATTTAAATACTGGCTTTTATTTTTAGTACTTAGAAAGTATTTTTGTTAGGTCTTGTTATTCGAGTAAACTTTTAATTTCGTTTATAAATTTTAATGATTCCCTTTCAATCAGTTCTGTTAATTTTTCTTTGCTTTTAAAATTAGGTTTCTCTACAATAACTCGGTCAACAATAGACAAACTTTTATTAATCGATTCAGCCAAATGATATTTATTCCAATCACTGTTTCTAAATATTTCCCAATATTTTTTTCTAACATCTTTATTTTGACCAGATAAACAAATAGAAAAACACAACGTTTTGTGATTTAGGACAATAACAAATTTAAGTTTTTGTTGTTTTAATTTATCAGTAGTTAAAGAAAAATAAGAGTAGTTGGGATTTTCTTTATAAATACTACCTAGTTTAAGGGAAGCTTCATATTCTTTATGAAAAAAAGCCCTTAAATTTTTCATGTAATTTATCAATTGATGATAATCCATTTTTTTTTCAGATAGATTATTTTTTTCGACATTCTCTATAAAACTTACATTGTTTATTTTATCGATCTTAATATTGTTAGTTTTTTCAAGAGGAATACAAATGTCTAATATAAACTTTTGCTCAGGGTGATTATTATGGTCATTGTGATATGTTTCAAAATAATCTCCATCTCTAAATTCATATCCGTTTTCGATGACCCAAATGCACATAGCTTTCCATGCTTTTGAAATTTCTTCAGCCTTAATTTCAAAACTACCCACTAAATAAATCCCCTTCTGTAAGGTTATTTGCCTAATATCTCCATCAGTATTTATATTCTTGTTGATTGTTACGCAAGTACTAAACCGTAGTTTTGAAGTTAGAGTAACATTAGGGTTGTCATGATAAACAGTGATAGCTTTGAAATTAGAAGAGTCTAATACTTTTTTTAGATGTCCCCATTCTATTAACCTTTGAAACATATTACCAGAATTTTCAAATTCTCCAATATGCGATATACTTGCAAGTTTAAGTTCAGGAAGGTCTTTTATTGCTATTTGTGCATTCATTCTAATCCATTGTTTAGTGTTATTAATAGAACAAATGTATTTTTCAGGTAAAAAAGATTCTATACCAATCTTGCTAAGTATTTTTTTACCTTCAGATTTAAATTTGGTAGGACTTACACCATAGTGTTTTTTAAAAGTTCTTGAAAATGAACTGTCACTATTAAAACCATATTTGTAAACTAAATCTTTTAAAGAAATATTTGATTTAACGAGTAAAATTGAAGCAATCCTTTCCATCCGTTTTCGATTAATAAATTCGTTTAATCTTTCATTTACTACAATTAAAAATACTCTATGAAAATGGTAAGGAGAATAATTAGCTTTTTGAGATAAACATTCAAGAGATAGCTCAAAATCAAGATTATTTTCAATATAATCCAAGACGAAATTAACTCGTTTAAGATACTCTTGTCTCGTTTCATTCATTATAGCTTCTTTTTTATTTAGTCCAAGGGCCATTCTTTCCAACAGTAATAAATGATTTACCATCAAAACGAGAAAGTCCATTCAAGCCTCCAAACCAAAGACGACTTTCTTTATCTTGAAAAATACTCATGATAACGTGACTTTGAATGCCATTTTCTTCATTAAAATTAACATATGATTTTCCATCGTATCGATACACTCCAAAACCTTTAACAGCAAACCAAATATTGTCCGAATTATCTTGATAAACATCCCAAACTTCTTTACCATTTAAACTGTTTAATTGACTAACATTGATAAATGTTTTACCATCAAAACGACACAAGCCTTTATGTGCAGTGCCAAACCATATATTACCCTTATTGTCTTCTAAAATTCTAATCACATTATTGTCATTCAAACCATCTTTCTCGGAGATATTCGAAAGTAATTTTCCATCGTAGATATACGCACCTCCATTAGTAGCAAACCAAATTCTCTCTTTACTATCTTTAATAATACAATGTACTATCTTGGAACTAGTAACACCTCTTGTATTATCAGGTTTAGATTCAGGAATAGTGAAAGGAACAAATTTATTTTCATTAAAGAAACAAACACCTTGTAAAGTTCCTATCCATACTATTCCATTATGGTCAGTAGCTATACTCCAAACATCATTGTTTATTAAACCGTCACTTTCATAATAGTTTGTTATTGTTTTTCCATCGTATTTACTAAGCCCTCCTGTATGACCAAGCCAAATGTTACCATATTTATCTTCTGTAATATCTTTTATAGTAACGCCTTGACCTTTGTAGTTTTTAATATTGTTGAAAAAATCAAGTGATTTTTTATTATAGCGATATGCTCCCTTTTCAGTTCCAAACCAAAGATTTCCTTTACTGTCTTGAAATACTTTACGAATAACTCTATTTATTTGTTCATTATTAGTATTCAGAAAAGGAGCTCTAAAATTTTCGTTATTTAGCTGAGCTCTTTTTTTTGTTGAATCGATAGATTTTGTATTTGACTTATTTTGCCCATTACAAGAAATGACGGGAACTAAAAAAATTATAAATAAAAAATATAATGCTTTAATTTTAAAGAACCTTTTTGATATTATTTCTTTCTTACTAGTCATAATTATACGAACCAGATTTGTTTCTCTTTTAGTTGTTTTAAAAATATAGAACAAGGAGTTAAAACATCTAATTTAATAAATACAAAACCAACTAAAAAATCTAGAAGAGTTTTTATAAGTAGACTAGATTTGGTAAATGTTTTTGTTTTTTTTAAATCATTAAATAAAAACAGAAAATTAAAGATATTAGAAAAGTAATTAAGGGGTGAAAACATAAGAAAAGTAAAACCTTACTTAAGTATAATAAACAAATAAGTATAGAAAAAAAGGAGCATAATTATGCTCCCTTCAAAATGTAAAAGAAATGCCCCCCAGCAAATCTATTTCTGTTCTTAAACTTTAGACGAGAAATTATTTGTGACTTACAAAATTTATTAAAAAATAATAGTATTTAAGTTTAATAAAATAGTTGGCACTACCATTTATAGATTGTTGTTTTTTATGTTTAATGTTGAATTAAGAGAGAAATATTCTTTAACATAATATAAATTTTTTATTTACTCAAATAATGACTAAATACTAGTACTATTCTAATCCAATATTTTAAACGTTTTGTTTTTTTATATAAAAAAAGAACACAGGGTCATTGTTGCTGATTAGTAAGAATATTAAGGAAAGAAAAATTAAAGTTCTTTTCATAACATTAAAAGTTTTAATAAAGCTATAAACTTAAAATAAGTGTAGTTAAAATAAAAGCTCCCGAAGGAGCTGATAAAAAAGGGAATTAAATTTTTCATAACGATAAAATCGTTATTGTAATTTTTCAAATAAAATATGAGGGGTGCAAAAATATATACTACTGAAGAATAAGAGAGGTAAAAAACCGTAAAAAAAGTAAGGATAAGCCGTAAAATTTAAATAAGATGAGAAAACTTGTATTTTTGAGGATCTAGATTGCCTTTTCATTACAAGTTATTGATCCTTAAAATAAAAAAAAAGTATACTAATTATGTGTTGTTTACAATAAGTTAACTGCTAATGAGTATTGAATTTTATATTAAAAATTTAGAAAACGAATATTAAAACAAGTGTAAAATAAAAAAGCGAACCGAAGCTCGCATTTTAAAAATTTAATCCCATAAACCACAGCAGTGAGGATTAATAGGTAAAAGACAAATAGTTGCTTCTCTTGGTAATGGAACACATAATTCATTAACAGCAGGGTCTCCACCACCATTAATCGATTGTTGTTCAGTTTTGTTTAAAGTTGAACCTAAGTTTGAAATGTTCTTTAACATGATATAAATTTTTAAGTTTCTCAAACTTAGAGATAAATAAAAAAAAAGAGTTAAAAAAAACCGTAATAAAAGTAAGGTTTCACCTTGTTTAACTAAAATCATTAGAATAATTATTGATTTAAACTGTTTATTAAAAATAATAATTTTGATGACTTATAAATATGAACTATTAATGAGTATTGTTTTTTTATTTCTTTATAGTTGTAAAAAGACCTAATTCTTCAAACAGGTGTATCATCTAATATGAAAGGATATAAAATTGCTTTTGGAGATACTAAAAAAATATACCTAATGAATCCAGACGGAAGTAATGTAGAAGAATTAGTAGATGCTAGCCCAGTTTTGGGATATGTTTCATGGGATGAGAAAGCTTAGTATGTGTATTTTTCAAATACCAAAGGAGAAAATAAAAATCAATCTATTAGGAATTTTGATAACAACAAAATTATGTTCTCTTTGAAATTGGAGGTGAAAATAGAAAAAGAGGTATGGCTAAATATTTAACAAGTAATACATATGGTATAAAATATATATTGAACCTTTCGGGTTGGCTATGACATCTTATACTAAATGTTAGAATTAAAATATTATCTACCACAGATCAACATCTAATAAGTGTTGTTTTTTAGGTCAAAAATTTAAGGATATATATATTAAAATAAGTGTAATAAAAAATGCTCCTTCAGGAGCATTTTTTCACTAACTATTAAAAACTGAATTTTCTGAAAATGTGTTTTAAAAATAAAGAGTGCTTAAAATAAACACCCTCTATTTTATTTAATTCAAGGGGTACACGTTTGTTTAACTAGTTATGATGAGTTTACCCTAATTGATTAACATTTATTTAAGATAATATTAACAAAATGATAGTTAAAAGTAAAATAAAGAAAAACAGTAGTACGAATAATAAAAAAGAACCCACTCAAAGATTGAGTGGGAAATTGCTATGAAAAAGAACTTAAGACGTCTCTTAAGTGATGCGAAATTACTTAGAGTTTAATAAATAAAAGAATAAAAAACCGTAAAAAAAGTAAGGTAAAACCGTAAAATAAATATTTTCAGATTAAAGTATGAATTAATAATTTTCCATAGGTTTATTTAAATACAATATTCCCGCCAGATTTTTTTACTTCTGTAGCTAGTTTTGTTTCCATTTCCGAAAGTTTATATACGATCAATATAACTAGTAAAGCTTCTGGTATTTGCATAATATCCGATATTATTAATGCTTGAGCCCCTTCAATTAATTGATCAATTGTACTGTCTTTAAACGCGGTTTTTAATACATACTTTCCTATAAAATTTGAAAAGATAAAAAATGTCCACCATAGTCCGATTATTAGACCACCACTTTTTAAAACATAAGAAGAATTATATTTTTTTATTTTTTCTTGAGTTTCTGTCCAAATCTCATTCATAATTTGAACAGGACGGAAAAGAAAAAGAATAGGAACAAACCAAGACCAAACCGCTGTTGATTCACTGTGTTTTATATAACTTATTTTTAATCGGTGTAAATTTCCATATGCTCTTCTGAACCAGTTTAAAAATACAATTATTGAAGCTATGTGTAAACCAGTTTGTAATAATCCTATTATCATTTGCATTAAATCACTTGCATTAACATCAATTTCATCAATAGAGTTTCCTTGTTGTACACTTTTAAGAAGGGATAACTCAAAGTATCCAGAAAGAAGACTAACAAATAATAAACTAGTTAATGCCCAAAAGACATTTATTAATATTTTGGCTCTTTTAGAGTTGTCCCATATTTCAATTTTTTTAGCTAAGTTTTCAGTTGTTGTATTTTCTATTTCGTTCATTTTTATTTAAAGTAAAGTGATTAGTTGTTAGTATTGTATAAGATAAAGTTTATAGATTATAAGCTTGTATAATTTATATGTGTGTTCTAAAGAATATTTTAAATGTGAGAGTTCATAGCAGATGCTAAATTAAATAAAATATAGCTATTTTATAAATCTAAATTTTAAATAAAGAGATCCCAAGATTCTTATTATATATTTTTTTTTAATAAAGTATAGCTTTTGTTAGCAATTCTCATTTTTCTCAGAAATAGCTTCTGCTAAAGAGGTAAAAAAAATGGAGTTAATATTGGTAGTTTTCAAATAAAGTTATTACAAAAAATTGAAGAATTAACTTTGTATACTATCTCACAAGAGAAAGAAATTAAGGGACTGAAAAAGCAAAATTCTATAATTGAAAAACTAGAAGAAGAAAATAAACTTTTGAAATCTTTAGTAGAAAGAATTTCAAAAATAGAAAAGAAACTAGAAAGCAAAAACTAAGAACATTATGGCTTATAATAAGGCAAGAAACCCATTAAATTGAGGTTTATATAAATTGTTTTTAAAAATATATATTTAAAACAAAAGCTCCTTAATTAAGGAGCTTTTTTATGTCAAATAAAATAAATATTTTTATAAAAGTAAATTAATGATTTATATTCTTTCAAATACATAAGCAAAACTATATTCACCTACATATTCAGAACCTGTAGAGAAAACCATTCTGTCTTCGGTTAATTCAGATAAACGATAAGAATCTATACTTGATATAGTAGAAGTTTCACCATTTATATTTTTAATTCTTGTGTATTTTAACACTAAGGTAATTTCAATTACAGTTTCACCATTAAGTTTATAAGGAACATATAAAAGTTTTCCTTCAAAATTTTCTGCGTCACTATTTGTTTTAAAACAGCGATTATTACCTAAATCAATTTTAAGATTCTCTACACTTGCATTTGTTGCAGAAGCTTTAAAAGTATAAACATCGTCAGATACACAATCATTATTTAATACAGTAGGGTAATTCATTTGTTCTTGAGGGAGAATTACATTTGTTAATTTCCAAGATTTTTCACTTCCTCCATGCATTTTTACTAGATCTGTAGCTTTAAAATCAGTAATAATAACTTTTGAAGCCTCTAAATTATCGTCAGTCTGACAATTAGCAAAAGTTAAAGCCATAGTTAACACAAATAGTGTTTTTTTAAAAGTTTGAATTTTCATTTACATTTTGATGTTTATTGATTATTTTTTCTCTTTCATTTTACAATTTGCATGCCAAAACTATCTTTTTAAAATCAATAAAAAAAATGATAAACAATAATTTGTAGAGAAAAATATATGGCTAAATTTGGTGATTTTATGAAGAAAATTTTGTTTTTAAATTAGTTTTAAATCCTTTATTATTTAACATAGTTCTTTGTTATCTATAGTTTTATTTGTTCTTAACTTTCTCAAATTTAATAGCAGCATAAATTCTACAAATTCTGTAAATTTCATTCTTGTTTTCTTTTAGTAGTTTTTCAAGAGTATCTTGTAAATTATTTATGTATTTAAAAGTGTCAATAAAAGAGTTGTTAGCTTATTTTTTACCGAATTGTTTCTTGCCAATTCGAGATAAAACTAACTTAATAAAATAAGACTAATTTTTTGTATGCTTAACCTAAGATAAGGTAAGAAACAATCATGACTGTTGCCCAAACAAAGCTGTTAATAATTATTGTGTTGCTTAAAAGCTGTTTAGTTTTTTTCATATTCTTGAAATTTAACGTACACCTATTTTAAGGTGTTTCTATTCTTTTAATAACAAGTTTTCCTGTTTATACAAACTCTCGAGCCAAAGTATAAAACTCGCAACTTATTTATGCAAACTCTCGACCCAAAGTATAAAACTCGTAACTTATTTATGCAAACTCTCGACCCAAAGTATAAAACTCGTAACTTATTTATACAAACTCTCAACCCAAAGTATAAAACTCGTAACTTATTTATACAAACTCTCAACCCAAAGTATAAAACTCGTAACCTATTTGTACAAACTCTTGACCAAAATATAAACCAAAGTTAATTTTTTACTAAGCTGTCTTATTGAGCAAATATGGTAGTATATAAAAAAGAAAAGAAGCAATCCCTATAATAGGTAATACTTCTTTTCTAAAAACTAACTAATCAATCAAACTATATAATGAAAAAAACAAAATCTTAATTTATACTTCAAAGATATAGAAGGAGATAAGTTAATATTTTGAATTTTAGGTAAAGAGTATTAAAGTATAGATGAGAGGAGTTTTTCTGCAAACTAAGTAAAATAAATCTTTGATATTTAATTATAAAAAGAAAACCCTCTATTTTTGATAGAGGGTTTTATATAAGGTATAAAAAAGAGTCTATTCTTCTATTGAGTGATAAACTTGGTTTACATCATTTAGAGGTCTTAAATAGCTTACTTTACTTGGGTTTTGTAAGTTGTTTAATATTATTTGGTTTATTATTTTAGTTTTCAAACGCACTTTTTAGAATAAACAAACATTAAAATTAATTTAATTATTGGATTATTATTAACTCAACCATTTATAAATTAAATATGCGATGCCGCAAATTGCTATAAAAAAGATGCCAGCAGAGGCAGGAAATGGTTCTTTATTTTTATAGTACTCATAATAGTCTTTGTATTTCTTAGGCCATTTCATTCTATAAAGTTAATGAATTTAAAATAATAGTAGTTATCCGACACTTTAAAAACGGAAAAAGTTCATAGACATAATTGTGGGAAGTAAAAATATGTACTTTTGTTTTTCTAAATTTTACAAATAAATTATTATGAAAAAAAAAATTGCTATTATAGCTATGTTAGGTGCTAGTATATTATGTAAAGCTCAAACTATTGAATATCCAATAAAACAAGAAAGTCAGAAAATAAATAATAGTCCTTGGTATGGATTAGGACAGAGTAATGTGATATTTCGAAACACAACATATTCTGCAATGCAGTTAGCCGGGTATTATGGAGTTTTATTAAAAACAGGAACAGGTAATTTTGCTTTTGATTATCATGGAAATTTAGGAATTGGTACTATAGCCCCTGAAGTTAAATTACAAGTTCAAGGAAGTCCCGCAAATGGTATTGTAGGTACTGAAGAAATATTTAAGATAGGAAGGTCTATAACAAGTGGAGCTTCTTTTCAACAAGCAGCATCGTTTAAGTTAGGAAGATATGCAGTTCCTGGTGGAATTTACGAATCGTTTACACGTCTTGATATAGCTTTAAAAGGGAATACTGCATCTTCAGATTATAATACAGATGTAACAGTTATGACATTACAAAACAATGGTAATGTAGGAATAGGAACAACAAATCCAGGAATATGGAAATTAGCCGTTAATGGAGCTATTAGGGCTAAAGAAATAAAAGTTGAAACTGGATGGTCTGATTTTGTCTTTTATGATGATTATAAATTACCTACGTTAGAAGAAGTAGAAAGACATATTAAAGAAAAAGGGCATTTAAAAGATATTCCAAGTGCAAAAGAAGTTTCTGAAGACGGAATTTTTCTTGGAGAGATGGATTCTAAATTATTACAAAAAATTGAAGAATTAACACTCTATACCATTGAACAAGAAAAGAAAATAAAATTCCTTGAAAATCAAACAAAAGAAATTGAAGAATTAAAAAAGCAAAATTTTAAGATTGAAGAGCAACAAAAGAAAATTGAAAAGTTAGAAACTTTAGTTAATAGATTATTGAAAAATAAAAAATAAGCATAACTATTTATAAATATTACTTACCACAGATCAACACCTAACAAGTGTTGATTTTTTTATGTCAAAAACGTAGAAAATAAATACTAAAATGACTGTAATTAAAGAAGCCCCCAAAAAAACAATCACAATGGGTGTATTGAAAGATCATTTATTTTGAGAACTCCTCATTGTTAGACGCACAATTATAAGAATCTTACACCTAAAAAATAAATAATAGATGAAGTGACATATTTTTTAAGTAAAAAAGAAGTAATTGCAGCTATGAAGCAAGGAAAAAAAAGTAACTCATGAGGCTTTTCTGATAACGAACAGATATCCATGAATAAAAGAAAGATGGTTTTTGTTCTGATTTACTTAAAGCAGAACCTAAATTTGAAATTTTATAAATGCAAAGGATAAATGTATTAAAGTAAAACAAAGTGTAGATAATAGGAACTTTCTACAAACTAAGTAAAATAAACCTTTGATTATTAATTAAAATAGTTGGCTGCAATATCCATAAAGTAGATAAAGAAGTATTTCATCTGAAGGAGCTACATTAAACATCTTTTCATCATGTTATTGAATGTTTAATCTGCTTTCTTTGTCAATTTACTCAATCTTTTCTTGCTTCGATTCAGACATTTTTCTTGTTTCAAAAAAAGCCTTGATATCAGCCAAGGCAACATATTCTGTTGTTACAGAAATTAAATCTAGTCATTGTTCATTTAAACAAAATTAATCCTCTGATTTATTTCCGGAAGATTCAGCTTTATATTTATCAACTAAATACATTCCCCAACTACCAATAGAATTTAATATAGGGAGCAGTTCTTGTCCCTTGCTGGTCAGGCTGTATTCTACCCGAGGAGGAGTTTCAGCGTACGCCTTTCGTTCAATCAGCTTATCCCGACGTAATTCGTTTAATTGTGTGGTTAAGACTTTTCTGGATATTCCAGGTATGATAGCATCTAGCTGGCCAAAACGTTTGTTCGATCCATCTAAATAATAAATGATAAGCGGTTTCCATTTCCCTCCTATTACAGACAAGGCTTGAGTTAAAGGACAAAGGGGTTGACTACATTTCATGTTTTCAGTATTAGTTACTTGGAGATTACTAGTTTTTTATCCAAAATCACAACAATAGTTACATTAAGTAACTTTTATTAGTAACTTTGCGTAACAAATATAATAATAAAATTTAAAGAAAAGAGCAATGAGTGTAATAGAATCACTAGAATGGAGAGCCGCGATTAAAAAATTTGATTCGGAAAAAAAGGTTGAGCAAGAAGATCTTGAACAATTATTAAATGCAGCAAACCTTGCAGCTACCTCAGGTGGACTACAACCATTTAAAGTAATTGTGGTTAGTGAAGGAGAATTGAAGTCAAAACTTGAACCACATGGGTATGGTCAGGAACAATTTGAAACCGCTTCTCATATATTGGTATTTGCTGTGGAAACAAACATCAGTGATGAAACGGTTGACACCTATGCCTCCAGAGCTGCTGAGATAAGAGGGAAAGGAAAAAATGATTGGCTATGCTGATTCAATGAAGATGTATATTAATTCCATGGATGATGCGGCCAAAATAAACTGGGGTAAGAACCAAGCTTACATATCTCTTGGAACAGTGCTGGCCGTTGCTGCAGAAATGCGCATAGACACATGTCCAATGGAAGGGTTTGACCCTTTTAAGTTTACAGAAATTCTTGACTTAGAAGCAAAAAACTTGACACCTGTCTTGGCTTTGCCAATAGGATACCGATCGGTAGAAGATGTTCACTCTAGAGAATTGAAGGTGCGTAAAGAGAAAGAAAACTTTATAGTAAGAATGAGTTAGAATAAAATAAGATACAATTAAATAATATAAAGTATGAAAATATTAAAAATCAATTCAAGTGTGCAATCTGCAGATAAATCTGTAACCAGGCAATTAGTGAGTAAACTAATTTCTTCTATTTGTTCAACCAATGATGAGATAATAGATAGAGACCTTACAAAGGGAGTCTCTTTGATAACAGGGGAACTTATTGGTGCTTTTTACACTCTGCCAGAAGATAGAACGGATGTCCAAAATGAACTATTGAAAGAGTCAAACCGACTTATAAATGAAGTGAAAGAGTCTGACGTTATTGTGATGGGAATACCTATTTACAATTTTTCAGTACCTGGATCTGTTAAGGCTTATATAGATCTTATATCAAGAACGGGAGTCACTTTTAGTTATAATGACATGGGGCAGGTTACTGGGCTTCTTGAAGATAAAAAAGTATATATTATCGTTGCAAGTGGTGGTACGGCATTTAAAAGTGAAGCGGATTTTGTATCTGACTATATGAAGCACATGTTTTCTTTTTGGGGTATTACAGATGTTCATTTTATTGATGTTACGCAACAAATGACAGGAGAAAACATACTTGAAAAGGCTAATGAAACTATTGCAAATTATAGTATAGAA
The DNA here is from genome assembly GCF_947494125.1 of uncultured Tenacibaculum sp. Taxonomy (GTDB): domain Bacteria; phylum Bacteroidota; class Bacteroidia; order Flavobacteriales; family Flavobacteriaceae; genus Polaribacter. The sequence goes on from NZ_CANLTU010000002.1 coordinate 294,826, forward strand.
TATACAAATATGACCTAATTTATTTTACTATATATATTGTATTGTTGTTATAAATTTGTAAAAGCCTTTTAGTTGAAACGCCTTTATTATTGTAATAAATTTTTAGAACCTTGTTCTTTAGTTTGTTTATTTGAGCATTAAGATTTTCTTCTAAAGGAAGCCTTTTGATTGATTAAAACGGAGACCTTGTTGTCAATATATTGAATATCATCTGTAGAAGTGAAGAATCTTAGTCTAATTGCTTGGGTATTATTTTTCTTTTTATAGCTTCTTATTTGAAAGTTAAAATTCATCAATTTAGAATTGGATCATTTTTTAACCAACAACAAACAATTATAACCAAACAAGAAAAATAAAACCCTCTAGTAAAATAGAGGGCTATAGTCGTATTTGTTTAAAAAACTAAGTTTATTCTTCCATGGAGTGGTAAACTTGGTTTACATCATCGTCTTCTTCTAAACGTTCTAGAAGCTTGTTAACATCTTCTTTTTGCTCGTCAGAAATAGCAGTGGTGGTTGTAGGAATTCTTTCAAACTCAGAAGAAAGAATTTCAATATTATTTTCTTCTAAGTATTTCTGAATAGAACCAAATTGTTCAAAAGGAGCATATAACATAACCGAGTTGTCTTCCTCGTCAGCAAAAACTTCTTCCACCTCAAAGTCAATCATTTCCATTTCAAACTCTTCTAAATCCATTCCTAAAGAGGCTTCAGTAACTTTAAAGTTTACTACATGGTCAAACATAAAAACAACAGAACCAGACGTCCCTAAGTTACCATTACATTTATTAAAAGAAGCACGTACATTCGCAACGGTTCTATTATTGTTATTTGTTGCGGTTTCAACTAAAACTGCAATACCATGCGGAGCATAACCTTCAAACAATACTTCTTTGTAATTCGCAGTATCTTTATCCGAAGCTTTTTTAATAGCACGTTGTACGTTGTCTTTAGGCATGTTCGCAGCCTTCGCATTTTGTATAATAACACGTAAACGAGAGTTTGTTTCAGGGTTAGGACCTCCTTCTTTAACCGCCATAACAATGTCTTTACCAATTCTAGTAAAAGTTTTAGCCATAGCAGACCAACGTTTCATTTTTCTTGCTTTCCTAAATTCAAATGCTCTTCCCATTTCTTAAAAATTATGTTTACGCAATGGCAAATGTAACTATTGCGTTAAATATTTACAATTAAAATCTTTTTTTGAAAATTAAATTTCCTTTTTTGTCACTATAGGCACGCCATATACCCGTTTTTTTTCCGTTTTTAAACTGCCCTTTTAGTTTTAAATTACCGCTAGAATAATAAAACTTAAAATCACCATCCAAAGCACCATCATCTAATTCAACTTCAAACTTTAGTAGCTTATTATCATAATATTCTTTGTATTCTTTCGCACTTAAATCAGAAGGATTTATAGCTTGAATTGTAAAAATAGTTTCGGCAGTTTCAATTATTACAGAATCTTTTTCTGGAACTAACTTTTTATACAATTCTTCTTTTAAAGCAGTTTCACTTTTATGATGATTAGATAATTCTTCGGGAGATTGATAAGAAAGCGTAATATTACTTTCAAACAAATCACCTTTAGAAATAAGTTGAATACCAACTTGAGAAAAAGAATTAAAGTATTTTTTATTCTTTTTAAGTTGTACTTGTGTTGTTCTATCTAATAAACTTAATAAATCATTATAAGAGTTCTCAGTTTCAACGTAGGCAAACACACTCGATTTATTTTCAAAATGATAATTAAACTCTTCAAATCGTTCAGATTCGGCTAGGGTATATTTCACTAAGTGATTATTAATAATTTCTTTTAAAGAGTTAGGACTCGTACTAAATACTACAAAATCATCAATAATAGTAAAATAAGGTTTTTCCATTTTGGCAAAGGTTTTACCAGCCAGCATTTTAAAGAAGCCTTTTAAATCAAAAAAATGAATAGGATATCCTTTGTAATTTATTTGTTTAAATTTTAAAGGCGTATTTTCTTTAATCTTAGCAAGAATAAAATCTAAATTTTCTTTAGCATCATCAATATCAACAGCTTTAATAACAGCGGCTATGTCTTTTTTATTCTTAGATAAATTAGAATTAAAATGTAGCAAACCAACTTCGTTACCAATCCAACTATAAATATGCTCTTTAACATCAATTTCTAATTGGTCTTCAATGCTTTTAAGTTGATCAGTATAGGTTTTAAAAGTAGCAGTATTCTCTTTTTCTAAAGTTTCTAAATTTGCATGGAAATCATCAAAATTTTCAAAAGAAAAACTTAAGTATAAAGAAGTATTTCTAGGAGCTATTGTAGCAATACTGCGTTTGCCTTTACCAGATTTTTGAATGGCTTTTAAAAAGGTTTGTGAAGTCTGATTAACATTGGTGTAACCAAGTGCTTGTAGCGTAACCCCTTCCATAATAGAAATGTCAAATCCAGAATAAAACAAGGCACTTTTAATATTTTTAAAACTTTTTAAGTTAGAAGCATCGGTAAAACAAGCTAAGTACTTATCAAAATACTTGTATTGAATGTATACGTTGAAAAAACCGTCATTTTCAGTTTCTTTTTTTACTTCAACAAAATTAAGATCACGACCAATTACGGGTTCTAAATATTGATTAATAGATTGCTCAACCAATACATGTGTATATGAAGCAATTAATTGATTTTTAATAAAAGAGAGATGAAGCGTTTCTCTAGTACTTTTATTGTAAAGCTCAATAATCTCATGATTTTTATATAGTCTTTGAGTAACCTTAAAATTATGATCAGCTAATTTTTGAATGGCACTTTTTAAAAAACTAAGTTTTGCTAGTTTTTGAAGATCAACTACATATAACAATCCGTATTTTTTAGCTTGATAACTATGAATAGAAATTAATAAATCACGTTCGCCAATAAAATCAATTACACCTTTCTGATCTTTAAAAAGTTTATTAAAACCATTAACATCTTTGGTAACTTCTTTAAAATAAGAATTGGTTTGAAAATGCTTCCATATAGGACTAGAACTTATTTCATCCCAGGTATCAATAGGTCTTTCAGTTTCTAAAACAATAGCAGCATTCTCGGGAATTAGATAAATAGGGTTAATATTATCTTCATCAGCTAAAGTAAAAATGTAAGCTTGGTAGCCTAAAAAACTAAAAAGGGCTATTAGAATAGCCCATAAAATCTTTTTTTTCATAAGTAGTTATATGCAATATTATACTTGAATAACTCCCAAATTAAAAGGTTTTTCAATAGGAGCGTGGTTCGCAGCTTCAATCCCCATAGAAACCCAAGTTCTTGTATCAAGTGGGTTAATAACGCCATCTGTCCAAATTCTTGCAGCAGCATAGTATGGAGAAATTTGGTTATCGTAACGCGACTTTATTTTATTAAATAACTCAGCTTCTTTTTCAGGAGTAATTTCTTCTCCACGCTTTTTTAAGGAAGCAGTTTCAATTTGCAACAAAACTTTAGCAGCAGAGTTACCACTCATTACGGCTAATTCAGCACTAGGCCATGCAGCAATTAATCGAGGGTCATAAGCTTTACCACACATAGCATAATTACCAGCACCGTAAGAATTACCAATAACAATAGTAAACTTAGGAACAACAGAGTTAGACACAGCATTTACCATCTTAGCACCGTCTTTAATAATACCACCGTGTTCAGATTTTGAGCCAACCATAAATCCAGTAACATCTTGTAAGAAAACTAAAGGAATTTTCTTTTGATTACAGTTTGCTATAAAGCGCGTAGCTTTATCAGCAGAGTCATTGTAAATAACACCACCAAATTGCATTTCACCTTTTTTAGTTTTAACTAAAGTACGTTGGTTGGCAACAATACCTACAGCCCAACCATCAATACGACCATAACCAGTAATAATAGTTTGTCCGTAACCTTCTTTATATTGATCAAATTCAGAATTATCAACTAAACGTTTGATAATTTCTAACATGTCATATTGAGCATTTCTTTCTCTAGGAAGAATTCCAAAAATATCGTCTTCATTTTCTTTTGGAGGAAAAGCTTCTTTACGGTTAAAACCAGCTTTATCATAATCTCCAATCTTATCCATTAAATTTTTAATGGTAGTTAACGCGTCTTTATCGTCTTTTGCTTTATAATCAGTAACTCCAGAGATTTCGCAGTGTGTAGTAGCTCCACCCAAAGTTTCATTGTCAATACTTTCACCAATAGCTGCTTTAACTAAGTAGCTTCCAGCTAAGAAAATACTACCAGTTTTATCAACAATTAAAGCTTCGTCGCTCATAATAGGTAAATAAGCACCACCAGCAACACAACTCCCCATAACAGCAGCAATTTGAGTAATACCCATACTGCTCATTACAGCATTGTTTCTAAAAATTCTTCCAAAATGTTCTTTATCAGGAAAAATTTCATCTTGCATCGGTAAATAAACGCCAGCAGAATCAACTAAGTAAATAATAGGTAATTTGTTTTCAATAGCAATTTCTTGCGCTCTTAAATTTTTCTTACCAGTAATAGGAAACCAAGCACCAGCTTTAACGGTAGCATCGTTAGCAACAACCAAACATTGTTTACCGCTAACGTATCCCATTTTAACAACCACACCACCAGAAGGGCAGCCTCCATGTTCTTTATACATCTCATCACCAGCAAAAGCAGCAATTTCAATAGATTTGGTGTCTTTGTCTAAAAGAAAATCAATACGCTCTCTAGCGGTAAGTTTTCCTTTTTCATGATGTTTGTCAATACGTTTCTGTCCTCCGCCTAATTTTACTTTTACCAAACGTTGGCGTAAATCTGAAGCTAAAAGTTTATTGTGGTCTTCGTTTTTATTGAAGTTAAGATCCATTGTAAGTTATTTGTTTTGCGTTTGCTAAAGTAAGAAAAACAGGGTAGAATACAAGGTGTTTATCGATGTGATTCTAGGATGCTTTCTATTGTTTTTTCTATTTCTAAATTTCTTAATTGTTTGTTTAAAATACGTGGTTCGGCTACTCGTTCATTACAATTTTTAACACCACAAGATTCACAAGTAACACCCACAGTTTTTTTAGTGAAAGTATCTTCTTTAAAGAATTGAATTTTTTTCTTTAAATGCGGAGATAATAATAAACCAATACTTACACTACGGTTAATTGAATCTTTAAAAGGATCTGAAGTAGCTGCAGATAATACGAGGTATTCATTTTTAGTATTTTCATAAGAAGATATTTGAATACTATAGGTAGATTTTTTAGTAGACGTCTTTTCTAAATCTTGAATAGTTTTTAAAGAAACCCATCTTCTGCAATAGTGTTCATTATTCCGGTTAGCGTGTGGTGTCTGTTGCTGTGTAATATGCAATTCTTTAGAGAGCCTAAATACAGAGGAGTTTTCTTTGTGTGTAAAGCGTAAAAAGAATAAGTTTTTTATATTAAAATGTTTGGGTAATATGTTGGTTAAACGTTGGTAGAAAGTTTCGTCAGAACAGTGAAAGCTTTTTATAATTTTATGCAATTGTATCGGTTGCCATTCTTGCAAAGAAAATAAATGCGTTAATTTTTTAATAAGATTATCTTTAGGAATAATAAGAGCACCAGCAAAATACGAAGCAATAAAATTATTTAAAACCTGATCGAAACTTTCAAACTTAATCCAAGGAAAGGTATACAAACGATTTTCAATATTTAAGTAGTTATAAGCAATTTCTTTAGCGTAAATAAAGGTTTTTTGGGCTTCATTAATATCATCGAAAATAAGTAAGGTTTTATTTTTAGGAATGTAGATGTTTCTTAATTCAGATAATTTTTGATGTTTAGATAACTCTTCAGTATTAATAGTATAACCATATTCTTGAATAAGTATATCTTCTAAATCTTTTGATTTTATTGATTTTTCTAAATTAATATGATACGCTTTGGCAAAAGAAATAACATTGTTTTCAATATCTTCAAAGTAATTATTATGCGCTTCTTGGTACGAACGTAAAGAAGCTAAAAAAAAACTCTCTCTAGTTAAATTATAATTTTGAGAAATTTTTATAATGGTACTTATAAAGGCATTCACTTTCGCAGGAGCATTGGCAACTATGTCAATTAAGTTATTCTCTTTAATACCAAAAAGATCTAAAGGAATCTCTTTTAATATTTTCGATTGTAAGATTTCACCAATAGGAGCTAAGTTTTTATCAAGCTTTAAAGAAACCAAATGATCGTAGGGAACTTCTAGTTTCTCAGAGAGAGTAACAATTTTATCTGTTTTAGGATATTTTTTTCCTTTTTCAATTTCATTTAAATACGATTTAGATAAACCAGTTAATTTGGCTAATCCAAAGAGTGATAGGTTTTTATCTGTACGTATTTGTTTTAGTTTTAATCCAAAAACAAGTCTAATATATTCTTCTTCCAAAGTGTTTTATTAAAAGATTCGTAATTCAAAGGTATAAAAATTAGCGAATTAATAAAAATTAGCAAAAAGTATAATTTTAGCGAACGTTCGCTTTTTGTTTCGAATTCTTTTTTATAATATTGAAGTATCAATAATTAAAAATAAGTTATTATGAATCAAGATGTTTTAGTCAAAGAAATTCAGTTTAAAGGTTTTGAAGAAGTTGCATATAAAAGTGTTTTAACAAAAGAAGCGAAAGCATTTTTAATTCAACTCCATGAAAGGTTTAATGCAAAAAGACTTCAACTACTAGAAGAAAGAGAAATTGAGCAAGCCTATTTTGATGCAGGCAATTTTCCGAGTTTTCCAGAAGAAACAAAAATTGTAAGAGAAGACAATTGGACTTGTGAGAAATTGCCAAAAGATTTATTGGACCGAAGAGTAGAAATTACGGGTCCAGTAGAAAGAAAAATGGTAATAAATGCATTGAATTCTGGAGCTAAAACATTTATGGCAGATTTTGAAGATAGCAATTCTCCAACAATAGCTAATATATTAGATGGACAAGTAAATCTTAGAGATGCAGTAAACAAAACAATATCTTTTTACAATGAAAAGAAGGATAAAACATACAAGTTAAATAAAGAAGTAGCAACCTTATTGGTTCGCCCTAGAGGACTGCATTTAAATGAGAAACATTTTGTAATAGAAGGAAAAGAAATGTCGGGTTCTTTGGTAGATTTTGGATTGTACTTCTTTCATAATATTAAAAACTTATTAGCAGAAGGAAGTGCAACTTATTTTTATTTACCAAAATTAGAACATTACCAAGAAGCGCGTTGGTGGAATGATGTTTTTGTATATGCACAAGATTATTTAGGTATTTCACAAAAAACAATTAAGGCTACTGTGTTAGTAGAAACTATAACAGCAAGTTTTCAATTAGATGAAATTATATATGAATTGAAAGATCATATGGCTGGATTGAATTGTGGGCGTTGGGATTATATTTTTTCTTACATCAAAAAGTTTAGAAATCATACAGGTTTTATAGTCCCAAACCGTTCGCAGGTTACTATGGGGAGTCCGTTTATGAAAGCATATTCGTTAAGAGTAATTCAAACATGTCATAAACGAGGGGTGCATGCAATGGGAGGAATGGCAGCACAAATTCCTGTAAAGAATAATGATGAGGCAAATAAATTAGCATTTACAAAAGTGTATAATGATAAATTGCAGGAAGTTAAAAATGGACACGATGGTACATGGGTGGCACATCCAGGATTGGTAAAAGTAGCAATGGATGTTTTTAACGAATACATGCCGAATGCAAATCAGATAGATAAAAAATTAGAAGATGTATCAATAACAGAAAAAGAACTTGTAGCATTACCTGAAGGAACAATTTCAGAAAAGGGTATAAGAGATAATATAAATGTTGGAATTTTATATATAGAATCGTGGTTAATGAAACAAGGAGCAGCGGCACTGTATAATTTAATGGAAGATGCTGCAACAGCAGAAATATCAAGATCACAAGTATGGCAATGGTTACATAAAAATGTATTATTAGAAGACGGAAGAACATTTACAAAAGATATGTACTTACAGTATAAAAAAGAAGAAATAAAAAAGATCAAAAGTTATGTAGGGGAGGCAAGGTATGCTCAAGGGAAATTTGAAACAGCCATTAAATTATTTGATGATTTAATTTTAAATAAAGAGTTTGTAGAATTCTTAACCTTACCAGCATATAAATACTTATAAACAAAAAAAAGCCCCACAAAATGCGGCAACATTTTATGGGGTAAGCTATTAATAAAATTAAATAACTTATTTAACAACACAAATTTATGAAAAATTTAGCGCAAGGAAGTTACAATTCAGCATTAGAAACTGTAATTAGCCTTAAGAAAAAGTACGGAAATACTTGGAATGCTGTAAATCCGGAGAATGCAGCAAGAATGGTAGCGCAAAATCGCTTTAAAACAGGCTTAGATATAGCAAAATATACAGCTGCTATTATGAGAAAAGATATGGCAGAATATGATGCAGATACGTCAAAATATACGCAATCATTAGGATGTTGGCATGGGTTTGTAGCACAGCAAAAAATGATTGCAGTTAAGAAGCATCATAAAACAACAAGTAAGCGATATTTATATCTTTCAGGTTGGATGGTAGCAGCATTACGCTCAGAATTTGGTCCATTGCCAGATCAATCAATGCACGAAAAAACAGCAGTACCAGCCCTAATTAAAGAAATTTATGATTTTTTACGTCAAGCAGATGCTATAGCCTTGAACGATTTATTTAAAAAATTAGAGAACGGAGAAGATGTACAAAGTGAAATAGATAATTTCGAAACACATATAGTTCCAATTATAGCAGATATTGATGCAGGGTTTGGAAATGAAGAAGCAACATATTTGTTGGCAAAAAAAATGATTGAAGCTGGAGCATGTGCAATTCAGATAGAAAATCAAGTTTCCGATGCAAAACAATGTGGGCATCAAGATGGAAAAGTAACAGTGCCTCATGAAGATTTTATAGCAAAATTAAATGCAATCCGATATGCTTTTTTAGAGTTAGGAGTTGATGATGGAATAATTGTAGCGAGAACCGATTCTGAAGGAGCTGGTTTAACACAGAAATTACCGGTAAGTCAAGAACCAGGAGATTTAGCATCGCAATATTTAGCATTTGTAGAAGCTGAGGAAATAGCGATAGAAAATGCGAAAGAAGATGATGTATTATTAAAAAGAGACGGAAAATTAGTGCGCCCAATACGGTTGTCTAACGGGTTGTATAAATTTAAAGAAGGATCTAATATAGATAGGGTAGTACTAGATTGTATAGTAAGTCTTAAAAACGGAGCGGATTTATTATGGATAGAAACGCCTACACCAAATGTAGATCAGATAGCACATATGGTAAATCGCGTAAAAGAAGAAGTGCCAAATGCAAAGTTGGTATATAACAATTCACCATCATTTAATTGGACATTAAATTTCCGTAATCAGGTTTACGATACCATGGTTTTAGAAGGAAAGGATGTATCCAAGTATGATAAAAATAATTTAATGGATGATATGTATGATGGATCAGAACTATGTGTTCGAGCAGATGAAAAGATTCGTACATTTCAAATAGATGGAGCTAGAGAAGCAGGTATCTTTCATCATTTAATAACACTTCCAACGTATCATACAACAGCACTTCATATGAACGATTTAACCGAAGGTTATTTCGGAGAAGAAGGAATGTTGTCATATGTAAAGGAAGTACAACGTAAAGAAATAAGAAAAGGAGTATCGTGTGTAAAACACCAAAGAATGGCTGGTTCTGATTTAGGAGATGATCATAAAACTTTTTTTGCAGGAGATAAAGCTTTAAAAGCAGGTGGAGAAAAAAATACATCCAACCAGTTTGAAGTAAACAAACAAATTTCTACAAATGAAGTTGTAGCAATAGAAGTATAAAGTATTTTACATTAATTATTTGTAAGTAAGTTTCCCGTTTGTGTGGTTTGTAAAAAGTTGTTTGTTTACATAACGGGAAATTTTACTGAAAAATTAAAAGAGATAAAGTTTATAATTCGCAGTTTATAAATTTTTGTATTTTGAAGTAAACTCCAGCATATCGCTGGAGTTTTTTGTTAGTTTGTTTTTAATTCCATTTTAATATTACCTCTCACATATGGTGAATTTTTTTCAACAGGTGTTTCAATAAAACCATATTTTCTATAAATATAAATTGCATTTTCAAGCTTTGTATTAGAGTATAAAACAAGTTTGTTGAATTTGTTTTCTTCGGCAAAATCAATACATTTTTGCATTAATTTCTGACCAATTTTATGACCTCTATGTTTAGGTGAAACAGCCATTTTAGTTAGTTCGTATACATTTTCTTCTTCCATAGGCATTAAAGCTACTGTACCTACGATATCATTGTTCAATTTTGCAAAAAAGATATGTCCGCCTTTGTCAATTATATATTTATTAGGGTTGCTTAAAACCTCTTCATCGTATGGTTCAACGTAAAAAAAAGTTTTTAACCATTCAATGTTTAAATCGTAAAAATGAGAAGCATATTCATTCTTAAAATTTTCAATATTTAAGTTGTGTTTTTTTATAGTATTCATTTCTATGTGTTCTATGATAGCTTTGCTAAAAGCTTTGGTGTTAAATTTTTCTTCTAATATATTTAAATGTTCTACTAAAGAGTTTGATGTTATAGAGGTGTATTCTTTAATAATTTGTTCTATACTATTCCATATTGGGGAGACATTTTTAATTAACTTTTTACCTTTATCGGAAAGAAATATTACTTTCTTGCGTTTATCAATTTTATCTTCTCTTAAAATAATTAACTCTTTTTTCAAAAGTTTGTTTACAACTTGTGTTGTAGCAGGTTGAGAAATATGTAAACTATTCGTTATTTCAGTATTGGTAACACCATTTTTGTTTTTTATTATTTTAAATGTTGGGAATAGGTAAGGGTCAAAATCAATATTATATTGATTATAAACCAATTGAGTTTCTCGCATCATATACTCACTTACTCTCTTTAAACGAGAGCCCATTCCAATTTCTCCAAAACCTTTTAATGCGTCCATATTATTTATAATAATTAATTATATAAGTACTTATGCAAATATATAATAATTTCTATATATTTAAGAAAGAGAAATATGAAATTTATTTACCTAGTAAATATATTCCACGGTAAATAAAAATATTTTTTATACCTTTGTAATGAATTTAAAACTAAATTATAATGAAACGAGACAAAATTATCTATTATGTAGCTACAGGATTATTAACATTATTAATGTTGTTTTCTGCTGGAATGTATTTCTTTAATAATGCAGAAATAGCTAAAATGTTTGAAGCCTTTGGGTATCCAACGTATATTATTTATCCATATGGAGCAGCTAAAATTTTAGGATTAGTAGCTATTTGGTTTCTAAAAGATACATTTTTAAAAGAATGGGCCTATGCTGGATTTTTCTTTGCTTTTGTACTTGCATTTTTTGCGCATGTCATGATAGGAGATGGAGAACAAATGGGGGCAATTATGGCAATGGTTTTATTAGTAATATCATATATTTATAATAAAAAATTAAATGCCTAAAAATATCACTTCAGAAGTTAAACTAACCAATCGTAATTATTTAGCAGAAGCAAAAATGAGAAACCATTTTGTTATGATAGATGAGCCTGTAAATAAGGGAGGAGATGATAATGCTCCAACACCTGTAGAGTATTTACTAACAGCAATAGGAGGTTGTGTATCTATGACACTTCGTATGTACGCTGAAAGAAAAAAATGGGACATTGGAGAAATAACTGTCAAAGTAATTCAAAAACAAGCGTTAACTTCTGAAGGAATAAAAAAATCATTAATAGAAGAAATTTCTTTTGAAAAAGAGGTTACAGAGGAACAACAAGTAAAGCTATTAGAAATGGCTGGTCAATGTCCAGTAGCTAAAATGGTAAAAGGGGAAACAGAAATAACAAGCAAAATAAAATAATAAGATGAAAAAAATAGCAGCTTTTGCTGGAAGTACAAGTACTACATCGATAAACAAACAGTTAGCTACTTATGCAGCAAATCAACTAGAAAATGTATCTTTTGATATATTAGATTTAAATGATTATAAATCGCCAATTTTTAGTGAAGATATAGAAAGAGATGAAGCATATCCAGAAGGTGCAGCCAAGTTTAATGAAGCATTAGATAAATACGATGGTTTTATAGTGTCTTTAGCTGAGCATAATGGATCTTATTCAGCAGCTTTTAAAAACGTTTTTGACTGGGCTTCAAGAAAAGAAAGAAAAGTATTTAGAGATAAACCAGTTTTGGTAATGGCAGCATCTCCAGGAGGTAGAGGAGGAGCAGGAGTATTAGCTTCAGCATTAGGAGCATTTCCACACATGGGGGCTAATGTTGCATCAAATTTTTCATTCCCAGGGTTTTATGATAACTTTAAAGGGGAAAGCATTGTAAATGAAGAATTAAACAAAAAATTAAAAGAAGCAGTTACAACTTTCGAAAATGTAGTATAAATAAAAACATTTTAGTTATGTCTGATAATAAAAAGGAAATTATAAAGAACTACAGTAACGATGATATTACTGTAGTTTGGAAACCTAATACTTGTATTCATGCCAAAAAGTGCTGGAAAGAGTTAATTCAAGTTTTTGATCCAAGAAATAAACCTTGGGTAAATATGGAAGGGGCAACTACAGACAGAATAAAAAAACAAGTAGAAGCATGTCCTTCAGGAGCCTTGTCTTATATATCTAAAGGAGGAAGTAAGGAAAAAGCACATACAGAGACTAAGATTGAGGTTTTAGAGAATGGTCCGTTGTTAGTTTATGGAACTTTACATGTAACGAACTCGAATGGAGTAGAAGAAAAGAAAAATAAAACAACTGCATTTTGTAGATGTGGAGCTTCTCAAAATAAACCGTATTGTGATGGGGCTCATATGCAGATGGAATTTAAAGGATAAGAGCTATGATTTCCCATATAACCTATAATTTATGATATAGATACTATTAAATTAGTTCCCTTGGAAATAAAAGGTGTATTTCGTAAATTTGTAACTAGAAAAGGAAAAAAATGAAGATTACTTTATACGGTAGAAAAGGGCATGCGCATACAGTTGCATTTAAAAATTTTTTAAGATCTACAGAAATAGCTTTTGAATATAAAGATGTGTCAACGGATGAAGAAGCCAGAGAACATAGTAAAGAGTTATATGAAGGAGTAGTTAAATATCCTACATTGTTCATAGATGATGAAGTATACTTAACACCAACATCAGATTTATTTAATAAACTAATGCAAGATTTAAAATTAAGAGCTTAGTTAAGATGGGAGATATTTCAAAAGATATTAATTCAACATTTCCAAATAATAAAGTGAAAGCTTTTATAAATATAAAATATACAGCAAACTGGATTTTAAGTAAAGAGAATGAGTTTTTCCGGCCTTACGGAATATCTCCTCAACAGTATAATATACTAAGAATATTAAGAGGAGCGAAAGAGCCTATCAAAGTTCAAGTTATTAAAGACAGAATGATAGAACGTGCTCCTAATGCTACACGATTAATGGATAAGTTATGTGATAAGAAATTAATTAAACGTATACGATGTGATCATGATAGGAGAGTAGTATATATAAGTATCGTTAATCAAGGATTAGAGTTATTAAAAACAATTGATAGTAATATAGACATTGATTTTATAGAAAAACTTTCTGAAGAAGAGGCAATTCAATTAAGTGAATTGTTAGATAAAATAAGGTAATTATTATTGAAATTTTAAAAAAGAGAAAGAAAAAAATTTATAAATATATTTTCCATGGAAAATAACTTAAAGAAGATGATTTTAAAATATAAGAAGCAGAAAATACCTAGCAGTTTTATTTAGATGTGTGAATAAAATTAAAAGTGTAATCTGAAATAAAATAGAAATGAAAACAATAAAAACAATAGCGCATAAAGTAGGAAGTCCATTAGTAAGTATGGGCCCAATACGATTAAGACAACCAATTCCAACAGAAGGAATAGATATGGTAGATCCTTTTTTGCTATTGCACCATTATGGTCCCTATGCAATTAGCGTATTTAATAATCCGTTCGATCTAGGTCCACACCCCCATAGAGGTTTTGAGCCAATAACTTTACTATTTAAAGGAGAACAGTTTCATAGAGATTCTTTGGGGAATGAAATGTTAGTTAAAGCAGGAGATGTACAATGGACAACTGCCGGTAGAGGTATTATACATGCAGAAGGACCTTCAAAAGAATTTGTAGAAAAAGGAGGTGAACTAGAAGGTATTCAATTGTGGTTGAATTTGCCAGCAGAAAAGAAGATGATGCCAGCAAATTACCAGCATTTAAAAAGTGAAGTGATTCCAGTAGTTGAAAATGATGATAAGAGTATTCAATTAAAAGTTGTAGCAGGTGAGCAAGAGGGGAAACAAGGTTTAATAAAAACTCAGACACCAGTTAATGTGTTTACAGTTAAGACACAAGAGAAAGGAGAGGTAAATGTTACAATTCCAATGTCGCATAATTCTTTAGTGTATTTGTTAGAAGGAGAAACGTTAATTAATAATGAAACAACTTTAAAGAAAGGAGCAACTCAAATGATTACTTTTCATCAAGATGGAAATACTATACAAATAGAAGCTAAAAAGGAAAGTATCTTGTTGGTATTATCAGGAGAACCTATTAACGAAAAAGTAGCTTCTTGGGGCCCATATGTAATGAATACTCAAACAGAAATAATGGAAGCATTACGAGATTATAAGAAAGGAAAAATGGGGTATTTATATTAATAATTTAAAAGATAAAATGAAAACAATACTTCATAGAGCAGATAGTAGAGGATATGTAAATCACGGTTGGTTGGAAAGTTACCATAGCTTTAGTTTTGCAGGTTATTATAATTCAGATCGAATGAATTTTGGAGCATTACGAGTTTTTAATGATGATATTGTAGAGGCAAAAGAAGGCTTTGGAACACATCCACATAAGAATATGGAAATTATTTCAATTCCATTGTTAGGTGCATTATCTCATAAAGATAGTATGGGGAATAAAAAGGCAATAACAGCGGGAGAAGTACAAGTAATGTCAGCAGGAAGTGGTTTAACTCATTCTGAATTTAATGATAATGAATTAGAAAAAGTAAACTTTTTTCAGTTATGGATTGTTCCAAGTGAGCAAAACATAACACCAAAGTATGAGCAGAAATATTTTAAAGAAACAGAACGAAATAATAAACTACAAATTTTGGTGAGTTCAGAGAATTCTAAAGATGATAAAAGTTTAAAGATTCAGCAAGACGCACAAATTTCAAGAATAACGTTGCACAAAAATGAAGCATTAGAATACAAATTGAAATCAAATAATCACGGTGTTTATATTATGAATATTGAAGGGGATATAAAAATAGATAATAATATATTAGGAAAGAGAGATGCAATAGGTATTTGGGAAACAAGATCAATAAATATAATTGCTCAAAGAACATCAGATATCTTATTTGTTGAGGTACCAATGATTTTCTAACTTGATTTAATATTCTGGTTATATAGTAAGTTAGGTTCTAAAACCTACAAAAAACTCAAAGATTTAATCTTTGAGTTTTTGTTTTATAAAAAATTGTATCTTGCATTTTATTATGCATGCATAATAAATAAAATAACAAAAACTAGACAAAATGACCAAATACAAGCATATTTTTGAACCATTAGATTTAGGATTTACCACCTTGAAGAACCGTATTTTAATGGGCTCTATGCATACTGGTTTAGAAGAAGAAAAAAATGGAATAGAAAAAATAGCAACTTATTATGCAGAGAGAGCTAGAGGAGGAGTTGGATTAATAGTTACTGGAGGAATAGCGCCTAACATTCAAGGTTGGACAGCACCTTTCTCGGCAAGAATGAGTACTAAAAAGCATGCACGTGAGCATAAAGTAATTACTGATGCGGTGCATAAAGAAGGTGGAAAGATTTGTATGCAAATTTTACATTCAGGGCGTTATGGTTATCATCCTGTTAGTGTAGCACCTTCAAAAATACAAGCACCGATAAATCCTTTTAAGCCATTTGCTTTAAAACAATCGGGTATTCGAAGAACAGTAAAAGATTTTGTAAACTGCGCAAAATTATCGCAGGAAGCTGGGTATGATGGCGTAGAGATAATGGGTTCTGAAGGATATTTAATTAATCAGTTTATAGTTAAAAGAACAAATAAAAGAACAGATAACTATGGAGGAGATTATGAGAATAGAATACGTTTAGCAGTAGAAATAGTACGTAAAACAAGAGAAGCAGTAGGTGAGAATTTTATTATAATTTACCGATTATCAATGCTTGATTTAGTTGAGCAAGGAAGTTCTTGGGAAGAAGTGGTACAGTTAGGTAAAGAGATAGAAAAAGCAGGAGCTACAATAATCAATACAGGTATTGGTTGGCACGAAGCGCGAATTCCTACCATAGCAACCTCAGTACCAAGAGCAGCATTTACTTGGGTAACTAAAAAAATGAAAAAAGAATTGTCAATTCCGTTAATTACTTCTAACCGAATTAATATGCCAGAAACTGCAGAAAAAGTTTTATCAGAAGGAGATGCAGATATGATTTCTATGGCACGTCCATTTTTGGCAGATCCAGAATGGGTAAATAAAGCGCAAGAAGAACGTGATGATGAGATAAATACTTGTATAGGGTGTAATCAAGCATGTTTAGATCATGCATTTCAAAAGAAAGTAGCAAGTTGTTTGGTAAATCCAAGAGCTTGTCATGAAACAGAGTTAAATTATACACCAACTGATAACAAAAAAAGCATAGCGGTTGTTGGAGCTGGCCCAGCAGGATTAGTAGCTGCAACCATTGCTGCACAAAGAGGCCATGATGTTACTTTGTTTGATGGAGATAAAGAAATAGGAGGTCAGTTTAATATAGCAAAACAAATTCCAGGTAAAGAAGAGTTTTATGAAACAATACGATATTTTAATAAACAGATTCAACTTCATAATGTAAATTTAAAGTTGAATACAAGAGTTACCGCAGAAGACCTAATAAAAGGTAATTTTGATGAGGTAGTTTTAGCAACAGGAATAAAACCAAGAACTCCAAGAATAGAAGGTATAGAGCATGAAAAAGTATTGAGTTATATTGATGTAGTAAAAAATAAAAAACCAGTAGGAAAGCGTGTTGCAGTTATTGGTGGAGGAGCAATAGGTTTTGATATATCAGAATACTTAGCACATGAAGGAGAGAGTACTTCTCAAAATATAGATGCTTGGTTACAAGAATGGGGGATAGATAAATCATTGGAAGCCCGTGCAGGAATTGAGGGAATACAGCCAGAGAATCATCCATCACCAAGAGAAATATTTATGTTCAAACGAAGTAAAGGAAAGTTTGGAGGTAAATTAGGGAAAACTACAGGTTGGATTCATAGAGCAGTACTAAAAAAGAAAAAAGTACAATTTATTAATGAAGTTCAATACACTAAAATAGATGATGCAGGCTTGCATTATACCCAAAATGAAGAGCAAAAAGTATTAGAAGTGGATAATATAATAATTTGTGCAGGACAAGTACCATTTAAAGAATTATTAGAACCATTAGAAACTAAAGGAATAAAGACACATATAATTGGAGGAGCTGATGTTGCAGCAGAGCTTGATGCAAAAAGAGCAATCAACCAAGGAAGTAGATTAGCTGCTAAACTATAATTCCTAGTTATTTTAGAATAAAAGAAACCTGTATTAAACAGGTTTTTTTTATTCTAAAAAATACTAAAAAAAATAACCCTATTTTAACAACCTAAAACAATAATAAAATATGAAGTCATTTACAATACAAGAGATTAATACCATTTTAAAGGGTGAATTAATAGGGGATTGTTCAGAAAAAATATGTGACCCAGAGCAAATAGAAAAAGCTGTAAAAGGTCAAATAACATTTATTGGAAATCAAAAATTCGCTCGTTTATGGGAAAAATCTAATGCAAGTGCAGCAATTGTAGATGAGAAGTTAGACATATTACCAGGGGATAAAAAAGCATTCATTAAAGTTAAAAATGCAGATCTAGCAATGGCAACTTTATTAGAAACTTTCCAATTAGATAGCCCAAAATTTGAAATAGACATTCACCCAACCGCAGTTATAAGCAAAAATGTAAAATTAGGAAAAGGATGTAAGATTGGAGCTAATAGCTATATCGGTGAAAATGTAGTTTTAGGAGATGGTGTTATTTTGTACCCAAATGTTTCTGTTTTTGATGATTCTATTATTGGAAATAATACAACAGTTTGGTCTGGTACAGTAATTAGAGAACGAAGCGTAATAGGAAGCAGTTGTATTTTTCATACAAATGTTAGTATTGGAGCAGATGGTTTTGGATACAGACCAAGTGAACAAGGTTTGACTAAAATACCACATATAGGGAATGTTGTAATAGGAGATAATGTAGAAATTGGTGCAAATTCATGTGTAGATAGAGGTAAATTTAGTTCAACTATTTTAGGAGATGGATGTAAGATTGATAATTTGGTTCAAATTGGGCATAACTCTATATTAGGAAGATTTTGTATCATGGCAGGTAATAGTGGATTGGCTGGTTCTGTAACTTTAGGAGATGGAGTAATTATAGGAGGAAGTGCATCTATTAAAGATCATACAACTATTCATTCAGGAGCAAAAGTAGGTGCAGGATCTGGAGTAATTGCAGACGTAGCAGCAGGTAAAACGGTTGTAGGTTATCCAGCCTGTGATTCTCGAGAAATGATGAAACAATGGGTAGTTTTACGTAAGCTAGCAAAAAAATAAAAAATATTCAAAGCATAAAAAATCTCGCTATATAGCGAGATTTTTTATGCTTAATACTTATATGGTTAAGTCTAAATAAATACCGATATTTGTAGTTCATATTTTTTGTAAAAAGTAAATTATGTCAATGAATAAAAACACAGTCCTAGGTTGGGCAACACTTATAATGGTTTTAATGGGTATTTTATTGGTAGCTTTAGCTGTATTTAAATACGATGAAATTGCAGGTTATGGTTTTGGAGCTGTAGGTCTAGGTTTTTTTGCAAATGCTTGGGTTTTTAATGCCCTAAAAGGAAGAGTTTAAATAATAAAAAATAGCAGTTAAATGTCAGACGATAAGAAAGTAATTTTTTCAATGAATAAGGTCTCTAAGACCTATCAAAGTACAGGAAAACAAGTTTTAAAAGATATTTATTTAAGCTTTTTTTATGGAGCTAAAATTGGTATTCTAGGACTTAATGGATCTGGTAAATCTACTTTGTTAAAAATAATAGCAGGAGTAGAAAAAAATTTCCAAGGAGATGTAACTTTTTCTCCAGGTTATAAAGTTGGATACCTTGAACAAGAGCCACAATTAGATGAAAATAAAACAGTTTTAGAAGTAGTTAAAGAAGGAGTTGCAGAAACTGTGGCTATTCTAGATGAGTATAATAAAATCAACGATATGTTTGGTTTAGAAGAAGTGTACTCTGATGCTGATAAAATGGAAAAGTTAATGGCACAACAAGCCGAACTTCAAGATAAAATAGATGCTTCTAACGCTTGGGAATTAGATACCAAGTTAGAAATAGCAATGGATGCTTTACGTACACCAGATTCTGACAAGAAAATAGGAGTATTATCAGGAGGAGAACGACGTAGAGTTGCATTATGTAGATTATTATTACAAGAACCAGAAATTTTATTATTAGATGAGCCTACCAACCATTTAGATGCAGAATCTGTACATTGGTTAGAGCATCATTTAGCACAATATAAAGGAACTGTAATTGCCGTAACGCACGATAGATACTTCTTAGATAACGTAGCAGGATGGATTTTAGAATTAGACAGAGGTGAAGGAATTCCTTGGAAAGGAAATTACTCATCTTGGTTAGATCAAAAGTCTACAAGACTATCACAAGAAAGTAAAACGGCATCAAAACGTCAGAAAACTTTAGAACGAGAGTTAGAATGGGTTAGACAAGGAGCAAAAGGTCGTCAAACAAAGCAAAAAGCACGTTTGAAGAACTATGAAAAGTTAATGAGTCAAGACCAAAAACAAACAGAAGAAAAATTAGAAATTTACATTCCTAATGGACCTCGTTTAGGAACTAATGTTATTGAAGCTACAGGTGTTTCTAAAGCTTTTGGTGACAAGTTATTATATGAAAATTTAGAATTTAATCTTCCGCAAGCAGGAATTGTAGGTATTATTGGACCAAACGGTGCTGGTAAAACGACAATTTTTAAAATGATAATGGGAGAAGAAGCCCCAGATTCAGGAAGTTTCAAAGTAGGAGAAACAGCTAAAATAGCTTATGTAGATCAAGCACATTCAAATATAGATCAAGAGAAATCTATTTGGGAAAATTTTTCTGAAGGTCAAGATTTAGTAATGATGGGAGGGAAACAAGTAAATTCTAGAGCTTACTTAAGTCGTTTCAATTTTGGAGGTAGCGAGCAGAATAAGAAAGTAAGTACACTTTCTGGAGGTGAGCGTAACCGTTTACACTTAGCGATGACTTTAAAAGAAGAAGGAAACGTATTACTTTTAGATGAGCCAACTAATGATTTAGATGTAAATACTTTAAGAGCATTAGAAGAAGGTTTAGAGAACTTTGCTGGTTGTGCAGTAGTAATTTCGCATGATAGATGGTTTTTAGATAGAATTTGTACTCATATCTTAGCATTTGAAGGAGATAGCCAGATTTACTTTTTTGAAGGTTCTTTTTCTGATTATGAAGAGAATAAAAAGAAGCGTTTAGGTGGAGATTTAATGCCGAAACGTATTAAGTATAAAAAATTAATTAGATAATTAATTTTTACATTTTAGTATATAAAAATAAAACTCGAAGTTAGCATACTTCGAGTTTTTCTTTCCTTTTCATTTAACAACTCCCCCAACAATTAAAACTGTGTAGTAGATAGTTTATCATAGTTTGCGATTAATGTTAAAGCTTTGTTAATTTCAATAATCGTGCCGAAAATGCAATAGAAATATTTATTTTTTAATAAAATGATACTTTTTTAGTTAAAAATTAGATTTAATCATAGTATTTGTTTGATTTTAAAGTTGTTAAATCACTAATTTGTTAATAGTTTTTAAAAAAATGTAAGTGTCTTCTACTGTAGACGATTGTTTGATTATTCTCTAAATGTATAGGTGCATAATTTTTTAAACTATTTAATTGAATATAATGCAGATATGTTAACACATGCGGGTACTAAATACAATTTTGAAGGAGCAGATGAAGCAGCAAAATATTACCAAAGAAATTTGAGAATGTATTCTAATTTAAATAGAATAGAACTTAAAGAAAGAAGATCATCGAGTATTTATGCTAATGGGAGCAAGCCATACAGCATTTTTAGAGATTTTATAAGTAGAAGTCCAAAATATAGTAATGGTAAATACATTTGATTACTTAAAACATTTAAACCTCACCAAACTGGTGAGGTTTAAATGTTTTAAGTTTTATTAATCATTAACTATGATAAGCTGTATTGTGTTCTAAATCTGAAGAACAACTTCTGCACTTACCAGCAGCATCTTCACCACCAGCACAACCATTTTTACACTTATAATGATATTCACCTTTAGCATTTGGCCCAGAAGCTGGAGTTGCTACAGGCGTTGATATTGGAGCAATGGTAGTATTAATTGGTTTATTATGAAAAGCTTGATTATGAGTAAGTTCTGTGCTACATATAGGACAAGCTCCTTTAGCGCTAGAAGTTCCACCTTTACATTTCTTAGGGCATATATAATGTGCTCCACCTACAACGCCAGTTGCAATATTATTAGCGTTTGGAAGTGTAGGTACTGGACGTTCATTAAAAGGAATACTTAAAGGGTGTACTGATGTTTTTTTTTCTTCTTTCTTGCAAGAATAAAAACATACTATAAACAATACGAATATTGGGATTAATTTCTTCATGCTCAAAGATAAAAAAACCTCACTAATTAGTGAGGCTTATAAATGTATAATAAAATGGTTAAAGTTTTAAAACCTATATGATAAAGATAATCTAGCAATATTGCTGTTTAGGTTGAATCCAAACGCAGAGATATCTCCTTTATTTTCTACGTTACCATTTACTATTCTATTATTTCCTGTAGTATAATTGAAGTTAGGTAGTAATTCTACTCCAAAAGCTAAATTTTCACTAAATATATAATTGGCTCCAATAACTCCTACTAAAGAAGGAGAATATGTTGTTCTTTCATTCTCAAAGTAGTTATTGTTATCCTTATTAATGTTTTTATACCAGCCGTAGTTGAAAGCAACATCAAAACCATAGCGGAATTCTAAGTTTTTAGTAATAATTTTTCTAAATTCTTTACCAACACTAATTCCAGCTCCAACACTATAGTGTTCACCAATAAATTGTTGTTGATTTATTATTTCGCCCTTATTATTGTTGAAGTTTAAAGCTAATATATTAAAGCGCCATAAGTTTTTAGCAGTACCTGTTTTATATGTAATTCCAAAGTTATTGAGGGAAGTAAAATTAATACCAACCTCCTGTCTTTTTTCTTTTTCTTGAGCAAATGAAATGTTTAATGTTGCAAATAAAAGTAATACACTTAAAGTAAAATTTTTCATGGTAATTTAGTTTAAATTAATAAAATTTTTAAGTGAAAAAGGTAACAATTTTAATGCCAGAAGTTGATTTTTAGGGTTTTATATTATTTTAATTTTGTAAGTGCTTGATTCTTAGTTTTAAGAAGTTTTTTGTAAAAAGAAAACCTTACCGAAATTGGTAAGGTTTATGTTTTTTTATTATTGTGTATTTATTTGTAAAATACTATAAATGAATTACTTCATCATAAGCATCAGCAACAGCTTCCATAACCGCTTCACTCATTGTTGGGTGAGGATGGATAGCTTTTAATACTTCATGTCCAGTAGTTTCTAATTTACGCCCTAAAACAGCTTCAGCAATCATATCAGTTACACCAGCACCAATCATATGACACCCTAACCATTCACCGTATTTAGCATCAAAAATTACTTTAACAAATCCATCAGGAGTTCCAGCAGCTTTTGCTTTACCAGAAGCAGAAAAAGGAAATTTACCAACTTTTAATTCGTAACCAGCTTCTTTTGCTTTTTCTTCAGTTAAACCAACAGAAGCAATTTCTGGAGTAGCATAGGTACAACCAGGAATGTTTCCATAATCGATAGCTTCAGTATGTACACCAGCTAATTTTTCAACACATGTAATTCCTTCAGCAGAAGCAACGTGCGCTAGGGCAGGACCAGGAGTAACATCACCAATAGCATAATATCCAGGGATATTTGTTTGGTACCAGTCGTTTACTAAGATTTTATCTCTATCAGTAATAATTCCAACATCTTCTAATCCGATGTTTTCAATATTTGTTTTAATTCCAACTGCCGATAATACGATATCAGCTTCTAAAATTTGTTCACCTTTTTTAGTTTTAACTGTAGCTTTTACACCATCACCAGAAGTATCAACAGATTCTACAGAAGAATTCGTCATAACTTTAATACCAGCTTTCTTAAAAGAACGTTCCATTTGTTTAGAAACATCTTTATCTTCAACAGGTACAATGTTTGGCATAAATTCAACAACAGTAACATCAGTTCCCATTGAGTTATAGAAATGTGCGAACTCAACTCCAATAGCTCCAGAACCTACAACAATCATAGATTTGGGTTGTGTTGGTAAGCTCATAGCCTCACGGTAACCAATTACTTTTTTGCCATCCTGTGGTAAGTTTGGTAATTGACGAGAACGTGCTCCAGTAGCAATAATAATATTATTTGCAGAGTATTCAGTTACAGTACCATCAGCAGCAGTAACATCTACTTTTTTACCAGGTTTTATTTTACCAAAACCATCAATAATATCAATTTTATTTTTCTTCATTAAGAACTGAACACCTTTGCTCATTCCTTCAGCAACACCACGACTACGTTTAATAACCGCTTCAAAATCTTTATCAATAGCTTCAGCTTTTAAACCATAAGCGTCAACATGTTTTAAGTAATCGTATACTTGCGCAGATTTTAATAAAGCTTTGGTAGGAATACATCCCCAGTTTAAGCAAATTCCACCTAAGTTTTCTTTTTCTACTACGGCAACTTTAAATCCTAATTGAGATGCTCTAATAGCTGTTACATAACCTCCAGGACCACTTCCGATTATTAATACGTCGTATTTCATGTCGTTTATTTTTACTTGTTGTTTGTTTATTCTAATTAATTACTTTGGGCGTTCGAGCGGGCTTTCACTATTCGCTGTTTCATTCTTCAACGAGCTCAAACAAGCCGTTCAATCCCTAACGCAAAATTACATTCTTTCTGGAACCTGAATTCCTAATAATGAGAATGCTGATTTTATAGTATCGGCTACCTTTTTAGATAACTGAACTCTAAATACTTTTTTATCTTGATTTTCTTCTCCTAAAATATGAACGTTTTGGTAAAATGAGTTAAACTCTTTTACCAAATCATACGTGTAATTAGCAATTACAGCAGGTGAGTAATTCTTAGCTGCTTGCTGAATAGTTTCAGGATATAACTCTAATTGTTTAATTAATTCTTTTTCTTTAGCGTGTAATTCAATCGATACAGCATTTGAGTAATCAAAATCTGCTTTTCTTAATATTGATTGAATTCTAGCATAGGTATATTGAATAAAAGGTCCAGTGTTTCCTTGAAAGTCAACAGAGGCTTTTGGGTCAAACAAAATTCTCTTTTTAGGATCTACTTTTAAAATAAAGTATTTTAAAGCACCTAATCCAATAATTCTATACAGTTCTTCTTTTTCTTCATCAGAATACCCTTCTAATTTTCCTAATTCTTGCGAAATAGTACGGGCAGTATTGGTCATTTCCGTCATTAAATCATCCGCATCAACAACAGTACCTTCACGAGATTTCATTTTTCCAGAAGGTAAATCAACCATACCATAACTTAAATGATATAATTGTTCAGCCCAAGAATATCCTAATTTCTTTAGAATTAAGAATAATACTTTAAAGTGATAGTCTTGTTCGTTACCAACAGTGTATACCATTCCACCGACATCCGACATATCTTTAGCACGTTGTATAGCGGTACCAATATCTTGCGTCATATATACAGAAGTACCATCAGAACGTAATACTAGCTTTTCATCTAAACCTTCATCGGTTAAATCGCACCAAACAGAACCGTCTTCTTTTTTATAAAAAACACCATTAGTTATACCATCTTCAATTACGTCTTTACCTAATAAATAGGTGTTACTTTCGTAATATAGCTTATCAAAATCAACTCCAATACTTTTGTAAGTAACATCAAAACCTTTATAAACCCAAGAATTCATTTCTTTCCAAAGCGTTACAACTTCTTCATCGCCAGCTTCCCATTTACGTAACATTTCTTGTGCTTCAACAAACAAAGGAGCTTGTTTTTTAGCATCATCTTCAGAAGTTCCGCTTGCTACTAAATTAGCAATCTCTTTTTTATATTCTTGGTCGAACTTTACATAATAATTTCCAACCAATTTATCTCCTTTTAAACCTGTTGATTCTGGAGTTTCTCCGTTACCAAACTTTTGCCAAGCTAACATCGATTTACAAATATGGATTCCACGGTCGTTAATAATCTGTGTTTTGTAAACTTTTTTCCCTGAAGCTTTTAAAATTTCAGAAACTGAATAGCCTAACAATACATTACGAACATGTCCTAAGTGTAAAGGTTTGTTGGTGTTTGGCGATGAATATTCAACCATTCTTGAAGATTCGTTTGCCGAAGGCGTAACAAATCCATAAGAAGAATCCGTAGTAATTTCATTAAAGAAGTTTGTGTAAAAACTATCGTTTATAACTAAGTTCAAGAATCCTTTTACTACATTATAATTGGTAATGTCTTCAACGTTTTCTACTAAATAAGCTCCTAAATCTTCACCAATTTGTACAGGACTTCCTTTTTTGTACCTTAAAAGAGGAAATACCACTACAGTGATGTCTCCTTCAAAATCTTTACGGGTTGCTTGAAATTCTACACTTGGAATTTCAATATTATACAAGGCTAAAAATCCTTCTTTTACTTTAGCTTCTATTAAGGTTTGTATGCTCATTAGTTATTAAAAATTGAAGTGCAAAATTACATAATTTATTTGGATGATATTTAAACTGATTCTAACAATTTATATAGGTATTTTTGCAACATGGATAAAGACTTGGAAAACTTACAAAAGTTAGCGCAGGATGCAGCAAAAGAGAACAAAAAGTATTTTGCTACATTAAAAAAGCGTACGCCTAAAAACTTAGATGTTGTTATGCAAGAGTTGCATGATAAAGAATTTGAGCGTACAGACTGTTTAGAATGCGGTAACTGTTGTAAAACAACAAGCCCTATTTTTACAGATAAAGACACGGAACGTATTGCGAAGCATTTAAAAATGAAGGTGCGTGATTTTACTAACCAATATTTAGAGCGTGATGCTGATGACTTTATGGTGTTAAAAACAGCTCCTTGTTCTTTCTTAGATGAGCGAGATAATACCTGTTTTATTTACGATGTACGCCCAAAAGCTTGTGCAGAATATCCACACACCAACCGAAGAAAATTTATTCAATTAGCCGATTTAACTATTAATAATACGGAGGTTTGCCCAGCAACGTATAGAATTGTTGAAGAATTAAAGAAACGTTTACCGGTGCGATCGAATGAAAAAGTTAAAAGATCGTCTAGAGAAAAAAAGTCATAAAAGAATTAGTATCCTGTACTTTTTAAGTAACCTTAATTAAGCAGACCTTTTGTTAAAATTAAATATAATAGCTTTATAATTTTATAGTGTTATTAATGGATAAGAAAGAAATTAAGCCTAAAAAACAAAAGAAACCTTGGCCTACTAAAGATGCTATGGAACAGGTTTATGAAATGAAGCTTTGGGGAGATAATGAATCCAATTTTTATTCAGGTTTTGGTTCACATAACCCAAAGATTATAGCTCCATATTTAGATGTTGTAAAATCATTTTTAGCTTCTTTTAAAAAGCCTCTTACGGTATGTGATTTAGGTTGTGGTGATTTTAATATAGGAAAAGAACTAGTTAAGTACACTGAAAAGTACATTGCAGTAGATATTGTAGAAAGCCTTATAACTTACAACAAAGAAAAATTTAAAGAAGAAAATTTAGAATTTCATTGTTTAGACATTGCTACAGATGATTTACCTATTGCTGATTGTGTGATGCTAAGACAAGTATTACAACACTTATCGAATACCGAAGTGCAAAGTATAGCTGATAAATTAACTGACTTTAAATATGTTATTTTAACAGAACATGTACCTGAAGGTAGTTTTATAGCTAATAAAGATATTATTTCTGGACAAGGAATACGGTTAAAAAAGCAAAGTGGTTTAAATTTATTAGTGCCTCCATTTAATTTTAAAGTAAAAGAAAAAAAGCAACTATTGTCAATTAATTTGAATGATAATAAAGGTGTTATTGTAACAACGCTTTATAAGGTGTTTTAGCTATAGTATTAAAGATGTTATACCAATTAGATTTTAGTTTATAAGGTCTTCTTTTTAATATTATACATTTTTAATATATCAACAAATGCCTTTGTTATTTTATTTACTTCAGACTTTGGTGTGTTTTTTTCTAGAAAAACTGTTATACTAGATGTGGTTTTTCCATTAAAATGTTCTTCTGTTTTTATGTTAATCTTTTTAGTTTCTATAGAATTATTTGGGAAGAATATTTGAATGTATTTACTTTCAGTATTTTCTTTAACTGTTATTTCTGAATACTCTTTTGCTGTTAAATAATATGCTGTTGAGCAAAGTTTAAATGCCGTACAGAATTGTATGAATTTAACCGTTTTGTTATGATTAAAGTCAACTTCTTCAAGTAAATAGTTATAGTTTTTTTTGCTATTATTTAGTTTATATACATCTATTCTTTCACCTAAAGATTCTAGCGCTTCTGTTTTAGTTTGACTTGAGCATTTTGTATAAACGAATAATAAAAAGAATGCTATAAATAAATTTTTCATAATTGAACAATAATTTTTTGAGTTTAGATTTTCAATATTAGTACGTAGCGAATATACTTAAAAAGTGAATTTTTAGCATATTAATAAGTTTAACTTTTAAAGTAGTTTAGGTTTTGTTAGCTTCAGCTTCTATTTTTTTTCTTTTCGCAAAATTTTCTCCATTTTACGACCTTTTGCCAATTCATCAATGAGCTTTTCCATACGTCTGCATTGTTTATACAATTCAAATTCATCTTCTATTTCTTCAATTCGATAACCACAAACAACACCTTTAATTAAGTGTGCGTTAGGATGTATTTTAGCTTTTTTAAAAAATGTTCTAAAAGTTACTTTTTCATCAATAAGTGCTTGTAAAGCTTCTTTGTTAAAACCCGTAAACCATTCTATTACTTGGTTGAGTTCATCTTTTGTTCTGCCATTTTTCTCCAATCTATTCAGGTAAAGTGGGTAAATGGATGCAAAGATCATTTTGGCAACCTTTTCATTTTTTTCGGTTGTAACTTTCATTTTTATTTCTTTTTATACAGTTCAATTGGGTTAGGACTTTCTGGTAGTCCAATCAGTTTATTATTGTAAAAGTACATATTATAAAACTCTCCTTTATTCCAACCTTTTAATAAAATACTGTCTCCTATTTTTTCATTCATACCCGTTTCTATAATTTTCAGAGAATCAGTCTTATTAGAATCTAATTCATAAATTCCGTAAATATTTGGGTTTTCTGAAATATCCAATCGTAAATTTCTATTTTTAATTTTGAAATAATAGTTCGTCTGTGAGTAAGGATGATTCTCAATCCAAAAATTCCAAAAAAATGAAAAGACCCAATAGCAGACTATTGTATTAATAAAGAATAAAACCGATAGTCTTTTTTTAATAAAGAAAACAATAATTCCAATCAGAATATTCACTCCAAATATTTCAAGTCTGTGAGATTCAACTCCAACAGACATAAAAGGATCAGGTTTAATATTACTAATCCAATATTTCATAAGTAAAATATCGATTAGCAAAATCAGAACTCCAATTCCGACTAATAATTTTGTTTCTGATTTCGTCATTCTCAAATTATAGGTAACGTGTTTGTGTATGATTTCGTTGCGTATTTTAAACAACTAATTTAGAAAATACACACCGAATAGAAAATCCGCGAGTATTTTCGTAAGTATTCTAAAACCAAGCAATTAATTATATACGGTGTTAACAAACGCTTTCTTTTATTTTAGCCATTAATTTCTCTGTTATAATGTCCGATATTGTATTGTAGTCCATCGAAGTATCAATTTTTAATTCTGTCTTTTTATCTTTTTTGACAAGAGTTTCTTTAATCGATAAATTTTTTTTTAGTTTCGAAAGCATAATATTAATTGTTAAAATAATTAGCCATAAAATGTTTATTTAAATCTCCTTCAAAATAGTGTTTTCTTTTTTTCCAAATGAACCCATCTCCTTTACTGATTATAGCAACGTCGATTGGTCCACCAACACTTTCTTCCGAAGAAGAAATTCTCCTTTTTAGATAAGTTAAATAAATCAAACTTTCAGCCATTTCAGCCAAGTCTTCTTTTGATAAAATTGCAACTGTGTCAAGAGTTGGTAAAATTTGCTTTTCCCGTTTTAATTGATTCAATTGTTTTTCAAATTCTTTAGAAATAATTGACAAATCTAAACCATTTATTTTTTGTGCTAAATCATCATTTTCTCCGTTTAATAATCCGACTATTGTATCTGTATAATCTTTTAGCAATTTTTGGAATACAGAAATATAAGTATGGTCAATTTCAGGGTCAATTCCTTTTATGAACATATTTATTACATCAATTTGAGCGTAAGGCATTATTGCTCCGTTATTGTTGTCCGAAATCTCACATTTATCAAAATCAGAATATCGCAAACGATTATTAATAACATCCGATACTTGTATTGAAACCATAGAAGGATAGATTTCTTTTTCTCCATAACCTCCAAATACTATTCCTGTTGTTACTCCAATAAAATTGGAAGTTCTCAAATGGTGATAGTATAATTTTATAATTGCATTAAATATATTGTCATTGATAACAATTCCATCAAATATTGTATCAATTACCTCTTTTATTTCGACTTCTGCATATTCTTTAAAATTCTCTAATGTGTAATCGGCAAAATCAGTTAGAATATTTGTTGCTCCATCATATGAATTAATATTATTTTGTAAATCTTCGAGAATAATTTCTTGAAACTCAACAGATAATTCATCTTCTGATTTTCCGTCTGATAGATTTTCAATCATTCTATTTTTTAAAATATCTAATTGCCAATATAAAAACTGTTTTAAGTTTAGAAGCTGATA
Organism: uncultured Tenacibaculum sp.; assembly: GCF_947494125.1. Taxonomy (GTDB): domain Bacteria; phylum Bacteroidota; class Bacteroidia; order Flavobacteriales; family Flavobacteriaceae; genus Polaribacter. The sequence continues at coordinate 325,110 of NZ_CANLTU010000002.1, forward strand.
TTCTGGTGTTGTATAAAAATCTTTACCTTTTAAGAATTTTATAAAATCCTCTTTATATTCTTCTATTGTGTCAAAGCTTTTGTCTTTAAGCTCCTTTCTATAAAGTTTGATTATGATTTCCCAAGGTGTTGACATAAAGGTTGAGGAATCATATATCATTATTCCAACTGGGTGATGCTTTGATAATGTAAATAGTTTATTAGCAGTGTTGTAAATCTTTTTTTGATTTCCACCTGTTACTGTAACAGCACTATCAGCTGCCATTGTTACTCCGTGTTTATTTAATATTCCTATTACTGCTGTCATTTTCTTGAGTTCAGTTTTTTTAATGTTTGCTAACGGTTAGTATAAGAAACGTAGGGAAGTTAAAAAGCACTTTCGTTTCGGTTTATTACTTAGCTAAATATAAATATTTTGCTTTTATTTTATTCTCTTAAATGTCAAATTTTATATTTAGCGAACTTTGTTAATACTCACAGACCTTTCGGTTTAGCACAAACTCCCTATGTTTTTTATACATTGTTACTAAACGGTTATTTTTTAGGTTTGGGTGGAGGTGGTTTTTGTCTAGATGGAGGAGGTTGATTTAATTGCCTTCCTGGAGGAGGAGGTGGTGGTGGTGGTGGTTTTTGATTTGCCATAAATAGTTATTTTATAAGTATTAATATTCCAATTAAGGATAGTAAGAAAATAGCGAAAGTCAAGCATTTTCTAGAACTGTAATAGTCTTTAGTTCTATTGTCATTTACTATCTGATTATTTGTTCCGTAATCTATGTAATAGTTTAGAAGGTCTTTTTTGAACTCATTATCAGCATACTCAATCGCTTTCTTATATGATTCTTTAGACTCTGTTTCTAAATAAAATCCCTCATAGTGTTCATATAATTCTTTTTCTCTTTTTTTAAGAGTTAAAGGAGAAGGTAGATATTTATACTTTTTGAAAGTATTTAAATACATTTTAATAAGAAAAACAATTGCTACAACTATAGAGGTTCCAAATAAACAAACAATTAGTATGAGTAAGAAAATCAGAAAGCTATTATCTGTTGATTTATAAGTAAAATTCTCACTTTTAAAAAAATAAAAAGCAGAACCAATAAGTATTGTTATGAGAGTTGTTGGATACCCAACAAGTGAGTCAATATCATTTTTTCGTTTAAGTTCCGAAAGGTGAAGTTCTTTATAAAAATTAAAATTAGTTATCTCTGTCATTTTTTTACTTCAAACAGTTAACGTTAGTCTAAATTGAACATGATTAAAAGTATATTATAACTAGTTATGGAATACCTTTTTAATGTGGTTATACAACTCAATAAATTCACTAAATTTTTTGAGCATTCGAATGTAACGTAAAAAAAGAAGCTAATTCTGCGGAAAACCATACTTAAAGTAAGGTTTTTCCCTATTTTTTTATCAGGAGAATCACTTAGTGGGGGCTAATTAGGTAGGTTATAGCCTAAAAATGAGGTTTTTTTATGTTTTTTCTCTCAGCGAAGCTCGCTGATGGTTTCGTTGTATATTTATTTTATCAGCGAAGCTCGCTGATGGTTCTGTTTTATATTTATTGCATCAGCGGAGTTCGCTGACGGTTTCGTTTTGTATTTATTGCATCAGCGGAGTTCGCTGAAGGTTTCGTTATATATTTATTGCATCAGCGAAGTTCGCTGATAGTTTTGTGTTATTTTTATAGGGTGAATGAGGTTTCTCCATACAAACTCTCATATTTTATAGTTTCGTAATAATTACCTACAATTAACTTCATTTCTATTTTTTATGGATCTGGTTATATGTTACTTAATTTATTTGAAATATACGATACATGAAAAGTGTAACGGAATGACTTTTTACGAGGTGAAATAGATACTCAAAACTTTTTCTTATTTTTAGAAAAAAATAATACATATTGGATACCATCGTTAATTATTTTGAAACTATTCCATCAAGCCATCGAAGCTTAATTCTAGTAGGAGGGATCACTTTTTTCTGGCTTTTAGAAAGTGCTTTGCCTTTGTTTAAGTTTAAATACAATAAATGGAAGCATGCATGGCCTAATTTGTTTTTTACTGGAACTACAATTATTATCAATTTTACATTGGCCTTTTTATTGCTTAAAACTGCCGATTGGGTGCAAGCGAATAATTTTGGATTGATTAATTGGTTACCAGCAATGCCTTTATGGTTATATGTAATTTTAGGCGTTTTATGTTTAGATTTCTTTGGCGCTTATTTAGCACATTATGTAGAGCATAAGGTAAAACCTTTATGGATGGTACATTTAGTGCATCACTCAGATCATAAGGTAGATACTACAACAGCTAACAGGCACCACCCTTTAGAAAGTGTAATACGTTTTACTTTTACTTTAATAGGTGTGTTTTTAGTAGGAACTCCTATAGCAATTATTATGTTATACCAGTCAATGTCATTAGTTTTTACCCAGCTAACACATGCAAATATTAAAATGCCTAAAAAACTAGATAAAGCTTTGAGTTATATTATAGTTTCACCAGATATGCATAAAGTGCATCATCATAATATGCTGCCGTATACAGACTCTAATTATGGAAATATTTTTTCTATTTGGGATCGGTTATTAGGAACCTACATGGAATTAGATAGAGAACAAATAGTATATGGTGTTGATACTTTTCCTGATGAAGAAAAAAACTCCAATTTAAAGGAGTTGTTAAAACAACCTTTTCAAGGCTATAGAAAGCCTACGAATATAGAATAGATGTAATAAAGAATATTAAAAAAGCGAGCATATAGCTCGCTTTTTAGTTGTTAGTTATTAAGGTAACAGTCGTATCCTCTTAATATAACATTACTCATATAATAGGTTCCACCAGTTTGATGGTTTTTACTATAACATCTGTACTTCCATGTTGGTGTTGGAGTTGGCTCTGGTTCAAAAATTTCTGTGCCTATATGCATTCCATCTAAATAACCACCAACATTACCACCACCTTCAATTTCTTTTTGAGTTAAACTGTCTAGTTCTTGTACTCCATTTAACTTTAAAATTTTTTTTAACATAACTTATAATTTAATTGTAAATATTATTTTAAAGATATAGTTGGTTTATTAGAAGTTGGTTAAGTAGTTTCCGAGAGAGGTAATTTAGTTTCCAAAATGGTATTCGGTTTTTCTTGTAATTAGAATAGTAGGAACTGTTGGAATATTTTTAACGAATTAATAAGTTCTCCAACTCTTTTATATAATCGCGCATTTTTACTCGAGACAAATTAGTAAGAATAGAAATAACAATTTCTTCTTTAGGATAAATTAATAGCATAGATGAAGCGCCAACACCTCCTCCAGAATGACTTAGTTTTAGAGTGTTGTTTTTTGTTTTACGAATACTTATACCAATTCCATACTTCGTTTTTTTACCCTCATTAATTTTGTTAGATGTAGTAAGTTCTGATAAGGAATTTGTACTGATTACTTGAGGCGTTATAAATTCATTTCCAAATAAAACTAAATCTTCAGAGGTAGATAAGAAACCTCCACCAGCAGCTTTAAATTCGTTACTTACTTTAGGCCCAAGAACTACTTTTCCTTTTCTTTTTACATAAAACTGTGTGCTGTTTACATTTTCTTTATCAGATGCATCTACGGTAGTTTTATTCATTTTTAAAGGTTGAAAAACTTCAGCATCCATAAAGTCAAAAAAATCTCTATTGCTTGCGTTTTGAATAACAACACTTAATAAATTCCAACCATACGTACTATACTTAAACTTAGTACCTGGTTTAAAAAGTAATTCAGAATCTTTAAATACATCAAGCCCTTTAATTATAGACATTTTATTGTTTATTAAAAATTCATTCCCATTATAGTGTCTTATGCCTGCAGTATGCCCTGCAATTTGACGGATTGTAAAATCGTGCTTTTTTTTAGGGAAATTAGGAACGTATTTATATAAACTATGGTTTAAGTTTAATTTGTTGTCATCAACAAGTTTAGCTAAGGCAACTGCGGTAAGAGTTTTAGAAATGCTGGCAATTCTAAACTGAGTATTTTTTGGAGATACTTTTTTATTCATCGTAACATCAGAATACCCAAATCCTTCAGACCAAATGATTTTACCCTTTTGTGATACAGTAATTGAAAGACCAGGGATTTTTTGTTCTTCCATAAAACTTATAGTGAGCTTAGTAGCTTCTTTTTGAAACTGAGCGTTTAATAAAGATGAAAAGGAAATAAATAGGATTAATAGTTTGACATCTAGTTTCATAATTATTATGTTTTTTCAATCATTTCTAAAATCTTTTTACCACGAGCTTTGCAACCCTTGCTTTCGTGAATAATTTTAGAACTAATTAAATGTTTTAATTCAGGGTGCACCCAATCTTTTTCTAAACCGAATAAGTATAAAGAAGTCATGGTATAAGCTCTCACTGCTATTTTCTGATCGGTGATTAACCAGTCGAAACCAGTTTCAATAATAGCATTAATATGTTCTTGAGTTAATACTATTTGAGTTTCGTTTTTTTGTTTAGCCGTATAAGCAGTCGCTAAATGCTCACAAATTTTAGCGCAAGGTCTAATAGCACTATCAAAATGTACTTTAGAAATGTTTTCGGTAAAAATATTTAAATAAGGATGAATGTACGCAATACCATGATGCGTGCAAATCCATTCTAATACCCAAGCAGCTTTAATAGAGATCTTATTATTAATGTTAAAAGTTAAATCAACTAAATGTTTTATTAATTTTGGCTGCTCTAATACAATAATAGCAGCGTTATTTCTGTTTACCCTAGCGGGGTTCTCCATATCATTTAAAACAGAAATTAAAAAATCAATACTCATATTGGTATGGTTTATGTATTTTTGAAATAAGTAAGTTATACAATTATTATAAAAAGAATTATCAATGCTAAATATAAAAAGGAAATTTTCAATAGCACTTTTCTTATCGGCTTTTTTTATTATTTCAATTAAAGCACAGAAAATAAATAAATTGGATGCTAACGGAAAGAGAACAGGCGTATGGAAGAAGTTTTATGATAATGGAAAAATTCGTTATTCAGGAAAGTTTAAAAACGGTAAAGAAATAGGCGTTTTTAAATTTTATCCAATTACTTCATCAACACAACCATCTATTGTTAAGGTTTTTAAAAACGATACAGCTTCTGTTAAATTTTACAACGAATTAGGAAGGGTAAAGAGCGAAGGTAAAATGATTGGGAAAAAACGTACTGGAAAGTGGGTGTATTATTTTACAAATGGGAAGTTATTTTCAGAAGAAGAATATAAAGATGGTGTGTTAAACGGAATAGTTAAAAATTATTATTCTAATGGAAATATAACACAAGAGATGATATATGAAGAAGGAAAGAAAAATGGAATATCAAAAACCTTTACCGATTCTGGAATTTTAATAGAGGAAGTGTTTTATGCTAATGGAAAATTAGAAGGAGAAGGAAAATACTACGATTTAAAAGGTGGAATTAAAGAAAAAGGATTATATAAAAACGGAAAGAGAATAGGTAAGTGGGAGTTTTATATGGATGGAGAAATTGTAGATAAAAAGAAACGAACTAGACTTTCTGAGTTAAAGAACAAATAACATAATTACGATGTATAGAAGCATAATTGGGTTATTAATTTTAAGTGTTTTTATTTCTTGTAATGAAAATAAAACATCAACTATTTCAGGACTTTGGTTAGTTAAAAAAGTAGAAATGGGTAAAAAAGAAATGACGCCTAATGCTCGTTGGATGAATTTTAAAGAAGATGCTACTCAAACTTCAGGAAATGGTTGGTTCCAGCATTCTTATGGAACATGGAGCCTGAAAAATAATTTATTATCCATTAATAATAAAAATGGAGTAGCTGATTTAACTGAACCTTTTAAAGTTGAATTGAGTAAGAATAAAATGCTATGGAGAAGAAAAGAGGAGGGAGAAAATATTACGGTTTATTTAGAAAAAATAAACGAAATACCTACTTCTAAAGGAAATGAATTATTAGGGTTGTGGAAATTAAAATCTAAAAGAGTAAAGAAAGATGGAGAATTTTTAAACACTAATGTTACTTCAAAAGAAACTTTATTCTTAAGATGGGACGATACTTATGTTATTCAAAATGGACCAAGAGAGAAAAAGTATGGTATTTATAAAATTCATGGACATAAACCAGAGTTGCAAATAGTAAACTATGGAGAAAACCCAAAATTTAACTTTTATAAGTTTTCTATAAGTAAAGATAACCTCAGGTTAATTTCAACTGAAAACAACGAGGAATTACTCTATGTTAGAGTACATCAATTCCCTCAATAGCACCATCAATTTTTTCCATATTAAAAACAGAAACTTATTCGTAAATTTGCATCTTCAAAAAGAAAGAATGAAAAGAGTAATAGTAGGACTTTCAGGAGGAGTAGATAGTAGTGTAACTGCTCATTTATTAAAAGAGCAAGGATATGAAGTAATTGGGCTATTTATGAAGAATTGGCACGATGATTCTGTTACTATTTCCGATGAATGTCCGTGGTTAGAAGATAGTAATGACGCAATGATTGTTGCTGAAAAGTTAGGAATACCTTTTCAAACAGTAGATTTAAGCGAGCAATACAAGGAGCGTATCGTTGATTATATGTTTAATGAGTATGAAAAAGGACGTACTCCAAATCCAGATGTTTTATGTAACCGTGAAATAAAGTTTGATGTTTTTATGGACATCGCGCTAAATTTAGGTGCAGATTATGTAGCAACAGGTCACTATTGTAGAAAAGGAGAAGAAATTGTTGATGGTAAGCCAGTATACAAGCTATTAGCAGGAAAAGATACGAATAAAGATCAATCGTATTTTTTATGCCAATTATCGCAAAAGCAATTGTCAAAGGCATTGTTTCCTATAGGTGAACTAACAAAACCTGAAGTAAGAGAAATAGCTAAACAAGCCGATTTAATTACAGCAGATAAAAAAGATTCTCAAGGATTGTGTTTTATAGGTAAAGTACGATTGCCAGACTTTTTACAGCAAAAATTACAACCTAAAGAAGGAGAAATTATAAGTATACCTAGTAGCTTTGAGCAATACACGCGTTCAACTCCAAAGTTTGAGAATAAAGAAGCAGAACTAGAATATTTATCAACTAAATTTTCTTACAAAAAAGAAGATGGAAAGGTTGTAGGTAAACATCAAGGAGCTCATTATTTTACAAAAGGACAGCGTAAAGGATTAGCAGTAGGAGGAACTAAAGAACCGCTATTTGTTATAGAAACAGATGTAAACGAAAATGTGATATACACAGGTGAAGGTAAAAACCATCAAGGACTGTATAGAAATGTTTTATTTGTTTCAAATGAGGAATTGCATTGGGTACGTAAAGATTTAGCTTTACAACCTGGGGAGAATATGGAGGTAGAAGCAAGAATTCGTTACCGTCAAAAATTAGAAAAAGCAACTTTATATAGCGTTGAAAAAGGGCTATATGTAGCATTTGAGAACCCACAATCAGCTATACAAGAAGGACAATTTGTTGCTTGGTATAAAGAAGAAGAACTTCTAGGTTCTGGAGTGATTTCTTAAAAATGAAATAATAAAAGAAAAAGAAAATAGCTATGAAAAAAATAAAAAGAATAGTACTGTCATTAGTAATATGTAATTCGTTAAATCTCTTTAGTCAAAAGGATTCAATTGTTAATTATTTAGATTGGAAAGGAAAAGTAGTTAAGAAAAAAAATAAAGCTAGTTTCATAGAAACAGTTGTCAAAAAAGATTCTTTATGGTTAATTACAAGGTACTATAGAAATGGTAAAATGTATAAAAAAGGATATTATAAAGATGAAAAGAAAAAAAATCCTATTGGAAGTTTTTTAGAGTATTATAGAAATGGAAAATTAAAAGCAAGCTATTCATATAATTTGAAGAGTAAATTGAATGGAATTCAGAAAGTCTGGTTTTATACAGGAGCTATTAACCATATAGGTTTTTTTAAGAATGGAGTTGAAATAGGTATTTGGAAATATTATCATACTAATGGAAAAAGTGCTTGTAGAAGATATTTTTCAGCAGAAGGGAATTTAATTAAGACAAAAATCTATAATTTAGAGGGAAAAGAAATAAAAGAAGCATTAATAGAATATAGAAAGCCTAAATTTAAAGGAGGAGGTTTAGATAACTTTTTTAAAAGAATAAAAGAATTACATAACAGAATAGGATTTCAAATTAATGGGGAAATTTATATAAATTTTGTTGTTGATGAAAATGGAAAAATTACGAATGTAAATACAAATGATAATATATCATTAGATTTAAAAAGAAGATTAAAGAGTTATTTTGAGAATATTGAAGGCTGGGAACCAGCAATTTCGATGAATAGAAAAATACCTTATAATTTTAGTATACCTTTTACTTTTTACACTAAATTTAATTAATGCAAAATAAAATAACAAAACTATTTAAAATAGAATATCCAATTATCCAAGGAGGAATGATTTGGGTTTCTGGATGGAAATTAGCATCAGCGGTATCTAATGCTGGTGGATTAGGTTTAATCGGAGCAGGATCTATGTATCCAGAAGTACTAAGAGAGCACATACAAAAATGTAAAAAAGCTACAGATAAACCTTTTGGTGTAAATGTACCCATGTTGTATCCAGACATTGAAAAAATAATGGATATTATTGTTGAAGAAGGAGTAAAGATTGTTTTTACATCAGCAGGAAACCCGAAAACATGGACAAGCTTTTTAAAAGAAAAAGGAATTACTGTAGTACATGTAGTAAGTTCAGTAAAATTTGCTTTAAAGGCAGAAGCAGCAGGAGTAGATGCAGTTGTTTGTGAAGGTTTTGAAGCTGGTGGACATAATGGACGAGAAGAAACAACAACGTTTACTTTAATACCAATGGTAAAAGAGCAGGTAAAAATACCTGTAATATCTGCTGGAGGAATAGGAACGGGAAGAGGTATGTTAGCAGCGATGGTGTTAGGAGCTGATGGAGTACAAATAGGAAGTCGTTTTGCAGCTACACAAGAATCATCAGCCCATAATAACTTTAAAGAAACTATAGTAGGGGTAAAAGATGGAGATACACATTTAACCTTAAAAGAATTGGCGCCAGTTCGTTTGGTGAAAAATAAGTTTTATCAAGAAGTTCAAGAGTTGTATCAACAAAACCCAACAGTAGAACAAATTAAAGAGCTGTTAGGACGTGCAAGAGCAAAAAAAGGAATGTTTGAAGGAGATTTAGAAGAAGGAGAGTTAGAAATTGGACAGGTAGCTGGATTAATTCATGAAATAAAACCTGCTAAAGAAGTTTTAGAGGCAATAATAAACGAATTTAATGAGGTGAAACTATTAATGAATTCATTATAAGTTTAGCTACAAATAGCATATAAATAAAAAGAGGAAGTATATAATATACTTCCTCTTTTTATTTATATATTTTATTTTTTTAATAATTTACATAGTCTACAATCTCTAAACCATACCCAATCATACCAACACGTTTGGTTTGTTTTGTATTAGAAATTAAACGTAATTTATGAATATGTAAATCATGTAATATTTGAGCTCCAATACCAAAATCTCTATTGTCCATAACAACTTTAGGAGCTTTCATTTCTCCATTAGATTGATTTTCTTTTAAGCCACGTAAACGATTTAATAAGTTTAAGGCTTGACTTTGTTGATTTATAAAAACAATAGCTCCTTTACCTTCTTCATTTACAACGTTAAACATTTGGTCAAGTTTCTTATCTGCGTTGTTGGTTAAGGTACCAAGAATATCATTATTAATAAGAGTTGAATTAATTCTTGTTAATATAGGTTCTTCTTTGGTCCAAGTACCTTTTGTTAAAGCAATATGAATTTGCTTGTTGGTAGTTTGCTGATAAGCGCGTAAACGAAAATCTCCAAAACGAGTTTGGATATTAAAATCTTCTTTCTTTTCAATTAAAGAATCGTGTTCCATTCTGTAAGCAACCAAATCTTCAATTGAAACTATTTTCAAATCGAAATTTTTAGCAACTTCTAATAATTGAGGCAAGCGAGCCATGGTACCATCCTCGTTCATTATTTCAACAATAACTCCTGCAGGTTCTAAGCCAGCTAGTCTAGCAAAGTCTATCGCAGCCTCAGTATGTCCAGTTCTTCTTAAAACACCTCCGTTTTTAGCCTTTAAAGGGAAAATATGTCCAGGTCTAGCAAGATCGAATGGTTTTGTATCAGAATTAACTAAAGCTTGAACAGTTTTTGCTCTATCAGAAGCAGAAATACCAGTAGTAACACCTTTACCTCGTAAATCTACAGAAACGGTAAAAGCTGTTTCCATAGGATCGGTATTATTGTTTACCATCATGTTTAACTCTAATTCTTTACAGCGATCTTCTGTAAGTGGAGTACATATTAAACCTCTTCCATGTGTTGCCATAAAGTTGATCATCTCTGGCGTAACTTTATTAGCAGCGGCTAGAAAATCTCCTTCATTTTCACGATCTTCATCATCTACGACAATAATAACTTTACCGTTTTTAATGTCTTCAATGGCCTCTTCAATTGTGTTTAATTTAACTTTAGCAGTAGTGTGTGTTGTCATTGTTATGTTGTTTTCTCTTTTTTAGAGAATATGTTGTTTAATAAACTTCGCAATTTTGTAAAAAGGCTCTTAATATCAAAAAAGCCCTTGTCTTTTGTTGCTCTAATTGTTAACGTTATTGCCAAAGGTAGCATTAAAAATACACTTAGCCAAGATCCGCCAATAGCAGTAAGAGAGCTTTCTTCAGCTAAATTTCTTCCAAAAGTATTACTGAAAAAATAGGTTACATAAACAGCTATAGCTAAAATCATTGGTAATCCCATACCACCTTTTCTAATTATTGAACCAAGTGGAGCTCCAATAAAGAAAAGTAATAAACAAGAAAATGAAAAAGCAACCCTGTTATAAAACTCAATATCATAAAGGTTTAGATACTTTCTTTTATTTTTTAATGTTTGCTTATTTGATTTATTGTTATTTATAGTACGCTCTATTTTTGAACTAGCACTGTTTATTATATTTTGCTTTTCTATTAAATTAAAATTATCTAGTATGTTTAATGAAAGGTCTTTATTAACTAAAGAATCTGGGTAAGAATGTAAATTATCTACATCTATATTTAAGAATAAATTTTTAGCTCTATTAGAAATAAAATCATCATAATTTTTTTTCATAGTAGGCAACGTATCTTTAAGCTGATTTAAGCTTAACATATTATATTGCTTAGTGTATCTCATTGTTTCAACATCCGTACCAGATAAAGAAGAGATATCAATATTGATAATATACTCATCAAAATAAGCATGAGATGCAGGCATTTTGTTTTTTAAATCACTTTTTACGTGGCCTTCAAAATAATAACCATCTTCTAAAATAAGGGTCATATATCTACTTCCTTCATCAGAAATAATTTTTCCTTTCTCGGCAGTTATAATTTTATTATTACCTTTTTTTGCAGATAAATCATAAATAATAACCTTTTTTAAAAGGTTGTCTTCTTCTCCATATTTTTCATCAAACTTAATCTGAAAATTTGGTAATTCTGTATTAAAACTACCAGCAACTAAGGCAATTGCAGGTTGTTTCTTTTTAATATTAATTTTCATATTTAATTGTTTCAACATTGCATATGGATATACATTGTTTAGAAACAGAAAATTAATACCACTTAATATGAATGTTAAAAAAATTAAAGGACGAACCATTCTAGGTAAAGAAACTCCAGCAGATTTTGTAGCTGCAAATTCGTAGTTTTCTGATAAACTACCTAGAGTCATAATAGAAGAGAGTAGTACTCCAATAGGTAAAGCTTGTGGAGCCATTAAAAGAGTCGTGTACCAAAGGAATTTTAAAATAATTGGTATACTAATTCCTTTTCCTGCAAAATTATCAAAAGCAAGCCACATGGCCTGCATTACTAATACGAATAGTATGATTAGGAAGGTTGCTAAAAAAGGTTTTAAAAAACTTTTTAAAATATATCTGTCTAGTATTTTCACAGATGCAAAGTTAGTAGGTTAGATGAATAAAAAAACAAAAGTTTTGTTAATGATTTATTAGTATCATTAACAAAACTAGTTTTTTATGTATTAATCGATAAAGTATCCTTGTTTTAAATACTTTTCTTTATCAAAAGAGAACAAGTTTTTAGAAATAGACTGATTACTTTTAAATTTTGTTATTGTAAAAGTTGTCTCAGCTCCATTTGAACCTATTTGAACTAATTTGTAAATATGTTTTGTTTTAGCATCTACACCTAATTGTACTTTTACGATATCTGAATTACTATCGATAGGTGTTAAATCTACAAACTGAATTTTTCTTCCATTACTATTTTTCAATTTACCCATAGAAAAATTATAACCTTCTTTATAAAAAGTTAATAGTTTTGAAGGATAAATAAAACCATCTTCTTCATCTAAATCTCCATTAGTAACATTTACTTCTTTTTCTTCTTGATTAATTACGACTAACTTTTTACCATCAAAAAGAAAATTATTACCTAGATAATCTAGGTTGTATTTTTCTCCTGAAAGCGTAATTTCACCACGAATAGGAGGGTCGTTTGTAATACCTGCCTCTCTATTAACTAATGAAGAATTGAAGCCGATAATCATATTATTATATGCCCCCATTTTAGTTGATACTTCATCTAATAACTTTTTAGCTTCAGAAGAAGTATTTTGTCCTATAGTATTTAAACTAATAAATAACCCGATAAATAATAATCCAACTTTTTTCATTCTATCTTTTTGCTTCCGTCTTCGGAATATTTTAATTGTTATTTCTTTTCGTTTTCTAATAATTGCTCAAGTGCAACAAAATCAGGAACTAAAACTTGTCTAGCTTTACTACCTTCAAAAGGACCAACAATACCAGCCGCTTCTAATTGATCAATTAATCTACCTGCTCTATTATAGCCTAATTTTAATTTACGTTGCAATAAAGATGCTGAGCCTTGTTGCGCTGTAACAATAACTTCAGCCGCTTCTTTAAAGAGTTTATCTCTGTCTGCAATGTCTATATCAACATTTGTGCCACCTTCTTCACCAACATATTCTGGTAATAAATGAGCATCAGGGTATGCGCGTTGAGAACCAATGAAATCAGTTATTTTTTCTACTTCAGGAGTATCTACAAATGCACATTGAATCCTATTTAAATCATTTCCTGCTGTATATAACATATCTCCACGACCAATTAATTGATCTGCTCCACCTGCATCTAAAATCGTTCTCGAATCTATTTTAGAAGTTACTCTAAACGCAATTCTTGCAGGGAAATTAGCCTTTATAATACCTGTTATTACATTTACTGACGGACGCTGAGTTGCTACAATTAAGTGAATTCCAATGGCACGTGCTAATTGTGCTAAACGAGCGATTGGAGTTTCTACCTCTTTACCAGCAGTCATAATTAAATCAGCGAATTCATCAATTACTAAAACTATATATGGTAAGAATTGATGACCGTTTTCGGGATTTAATTTCCTTGCTTTAAACTTGGTGTTGTATTCTTTAATATTCCGAACCATTGCATTTTTAAGTAAGTCGTAACGATTATCCATCTCTATGCACAAAGAGTTTAATGTATTTACTACTTTGGCCGTATCTGTAATAATAGCATCTTCACTATCTGGTAATTTAGCTAAGTAATGACGCTCAATTTTATTAAATAAAGTTAATTCTACTTTTTTAGGATCGACCAAAACAAACTTAACTTCTGCTGGATGTTTTTTATAAAGAAGAGATGTTAATACAGCATTTAATCCAACTGATTTTCCTTGCCCTGTTGCTCCTGCCATTAATAAGTGAGGCATTTTAGCTAAATCAACAACAAAGGTTTCATTAGAAATAGTTTTACCTAAGGCAATAGGTAATTCCATTTGAGATTCTTGAAATTTCTTTGAAGAAATAACAGAATGCATTGAAACGATAGTTGATTTTTGATTAGGAACTTCAATACCTATAGTTCCTTTTCCTGGAATAGGTGCTATAATACGAATTCCTAGTGCAGAAAGGGATAAGGCAATATCATCTTCTAAATTTTTTATTTTTGAAATTCGAATACCTGCTTCAGGTACTATTTCATAGAGTGTAATTGTAGGGCCTACAGTAGCTTTTATTTGAGCAATACCAATTTTGTAGTTTTTTAGTGTTTCTACAATTTTATTTTTATTTGCTTCGAGCTCCTCTGGGTCTATAGAAATAGTTTCATTATATTCTTTTAATAAGTTGAATGTTGGGAATTTGAAATTACCTAAATCTAAAGTAGGATCAAATTCCCCAAAATCTTTTATTAATTGATTTGATAAATTTTCAGTAAAACTTTTCTCTTCTGAAATTTTTTCAATAGCAACTTCAACTTCTTTTTTTGTATCTTCTGAAACAGATATAGTTGGTTCTATATTTATATTAGGGTCTAAAATTACTTCCTCTTTTTTTATAGGAGAAATTGAAGTTTTAGCCTCGGAGTGTTTTGATATTGTAGGCTGAAGATCTTCAACAGATATTTCAAAATTAGATTTTTTGTTTTCTAACTCTTTATTTTCATTCTTTTCTAATTCGTTAGAAGTTATTTCTGTTGATTCTTTTCTTGCAAGATCATTTTCTTTACTCGTTTTTATTCGCTCATTTATTTTTTCAGGAGTAATACTAAATCGAGTAATTAAGTAGGTAAGTAGGAAAAATAATAATAAAATAATAACCCCTGTTTTACCTAAAAATGTTTGTAGGTATTCATTAATTTCAAAACCTATAACTCCAGATAATAAAGCGTTTTTTTTCTCTACAAAACCTAAAGCTATCGAGAACCAAAGCATAATTAATAATCCCCAATTCCAAGAAGTAATAATCTTTTTTAAGTTCGCTTGTAGTAATACTCTAGCTCCTGTTAAAAATAATGTAATAGGAATAAGAAATGAACCTAAACCAAAACCTCTATAAATAAAAAAGTTACTCAATTTAGCACCTATTTTACCTAATAAATTTTTGGTAGGTATTTTTTTATCAGCAAATTGTGTTAAAGTACTTTGATCTTCTTGCCAAGAGAAGAAAAAAGAAATAAAAGCAACTGTTAAAAATATTGAAAACAGTATTAAAAACGCACCTGTAATAGTTTGATTTTGTCTATTAGAAAAGAAAGACGAAATCTTTTTAAATAAATTATTTTTAGGTCGTTTTTTTTGAACAGTTGTCTTTTTTTTTGCCATGTATTTTTGTTAGAAATATATTGAACGCTACAATATAGCTATTATTTTAGGAAGATAAATAATACCAGCTATTACTAGTGATATTACGGCAGCAAATGCAGGAGCACCCGCAGCGATGTCTTTTATAAAACCAATCTTTTCATGATAATCAGGATGAATAAAATCAGCAACTTCTTCAACAGCGGTGTTTAAAGCTTCAGCAACTAAAACCATTCCAATAGCTAAACATTGAAACATCCATTCTGAAGCTGAAATATCAAAATAAAAGCCAATAATTGTAGCTAATATAGCAATACTAAATTGTGCTTTAATACTATCTTCTGTAGTTATCAACAACCACATTCCCTTTAAAGCAAATTTCATACTACGTAATCTACCTCTAAAATATCCGTCATTCGGGTTTTTCATAAATCTAAAGAGCTTTTAAAGCAGCTTCGTAATTTGGTTCGTCAACAATTTCAGAAACTTGTTCGGTATATACAACGTTTCCTTCTTCGTTTATGATAACAATACAACGAGAGTGTAATCCAGAAAGAGGACCGTTTTTTACTTCTAAACCATAATCTTTTCCAAATTTACCAGTAGAAAAGTCAGATAACATAACAACATTTTCAATTCCTTCAGCTCCACAAAAACGACCTTGAGCAAAAGGTAAATCTCTTGAAATACATAAAACTTTTGTGTTTTCTAAGCTAGCTACTTTTTTGTTAAACTCTCTAACCGAAGTCGCACAAGTTCCAGTATCAACACTTGGAAAAATATTTAAAATTAATCGACTACCTGAAAAATCGTTTAAACTTTTAATAGATAAATCAGTTGCAACTAGAGAAAAGTCTATTGCTTTACTACCAGTTGTTGGTAAATTACCTATTGTTTCTATTGCATTTCCTTGTAATGTTATTGAAGCCATTTTTTCTGTTTTTAAGAACATCAAAGGTAATTAAATTTATTAAAAAATTATGAAGATAAAGGTAGTAGACTATTAAAAAGTTATCTTCGCCCTTCGAAATAATATAAGTTTTGAATTTACAACAATATACATCCGAATTTAAGTACAATTGGAAACTAGCTGCTCCAGTAATGCTAGGAATGCTAGGGCATACTTTTGTTAGTTTTGTTGATAATATTATGGTAGGGCAGTTAGGAACTGCAGAGTTGGCTGCGGTTTCTTTAGGGAACAGTTTTATGTTTATAGCAATGTCTTTAGGAATTGGTTTTTCAACAGCTATAACACCATTAATAGCTGAAGCTGATTCTTCTGATAATTTTACACAAGCAAAGTCAACATTTAAACATGGTTTGTTTTTATGTACCGCAATAGGGATTTTGATGTTTTTGATGGTTTTCTTTTCAAAGCCTTTAATGTATTTAATGAAACAGCCTAATGAGGTTGTAGAACTAGCAATACCGTATTTAGATTTAGTGGCTTTCTCATTAATACCTATGATCGTTTTCCAGGCATTTAAACAGTTTAGCGATGGAATGTCTATGACTAGATATCCGATGTATGCAACAATTGTAGCTAATGTTTTAAATGTAATTTTAAACTACCTATTTATTTTTGGAAAATTTGGATTTCCAGAGTATGGTATAGTAGGAGCAGCGTACGGAACTTTAATATCAAGGTTTGTAATGGTGTTTTATCTTTGGTGGTTATTAACTAAAAAAGAGCGTTCAAAACGATTGGTAACTAATATTAAATTGTTTGTATTAGATAAATTAATGCTTAAAAAAATCATTAATTTAGGAGCTCCAAGTGCCATGCAAATGTTTTTTGAGGTTGCTATATTTACCGCAGCAATATGGTTGAGTGGACTGCTTGGGAAAAATCCTCAAGCTGCAAATCAGATAGCTTTAAACTTATCTTCAATGACTTTTATGGTAGCTATGGGGTTAAGTGTAGCTTCTATGATTAGAGTAGGTAATCAAAAAGGATTACAGGATTATAAAGAATTAAGAAGAATAGCTTTTTCAATATTTTTGCTAGGTATTATTTTAGCTGTAGCTTTTGCTACTATCTTTTTTGTATTTCATAAAAGTTTACCTAATTTATATGTAGATTTGAGTGATACAAATAATTATGCTGATAATATGGAAGTAATGAAGATTGCCGCAAACTTATTAATTGCTGCGGCTATTTTTCAAATATCAGACAGTATACAAGTAATGGTTTTAGGAGCTTTACGTGGTTTACAAGATGTAAAAATACCAACTATAATAACTTTTATTTCGTATTGGGTTGTTGGGTTTCCAGTGAGTTACTTTTTAGGAACTGAGGAACAATATGGAAGTTTTGGAATTTGGCTAGGTTTATTAGCGGGACTAACCACTGCTTCTATTTTATTATTCATACGATTTAATAAATTAACATTAAAATTGATTAAAACAAAACATAATGGACTTACCTAAATTTTTACTAGCCGATAGCAGTAATCACCCTGATGATATTTTTGTACTGCATACTGAATTTCCCCGATTTTTAATTAATTTGAAAGATGATGAAGTGGAATGGTTTGAGGATTTAACTGGTGAAAAAGAAGATGATATTACTACAGAACTTGCAAGTTTAATGGATAAAGCAGGAGAATTTTACGATGAAGAAATGAAAAAATACGAATAAGTTTTATTTGTATTTATTTAAAATTTTAAAACCATTGAATTAATTAATTCAATGGTTTTTCATTTACTAGATTATTTATTTAAAAGATTTTTTGCTTGACCTTTCCAATCGTCTCTAACAATTCTACCAGGAAAAAATTGGATTAAATCAGTTACAGTTTCTATATCTTCGAAAGATAATTTACTTATTTGTTCATAAGTATAAATACCAATACTATTTAGTTTGGTTTCAATAAAACTACCAACTCCTTTAATTTTAGTTAAATCATCTTTATCTTCTTCTTTAGCCTTTCCAATAGTTTTTAAACTAAGCTTTTTTGGTTGTTTTATTTCAATACCACCACGCTCAACTGTCTTTTTTGCTCTTATAGTTGATTGCATTTCATCTCTCAATTCAGATATAACATGCGTGCTTTCTGTTAATTTTGATTGATATTTATTTTTATAATAATACCAAGAAAATATATAGCCTATTAAAAAGGCGCCTAACATCCAAAAGAATATTTCTAAAAGATGCGTCGTTTGATTCGTAATAAATAAAGTCATTTTTAACGGGGAGTTAGTTGATTAAGATTTCAATTCTTCTATTTTTAGCCCTACCTTCTTTGGTGCTATTATCTGCAATTGGAGTAGCTTCTCCTTTTGAAGTTGAATTGATTATGGTTTTGTTTATACCTTGTTTTATGAAATAGTTAGAAACGTTTTTAGCGCGCTCTAATCCAATCCAGTTATTAGCTTCTTCTTCACCTAGATTATCTGTGTGCCCAATAATGGTTATTTTCTTGTTTGGATGTTTACGTAAATAATTTTTTACTTCTTTAGTGTATGAATACAAGGTTCTATCTGGCTTAAAAGAATTATTACCAAATGAAGAGTGTAATGTTTTATTTGTAATTTCATTTTCTATAGAAGCTATTTTATTGTTAGCCATGGCATTACATGTTATGGTAATACCATCAGCATAAAAACCTTCAGGATCATATTCATATTGATCAATTTTACTTTCTATATTAATTCTTTTAGGGTTTACACCATATTGAATTAGTTTTCTTTTTAAATATAAAGCTCTCTCATATCCAAAATTAGAATTATTATTTAGCAACTCATTTTTTAAATAAGTAGCTTTAATCGTAATTTCTTTTTGAGAATTATTATTTAAGAAATTAAAAATAGAATCTTTAAAGTAGTAGAATTTTTTAGGAAAAAGAACTCGAGTATTGTTAGCGCTTGTTATAAACTTGTCATTAAAGTTAAGTTTAGTAGTCTGTTTTTTGGAAGGTATTATTTCCTTTTTTATAGTAAGTTGGAGTGTGTCTTTCTCTTTTTTTAAAGGTGTAGTTTTTTTTGAAGTCAAAGTTATTTGTTCTTTATTAACTTCATTTACAATATTTTTTACATCATCATTTAAAGCATGATTATGTATAAATAAGGCTATTGTAGCCCAACACAGAAAAAAGAGAAAAGCTTTTAAAAAGTTTCTCATAAGTTATAAGGGGATAGTTTATTAACCCTATAAATGTATAAAAAACTTTTTAAGAAATAAAATAGGTGTATTTTACAGTATATGAGTAAGCTATTTTTTTGCTCTTTCTACTAATTCTAATTGTTCAATTTTAGCTTTAGTAGTAAATAGCCCATAATTAATAAAAACATTTTTCTTCTCTATTTTATCAATTGTACCAACAGAATTTCCATCAACTAAACGAACTCTGTCATTAATTTTAAAAACATAAGCAGCCTTTTCTTTGGCTATTTTGTCTGCTACTTTTTTCTTTTCTTCTCTAACTTTTACTACTTTTTGTAAGACTTCTTTTTCTACTTTGGTTATAATTTCTTTTTGCTTTTTAACAAGTTCTAAATCTTTTTTCTTTTCTAATTTACTTTTCTTTTGAGGCGGATTTTTCTTCGTGTATTTAGTTTTTTCAGACATAACCCATTTGAGAAAATTAGTAGAGAGCTCTTTTTTGTTATTGGTTTGAAAATATTTATTTAAAAGCTCATTTGTTTTTCTACCAAGAGAAAGCATACGTTGGTTATTGTCATATAACTCTTGAAAACCAGAAAGTTTGTCTTGTAATTTCTGTTCTTTTTCTTGTAAGTTTTCAATATGTTCTTTTCCTTTTGTTTTTTGCTTAACTAAACTATCTGAAGTTTTTTGTAAGCGATTTCGTTCTTTTTGAAGTTTAGAAATAGTTTTGTCTAAACGAACTTTTTCGGTTTCAACACGTTTTTTTGCTCGATTAATTATACTATAAGGAATTCCATTTTTTTGAGCTACTTCAAAAGTAAAAGAACTACCAGCTTGTCCAATAAATAGTTTATATAAAGGCTCTAAAGTACGTTCGTCAAATTGCATATTAGCATTGGTAACATTTTCTAATTCGTTAGCTAAAACTTTTAAATTAGCATAGTGTGTAGTAATAATTCCAAAAGCTTTATTTTCATAAAACTCTTCTAAGAAAATTTCAGCTAAAGCACCACCTAGTTCTGGATCAGATCCAGTACCAAATTCATCAATTAAAAATAAAGTATTATCGTTACATTTTTTTAAAAAAGATCGCATGTTTTTTAATCGATAACTATAGGTACTTAATTGATTTTCTATAGATTGATTATCACCAATATCAGTTAAAATAGTATTGAAAAGGGTTGTTTCACTACGTTCATGCACAGGAATTAGCAAGCCACTTTGTAGCATAAGTTGTAATAAACCTATAGTTTTTAAAGTAATACTTTTTCCTCCAGCATTAGGACCTGAAATAACAATTATTTGTTGTTTTTCATCAAGTCGAATTGTTTGAGCAATGGTTTTTATACCCTGTTCTTTATTCTTTTTCCATAAAACAGGGTGAAATGCATCTTTAAAAAATATTTTTTTCTCCTTGGTAATTTTTGGAAGCAAACCATTAATGCTACGAGCATATTTAGCTTTAGAACCAACCATGTCTAAATGCGTTAAAAAAGTAACGTATTCATTTAACAAAGGTGTGTAAGGACGTATCTCGCTAGCTAAAGCTCTTAGTATTTTTACAACCTCTTGTTTTTCTTCATATATCAAATTTTGTAATTCTCTACTATAAGATAAAGTAGCTTGTGGAGCTATATAAACAATATTACCAGATTTTGAAGAGCCTAATAAACTTCCCTTTATTTTACGACGATGCATTGCTGTAACAGCTAAAACACGTTGATTATCTATAACAGTTTCTTTAATATCATCTAAATAACCACTAGCTATGTTTCTACTTAATGCATGAGAAAAACTTTCAGAAATTTTTCCGCG
This sequence comes from uncultured Tenacibaculum sp., assembly GCF_947494125.1. Lineage (GTDB taxonomy): Bacteria > Bacteroidota > Bacteroidia > Flavobacteriales > Flavobacteriaceae > Polaribacter. The sequence continues at coordinate 346,221 of NZ_CANLTU010000002.1, forward strand.
AACATTATTTATATCTTTTCTTATTTGTTTTAAAACTGGTGAAGCATTATTAGCAACTTCACCATAAGAAGTAATTATTTTTTTTATACTATCAGAAACAAAAGTTGTAAACTCAATTTTATCACTTAAAGTGAAAAGAGTAGGGTAGTAGGTTTGAAATTTTTTAAGAAACTTTTTTTGCTCATTTACAGTATCTGTAACTGTTGCAACTTTTAAAAAAGCTTCAGTTTCTAAAAAACTATTTTCAATAGCTAATCGTTTAATTTCTTCGGTAACATCTTCAAAAGAATGATTTGGAACTCTGTTTTCATTTTCAAAAGAAGAAAGATATTCGTTAACTAAGTTCAATTCAAAAAATAAGTTTTTTTTGTTTGAAATTGGTTGAATTTGTAAAGTTTGTTCTTTACCTAAATTTGAAATACAGTGCTCGGCAACCTGTTCTAAAACTGTTGTAAATTCTAAATCTTGAAGTGTCTTTTCTGAAATGTTTTTAGTCAAAATAGTATATTTGAAACCAAAGCAAAAATAGGAAAGAATGCAGGTAAAAATAGCAGATAGCTGGAAAAATATTTTACAGGAAGAAATTGAAAAATTATATTTTAAAAATTTAATTTCTTTTGTTGAAAATGAATATATAGAAAATATTTGTTATCCAGAGAAAGAGAGCATTTTTGCAGCACTTAATTATTGTGCATTAGATGCTATAAAAGTGGTGGTTATAGGGCAAGATCCCTATCATGGAAAAGGACAAGCAAATGGTTTATGTTTTTCAGTTAAAGAAGAAATTAAACATCCACCATCTTTAATAAACATTTTTAAAGAAATTGAAACAGATTTAGGTATTTCTTATCCAAAATCTGGCGATTTATCACGTTGGGCAAAACAAGGAGTTTTGTTGTTAAATGCAACTTTAACGGTAAGGGAATCTGAAGCAGGGAGTCATCAGAAACAAGGATGGGAAGAGTTTACAGATGCCATAATTAAGAAAGTTTCAGAAGAAAAAAAAGATGTTGTTTTTTTACTTTGGGGTGGTTATGCTAAAAAGAAAATAAAGCTGATAGATACTAAAAAACATCATGTTTTAACATCTGGACATCCCTCTCCACTAAGTGCAAATAGAGGGTATTGGTTTGGAAACAAACATTTTTCTCAAACTAATGAGTTTTTACAAGTAAAAGAATTGAAAAAAATAGAATGGTAATTAATTGTTTTTTAGTAGTGTTTAAAAAGTTAATTAAGTGTTAATTAACTATGTTAAATAGGTTTTTAACTAATTGCTAACATAAATAATTTTTAATAGTGTCTAATTTGTAAAGGTTAATTAACTAAAACAAATTTTTCAAGATGAAACCAAATAATTACTTTAAAGTTTTATTAAGTTTTTTACTTATTATTAGTATTGATTCTTACGCTCAATTAAACTTGCCTAGAGGGAGTCAGCAAGCAACAGTTTCTCAGCGCATTGGTATTTCCGATATTTATGTTAAATATGCTAGACCAAGTGTAAAGAAAAGAGAAGTGTGGGGTAAATTAGTTCCTTATGGAATGAATAATTTAAATTTTGGAACCGCAAAAGAATCTCCTTGGCGTGCAGGAGCGAATGAAAACACAATTATAAAATTTACAACAGATGCTACGGTAGAAGGAAAATCTCTGAAAGCAGGGAAATATGGTTTGCATATGATTATTCATAACAATGATAAAGCAACTATTATTTTTTCTAAGAACAATAGTGCATGGGGAAGTTATTTTTATAAACCTAATGAAGATGTTTTGAGAGTGGATGTAAATATGACTGCGATTCCACATGAAGAGCAATTAACATATGATTTTACTGATGTAACTAAAAATTCGGCTGTACTATCTTTAAAATGGGGAAAAAAACAAGTTCCAATGAAAATAGGAGTTGATGTTACGAAGGTAGTTTTAGCAGATGTAAGAAAAAAGTTAGAAAGTCAGGCAGGTTTTAATCGTCAATCTTGGGAGCAAGCGGCAAACTTTTCAATGAATAACGGAGGTGATTTAAATGAAGCTTTAGGGTGGATTAATAATGCTATTTCAGGTCAGTTTTATAGTCAAAAAACATTTAGAAATGTAGGGATTAAGGCTCAAATATTAAACAAGCTTGGTAAAAAAGATGAATATAGTAAGATGATTGATGAAGCAGCTTCTATGGCAAATACAGCTCAATTAAATAGATTGGGGTATGCGATGATAAATTCTAAAGATTATGCTAGAGCAATTAAATTTATGCAACTTAATGTAGATAAAAACTCGAAAAGTGCAAATGCTTATGATAGTTTGGGAGAAGCATACAAAGCAGCTGGAGATAAGAAGAAGGCGATTAAAGCGTTAAAAAAAGCGTTAACTTTAAACCCAGCAGCAAATGTAAAAAAGAATTCAGAAAAACTATTAAAAGAATTAGGTGCTATGTAGAAAATAGAATCACAGGCTAAACTAATTTGATTAGCCAAACTTTTTAAATAGTAACTTGGGTTTTATAATAAAGCCCAAGTTTTTTATTTTAAGAAGTATACAACTTTTGTTTTATGATACAATACTTGGTAACATTGTTTCATTGTAATAAGGTAAAATAATAGCTTCTAAAATATCTTCGGTATTATCTGAGTATTCTATTTCTATAATTTTGTTAGATTTTATCCATTTAGAAATTTTTTCGCACTGTCTTTTGTTGAATTTTTTTAGAACAGTTACGCCCATTTCTTTTAAACTTAAAGCATTGCATTGTTGCTCATATTGATTTTTCATTGGAATTACCAATAGCTTTTTCTTTAGGTATAAAGCTTCAGCTGGAGTTTCAAAACCAGCACCACATAGCACACCGCTTGAGGAAGCCATGCTTCTAATAAACTCATTTCCATTTATGGGCTGTATAAAGATGTTATTGTGCAATTTATGTTGGTTAGTATGTTTAGAAAATACTTGCCATTTAACATCTTTAAATTCAGATAAGACCTTTATAATTTTCTTATCACTATAGGCAGGTAGGTATACTGTATAATGTCCTTTGTTAGTTCTATTTTTATATCTAATTTTTTTTCTGATGATTGGAGAGAATATTGCAGAAGAATAAGTCTGAAAATGAAAACCAAATTTTATTTTCGAAGGGGCATAATATTTTAATATTAGTCTTTCAAATTTGTACATTCCATATTTAGGAGAATGTTTGTCTAAAACAGCATTCTGATGACTAAGTGATATGATAGGTGTGTTTTTTAATTTGGCAGCCCAGGCTGTAACAGGTTCAAAATCGTTAATGATAAGGTCATAATCCTCAATCGGTATTGATTTTATTTCTTTAAATAGGTTGGTTAATTTTAATTTCTGTAAAGTTTGTTTAAAATCAATTCCTCCTTTTTTCCCAAAAATGAAACTTAAACCATAGTATTTATATTTTATTTCAAAAGGAAATTTTAGTTCACATTGGTGTCCACTAATTAAAACATCAACTTCAGCCTTTAACTGTAAGTAAGGTATAATTTCTATAGCTCTGCTAGCATGTCCGTTACCTGTTCCTTGAAATGCGTATAAAATTTTCATAAATGTTTTTAATTTTCTTTAATATTAAATTCTTTTAAAAGTTCTTCAAAAAGCATACTGTTACTACTTTCAGAAGCAACAAATTCAGAATCATTTTTATGTGAATTTAGATGAGCGTTTTTTGCGATATCATCTTTTTCATATTCATACAAAGTCCATGATTTATTATGATATTCTAAAGCAGTTAAGTTCTCAATCCAATCGCCAGAATTTAAATAAGTAGTTATACCGTTTTCATTTTCAATTTGTTTTATTTCTGGATGGTGTATATGTCCACAAACAACATAATCATATCCTTCTGAAATAGCGATGTCTGAAGCTGTTTTTTCAAAATTATTAATAAATTTCACAGCACCTTTAACACTGTTTTTTATTTTTTTAGAAAATGATAATTTTCCATAACCTAATCTGTTACTAAACCAGTTTACAGCTGTATTTATCATAATTAAAGTATCGTAACCAAAACTGCCTAATTTAGCTAGCCATTTAGAATGTTGCATAGTTATATCAAAAACATCACCATGAAAAAACCATCCCTTTTTACCATCAAGATCTAAAACTACTTTATTAACTATTTCAAAACTTCCGAGTCTAAATCCTTTAAACCTACGGAGCATTTCGTCGTGATTTCCTGTTATATAATAAACTTTAGTGCCAGAAGTTATAAAAGACATTAATTGCTTTATAATCTTCATATGTGGTTTAGGAAAATAACGTTTTTTAAATTGCCAAATATCTATGATGTCGCCATTTAAGATTAAGACTTTAGGATTGATGGTTTTTAAATAATTATGAAGTTCTGTGGCTCTACAACCAAAAGTGCCTAAATGAACATCAGATACAACAACAATATCTAATTTTCGCTTTTTGTTTTTTTTCATTCTTAAAAGTATACTACTGTGTTTTATCAAATATACTTTTCGAATGTTTTTTTATGTTGAATTAAATGTGAAGTAATGGTAATGAGAATGTTATTGTTGTGTGGTGGCAAAGTTATGTAAAAGTAAAAAGCTCGGGATTTCCCGAGCTTTTTACTTTTTATTTATGATAGTATTATTTGTTGTATAATACCCAGCTTCCTTTTTCTAGTAAAGGAATTGCTTGTTTGTATTTTACTTCTTTTTCTTCACCAGTCATTACATTTTTAATTGTAACTCTTTCGTTTCTACCAATTTTTGGTTGTTCACGAACAATTGTTTCTACAACTTGTTGCTCTTGAGTTTGCTGATTTCTAGCTCTGCTCATAGCTTGCTGTGTAGAGTTTTGAACTTCATCTTTACGAGTATCTAATTGCTCACGTTTTTGTTCACGAGCTTCTGATACTTGCGATGCATCTTGACTTGGTAATTGCCCTTTAAATAAGAAAGATAAAACTTCTTTGTTTACTTTATCAACTGTTTCTTGAAATAATTCGAAAGCTTCAAACTTATAAACTAATAAAGGATCTTTTTGTTCATAGGTAGCATTTTGAACGGTTTGTTTTAACTCATCCATTCTACGTAAATGATCTTTCCAGTTTTCATCAATAATTGATAAAGTAATGTTCTTTTCAAAATCGTTTACTAATGATTTTCCTTCAGATTCATATGCTTCTTTTAAGTTGGTAACTACTTGTAATGTTTTGGTACCATCTGTAAAAGGAACTACAATACGCTCGTAACGGTCACCTTCCGTTTCAAAAACATTTTTGATTACTGGGAAAGCATTGTCAGCATGCCTTTCTGTATCATTTTTATAATGATCAGAAACAATTACATACAATTTATCAATTATTTCCTGTTCAGTCAATTTAGTAAATTCTTCCTCTGAAAAAGGAGAAGTCATTGATGAAAAACGAATTAATTCGAACTCAAAGTTTTTGTAATCGTTATTCATCTTGTTTTGTTTTACAATAGAATCACAAGTATCATAAATCATATTTGCAATATCTATTTGTAAACGTTGACCATCTAATGCATGACGACGACGCTTGTAAACAAACTCACGTTGTGCATTCATAATATCATCATACTCTAATAAACGTTTACGAATACCAAAGTTATTTTCTTCTACTTTCTTTTGAGCTCTTTCAATAGATTTTGAAATCATAGAATGCTGAATTACTTCACCATCTTTTAATCCCATTCTGTCCATCATTTTAGCAATTCTATCAGAACCAAATAAACGCATTAAATTATCATCTAAGGCAACATAGAATTGAGAAGAACCAACATCACCTTGACGACCAGCACGACCACGTAATTGACGATCGACACGACGAGAATCATGACGTTCAGTACCTACAATTGCTAAACCACCTGCAGCTTTTACTTCGTCAGATAATTTAATATCGGTACCACGACCTGCCATATTTGTTGCAATTGTTACAACACCAGGATTACCCGCTTCAGCTACTACATCCGCTTCACGCTTGTGTAATTTTGCGTTTAATATGTTGTGTGGAATTTTACGCATTTGTAACATTCTACCTAATAGTTCAGATATTTCTACTGATGTTGTTCCGATAAGAACTGGACGACCAGCTTTCGATAATTCAACAACATCTTCAATTACAGCATTGTATTTTTCACGAGTAGTTTTGTAAACTAAATCTTGTTTGTCATCTCTCTGAATTGGTCTGTTTGTAGGAATTTCAACTACATCTAGTTTATAGATTTCCCAGAATTCACCAGCTTCAGTAATCGCAGTACCAGTCATACCAGATAACTTACGGTACATTCTAAAGTAGTTTTGTAACGTAACAGTTGCAAATGTTTGCGTTGCATCTTCAATTTTTACAGCTTCTTTAGCTTCGATTGCTTGATGCAATCCATCTGAGTAACGACGACCGTCCATAATACGACCCGTTTGCTCATCAACAATCATAACTTTATTGTCCATTACCACATATTCAACATCTTTTTCAAAAACAGTATATGCTTTTAAAAGTTGATTCATGGTATGAATACGTTCACTTTTTACGCTAAACTCACGATATAATTCTTCTTTTTGATTTGCTTTTTCCTCAGGAGTATCTTCACTACTATCAATTTGACCAACGATAACACTTATATCTGGTAAAACGAAGAATGTATCATTTTCTGTTTTTTCAGATAAATGCCCAATACCTTTGTCGGTTAAATCAATTTGATTATTTTTTTCTTCAACAGTAAACCATAATTCAGCATCAACCTCAGGCATTAACTTATTATTGTCTTGCATGTAGAAGTTTTCTGTCTTTTGAAGAATTTGCTTTGTTCCTTCTTGAGATAAAAACTTAATTAAGGCTTTATTTTTTGGAAGTCCGCGATAAACTCTTAATAATAAGAAACCACCATCTTTAGTATTTCCTTCTTTTAGTAAGGTTTTTGCTTCTGCTAATACCCCTACTAAATATTTGTTTTGTAATGTTACTAAATCAGCTACTAAAGGTTTTAACTCATTAAATTCATGACGATCTCCTTGTGGTACAGGTCCAGATATAATTAGAGGTGTACGAGCATCATCTACTAAAACAGAATCAACTTCATCAATAATAGCATAGTTTGGTGCTCTTTGAACTAAATCTTCTTTAGAACTAGCCATATTATCACGTAAATAATCGAAACCAAACTCATTGTTGGTACCATACGTAATGTCTGCATTATAAGCTTTTCTACGTTCTTCTGAATTTGGTTGGTGGAAATCAATACAATCTGTAGATAATCCATGAAATTCAAAAATTGGAGCCATCCACGCACGGTCACGTTTTGCTAAATAATCATTCACAGTTACTACATGAACTCCGTTACCAGTTAAGGCATTTAAGAAAACGGGTAGGGTAGATACTAATGTTTTACCTTCACCAGTCATCATCTCAGCAATTTTACCTTGGTGTAAAACAGATCCACCAATTAATTGAACATCATAATGCACCATTTCCCAAGCTACTTCTTTTCCTGCAGCATCCCATGAACTTGCCCAGTAAGCTTTATCGCCTTCTAATACAATATGTTCTTTTGTAGCAGATAATTCTCTATCAAAAGCTGTAGCAACAACCTCTAATTCATCGTTTTGTGTAAAACGTTTAGCTGTTTCTTTTACTAAAGCAAAAGCTTCAGGCATAATATCTAATAAAACCGCTTCAGAAGCTTCATAAGCTTCATCTTTTAATTTATCTATTTCTGCATAAATTTCTTCTTGACGATCAATATCTGCATTTAGAGCTTCTTCTTCTAAAGTAGCAATAGTTTCATTAAAAGATTTTGTAGCTTCTTTTATTTTCGATTTAAACTCGATTGTTTTTGCCCGTAAACCATCATTAGATAAACTATTTAATGAATTTTCAAAAGATTGTACTTTTTCAACAATCGGTTGTAGAGATTTTAGGTCTTTTTGTTGTTTATCACCAACAAATAGTTTTAGAATCGAATTTAAAACGCTCATTTGTAAAATATTGTTTTATAGTAGATTAAATATGTTTTAATCTACTTTTGTATGTTTATAATTTATGTGCTTAAAAGTAAGCAAAAAAAAAGCCTCTAATAGAGACTTTTATGGTTGTATTCTTAGTATTCGTCTTCGTTCCAAAGATAATCTTCTTCGGTAGGATAATCAGGCCAAATTTCGATTATTGAATCATATGCCTCTCCTTCATCTTCAATATCCTGTAAATTTTCAACCACTTCTAAGGGTGCTCCTGTACGAATAGCATAATCAATTAATTCGTCTTTAGTTGCAGGCCAAGGTGCATCTGCTAAATATGATGCTAGTTCAAGTGTCCAATACATTTCTTTATCTGTTTATTAAGATTTTCGCAAAAATAATTTTTTTTTTGAGAAAGTCAAGTTTTTTTTAAAAAATGTTAAATCAATAAAAAAAGAACTTAGTTATAATTTTTCGGGAATCCATTTAATTTCTTCCGCTTTTAAGTCTTGGGTCAACTTTCGTGCCAGTACAAAAAGATAGTCAGAAAGTCTGTTTAAGTACATTAAAACATTTGAATTTATAGGTTCATCTTCGTTTAAAGCTACCGATAAACGTTCAGCTCTACGGCATACACAACGTGCTATGTGACAAAATGACACGGTTTGATGTCCGCCAGGTAAAATAAAATGAGTCATTTGTGGAAGAGTCTTATTCATTAGGTCAATTTCATCTTCTAAGAATTGAATAGAATCATCTGTAATTTTATAAATGTTTAATCGTTCTTTTCCACTTTTTAAAGTTTCCTTTTCAGGAGGAGTAGCCAACATTGCGCCTAAAGTAAATAAATCACTTTGAATTTTAGAGAGTGTTTTTTTTATAAGGCTATCAATATTTTGATCTCTTATTAAACCAATATAAGAATTAAGTTCATCTACTGTACCATAGCTCTCAATTCTTAAATGGTGTTTAGGAACTCGTGTTCCTCCAAAAAGAGAAGTAGAACCTTTATCACCAGTTTTTGTATATATTTTCATTAATTATTTTTTAGTTTCAAATTAATAATCGTCCAATTTTTCTATAATATATTTTGGACAACGCATTGGTTTTTTTGTTTTCATATTAATAAAAGCTAAAATAGTATTACCGGTACAAATTAGCTCGTTGTTTTGATTTATAATTTCATAATCAAATTCAATTTTTACTGAAGGTGTTTTTTTTATGTATGTATAGATAGTAATTTCATCGTCATATAAAGCTGATTTTTTAAAATGACAAGATAATGAAATTACAGGAAGCATAACACCTGTTTTTTCCATATATTTGTATGTAATGCCTAAAGAGCGTAACCATTCGGTTCGGCCAATTTCAAAAAATTGAGCATAATTTCCATGGTAAACAACGCCCATTTGATCGGTTTCTGCATATCGTATTCTAACCGAAGTTTTATGTTTTTTCAAAATGTTTTTTGTGTTTTTGTTATAATTAACGTTACGGAAAAAATAATTAAAAATCAATAGCAATTTGATTTTTTTATACTGAATTTTATTCACACTTTTGTTCACCCAGACAGATGTATCTGGTGTCCCCATAAATCTGAATAAAAATTAACAACTTAAAATAGTTTTTAACCCAAATGACAAAAACTGCTGATTCAGTTTGGATGGAATGCTTATCTTTTATAAAAGATAATATTAAACCCCAAGCATACAAAACTTGGTTCGAACCAATAAAGCCAATAAAATTGGCAGGGGAGGCACTTACAGTACAGGTACCAAGTAAATTTTTTTACGAATGGCTAGAAGAACATTACATTAAGTTGTTAAGAGTGGCTTTGGTAAGAGAATTGGGGAATGATGCTAAATTGATTTACGATGTACGTATGGAAAATACGTATAGCAGTAACAGTCCGCAAACAGTTAAAATCCCAAGTTCTAATCGTAACCCATTGAAACCCCAAAAGGTAACAATGCCACTAGAATCTAAAAGAGAGTTAAAAAACCCTTTTATTATTCCTGGTCTACAAAAGGTTAAGATAGAATCTCAATTAAATCCAAATTATAATTTTGCAAATTTTGTAGAAGGAGATTCTAATCGATTAGCTCGTTCAGCTAGTATGGCAGTTGCTAATAAGCCAGGTGGAACTTCTTTCAATCCATTATTAATTTATGGAGGAGTAGGTTTAGGAAAAACACATTTAGGACACGCAATAGGTGTTGAAATTAAAGATAAATATCCGGATAAAACGGTTTTATATATTTCATCAGAAAAATTTACACAACAATTCATTGATTCGGTAAAATCGAATACTAGAAATGATTTTATTCATTTCTATCAAATGATTGATGTATTAATTATTGACGATGTACAATTCTTATCAGGAAAAGCTGGAACGCAAGATGTATTTTTCCATATTTTTAATCATTTACATCAAAATGGTAAACAGGTGATTTTAACTTCTGATAAGGCTCCTGTTGATATGCAAGATATTGAGCAACGTTTACTATCTCGTTTTAAATGGGGATTATCTGCTGAGTTACAGGCACCTGATTTTGAAACTCGTACTTCTATACTTCAAAACAAGTTGTACAGAGATGGTGTTGAGATGCCAGAAGAAATAGTTGAATATATTGCTAAGAACATAAAATCAAATGTTCGTGAATTAGAAGGTGTTATTATTTCTATGATCGCACAAGCTTCTTTCAATAGAAAAGAGTTTACTATTGAATTAGCAAAACAAATTGTAGATAAATTTGTTAAGAATACAAAGAAAGAACTTTCAATAGATTATATTCAAAAAGTAGTGTCTAAATATTTTGATATGGATGTAGCTACTTTACAATCTAAAACGCGTAAAAGACATATTGTTCAAGCACGTCAATTAGCAATGTATTTTGCAAAACGCATGACTAAATCATCTTTGGCTAGTATAGGTAGTCAGATAGGAAAAAGAGATCATGCCACTGTGTTACATGCTTGTAAAACAGTTGATAACTTAACTGAAACTGATAAGCAATTTAAGAAATACGTAGAAGATTTAAGGAAGAAATTAACACTGTAATATTAGATTATGAAAAAAATACTAATGGTTTGTTTAGGGAATATATGTCGTTCCCCTTTAGCCGAAGGTATTTTACAATCTAAATTATCATCTCAATCATTTTTTGTTGATTCTGCTGGTACGGCAGGTTATCATGTAGGTGAATTACCAGACAAAAGATCTATAGAGGTTGCAAATAAATACGGTATTAATATAACTGATCAAAGATCTAGAAAGTTTAATAAATCAGACTTTAAAGAATTTGATTTTATTTTTGCAATGGATGAAAATAATTATGATGACATTGTTTCAATGTCAGATAATTATGAAGAGACTCAAAAGGTGAAAATGATTTTAAACGAATTATATCCTAAAGAAAATAGAAGTGTACCTGATCCATATTATGGAGGAGATCAAGGTTTTGAAAATGTATATAGAATGTTAGATGAAGCATGTAATATTATTGCTTCAAAATTAGAGAAATAATGAAAGGGAAATTATACTTAATTCCAACAACATTAGGAGATACAGAGCCTTTAGAGGTTATGCCATTATCGGTAAAAAAAGTAATTGAACATCTTGATTATTTTATTGTTGAAAATGAAAAATCAGCGAGAAGATTTATAAAAAAGATTACACCAGCAAAAGCGCAATCATCTTTACAATTAATGTTATTAGATAAATATTCTGATGATTTTGAAATTCAAAATTATTTAGATATTTGCGATAAAGGTATTTCGATAGGTTTGTTATCTGAAGCAGGAGTTCCTGCAGTTGCTGACCCTGGAGCAAGTATTGCAAAATTAGCACATGAAAAAGGAGTGCAGGTTGTACCATTAGTAGGACCTTCTTCAATCTTAATGGCTATGATGGCATCTGGAATGAATGGTCAGAATTTTGCTTTTAATGGGTATTTACCAATTGATAAATCAGATAGAAAAAAGGCTATTAAAGATTTAGAAAAAATATCAAGAGATAAAAATCAATCTCAAATTTTTATAGAAACGCCTTATAGAAATGAGAAAATGCTAGATGATTTACGTACTACATTATCTCCAGATACTCGAATTTGTGTAGCATGTGATATTACATTACCTTCTGAGTATATTAAAACATATACAGCAAAAGAATGGAAAAATGTAAAAACGGATTTACATAAAAGACCAACTATTTTTATAATTCATAAATAAAAAAAAAGACATCATATTTGATGTCTTTTTTGGTATAAATTGGTTTTATTATTTTATACAGTAGGTTTTTTGTTAGCTGTAATGTTTGATACATCATAACCAGAAAATTTTCTCATATATGATTGTATAGAAGTTCCAAATGCATCATTAAATTTGAAAACACCGTTAGAACGTAAATACTTTTTAACATTACCGGCACCACTTAAATGTGCAGCTGCTAAAATACCCGACTCTGTTATTTTTGTTCCGTTAATAGTTTTTCCAATACTTCTTCTAATATCTTTTCTAAGAATCCATTTATTTACTTTACAATAAGCTATAAAAGCTTTTTCTTGTAGTTCTGGAGATTTAAGAAAATAGTTAGTGTTGTAAATTCTAAACCTTTTTAACGTTTCTCTTCCAAACTGGTATTTACCTAAATAACCAAGTTTGTTTACTATACGGTATCTTCCTTGAGATTCTTTAAAAGCTAATGCTTCTTTAAAGCCTACAAAATCTTTTAATAAAAAAGGTATAGTAACTCCAATAGCATTATATTCAGCTATTGGCGTAGTGGTGGTGGTAATTTCTTTTTCTTTTCTTATTTCTGGTGTTGTAAAACTAGCAAATAGTACAAAACCTATGAAAACAAATATTAAATATCTGATAATTAGTTACTTTCTGTTTAGCGCTGCAAATATACAACTAATTTTGTAAGTAGTTATTATTCAGTGCATTAGGTGTTTTTGTATATTGCTAAAAAGATATTTTTTTTATGCTTTTTGTAAGAATTAAATAGAAAAAATCATTTTTCTTTATTTAATCAATAGTTTTTGTGATTTTTTTATGAGAATAATTTTTTGTTAAAATTATCTTCTAATTCCTTGTTGACTAATCCATCTTTGATATTTAGCCGCATTTCTATTGTGTTGCGCTAAAGTAGTAGCAAAATCATGAAATCCAATTTTTTCTATACTAGCGCACATATAAAAGTACTTATGTTTTTTATAATTTAAAACAGCATCTATAGAAGAAACATCTGGCATTGCAATTAAAGAAGGAGGAAGTCCGATGTTTTTATAAGTGTTGTATGGAGATTTTATTTCTTTATCTTTATTTAATACACGTTTTACAACAAAATCTTGACCGTTTAATTGTTTTATAGCATATATAAGAGTAGGGTCTGCTTGTAATAGCCAATTGTCTTTTAATCGATTTAGGTATAATCCAGCAACAATAGGGCGTTCACTTTTTTGGGCAGTTTCTTTTTGAACTATTGAAGCAAGTGCAATTACTTCACTTTTAGTTAAGTTTAGCTTTTTAGCTTTTTCTAACCTAGATTGGTTCCAAAAACGTTTGTATTCGCGTAACATTTTATTACGAAACTTATTTGCTGAAGTATTCCAGTAAAATTCATAGCTATTAGGAATATAAATTTCTAAAGCTGTTTGTCTATTAAAACCGTTTTGGCTTAGAAAAGTTACATCAGTCATTGCTTTTAACAACGAAATAGAATCAGTTTCAATTTGTTGAGCAATTCTTCCTGCCAACTTTTCTAAAGTATCTTGATTGTTAAAAGAGACTTTTATAGGAGTTTGATTTCCGCTGCGCAATAAATTAACAACATCATTCATACTCATTCCTTTTTTCAAAGTATACTTTCCTCCTTTAGGTTTTGTGAATTTCTTTTTATTGGCAACATAAACAAAGTTTTCAGGTGTATTAGTATATTCATGTAATAGCTTTTTTAAATCCATTAAATGATAATTTGAACCAATATATATGACACCATCTTTGTTGATAGATTTTCCAAATATTTTTTGATAAAAGTTAAAACCAATAATTCCACCAATTAAAAATATGATGGCAATCGTTCCGTATATTATTTTTTTATTCATTGATTAATTGAAATAAAATTTCGTCTTTATAAATTCCTTTGTTTAAAATCCAATCTTTTTTAATACCAATTTTTTTGAAACTGTGTTTCGAAAAAAGAGCTATACTATTATTATTATCAAAAGTAATATTAGCAAATAACTGATGCAATTGTAAATGTGTAAAACTATAACTAATTAAAAGTTGTAAAGCTTCTGAAGCAAATCCATTTTTTTGAAAGTCAGGATGAATTAAAATTCCAATCCCAGCTCTCTTGTGCAGAGGATTGAAGTCAAAAAGATCAATCATTCCTATAGAACTTAAAGAAGTATTGTCTTCAATAATTAATCGTAATTGCTTAGCTTCAAAAATATCTAAATGTGCGTTTTCTAAATATTGTTTTAAAAGATACTTAGAAAAAGGAGCTTGCGTGTGGCTAACTTCCCAAAAAGCTTCATTATTTTCAATTTGAAATAAAAAATCTAAATCTTCAGGTTCAAGAGCTCTTAAATTAATATGTGTACCTTTTAAAGTATTCATTACAAATTTATTTCACCTTTAAATACACAAACAGCTGGGCCTTCTAAAAAGATATTAGTGTAGTTACCATTATTTTCTTCAAAATAAACTTTTAATAAGCCACCTTCAACAGGAAGGTTAATTGAAGTTTCAGTTGTTTTTTTAGTAGCATGCATCGCAATAGCAACAGCAGTAACACCTGTACCACAAGCTAGAGTTTCATCTTCAACACCTTTTTCATATGTTCTAACTCTAAAGGTGTCATTGTTAAGTTGCTCAACAAAATTTACATTGCTCCCAGTTTTACCATATACATTATAACGAATGTCCTTTCCTTTTTCAAAAACAGGAAACTTATCTAAATTGTCTACCATTTCAACATGGTGTTGTGTACCAGTATTGGCAAAGGTATAAGCTTCTTTTATAATAATTTCATTCACATCTATCATATGAAGAGAAATAAGGTCATTTTTTATTTCAGCATAATGTTTACCATCAAAAGCAGTAAACGTTGTTTTAGAATCAATAATGTTTAAATGCTTAGCAAAAGCAACTGCACATCTTCCTCCATTACCACACATGGTTTCACTACCATCAGCATTAAAATAAATCATTCTAAAATCTGTAGTAGTATCTTCTTCTATAAGAATTAAGCCATCAGCACCGATACCAAAATGTCTATCACATAATTTGGTAACGATATCTATATTGTTTTTTGGAAAGGTTTTAACTCTATTATCGACTATAATAAAGTCATTTCCTGTTCCTTGATATTTATAAAAAGTCATCTTCATACTAGGCAAAGATACATATTTTCTTTGTTGAGAGATAGTGTTAAATAGCGGTTAAAATCCGTTAAAAAGAAGTTAAACAGATTTGACGAAAATGTTAAAATAGTATATTTGAGATATTAAATTTTGTAAGAATATGAAAAAAGTATTTAAAACCTTAGGGATTGCGTTTTTTGGTGGAGTTGTTGCACTTGCAGGATATAAAGTAGCCATTGAAAAGCCGCAAGTAATAGTTGAAAAAACTGTAGAACCAACTTTACAAACTGTAAAAGCGAATTACACACCAACTGTAATTAATTCATCATCAAAGCCAACTGATTTTACAGAGGCAGCTGAAAAAACAGTAAATGCTGTTGTGCACGTTAAAAATACAGCAATTAGAACACAACAAAACCCATGGGCAGAATTGTTTTATGGAAATGGAAGTGGTACAAAAAAATACCAGCAAGTAGGAACGGGGAGCGGAGTAATAATTTCTCCAGATGGTTATATTGTTACAAATAACCATGTAATTGAAGGAGCAAGTGAAATAGAAATTACACTGAACAATCGAAAAAAATTGAAAGCAGTTTTAGTCGGAGCAGATAAAGACAATGATATAGCTTTATTAAAAGTAGAAACAGATGAAGATTTACCGAATTTACCGTTTGGAAATTCAGATAATGCAAAAGTAGGAGAATGGGTATTGGCAGTAGGGAATCCTTATAATTTAACATCAACTGTAACCGCAGGTATTGTAAGTGCAAAAGGAAGAGATTTAAAAGGGAATAGTAATGTAGAGGCTTTTATACAAACAGATGCGGCAGTAAACCCTGGAAATAGTGGAGGAGCTTTGGTAAATACAAGAGGAGAATTAGTTGGGATTAACACAGCAATTTCATCTAAAACAGGCTCTTTTATTGGATATTCCTTTGCGGTTCCATCTAATATAGCAAAGAAAATTGTAGATGATTTATTAGAATATGGAACAGTACAGCAAGCATTAATAGGTTTTAGACCTGATGTGAAAAATTCAGAGGAGATTGAAGGAGTGATTGTGGGAGAAGTATTTGAAAATGGAGGAGCAAAAAAAGCAGGAATAGATGAAGGGGATATAATAAAAAAGGTTAATGATGTGAAAATCTCTAAGTTTTCAGATTTAAAAGGCTTATTAACAGCAAAGCGTCCAGGAGAATATGTAAACGTAACAGTTGATAGAGACGGGAAGGAGTTAACTAAAGTTGTAAAATTAACCAAGTTAATTAAGTTACCTACTAGTAGATACTTGGAAACAGAATTTGAAGATATAGATGCTAAAGATAAAAGGAAATTTAAAATAGAAGGAGGAGCAAAGATTAAAAGAACGATAAATAAAGCTTTTAAAGAGTTTGAAATTGGAAAAGGCTATATTTTAACAAAAATTAATGGTAAAAAAGTGTCTTCAGCAGCAGAAGCAGTTAGAATATTAGATAGTAATACTAATAGAAGACTTCTTTTAGAAATGATAAGTCCTTCAGGTAGATTAGAAAGATTTAGATATTAAAGTTTCAATTATTAGAATAATTAAAAACTCGTTAAATATTATTTAACGAGTTTTTTTTATTTATAAACGTTTACGAAATCGTTTGAAATAAGTATTTTTGCTGCAAATTTTAAAATTTTAGTTAACACACAACTATGTCAACAATAACAAATTACGAAAAAGAAGTAGTAAGTCAGGCGCAAGTTCGAAGAGCTACGGTTGAGTTTATTAATATCGTTAACGATTTATGGTACGATAAGTCTATCGAGTTAGTTTTATTTAGAAACCCATTAGTAGATAAAAGAGCTAGTGAAGTTTTAAATTTAATTGATTATGCAAAGGAATTTGTAGCAAAGCCAATTTCAATTAACGATGCTTTAGAAATAGCAAAAGCAATTCAAAACATTGAATTACCAGCATCAAAATTAGATATTGGTAAATTAGCATATGAATATCATTTACAAGATGATTCGATAGATAAAGTAACTTTTGTTCAAAATCAATTAAAAGATGCAACAGAAGCTGAAGATATTCAGCCAAAAGATGTTGTATTATATGGTTTTGGTCGTATTGGTCGTTTATTAGCACGTGAGTTAATGACAAAAATGGGTAAAGGTTCTCAGTTAAGATTAAGAGCTGTTGTTACTCGTGGAGAAATTAACGAAGCAGTATTAGAAAAAAGAGCATCTTTATTAAGTATAGATTCTGTTCATGGAGATTTCTTAGGAACGGTTCAAGTTGATGTAGATAACAATGCGTTAATTATTAACGGTACTACAGTGTATATGATTTCTGCGGGTAAACCTGAAGATATTGACTATACAGCATACGGAATTAACGATGCGTTAATTATTGACAATACAGGAGCCTTTAAAGATAAAGAAGCATTAAGTCGTCATTTAGTACCAAACGGAGCAAGTAAAGTTTTATTAACAGCGCCAGGAGTAGGGATTCCAAATATTGTACACGGAGTAAATCATTCTGAAAACAATCCTGATAATGTAGATATATTTTCAGCAGCTTCATGTACAACAAATGCTATAACACCTGTATTAAAAGTTTTAGAAGATAATTTTGGAATTAAAAAAGGGCATTTAGAAACGATTCATGCATATACAAACGATCAAAATTTGGTTGATAATATGCATAAAAAATACCGTAGAGGAAGAGCAGCAGCTTTAAATATGGTAATTACAGAAACTGGAGCAGGAAAAGCAGTAGCAAAAGCATTGCCTGCATTAGAAGGTAAGTTAACGTCAAGTGCTATTCGTGTACCAGTTCCAAATGGATCGTTAGCAATTTTAAATTTACAGTTAAACTCAAATACAACTGTAGAAGCAGTAAATGCTATTATGAAGCAATACGCTTTAGAAGGAGATTTAGTTGAGCAAATTCAATATTCATTAAGTAATGAATTAGTGTCTTCTGATATTGTAGGTACAACAGCACCATCAATTTTTGATAGTAAGGCAACTATTGCGGATGGAGATACAATTGTAATTTATGTGTGGTATGATAATGAATATGGATATTCTCACCAAGTAATGCGTTTAGCTAAGCATATAGCTAAAGTTCGTCGCTATACATATTATTAGAATAGTAAGAAAAGTATAATAAAAGCCGAAACATTTTTTTGTTTCGGCTTTTTTGTTATTTTTGAATACTTTAACCCCCTAATTCCCCTAAAATGAAAAAAGTAATCGCAGTACTTGTATTGATACTTAGTTTTACTTCTGTATCTTATTCTCAAGAAATTAACGAGTTAGATTTTTTAACTTCAGGTAAATGGTTTGTAGAATCTGTGCAAATTGGTGAAGAAATTCAAGAATTTTATCAAAATAATAGTTGGATGATTTTTCATGCAGATGGAAAATACCAAGTAGTTATGGGTAATAATAAAAAGAATGGTCTTTGGAAGTTTGATGAAGAGCACAAAGTAATTAAACTTGAGGAAGAAGAAAGCACAGTAACTGGTTTAAAGATTGAAATTTTAAACGAAACAAAGCTTTTATTTTCAGCAACAGATGGAGACATGGCGTATTCAATGAAGTTAAAAAAGTAGTGCTTTTTTAAAAGAGTTATTAAAAAAACCGAAGTTTTAACTTCGGTTTTTTTTTGTTTATAAAGATGTGTAGAAGTGATTAAAACCTAAAAAACTTTTTCTTAATTTAGCAGTTAAACTAGGTATATGAGGGCGCTAATAACAACACTATTAATTTTAGTAATTACAAAAAATATGAATTCACAAGAACTACCTTATTATGAGATTCCTGACGCACCAAAAGAATTTACAGAAGGAACTGTGGTAAGTAGAATGGTCGATGGATTAGGATTCCGTTATTATTGGGCAACTGAAGGGTTAAAGGAAAAAGATTTGCAATATAAGCCAAGTAAAGAGGCTAGAAATATGTTTGATACCCTAGATCATATTTTAGTATTGTCAATTATGACTTTAAGTGCAGTAGAAGGAACAGATATGAGTTTTCCAAAAGAAGATTCGTTAACTTATGCAGAGATGCGTAAAATGACACTTGAAAACTTTAAAAAAACGAGTGCTATTTTAAGAGCATCAAAAGATATTTCAAAATATGTAATGAAGATTAAAAGAGGGAATGGAAAAGTAGAAGAATATCCATTTTGGAATCAATTAAACGGACCTATAGCAGATGCAATTTGGCATGTAGGACAAGTTGTTTCTTTCAGGCGTACAGCTGGTAATTCATTACCAAAAGGACCTAGTTTTTTAACAGGGACAGTTAGGAAATAAGATGCAAAAGAATGGAATGTTAGTAGCTTTATTAGAAGAATATAAAAGAGCTACAAAAGATTATATTAGAATACTAAATATTATTTCAGAGGAAGGATTCTTAGAAGTTAGAGATAATGAAGCAAAGGATCCAGACTGTAAATCAATACAAACTGTAACATTTCACATAATTCAATCGGGTTATACTTATGCAAATTATATACAATCAGTAAGTAATAATCGTTGGTTAGAATATAAAACAACAATAGATACTACAAAAAATGCTATTCATGAGATAGAAGAAATGTTGAAATACACAGAAGAATCATTTCATGATAATTGGTATAAGTCAAATGAAGAACTAGAAAAATATTCTTTTAAAACACGATGGAATGTGACGTATGATTTAGAACAATTATTAGAGCATGCCATTGTACACATATTAAGACATAGAAGACAGGTAGAGAATTTTTTGAAGAAAGATTAAATGACAACTGAACAAAAAATACAACAATTAAGAGAAGATTTACGTGAGCACAATCATAATTATTATGTATTAGATAATGCTACAATTTCTGATTATGATTTTGATATAAAATTAAAAGAATTAGAAAAACTAGAAGAAGAAAATCCTCAGTTTTTCGATGCTAATTCACCAACACAACGAGTAGGAGGAGAAATTACTAAAAATTTCGAAACACTTACACATAAAAACAGAATGTATTCTTTGGATAATTCCTATTCAAAAGAAGATTTGTTAGATTGGGAAAAGCGAGTACAAAAGAATCTTGGAACTGAAGAAATAGAATATACTTGTGAATTAAAATATGATGGAGCCTCTATAAATTTAACTTTTGAAAAAGGAAAATTTGTAAAAGCAGTAACTCGTGGAGATGGTTTTCAGGGAGATAATGTAACTACAAATATTCGTACTATAAAATCGATTCCGTTAATACCAAACGGAGATTTTGTATCAGATTTTGAAATGCGAGGAGAGATTATTTTACCACTTGATGGTTTTAATAAAATGAACGAAGAGCGTTTAGCAAATGGAGAAGAAGCCTATAGAAATCCTAGAAATACAGCTAGTGGTAGTTTAAAACTGCAAGATAGTGCAGAAGTAGCAAAACGTCCGTTAGATTGTTTATTATACCAAGTAGTTACAGAAGAACGTAAATACAAAACACATTTTGAAAGTTTAGAAAATGCTAGAAAAGTTGGATTTAAAGTGCCAAAAACAATAGCATTGGCAAAATCGATAGATGAAGTATTTGAATTTGTAAGTCATTGGGACGAAAAACGTCATGATTTGCCATATGAAACAGATGGAGTTGTAATAAAAGTAAACAATTTACAACAGCAAGAAGAATTAGGTTATACAGCAAAAGCACCACGTTGGGCAATAGCATATAAATTTAAAGCAGAACAAGTATCTACAGTTTTAAATGAAATTACCTACCAAGTAGGAAGAACGGGAGCAATTACTCCAGTAGCGAATTTAGAGCCTGTACAGTTGGCTGGAACTATTGTTAAAAGAGCTTCGTTACACAATGCAGACCAGATAGAGAAGCTTGATATTCGAGTAAACGATACTGTATTTGTAGAAAAAGGAGGGGAAATTATACCTAAAATCATTAAGGTTGATTTATCTAAAAGATCTGCTGATTCTGAAGCTACTAAATATGCAACTAACTGTCCTGAATGTGATACGGAGTTAGTAAGAACAGAAGGAGATGCAAAGCATTATTGTCCAAATGAATTTGGTTGTGCGCCACAAATAACAGGGAGAATCCAGCATTTTATTTCTAGAAAAGCCATGGATATTGATGGTTTAGGAGGAGAAACAGTTGATTTATTACGAAAAGAAGGTCTAATTCAGAATTATGCCGATTTGTACGATTTAAAGGTTGAACAAGTAATTCCTTTAGAGCGAATGGCGGAAAAATCAGCCGAAAATATGGTTACGGGAATAGAAAAATCAAAGGAGATTCCATTTGAAAAAGTATTATTTGCTTTAGGAATTCGATTTGTAGGAGAAACAGTAGCAAAAAAGTTAGCAAAGCATTTTAAATCGATAGATAATTTAATGGCTGCCGATTTTGATACGTTGATTGCAGTAGATGAAATAGGAGATAGAATAGCGCAAAGCATTATTGAATTTTCTAACGATTTAGGAAATATTCAATTAATAGATCGTTTAAAAATTTATGGAGTTCAATTAGAGGTTTCAGCAGAAAGCTTAGAAAATCAAACAGATAAATTACAAGGAAAGGTATTTGTAGTTTCGGGAGTATTTCATCAAATGAGTAGAAACGAATTGAAGAAAGCTATTGAAGACAATGGAGGTAAGGTAAGCTCATCAATCTCTAAAAAAACAACATATATAGTTGCAGGAGATAATATGGGACCTAGCAAACTAACAAAAGCAGAGAGTTTAGAAATTCCTATTATTTCTGAACAGGACTTTATTGATATGGTTAATTAATATTAAATAAAAGAAGAATAAGAGTCATTGCAAGAGAAGTGAAGTAACCTAAAAATAAATTAATATGACCAGACAAACTAAAATCACCATAACATCAATCCTATTTTTATTAGTAGCTATACTAGATGTATATGCAGTAATTACGCAGAATAAAAGTTTAGAAATTATTTTTAAACCATTATTAATGACACTATTAGTTATTGTGTATTTAGTGTCAGTAAAAAAGCCTAATTTTTGGTTAGTTTCAGCATTATTCTTCTCTTTTTGGGGAGATGTTTTTTTGCTAGACAAAGTAAATTATTTTGTTTTTGGATTGGGATCATTTTTAATAGCACATGTATTGTATGTAAAAATGACTTCGCAACTTTTAAAAAAGCAATCTGCAAACAAAATACTAAAAGCGGCAATTATATTCGTAGCATTATTTGCAGGAGTATTGTTTTTAATTAAAGATAATCTGGGAGAAATGTTAGTACCAGTAATTGTATATGGAATTGCAATTTCGGCTTTTGGAACTTGCGCATTATTAAATTATCAGCAAGAAAAATCAACAATAAATTTATGGTTATTATTAGGAGCAATTTTATTTATAGCATCCGATAGTTTAATAGCATTAAATAATTTTTACAGCCCAAAAAGACTTTTTGATATAGCTATAATAACATTATACATAGTATCTCAGTATTTAATAGTAAAAGCAATGATTGCAAAAAATCAATAGTTTTTAAAAATGGAAAAGCCAAGACTTTCTCGATTAACACAATTGGTAACATTGTTGCAATCCAAACGATTGATAACAGCAAGAGAATTGGCAGAAAAATTCGATGTAAGCATCCGTACTATTTATAGAGATATTAGAACATTAGAAAATTCGGGAGTGCCAATTGTTACCGAAGAAGGTAAAGGGTATTTTTTGCAAGAAGGATATCAGTTGCCACCTGTAATGTTTTCAGAAGAAGAGGCAAATGCTTTAATTACAGCAGAACAATTGATCTTAAAAAACAAAGACACCTCTTTTGTAGATAACTATTCAAATGCAATTACTAAGATAAAAGCAGTTTTAAAATATTCTCAAAAGGATAAAGCAGATTTGCTTTCAAAAAGAGTCGTATTTCGGTTTAATCAAGAAAAAGAACAATCGAGTAATTATTTAATGCAGTTACAAACTGCAATAACTAATTTTCAATTATTAGAAATAGAATATCATTCACTTCAAGATAAATCTACAAAAAGAATTATAGAACCATTTGCAATGTATAGTACTAATTTGAATTGGTTATTAATTGCTTTTTGCAGGCTACGTAATGAATTTAGAGCATTTAGAATAGATTGTATAAAAAAAGTAATAATTACAGGAGAACACTTCGAATCTCATAATATGACTCTAGAAGAATATTTTAAAATCTACATAGAAAAATATTCTAATACCCCTGACAAACCGTTGTCATAAGTCACTTCTATTTTTGTATAAACATTAAAATTTAGAATAATGAATACATTAAAAAAAGAAGCATTTTACGTAGTCGGAATTTCAATTAGAACTACAAATGAAAACGGAAAAGCAATGCAAGATATACCTGCATTATGGCAAAAATTTATGTCGGAAGGAATCATAAACAAACTCACAAATAGAGTAGGAGATGAGAGTTATGCAGTTTATACCGATTACGAAAAAGATCATACTAAGCCTTATACGATGATCTTAGGATATAGAGTAGAAAATTTAGAAGCCATACCAGAAGGCATGATGGGTAAAAAGATAGAAACTTCTAATTATGAAAAGTTTACAGCAAAAGGAGATTTAACAAAAACAGCTGTAGTTGATGAATGGATGAAAATTTGGAATTCAGATATTAACAGAACCTATACTTCAGATTTTGAAGTATATGGAAGTAAAGCCCAGAACCCAACAAACGGTGAAGCTGAAATATTTATAGCAGTATAATTAATGACAGATTTAGATAATTTTTATTTCGAAAAAGAAGAGCCAATAAAAGGCTGTTTGTTAGCGTTAAAAAGTATTATCCAAAATTACCACCCGGAATTAAAGCAAGAATGGAAATATAGATTGCCTTGTTTTATGTATCAGAATAAAATATTTTGCTATTTGTGGGTAGACAAAAAAACAAAGTTTCCTTATATAGCAATCGGAAAAGGAGTTCAAATAGAGCATCCAGATTTAGTTCAAGGAAATAGAACTTTTGTTAAGTTGTTAATGATAAATCCAGTAAAGGATATTCCATTAAGTAAAATCCATCAGATTTTCAATATGGTAATGAAATTGTATTAAAAAAAAGCGAGTTTAGAAATATTCTAAACCCGCTTTTTAGTTAACAAATTATAAAGTTGAGTGTTATAATTTTTCTCCTATAAATGGAATGTCTTTTCTGTTTAAAATTAATAAAATAGCACCTGAAATTAAGGTTATTACAGCACAAATAAATAAACCACCACCATCATTATTGTGCACAATACCAAGTTTAGTTATATGGCCCATAATAGCACCTCCCATTAAACCTATAGTTAAAATAGCTCCTAACCAAGTTCTCTTAGGGATAAATAATAAAATTGAAGCAATAAGTTCTAAAACACCAGTTCCAATTCTCATATTAGCTTCATTTTCTCTAGCTAGTTTTGTAAATAAATCGATACTTTCTTGAGCACCAGTAAATTTAAAAAATAACGTTTGTAGCATAATAATAGCAGCAATTAATTTTAAAATAAGTGGTAAATATTTTTTCATTATTATTGGTTTTATTGTTTTAGACGAGCTCTTTTTTATTCCTTACATCTATATAAAATAGTATTTTTGCCGTATGAAAAAAAATATTTTTTACATATTAGTGTTTTTAGTTTTAACAGGGTGTAAAACAGAAAAGATATCATTGAAATTTTTAAATGAGTTTATAGTTAAAGACTCATTGAAATTTGAAAATGCAATTGTTGGAGGAATTTCAGGAATCGATTTTTATAATAATAAATATTATATGGTTGTTGACGATGCTAGAAACCCAAGAGTTTTAGTTGGAGATATCCTTATTAAGGAAGATTCAATAAAATCAGTAAAGTTTGAAAAAACGATTCAAATAAAAGATACTACAAGTCAATTTTATAAAGAGAATATTCTCGATTTAGAATCTATCTTAGTTTATAATAACCAATTAAATATTGTTAGCGAAGGATCAATTAGAAAAGGTAAAGACCCATCAATATTTATAGCAGATATGGCAGGGGAATTTCAAGAAAAAATATTAGTTCCGAGTTATTTTGAAGCAAAATCTAAGGCAAAACCAAAACATAATGCAGCTTTTGAAAGTTCATCAAAGAGCATAGATAATAAAGGTTTTTGGGCAGCTATGGAAGCTCCTTTGGAAGCAGATGGGGAAGAGCCAACATTTCATAAAACGCAATCGCCAATTAGAATTACTTATTTTGATAACGATACAAGGAAAGCTACAAAACAGTTTGCATATCAGTTAGAAAAAATAGACAAGCCAGCTAAAGGTAAAATTAATCTAAATGGAGTAACTGCAATTTTAGAATATACAAAAAATAAATTTTTCGTTGTAGAAAGAATATATCAAAGTGGTTATAGTAGTTATGGAAATACAATTAGGATTTTTAAAGCTACTGTTAATGAAGAAACAACAAATACGTTAAGTTTTCAGTCATTAAAAAAAGAAAAGTTTTTACCGTTAAAAAAAGAGTTAATTTTTGACTTTAATAGCGTTGAAAACGAATTAACAGATGGAATTATAGATAATATTGAAGGAATTACTCTAGGTCCTAAACTCTCAAATGGAAATCAATCATTGATATTAGTGTCAGATGATAATTTTCAAGTTTATGGAAAACAATTAAATCAATTTTTGTTATTAGAAATAGTTGATAAATAATGTACATTAGCGTTCGTAATTTTGAAAAATGATAAGTAAATTTAAATATAAATCTATACAGAAGTCGTATGATAGTTTTGTTGATAAAAAAATAAACAAAACACATAAAAGTAATTTAATAAAAAGCGTTGCTATTTTATTAGATAATGAGTCTTTGATGAACGTAATGATATCAAACTTAACAAGTAAGTTTCCTTTTAAAAAAGAAAATATTACAGTGTTAATCTATAGAGAGTATTCAAAAAAAGATGAAGAGTCACCTTTGTTTTTCACAGATAATGATTTTGGTTTTAACGCTAGTTTAAAATCAGACAATTTAAAAGAGTTCGTTAAAAACGATTACGATTTACTTATTAATTACACAAAGGAGCCTAACTTATATTCGAATATGGTAACTTTGTTATCGCAATCGGATTTAAAAGCGGGTTTTGCAAATATTGATGATAGATTATATGATATTGTTATATCAGATGAAGGGCAAAATGAAGCAGTTTTAAATCAAGAATTAAAAAAATATTTAACGATTTTAAATAAAATATAATGCAAAAGTTTGTTGGTACTGGAGTTGCTTTAGTTACTCCTTTTAACGAAGATTTAAGTGTAGATTTTGATGCACTTAGAAAGTTAGTGAATTTTAATATTGATAACGGAATTAATTATTTAGTTATTAACGGAACTACCGGAGAAAGCGGTACTATAACAAAAGAGGAAAAAGAAAAAATTATCAATGTAATAGTTGATGAGAATAAAGGAAGACTACCTTTAGTTTTAGGAGTTGGAGGAAATAATACCCAAGTTGTGGTCGATGAATTAAAATCGTTAGATTTATCAAATATAGATGCAATATTATCTGTAGCTCCTTATTATAGTAAACCAACACAAGAAGGTTTTTATCAGCATTATAAAGCAATTTCATTAGCAAGCCCGAAACCAATTATTTTATACAATGTACCTGGTAGAACGGCAAAAAATATGGAGCCTGCTACAACTTTACGTTTAGCTAGAGATTTTGAAAATATTATAGCAGTAAAGGAAGCAGGAAATAATCAACAACAATATTTAGAATTGTTAAAAAATAAACCAAAAGATTTTTTAGTAATTTCTGGAGATGATGATTTAGCTTTAGGTGTTGTGTTAGCAGGAGCATCTGGAGTAATATCAGTAATAGGACAAGGATTACCTAAAGAATTTTCAACAATGATTCAATTAGGGTTAGAAGGAAAGAATAAAGAAGCATATGAGATTCATTATAAACTAATGGATATTATAGATTATATTTTTGAAGAAAATAATCCTGCAGGAATTAAAGCTGTATTACTTAAGCAAGGAATTTGTTTAGATGAAGTACGCTTGCCTTTAGTTACCGCAACAGAAGAATTACAAACTAAAATATCAGACTTTATAGATAATCTATAATTTATCTAAGCAAAAATTCAGTATAACTAAGGCTACAATTGTTTAATTGTAGTCTTTTTTTAGCATCTTTGTATAATCAAAAGTAAAATATGTTATCAAAAAAAATAGAAGAAGCTTTAAATAAGCAAATAAAAATAGAAGCAGAGTCATCACAAGTATATTTATCAATGGCATGTTGGGCAGAAACTCAAGGTTTTGAAGGAGTAGCGCAGTTTATGTATGCACATTCAGATGAAGAGCGTATGCATATGCTTAAATTAGTGAAATTTGTAAATGAAAGAGGAGGGCATGCACAAGTTTCAGCTTTAGCTGCGCCACCATTAGAGTTTGGTTCATTTAAAGATATGTTTCAAACATTATTTGATCATGAAGTAATGGTATCTAAATCAATTAACGATTTAGTTCATATAACTTTAGAAGAAAGAGATTATGCGACTCATAATTTCTTACAATGGTATGTTTCAGAACAAATAGAAGAAGAAGCATTAGCAAGAAATATTTTAGATAAAATTAATTTAATCGGAGACGATAAAGGTGGGTTATATTTATTTGATAATGATGTAAAGCAAATAGTAGTTCAAGGAGCTGCAAACGCTACAGAGTAAGATTAACAAACATTTAGGAATTCTTTGGATTTTTTATAACAGATTTTATAGTTTATTGCAATGCTCTATTTAGAGTAAAAAATCGTTTTAATAATCCATAATTAATCACTAATTTTGCCAGATGCAAAAAATTAAAAATTTAGCGTACTTAGTAGTGATGCTTTTAGTATTGTCTTCTTGTGGACAATATCAAAAAGTATTGAATAAAGGAACTGTAGAGGAACAATATAAAATGGCTGTGAAAATGTACGAAGCACAAAAGTACAGTAAAGCCTTACGTTTGTTTGAGAAAATTACACCATCTTACAGAGGTAAACCTCAAATGGAACGTATACAATTTATGGTTTCTCAATCAAACTTTAACGAAAAGAATTATAGTTTAGCTGGATATTACTTTAATAGATTTACAAGAAATTATCCTAAAAGTTCTAAAAGAGAAGAAGCAGCTTTTTTATCTGCTTTTAGTTATTATAAAGCGGCTCCAAGTTTTAGTTTAGATCCAACAGATACAGATAAAGCATTAGAAGCTTTCCAAGGTTTTATAGATAATTACCCAGATTCAGAAAAATTAGGAGAAGCAAATAAGTATTATGCTGAATTACGTGCAAAACTAGAAAAAAAGGCATTTGAAATAGCAAAAACCTATTATAATACAGCAGATTACGATTCAAGAAATTATAGAGCAGCAATAGTAGCTTTTGATAATTTATTATCAGATTATTTAGGGACTAAATATAAAGAAGAAGCTTTATATTTTCGTTTAAAAGCAGCTCATGATTTCGTACTAAAGAGCACGCGACGTAGAAAAGCGGAAAGAATAAAAACTGCTATAAAAGCGTATGATAAATTAAAAAGAAGCTTTCCTGAGTCTAAATACATGAAAGAATCTAATGAAATGTTATCAGCATTAAATAAAGAACAAGAACAATTAGTTAAAAGTTAGAAAATGGATTATAAAGAAACGAAAGCAGCATTAAGTACAATAACTTATGATAAAGAAGCTATCGAAGCTCCAACAGAGAATATCTATGAAGCTATTTCAATCATAGCTAAAAGAGCGACACAAATTAATTCTGATTTAAAGAAAGAGTTAGTAGATAAATTAGATGAATTTGCTACTTACAATGACAGTTTAGAAGAAGTTTTTGAAAATAAAGAACAAATTGAAGTTTCTAAATTTTATGAGCGTTTACCAAAGCCACATGCAATTGCAGTTGAAGAATGGTTAAATGACAAAGTATACCACAGAACACCAGACGCAGAATAATATGTCTGTATTAAGCGGTAAAAAAGTTCTACTTGGCGTTACCGCTGGTATAGCTGCATATAAAACTGCGAGCTTAGTTCGTTTATTTATAAAATCTGGCGCAGAAGTTACAGTAGTAATGACTCCTGCGTCTAAAGATTTTATTACTCCACTTACATTATCTACATTATCAAAAAATCCAGTTCATTCTACTTTTTATGAAAAAGAAGATGAAAATGAATTGTGGAATAACCATGTTGATTTAGGATTGTGGGCAGATTTAATGATAATTGCTCCAGCAACAGCAAATACATTGTCTAAAATGACAAATGGAAATTGCGATAATTTGTTGTTAGCAACTTATTTATCTGCAAAATGTCCAGTATATTTTGCTCCAGCAATGGATTTAGATATGTATCAACATCCATCTACTAAAGATAGTATAAATAGCCTACAAAGTTTTGGAAACATTTTAATTCCTGCTGCCTCAGGTGAGTTAGCAAGTGGATTAGTGGGAGAAGGACGTATGGCTGAACCAGAAGATATCGTATCATTTATTGAAAAAGATATCGTTTCGAAATTACCGCTTCGAGGAAAAAAAATATTATTAACAGCGGGTCCTACTTATGAAGCAATAGATCCTGTTCGCTTTATAGGAAATCATTCTTCAGGAAAAATGGGTTTTGAAGTAGCAAAAACTGCAGCTAATTTAGGAGCAGAAGTGTTTTTAGTATCTGGTCCTTCGCATCAAGAAGTAAAACATTCTTTTATCCATAGGATAGATGTAAAGTCGGCACAAGACATGTACGAAGCGTGTCATAAATATTATAAAGATGTTGATATTGCTATTTTATCAGCAGCTGTTGCAGATTATAGACCAAAAAATATTGCTTCTCAGAAAATAAAAAAGAAAGATACAACGTTAACTATTGAGTTAGAGCCTACAAAAGATATTTTAAAATCATTAGGAGAGATTAAGAAAGATCAATTGTTGGTAGGTTTTGCATTGGAAACCAATAATGAAGTAGAAAATGCAAAAAATAAAATTGCACGTAAAAATTTAGATTTAATTGTATTAAATTCGTTACAAGACAAAGGTGCAGGTTTTGCAACCGATACTAACAAAATTACTATTATTGATGCTGATTTTAATGAAAAGTCATTCGAGTTAAAATCGAAGAAAGAAGTATCAAAAGATATAATTAACGAAATAATACATAAATTAAATGCGTAAGTTCCTTTTTTTAATTTTTATTTTATCATCAATTTTTACAACTCAATCACAAGAATTAAATGCATTAATTACTATAAATGCAGATAAAGTTCAGAGTAGTAATAAGCAAGTTTATGAAACATTACAAAAATCATTAACAGAGTTTATTAATGATAAGCAATGGACAAATAAAAAATTTAAACAGCAAGAACGTATTAATTGTGCATTTACAATTATAGTAAACGAGCAAAGTGGAAATAATTTTAGTGCTAGTTTGCAAATACAATCAACTCGACCGGTATATAACTCAACATATGCCACTCCAATTTTAAATATAAACGATACAAATTTTAATTTTCGTTATAATGAATTTGATCCGTTAAATTTTAATCCTAATGCTTACGAATCTAATTTAATATCAACAATCGCATTCTATGTATATGTTATTATCGGAGTAGATGCAGATACTTTTGCATTAAAAGGAGGGACAAATTATTTGCAACAGGCAGAAAATATAATGCTGCAAGCGCAGTCTAATGGAGAAACATCTTGGCAGAATCAAGTAGGAAAACAGAATCGTTTTGCTTTGATAGATAACTTATTATCATCTAAATTTAGTCCTTTACGTGCTATTTATTATAATTATCATAGAAAAGGGTTTGATATTTTTTCTGATAATACAGAAGGAGCAAAAGAAGCGATAGAAACAAATGTTATAACATTAGATAAACTACATAACATAGCTATTGGAAATTATATGATTCGTGTTTTTTTAGATGCTAAAGGTGATGAAATTGCAAGTGTGTTTTCAGATGGAAAGCCAAGTAATAAAAGTCAAGAAATGCGAAGTGTTTTAGAAAAAATTGCTCCGACTTATAAAGATAAGTGGAAAAAAATTCAATAATATAAGATAGTTAAAGCTATTACTATAAAAGACTATTATTAAATAAAAAGAAAAGCTATAATGGAATATGTCATTATGTTTTTTTTTATGCTCCTATCCCAAAAATAATTTTTCAAAAGGTACTTCCAAAACTTTAGCAATTTGATGTAAACGAATTATAGTTAATGTTGTTTTACCACTTTCTATTTTGCTATAAGCATTTTGACTAATCTGAAGTAGATTAGCCATTGCTTCTTGAGAGAGCCTTTTTTTAAAACGCTCTAATCGTATATTTTCTGTAATAATTTTAATATTCTCGTCCATAACTTTTTAATACTTATAGTTTTTAAAACTATAAATTACTTATACGTAAAGTCGGGGAGAATATAGCTTAGTAAATTTATTAAATAAAATCTTAAATAGCTAGTGTTGAGTAAAATAAAACTTAGAGCTATATTTTAAAACCATAGGTTATTATTTATAACCTGTGTGTTTTGTGTAAAATAAAATAAAGCTAGAAATTTATCCTAGTTATTGCAATGACAAGTCATAAAGCTATGTGTGACTTAAAAGAAATCGTAGGATGTTATGAATTTTAAATACTATTAAATGATAAAACTTGTACTGTTTTTAATAGTGTTTTTATTAAAAACTATTTTAATATGAAAAATTTAGAATTAAATCAGATGGAGATTATTAAAGGAGGGTGTGATTTTCCAGGATTAGCTGATGGATTGTCTGGAGCGGCTTTGATTTTTGGTGTATCATCTTGGTGGACAGGAGTTGGAGGAGGTATTTCTCTTGCAATTGCTGCTGCTGCCTATGTAGCAAGGAAGGCAGGTTGTTAAACTTTAATAAGGTTTTATGAAATGCATAAAACCTTATTATAATTAAGAAGAAATTAAAATTAAGAAATAATGGAAATAGTTATAAATAGAGAAAAAAATTTATTAATAATGCCTAGACCTCTTAAAGTATATATTGATGGTGTTTTTATTGATTATATAGAGCCTTTTGAAACTATAAAAAAAGTTAATACTAAGAATACTTCATC
Source organism: uncultured Tenacibaculum sp. (assembly GCF_947494125.1). Classification (GTDB taxonomy): domain Bacteria; phylum Bacteroidota; class Bacteroidia; order Flavobacteriales; family Flavobacteriaceae; genus Polaribacter. Next base: position 378,604 of record NZ_CANLTU010000002.1, read on the forward strand.
TGAATTATATATAAAGATTAATAATTGCTATTCAAATAAAGTAGTATTAGATAAAGAAATTAACAAGGTTAGATTTAATGTTACGAGTCAGGTTCAAAACGGTTTATTTATTCTAATAGCTTCTTGTTTTATATTGGGTTGGGTTTTGTTAATATTTGATATAATTAATATTTATTTATCAATGGCTATGGTAAGCACTTTAGCTATAATAGTATTTTGGCAAACAATAGGGAGCAAAAATTATTTAAGGTTGACTAGAGTAGAGTGATAATTGCTGTAAATTTTCTTAATTCTGATTTTATATGTGAGATTTCTTATGCTGTTTCAGAATCTAGTTTACTTGTTGTTACATATTTTTAAAAAGACAAACAAAGTTGAAAACTAAAAATATACTTATTACAATTTTAGGTGTTTCCTTTTTTTGTGTTTTTATCAATAGTAGGGTTTTGTTTATAGATAATTTAATATACGAAATTTATTTCGAACAATTATCAGGTGATCAAATTAAGGAATTAATAGAGAGTAAAAAAGAATGGTCTTGGATGCCATATGTTTTTGTTTTTGTTCTAATTATTATTAGAACTAGTTTGATAACTTTATGTTTAAATATAGGGGTGTTTTTCTATGATACAGAAAATAAGATAAAATTTATAAAATTATTTAGAGTTACATTAATAGGTGAGTTTGTGTTGGTATTTGTAGGTTTTGTTAGATTAATCTATTTTTTATTTATAAAAGTAGAATATACTTTACAAGATATTCAACAGTATTATCCTTTGAGTTATATTAATTTTTTAGATATTAAAAATATAGAGCCTTGGCTTATTTACCCTATGCAAACTATTAATTTATTTGAAATAGCCTATTTTTTTGTATTGGTATATGGTTTACATAAATTACTCAAAAATAAGTATTCAAAAAGCTTTGAAATTGTTGCTGTAAGTTATGGTGCAGGTTTAATTATTTGGCTTGGCTTGGTAATGTTCTTAACACTTAACTTAACCTAATTATTGGTTTGGTCGAAGTCAAAAACTAAATGTAAAAAAGAATAAATGAAAAAGAAATTATTACTAGCACTTGTACTTTTAAGTAGTGCTGGTTATTTAGGCTATAGAATAATTAATAAAATTAATGATAAATTAGAAATTGAAGAACGAATAAAAACAATTCCTGACTTTTCTTTTTTTAATATGCAAGGAATAAAGTTTACTCAAAATAACTTAAAAAATAAACCTATAGTATTTGTGTATTTTAATTCCGATTGTGATTATTGTCAATCAGAAGCTACAAAAATACAAGAACATTTACATGATTTTAAAAATACCCAATTAGTCTTTGTTTCTTTTGAGAAGAAAGATAATATTTTACGATTTGCAAAAAAACATCAATTGTATAATAAAGATAATGTCATTTTTTTAGAAGATATAAAGGGAGAGTTTGCTACAATTTTTGATGTGAATTCAATACCCTACATTGTAGTATATAATGCTAATAAAAAATTGCAACAAAAGTTTAAAGGAGCTACTAAAGTTAATAAGATTTTAGAGGTGCTAAAATAGTTCCAAATAATTTAACCTTATTCTGAACTTATTACGTATTCACAGAAAATGAGATGCTAAAACAAGTTTAACTTGAAGGAGAGGATATTATGAATCGAAAACTATTAACTAAAACTCATATTTTACAACACGATCAATCTGATTGTGGTGTTGCTTGTTTATTATCTTTAATAAACTATTATGGTGGAAGTGGTTCACTTGAAAAACTAAGAGAGTTGAGTGGTACTACTAGACAAGGAACTACACTTTTAGGATTGTATCAAACAGCAAATAAAATAGGTTTTACAGCTGAAGGAAATGAAGCACATATACAAGCATTAATTGACCATAGGAAACCTGTTGTTTTACATGTAATTATAGAAGATAAATTACAACATTATGTGGTGTGTTATGGTTACAAAAATAATCAATTTATTATTGGTGATCCTGCAAGAGGAATAGTTAATTATTCTAAAGAAGAGTTAGAAAAAATATGGGTTTCTAAAACTTGTCTTACCTTAACTCCTAACGATAGTTTTGTAAAAAAGATAGCAACTAGGAAATCAAAAAAAGAATGGTTTTTAAATTTATTAAAGGAAGATAAAAAACTACTAGTTATTAGTATCGTTTTGGGTGTTGGTATTGCCTTATTAGGTATGGCAATGTCTGTGTTCTCTCAAAAATTAATTGATGATATTTTACCTTCTCAAAACACTAAAAAATTGATTTTTGGTATTGGGTTATTAACTTTTCTATTATTAGTAAGGGTTGGTTTTACAGCTTTAAGGGAATTGTTGCTCATAAGACAATCTAAAGATTTTAATAACCGTATTATTGATTCTTTTTATTCTTCGCTATTATATCTACCAAAACCGTTTTTTGACACTCGAAAAATAGGTGAACTAGTAGCAAGATTAAATGATACAAATAGAGTACAAAAAGTAATTAAATTTATAGCTAGTAATTTTATTATAGACGTATTGGTAGTTTTAGTTTCTTTCAGTTTCCTATTCTTTTATTCATGGAAAGTAGGAGTCATAGCTTTAATAAGTTTACCTATTTATTTTTTTATTATTTATAGCTTTAACTCTAAAATTATAAAATCTCAAAAAGAAGTAATGCAAAGTTACGCGCTAAGTGAAAGTAATTATATAGGTTCTATGCAAGGTATAGCGACTATTAAGAATTATAATAGGCAAATGTTTTTTCAAAAAGTAAATCAATTGGTATTTGGTAACTTACAAAATAAGATTGTAGATTTAGGAAAAATCAACGTTCGTTTAGCATTATTATCAGGTATTGCAGGAGTTTTGTTTTTAATGGCAATTTTATCCTATACTTCTTTTCAGGTATATGATGTTCAAATGCAGTTAGGAAAATTGATGGCCGTTTTAGGAATAGCTGGTTCTTTATTACCATCAATAACTAATTTAGCGTTGATTGCAATTCCTATTAATGAAGCAAAAATAGCATTTAATCGTATGTTTGAATTTACTTCAATAGAAAGAGAAAAACAAGGAAATCTCAAACTTCAAAACTTCGAATCATTACAGCTTAAAAATTTGTCATTTCGTTTTGCAGGTAGAAGTCAATTACTAAAAAATATAAATTTATCTGTCAATAAAGGTGAAATTACTGCTATTGTAGGAGAAAGTGGTAGTGGTAAAAGTACGTTAGGACAAATACTTCAAAAATTCTATGACTTTGAAAACGGAATGATAATCGTCAATAAAAAAGAGTCTATTAAAGATATTGATATAAGACATTGGAGGGATTTAGTGGGGGTTGTACCTCAAGAAATAAACATTTTTAATGGTAATGTATTAGATAATATTTTATTAGGTAAAGAAGATAAGCTTGAAAGTGTTATAGAGTTTTTTCAAGAGTATGGTTTTGATAAGTTTATTGAAGATTTTCCACAAGGATATACAACTATATTAGGTGAAGAAGGAATAAATTTATCTGGTGGGCAAAAACAGATTATTGCTTTAGCAAGAGTTTTATATAAACAACCTCAATTATTAATTTTAGATGAAGCTACAGCAGCAATGGATAGGAAAACTGAAAGGTTTAGTATTGAGCTGATATCAAAATTAAAAGAAAATATGGGAATACTGTTTATTTCTCACCGCTTGGAAACGTTAAAAAAGTACGCAGATACTATATATGTGTTAGAAAATGGAGAAACTAAAATAAAAGGAAGTCATAAAGAATTATTAGAAACAAGTAATTTTTATAGTGATTACTGGAAAGAATTGACATAAATTTTTATAGTAAATAGCTGCAATTTAATTCGCTCAAAATCCTTACTTTTATTCTTTAAAAAAAGTAAGATTTGTTAACACATTTATCGATACATAATTATGCGTTAATCAATCAATTATCGATTGATTTTACAAAAGGGCTATCAATAATAACTGGTGAAACTGGGGCAGGAAAATCTATTTTATTAGGTGCTTTAGGCTTAGTAATGGGAAATCGTGCAGATTTATCGTCTTTAAAAAACACAGAAAAGAAATGTGTAATAGAAGCACAGTTTGATGTTGATGGGTATTCTCTACAAAGTTTATTTAAAAAATTAGACCTTGATTATGAAACTGAAACAATAATTCGAAGAGAAATTTTGCCTTCCGGTAAATCAAGAGCATTTGTAAATGATACACCCGTTACATTATCGGTTTTAACGGCTTTAAAAAGTAGATTAATAGATATTCATTCCCAGCATCAAACGATGCAATTATCAGATGTTAGCTTTCAATTTTCGGTTATAGATGCCTTAGCAAAAAATCAAGCAAAAATAGCATCTTATAAGAGAGGCGTAACCAAATATAATTCTTTAAAAAAGGAATTAACAGTACTTCAAGAAGAAACAGAGAAATCTAAAGAGCAATATGAGTATAACTTACATTTGTTTAAAGAACTAGAAGAGGCAAATTTAAAAGAAGGGGAGCAAGAAGTATTAGAAGAAAAGTTAGATAAATTAAATAATATTGAGGAAATAAAATTAAATTTATCAGAGGCGTTGCAAATTTCTGTTAATGAGGAAATTGGACTCCAGAATTTATTTCATTCATTAGAAAATAATTTACAAAAAATAAGCTCATTTGCTAAGAACTACGAAGAGTTATCAAACAGAGTTTCAAGTATTAAAATAGAATTGGATGATATTGTTTCTGAGCTAGAAAAAGCAAATGAAGAAGTAGAGTTTAATCCAAATGAAATAGAAGAATTAAACGATCGATTACAATTAATTTATAATCTACAAAAAAAGCACTCGGTTGATTCTATAAAAGAAATGCAAATTATTTATGAGTCGTTATCGGAAAAAGTTGCACAAGTTGAAGATGCAGGAGGTTTAATAGCAGCTAAAAATGCAGAAATTAAAGAAGTTGCAATAAAATTAGATGAAGTAGCTGCTATGGTTACTAAATCAAGAAATAAAGCAATACCTAAATTACAAAAAGAGTTAGAGTTTTTATTAACAGAACTAGGAATGCCAAATGCTCGTTTTTCAATTGAGTTAACTAATTCTGAAACTTATTTATCTAATGGGAAAGATAATCTAACATTTTTATTTTCAGCAAATAAAGGAGGGAATTTTGGGGAGTTGAAAAAAGTAGCTTCTGGAGGAGAGCTTTCTAGAATTATGCTTTCAATAAAAAAGATTCTATCAAAAAATATAAAATTACCAACCATTATTTTTGATGAGATTGATACGGGGGTATCAGGTGAAGTATCGAATAAAATAGCAAAAATAATGCAAGATATGGGGACTAATATGCAGGTGATAACTATAACCCATTTACCACAAATAGCAGCAAAAGGTACCCAACACTATAAAGTATTTAAAGGAGAAGAAAAAGGAGTTACAACTTCGAATTTAAAAGTGTTATCAAACGAAGAGCGAATAGTAGAAATTGCTGAAATGTTAAGTGGAAAGGATATTTCAGAAAGCGCATTAACACACGCAAAAGAATTGTTAAATTAAGGTATATTTGCCATACAAACGAACAACGATATATAAAAATATTAAACAATATGTATAACTTATTAAAAGGTAAAAAAGGAATTATTTTTGGAGCCCTAGATGAAAATTCTATTGCTTGGAAAGTTGCTGAACGTGCTCATGAAGAAGGAGCAGAGTTTGTTTTAACCAATGCACCAATTGCAATGCGTATGGGGCAAATAAAAGAGTTAGCAGCAAAGACTGGATCTGAAATTATTCCTGCAGATGCTACTTCTATGGACGATTTAACAGATTTAGTCGAAAAGTCTATGGAGATTTTAGGAGGGAAAATAGATTTTGTATTACATTCTATAGGTATGTCGGTAAATGTGCGTAAAGGACGTCATTATACAGATTCTAAATATGATTTTACAACTAAAGGATGGGACGTTTCAGCAGTATCATTTCATAAAGTAATGAATGTTTTATATAACAAACAAGCCATGAATGAATGGGGAAGTATTGTTGCATTAACATATATGGCAGCACAAAGAGTATTTCCTGATTATAATGATATGGCTGATAATAAAGCGTATTTGGAGTCTATTGCTCGTAGTTTTGGTTATTTCTTTGGAAGAGATCATAAAGTACGTGTAAATACAATTTCTCAATCGCCAACACCAACAACAGCTGGACAAGGAGTTAAAGGTTTTGATGGATTTATTTCTTATGCAGAAAAAATGTCTCCATTAGGAAATGCTTCAGCTTTAGAATGTGCTGATTATACAATTTCATTATTTTCTGATTTAACAAAGAAAGTAACATTACAAAACTTATTTCATGATGGAGGATTCTCTAATATGGGAGTAAGTGATGCTGTAATGGATAAATTTACTGAAGAGTAATTTTTAGATAAATAAAAAAATAAAATGCAAATCGTTAGATTTGCATTTTTTATTGATATATACGTTATGAATACAATTTTAAATATTGAAAAAGAGCTTGAATCGTTAAGAGAAGAGTTAAAAACACATGATTTATATACATCGTTAAAAGATATTGAAGATGTAAAAACATTTATGGAGTCTCATGTTTTTGCGGTTTGGGATTTTATGTCATTATTAAAAGCATTACAACAGAATTTAACTTGTGTTAATTTGCCATGGCTTCCAGTAGCAAATTCAACTACAGCTCAATTTATAAATGAAATTGTATTAGGCGAAGAAACAGATATAAATGAATCAGGAGAACCTAAAAGCCATTTTGAAATGTACATTGATGCCATGAAACAAGCTGGGGCAGATACTTCTCAAATAGCAAAATTTATATCAAAGCTTATTGATGGAAAAAATGTGAATGAAGCATTAAGTAGCATAACAATTATTAATGAAGTTAAAGAATTTATTAACTTTACATTTGGAGTTATAGCTACATCAGAACCACATATAATAGCATCTAGTTTTACGTTTGGAAGAGAAGATGTAATACCAGATATGTTTTTAGAAATAGTTAAAAATACTGAAGAAACAGATAATTCAAATTATAGTAAACTTACTTATTACTTAAAAAGACATATTGAATTAGATGGAGATGAGCATGGTCCTTTATCATTAAAGATGATTGAAGAATTATGTGGAGAAGATCAACAAAAATGGGATGATGTATTATATTACGCTAAAGAATCTTTGAGAAAAAGAATTAGTCTTTGGAAAGGTATTACTGAACAAATAAAAGAAAGCGTTTTAGTATAATGAAATTAAATTTTTCTATAATAGTTCCGGTATATAATCGGCCCAAAGAAATTGATGAATTATTAGAAAGTCTTACCAAACAAGATTTTCATGATAATTTTGAAGTACTTATTATAGAAGATGGATCTGATAACTCTTCTGAGAAAATAGTTGAGAGTTATAAAGAGAAATTAAATCTTCATTATTTTTTTAAAGAAAATAGTGGGGCAGGAGTGAGTAGAAACTACGGTATGGAAAGAGCTGCTGGTAATTATTTTATCATTTTAGATTCTGATGTTATAGTTCCTTCTCAATATTTATCTGAAGTTCATAAAAGATTACGAGAGCATTATACAGATGCTTTTGGCGGACCAGATGCTGCACATAAAAGTTTTACTTCTTTACAAAAGGCAATTAATTATTCTATGACTTCTGTATTAACAACTGGAGGAATTAGAGGAAAGAAAAAGGGAGTAGGGAAATTTCAACCAAGAAGTTTTAATTTAGGGATATCTAAAAAAGCTTTTGAGGAGACGAAAGGTTTTTCTAAAATGAAAACAGGAGAAGATATTGATTTAACTTTTCGTTTATGGGAAAATGGATTTAAAACTCAGTTAATAGAAATGGCATATGTTTATCATAAGCGTAGAAGTACTATTAAGCAGTTTTTTAAACAAACTTTCTCTTTTGGAACAGCTAGGCCAATACTTAATAAAAAGTATCCAAAAACGGCTAAAATTACTTTTTGGTTTCCAAGTTTATTTATCCTCGGATTAGACATCGCTATTATTACTGCTTTTTTTGGCTTTTGGCAATTATTAGCTTTTTATGGAGTTTATTTAACTTTTATATTTATAGATTCATTATTTCAAAATAAAAATAGTAAAGTAGCTTTTTTAAGTATTATTACTACACTTACTCAGTTTTATGGTTATGGTTTAGGTTTTCTTCAATCTCAATTTATAAAAAAATAAAAGCCCTCAATTTCTTGAGAGCTTTTTAATTTATTTAAAACAATATTCAATATTATTTTTCAGGATTTAATATTCCTAAAATATAACCATCTGTTAAATATTTTTTAGCAACCTTCTGAATATCTTTTTTAGTTAAAGCATTCACACGGTCTTCAAAAGAAGCAGCATCAGAAGCATCATTTTTTTGGTAATCAACATTTTTAATTGTTCTTAACCAAAAACGATTCTTTTTAAGATCTTCTTTATGATCTGCAATCATTGCTTTCTTAGTTTTCATTAAATCTTCTTCAGTTGGACCATTTTTTACAATAGATGCAACTTGATCTACAGAAATTGTTTTTAATTTCTCTACGTTTTCTGGAGCACAAGGAAAAGAAATATTAAAACGATACCATCCATAAGGCATTTTTGAAATATTACCTCTTGTTCTAGAAGAGTAAACTCCACCTTCTTGCTCACGTAATTTTTCAGTTAATTTAATACCAACGATTTCACCTAAACTAGCAAAAGCTAAAGCGTCTTTCTTATTGTATTTAGCTTTACCTTGGTAAGTAATACTTACATTACTTTTTGGGTCTTTACCTTTTTGTACAGTTTTAGAGTGTGAACCAGATAAAGGTCTAAAAGAATTTACTTTGTATGATTCTTTTAAGTTTTTTCCTGGTAAGCTAGCTAAGTATTTAGTTGAAAACTCAGCAAGTTTTTTCTCATCAACATTACCAACAAAATAGAAATTAAAGTCACCTGCATCAGCAAAACGTTCTTGGTATTTTTTATACGCTAAATCATAATCTGCAGTTTCATATTTTTCAGGAGTTGGAAAACCAGTATAACGGTCATTTCCTTCATTCATAAATTCTGACATTTCTTTTTGAAAGAAGAAATTTGGACTAGCCAATAAGTTTCCTAAAAAGCTTTTTTGCTTATTTACATATGAATTAAATGCTTTTTCATCTTTATTTAAAGAAGTAAAATATAAATGTACCATTTGAAAAAGTTCTTCTAAGTTTTTAGGAGAAGCTGAACCTCTAAATCCTTCACTTAAACCTCCAATAAAAGGATTTACTCTAACAATTTTACCAGACATCATTTTAGATAAATCTGTTTTAGAGTATTTATTAACACCAGCTTGAGAAAGCGCTCCATTAGCAAAAGATGTTGCTTTTAATTCTTTATTAGAATATAAAGAAGTACCTCCAAAACTAAAGGCGTCAAATAATATTTCATCATTCTTAAAGTCTGTCTTTTTAAAAGTAACAGTAGCTCCATTACTTAAAATAAAAGTTTTAGTCCCTAAATTTTTATTTTCAGTAGTTTTAACAATTGTACCAGGAGTTGGTGCTTTCGTCATTAAAGAAGTAGCTACAGCTTTATCTTCATAAGGCTTTAACTCTTTTGTTTTTACATTATTTAAAGCATCTAAAACTTGTTTTTCAGTAACTACTTTTTTAGGGCCAGTAATTACTACTACACGGTTATCATCGTGTAAAAAGTTTTTAATAATAGTATTAACTTCATCAAGGTTTATAGAAGGTAATAACATTTGATGAGCTTTATATTCCCAAGAAACACTAGGAATTGGCTCTTGTTCTAAGAAGTTGTTTACATATTCACCAATAATTCTATTAGAAGCTCTTTTGTCTTTATCTTTAAAAGCTTTTTCAATACGAGCAACTACATTTTTTTTAGCTCTATCAAGTTCACCTTGTTTAAAACCATATCTTTTAACGCGTTCACTTTCATCTAATAAAGCTTGTAATCCTTTCAATTGTCCATCTGCACTTGTACCTGCCATAGATTGATAAGCATTTTTTCCTCTAGCCCAAGTACCACCGTGATAGCTAAAACCATAAACAAAAGGAGGTTTTTCACTATTACGTAATTCGTCTAAACGATTATTTAACATTTGAGAAAATAAAGATTTTACTAATGAATTTCTATAATCTCCAACAGTTACTTGTGGTTTAGCATTATCATAATCTTTATACATTAACTGTACTCTAGAAAATGGAGCTTCTTTGTCAGCTTCAATAGCAATAAATGTCTCCTTATGATTCTTTAAAGGAGCAACTTCTCTTTTTCTAGGGTTTTTAACCGCTGGAACTTTACCAAAGTGTGATTTTATTTTTTCCTCTAATATTTTTACATCAACATCTCCAACAGCAATAACTGCCATTAAATCTGGACGATACCAATCTTTATGAAAACGGCGAATACTTTCATGTTTAAAGTTTTCTAAGTTCTCTTTAGTACCAATAGGTAATCTTTCAGCATATTTAGAACCGTGCATTACTTTTGGTAAGTATTTTTCTAACATACGACTATCTGCACCTCTACGAGAACGGTATTCTTCTAAAACAACACCACGTTCTTCATCAATGTCTTTTCCTTCTAACAAAGCACCATGTGCCCAATCTTCAAGAATTTGAAATCCTTTTTCTAATTTTGCATCATCATCACTAGGAATTGGTAAAATATACACAGTTTCATCAAACCCTGTATAAGCATTTAAATGCGCTCCAAATTTAACACCAATAGACTGAAGGTAATCTACAAGTTCATTCTTTTTAAAGTTTTTTGTACCATTAAAGTTCATATGCTCCATAAAGTGAGCTAAACCTAATTGGTCTTTGTCTTCTAAAATTGAACCGGCATTAACAGCTAATCGTAATTCAACTTTGTTAGCTGGTTTTGGATTTTGTTTAATGTAGTATGTCATCCCATTTGATAGTTTTCCTATCTTAACTGAAGAATCAGTTGGAATTTTCATAGTACTAATTTTTTCTTTCTTAGAAAGCTGTTGCTTTCTTTCTTTGGCAATTTGACTGTAGCCTGTTGAGGCGATCAAAGTGAGGGATAACCCCAATAAAATTTTTCTCATAGTATTATCTATAAATTGATTGAATTGCTAATATACTATGATAAAATAACAAACTAAAAGTTTAGTTGTTAATTATTATTAAAAAAAGCTCTCCATTTTTTGAGAGCTTTTTTTTAAATAATATCTAAAATGTTTTCTGGCGGACGTCCAATTACAGCTTTTTTACCGTTAATAACAATAGGACGCTCAATAAGTTTAGGATTATTTACCATTGCATTTATAATTTCCGTATCAGATAATTCTTTACCTTTAAATTCTTCTTTCCATATTTTTTCATTCTTACGAACCAATTGAATAGGAGAGATGTTAAGTAAATTAATTATTTCCTTTAATTCATCTTTGGAAGGAATATTATCTAAGTATTTTACAACTTCAAATTCTTTTCCTGAATTCTCTAAAATTTCTAATCCGCAACGAGATTTACTACATCTGTTATTATGGTATATTTTTATCATTATTTCTCTTTTTGTCCGTTTAACATTAAATAAGCTTTTAAGAAAGGATTTATATTTCCATCCATTACAGCATCTACATTTCCAGTTTCATGAGCTGTACGTACATCTTTTACTAGTTTATATGGATGCATCACGTAGTTACGTATTTGACTTCCCCATTCAGTTTTTAATTTACCTGCTTCTATATCATTTCTAGCGGCCAAACGTTTTTGTAATTCAATTTCATATAATTGCGATTTTAACATTTTTAAAGCTGTAGCTCTGTTATCATGTTGAGAGCGTGAATTAGAACAAGAAATTTTTATCCCACTAGGTTTATGAGTTAATTGAACTTTAGTTTCTACTTTATTTACATTTTGTCCACCAGCTCCACTAGAACGAGCAGTAACAATTTCTATGTCGGCTGGGTTTATATCAATTTCTATACTTTCGTCGGCTACAGGAAAAACATAAACAGAACCAAAAGTAGTATGTCTTTTATTATTGCTATCAAAAGGTGAAATTCGAACTAAACGATGCACGCCGTTTTCTCCTTTCAACCATCCGAAAGCATAATCTCCTTCAATTTCAATAGTAACAGTCTTAATACCAACGGTATCACCAGCTTGGTAATTCAACGTTTTTAATTTATACCCTTGTTTTTCTGCCCACATGGTGTACATACGCAAAAGCATTTCTACCCAATCACAACTCTCAGTACCACCAGCACCTGATGTTATTTGTATGGTAGCACTTAAATTATCTCCTTCATCAGAAAGCATGTTTTTAAATTCAATATCTTCTAAAAAAATAGTTGTTTTTTCAAATTGCTCAATTACTTCAGTCTCATCAACAGCGTCTTCTTTATAGAAATCATATAATACAAGAAGGTCTTCATTCATTGTTATTACTGAATTATAGTCGCTCACCCATTTTTTCTTAAAACGGAGTGATTTCATTAAAATTTCAGCTTCTTTGGGATTATTCCAAAAGTCGGGGTTTGTAGTTTCTTCTTCTTCATTGTTAATTTCAATTAACTTCTTGTCAATTTCTAAATAACCTTTTAACTTGCCAATTCGTTCAGTAATATTTTTTAACTGTTCGTGTGTAATCATAATGCAAAAATACATTTTAAAACCGTAGTTAAAAATGGAAATAAACTTAATAAGCGATACAGTAACAAAACCAACTGAAGGAATGCTAAAGGCAATGTTAAATGCTGAAGTTGGAGATGATGTTTTTGGTGCTGACCCTACTGTAAATTTATTACAAGAGAAAGTAGCAAAACTGTTTGGAATGGAAGCTGCTTTGTTTTTCCCATCTGGAACAATGGCAAATCAAGTAGCTATTAAAATACATACACAACCTGGTGATAAAATGTTTTGCGATAAATGGGCACATGTATATAATTACGAAGGAGGAGGAGCTGCATTTAATTCTGGAGTAACCTCACATTTAATTGATGGTGATAGAGGAATGTTTACTGCTGAACAATTAGAAAAAGCTGCTTTAGGTAGAGGTGATATTCATGTACCTTTTAATCGATTAGTTTGTATTGAAAATACAACCAATAAAGGTGGTGGAGCTTGTTGGGATTTTGAAGAATTAATTAAGATAGGTAAAGTTTCTAGAGCTAATAATTTAGCGTATCATTTAGATGGAGCCCGTTTATTTAATGCTTTGGTTGCTAAAAATGAAACACCTAAACAATATGGTGAGTTATTTGATACGATTTCTATTTGTTTATCTAAAGGCTTAGGAGCTCCTGTTGGTTCTGTTTTAGTAGGAACCAATGAGCATATAGAAAAAGCACTACGTGTGCGAAAATTATTTGGAGGGGGAATGCGTCAAGCTGGTTTTTTAGCTGCTGCAGGAATTTATGCATTAGATAATTTAGTAGATCGCTTAGCTGAAGATCATTCTAGAGCAAAAGCTATAGGAGCAGTATTAGAAAATTGTTCGTATGTTAAAAAGGTGGAACCAATTGAAACAAATATTGTTATTTTTTATGTGAATGACGCTATTGATCCAATGGATTTTATTAAAAAGATGGAACAAAAAAGAATTTTATTAATTTCTATGGGAGATGGTAAAATACGTATTGTTACGCATTTAGATTTTACAGATGATATGTTAGCTGTTTTACTTGAAGAATTGAAATTATTCTAACAAAAAAGAGTAAGCTAATTGCTTCCTCTTTTTTGTTAATTTAACTCTTCTAATTTAGATATTTCTTTATAGTTTTTATTTAATTTTCTTAAAAGTACACCGTATATTATTCTATAAAATAACCAAAGAATAAGTACCATGAAACCTAATAAGAATACTGTAGCTATAATTAATGAAATTAAAAGGTGTTGTTTATTATCAGGAGTAGCTATCCCTTGATTATGGTAGTATTCAATTAATAAGTCTAAATCTGAAAAAATAAAACACAATAGAAAAATATTTGCAAAAACTACATATAAGAGGTTAAAATATACATAGTATTTTACTGTTTTTCTTGTTTTTAAAATTTTCTGAAGTAGCACTTTAGTTGTATCAGAAATAGAAATTGATTTATAATTTTTATAAAAGAAATATAAAAATATAACTATGACAAAGTAGTGAAAATACACACTTATTTTTACAAAACTATTTAAATGCAATTGTTCATATACTTCTGTATATGATGATCCAACAAAAAATATGTTTAAACCTGCCCAAAATATGAGCTCTAAAATTCCAATAATAAAAATCCATTTTACAATAGATGATGACCTGGAATGCGCCATTTTATAGATATCAACTTTAGAAACCTTATCAGCCTCCTCTGGTTGATTACCCCATGCTTTTTTATATTTATCTAAATCCATTTATTATTATGGGTTTAATACTTTTTTTAATTTTTCCTTTGCTCTGTTCATTTTAACCCTAGCATTTACTTCACTAATACCAAGAGTTTCTGATATTTCTTTATAAGGTTTATCTTCTAAATACAAAAAGATAAGAGCTTTATCAATATCGTTTAATTTTCTAATTGCGTTATACAACGATTTTAATTGTAATTCTTCTGTTTCATCATAATCTTCAGCCTTAATTTTAAAAGTATAGTCGGTAATGTCTTGAGTTTTTACAGTTCTTGTAGATTTTCTGTATAAAGAAATTGCCGTATTTAAGGCTACTCGATACATCCAAGTACTAAATTTAGCATCACCTCTAAACTTACTATAGTTTTTCCATAGCTGAATTGTTATCTCTTGAAACAAATCGTTATGTGCATCTTGATTAGTTGTATATATCCTACACACCTTATGTACAATGTTTTGATTTGATTCAAAATCAGATAAAAATTTATTTTCTAGTTTCTTTTCCACTAAGTTTAGTCCAGTTGATAAATTATAAGTAGCTCAAAAATACAAATTGTTACAGTTCATCCTTAAAAAAATACAATTGAGTTTCTTTTAGTTTTAAAAACTACATAACCTGAAGATATTTGTACCATAATTAACCAATAAAAATAAAAGAGATGAAATTTTTTACAACAGTGTTTATAGTAAGTTTATTTTTTATAGCAGGAAAAGTAACAGCACAAAATAGCACAATAACTGCAACAGTTACAAATGCTACTACAGATGAAGGAAAGATAAGTTATGCATTATATACTAAAGACAATTTTAGAAAAGAGCCAGTTTTAGCAAAGTCATCAAAAATAATTAAGGGTGAAAGTACTGTGGTTTTTGAAAATGTTCCAGAAGGAGAATATGCTATTATTTGTTTTCATGATAAGAATAACAATAATAAAATGGACTTTCAACCGAATGGTATGCCAATTGAAGATTATGGGGTTTCTACAAACAATATGAACAGGTTTGGACCACCTCAATATGATCAAATTAAGTTTTTAGTTGATGATAAAAATGTATCTTTAGAAATCAAATTTTAAGAATAATATACCAATGAAATTACCTATTAAAAATACTTTTAAAAGCTTAAAAAATGATATTTGGGTTTGTTTAAAATTAACAATAATCTTTGGAATCTTTTTTATTATTGTAAATCAACAATTTACTTTAAAAGGAGCAGCTTTAGTATTTTTAATTTCAGCTATGTATTCTTTTTCATTAGGTTTAGGGAATGGTATAATTAACGATTATTTAAATACTAAATGGGATTGGGTAACTCAAACGAACGAACGAGTTTGGGCTGGAGTAATTACAACAGTTGTTTATACAATTATAGCAGTTTTAGCAATTCATTATGTACAATATGTAATTATTTTTAGCCACCCAGTATCTAGTTTTTTTAAAGGGAATTTAATCTTAGCACATTTATTTGGTATTATTCTTTCGTTGGGAATGGCGGTGTTTTTTCATGCTCGTGGCTTTATGATA
Organism: uncultured Tenacibaculum sp.; assembly: GCF_947494125.1. Taxonomy (GTDB): domain Bacteria; phylum Bacteroidota; class Bacteroidia; order Flavobacteriales; family Flavobacteriaceae; genus Polaribacter. The sequence continues at coordinate 394,480 of NZ_CANLTU010000002.1, forward strand.
AATTGGAAAGCATCTGTAAAAAGAGAAACTACCCAACATGAAATAGTAGCAAAAACAGAGACTGCAAAGTTTGAAACATTAAAAAGTCAATTAGACCCACATTTTTTATTTAATAGTTTAAATGTTTTAACCTCTTTAATTGGAGAAAATCCTAAGCAAGCTGAAAAGTTTACTACTAAATTATCTAAAGTATATAGGTATGTTTTAGAACAGCGTAATAAAGAATTAGTACTTATTCAAGAAGAATTACAATTTGCTAAAACCTATATGGAATTATTACAGATGCGTTTTGAAGATGCAGTAAAGTTTACAATCCCTAATGAAATAAGTAACTCAGAATTAAAAATAGTGCCTTTATCATTACAATTATTACTTGAGAATGCAGTAAAACATAATGTTGTGTCTTCAACAAAACCCTTAGAAATAAGAATTTTTGAAGAAAATGGTTTTTTACAAATTCAAAATAATATTAATCCAAAAGAAGCTATAGGGAAAAGTACAAAAGTTGGATTAAGAAATATAGCAGATCGTTATGGTTTAATAACCGATAGGACTGTAGAAATAACAAATAATAACAAAACATTTACAGTGAGTTTACCACTGTTAACAAAAACAAATACAATGAACTATAATACAAGTGATTTAGAAAATAGTAAGTATGTAAAAGCAGTTGAAAGAGTTGAAAAATTAAAAGAATTCTATCAAAACTTAGTTTCGTACTGTTTAGTAATACCTTTTTTAATATTTATTAATTTAAAAACATATTCAGGTTTTCAATGGTTTTGGTTTCCAATGATAGGTTGGGGGATAGGATTAGTTTTTCATTATTTAGAAGCGAATAATTATAATTTGTTTTTAGGAAAAAACTGGGAAGAACGAAAAATCAATGAAATTTTAAAAGATGAAGAAAAATATAAATAAGATGAAAAGAGAATTTACAGAAGAACAAAAATATGCCAGAGCAAAGAAGAAAGTAGAAAAAATAAAGGGGTTGTATATTCATTTGTTAGTAACAGTTTTAGTAATTCCTGTTTTAATTTTTATCAATTTAAAATTTGTACCGCAATATCATTGGTTTTATTTTCCAATCATTGGTATGACAACAGGACTGTTCTTTCATTGGTTAGGAGTTTTTGGATTTGAAAAATTAGGTTTTGGAAAAGATTGGGAAGAACAAAAAATAAAAGAATATTTAGATAAAGAATAGTAATTATGGATAATAAATATACAGAAGAGAAAAAATATTTAGAAGCTAAAAAAAAGATTAAGGAAATAAAAGGGTTTTATGCTCATGTTTTGGTAAATGTACTTTCAATTATAATTATTGTCTTTGTTAATTTAAAGTTCTCACCTTCTTTTCATTGGTTTTGGTTTGCAGTAATAGGAATAGTTCTAGTAACCTTTATTCATTGGATGTTAGTTTTTGGAAAAAACGTATTAGGTTTTGGAAAAGATTGGGAAGAAAAGAAGATAAAAGAATATTTAGAAAAGAATAAGTAAAATGGAAAGAGATTATAGAAATGAACATAAGTATATGCTTGCTAAAAAGCGAGTAGAAAAGATAAAAGGCTTTTATTGGCATTTAGTATCATACATAGGTGTTAATATCTTTATATCTGTAGTTGTAACAGTAGGAATAATGAATGATAATAATCAATCCTTTACTAAAGCAATAACTAATTTTGGAGTGTATGCTACTTGGCTTTTTTGGGGGATAGGTTTGTTTTTTCATTGGTTGGGGACATTTGGAACAAATATCTTTTTTAATAAAGATTGGGAGAAAAGAAAAATTGAAGAGTATCTAAAAGAGAATGATGATACAAGAAGATAAATATATAAGAGCTCAGAAAACAGTAGCAAAACAAAAAAACTTTTATAATCATTTACAGTTATTTGTTTTAATAATGTTAATAATAATGTTTTTTTCAAATACAATATTTAATTTTTTTGAGAATCATATTGCAAACCCAAACACCTTAAAATGGGCTAAAGCTAATATTTGGGTAAACTCATTATTATGGGGAATTGGACTTCTAATTTATGGTATCTATGTTTTTAAAGATAAATTTACTTTTATAGAGAATTGGGAAAGAGAAAAAATAAAAAGTATAATGAACGAAAACGAATAGATTATGGACTCAAAAAAACAATCAGAAAAATATATAAAAGCAAAAAAAAGAGTAGAGGATATAAAAAAGTTCTATAAACATTTAACGTTTTATATTCTATTAAATATTATTTTTATTGGCTATAGAATTTATAAAGATATTAATTATGGTAGTTCGTTTGTAGAAGCATTTACAGATATTAGTAATTATCGAATTTTCTTTTGGTGGGGAATTGCAGTATTAATACATGCGGTTAATGTTTTAGGGAAAGACAAACTCTTTAATAAAGATTGGGAAGAAAGAAAAGTTAAAGAATACATGGATGAAAATTAATAAGATATAATGAGTGTATTAATAATTGAAGATGAAAAACCAGCAGCAAGAAGATTAAGTAGAATGCTAGCTGAATTAGGAATTGAAGTAGAAACAATGTTACATTCGGTAGAAGAATCAATTAATTGGTTTCAAAAGAATAAACATCCAGAGTTAATTTTTTTAGACATTCAATTATCAGATGGGTTATCATTTGAGATTTTTGAAGAAGTAGAGGTAAAGTCAGCAATAATCTTTACAACAGCTTATGATGAATATGCATTAAAGGCATTTAAATTAAATTCAATAGATTACTTATTAAAACCTATTGATGAAGATGAATTGAAAGTAGCAGTTGAGAAATTTAAAGAAAATCAACCAAAACAGTCAGATGTTCAAGTTAACATTGATGATATTAGAAAATTATTAATTAACCCAGTTGATAGAAAGTTTAAGAAGCGTTTTACTATTAAAGTAGGACAGCATATTAAGATTATACATGTAGATGAAATAGAATGTTTTTATTCAGAAAATAAATCAACATATATTCATACAAACTCAAATAGAAATTATTTGATAGATCATTCACTTGAGCATTGGCAAGAACAATTAGATCCAGAGCAATTTTTTAGAGTGAATAGAACATATATTATTCATATAAACGCTATAAAAGACATTATATCATATACGAACTCTCGTTTAAAACTAATACTACACTCTTATAATGAAGCAGAGATAATTGTAAGTAGAGAGCGAGTAAAAGAATTTAAAAACTGGATTGATTAAACTTAGTTTAATCCAAAATAAATTACTTTCCTTGAGCTTTAATAAAATCAGAAATTAAATAACTTATAAATTTACCTACTTGACCAGCTGCGGTTTCGTCATTCATAACAGAAGGAGCTCCTTCACAAATATGAATATAAGAAGCATTAGGATTTTTACCAAAATAATGTACAAATTGCCTAGCTTGTAAAGGACTAAAACCACTTGAAGTCATAGCACTACTAGGAAAGTTTTGAATGCAATCTAAATCTATTTCAATACCAAAAGGTTGATCTTGAATAAAATTAGCAGTACGTTCTAACTCATTGTCAAATGAAATAGATTTGTAAACTTCTAAATCTTCGTAAGTATTATAATCAATCTTCGAATTATTATGAATATAATCAAAAATATACTGCGGAGTATAATTTTCATGTAAGCCAAACATAAAATATTTTTCTAAATATTTATGCTCAATTGCATATGAAAAACCATTACCACTATGGCGTTCTTCTAGTTGACGTAAATCTGTATGAGCATCTAAGTTAACAACGTTTATAGGTTGCTTTTTAGCTTCTGAAAGACCTTTTAAATTACCATAAGAATTGTTATGGCCACCACCAATTACAATTGGGGTTTTATTTGCATCTATGATCATTTTAATAACCTCTGATAGTTTTTTATCTATAGATTTTACTAATAAATCACCGATTTCTCTATCATTTTTATCAAAATCAGAAACATCTTCTAAATAATCTAAATAACCTAAAACGAAAATGTCTTTTCCACTAATAAATTGATTTTCTTGTGTGCTTAAAAAAGCTTTTAAAGCTGGAGTAAATGCTGTATGAGCTCCACCATTTCCATAATTCATTTTTACACCAATATCTTCTGGAACACCAAAAATAACAAACTTAGCAGATGATTTTTTTAGTTCTTCGGAAATGTTATTATTATTATTAGAAACAGTATGTATTAATTCACCAATCTTAGTTTCTCCTTGTCTAAGACTTACAAAATTTTTAATATCATGTTCTGAAAACGTACGCAACATATTAAATAGCTTTTCCGTTAATAAAAACTGAATCAATTAATACCGAGCCAAAGTTATAAGGAATTGCTCCATAACTTAAAATTTCTTTAGTAATAATAAAGTTTGCCTTTTTTCCTTTAGTAATACTCCCAACTTCATTAGAAAGATTCATAGCGTAAGCGCCATTTATAGTTGCTGCATTAATAGCTTCTTCCGGAGTCATTTTCATTTTAATACATGCGGTGGCAACTACAAAATTCATATTTCCAGAAGGAGTAGAACCAGGGTTAAAATCTGTAGCTAAAGCCAAAGGTAATCCAGCGTTTATAATATCGCGAGCAGGAGTATAAGGAATACTTAAAAAATAAGAACAAGAAGGTAAAGCAACAGGCATTGTTTTAGAACCTTTTAACGTTTCAATATCATCGGTATTCATAACTTCTAAATGATCTACAGATAAAGCATCGTGTTTAACACTTACTTGAACACCACCAATAGTAGTAAATTGATTCACATGCACTTTTGGAGTTAATCCATATTTTTTTCCAGCAGATAAAATTCTATCAGTATCTTCAACCGAAAAATAACCAGTTTCACAAAAAGCATCAATAAATTCAGCTAAATTTTCTTCAGCAATTTTAGGAAGCATTTCATTTATAATTAAATTAATGTACCCTTTTTTATTATTTTTATATTTAGTAGGAAAAGCATGAGCACCTAAAAAAGTAGCTTTAATAGGTAGATCATAATTATCTCTTAGTTTTTTAATTACTCGTAACATCTTTAACTCAGCATCAATAGTTAAACCATAGCCCGATTTAATTTCTAATGCACCAGTACCTTGTTTCATAACTTCTTCTAAACGGACAGAAGATTGTTTATATAAATCATTTTCTGAAGTTTGTTGCAATTTCTTAGCAGAATTTAAAATTCCACCACCATTATTAGCTATTTCTTCATATGATAAGCCATTGATTCTATCAACAAATTCTTGTTCTCTGTTTCCAGCATATACAATGTGCGTATGAGAATCACACCAAGTAGGTAATACCATTTTACCACTACAATCTATAGTTTTATCAGCAGAGATAGATAAATTATCCATAACACCAAAATCTATAATTCGATCATTTTCAATAAGTAAAAAAGCATTTTTTATGGTTGGTAAAACATTCATGTCTTTCCCACTTACTTTTTTTATAGTATGTTCTCTAACTTGAATTAATTCCTTGATATTTATCAATAAAGTTGTCATAAGTTGTTCTTAAATTTGGCTTAACAAATTTACATTAAAAACGACAAATTATGATCTATTTTTTAGGATTGATTAGCTTTTTAATACTAGTTTTTATTTCTATAATTCATTTATATTGGTCAGTAGGAGGTAAGTGGGCTTTTAAGGAAGTAATCCCAACAAAAATAAATGGAGAAGAGGTAATGAATCCGAAATGGATAGATAGTTTGTTTGTAGGTGTATTTTTATTAATTATAGCAATTTTATATGCTGTAAAAATTAACCTTTTTAAAACAGATTTAATACCAAGTTGGCTTTTAAACTATGGATTATATGTAGTTGGAGGCGTTTTTATATTACGAGCAGTAGGGGATTTTAAATATGTAGGTTTCTTTAAGAAAATTAAACAAACAAAGTTCGGGGTTAATGATTCAAAATATTTTTCGCCATTATGTTTGTTTTTAGGTGTAGTGGGAATATTAATAGAGGTTTGTTATGTTTAATAAATAAGAAAGAGCAAAACATTTATTTTGCTCTTTCTTATTTATATGAATTTATTTCTTACCAAAGATGCCACCCAATAAACCACCTAGTAAACCACCAGATTTTTGTTGACTACCACCATTACCTAAAACCATACCAGCTACATCATCAACAATACTACCATCTCCATCAGCATCTAAAATTTGTTCTAAAAAGCTTTGCTCTTTTTTAGCAGAGTTTCCACCTAACAAACCACCTAGTAAACCACCTAAGTCATTAGAGTTATTTACATTACTTTGACGAGATTGTTTTCCTAAAACTCCCATTAAAATAGGAGCTGCTGTTTTTAAAATATTAGCAACAGCGCCAGAATCCATACCAGATTTTTGACTAAGTACTTGTTCAACACCTTGTTGTTTATTACCTAAAACATGCCCTAAAATCTTACTACCGTCTTGTAAAACATCAGCATTTACACCACCTTTAAATAAATCTCCTAAGTTGTCTAAAATTCCACCATCATGTTTATTTATAGCTCCCATTAATCCTTCAGCTCCTTGCGAAGTAGTTGAATTACGTTGCATTGCTTTCATTAAAACTGGTAAAGCCATTGTTAAAACACTACTAGTTTTGTTAGTGTCTTGTCCTGTTGAACCCGCTACACCAGATATAATTGTTTTACCTAAGTCACTGTTTAATAAGTCTAAAATTCCTGCCATTTTATGTTATAATAAGATTAGTAATTAGTTCTCAATAATTGAGACACAAGTTACATATTTAAGGTCACATTTTTTTTAAATATTTATTTTTACCTTACAGCCTTTAAAAAATTAAATAGATTACATGAAAAAACTGGCTTTACACTGGCAAATTTTAATAGGAATGATTTTAGGAATCCTTTTTGGGTTTTTAGCATTACAATTTGGCTGGAATAATTTTATTGAAGATTGGATAAAACCATTAGGTACCATATTTGTTAAATTATTAAAGTTAATAGCTGTACCACTAATTATAGCATCATTAATTAAGGGAATTTCAGATTTAAAAGACATTTCTAAATTTAAAAACATTGGAGTTAGAACAATGTTAATTTATATAGGAACAACAGTTATAGCTATTACTATTGGTTTAGCATTGGTAAATGTAATTCAGCCAGGAGATGGAATATCACAAGAAACTGTAGATAAATTAACAAACACGTATGCTAAAAGTTCTAGTATTACAGCTAAAATTACAGAGGCAAATAAACAGCAGAGTAGTGGACCGTTACAATTTGTAGTAGATATGGTGCCAGATAATGCAGTAAGTGCTATGAGTAATAATAAAGCAATGTTACAAGTTATTTTCTTTACTATCTTTTTAGGAATTTCAATGTTGCTAATAGGAGAAAAGAAGGCGAAACCATTAAAGAAGTTTTTTGATAGTTTAAACGATGCCATATTAAAAATGGTAGACCTTATTATGTTAATTTCTCCTTATGCTGTATTTGCTTTATTAGCAAACGTTGTAGTAACATCTGGTGATCCAGATATATTATTAGCTTTATTAAAGTATGCAGGAGTTGTAGTGTTAGGCTTATTAATAATGATTGTTTTTTATTCGGTTTTAGTAAGTGTTTATACAAAGAAAAATCCATTTTGGGTTTTAAAACAATTAAGCCCAGCACAATTATTAGCATTTTCAACAAGTTCAAGTGCAGCAACTTTACCAGTAACTATGGAACGTGTAGAAGAGCATATTGGGGTAGATAAAGAAGTGTCTAGTTTTGTATTGCCAGTAGGAGCAACTATAAATATGGATGGTACAAGTTTATACCAAGCAGTAGCCGCAGTATTTGTAATGCAAGTTTTATGGCCAGAAGGATTAGGGTTTGCAAACCAAATGTCAATAGTACTAACGGCTTTGCTTGCATCTATAGGTAGCGCAGCAGTTCCAGGAGCAGGTATGGTTATGTTAGTAATAGTATTAGAGTCAATTGGTTTTCCAAAAGATTTATATCCAGTAGCTTTGGCATTAATTTTTGCTGTAGATAGACCATTGGATATGTTACGTACAACTATTAATGTAACAGGAGATGCAACAGTTTCTATGATTGTAGCAAAATCAGTAGGTAAATTAGGAGATCCTAAGCCTAAAAATTGGGACGATAATTACGATGCGGTAAAGTAAAAAACTTAATTAAAAATATATTTGAAAACATCAATGAGTACTTTATCATTGATGTTTTTATGAATTATAAAGAGTATGAAACTTAAAATAGAAAGTCCAATAGTTTCAGTTGAATGGTTATATGAGAATATAAATGCAGAAAATTTAATTGTTTTAGATGCTACCATTACTAAAGTAGGAACAAAGGAAATAACTAAAGAAGAAAAACAGCAAATACCAAACACTATTTTCTTTGACCTAAAAAATGTTTTTTTAGATAATGAAGGATTATACCCAAATACGATTCCTACAAAAGAAAATTTTGAAGAGGAAGTACAGAAATTAGGGATAAATAAAAATAGTAGTATTGTTGTTTATGATAGAATAGGAGTTTATTCTTCACCAAGAGTTTGGTGGATGTTTAAAGCTTTTGGATTTGAAAATATAACTGTTTTAAATGGCGGATTTCCAAGTTGGTTAAAGAATAATTATCCAGTTGAGGTTTTAAAACTAAAGCAAGTAATAAAAGGAGATTTTATAGCTGATTTTAAGACAGAAAATATAAGTTTAACAAATAATGTACTCCAAGCATCAAAGAATAAAAAACTAATTTTAGATGCACGCTCTAAAGGGCGTTTTTACGCAATAGAACCTGAGCCAAGGGCAGATTTAAGAAGTGGTCATATACCAAATTCAAAAAGTTTGCCATATTCAGAACTGCAAATTGAAGGAAAGATGAGAGCAAAAGAAGAAATTCAAAAGATATTTTTAGATTTGAACCCTAATAAAGAAGATGTGATTTTTTCATGTGGATCGGGAATAACAGCATGTATATTAGCATTAGGAAGCGAAATAGCAGGATATAAAAGATATAAAATGTATGATGGCTCATGGACAGAATGGGCTAGTAATTTAGAACTACCAATAGAGAAATAAATGAATTTAGATTGGACCAAAAGAGAATTTGAAGTATATGTATTATTATATGCAGCGCATTGTAATCATATAGAAACAAAAGAAGAAAGAGAATATATACTTTCTAAAGTGGATGAAGAAACATTTAATAAAGTTCACACAGAAATTGTAGTTGAAAGTGAACATCAAAATATTGAAAAAATTCAACAGTATTTAAGTGAAAATTCATATTCAATAGAAGATAGAAAAGAATTAATAAACGATATTAAAGAAGTTTTTTTTGCAGATGGAACTGTTGATGTAATTGAGAGAAAGGTGTTTTCTATGTTGCAAAAAATATTAAATTAGTAATTCTCTGTACTAAAGTATTAATAGAAGTGAAGAAATTGATTATTAAATCAATTTCTTCACTTCTTGTTTTAAAAAGGCTATAGAAGTTTGGGTTGGATTTTCATTTTGAGAATAATCAACCAATATTTTTTCACGTAATTCCTTAGCAGTTTCTGAGGTCTCAGCTGTTTTTCTAAATTTAGCAATTATAGTAAGCTTAGCAGCTAATACAGCTTTCCAACTATCTTCAGAAACATATAATTGTTGCACCAAGTTATGTTCAAATTCTTGTTCAATATTGGCAATTAAAAGTTGTAAATAACTGTTAGTATTATCACCAATAGGGTTAATGCGAGTTAATAATTTTGAAGGGTTAATACGTTCACAAAATAATAATAAACGTTCATATGCTTGAAGTTTTATAGGTAAACTCTCACGTTTTTTTTCAACTAAAGCATTAAACTTTTTCTCGTTATTATCTTGTTCTATAAATCGACTTAATATTAAATAAGCAACTCCACCAGTAATTAAAGCGGGTAGTGCATAAGCTAATCCTTCTAAAATTTTATCTTCCATTTTTCTTATAATTAAACGAAAGGCTAAGATACAAGTCTTCTTTAAAAATAGGATGAATGAGCAGTATAAAAATAGATTTGCACTAAATTTATATTTGTGAATAAAAAAAAGTTCACATTCTTTATAAAACCTAAAAGAATGGTTAAATTTCCGTTTTAAAAATTCTTTCAACTTTTTTCTATTGAGCACTTATTTAGAACAACTTAACGAACCACAAAGAGCCGCCGTTTTGCAAAAAGATGGCCCAATGATAATTATTGCAGGAGCAGGATCAGGAAAAACGAGAGTTTTAACCTATCGTATAGCGCATATGATGCAACAAGGAGTAGATTCTTTTAATATTTTATCGTTAACCTTTACAAATAAAGCAGCGCGTGAAATGAAAGAACGTATTGCTGGAGTTGTAGGGCAAAGTGAATCCAAAAATTTATGGATGGGAACTTTTCACTCCGTTTTTGCACGAATATTACGTTCAGAAGCAGATCGTTTAGGATATCCATCTAATTTTACAATATACGATTCTCAAGATTCAGTTCGGTTAATAACTACGATTATCAAAGAAATGAGCTTAGATAAAGATCGTTATAAGCCAAAACAAATTTTAAGTAGAATATCATCATTTAAAAATAGTCTAATAACAGTTAGAGCCTATTTTAATAACTCAGATTTACAACAAGCAGATTTGGAAGCGAGTAGACCAAGAGTAGGAGATATATATAAGGCTTATGTAGAGAGGTGCTTTAAATCTGGTGCAATGGATTTTGATGATTTATTGTTAAGAACCAATGAGTTATTAACACGTTTTCCAGAAGTATTAGCAAAATATCAAGATCGTTTCCGATACATAATGGTTGATGAGTACCAAGATACAAATCATTCACAATATTTAATTGTAAGGGCACTGGCAGATCGCTTTCAGAACATTTGTGTGGTAGGAGATGATTCACAAAGTATTTATAGTTTCCGTGGAGCAAACATCAATAATATTCTAAATTTTCAAAAGGATTATCCAGATGTAAAAACATTTAAGCTAGAGCAAAACTACCGATCAACAAGTAATATTGTAGAGGCTGCAAACAGTGTTATAGATAAAAATAAAACAAAGTTAGATAAGGAAGTTTGGACAGCAAATGATGCAGGAGAAAGCATTAAAATAATGCGAACAATCTCTGATGGAGAAGAAGGTCGTTTCGTAGCACAATCTATATGGGAAAATCAGATAAATAATCAATTAACAAGTGATTCTTTTGCAATACTATATCGTACCAATGCACAGTCAAGAGCAATGGAGGATGCTTTACGAAAAAAAGATATAAAGTATAGAATCTATGGAGGAATATCGTTTTATCAACGAAAAGAAATAAAAGATTTATTATCATATTTACGTATGTTAATAAATCCGAATGATGAAGAAGCTTTAAAGAGAATTATTAATTATCCAGCTCGAGGAATTGGGGCAACAACAATTGATAAATTAGCAATAGCAGCAAATCATTATCAAAAATCAATTTTTGAAATTTTACTGAATTTAGACAAAGTAGATATAAAAATAAATTCAGGAACAAAGACGAAATTAGAGAACTTTGTTAGAATGATGCAACGATTTCAAATAGAAGCACAAAAAATGAATGCTTTTGAAATCGCAGATTTGGTTGTAAAACAAACACAATTAGTAAAAGATTTACAAAAAGATGGTACTCCAGAAGGAGTGAATAAAGTTGAGAATGTTCAAGAATTATTAAATGGAGTTAAAGACTTTATTACTGATAAAATAGAAACAGGAGAAGATGCTTCACTAACTTCATTTTTAGAAGATGTAGCACTAGCAACTGATTTTGATAGTGAGAAAGACGATACTCCTTGCGTATCATTAATGACTATTCACTTGTCAAAAGGGTTAGAATATCCTTATGTATACATAGTTGGTTTAGAAGAAAGTCTTTTTCCATCTGCAATGAGTATGAATACTCGAAATGAATTAGAAGAAGAACGACGTTTATTTTATGTAGCACTAACAAGAGCAGAGAAAGTAGCGTATTTAACGTATGCGCAAACACGTTATCGTTGGGGGAAATTAACAGATGGAGAACCAAGTCGTTTTTTAGAAGAAATTGATGATAAATATGTAGAATATTTAGCGCCAAAAGTACCAGAACGATCAGCAAATAGATTTATTGATGCAAGTTTATTTGAAGAAGGGCCTACAAAAATTCGTTTTCAAAAACCAATTCAGAAAAAGCGTAAAGAGTTTTTAGCGAAGAAGGAAAAACCAAGTGATATACCTCCAAAAAGCAGAATGAAAAAAGTCTCGGAAGTAAATTCAAAGATGAATTTATTTGACGGAGAAATTGTTGTAGGTAATTTTGTAGAGCACAATCGCTTTGGAACAGGAGAAGTAATAGCATTAGAAGGTAAAGGACCAAATAAAAAAGCAGAAATTAAGTTTGGTACTGTAGGGAAGAAGAAATTATTATTACAATTCGCAAAATTAAAAGTAATCGGGTAGTTAATTCATAATAATTACCTATTTTGCATATATAAATAAAGAGAAATGACGTTTGATTTAGAATATAATTCGGAAAGAAATAATTTAATAATCCCCGAATACGGGAGACATATACAGAAATTAGTAAACCATTGTATCGCTTTAGAATCTAAAGAAGAAAGAAATACAATGGCAAAAGCGATTATAGATGTAATGGGGAATTTACAACCTCATTTACGAGATGTGCCAGATTTTAAACATAAGTTATGGGATCAGTTACATATAATAGCTGATTTTAAATTAGATGTAGATTCACCTTATGAAACACCTTCAAAAGAAGAGTTAACAGAAAAACCAACAAAATTAGCTTACCCAAAATCAGCTTCAAAATATCGTTACTATGGTAACAATATCCAAACAATGATAGATATAGCATTAACTTGGGAAGAAGGAGATAAGCGAGAAGCTTTAGTGTTTACAATAGCAAATCATATGAAAAAATGCTATTTAAACTGGAATAAAGATACTGTTGATGATGCTGTTATTTTTAAGCATTTATATGATTTATCTGATAGAAAGATAGATTTAAGAGAGTCTGAAGAAGTTTTGTCTGAAAGTAAGAACTTATTGAGAAAGCGAAGTAACCAAGGGCAACACAAGGGACAGCACAAGGGACAACATAAAGGAAAAACGAACTACAGTAACAATAAATATAGAAAAAAGTAAATGGCATCATTTAAAATTGAAGGAGGTCACAAATTAAACGGAGTAATTACACCTCAAGGAGCAAAAAATGAAGCATTACAAATAATATGCGCGGTCTTATTAACTCCTGAAAAAGTAGTAATCAATAATATTCCTGATATTATTGATGTAAATAAACTAATTTTTATTTTAGGAGAATTAGGTGTTAAAGTAGATAAATTAGGAGCAAATTCTTATAGCTTTCAAGCAGATGAAATTAATTTAAACTATTTAGAGTCAGCTGAATTTAAAAGAGATGGAAGTTCTTTAAGAGGATCAATAATGATTGTAGGTCCGTTATTAGCTCGTTTTGGAAAAGGATATATTCCACGTCCAGGAGGAGATAAAATTGGACGTAGACGATTAGACACGCATTTTGAAGGATTTATTAATCTTGGAGCAAAGTTCCGTTATAATAAAGAAGAATATTTCTACGGAGTTGAAACTGAAACTGGTTTAGTAGGAGCAGATATGTTACTAGATGAAGCCTCAGTAACAGGAACAGCAAATATTGTTATGGCAGCAGTATTAGCAAAAGGAACAACAAGAATATATAACGCAGCATGTGAACCTTACATTCAACAATTATCTAAAATGTTGAATTCAATGGGAGCAAAAATAACAGGAGTAGGATCTAACTTATTAACTATTGAAGGAGTAACATCTTTAGGAGGTTGCGAGCATAGAGTATTACCTGATATGATTGAAATAGGTAGTTGGATTGGTGTAGCTGCTATGACGCGTTCTGAATTAACAATAAAAGATGTTAGTTGGAAAGATTTAGGGCAAATACCTAATGTATTTAGAAAATTAGGAATCAATTTAGAAAAGCGAGGAGATGATATTTTTATCCCAGAGCAAGAAAGTTATGAGATTCAGAATTATATTGATGGATCAGTATTAACTGTTTCTGATGCACCTTGGCCTGGATTTACTCCAGATTTATTAAGTATTGTTTTAGTAATAGCTACACAAGCAAAAGGAACTGTTTTAATACATCAAAAAATGTTTGAAAGCCGTTTGTTTTTTGTCGATAAATTGATTGATATGGGAGCTAAAGTTATTTTGTGTGATCCACATAGAGCTACGGTAATTGGGCATGATTTTCAATCTCAATTAAAAGCTACCAAGATGACATCACCAGATATTAGAGCAGGTATTTCGTTATTAATAGCAGCTTTATCAGCAAAAGGAACTAGTATTATTAATAATATTGAGCAAATAGATAGAGGGTACGAAAATATAGAAGCTCGTTTAAAATCTATTGGAGCAAAAATTGAAAGAATAGAGGATTAACCTTTATAGATATATTATAAAAGAACCATCAAATTTTGATGGTTTTTTCTTTTTAACGCCTCATTAACAAGCCTACCAATAGATTTTCCTATTTTTGAAAATCAAAGAAAAGAATTTATGAAGTTTCAGAAAACCCTCACATTAATTATAACTCTTTTTAGTATTGCATTATTTTCTCAATCTAATGATCTTTACAGAGGAGAAAAAGATAAAGTACACGATTTAATTCATACTAAATTAAAAGTAGATTTTAATTTTAAAGATAAAGAGTTAAACGGAGAAGAATGGGTAACATTACAACCACATTTTTATGAAACAAGTAAAGTAACTTTAGATGCAAAAGCAATGGCTATTCATAAGATAACAATGAATAATAAGCCATTAGATTATAATTATGACGATTTTCAATTAATTATTGATTTACCTCGTGTTTATAAACGAAATGAAAAGTTTACAATTTATATAAAATATACAGCACGTCCCGAAAAAGTAAAGCAGAAAGGTAGTGCAGCAATAACTTCAGCAAAAGGATTGTATTTTATTAATCCTACAGGTTTAGATAAAAACAAACCAACTCAAATTTGGACTCAAGGTGAAACGGAAGCGAGTAGTTGTTGGTTTCCTACAATAGATTCACCAAATCAGAAAACATCACAAGAAATTTTTATTACTGTGCCTAATAAGTTTGTAACACTTTCTAACGGGAAATTAGAAAAACAAACAAATAATGCTAATGGTACAAGAACAGATTATTGGAATTTTACTCAAAAGCATGCTCCATATTTATTCTTTATGGGAATAGGTGAGTATGAAATAGTAAAAGACACCTATAAGAATATTCCCGTAGATTATTATGTTGAAAAAGAATATGCGCCGTATGCAAAAGAGATTTTTGGTAATACTCCAGAAATGCTAGCATTTTTCTCAAAAATAACGGGAATAGAGTACCCATGGAATAAATATGCTCAGATAGTTGGACGTGATTATGTAAGTGGAGCTATGGAAAATACAACAGCAGTAATTCATGGAGAGAATGCATATCAAATGCCAGGGCAATTGATAGATAATAATGTGCAAGAAAATACCATAGCACATGAGGCTTTTCATCATTGGTTTGGAGATTTAGTAACAGCAGAAAGTTGGAGTAATTTAACGGTTAACGAAAGTTTTGCGAATTATAGCGAGTATTTATGGAGAGAACATAAATATGGAAAAAACGATGCTGATGCTCATTTGTTTGAAGATTCTCAAGGTTATAAAAATGGTCAAAATTTTGATAAACATTTAGTGCGTTTTAACTATCATGATAAAGAAGATATGTTCGATGGGGTTAGTTATAACAAAGGAGGAGCTATTTTACATATGTTACGTAAATATTTAGGAGATGAAGCATTTTACGCAGGATTAAATAAGTATTTAACAGCTAATAAATATGGAACTGGTGAAGCACATCAATTACGTTTAGCATTTGAAGAAGTAACAGGAAAAGATTTAAACTGGTTTTTTAATCAATGGTATTTTAATAGTGGACACCCAAAATTAGAAATATCTTATGATTTTAATAAGTTAAGAAAAACAGTTACGGTTAATATTATTCAAAACCAAGCAAACGAGTTTGCATTTCCTTTTGCTATAGATATTTTTGAAGCAAGTAAACGTACACGTCATAATGTTTTTGTAAAAGGTAAAGACGCTTCTTTTACATTGCCTTATACAGAGCAACCAGATTTAATTCAAGTAAATGCAGATGGAGTATTGTTATGTGATATAAATGAAAACAAAGTTTTAAGTGATTATATACATCAACTTAAATATGCAGAAAATTATATTCATAAAAGAGAGGCTTTATTAGAAGTAGCAAAAAAACAAGACGATAAAAAGGCATTTAATGCTATTGCAAATGCAATGAGTGATGATTTTTATAAAATAAGAATCTTAGCATTAGAGAATATAAACTTAATTAATAAGTACTCTAAAAAAAGAGTTATTGAAAAAATTAAGCAAATAGCTATGAACGACCCTAAAACTTTAGTGCAAGCAACTGCAATAGAAACCTTAGGGAAGTTAACAGATCCAGAATTAAAAACGGTTTTTGAAAAAGGCTTAAAAAGCGAATCATATTCTGTTTTAGGAAAATCTTTAGTAGGAATGTACTATGTAGATAAAGCGTTGGCCATTCAAAAATCTAAAACGCTACCATTAGAAGTTAAAAAAATAATAGCAACTCCATTAACTAGAATTTATTTGGAAGAAAATGATGATGAGGAACTAACTTTTATAGCAGGTAATGTGATGTCTGGTATGTTTTTAAGTCAGAATAAGAAAATACAAAGTTTGTATAAAAAAGCATTTGATAAAATAGCAAAAAGTAATAAAACTGAAGCTATTCAAAACTTGTCAGATGATATTGTAGCTAAAGGAATTCAATACAAACAATATAATTTTGATAAAGTAGGAGTTAATTTATTACGTCAAGTAGTACAAAAACAGAAGAAAGAGAATCTTACAAACAGAGCAAAAAACATAGAAATAGTAAAAACAGCAATGGCAAAGTTACTAGAGTAAAAAGTTAGAAAATAGAATTTAAATAGAAAAAGAATCCTTAGTTTTGGCACAATAGTTGTCTTTCCTATCGAAACCTAAATTTTATGAATAAAACTACTTTACTACTAGTATTTACAACTCTAATAATGCTTTCTTGTAGTAGTGTTAAAACTACAGAAAAAGCTATTAATTCGGGTAATTATGAAAAAGCCATTTCATTATCAATAAAAAATTTAGCAAAAAATAAGTATAAGAAAAAGAATCAGCCTTATGTTATTATGCTAAAAAATGCTTTTAAAAAAGCGGTAGATAGAGATGTATCTAAAATAGCTTTTTTAAAAAAAGAAAGTAATCCAGAAAATTTTGAAGTAATCTTTAACCTTTATAAGCGGTTAAATAACAGACAAGAGAGAATAAGACCTCTATTACCATTAAAAGATGTTTTGTCTGGGGATGATGTAAGGTTTCAACTGGTAAATTATGATGACCAAATTATAACTGCAAAAGAAAACTATTCTAATTTTTTATATAAAAAAGGTACAGATTTATTAGAAACAGGGAGCTATAATAAGATGAATTTTAGAAGAGCCTTTGATGAACTTCAATATCTAAATAAAATTAATCCTAATTATAAAAATACAAGAAACTTAATTGAGGAAGCTCATGCACGAGGAACTGATTATATTTTTTTAACTGTAAATAATGAGACAAGACAAATTATACCAAGAAGATTAGAAGATGATTTATTGGCGATAGATACCTATGGTTTAAATAATTTGTGGACAGTTTATCATTCAAAAAGAAATGAAGAAATAAATTACGATTTTGATTTAGAATTGAACTTAAGACAAATTGATGTTTCCCCAGAGCAAATTCGTGAAAAAGAAATTATTAAAGAAAAACGAATCAAAAATGGTTTTAAATATTTAAAAAATGACCAAGGAGGATTTGTTAAAGATAGCTTAGGAAATAAAATTAAGATAGATAAGTTTAAAAAAATTAGATGTCACTTATATAGGTTTACCCAATTTAAAACAAGCAAAGTTATAGGAGTAGTTAAGTATATAGATAATAAAACAAATCAATTAGTAGAAAGATTTCCAATTCAAAGTGAGTTTGTTTTTGAACACATCTATGCAGATTATGATGGGGATAAAAGAGCTCTTGATGATTCATTTTTAAGCTTAATTAAAGTAAGGTCTGTGCGTTTTCCTTCAAATGAACAAATGGTTTATGATACAGGAAGAGATTTAAAACAAAAATTGAAAGCCATAGTAACAAGAAACAAGTTTAGAAATTAAAAACTAAAATAAATAGTATTAAAACTCTCGCTTTATAAGCGGGAGTTTTTTATTATATTTGAGTATGGAAAAGAATTTAGGTATTATTAATTTTGAATACAAAGAAGTAAATAATAAAACTATTTACTTCAAACTTGTAAGTGCATTATTATCATTAGTTTTTTTAGCAAAACCTTTATCAGAATTAATTGATGTTTTTAGACGGGAGTTTTTCATAGGTTGGTGTTGTTTACTTCCTTGTCCATCTCCTTTTTCTGGATATTATTTTATTTAATTGGATTTATTTTCACAATTTACCGAATCACCTATTAATCTGTTACCAAAAGACGGGACAGTAAATTATTATGGGATAGTATTATCTAAAGAACAAGCTGATAATTATTATAAAAGTCTTTTAAAATCTATAACGTGGAAAAATGATGAGGCTATAGTTTTTGGTAAATTAATAATTACAAAAAGGAAAGTAGCTTGGTATGCAGAAAAACCATTTGAATATTCATATTCGAATAGAACAAAAACAGCACTGATTTTTACAAAAGAATTATTAGAATTAAAAAATCTAATAGAAAAGGAAACAAAAGAAACATATAATTCGTGCTTGTTAAATTTGTATCATGATGGTTCAGAAGGTATGGCATGGCATTCTGATGGAGAAAAAGATTTAAAGAAAAATGGGGCAATAGCTTCGTTAACTTTAGGATCGGAACGTAAGTTTGGATTTAAACACAAAGAAACCAAAGAAACGGTATATAAAGTTTTAGAGCACGGTTCTTTATTGGTAATGAAAGATGAAACACAAACACATTGGTTACATCGATTACCACCTACTAAGAAAGTTCATCGCCCAAGAATAAATTTAACCTTTAGAACAATTACTCAATAACTAATTTCTTCTAAATATTATTCAGCATAGCCATTTTTAAGAGCATAAACAGCCAAACCAACTCTAGATTTTAATTCAAGTTTTTCAAATAAACTATCTCTATAGTTTTCTACAGTTCTGGGGCTACAAAACATTTTTTCAGAAATTTCTTTATAAGTCATTTCTGTAGTAGTGTATTTTAAAAACTCAATTTCTCTTTCTGATAACTTACTTTTTAAGTCAGCATTAATAGTATTATCACTAATAGAAGTCAAAATCTTACTAGATGCCCAGTCTGGAAAGTAATACCCTTTTTCTATAAGTTTATTAAGTCCTTCTTCCAGTAAAGTAGGTTGTGTATTTTTTAGCATATATCCTTTAGCTCCATTTTTAATCATTTTAATTAAGCTTTGTTCATCATCTTGCATACTTAAGGCCATAATTAACATATCAGGATAATTTTCTTTTATCCACTTGGCAGTTTCAAACCCGTCCATTATAGGCATGCTTATGTCTAATAAAACTAAATCAGGTATAATATGCTTAGATTCTAATTTGTTTTTAAAATCAACTCCATTTTCACTAAGATGAACAACTTTAAACTGGTTAAAGTTGGATATAATACTTTTTAATGCGTTGGCAATTAAAATGTGGTCGTCAATTATAGCTATAGTATATTTCATTTTACAAAGGAATTTCTATGGTAAATACTGTACCGTTACTATCACTTTTTATCTCAAATTTTCCGTTAATCATCTCAATTCGTTTTTTCATGTTTTTTAGCCCAATTCCATTCGTTTTAACATTTTCTATATCAAAACCATCACCATTGTCTTTTAATACTAGAAATAAGATGTTATTGGTATTAAAAATAGAAATTTCTATACAATCGCAATTAGCATGTTTTATACTGTTTTGTAAAAATTCTTGGGTAATTCTTAATAGAATACTTTTAGTTTGATATGAAGATAAAATTAGATTTAAATTATTATTAAAAACAACATTATGAGTTTTAAGAACTTCTATTTTTTTACACTCAATTTTAATAAGTTCAGATATTGTGCTTTTATCTACAGTATCATCAGTTAGAGTTTTTGAGAGTAATCTTAATTCAGTTAGAGATTCATTTATAATATTATTTACCGTATCAATATTTTTCATAATATCCTGTGTTTTTGCTTTATTTTCAAAAACAAGTTGCTGTAGATATAAGCTTGACAAGGTTAATTTTTGACCTATATTATCATGGATCTCTCTACCAATATATTTCATAGTTTGGCTTTGTATTTCCATTTGAGTTTTTAATAATTCTTTTTTATGAAGAACATCAATTGTTTCTAACTCTCTTAAATGGCTCCTTTTTTTTATCCTGTATTGTTTAATGAAAATAATTATTGCCGCTATAAAGGCAATAAAGATTACATTAAAAATGATTAACATTATTTTAAATGATGTTTCCCCCATATAAAAGAAGCTGCAAATAATAAATACATTAAATAATTAGATACTAGAAAGTATATGTAATACATATTCCAAATAGTAATATACTCATCTTTAATTAGAATATCATGAAAAGCAAAAAAAGGATAAGTTCCAATATAGAATAAAATGACACCAACAGTAATGTAAAACATCTTGTTTTTATTAAATTCAAGAATATTATCATTTTTAATTTGTTTTATAAACTCTAAGACTACTAGAAAACTAAGTAAGGCGGTTCCTACAGTTAGATTTATAGAATATGATAACTTCATTTCCTCTATGTAAAAACCTACAGGTATATATGTAGAAATGTATATAAGAAGAAATATAAAAAACAACTTTTTTAGTTTTAGTGATTTATATGCGTATAACCAATAAAAGAATATGTATTGAATAGGTATGCCAAAAAAAGTATAGTAATAATTGTTATAAAGTGGATTATCACTTAAAGAAAACAAATCGAAGGTCCATATTAACTCTTGAGTGAAAATGAAGATAAGGTATAGGCAAAACCATTTCCAGTAAGTTTTCTTTAATTTGAAAAAATAAAGAAAAGCAACTAAAGCAGAAAGAAATTCAATTCCTATTAATATCTTATGTAATACTGGGAAATAATTCAAGGATAAAAAGATTTAAAAGCCAGAACCATCAAAAGTGTTTGGGGGAAACAAACCACCATGATTTTGAGCAACAGTACTAGTAGTTCCAGAAGAACTTGGAGCTTTAGACATTAAGCTCAAAGTAACAATTGTGTTCTCTGGATTAGAATAATCGTTAATTTTTTGTTTATCACCAACATCCTGAAGTCTTTTAGTATACGTTCGTATATCTGTAGGATTAAAATCAAAATAAGTCTCGTCTCTTTTAATTGTAGGCATTATTATAATTGTGTGTAATTTTTCATATTGCTCGGTAATAGGGTTATCCATAAATCCATCTAAAGCACCAGCATATCTGGAATTTTTCCATTTTCTTTTTTCAGGATAAGCAGCATAGTAAATTCGTACACCTAAATCTTTATCCGATATAGTACTATCCTTACTTTTAGAAATAGCTTCTATATGATATACAAATCGTTTTAAGGTCTCTAAATCAAAAGAAATGGCTTGCGCATCATTAATACCTAAGTTTCCATTAATTTCAGTTAATTGATTTTTTTTATAACCATGAATCATATCTTTTACCAATCCAATAGGTAATTTACTTAAAGGAGCTTTAGAATAATTTGAACAGATGATTTTGTTCTTATAAGTACTAAAACCTTTGGTTGAAGAACAGTTATAAATGGTAAATACTGTAATTGCTATTAAAGCTGTAGAAATAAAATGTGCTTTTTTCATAATCGTTTGATTTGTTGATTTTTATATGTTACAAAATAACAATTAATTACCACTTTATAGTAAGGGTAATAAACCTAAAACCAAAAGGTTAACAAACCTATTTATATTTAGTTATACACCGTAATTTTTTTAGTTGAACACTCATAAATATTACTTACAGCTTGATGGAAATTTGGAACAGTTAAAAACAGGGAAGCCGAAAACTGTAATGATATTAGAGTAGGTTAATAAAATTTTTTTACTATGGCAGTTAATGCAATTGGACCTACACTGGCAGGTGGGCGACAACCAATAGTGGCTAACGGGTACGAGTTACTTTATTATCCCGACGCTAATAATCATGAACTTCAAAGAAATGGTAGTGCTCCAGTTTTTTATTGGCTACCTAATTATATTCATCTTGCCCGAAAAGAAGGTAGAGATGATGGTGATTTAATGTTTAATCTTATTCGTTTTGCAGGAGTACAAAGCTCTAATGCTAATGTTGGTGTTTCAGAAGAGGAAGGCCAAAGAGAAGTAGCAGGAGGAGTTTTAGGATTCACAGTAAATAGCGCTCCTCCAAATCATGTTTTGGAAGAGTCTCAACGAAAAATCATTGAGCAATTTGAAGGAAGTAATGATTTTTTCTGGGGAATTAGAAATAATGTTACCCCAATTTTTAGACCTGTAATAATTACTCATAACCAAACAAGTATTACTAATTTATCACCAAATGAAGATGGTAGTGTAGTAGAGCCTGTTACGCCTGTTACAGATGAACCAGTACCACCAGGAACAAGAAGTACCCAACCTTTAGATTATGTTAAAAGACCTGTGCCGTCTTTTATAAGTAAGAAAGGTTTTAGTTCTAGAAATTATGGAAAGAATAAGGCCGCTAAAAATTTACAACCATGGTTTTGGAAGATGCAGGGAGAAGGAATAGGAAGTATAGACCCTATGGGACAAAATGCCTTTACAGCATTGGTAGGTACCTATCCAACAAGTATTTTATGGAGTGCATTTCACGGTTCTTATACGCCAGTAAATGTAGCTATGAATGTAAAAATGCCTTTTTGGATACCAGCATTTGAAATAACAATAAGAGGAAATTGGGAACGCATTTTCGAACATTTTTCGGCTCATGCTAAAGGGAGGTACTTATGGTTTTCTGCAGATGTAAAAGCAGAAATAAATAATATGAGAATGGATGGAACTATAGACGTTGATGTAAAAATCAACAATGCTATGATTCCTAATCCAGAAGAGATTACTAGGCAAGTAGTAGAACGTACAGATTTTATTGTAGAGAAGTTTATGGAACAAGCTCAAACTGTAATTTTTGATCCACCACAACCAGATGTCGAAGCAGCAGAAAGTTCAGGAGGAGGTTTATCTGGTCTTTGGGGAGGAGGAATGTCTTTAAAATATAGAAGAGATAGCACCAATTTAAGTTTGTATTATCATGAAACTAGGCAAGTTTCCTATTTGCAAGAACATTTAATTAGTAGTTCTTTAGAAGGAATGGCTGAAGAAATAGAAAGAAATCCAGAAAAAGAGCCTCTGTATTTTCAGACCTTATACCTAGACGATTGGCCAAGGAAATTAGCTCGCGTAGTAAAACCTGTTTGTAATTGGCCAAAATTAGGAGAAAAATGGGTAGGAGAACCAGTATCACATATGAGTGTTCAAATTGGTTACCCTAATACCAGAGGAGAAATTATGTGGACAGGTACCATTCCTCCTTTCTTAGGCTCAGATGCTCCAGATCGTACATGGGAATGTGCCGTTACTCAAAAATTAGAAGAGCATGTAGAGAATCCACCAGTAGATTGGAAAGCAGGGCTAACTTATGTAAAACGAAAAGTAAGCATGCTTGAACCGCCAGATCCATTTGAGTTTCCAAATAATAGAGTTCAAATAGAAGATAATGAAATTGAACTTGATCCAGGAGAAAACGGAACATTAACAAATGATATTATTCTAGAGGTAAGAGCAGATGATGCAAGTCGTATACGCTTAGGTCCTATTAATATGAATGTTTTCTTAGAGAATGCTAAACAATTTGTAGAAGTTACTTTCCAAGCAACAGATGAAAACGGAGATGATATTGTAGATGATGATGGTAATGTAAGGTTTGATCCTGTTACATTTAGATTTGATTTTGATACTCAAACGGAAGGTAAGTACTGGTCTGTATTTACTTCAGATAAAACGGTACATGCTTATTATAAATATCAAGTAAAAGTTTTTGTCCTTGGCGGATTATTTACCAAAGGAATGGAATGGACAGGACCATGGAATAGAGGAGCAGCAAGTGGACCGTTAATTATAAGTGTTCCTACACCAGAAGATGAAGGTGTAGTTGTTAAACGTACAGTAGAAATTCCTGAACGTCTAGCTCATGATGAAGACTTTACGCCTCCACAAACAAATCAACCACCATCTACCAAATCTGTAAAAAAATCAGGTGTTATAGTTGAAGCTAATGGAATGTTTTCTGTTGGAGCTAAGAAAAATAAACCTATGGAGAGAGTTTTAAGTATGCAACCACCATCAGTAAACTAATAGATAAACAACAAATCAAAATAGCTGAGTTTGGCAAAACAACAAATTGTCAAACTTAAGCTTTCAAAATAAAAAGGAAATGTATTCAAAATTCACAACTTATACTGAAAAAATTAATAAGGATACTTCTGTGCCAAAAGAAAAACCATTTCCTTTTTCTTTTGATTTTGATATGGATAAATCTAAAACGAAGTTAGATGTTGTTATGTCTAGAGTAAATGATGAAATAAATACAGATAGTATTATACACTCTACATCAAACCTTAAAATATTATTTTCACCTTCTAGAAAATCTGAGTTACCATTTGTACAAGAGGGAGAGGTTTCTATAGTCGATAACAATTCTAATATAATTGAAACTATAAGGATACAAGGATTATTAGAATCAATTAAATTTCAAATTAATTTTAGTAATGAAATTGTAAAGAAGATAATAGCTGTTGGAGGGGAAGATAATAGTACTTTAAGTCTTAAGTATAATTTTAAATGTTATGATGTTTGGAAAAAAGAATCAGTTATTTTTAAAGACTTAATACCCTTTTTTCATGATATTAAAGAGGTTTTAAAAAATAATACAAACTACTATTATATTGAAAAAAATACGCTACAATTAAAGACATATATTCCTAAAGTTTTTAAAAAGAAAAGTGTTTCAAAGACAATTGTTCATGCGGCAAATTTTACTAATGGTATACAAAACTTTAAATTAAATAATTCAAGTATTTTTTCTGCTAATGTGACAACAGTTTTAAAGCCAGAACTAAATCAATTGTCACTAATTTCAAGTTTAAATCTTGTAAAGAAAGAATACTATCCTAAAGTAGATAGTTTAAATGATAATTTTTGGATAGACTATAAGTATAAAAAGTTTTATTGGGTAAAACCAGATTTTAAAGTTGAACATCCTAAAAAAGGAACTTCTTTTAATGCATCTCCATTTAAATTTAGTTTTAAGAAAATAGGAGTACAGCCTGATGGTTCTCCCGCTCTAGAAGGCAAGCTTATCATTAGTATAAAAAGTTTTATAAATAAAAGTTGGATAAGAGATTTACCAAAGAAAACTAGACACAAGCTTTTAAAAAGGCTAACTACAACTTATAAAATAAAGCTACCATATATAGACAAAAACGGAAAGAGTAAACAGACATATTTGTATTCTTCTATTTCTAAAAGAGTGGGGCAAACAATAAAATTAGAATTTAATGTATCTAATAATTGGGTAAGATTACTATATGCTACACTTTCTACTCCAACACTTCCTAATAATTCAAAAGCAAGTTTATTGATAAACTATAGTTTTAAGTCTATGGTTAAGAAAGTGAATACTTTATCATATTTATTCTCGGGACTTCATATAGGTACACATTTGTCATTAAATAACTTTAATAAGCTAAGCTTACAAAAAAAGAATCCAAAAAGTACTTTAGGAGATCGTTTAAAAGTTAAACGAGTATTATCAAAAAAAACTAAAAACAATTTTAATGCAGTAATGGTAAGTAATTATAAGTTGAATTATAATGTAGCCAATTTACATACAGCATTAAAAGATAAATATATCTATCTAGAGAGTAGTTTAGAAAAAACCATACTTCTTTCTTATGATTGCACAAAATATGGCGATTATTATGTAGAAGAAAAAGGAAATAATTTTAATTCTATAGGATGTAGTGAACCTATGAAAATAGGGCAAATAAAGCATGCTCTTTATTCTAAGATAAACGAATTAAGACATCCAAAGTACGAGGTGTATAAATCTAACATAACACCAGAGTTATTTATTGTAGTTCCTAACAGGTATATTTTATCAAGGAAACTAGAGAATCCAGAGAAATTTTCTCCAGAATTATTTTTACATGGAGCTATAGATATAGAAGATTATAATAATAGTTTATGTGTTGTAGATCTAAAATTAGAGCCAGATATTTCATATCAAGAAAGAGTTATGTTAAAGAAATCTCTAAGCAATTTTACGGCTTATGAACCTTATATAAAATATATTACTGAAGGAGATGGGGAAGAAACATTTAATTGGAATTTATCAGACTCTATTATTGAAGATTCAAATACTTTCACGTTTGATCACTATATAAGGGGCACATTTGAAACTAATATTAGAAATTCACAGTTGTGTAAATCTCTTTTAGAAAATGGAGGAATAACAGGGCTTTACACTAAAAAACTTGATGATGGTTTAATTGTAAGAACTCAATTAATAGTTTCTCTTGATTATATAGCACAACCATGGTCTGGAGAAGGCATCAAGATAAAATACAATGGAAACAGAGTAGAGCTTACCAATGAATTAGAAAGCCCGATATATATAGATAGACTTTATGATGTTGATTCAAAAAATACTTTTATTCCTGTTCAGAAGTATATAGTCTCTAAAGAATATTCTACGATAAATAATGAAATTAAATCTAAAAATTTAATTCCAATATATTCAATTCAAACAGATCAACAAGCTTTATCAGAAAACTATACATATATAGAGGATTTATTTCAACAAATTATTTGCTTTGATTTTCTTTCAAGCGATGATTTTGGACAACTTTTAGAAGTTCATATAGGGTGTCAAAACAAAACACCTTATGCTAAACTTGAGTTTTTTGATGGTATACCTCAAAAAGAAATAGAGCTATTAATACCTATCGATGAAATAATATCAAGTACTCAATTCGGATATTATATAAAATATAAAACAAAAGAAAACTTAATAGTTGAATCTAATTGGATATCACACAATTTTTCTCAACAAGGAAGTATAATTAATATAAAACAAGATACAATAACCTAAAACTTTTAATTATGGCAAGAGGAATTTCATTACACATCGGAATAAATGAGGTAGATCCAGCAGTTTATGGAAGCAAATTACCTTTATCGGGCTGTGTAAATGATGCGAATGATTTGTCTCGCATCGCAGGTAGGCAAGGATATGAAACAACTATTTTATTAGATAACCAAGCCACATCTTCAAGTATAACACAACAAATTACTAGAGCAGCTAGTACATTACAGAATGGAGATATCTTTTTTATTTCCTATTCTGGACATGGATCTTCAATACCAAATACTACGTCAGATAGTGAATCAGATGGACAAGACGAATCTTGGGTACTTTATAATAGACAATTTTTAGATGATGAATTGTATAGTTTATGGCTGAGGTTTAATGAAGGAGTAAGAGTCTTTGTATTATCAGATAGTTGTCATAGTGGTACCATGTTAAAATCTATGATATTAAATCAAAAAATGAAGAGATCTAAAATGTCTTTAAAAACTATTACGAAAAACTTTGACAAAGAAGTTTTAAAGATTGTAAATAAAGAGACAGAAGAAAATGTAAAAGTAAGATTACTTCCAGCAGAAAAAAGTTATGAAAACTACGTGAATAACCAAGAATTCTATCAGGAAATTCAATATAGAAATAGTAATATTAAATCTCAGACTTTAAAGGCATCTATTATTTTAATCTCTGGTTGTCAAGATCATCAATTTAGTTATGATTACGGAACAAATGGTCTTTTTACAAGTAAAGTAAAAGAGACATGGAATTCGGGTAGTTATACCAAAAATTATAGTCAGTTTCATAGAGATATAAAGCAGAAAGTACTAACACAACAATCTGATCAAGAACCAAACTTTATGAGTATAGGTAGCAACTTAAGTACATTTACAGGAAATAAACCTTTTATAGTAAATGCACCAGGTTGGCCGATTACAGGAGTTAGTAACGATAATAATAACAATACTGATAATAACAATAATAATGGGAATAATTCAGTAGAAATACCTAGGGTTATAGTTCCAAATACATGGAATATAGCTGACGGTATACCTGAATTTGAAATAATTACAGGAACTAACAATTATTATTACATAGAAATTGTTAATGACGAACAACTTTTTGATTACGGATACTGGAGAAATAATGGGAATGCTCAAAATAGTTTCTTTTCTTGGGACGATAGTACAGTTAGTAATCGATTAACCAATAATCGTTTTTCAATACCATTACATATATGGAATCAATTAAAGGAATCTACTACTTTATACGTAAGAATAGGAACGACTTCTAGTGCAAATGAATCTGAATGGGAAAACCATATAGTATCTGAAAGTTCAGCAACGGGAGGGCAAGCTCCGTCTATGCAAATTATTTCTAGTAGTAATACAAGCGGTAATAATTCTAATAATCCAGTAAACAATAACAATCCGATTGATAATGGAAGTGTTAATGGAGATTATACTGATTTGTCTCAAGATTTAACGAGTTCTGTAGGGGCAAGGAGCGAAAATAATAGTAGTGATGTATTGTTAGTACAATCGTTATTTAATAAAGTACCTATATCAGAAGGAGGTCCAACTACTCAGTTAAAAGAGGATGGTAAATATGGTTCTAAAACTCGTAATACTATTACAAGGTTTCAAAGAAAACAAGACTTAGTAGCATCAGGTAGGATAGAACCAAACGATCTTACATTTACTCAATTAAAGTTAAAGAGTGGAGTAGTGCGTTTGTGTAGTGTTTAATTTAAATGGGTATTAAAAGCAAAAACCACCAGAAAACAATTTTCAGGTGGTTTTTATTTTTACTTCAGTTTTTCAAAAAAAGTTAATTTATAATTAGGTAATAGTTTTGGGTTTGTAATTTTTATAAAATCTTTTAAAACCAAATCAGGTCTTACAGGAGCTAATTCAAAATATAAAAGTCCTCCAGTTTTTCCTTTTTTACTACCTATAGTATAAACATTACCTTGAATCAAAGCATTAAACTCTTTATAATGTTTATTTGCGCTAAGCATTTGCTCTTTTGTTTCAAACAAACCACAGCCAATCCAGTAATCAGCATTTTTACCTTTATCTAAAACACTTTCAAAACTTAATTGTAAACTACCAGTTCCATTAGTTTCTTTCCATAAATAATTTAAGTTGGCATCTTTTAAATAAGTAGCCATAAAACTTTCTCCAGCAGGTAAGTTCCAAACATCTTTAAACATACTTCCAGATAAAACTGTAGGAGGTTTTTTCTTATTGTTTTTAGCTATTTCTATAGCTCTTGTATAGTTTAATTCAATAATTTTAAAGATACTATCAGCTTCTTTTTCTTTGTTAAGTAAAGCTCCGAAAAATTTAATCCATTCTGCTCTTCCTAATGGAGTTTCTTCTAACCAATCACCATTGAATATGACAGGGATTCCAGATTTTTTTATGTTTTCATATAGTTTATTATTAGGGTGTAATGAAAAGCCAATAACCAGTTCAGGGTTTAAATCCATTAGTTTTTCAGTATTCATATTTTGTTCAGAACCTAATTCTACAACTTTATTATCTTCAATAAGTTTTCTAGTTTTTTCAGAAGATATATACTTTGTATGAGGGAATCCAACTAATTTAGTTTCACTACTTAATAGTTCTAACATTGGTATATGTGTAGTACTTGTAACTACTAATTCATTTATAGGGACTTTTAATTCATTTTTAGAAATATTCGTAGTGTTGGTAAGTGTGTAAGTAAACTGTTTTTTTGAGTTTTGAAAAACTCTTTTAAAAACCAGTTTTTTTTGTCCATTTTGAGTAATAATATCAAAGCCCTTGGCATATTTAATAGGGCTATGCATTTCTACTGATTTTGTAACCTCTTTACTTTCAGCTTTTTTACATTGAAAGAATAATAAAGAAATAATAGCTAGTGATAAAAAATGTTTCATTTTAATTATACTGTAAATTTTATAATGTGTCCGTAATCTAATTTTAAATCGAAAGATTTTTCTAAAGGACTGTTATTAATATATGACCATAAACTTCTAATAACACCAGCATGTGTTACTATAATAGCTTTTTCTTTTTCTAATAATTTTATTTCATTTAAAAAGACAACAGTTCTATTATGTAAATCGAGATACGATTCTCCATTGGTAGTAGAAACGTTTACAAAATCATTCATCCAAATGTCAAGCTCATTTTTATTAATATCATTCCACTTTTTAAGCTCCCAATCACCAAAATCAAGCTCTTTTAAACGATTATCGAAGTTTATTGTATCAGATAGCTTTTGTGCTAACAATTTACAACGTTGTAAAGGACTAGAGTAGTAAATGGTATTAGAACTATTTAGCTCATTTATTTTTAAGATAGGAATAATTTCTTCAGCAAAAGTATCTGCTAAAGGAATGTCTGCTTGGCCATAGCAAATTCCTTTTGCTATATTAGGTGTTGTATGACGAATTAAAATAATTTCCATAGAACTAATAATGATAAATAAAAAACAACTTCTGAAACTTGTTGTAAAGCTCCAGCACAATCTCCAGTTTGACCGCCTATCCACTTCTTAAAAAAACTACTCATATATAGATAAACTAATAGTAGAGGAACTAACACTCCAAAGACTTTTAAATCTTTAAAAAAAATAAGAGGTAATATTCCAAAGAAACCAGAGATAATAAGTGATTTAGTACTCATTTTTTGAGTTGTTGGTTTTACTTTAGCACTATCAATATCTCTAACATATTTATGTGTATATAACAATACTGTAGCTACAAATCTACTTATGGTATGTCCTGCAATAATTATTAAAGGAATGTTTTTTAAATTTTCATTAAGTTCATTTAAACTTACTATTTTTAAAGAAAGTATAGAAGTTAATCCTACAACACCAAAAGTACCTAATCTAGAATCTTTCATTATTGTTAGAATTTTTTCTTTGGTCCAACCACCACCAAAACCATCACAAACATCAGCAAAACCATCTTCATGAAAAGCTCCTGTAGCCCATATAGAAGCAATCAAGCTAAGTATAATAGAAATAATTGGACTAAATATAAAAGAAGCTCCATAATAGATTACGGCAGAAATAGCACCAATAAGTGTTCCTACTAAAGAAAAATAACGACTACTTTTATTCAGTATTTCAGGAGAATGATCTACCCATTTAGGGCAAGGAATTCTTGTGAAAAATAAAACAGCTGTTAAAAAATAATGAATTTGTTTTTTCATAAATAAGGTTTAAGCTTCAGAAACATTAGCACTTTTAAAAGTAGCCATTTCATTTAAAAAACTAACAGCAGATTTTACAATAGGAAAAGCAATTGCAGCACCTGTACCTTCACCTAAACGTAATCCAATGTTTAATAAAGGTTTTGTTTTTAAGAAACCTAACATTTTTTCATGCCCTTGTTCACCAGAAGTATGACAAAATATACAATACTCTAATACGTTTTTATTTATTGCTTGTGCAACTAATAAAGCAGCAGTAACAATAAAACCATCAATTAAAATAGTCATTTTTAAAGAAGCGGCTTCTAAAATAGCACCACACATCATTACAATTTCAAAACCACCAAATGAAGCTAAAGCATCTATTGGGGCTTTAATTTTTTTTGAATGTAAATCAAATACCGTACGAAGAATTTGGGCTTTTTTAATTACACCTTCATTATTTAAACCAGTACCTTTTCCAACGCACTCTTCAATGGGAATATTGGTAAAGTAGCTCATTAAAAGTGAAGCAGAAGAAGTATTACCGATTCCCATTTCTCCAAATCCAATAACATTCGTACCTTCATTAAAAATTTTTTGGACAATACTTTTTCCTTTTTCTAAAGCTAATAGACATTCATCAGTACTCATCGCTTTTTCTATACTGTAGTCTTTAGTTCCTTTTGAAATTTTAGCATTAATTAAACTAGGAATGCTTTCAAAGTCTGCATTAACTCCTGCATCTACTATTTTTAGCGAAATATTATTCTGATTACAAAAACTATTAATTGCTGCCCCATTATTTAAAAAGTTAAAAACCATTTGTTGGGTAACTTCTTGTGGATAAGGACTAACAGGATTCGAGTTTACAATTCCATGATCTCCAGCAAAAACAACTATTGATGGCTTAGATAAAATAGGAGAGTGGGTATTTTGAATTAACCCAATTTGTAGGGCTATATCTTCTAAAACTCCTAAAGAACCAATAGGTTTTGTTTTGAAATCTATTTTTTCTTGTAATTCTTTTTTTATAGCTTTTGATAAAGGAGCTATATGAGTAATATACATAATATTGTAAGTTATTTTAATGTTAAAGGCAAACCAGAAACCATAAATATGGCTTTATCAGCTTTTTTAGCAATGTATTGATTTACCCAACCTTGAAGTTCTGTAAATTTTCTTCCAGATTCAGTTGTAGCATGTAATCCCATACCAATTTCATTTGAAATAATAATAATTTTAGCATTTATTTGAGACAATGCTTTAATTTCATCTTTAGCTAGTTTTAAAGCTTTTTCAACATCATATTTTGTATCTACAAAAAAGTTAGTAAGCCATAAAGTAACACAATCAATAACTACAGTCATTTCTTCAGATATCTTACTACTAATTAGTTTTTCTTCTTCAATAGTAGTCCAACGTTCATCTCTGTCCGAAACATGCCTATCTACACGTTTTTTAAAATCTTCATCCCAAATTCTAGAGGTAGCTAAATAATAAGGAGTATCAGATAATGATTCTGCTAATTGTTGCGCATAACTACTTTTTCCTGAACGTTCACCGCCTGTTATATAATAAATCATGTTGAAGAAATAAATTCAAAGCAAATATTGGAAAGATTTTTTAGAAAAAGAAAATTATAGAAGAGAACTATGTATTTTTGCCAATTAAATTTAATATTTATGAAAGTATCTTCTTTTATGCCAGCAGTAACTCAAATGATTTACGATATGGGTTTACAAGAATATTTAGAAGGCATTACATTTGAATGTCCGGGAATAGCCTTAGAAGAAAAGAAAGTTGCTGTTCGTTATAAATTAGAAGGTAAAACATTATCTAGTAAAGAAATAACAGCTATTTTCTCAAAAACAAAAGCAGAAGGTGGTACTTTGTATTATGTAGATGAACCAGTTTTAGAAAATATAGCACCAGACATTATTTTTACACAAGATGTATGTGATGTTTGCCAAATAGACACAGAGTCTGTAGCAAAATCAGCCTATAAATTAGAAAAGACACCTCAGTTAATTTCTATAACTCCAAATTCTTTAGAAGACGTATTTAATAATGCACTTACCATAGCAAGAGCTATGAATAAAGAAGAGATTGGACTTAATTATGTAAATAAATTAAAGGAAAGAATTTATAGTATTGTAGATGTTCAAAGAGCTAATAGAATTCAGTCAAAAAGTGTAATGTTATTGGAGTGGATTGATCCGTTATTTAATTGTGGACATTGGATTCCTCATCAAATTGGTTACGCTGGAGGTATAGATTTGTTATCACATCCATCTGGAGATAGTATTGTTATTTCTTGGGATAAAATTGTAAAATATGACCCAGAAGTATTAGTTATTGCTCCTTGTGGATATGGAATAGAGCGTACACTTGAAGATATGAAGTTTTTAGAAGAAAAACCAGAGTGGAAGACTTTAAAAGCGGTAAAAAATAGAGAAGTATATATTGCAGATTTTGCTATGTTTACACAATCATCAGCCAGTACTTTAGTGGATGGTATAGAATGTTTATCAAAAATGATTCATCCTGAATATTATAACGTTTCTGATAGTTTAAAAATAAAATTCTCAAATTATAATGATTTAATTAAAGTTAATTTATAATAATGTTATAGATTTGCGCCGATTTTTGGTTTTTCTCTATTTATCAATAGAGAAAATTAAAAGGGAATTCAGTTAAAAACTGAAGCTGTTCCCGCAACTGTAAGCTATATAGCTTGTAACTAAAAACTTTTTAGCCACTGTTTATTAATAATGGGAAGGTAAGTTACAAGACGCAAGCCAGGAGACCTGCCAAAAAAATAAGTAAAACTTTCGGGATAAAAGTTAATGTACTTAAAACTTTTTTGTACAAAAATTTAACCTGATTAATTGTAAAATTAAATCATTATCAATGAAAAAACAATTACTAATTGTTGGTGCGGTAGCATTGTCTTTTGCTAGCACAAAATCTTTTGCTCAAGATCAAGAGCAAGAAAAAACAGAAATTTTAGATGAAGTTGTAATAACGGATTCCAGATTTAAATTAAAGAAAGAAAATTCAGGTAAGGTTGTTCACAAAATAACAGCAGCAACAATTAAAAAAAATCAAGGAAAGAACTTGGTCGATTTAATTAATACTATAGCAGGTATTGAAATAAATGGAAATACAAGTTCTAATGGACAAAATTTAGGATTCTTTGTAAGAGGAGGGGCTACTAAAGAAGTTGTAGTATTAATTGATGGAGTACAGGTATCTAATCCAGCAGGAATTTCTGGAGGATATGATTTAAGACTTTTAGATTTAAATGAAGTAGCGTCTGTTGAGATTATTAAAGGAGCAGCTAGTACATTGTATGGTTCTGGAGCTACAACTGCAGTTGTTAGTATTAAATTAAAAGAAGCAAAAAGTGGGGTAGTTAATACAGATGTAGCAATGTTTTTTGGAACTAATAATTCGCAAGAATCTAAAAACGGAACTATCATTCAAAGTAACGCTAATGTTAACGGGAAAATCAATAAGTTTAATTATTTGGTTGGTTTTTCGTCATTACAATCTAATGGTTTTTCAGCAGCAAAATCTGAAAATACTAATGTAGAATTTAAAGATGATTCTTTTAAAAGAATTGGAACTAACTTAAAGTTAGGATATAGAGTAAATAAGAATTTTTCTATTAAAGCTTTTGGTAGTTATAGTGAGTTTGACAATAATTATGATGCAGGAGCTTTTACTGATGGAAATAATTTTTCTGAAGACATGAGCTACAGAGTTGGAATATCTCCAGAGTATAAATATGGAAATGGTAGTATTCATATAAATGCTACATATAGCAAATATAAAAGTGATAGAACACAAACATCATTTCCTGGGAAAAGTAACGGTGAAAATTACATAGTTGATGCTTACGTAAAACACAAGTTTGATAACTTATATTTAGTAGGGGGTGTAAATTATCAAGATAATAGCATTGAAACATATGCTATTCCTTTTGGGCAAACAGAGTTAACTAAAACGGTTTATAGCGAAAAGCCAGTATCAAAATTGATAGATCCTTATGTGAATGCAGTATTTGTTTCTGATTTTGGATTGAATTTAAATGCAGGGGTAAGGTTAAATAATCATAACAAATATGGAAACCATTTTGTTTATAATGCAAATCCATCATATACTATAAAACAAGATAATGGATATATTAAATTTTTAGGATCGTATAGTACAGCATTTTTAGCGCCATCAGTTCAAGAATTATATGCATCTTGGGGTAATATAGATTTAAAGCCTCAAGAAAGTGCAACTTATGAAGGAGGAGTAGAGTATAAATATAATTCTCTTACTTTAAATGCAGTTTATTTTAATAGAGATGTAGATAATATTATAGCATATAATTCTACAACTTTTAAAATGGATAATTTAGGAGATACTACTATTAAAGGATTAGAGTTTTCTGTAAACTATTCTTTAATTAAGGACTTGCAATTAAATGCAAATTATGCTTATACTAAAAATGATGTTATAGCTATTAGAATTCCAAAACATAAAATCAACGCAGGAGTAAATTATACTTATAAAGCTACTAATTTAGGGTTGAATTATCAGTTTATAAGTGATAGAGATGATACAGATTTTAGACCTTGGCCAAGTGTAAGCACAGTTTTAGAATCGTATTCTCTTTTAGATTTTTCTGCAAATCATAAGTTAAATGATAATGTTAGATTAATGTTTAATATATCTAATATTTTAAACGAAGATTATCAAGAAGTTTTAGGTTTCTCAACAAGAGGAAGAAATTTTAAATTTGGATTAGGATTTAATTTCTAAGAAAAAATTAAATATAATTTTTTAAAAAGCGTACTTAATTAGTTAAGTACGTTTTTTTATGATAAAAATTTTTCTTTAACTTCTTTAGAAGGAATCATACATTCTTCTTTCTTACCAAACCATTTATACCTGTTTTTGGCAATAAAATTGTAAACAATATTTCGAATAGTTTCTGGGAAAATCAAGAAAAATTTAGAGACTTTCCAAATACCGCCAAACTCATTCATTATTTTTAATGCAGCAGTAGATTTAATATAATAAGCTATATCAGGATCGTAAAGAATTATAGAATCAATTTTAGAAGTATTTATACCTAGATGACTTGTAATTTTTTTACCAATATCAGACTGTAAAGAAGCAAATACAAATTGATTTTCTTTGTCATAATTTATAGTTTTTAGTACAGCATCATTGCAAAAATTGCAAATGCCATCAAACAAAATTATTTTTTTATTAACAGGTAAATCAATCATTTATTAGAGTTTTAATAAAGCTAAATTATAAATAAGTATAAAAACGTGTAACATAAATCAAAATTAAGCGTCTAGTAGAAAAGTAAATAGCGATTTAACATTTTATTGGTAATAAAAATATATATCAGTATTTATTTTAGTATAAAAATTAACTAACGCAATGATTCGAATAGAAAACTTACACAAATCTTACCCAATAGGTAAAGACTCACTTCATGTTTTAAAAGGATTAGATTTACATATTAAAGAAGGTGAATTTGTATCTATTATGGGATCTTCAGGATCAGGTAAATCAACTTTATTAAATATTGTTGGATTACTAGACGAGCATGATGAAGGAAATTATTATTTAAATGGTCAATTAATTGAAAATTTAAATGAGAAGAAAGCAGCAGTCTTACGTAATAAATTTCTAGGGTTTGTTTTTCAATCTTTTAATTTAATATCTTATAAAACAGCATTAGAAAATGTAGCGTTGCCTCTTTATTATAAAGGAATGGCAAGAAAAGAGCGTTTAAAAGTAGCGTTAGATTATTTAGAGAAAGTAGGTTTAAAAGAGTGGGCAAATCATTTACCAAATGAACTTTCAGGAGGACAAAAACAACGTGTAGCCATTGCAAGAGCTTTAGTAACGAAACCTAAAGTAGTATTAGCAGATGAGCCAACAGGAGCATTAGATTCTACTACAACCGATTCTGTAATGGATTTGTTAAAAGAAATTAATGATGAAGGGATGACGGTTTTTGTAATTACACATGAGGAAGAAGTAGCGGAGCAAACAAATCGAGTTGTTCGTTTAAAAGATGGAGTTATTATAAGTGATGAGTTAACTTCAAAAACTAAAACAAAAGCTAAAGCAGTTTAATTATGTTTGACTTAGATCGTTGGAGAGAAATATTCCAAAGCATAAGTAAAAATAAGTTAAGATCAGTTATGTCTGGTTTTACGGTAGCTTTTGCTATACTTTTGTTTACCTTATTATTTGGTATTGTAAGTGGGTTAAGTAATTCATTTAAAGGAGCTTTTGTAGATGATGCTCAAAACTCAATGTTTGTAAGAGTGTGGAAAACATCAAAGCCTTATAAAGGATTACAAACGGGAAGAAGAATCCAATTAAAAAATAAAGATTTTAATTACGTTAAAAATGAATATGAAGATAAAATTCAGCATTTAACAGCACGTATATATAAGAGTGTTAATATTTCATATAAAAATAAATCAGATAATTATCGATTAAGAGCGGTTCATCCAGATCACCAGTTTTTAGAAAAAACTATCATGGATGAAGGACGATATATTAATGAAAGAGATATTAAAGAAAAAGCAAAAGTTATTGTTATTGGTCGATTGGTAAAACAAGATTTATTTGGCGAAAAACCAGCTTTAGGAAAAAGAGTTAATGTAAGTGGAATTTCATATAAAATTATAGGAATTTTTTCTGATGATGGAGGTGATAATGAAGAGCGTCAAACTTACATGCCAGTTACTACTGCACAAATGATATATGGTAATAATGATCATATTAGTCAAATAAACATAGGTTATGATCCTAAATTAACATTAGATCAAGCAATAGCATTTGGAAATAAAATGGAGCGTGATTTACGTAAAAAATTAGGAATTCATCCAGATGATCAAAGTGCATTATCAGTTCGTAATATGGCAGAAGCTAATAAAGGAATTGGAACTTTTATGTTGGCTTTGTATTTTATTGTAATTTTTGTAGGATCTGGAACTTTAATAGCAGGAATAATAGGGATTAGTAACATTATGATTTTTGTTATAAAAGAGCGTACTAAAGAGTTTGGAATACGAAAAGCATTGGGAGCTAAACCAGCATCTATTATAGGAATGGTAGTGCAAGAATCCGTATTAATAACAACAATCGCAGGTTATTTAGGCTTGTCATTAGGAACCTATATTTTAAGTTTAATAGGAGATAGCTTAGAGAAGTATTTTATCAAAGATCCAAGTGTAAGCCCTGGAATTGTAATAGGAGCAACTATTGTTTTAATATTATCAGGTTTAATTGCAGGTTATGTACCAGCTAAAAGAGCTGCAGGAATCAAACCAATTGTAGCATTAAGAGCAGATTAATTATGAGATTTTTATTTGATTCAGATACTTGGCAAGAAATTTACGGAAGCATCCGTAAAAATAAAATTAGGACCATAATTACTATTATTGGGGTACTATGGGGAATATTTCTATTGGTAGTTCTTTTAGGAGCAGCCAGAGGGATGGAAAATAACTTTAAAAAGATTTTTGGAAACTTTGCAACAAATAGTGTTTTTATATGGACACAATCTACAGATACCCCTTTTAAAGGGTTTCAAAAAGGTAGACGATTCTTACCAACTTTAACAGATGTTAAAATTTTAAAAGAAGAGTTTAAGGATATAAAACTATTAGCACCTAGAAGTCAAACAAATGCACAGTTAATTAAAGGATTTAAATCGGGGAGTTTTCAAGTAAGTGGAGATTATCCTGTATTAGATCAAGTGCAAAAGAAAGAATTGATTTATGGAAGGTTTTTAAATGAGAATGATATTGCTACAAAATCTAAAGTAGTAGTAATAGCAGAGGATATTTATAAACAGTTATTTGATAAAAACGAAAAACCAGTTGGTCAATATATAAAAGTAAATAATATCAATTTTAAAGTGATAGGAGTTTACAAAAGGTCTAACGGAATAAGTTTTGACGGTGATACAGCATACATTCCATTTACAACATATCAGCAGATATACAACATGGGAGATAAGATTCATTGGATGATGATTACAGCTAATGAAGGTGTTAATATTAAGCAATTAGAAAAAGATGTATTATTAACTTTAAAAAATTTACATAAAGTACACCCAGATGATAAAAGAGCTTTTGGAAGTGTAAATTTAGGAGTTGAAATAGCAAAATTCACAGGGTTTTTAACAGGAATGCAGTTTCTTACATGGTTTGTAGGTATTGCAACATTAATAGCAGGTGTATTTGCAATTGGAAATATTCTTTTAATAACAGTAAAAGAACGAACAAAAGAAATTGGAATTAGAAGAGCTTTAGGAGCAACACCAAAAAGTGTTAGACAACAAATTATATTGGAATCTGTTTTTTTAACTACAGTAGCAGGTATGTTAGGAATTGTTTTTGGAGCATTAGTTTTATTTTTAATAGATTCAGCTTTTGGTCAAGGACCAGATGCGACATTAATAAATCCAACGGTAAATATTCCAATTATTTTAATAGCATTTACAACTTTAGTAGTACTAGGTACATTAATAGGATTAATACCAGCCTATATGGCAACAATAGTTAAACCAATAGAAGCATTAAGAGAAGAATAAATCAACAATAAATCATGAGTAAAAGAGCAAAAATTATTTTAGGAATTGTTTTAGTACTATTTGTAGTAGCACTAGTTTGGTTCGGGAAAAAGAACAAAAAAAATATAGTAGAATTTGAAACAGAAAAACCGTTTAGAACAACAATTATTAAAAAAACGGTAGCAACTGGAAAAGTAATTCCTTTAGAAGAAGTAGAAATTAAACCTCAAATTGCCGGTATTGTTGATAAGATTTTGGTAGAAGAGGGAGCAATAGTTAAAGTAGGAGATTTAATAGCAACTGTTAGAGTTGTACCAAATGTAGCATCTTTAAATAGAGCAAATGGAAGTGTTAAAAATGCAAAACTTTCATTTGAAAATGCAAAAGTACAATTTGATAGAAATAAGAAATTATTTGATAGAGGCGTAATTTCTCGTCAGGCATTTGAAAATTCTGAATTGAATTTTAATAACGCAAGACAAGCATTATCTAATGCACGCTCAGATATGGATATCATTAAAAAAGGAACTACTTCTGGATTAGGAAATGCAGCAAATACTAGTATTAGAGCAACTACATCGGGTATGGTTGTTGAGATTCCTGTTAAAAAAGGATATCAGGTTACTCAAACTAACGATTTTAATGCTGGTACTACGATTGCTCGTATTGCAGATATGACTAAAATGATTTTTGAAGGGAAAGTTGATGAGTCTGAAGTAGGGAAATTAATAAAAGGAACAGATATTGAAGTTGCATTAGGTGCTATTGAAGATAAAAAATTCCCAGCAAAATTAAACTTCATTGCTCCTAAAGGAACTGAAGAAGGAGGAGCAGTACAATTTAAAATAAAAGCGGATGTAACTTTAGATGATAAATATTTTATTAGAGCAGGTTATAGTGCAAATGCAGATATTGTTTTAGAGAAAAAAGATAGTGTATTATCAATAAAAGAAGCATTGTTAAAGTTTGATAAGAAAACTGAGAAGCCTTATGTTGAAATTAAAGTTAGTGATGATAAATTTGAAAAAAGAGATATAAAACTTGGAACTTCTGACGGTGTTAATGTAGAAGTTTTAGGAGGGGTAACGAAAGATGATGAAATTAAAATTTGGAATAAAGCTTCAAAAGATAAAAAGAAGAATAGTTAATAAAAGAAGAAGTAGTAAAAAAAGCAGCTCATTTTGAGCTGCTTTTTTTATGTATAAATAGTAATTTAATTATCCTTTATAAAAAGGTAATTTAACCACCTTTGCAGGAATTTGTTTTTTACGTACTTGAATAAAAATTTCAGAATCTACTTTCGATAAGTCTTTGGTAACATAACCTAAACCAATTCCTTTACTTAAAGAAGGACTCATAGTACCAGAAGTAACTCTTCCTATTTTATCACCATCACTATTCACTATATCATAGCCTTGACGAGGAATACCGCGTTCAGTTAATTCAAAAGCAACTAGTTTTTTAGTAATACCAGCTTCTTTTTGCGCTTTTAAAGCTTCAGCGTTTACAAAGTCTTTTGTAAACTTAGTAATCCAGCCTAAACCAGCTTCAAGAGGAGAAGTAGTGTCGTCAATATCATTACCATATAAACAATATCCCATTTCTAAACGTAATGTATCACGTGCAGCTAATCCAATAGGTTTTATACCCCAATTAGCACCAGCTTCGAAAACTTTTTTCCAAACAGCTTCCACATCTTCGTTCTTAACATAAATTTCAAAACCTCCAGAACCAGTATATCCGGTAGCAGAAACAATTACATTTGGCAATCCAGCAAAATCGGTAATTTCAAATGTATAAAACTTAATAGTAGATAAATCTACAGAGGTTAACGATTGCATAGCTTCGGCAGCTTTAGGACCTTGAATAGCTAATAAAGACCATTCTTCTGAACGATTCTCCATTGCAACATTTAAATCATTGTGTTGAGAAATCCAATTCCAATCTTTTTCAATATTAGAAGCATTAACAACAAGCATATATTCAGTTTCACTAATCATATAAATGATTAAATCATCAACAATACCACCATCAGCATTAGGCATACAGCTATATTGTGCTTTTCCAGGCACTAATTTTGAAGCATCATTAGATGATATTTTTTGAATTAAAGCCAAAGCATTTTCTCCTTTTAAGAAAAATTCACCCATATGACTTACATCAAAAACACCAACTCCTTTTCTTACAGTTTCGTGTTCAATGTTTACACCTTCATATTGTACAGGCATGTTATAACCAGCAAAAGGAACTAATTTAGCACCTAAAGCTTCATGAATATGTGTTAAAGCAGTATTTTTCATTTTAAAATTGTTTGTTTTAAAGTATCGCTAAAGTATTGAAAAATTGAGAAACAAATAGTCAGATTCTGTTTAATATTTCAATGAATTATTACCTAAAAATATGTTAATATTTTCTTATTATAAATGAAAGAATGTTACATTTGAGAATCAATAAAAGCTAAAAAATGTTTAAAAGAATACTATTTGTTTGTTTATTAGGAGTACTAAATACTGTAACTGCACAAACACCTACAGATTATTTATCCGCAGATTTTCATAAGAACAGAAGAGAGGTTCTACGATCTAAAATGCCTAAGAATTCTGTTACAATAGTATTTGCAAACCCAATAAGAAATAGAGCAAATGATGTAGATTATGTTTTTCATCAAGACCCAAATTTTTATTATTTAACTGGGTATCGTGAACCAAATGCTGTTTTAGTATTATTTTCTGAGAATCAAACAGATGATAAAGGGAATACTTATAATGAAATATTATATGTTCAAAAAAATGACCCTAGAGCAGAACTGTGGAATGGAAAGCGATTAGGAATAGAAGGAACAAAAAAAGAGTTAGGTTTTAAAGTTGCTAAAAATGCAGAGGATTTTATTTCAGATGAATTAAACTTTAAAAATTTTGATCAAATTTTTATAGAAAAGTTCAAAGATGACTATAGAAATTCAGAAAGAAATAAAGCTGAAGTTTACGATTTAGTAAATACTTTTAAAAGTAAATCAGGATACAATCCATCATCATTTTTATCAAAAGAAAAGAAATACGTATA
Organism: uncultured Tenacibaculum sp.; assembly: GCF_947494125.1. Classification (GTDB taxonomy): domain Bacteria; phylum Bacteroidota; class Bacteroidia; order Flavobacteriales; family Flavobacteriaceae; genus Polaribacter. The sequence continues at coordinate 437,634 of NZ_CANLTU010000002.1, forward strand.
CGAATTAATAAAATCTACACCAGTAGAGAATAGTGCTAATGTAGCTCAAATAATAGGAAAAGCGATTACATATTATCCTAGTTTTAAAAGAGATAAACTATTGATGGGGTATAAAAACGCTACAAATAATAAATTAAAAAAAGAGTTTCAACAAAAAGCGGAGTTAAAATTGAATGAGAAATCTAATATTGATATTCAGTTTTTATCTACTCGAATGGCAGAAATGCGAGAAATAAAAACTCCAGAAGAAATGAAATTGTTAACAAAAGCAATTCGTATTTCGGCTATAGGCCAAGTTGAAATGATGAAAGCGATGAAGTCTGAAATGTCTGAAACAGAAATTCAAGGAATTCATGAGTTTGTATATAAAAAGTATGGTGCAGAATATGAAGGATATCCATCTATCGTAGGAGCAGGGAATAATGGTTGTATTTTACATTATATAGAAAACAATAAAACGAAGGTTAATAATGAGTTAGTTTTAATGGATTTAGGTGCGGAATATAGAGGGTATACAGCCGATGTTACTCGTACAATTCCTGCTAATGGGAAGTTTTCTCCAGAGCAAAAAGCTATTTATAATATTGTTTTAAAAGCACAAAATGCTGGTATAGCAGTTTCTAAAGCAGGAAATCAATTTTGGCAACCAGGTCAAGAAGCAAAACAAGTAATAAATCAAGGGCTGTTAGATTTAGGAATTATTAAGTCGTTAGATGAAAAACATATGTATTTCCCTCATGGAACGTCGCACCATATTGGATTAGATGTACATGATCCAGGAACTTATGGGAAGTTTCAAGAAAATATGGTTATAACTGTAGAGCCAGGTATTTATATTCCAGAAGGAAGTAAATGTGATAAAAAATGGTGGGGAATAGCCGTTCGTATAGAAGACGACATTTTAATTACAAAAGATACTCCAGTAAATTTATCAAACGAAGCGCCAAGAACAGTGAAGGCAATAGAAGAGATGATGGCAAAGAAAAGTGTGTTAAACGATTTTGTATTGCCTAGTTTGGACTAATGAAGTTTACTAAAAAGACAATTTATAATAGTGTATTTGTTGTTATAATAGGTTTGCTATTATATCCGCCTACTAAGGTGTATTTTATTCGATTAATTTCTTTTTCTCCATCAACAATTAAAGTTGAAAAGAGAGAGCAATTAACTAGTTATAACTGGAATTTAAAAGGATTAAATACCGCAAGTATAGATTTTAATCAGGTAAAAAATAAAGTTGTTTTTGTTAGTTTTTGGGCTACTTGGTGTCCTCCATGTAGAGCAGAAATGCCAAATATTCAAGAATTGTACAATGATTATAAAGATAAGGTTGAATTTGTTTTTGTAAGTAGTGAAGATTGGAGTGTTATTTCTGATTTCTATAAAAAAAATAACTATAGGTTGCCAACCTATAATCCGCTAAGTAAAAGACCAGAACAGTTTAATAGCGAAACAATACCAGCAACTTTTATTGTAGATAAAAAAGGTGCTATTGTTATGGAGAAAAAAGGGCCTGCAAATTGGAATAGTGCAAAAGTTAGAAGTTTATTGGATACATTAATCAAGTAGAATCTTTACTTTTACAGCTTTAAATAGAATATGAGCCAAGAACAACCAAACAACCCACTACACGGAATAAAATTAGCAACCATGCTAGAAGAATTATATTTAGAATATGGTTGGGAAGAATTAGGAGATATTTTAAAGATTAATGCTTTTAGAAATAATCCTACTTATAAATCAGGTTTAAAATTTTTAAGAACAACGCCTTGGGCTAGAGCTAAAGTTGAGAAATTGTATTTAGATTTTATAAGCTAGCTTAGTATCAATTTACTCCATCCTTCAGGAGTTTCTAACATAGGAAAATGTCCTGTATTTTCTAACCAAAGCAATTCGTTGTTGGGTATTTCTTTTTGTAATTGTTCACCAATTGCCTTTACAGCAATAGGATCGTGGGTAGCCCAAACAATTTTTGTAGGGATTTTAGTTTTTGTCAATCCACCAATCCAACGATTCCAAAAGAAGTAACGCTCGTTAATATAATTACTTAGTAAGTGAATAACATTTCGTCCGTTATTATAGTTTATTTGAAACCACATTTCATTTAATTCTTCTTGAGTAACTTTCTTAGCATCAAAGTATATTTTTTTAATGTTGCTATTAAAAATCGCTTGATTCGCCAATTTAGCAACCCATTTACCCGTTAATTTATTTTTTAATAATTTTTGAATGGTTCTTAGTTTAGCCAATTCAATATGCATGCTTCCATTGCATAAAATTAGTTTATCAATCGTAATTTTTAATTGATTCTGATTATTTCTCGCAACGATTTCAGTAGCTACACTAGTACCATAATCGTGTGCCAAAAGTGTTATACTTTTTAAGCCTAGTTTTTCCCATACTAATAAAGCCATATCAGCTTGTTCAATTAATGAATAGGAATAGTTTAAAGGTTTATCAGAAAAACCAAAACCTAAATGATCGTGAATAATAACTCTGTACTTTTTAGTTAAAAAGGGTAGTGCTTTATAGTAATCAAAAGAAGAGGTAGGATAGCCGTGTAAAATAACCAAGGTGTCGTTAGAAGTCCCTTCATCTATTACAAAAACTTGCTGATTATTAATGGTTAAGAATTTTCCTTTGTTTTTCCATGCTGATGAAGTCATAAATACACTAATTTTTCTGTTTACAATGTAGTGATTTTTGTGTAGTTTTGATATTAGATGAAAAAGCTTTTAACATATATAATTCCTATTTTATTAGTAGTGATAATTTCTTGTTCAAAAACTCCAAAAGAAAGAGTTTTAACAATGAAAGATATTTTCCCTACTCAAAAAAATACAGATTCAACTTTTGTTTTTTCTTTTGATACAATACATGGTTTTAAAGATTCTCCTGAGAAATGCAAGTATTATGAAGAAATAGCAAGTAAAAATCAATTTATTAGGTTAAATAATAAAGATTTACCTATAAATATAAACCTAGTTATTTCTTGTCATTTACCTACATTTTGCCCTAAAGATAGAAATACGATTTGGTTAGAAGGTAATTTTAAGGATGATAAAACTTTCTTTAATGAAAAAGAGGTTTTAAAAGTTAAGGTTTTAGAAAAATACTTACATAAAGAGTTTTTAAACTTTGGAAAAGACCCTATGCATTGCGAAAACCCTAATAAAAACTTAATTATTATTAGATATCGTAATTTTGAGAAAAAATCAAAAGAAAGAATATCTAAAGCACTAGATACAATTTCAGTTTCTTATTTTAATTTTATTAATAGTTTTCAAAAACAAAATATAGATTCTTTAAAGAAAGTATATCCTCTTCAAATATTATTAGAACCAGATTTTAGATATTTTGATAAGAATGGAAATATTATTTATCAAAAACCTCCACTTCCTTCACCTATAGAAATAATAGAGTAATGTCATATTTCATCGACGTCATATTACCCATTCCACTGCAAAAAACGTTTACCTATTCGGTAACAGAAGCAGAGTTTTCATTTCTTAAAAAAGGAATGCGGGTAGCGGTATCTTTTGGAAAAAGTAAAATTTATACAGCTTTGGTGTTCAATATTCATCAAAATGCACCAGAGTTGTATGAAGCAAAAGATATTCAGCAAATATTAGACGATCAACCTATTGTAAATGAGCGTCAATTAAAACATTGGCAATGGATTTCTAATTATTATTTATGCTCATTAGGAGATGTATATAGAGCTGCATTGCCTTCTGCTTTTTTATTAGAGAGTGAAACTATAATTTATAAAAATGAAGACTTTACTGATGAATCTGTTTTAACAGATGAAGAGTTTTTAATTTTTGAAGCCTTACAACATCATTCTCAACTAACAATTCATCAAGTAGTTAATATTCTTGGAAAGAAAACAGTATTGCCTATAATTAATGGCTTGATAGAAAAAAGCGCTGTTTATATTAAAGAAGAAATTTACGAGACATATAAACCAAAATTGGTAAAATATGTCCGTTTGAATGCTGTTTACAATTCTAACGAGGCACTTCAAGGTTTATTAGAAGAACTTTCAAGAGCAAAAAAACAACGAGAAGCTGTTCTTATATATTTTCAGTTAGCAACTTCTAAAAAGCCTATAAAAGCTAAAGATTTAGAAGAAAAATCTGGAGTTTCATCTGCTGTTTTAAAAGCATTGGTAGACAAAGATATTTTTGAGTTTTATCAAATTCAAACTGATAGAATTAGCTTTCAAGGAGAAACCAATCAAATAAAAGCATTGAATGAGTTTCAAGAACAAGCTTTTAATGAAGTTAAAACTAGTTTCGAAACACAAAATGTTACCTTATTGCACGGAGTTACAGGTTCTGGTAAAACAGAAATTTATGTAAAACTGATAAAAGAGGTTATTGCAGAAGGAAAACAAGTGTTGTTTTTGTTACCTGAAATAGCATTAACCACACAAATAATAACTCGTTTACAAAACTATTTTGGAAACTTTATATCTGTATTTCATTCAAAATATTCAATGAATGAGCGTGTTGAAGTTTGGAATAATGTATTAGAGAATAAGCCCAAAGCACAAATAATTTTAGGAGCACGTTCTTCTGGTTTTTTACCTTTTTCAAACTTAGGTTTAATTGTTGTCGATGAAGAACATGAATCTTCATATAAACAATTTGAACCTTCACCGAGATATAATGCACGTGATGCTGCGGTAGTTTTAGGGCATTTACACAATGCAAAAGTATTGTTAGGATCGGCAACACCTTCGTTAGAAAGTTACTACAATGCAAAACAAAATAAATATGGTTTTGTTGAATTAAATCGACGTTTTGGAAATATTCAATTACCCAAAATTGAATTGATTGATGTGAAAGAAAAACATCGAAAGAAGGAAATGAAAGGTCATTTTTCTGATCGTTTGCTAAAAATGATTAACGAGGCATTGGAAGAAAAAGAGCAAGTAATTTTGTTTCAAAATAGAAGAGGATTTTCTCCTGTGGTAGAGTGTACTACTTGTGGGGTTTCTCCGCAGTGTCCTAATTGCGATGTTAGTTTAACATTTCATAAGTTTCGAAAAGAATTAAAGTGTCATTATTGTCATTACCAACGTGCAATGCCTAATAATTGTGGCGCTTGCGGTAGTACTACTTTAGATACGAAAGGTTTTGGTACTGAACAAATAGAATTGGAGCTAAAAGAACTATTTCCAAACCATAATATCGGGCGAATGGATTTAGATACCACTCGTGGTAAATATGGATATCAAAAAATAATTGGGGCTTTTGAAGCGCAAGAAATAGATATTTTAGTGGGTACTCAAATGCTTTCTAAAGGATTAGATTTTGAAAATGTATCGTTAGTTGGTGTTTTAAATGCCGATTCCATGTTAAATTTTCCTGATTTTAGAGCACATGAACGTGCGTACCAGTTAATGGTGCAAGTGTCGGGTAGGGCAGGACGAACTAAGAAACAAGGGAATGTAGCGATACAGACTTACAATCCATATCATCAAATATTACAACAAGTTTCTACAACGAATTATACCGAAATGTATAAAGAGCAGCTGCAAGATCGTTGGCAATTTCATTATCCACCTTATTATAGGCTGATTAAAATTACTTTAAAGCATAAAGATTATACGAGGGTAGATAGTGGTATTAATTGGTTAGCGAAGTCGCTACAAAATGTATTTGGAGAAAATGTATTAGGACCAACAGCACCAGCAGTTTCACGTATTAGAAATCAGTATATTAAAAACTTGGTTATAAAAATCCCACCAAAGCAATCCTTAGGTAAAACGAAAGAACAATTAGTAAAAGTTAGAAATACCTTTGAAGCTGTAAAAGATTTTAGACCTATTCGTTTTATTATTGATGTAGATGCTTATTAAAGTTTCACTAACGGTTCGACTATTAGTATAGTACGTAGCCGAGAATTCACGAACTTCGTATAGTCATGAGCCATAAACTTTTCGGTTTTGTTTTATATTGTTAGTTTTAAAACCTAAATTATTTATAGGTTTTGTTAACTGTAGTTTTTTGTTTTCCATAAAATTTAATGAGAAACTTACCAAATATAAAATATAGAGAAAGTACAGTAATTCCTTCTATTAAATAACTATTATTTAATAGGTCTTTATATCCATAGTTGAAATAGAATAATAAGCAGCAAAGGAAAAATTGAAGAATGGCTTAGACAATATTTCCTTTAGGTCTATATCCAAATAATCCAAGGAAATAAGTTTTAGTAAGCCCGAAAATTAGATGTGGCATAGCATTCATTAATAACGCACCAATGATGAAGTCGACAATATTCATTGTTTAGTTAATATTGTTTAATTCATTAATTCTATCATTTATAGCTTTAATTTTTATTTTTTGTTCTTTAGTACGTATTTCAGTTTTTTCAAAAATGTGACCATCAGGCCAGATTAATTTAGCCTTAATGGCTTCGTTTTTTAAATTCAAATGAAATTTTTCATCTATTTTTTCAAAAGCAAAAATTCTCCATTTAGCAATAAATAATGACCAAACTAACCATCCAGAAATGAATGAAACAACTAAACAAATTAACATTATTGGTTTTGAAATAATATCAATTTTGTTTAAATAATATGAAAGTCCCATAAGACCAAACATGACTAACATCACAGGAAAATTAATGAAAAATTGCCCTTTATTTAAAACATTATAGAATTCTATTTTTTCTTCTCTGGTCATTTTTATTTATTTCAGTTAATTTTGATAATTACTGCCAACGTTTTGTGTACGATTACACTATTTTCACCAAAAGTAATTAAAAATTACTAGTTTTGGCTTTGAGCGAGTACATTCAAAAATAACTTAGACTAAGCAATTAATTATACATTTTGTTGTATGTTTTTTAATTCAGAGTGAATTTTATTTAGTATAATATCTTTGTTTTCATGCCCAGCTGTAGAAATTTTAATTTTTGATTTCTCGTCTGATATCCAGAAATAATTAATGAATGAAAACCAAGAAACAGGCACGTGTTTTATTTCCGAGATTTTTATTTCTTTTAATTCCATTGTGGTTTTCGTGTTTTCTTTTGATAGTACTACATGGCTAAACATTATTTTTTCATTCTCATAATCCAAAGTAATACTCTCTAAATGATTTCTATAATTATGTATGAGAGCTTCTCCCAATTTTAAAATACCAAGGATCAAAATAAAAATCAAAATTTCCTTAATTTCGGGTTTTGTCCAGCTCAAAAAACTTTTGAAAAAACTAAATATAAGAGCTGAAATAGGTACACTTATAAGCATACTCTTTAAAAGCCTATTGTATTTAATTTTATTTTTTTTATTTTCAAAAAGTGTTTTCATAGAAATTAGATACAATTTTTATATGAATGAGAATCCGTTTTAATATTATCAATATTCATTGCAAATAAAGTAATCTATTTACAAAATCTTTTCAAAAATTCGATACTTTTTATAAATTTCATGCTCCATACGTTCCATCACAGCACGCATTTTTTTGTTGTCTTCTAATATTAAATGACTGTCTAAAACTGTTAATCCGTTTTCTTTAGCTGATTTGTACATAGACTGCGCCATTAAAGCTATTAAACCCGAATTTTGTAGTTCTTCACTAACACAACCTAATAATAAATTCAATTGATTGGTTTGTTTAAAGGCTTTAAGGATATAAATAAATCCAAACGGAAATAGTTTTCCATTGGCTTTTTTAAAGCCATTGCTTATGTCGGGCATAGCTACTACAAAAGCGACAACTTTACTTTTATCGTCTACCACAATTTTTATGTATTGTGGCTTTAGTAAAGGCAAAAAACGTTCAGAAAATTCTTTAGATTCAATATCTTCTAAAGGAGCAAAACCATAAATATCTTTATATGTGGCATTGATTAAATCGAAAACAGGTTTTACATACGGTCTCACATGTTTCGACTTTTTAAACTCTAAAACTTTAAATCCTCTTCTTTTAACTCTATCGGCAATTTTAGTATAGATTTCTGGAGTTTTTTCGGGTATTTGTGCTCTGTATTGAAATATATCTAACTTCTTTTTAAAACCGTTTCTTTTGGTATGAGAAATCATATATTCAAAGCTTGGGTTGGTAACCATCACCGTCATAGGATCATTAAAACCTTCTAGTAAAAAACCTTGTGGATCTTTATCTGAAAAGCCTAAAGGACCAACAATAGTATTCATTCCCTTTTCTTGTCCCCATTTTTCAACAGCAGATATTAGGGAGTCGTACACTTTAGCGTCGTCATAGCATTCTAAAAAGCAAAAACGAACATTTTTCTCATTATTACCGGTATTGTAAGTATGGTTTATTATTCCCATAACTCTACCAACAATTTCATTATTCTTTTCTGCTAAAAGTATGAGCGTATCGCAATGTTTAAATGAATGATTCTTTGTTTTATCAAACACTTTCCATTCATCAGAAATTAATGGTGGTAACCATTCTTTATGGTTTTTGTGAATTTTAAAAGGAAGCTGTATGAATGTTTTTAAATCCTTTTTGGATTTAACTTCTTTCAGTTGAATCATGTGATAAATTAAAGTTTGATTTCTTTATTTAAAAAGGGAATTTTATATAAAACTGATGCTAAATATAAGATAATTGGTGCAATTAGTATTCCGCCAATAACATCAACGGCATAATGAGCTTTTATATATACGGTAGAAAAGATTAAAATTATTACAAACGGAATAGCAATTTTAAATACTAATTGCGCTCTTTTTCTAAGTAAAAGTAAAATGATAATTGAAATTCCTACGTGCGAACTTGGAAATGCTGCTGTGGGTTGTTCTGCATTGGCTTGTATAAAATGCATTATTTTATCGAAAACAAATGCTACGGGCAAATCTTTTTCTGGTGAAGGAAAATAAAATTGTGGACCCGCTGCGGGAACTATTCCAAAAAACAAATAAAACAGTAGCATGGATGCCGAAAATTTAAAAATTAAAGCTGTAGTTTCTTTTGTAAGCTTATAATAGACAACTATTACAAAGCCTGTAATTAGTAAATAGAATGAAAAGTACCCAAAGTACATTAACTCGCTAAAAAGTTTGTTAGAAAAGTATTCTGAAAAGACTAAACTGGGTTGGAATCCAAATAGATATTGATCTAAATCGATTAATTTTTGATCTAAATTACCCCAAATAAACTTATTGTAAAATACGGTTTCCGAATAAAAATACCCACTTATTATTACAGGATATATGTTTCTGATTAATTCTAAAATGGAATTCTTTAGTTTACTATTTAGATAGATGATTCCTAAAACTACCAGAACAATAATTCCTCTAGTACCTAATAATTCTAAAGATTTTGGGGATTGATTCCAAGAAATTAATAAGAGGATGGTTGTTATGAGTACATAACCAAAAAATAGATAATCAATTTTTTTTAACACTAAGCTAATTTTTGGTTACTAATATATTATAATTTTCTAATAGTTAGAATTTTGTTTGTTTTTTAGGAAATTTATTAATGTTGTTTTATTTCGAAGCTTCGTAAATAATTCCCCAGTAATTCTGTCAAGTTTTCTTTATCGTCCAAATTATAATATTCATCATCTAATTTGTCTAACACTTGTTCAATTTTTTTATTCTCCCAATACTTATTTTTAGTAATAAAGCCAAACAAATTTGATTTTGGTTTTTTATGTTTTTTTAATATGTCTAATGAAGATCTTAATATTTCTAAAGTTAAATCAGCTCCAATTCCGAACAGCTTTTTCATCTGGTTCTATATCCCAAAATCTTTTTCCAATAACAACTTCTATTTGATTCCAAATAATATCAGCAGTATCTTCTGAGCTTTCTTCTATGGCAAGTATTTTACCTTCATCTTGTATTCTATTATCTTCTACTTCTAAAATGGAACGTTTTTCAATTCCATTTTCACAATAATTTAGATTAAAAACCATTGAAGTTTCTGAAAGAGCAAAGGTTAAGGTATGATCATTTTTTAAAGGAAAAGACTCGGAACATTTATCTATATTAATAAACATTAAAGTCCCTTTTTCTGAAAAATATACATCACAAATACCATCTTCTGTCCAATTTGAAGAAGCTGTTTCAAAATCAATTTCAGATTGTTTTTCTAAATTCCAACCTAACTCTTTTTGTAGTTGACTAAAATCATTTTCATAGTTTTTGTTTATTGCTAAACCAGATATGTTAAATCCCATTATTTTCCTTTCAATTTTTTATTAAAAGATTTATTTTTTGCTAATATTTTCTTCTGCGAATTACCTCTAATTATAAATGAAATACCTGTTGTTAAAATTATGACACCAAATAAAAGAGATATGAGTAATAATACAAGAATTCCAGATATAGTTAAGAATATCCCATAATTGATGTTTTTTGCAGGATTTAAAGAACCATTTTGACTTCTTGATGTTCCAGCTGCATCAAGTTTCATTTTAAGTTTTCGTTCGGCTTCTTTTTCATCTTTTGTGAAAAAATCACAAATGTTTTCAAAATTAGGTTTTTGATTAGTTAGGCTACAAATCAGTCCATTTTTAAAGTCAACTATTCTATTTTCACAAATAGTACAATATTCTAATCTCTCTTTTGAAGTCATGTTTTTTATTTTATTAAATATTGGTTAAGTACCTAAATTCATATTAATTGTAGCCAATTATTTTTTTAATTCAATTTTCCTAATATCAAACTTTTCAGGTAAATTTTTAAAGTCAGTTTCCGTGATTATATATTCTCCATTAAAATTTTCCTCAAATTTTATTTTATACTTTTTGATTGAATATGAAAAACCAGTATCAAACAATCCAGCACCTTCAGGTTTCAAAGTATTAGTAGCTGAACTGTAATTACTTAATTCAACTCCTTTTGTTAATTCCTCATTTAATTCAGCGAATTCTTTTCCTTCTGGCTTTACACCACCAATTGTATGAGAATAACCACCATTTTCATTATCTGTTTTATTAGATTCGTTACTTATCAACTGTTCAAGAATAAGATATTGTTGACCATCAGATTCTGTTGTTCTTAACCAAAGTCCATTTTCCATTGGTAATTTGGGAAGAACTTTTACTTTAATAATTTCAGTTGTATATTTTTTACCGTTAAATTCGAAATCAAAAGGTCCAACTTCATATTTTTTTGCTTTTTCGAAAATAATTACCCTTTCAAAATTATCTGATTGCATTCCGAAAATTGAGGATGAACGAGTGAGATCGATATTTTTTCCTAACTCTTTTTTGAAGTAATCAGTCAAAAAGTCAACATTTATAGAAAAAGTAACGCTTTGTCCAACTCTAGGCTCAGGATTATCTATTTCAATTTTTAGTTTTTTCTGTCCAATTGTATTTAATGAACAAAAAAATAAAAGTAAAAAGGTGATGTTTTTCATGTGTTTTTTCTAATTAGCTACAATTTGTTTATATGCGGAATTTTATTCTTATTATTTACCTGATTTAGTTAACTACTCGGAATCATAATACTTTAAAAGTAAGTTTATTTATATTCTCACTTATAAAACAATATTCCTAATAACAGATAAAATATAGTGTACTAAAATCCGCGCAATTTTTTTATTTCAAATATAATAAAATGTAGAATACAGGAATTGTATTTTTTATTAAATGAATAGTATTTTTTAGTAGTGCAACGAATACAGTTTTACTAATCTCTATTAATAGCTAATGATGTTATTAATGAAGACCTAACTGTACTATTCTTTAAAACATATTGCATCCTAGCTACTTGATCTTTTGTAAACATATTCATACAGGCATCTGAGGTGTAATCCATATAGTTTTGTGTGAGAGCAAATTCTCCATTGCAAGATGAATTTTGTATATTATCGCAGTTCTCAGTTCTTCTAGAAACTAGAGGAGTATCATTGCAATAATCATCAAATTCCATACAATTGGCATTTTCTGTTTTCCCCCACAAGTGTTCTAAGCCTAAAAAGTGCCCCATTTCATGAGTAAGAGTTCTGCCAAGGTTAAGGTTGTTTATTGTATTGGTTGTACCAAAATAAGCTGTGGTAATTAATATTCCAGTAGTACCGTTTGGGTTTGCATTTTCGAGACCAGGTATATTGATATATGGTACTGAAGATTGACCTAAAACACCATCTAAAGGGAACACCCAAATGTTTATATATTCTTGTTTGTTCCAATATCCATAATATGGTAAATCATCAAAAAACCAGTCATTTTCTACATCTATAGTTACATCTTGAAAATTAACTCTCGTAATGCCTTCTGTTGGATTGCCATTAGGGTTTATTTTAGCTAACTTAAATTCTATTTTGGCATCTGCTCCTAAAATATGTGTGTTATAGCCTAGGGTTCCTTCTTTTTTTCTAAAATCGTTGTTAAGCGTATTTATTTGATCATAAATACGCTCTTTAGATAAATTATAACCAATTCCTACACTTTCTCCTACATGTACAATATGAACTACTATAGGAAGTGTATAAACAGTTTCTGTTGTTTCTGATAAAGATTGCTGCTCTCTGTAATCTTTAGAACAATTAAGTAATAATATACTTAATAGCAATGTTAAAGAATATTTTACTTTCATTTTAATTATTTTCATTCTCTTTCTATGGCTTAAAGTATTTTTGCTATTTGGTTTAATATCATTGCACTTAGGTATAAACCAATTCCAAATACAGAATGTGTTATAAGGCTCATAAGTCTTGCCTTATTCGGGTCTGGTAAATTTGAACCAGCAATCCCAAAACCAAAAGCAGGTTGCATTAACAGGAATGGGCCAACAATAGTAATAATACCAATAATTAAAGCTGGCGTTAGAGTTGGGTTTTCTAACCATTTTTTTCCGAACGCAAGAACTAAGAAAATAGCAAATGTGATTCCAATGAGGTAATGAGTTATCCAACCTAAGAGTAATTCATGATTAATCGGTGTTGATGCCATTATTTTATGATGAGAAAACTTTCCTTTTGGAAAATATCCTACCCAGCGACCTACAAATTTATAATCAAGTGATTTTATATTGAATAGTTTTAATATTAAAGCATACAAATCCATAAAAAGTGTAGCTCCTGTGCCTATTAAAATAGCCTGTAATATTGAAGTCATATTTGTGTTTTTTAATTTTCAACAAAGGTAGTTTTGGGTAGGAGAGTTGAAATGACACAAATCTTAAGTATTATAGGACTATTTGAAACTTTGTCTAAAAATCGCTGGTGTTAACCCGGTTTGTTTTCTAAAAAAGCGAATAAAATATGAAGTGTCATCATATCCTAAATGATAAGAAATTTCATTTATTTGGTTAGATGTTGCTACTAAATATCTTTTAGCTTCTAATAATGTGCGTTCGTTGATTAACTGTGAACAACTTTTTCCTAATGCTTTTTTAGTAATCGAGTTTAATTGATAAGTACTAAGGTTTAGTTGGTTGGCATAATAGCTTACTTGCTTATTTTTATAAAAATGAATATCAAGTAACTTTAATAGCTTTTCAAGTGTACTGATATCATAAGAATTATTCTTAGTTAGAGTGTCTGAGTTTTTAGTTTGTCGAAATAATTCTATAAAAAACAAATCTAAATTTGCTTTAATATTATCTCTAAACATTATTTTTTTGTTGGAATACTCAGAGAGAATACATTCAAGAATAGGAATTAATCTATTATAAATTTCTGTTTCTAGTTTATAATAATTATTTCTACTTACTATTGAGAGCATTTCTTTTTTTAACTTCTCTTTTGGAGCATAAAAACTGTTATCAAATGCCATCAAATAACCTTTACTTTCTTTTTTTAAGATTAATTGGTGTACTTGACCTGGACGAAGAATAAAGACAGAATAATTAAGAATAGCATAGCTGGTAAAGTCAATTTGGTGTTCTCCATTTCCTTTTTCTATAGCAAGGACAAAAAAGAAGTCGTGACGATGCGTCTGTTCTATCATATCTTTTTCAGAAAGCAAAGTATTTAGATTGCTTATTGAAAAATTTCCTGATAAGTTTGGCTCTTTTATGGTTCTTATTTCAATCTTTTTCATTTTAAATTACAGTCAAAGGTCTCATATAACAGTTAGTTAAAAGTTTACACACCTTAATTTTCGGTCTGCCATAAACTTTATTAATTTTAAGTGGATGTAATAGAATCCACCATAATTGCGGTTATACCTTATTTATGGTGTTGTCTTTTTTCTTAACCATTAAATTCTTTAGGATATTCAACAATTCCGCTAATACCATTCAGCCCATTTTCTATAAGTTCGATTACCATACAATTCTCTTTAGGAACTTTAAAAGGTAATTCAATTCCAAATTTATCTGCTTGTTTATAACCAAATTTTGGGTAATATTTTTCGTGCCCAAATAGAACGATTGATTTATGCCCTAATTCTTTGGCTTTTTTATGTGATTCGAGTATCAATTTACCGCCAATTCCTTTTCCTTGAAATTCAGGAAGGACAGATATAGGCGCAAGTGCTAACGAATCGAACTCGTTAAATTTACCTTTAATTTTTAGTTTTGTTACTAAAATATGCCCAACAATTTTTCCATCTATTTCAGCAACGATTGATAATTCAGGAATAAAAGCTTCTGAATTTCTTAATCTTTCTACTAAATATTGTTCTTTATGGTCACTGTATACTTCAGTTCTAAATGCTTTTTCAATTAGATTAAAAACATTTTTAAAATCTTTGTCGATTTCTTGTCTTATTGTCATTTCTCGTTTTATTTCCAAAATTCCACCATTTATTTTGTGATGGTGTTTTACTAAATACATACCTAACTACTTTTTAATACCTACAATTAATTTTAGTTATATAATACTTTTAAATAGACAGGATATAAAGTAATAAAAGCACAAATAATTTTTTAAACAAATATAATAAAACACATGTTTTAGTAAATTTTAACGAGAAGTTTTTATAAACGTATTATGTTAAGAGTTTTTAAATAGTAAGTTTTGATAGGCACAAAGAGTTAACGTTATCTACTATTGAAGTTTTAATAAACACACGGTGTTGATAGTTTATTTTTTTAAAATTTTTATTAGCACAAGATGTTAAGAGTTTTTTAATAGTAAGTTTTTGTATACACAAGGTGTTAATGTTATCTACTATTGAAGTTTTCATAAACACACGGTGCTGATAGTTTATTTTTTAAAAGTTTTTATTAGCACGAGGTGTTGGTATTAATATATTATTAAATTTTTTAGAGCACGAGGTGCTAATAATTTATATAATAAAAGTTCATATAAACACGTAGTGTTAATGTTAGTGGAGTAAATAAATAGCGTAGCACTAAAATAAAGTTTTAGTTTAAAAATTTCTAATATCAATAACAGCTCCGTTTTCTAATTGATTTTCTGTGTCAATTTTAAAAATTGAATTCGCTACAAACTCTGGAGTATATAATTCGTTGTTTTCTTTTAAATCGATAAAACGTTGTAGGTTTTTAAAGTCTTTTTTATTGGTGCTTCTAATGGTAGTTTGCATATTGGTATCAACTACACCTGGGTAAATGGCTACACATTTTAGTCCGTTTTTTAATTCACGTTGCTCGGCCGCTATAGCTTTTGTCATCATGTCAATGGCAGCTTTAGAAGTACAGTAAACACTCCAACCTTCGTAAGGTTTTGTTGCAGCACCAGAGGAGATCGTAATAATCTGTTTTTTACAACTTAAATCTTCAAAGCTTTTAATAAATAAACTAGATAAAATAAGTGGAGTAGTGGTGTTTAATTGAATACTTTTAGAGATATCATCCGACTCAATATTTTCTAAATTAGCAATTGTGCCGAGCCTTCCAGCATTATTAATAAGTGTAATGGATGAAATCTCAATTTTGTTAAGATTATCTAACAGCGTTTTAAAAGAGCGCTGCATCTCTATAGTATTAGATAAATCAATAGGAATTTGAGTACAGTTTTTTAAATCAGCAATACTTCTTGAAAGTGAGTAGACTTTATAGTTTTCAGCTGCATACTTTTCAACCAAAGCTTTACCAATCCCTTTACTTCCTCCCGTAATAATTATTATATCCATACAGTAAAAATACGCGTTTGATATAGTAATTCAAAAAAATAAAAGCTTCCAATTTAAATGAAAGCTTTTATTACTATTTCTATTCTAAGTAATGCTAATATAAATAATTTAACGCTATTATATCATTACTGTTAAATTCTCCAGTAACTCCAGAATTAAAACAAGCAAGCATTAAAGAAGTTGGATCATAACCTGCGGTTGTACCAGGTATAGGAATAGCACCTACACCAGCATCTCCTTCATTTATATTTTCTCCACAACTTTGTCTAGTTTGCCAATCGGTATGTCTAAAACCTACTGAATGTCCAATTTCATGCGTAATAACATGTTCAATAATATCAAGGTTTAAACCAGACATTCCATGTATTTCTATCCATTTATTTGGATTTCCGTTTGAAGGGAAACTGGCAGATCCACCAGAACCACTTACATAAGGGTCTACATAAACCACCATGTCTTTATTACTAAAATTGGTTCCGAAAGTTAGATTAAACGATATACTTAAATTAAGGTTGTTATAGTTTTGAACAGCCATGGTTAAGGCAGTTTGCTCATTACTAGATAAACCTAAAGCATTGTTAGCATTATACCCCATAATATCTATAGTAGTACCAGGAGTAACTAAATTAGTGGTTCTGTAATTTTTACCTAAATAATTAGATATTTTGTTAAAACCCATGATTTGTTCATGACTTAAATAAATATCTCCTTCAACTAGATATCTGTCTACAGATGTTCCATCGGGTAAATGTTGTTTGCTAATTTGAACACCATTGGTATTGATGTTAAAATCTTTTAATTTTTGAAGTACTTCTTTTGAAACTGTTTGAGTTTCTTGTGCGGTTTGTAACTCATTTTCGTTACAACTTACCATTAATACCATAGCGGCGATTAATGATAGAAGGCCGGGGGGCATTTTTCTCATAATTATTATATTAAGTTATGTAATTGGTTGATAATAAAGTTACTAAATATAATAATTGGATTTTTCCCCATTTATTTACAGGGTTTATCTTTTAGGAAAAAAGTGATTTTCCTCTGTTAAGAATAAAATAAAATACGGAAGTGTATTTGTTAAATTATATTATTTGAAGTGTTTTTTTGATGCATTCCAAAAAACATCCATTTCTGCTAACGTCATTTCAGAAATTTCTTTTCCTTCTTTTTTAGCAGCTTTTTCTAAATATTGAAAACGATTGATAAACTTTTTATTGGTTTTCTCTAAAGCATTTTCAGGATTTACATTAATAAACCTAGCGTAATTAATCATAGAGAATAATACATCGCCAAATTCTTTTTCAATGTTTTCTTGGTTTCCTTTTTCAATTTCTTCATTAAGTTCAGAAATTTCTTCTTGAACTTTTTCCCATACTTGATGTGGTTCTTCCCAATCGAAACCTACTCCAGCAACTTTTTCTTGAATTCTGTTTGCCTTTACAACAGCAGGTAAACTTTTTGGAACTCCTTCTAAAACAGAACTTTTTCCTTCTTTAAGTTTTAGTGCTTCCCAGTTTCTTTTTACATCCTCTTCGTTTTCAACTTTAACGTCTCCATAGATGTGAGGATGACGACTAATTAATTTATCAGAAATAGAATTAGCTACATCTGCAATGTCAAAAGCTTTCTTTTCGCTTCCTATTTTAGCATAAAAGACGATGTGCAAAAGCACATCGCCTAATTCTTTTTTTATTTCTTCTAAATCGTTGTCTAAAATGGCATCAGCCAGTTCGTAAGTTTCTTCAATTGTTAAATGGCGTAAACTTTCTAAGGTTTGTTTTTTATCCCATGGGCACTTCTCACGAAGTTCATCCATAATATCTAACAAACGATTAAATGCCTCTAATTGATCCTTACGAGTATTCATGATTTATTCTTCCTCTTCAGTGGTTACAGCTTCAGTGGCTAAAGTACTAAAGTCGAAATTAGCCTTCGCTAAACTGTTATACCATTGAATTACTTTTTTAATGTTTGAAGCATATACACGCTCTTCATCAAAATCAGGTAAAATTTCAGAAAAGTAATTTGTTAATTTAGCAGCACTCTCTTTATGAGAAATAGCTTCTTTATTATCTTCTTTGTCTGCAATGTTTTTGAAAATCTTAGCTAAAGGAACCTCTTCTTCGTATGTGTAAATAGCAATGTTTTCTAATAAGCTTACATTGTGTGTAGCTGTAATAGGAAAACGTTTACCATCAACAATAGACTTTACAATAACTCCTGTTTTAGTTTGTGATAAAATTTCAAATAATCCTGGTTTACCAGTAACGGCAATAATTTTGTTAAATTCCATATATAAAATATTTTAAAGTTTTAAAGACTATTTTCTTTTGGCATTTGGAAAACGCATTCTGTATCCTGCGTCAATTTTTCCTTTAGATATATTCTCTAACTTCTTTTTTATTAATCTTTTCTTTAATGAAGAAAGTTTATCTGTAAATAAAACTCCTTCAATATGATCGTATTCATGTTGAAATACACGAGCAGCTAATCCACTTAACGTTTCTGTATGCTTTTCAAAATTTTCATCTTGGTATTCTATGGTAATGATTTCTTGACGAAATACATCTTCTCGAACATCAGGAATACTTAAGCAACCTTCATTAAAAGCCCATTCATCTCCTTCTTCTTCTACAATTTTAGCATTGATAAAAACACGATTAAAATTTTTTAATACGTTTCTATCTTCTTCTTCTAATTCTTCATCATCTGCAAAAGGAGAAGCATCAATTAAAAATAAGCGAATAGCTTTCCCTATTTGTGGAGCAGCAAGCCCTACACCTTGTGCATTATACATTGTCTCTCTCATATCTGCAATTAATTTTTCTAATTGCGGATATTCTTTATCGATTTCTTTTCCTACTTTACGTAGTACGGGATCTCCGTAAGCAACAATGGGTAAAATCATGTATTTTTTAATTTTTAAGAGTGCAAAAATACAAAGAATGGTTTGGGTAGAAAATTATTTGTTGTACAAATACGATTGTAAAATGATTGTAGCACTAATTTCATCAACTAAAGCTTTATTTTGACGCTGTTTCTTTTTTAAACCACTATCAATCATTGTCTGGAAAGCCATTTTAGAGGTAAAACGTTCATCTATCCGTTTTATAGGCACTGTTGGTATAGATTTTTCTAGTTTGGTTAAAAAAGGAAGTATTAAGGCTTCACTTTCACTATCTGAATTATCCATTTGTTTAGGTTTACCAATAACAAATAATTCAACATTCTCTTTTTTAGTGTAATTTATTAAAAAAGTAATTAGCTCTTTTGTATTTACTGTTGTTAAACCAGAAGCTATTATTTGTAGTTCATCTGTAACAGCAATTCCTGTTCTTTTTTTTCCAAAATCTATGGCTAAAATTCGTCCCAAATATATTAGTTTTTGGCAAAAATACGCATTTTAAACAATGCGCAAACATCTGTTTAAAAAATGTATCTTCGCGTTACATTGAAACGGAGATTTTATATTTGTAGAAAATTTTAAAAATGACAGAATTACAATCTATTATAGAAAAAGCATGGGATAATCGTGATTTATTAAAAGAAGATGTTACGATTAATGCAATTAGAAAAGTTGTTGATTTATTAGATGCTGGTGAATTACGTGTAGCGGAACCAACAGCAGATGGATGGCAAGTGAATGAATGGGTTAAAAAAGGGGTAGTATTATATTTCCCTATCCAGAAAATGGAAACATTGGAGGCTGGTATTTTTGAATACCATGATAAAATTCCATTAAAAAGAGATTATGAAGCTAAAGGAATTCGTGTAGTTCCTAATGCAGTGGCACGTCATGGTGCTTATATTTCTTCTGGTACTATTTTAATGCCAAGTTATGTAAATATTGGTGCTTATGTTGATGAAGGTACTATGGTTGACACATGGGCTACGGTAGGTTCTTGTGCTCAAATAGGAAAGAATGTACATTTATCTGGAGGTGTAGGTATTGGTGGTGTTTTAGAACCTTTACAAGCCGCTCCAGTAATTATTGAAGATGGTGCTTTTATTGGTTCTCGTTGTATTGTTGTTGAAGGTGTTAGAGTAGAGAAAGAGGCTGTTTTAGGAGCAAATGTAGTACTAACGATGAGTACAAAAATTATTGATGTTACTGGTGATGAACCTGTAGAAATGAAAGGAATAGTTCCAGCTCGTTCTGTAGTAATTCCTGGTAGTTATACTAAGAAATTTGCAGCAGGAGAATATCAAGTTCCTTGTGCTTTAATTATAGGTAAACGTAAAGAGAGTACGAATAAGAAGACTTCTTTAAACGATGCTTTAAGAGAGTACGATGTAGCTGTATAGTCAAATATTCAATATTTGTATATGGCATTTTATTTATGTCATTAAACTAAAAAAACACCAGAGTATCTGGTGTTTTTTTAGTTTATAACGTAAGTTCTTATTTTTTATAAAAACGGTAGTTTCTAATGCATCTATATGTTTTGTATGTACAAAAAGCTATTAGTTGCCATAAAGGACGAAGAATTTCTCTTATCGCTTTTTTATACAGAGGCATTTTTTTTTGTTGAATTGTAGTACCTCCGATATTAAAATCGTTACTTTTTACATACGCTTTTCGAGTAACTAATACTGGGGTCTTATGTTTGAAAACATCTTGCTTTATCACATCAATTGGAGAATAGTATACTCCTAAATTGTTAAAAAGCTTTGCAGCGGCATCTTTTCCTATTATTTGCCCAGTAGTTTGTAGTGGCGCTACTAAATACTTAGTAGTATACGCTGTTTCATTCAAAGTATAAAAACCTTTTCTTCCAGAAATATCAACAAAGTCTTCAGTTGTAATTTCATTTAAAATAGTAGGCAAATCTTTGAAAAAATCAACATCTAAAAGTGCATCATCTTCTAAAACAATGGCATACTCTTCTTCTTGTTGTTGAATAATTTCCCAAAGCTTAAAATAGGTCATAGTTAACCCAATTTCACCATCATTTAAGTAAGGATAGTGTGTAAGAATATTGTGTTGCTTCTTAGCTTTGGTTAAAAAATTACTAGGTAATTCTTTCCCATATACAGCAGGCATTCTTTCAAGAGGAACATTCAGCTTTTTAAATTGATCCTGCATAAAATTTCTACGCTGAATACTCTTCTCTAAATTTATATAGTAGACTTTGTATGATTTCATATTCTAACCCAGTTTTGAGGAACTATTTCATTTTCCTTATCAATATACCACTGTTTAGGTGCTATAACAGTTTTATTTTCGTTTTTATTAAGCCAAGCTCCCCACCAAGAAAAAGTACTGTTAGCTGTAATATTATGATTACATAAACTCATTAAATAAATATCTTCATGAGGTATTGTTTTGTGATCTACGTACACAGCATTTTCTACTGGTAAGTTATTTTTAACCCAAGTAATATCATCAGAAAAAATAAAAAATTTAACTTCACCAAACTTTTTAGTTATAAGTTCAATTGCTTGTTGGTAATATTCTAAACTACAGGTACCATGTACACTATTTGCTTTTTGATCAGAAATATAATCACCTCTTCTTATATGTAAAGAGCAACTAACTTTAGCTTCTTTAATTTGAGCACTATAATTTTTTGTTGAATCTGCTAAGTCAGTATTAACACTAAACTGTTCTAATAAAGTATCTCTTATTTCTGAAAAATATTTTTCAGTTTGAAAATAACCTTTTATAAATTCATTTCCTTTTAATGATTTGAAACTTTGATTATAAAGAAGGCTTTTTTCTTTTACAGATTTTTTTAAACCTAATTTACCTAGGTTTATAGATAATGAACTTGCGGAATCTAAATCAATTTTATATTTATCTAATTGATATCCTCCATGAAGTTTATATTTTTTGAACTTTGAGATATCAATTTCTACATTGTATCCTGAGAGTTGAAGTGCTTTTGCATATGCATATTGAAACATTTGATTTCCGAGGCCACCAACTATTCTTATAATTACCATATTTAGTTTTTGTGTGAGAAGAATTGTAATTTTGTATTCTTGAACAAATGTACTTAAATAGTTATAAAAACAGGGGTAAAAAGATAATAGAAAGATGTTGGAAGAAATTCACAAATCAGAAAAATATTTAAGAAAAGGAAATGTCATTTTATATCCTACAGATACCGTTTGGGGGATAGGTTGTGATGCTACAGATGCAGCATCTGTAAAAAGAATTTTTGAAATTAAAAATAGAGTAGAATCTAAAAGTTTAATCATTTTAGTAGATTCAATAGAAATGCTTAAGGAGTATATTGGTGAAATACCTGAAGATGCTTTAAAAATTTTAAAGGAAAGTAAAAAGCCTACAACAATTATATATAACAATCCTAAAAACTTAGCTGATAATACAATTGCTTCAGATAATACAGTCGCAATTCGTATTCCGCAGGATAAATTTTGTCAAGAATTAATAAAAGAATTTGGAAAACCTATAGTGTCAACTTCGGCAAATATGAGTGGAGAACCAACACCAAAATCATTTACAGAAATAAGTAAAGCTATTTTAAATAGTGTAGATTATGTGGTAGATTTGCATAGAGAGAAGAAAACAAAAAAATCATCTACAATTTTAAGAATTGATAAAGGTTCTGTAATTGTGATAAGAGAATAATTAGATGCAACAGCAATATTATAAAGAGGCAATTACTGCTGAAATATTTCAATATATATCAAAAGCAACAGAAGAATTACAACTAGAAAGTTATGTGATAGGTGGGTTTGTTCGCGATTTTATTTTACAAAGAGGAAATGCTAAAGATATAGATGTTGTTACCGTTGGTAGCGGAATCGAATTAGCACAAAAAGTAGCTTCTTTATTACCTAACACTCCTAAAGTACAGGTTTTTAAAACGTATGGAACAGCAATGTTACGTTATAAAGAAACGGAAATAGAGTTTGTTGGTGCTAGAAAGGAATCTTATACAGAAGATAGTAGAAATCCAGAGGTTGAATCTGGAAATTTACAAGATGATCAAAATAGACGCGATTTTACTATTAATGCGCTAGCGTTAAGTTTAAATAAAGATTCATTTGGGTTATTATTAGATCCTTTTGGTGGAATATCTGATTTAGAAGCTAAAATAATTAGAACACCATTAGATCCAGATATAACGTATTCTGATGATCCTTTGCGTATGATGCGAGCAATTCGTTTTGCATCTCAATTAGATTTTACAATTGAAAGTGAATCATTAAATGCAATTACAAAGAATGCTTCTAGAATAGATATTATTACTAGAGAGCGAATTGTAGTTGAATTAAATAAAATATTAGAATCTCCAAAACCTTCAATTGGTTTTTTACTTTTAGAAGAAACGGATTTATTAAAAAAACTTCTACCTGAATTAATTGCTTTAAAAGGAGTAGAGGAGATTGAAGGGCAAAAGCATAAAGATAATTTTTACCATTCATTAGAGGTTGTTGATAATATTTCTGAAAACACCGAAGATGTATGGTTACGTTGGGCTGCTTTATTACATGATATTGGTAAGGCACCTACAAAACGTTATCATAAAAAGCAAGGTTGGACGTTTCATGCGCACGAGTTTGTAGGATCTAAAATGGTATATAAATTATTCAAACGTTTAAAAATGCCATTGAATAACAAAATGAAGTTTGTTCAAAAAATGGTATTATTAAGTTCTCGTCCTATTGTTTTAGCTAGCGAGGTAACAGATTCTGCTGTACGTAGATTAGTTTTCGATGCTGGTGATGATGTAGATTCGTTAATGACTTTGTGTGAGGCTGATATAACTACAAAAAACTCTAAGAAGTTTAAACGCTATCATAAAAATTTTGAATTAGTTCGTGAAAAAATTAAAGAAGTTGAAGAACGAGATAGAGTACGTAATTTTCAACCACCCATTACTGGTGAAGAAATAATGAAGGCTTTTAATTTAACTCCTTGTAGAGAAATTGGGCAAATTAAAGAAGCTATTAAAGAAGCAATTTTAGATGGTAAAATCCCTAATGAACATGAAGCTTCTTATAATTTTATGATTGAAAGAGGAAAGAAGTTAGGTTTAGAATTACAAGTATAAAAAAAGAGAAGTTTTAAACTTCTCTTTTTTTATTTATGATAATGATTGCATTGAAACAAGTTTAAAGTATTCACCTTTTTTGTTCAATAATTCTTCATGTTTACCTTGTTCTACAATTTGTCCTTTTCTTAAAACAACTATATTATCAGCTTTTTGAATAGTAGATAATCTATGGGCTATGACTAAAGAAGTTCTATTCTCCATCATTTTTTCTAAAGCTGCTTGAACTAGTTGTTCTGATTCAGTATCTAATGCTGAAGTAGCTTCATCTAAAACCATGATAGGTGGATTTTTTAAAACCGCTCTGGCAATAGACAAACGTTGTTTTTGTCCACCAGAAAGCATATTACCACTATCACCAATATTCGTTTCAAATTGCTCAGGTAAGTCTTTTATAAACTCATAAGCATTTGCGATTTCAGAGGCATCTTTAATTTCCTTTTCAGATGCATTTTCTGTTCCAAGTTTTAAGTTATTAGAAATAGTGTCGTTAAAAAGAATAGAGTCTTGAGTTACAATTCCCATTAAATCTCTTAAAGACTTTTTTGAAATGTCTTTTATATTTTTGTCATCAATTGAAATATCTCCTTTATTTACATCATAAAAACGAGTAATTAAATTGGCTAAGGTAGATTTTCCACTTCCAGATTGACCAACTAAGGCAACCGTTTGTCCTTTTGGAATTGTTAATGAAAAATCTTTTAAAACATATTCATCTTTATATTTAAAAGAAATATTGCTAAAAGAAATTTCGCTTTCAAAGTTTTCTTTATTAATAGCATTCTTTTTATCTTTTATGCTGTTTTCTGTATTTAAAACTTGCATAATCCTTTCAGCAGATGCTTCTCCCTTTTGAATGTTATAATATGCAGTTGTAATTAATTTTATAGGGTTTAAAACTGTATAAAATAAAAGAATATAAGCTAAGAATTTACTTGGTTCTAAATCACTAGTCTTATTTATAACTTCACTACCTCCATACCATAAAATGGCAATAATAGTTGCTGAACCTAAAAATTCACTCATAGGAGATGCTAATGTTTGTCTATGAAAAACACTAGTCATTAAATTTTTAAATTTAGTAGTTGATTTATTAAACTTATTCTCAATAACACTTTCAGCATTAAAACCTTTTATAACTCTTAAACCAGTTAATGTTTCTTCTATAAAAGATAAAAATGTTCCAGTTTCTTTTTGGGCTTTTACAGAACTTGCTTTTAGTTTTTTACTAATAGATGAAATAATAAAACCAGAAACAGGAAGTAGAATAAAGACAAATAAGGTTAGTTTAACACTCATTGAAATCATTATTGAAATAGCTATAATAACAGTAAGAGGTTCTCTTACAATTGCTTCAATTGAAGTTAGTATAGAGATTTCAACTTCTTGTACATCTGAGGTCATTCGAGCTATAATGTCACCTTTTCTTTTTTCTGTAAAATACGAAATAGGTAATTCTACCAGTTTATTATATAATTTATCTCTTAAATCTTTAACTACACCTGTTCTTAAAAAGGTTATAGAATAGGAAGCTAGATATCTAAAAAAGTTTTTAAGAAAAAAAAGAGATAAAGATAACATGCATATAAAAAACAACACATTAATCTCACCATCATTAATTATTTTTTGAGAGATAAAATAATTAAAATTACCTTCAGCATAACTTCCAAGGTTAGTTATTCCTTCATATTCAGGTTTTAAAATAACTTTTTTTTCTTTTCCAAAAAGAATATTTAAAACCGGAATAAATGCTAATACAGAAAGCACATTAAAAAGTGCATAAAAAATATTGAATACAATATTTAAAACGGTAAACTTTCTATATTTCTTCTCATATTTTAAAATGTCTTTAAAATATCCCATTATAAATTTAATTCTTTAATAATTCGTTGAATTTTAGCATCTAATTTATCTTCAGTTTCTTGAGCGTTTTCAATAGTATCTAATGAAGCTTTTACACTGAAATAAAACTTTATTTTTGGTTCTGTCCCACTAGGACGAGCTGCTATTTTTGTTCCGTCTTGAGTATGATAAATTAATACATTAGATTTTGGAACTTCAATAGTAGTATTCTCTCCAGTAATTAAATTTCTTCTAATAGAAGACTGATAATCATATAAATATTCAACTTTAGAGTTGTCTATTTCTGTAAAAGGACTGTTGCGTAAATCAATCATCATTTGCTTGATTTGTGCTGCTCCATCCATTCCTTTTTTTACAATAGCTATTAAATGTTCTTTATAAAAGTTATGACGTGTATAAAGGTTTAATAATTCTTTGTAAAAAGAACTGTTATTTGCTTTAGCATCAGCGGCAATTTCACAAGCCAATAGGGCAGAGGTAACAGCATCTTTATCTCGAACAAAATCACCAACCATATACCCAAAACTTTCTTCTCCACCTCCTATAAAGTCTAGAGAAGGAAAGTCTTTAATCATTTTAGCAATCCATTTAAAACCAGTTAAACCTACTTTGGTTTCTACTCCGTAAGAATCAGCAATTTCATTTACTAAATTCGTTGAAACAATAGTAGATCCTACAAATTGTTTTCCGTTTAATTTTCCTTGTGTTTTCCAGTCGTTAATTAAAAAGTCGGTCATCATACTCATGGTTTGATTTCCGTTTAATAATTTCATGTTTCCGTCTAAATCACGAACTGCAATTCCAATTCTATCAGAATCAGGATCAGTACCTAAAACAATATCAGCGTCAATTTTATTTGCTAAATCAACAGCCATTTGTAAAGCTTCTGGTTCTTCTGGGTTTGGTGATTTTACTGTAGGGAAACTTCCGTTTGGTTCTGCTTGCTCTTCAACAATATGAACTTGTGTATACCCAGCACGTTTTAAAACTTCTGGTATTAATTTTATAGATGTTCCATGTAAAGAGGTAAAAACAATTTTTAAATCATTACGTCCTTTTACATTGAAGGTTCCATTTTTAATTGATGCATTCCAAAAAGCTTCGTCTACTTCATTTCCAATAGTAGAGATAAGTTTTTCATTAGCATTAAAGTTAATATCTGTAAACTCTAATGAGTTTACTTCATCAATAATACCTTTATCTTCAGGAGGTACTATTTGACCTCCATCAGTCCAATATACTTTATATCCATTATATTCAGGTGGATTATGTGAAGCTGTTAATACAATTCCAACATCACAACCTAAATGATTTACTGCGAATGATAATTCGGGAGTAGGGCGTAGGTCTTCAAAAAGAACAACATTAATATTGTTTGCTGAAAATACATTTGAAACAACTTTTGCTAGCCATTTACTATCATGACGACAATCGTAACCTATAGCTACCTTTAATTCTTTATTTGGATATACTTTGTGTAAATAATTACTTAAGCCTTGAGTTGCTTTTCCTAAAGTATATTTATTAATTCGGTTAGTTCCTGCTCCAACTACACCGCGCATTCCACCAGTACCGAACTCTAAATTTTTATAAAATCGATCAGCTAAATCATTAGAGTTAGTATCGATTAATTGTTGAATTTCTTCTTTTATTTCTGAATCAAATGAATCAGAAAGCCATAATTTAGCTTTATTTAAGATCTCTTCCATGTGTAAAATTAAAAACGTACAAAGATACGGGTTTTAAAAATTTAAATTTTCTTTAACTGCGTAATGCTTTTGTTGGGGGTTACTTTTAATAATTAATTCTCCTAAAAAGCCAGCGAGGAATAATAAAGTACCTAAAACCATTGAAGTAAGTGCTATATAAAACCAAGGATTACTTGTAACTAAAATAGTTTTTGCTCCTACTGAAAGTCTATATAGTTTCATCATACCAATAAAAAAGGCAGAAAAGAACCCGAAAATAAACATAAAACTACCCCAGAGACCAAAAAAGTGCATTGGTCTTTTTCCAAACTTAGATAAGAATGAAATGGTAATTAAATCTAAAAAACCATTTATAAAACGATCTATTCCAAATTTAGTTACTCCATATTTACGTGCTTGGTGTTGTACAACTTTTTCTCCAATACGATTAAAACCTTCATTTTTTGCTAAAACAGGAATATAACGATGCATTTCGCCACTTACTTTTACTGCTTTAACAACTTCGTTTTTATAGGCTTTTAATCCACAATTAAAATCATGTAATTTTAATCCAGATGTTTTTCTAGCTGCCCAATTAAATAATTTTGAAGGAATATTTTTAGTAACAACGTTATCATAACGCTTCTTTTTCCAACCAGAAATTAAATCGAAGTTTTCGTTAATTATAAGGTTATACAAATCAGGGATTTCGTCTGGGCTGTCTTGTAAGTCAGCATCCATCGTTATTACAACACTACCAGTCGCTATACCAAAACCTGCATCTAAGGCTTGTGATTTTCCATAGTTTCTTTGAAAGCGTATTCCTTTAACTGATTTGTTTTTAGATGATAATTCTTCAATTACTTGCCATGAAGTATCGGTACTACCATCATCAATAAATATAAGTTCGTATAAAAATTGATTGGATTGCATAACTTTTGCAATCCAATCGTGTAATTCTTGTAAAGATTCTTCTTCGTTTAGAAGTGGTATTACTACCGATATATCCATATTATTTGTTGCAAAATTTAAAAAGGTAAAGTTACAAAGTCTTTATTAATTTTTCTAAACTATTACCTCTTAAACTCTTCTTAATAATCGTTTTCTTCTGTTTTCTTCATAATAGCACCTGCTATTGCTGAAATTATAAAACCTAGTATAGCAGCTCCAATAATACCTATAGCACTAGTTATTAAAGGAGAACTAAATTTCTTGCTCATCTCATTAGCTGCTTCAATTTGTTCTTCAGACATTCCACCGTCTATCATTTTTTGATTCTGTACTTCTAGTAATTGGTTCATAAAGTCAGGTTCAATAAAAGAAATAAAAATATAATTATAAATAACACTAATTAATGCTGCTAATATTGTTATACCTACACCAATTTTTACAGCTTGTCCCCAAGAAATAAGACCATCATTAATAGATTTATACTTTTTTATTCCTAAAATAATAAATGCAATAGTGAAAATAGTAGAAACTAAAGATAATGACCAATGTGGATTTAAGTGATTTCCTAAGGCGTACATAATTAAGCTCATTAATACGCTAATTGTACCTAAGATTAAACCGTTGTTAATAATAATACTTTTACTGTTTGTTTGATTTTCCATTGTGTGAATTTAGTTAGTTTAACAAATATATTATTTTGTTTTGGATGATTTTAATTTTTAAAAAAATATACCAAACAATACATTAGTATTCAAAGAGTTAAAAATGTTACAAAAAATACTAGTTTTTTTTTGTTGTTTTTTTCAAAAAAGGCTGTAAATTTGCAGCGGCAAGTCCTACACAACTAGCTCCCTTTGAATCCCCCAGGGCGGGAACGCAGCAAGGGTATTAGGTTGAGCAGTGTGATGTAGGTAGCTTGCCTTTTTTTGTACCCGCTATTTTCATTCTTCTTTTAAATTAGCATCACTTCTAGGGTGATGTAATTCAACCACTTCTTTAAGATAACTTGTATCTAAATGCACATAGATTTCTGTAGTTGTAATGCTTTCATGTCCTAATAATTGTTGAATAACTCGTAAATCTGCTCCGTTTTTTAATAAGTAAGTTGCAAAGGAGTGGCGTAAAGTATGTGGCCCAATACTTTTTTTAAGGTTAATTTTAGTAGCTAGATTTTTTAAGATTATAAATATCATTTGACGTGTTAATCGTTTTCCTCGTCTGTTTAAAAAAACAATATCTTCATCTTCAACTTTTGGAATAATTTTACAACGAATATCGTTTATATAAAAATTTAAGCGCTGAATGGTAGTAATATGTATAGGAACAAACCGGTATTTGTTTCCTTTTCCAAGAACTCGGATGTAGCCTTCATCAAAAAACAGGTCCGAAAGTTGTAAATTTATTAATTCACTTACACGAAGTCCACAACTATATATAGTTTCTATAATGGTTTTATTTCGCTCTCCTTGAGGATGACTTAAATCTATTGCAGAAATTAAAGCATCTATTTCTCCTTTTTCTAAGGTGTCAGGTAATTTTCTAGCAATATTAGGACTTTCTATTAAATCGGTAGGGTTATCTTCTCTATAATCTTCAAAAACTAGATAATCAAAAAAGCTACGTAGGCCAGATATTAAACGAGCTTGACTTCTAGGATTAATGCTCTTGCTAGTTTCATATATGAACTGTTGAATGGTATTTGAAGTAATATTTACAGGAGTTGGATGTTTTTTAAGTAAATTAATAAATAAAATTAGCTTTTTCACATCTCTTAAGTAGCTGTCAATGGTGTTTTTTGAAAGCCCTTTTTCTATTTTTAAATAGTTTATATAGTCCGATGTAGCTTGTTTCCAGTTCATTATAAAATTATGTTTTTTTTATCATAAAAAAATGCAATCAAGAGTAAAAATAGATTTAAATTTGCCGGACGAAATTATAATTAATTAAATTAAAATTATGAAAAAATTATTATTAGTTGCTATGATGGCATTTGGTATGGCTGTTAACGCACAAGAAGGAGAATTAAACGTTGGAGGTACTATTGGTTTACCAGTAGGTGACGCTAGCGATGCTTTTGATGTAACTGGAGCTATTGAAGCAAACTACTTATTTAAAGTTTCTGATGACTTTAAAGTTGGACCTTCTGTATCTTATTTACATTTTAATGGAGCTGGAGCTGATTTCGCTTTTTTACCTGTATCTGCAGCTGCTCGTTATAGTGTATCTGAAAAATTTAGCGTTGGTGCTGATTTAGGATATGGAATCGGAGTAAGACCTTCAGCAAATACTCAAAGTGGTTTCTATTACAGACCAGTAGTAGGTTACAAAGTTTCTGAAAAAATTACAATCCAAGCTGATTATTCAGGTGTAAGCCTTGATGGAGGTACTGCTTCTACAATTGGTTTAGGTGG
The DNA here is from genome assembly GCF_947494125.1 of uncultured Tenacibaculum sp. Classification (GTDB taxonomy): domain Bacteria; phylum Bacteroidota; class Bacteroidia; order Flavobacteriales; family Flavobacteriaceae; genus Polaribacter. The sequence continues at coordinate 468,561 of NZ_CANLTU010000002.1, forward strand.
AGTTTACTCTTTTTCTTTATAAGAAATAGAAGAAATTAATTTTTAAAAAGGCTTAGTTATGCATTGCATAATTAAGCCTTTTTTTATTCTTAGAAATAAAATTTGTAGGTTTTATAAAAAAGTATATTTTTGCCGGACAATTTTTTAAAAAAAAATATTATGAAAAGATTATTAGTTATTGCTATGGTAGCATTTGGTTTAACTGCAAGTGCACAAGAAAGAGAATCAGGGGATATTGAATTAATTCCTTATGTAGGTTATTCTACTTCGACATTTAATGGAGATCAAGTACAGGGATTAGATGCGAAAAATTCTGTTAGATTTGGAGTTAATGCAGATTACTTTTTTAATGATAGATGGAGTTTGCGTTCTGGATTAAATTATGATAAAATGGGAACTGAATTTGGTTCTCAAGAAGCAAATTTAGATTATTTAAATATTCCTTTAAATGCCAATTGGCATTTTGGTAGTACTAGAAAATGGAATTTAAATTTTGGTGTAACTCCTGGTTTCTTGTTAACTGCAGAAAATGAGAATGGTATTTCTTTTAAAAACGAAGTAAAAGGGTTTCAATTAGGTATCTCTTATGGTATTGGTTATAAATTGGAAGTGTCAGATAATTTTAGTTTAATGTTTGATGCTCAAGGATTAGTAGGAATTACTAATATTGTTAAGTCTAGCCTTTTCGATAGAATGAATGTAGGTTCTAGCTTTAACATTGGAGGAGTATTTAAATTATAATAAAGTATAAATAATTTTATAAAGGAAGCTATTTAGCTTCCTTTTTTTATGCAAAAAAAAATAAAAGAGTATTTTTACTAAAGTTAATAAACAATAATGAAGAAACTTATTATAATAAATGGACCTAATTTAAATTTATTAGGAAAACGTGAGCCAGAAATTTATGGCACAAATTCTTTTGAAGATGTTTTTAAAAGTTTAAAGGAGAAATATAGTGATGTTGAATTGTATTATTTTCAATCAAATATTGAAGGAGAGCTTATTAATAAACTTCATGAAGTTGGTTTTAGTTATGATGGTATTATCTTAAATGCTGCAGCTTATACGCATACATCTGTGGGAATTGGTGATGCTGTAAAAGGAATTGAAACTCCAGTAATAGAAGTGCATATATCTAATGTCCATTCACGAGAAGATTTTCGTCACATAAGTTATATTGCTGGAAATGCAAAAGGTGTTATTACTGGTTTTGGATTACAAAGTTATGAATTAGCTATTCAAAGTTTTTTGTAAAAACCAATATCTAACTCCTAATAAGATAAATAAAGGGATTAAGGTTATTGAGAATAATTGAATCTTAGTAATCGAAATTATTGGAATGAAAGCTAATAAAAGTATTAAAAACTTAAGATATTTTATAAGCCATTTTGGAGTATGTTTTTTTAATAAAAAGAAACTTACTATAATATTTGGTGTTAAAGCCCATAAAAAATTAAAATTATTTGGCGCTGTACTGTGATTTGTGAAAAACCATAAATACACTATTAAAAGTCCAATAATACCAGTCAAAAAGAATAAAGTGAAATCTAACCACTTTGTTCTTTTTCTGTTTTTATAATCTTTATAAGTAATAAATACACCAACTAGAGCTATTAATAATAATATTAAAAATGGACTAATTTTGTCGCTATTTGTTTCTTTTTCTTTAAAATCTAATAAAATACTTGTTTTAAAAACTAAGTTTTCTTCTTTATCATTTTTTATAACTTTTGAAGCGTTTAGTGCTTCGAAAACATAATCAGGTAAATATAAATATTCATTAGGTGTAGCAATTTTATCTAATTTACTTCCTAAAGCAACATTAATACCTAAACTTCCCCAAGTATTAGGGTGTATTTCTATATTCATTAATTGCCTTAATGATTGATCTTTGGTAATAAAATTGTCTTTAAAAATTAGTTTTTCACCCAATACTTTTTTAATAATATCGCGTGGTTTAGTAGCGCAATTATCAAAGAAAGGATCATAAAAATAACCAGCATTCTTTGGAGTAGCATTAATTTCTAAAATTTGGAAAAACTGATTTCTTTGTTCTTGAGTTAAGTTTAGTATTTGCTCCTTAACCCAACGTTTATCCTGTTGTGAGCTTTTTAAAGCTAAATGGAATGGATATCTAGCTAGTTTATATTTCATATAACCTTTAGTAAAATCGGTATAAAAACTAGGGTTGTCAAAATCAAAAATACCGTAATTATATAGTAAATCCAATTGTAAAACAGGGTCTTTAACACGAATAGCTGTATGCCCAAATTTTTCATATAAAGCTTCTCCTGGACCTGAAGTAATAATGCTAATTTGTGAAAAGGTTGATAAACTTAACGTAGAAGAAACTTGTGAGAAAGTATAGTTAAAACTGAATAAAATGAATAAGAAAGAAATGTGTTTTTTCAACATGATATGAATCTAAAAAAAATAGCTAATTAGGTTATACAAATATGATAATTTATGATTAGAAAATTTTGACTTTTTTAAGGATATTATTTTTTAAGTATTAATACCTATGTTGTTTTGTATAAATCCAGTTATTTTTTGTTCTAGCCATTTATTCTCAGAATTTGAAAAAGAAGACATAAAACCTACATGACCTCCATAATTTGGAGTCAGTAAATGAAAATTAGACATATTTTTAGCTTCTTCTAAAGGGTAGCATTCTTTTGATAAAAAGCTGTCGTCTAAAGCATTAATAAGTAGTGTTGGTACTTCTATTTTAGGGATATATGGCTTTGAGCTAGCTTTTAACCAGTAATCTTCTGAGTTTTTAAACCCAAAAACAGGAACTGTATATTGCTTTTCTAAGTGACGAAATTTAGTAGCTTTGAATAATAAATCTTTATTTAGTTGAAATTCAGGAAACCTTTCTGCTTTTTCTAATAACTTTATTTTCATGGTTTTTAAAAATTCAGTCATATATAGTTTATTCTTTAATTTACCTAGCTCCGCTTGTGAAGTAGTTAAATCTATAGGGACAGAAACTGCTATGGCACCTTTTAATTGAGAAGGTTTATTGTCATATTCACCTAAATATTTTAATGTTAAATTACCTCCTAAACTAAAACCAATAATTACAATATTTTCATAATCATAGTCATTTGTGAGGTATTTAATAATAAAATCTACATCATCAGTTTTTCCGCTGTGATAGGTTTCTAAAAGTAAGTTATCTTCTCCGCTACAACCTCTTAAATTCATACAAACAGTATCAAAACCAATAGTGTTTAGGTGGTTTGAATTTGTTATCATATAGTTAGATTCAGAACTTCCTTCAAGACCGTGAATTAATAAAATCAATGTTTTAGAACCTATTATTGAAAAATCTAAATCAATAAAATCAGCATCCCAAGTTGTAATTCTTTCTCGTTTATAATTAATTGTATCTTTCATAAATAAAGGACGATACATTGTATTAAAATGAGCACTTTTAAATGGTAAACTTGGATTAAAATTACAAGAAAGAATAGGCATGTTTTTCTGTTTATAGCTATTGTTAACAAATATGACAAAAAAAAAGTAAAATCTAAAACTTGATAAAATGATTTCTTATTTTCGCTATAAATACAGAATACTATAAGCATGAAAAGACATATTCCAAATTTATTAACCTTAGGGAACTTATTATGTGGTACTATAGCCACTATTTTTGCTATTAAAGGAGATTTTGTAGGTGCTGCTATTTTAGTTGCTACAGGTATCGTTTTTGATTTTTTTGATGGCTTTGTAGCAAGAATGTTAAATGTTCAAGGAGAGTTAGGAAAACAACTTGATAGTTTAGCAGATATGGTTACTAGTGGGGTAGTACCAGGTATTATTATGCTACAGCTTTTTATAAGTGCATTAGATGTAGATGCAGCAAGTTATTTTGGAATTGATTCTTATGGAGCAACAGGAAGCAATTTACCATATTTAGGATTGTTATTAACTTTAGGAGCAGGATACAGGTTAGCTAATTTTAATATAGATACACGTCAATCTGATTCTTTTATTGGTATTCCAACACCAGCTATGACACTATTTGTAGTTTCTTTGCCATTAATAGTAGAGTTTAGCGAGCAATCTTTTTTTATAGATATTATTAATAATCAGTATTTTTTAATAGTAATCACAGTATTATTAACCTACTTAATGAATGCAGAAATACCTTTATTTGCATTAAAATTTAAAACTTTTGGATTTAAAGAGAATCGTTTAAAATACATATTCTTATTAGTATCTATATTACTTTTAATAGTTTTAAAATTTGTAGCTGTACCTTTAATTATTCTCTTATATGTTATTTTTTCAGTAATTAATAATTTGGTGAAGAGCTAATGAAAATAGTTGAGTGCATTACAAAAGAAGAAGGAGAAACTGTTTTAAATGGAATAAACGCATAAAATGATTTTCAAACAGAACGGATTCTTGAGAAAGTTCAAGAGTCTATAAAATTAGTAGCTAAAAATGATGCCAATGAAGTTGTAGGAGGAGTTTTTGGGTATATAGGTTATTACGCAGGCTTTAAAATAGATATCCTTTGGACGAGAGAAGATACAAGAGGGGTAGGTTTAGGAACCAAACTACTTATAGAAGCAGAAAATAGAGCAAAGCAGTTAGGGGCAACTATTGCTATTTTAGATACATTTTCTTTTCAAGCAGAAGATTTTTACTTAAATAACGGTTATAAAGTATTTGGGCGCATTTCTGATTATCCTAAAGAAAATCAAGAATTTGTTTTTCTGAAGAAAGACTTGAAATAAACTCTAGCTAAAAATATCTTATTTATTTATCGACTTCTTGTTGAATTATTTTTACCGCATTATTATTGGGCAAAATAGGAAGGTTTAGTTTATCGCTTAAAACTTTTAAAAAGGAAGCTCCTAAGAAAATAATTTGCGAAGTGTAGTATACCCAAAGCATTATTAATACTAATATACTAGTAGCTCCAAAAGTTGTTGAAATATGACTTTTACTTAAATAAAAGCTAATAATAAACTTACCTATTAAAAATAAAAAAGAAGTAAATACTCCACTTATAACTACAGGTTTAAGCTTAATTTTTGCATCACCTAAATACATAAACATAATAGAAAACATTATTGAAGTTATAAGAAAAGAGATGATATGCTCGTAGATGTAAGAAAATAGGTAACTACTCTGTAAATGACTTGAATGTTTTAAAAGAAAGCTATTTAAAGAAGTACTAATAATTAAAATAAAAAACAGCGAAATAAGAATAAAAAAAGAAAATAGGTGCTTTGTAAAGTAGCGTATAAGGCTATTTTTAGGTTTTTCTTTTATGTTCCATATACTATTAAAGGCATTATGAATTTGACTAAACATACCAGAAGCACTTAATAGTAAAGTAGCAAAACCAATAAGAGCTGTGAGTATTGAATTGTGATTTATATGTTGATTTTTAATAATATTTTGAACTTGTATAGAGGCATCATTTCCTAAAATATCTTTTAATTGTTCGAAAATTTCACCTGAAACAGCTTGTTTTCCAAAAAAGAACCCAAGAATAGAGGTGATGATAATAATTATTGGAAATAAAGAAAAAACAGTATAATATGCTAAAGCAGCACCTTTTTGAAAAGTATTGCTATTAAAAAAGTAATTAAAAACATTTTTTAAAAAACTAAGCATTATTCAGTTTTAGTATTAATTGGTTTATCAAAAATATTAACACCGCCTTTTACATCAAAATCAAGTGTAGTAACATTGTAAGCTATTGAAATATTTTCTTGTTCAAACCGCTTTTTTATATGAATAATGAAATCACTTTTAGCTTTTAAATAATCTTTTTGATGTGTAAAGTTAATCCAAAACCGAACTTCAAAGTTATAAGTAGAATCTCCAATTTCAGTAAAATAAAAATCTACAGTTTCATTTTTAAGTAGGCTACTAATTTTATTGACTTCATCCAAAGTAACAGTTTTTACTAAAGTTAAATCATCACCATAAGAAACACCGCTTTTTAAAACAATTCGTCTTTTTCCATAGGTAGAATAATTGGTAAATGTATTATTGTAAATTAGTTGATTAGGAACAAAAACTTCTTGCCCAGTTACTGTTTTTATTGAAGTAGTAATCCAACTAATAGTTTCAATAGTGCCAAAGGTGTTATTAATTTTAACCCAATCGCCAATTTTAAAAGGGTGCTGTACATTTAATAAAAAACCAGCAAAAGCATTAGAAGCAATGTCCTTAAAAGCAAAACCAGCAACAATACCAACAATACCCGCTCCAGCTAATAATTTGGTTAATAAATTTTCTAAACCTAATACTTCAAGTGCTAAAAAGACTCCTGAAAATAAAAAGAAAAAATAAATTATAGAAGCGATAATTTTAACAGCCTCAGGTTTTGTTTTAAATATTTTAGTATAAAATTTTTGGCCGAAACTTTTAAAAAACCTGGCAATAAAATAAAAACTAATTAGAACAATTAAAGCTAATAAAATTTTTGGTAAAAAATCTAAAATAGATTGTTGCCATTTATTTAATAGATGATCAATGTTTTTAATATCGTTCATTAATTGTTAGTTTTTTTACGTTCAGTTTTTTTGTAGATAAATTCAGCTGCAAAACAAAATACAATAATTCCTAAAGCGATAAAAACATCAGACTTACTTACTGAATAATGTTGTACTAATAAAGCTACCATTGCTACTGTACAAAGAATAAAACCTAATAAAGGAATTGTTCTTTTGCCATTTACTTCTTTGTATAATTTAAAACTAACATAATTTACCACTGCAAAAATTAATAAAAACCCAACACTTCCAGCTGTAGAAATACTTTCTAATTTTAAGGTGTTAACTAATATAATTGTTGCTATAGCAGTTATTAACAAACCTATAGGTTGATTCCAAAGCTTATGGGTAAATTCACAAGGTAACTCATCATCTTCAGCAATTTCATAATTTACTCTAGTACCACCATATAAAGAAGCGTTAATAGCTGAAAAAGTTGATATTAAAGCAGCAATAGTAATAATGGTAAAACCAATTTTACCAAGCATAGGTTTAGCAGCTTCAGCTAAAACATAATCTTGAGCATTGGCAATATCAGAAAAAGCTAAAGATCCAACTGTAACAGCTGCAATAATGATATATAAAAAAATAACAAATATTACAGACCAATAGTAGGCTCTTGGAATATTTTTCTCAGGGTTTTCTATATCTGGAGCAGCATTGGCTATAAGTTCAAAGCCTTCATATGCTACAAAAATAACCATACCAGCTGTTAGTAATTTAAAAGGAGACTCCCAATGTTCTGGAGATAATTGTTCTAAGTGTGGATTTCCAAATAAACCATAAAGTCCAACAACAACAAAACTTAATAATATAATAAGTTTTATAATTACAGCATACGATTCTATTTTTCCAACAACAGCAATACTATAATAGTTAATAGCTGTAGCTAAAATAACAATAGCAGTAGCGTAAATATGAGAATCTACAACTTTATCATTAGTTAATTGTAATAGGTTAGGAGCATACGAACCAAATGCTGATGCATATAATGCAAGCATAATAATATAACTAACCCATAATAAATTATTTATTCCTCCACTAAAAATACTGATACCAAATCCTTGGTTAATAAACTTAACAGTTCCTCCACGATCTGGATATTTTAAAGAAAGTTTCACATAACTATAAGAAGTAATTAAAGCAATAAGCCCAGCAATTAAAAATGATATTGGAGTTCCTCCTTTGGCCATAGCAGCAGCTAAACCAAGAACAGCAAAAATACCTCCACCAACCATTCCACCTATACCGATAGACATTGCTTCTTTTAAACCAATTTTTTTAGACATAATTATTTGGGTGTTAATTGAAAACTTAAATATATGAAAAATAGCTTTGAGCTCTAGTATGATCTATTATTATAGTTTTTATTAAATAAAGTTTTATAAGTGTTTGAAAAAAAATATTTTTGCTCACTTAAAATTTAAAATAGTGTTATGAAAAAATTATTGGTATTAGCCGCTTTAATTACAGTTTCATTAACTTCTTACTCACAACAATTTGGTGTAAAAGGAGGTTTAAACGTTTCTAAAATTAAAGTAGAATTACCATCAACATCTGGTAATACAGATGAAAGAACTTCTTTTTATGTTGGTGGTTTAGTCGATTTTAAACTAAGTAAGAAACTTCATATACAGCCAGAAATTTTATTTTCTTCTGAAGGGGCTAAAGATTATAAAGTAAATTTTGTGAGTATTCCTGTAATGTTGAAATACTTTGTGATAGCGGGGGTAAATATCCAAGTTGGTCCTCAAGTAGGGTTTATTGTAAGTGCTGGAACTGGTACGGATTCTTTAAAAAGTTCTAGTATAGGTTTAAATGGAGGTTTGGGATATGAGCTAAATAATGGTTTGTTTTTTGAAGTTAGGTATAATCATGGATTATCTAATTTTGTAAAAAATGGTGTAGGACCAAAATTTTATTCAAGACCTTTTCAAATAGGGATAGGTTATATGTTTTAGTATTTAAGATAGATAATATAACAAATAAAAAGGAGCTTTAAAGCTCCTTTTTATTTGTTATAAGAACTTAAAATTTCTTCTTCTTTAATTCAAAGTCTTTACCAAGGTATACTTTACGTACCATTTCATCATCGGCAAGCTCTTCAGGTGTTCCTTCTTTTAAAATACCACCATTATACATTAAATAGGTTCTATCGGTAATAGCTAGCGTAGCTTGTACATCATGATCAGTAATTAAAATCCCAATATTTTTATTTTTAAGTTGAGCTACAATTCCTTGAATATCTTCAACAGCAATTGGATCAACTCCAGCAAAAGGTTCATCTAATAGAATAAATTTTGGATCAGAAGCTAAACAACGAGCAATTTCTGTTCTACGACGTTCTCCCCCTGATAATAAATCACCTCTATTTTTACGAACATGACCAAGGCTGAATTCATCAATTAATTCTTCTAATCGCTGTTTTTTTTCAGCTTTAGTTCTATCAGTAAATTCCAAAACAGATAAGATATTATCTTCAACAGACAATTTTCTAAAAACAGAAGCTTCTTGTGCTAAATAACCAATACCTTTCTGAGCACGTTTATACATAGCATCAGTGGTAATTTCTTCATCATCTAAAAAAATATGACCATCATTAGGTTTTACCATACCAACAATCATGTAAAAAGAAGTAGTTTTCCCTGCTCCATTTGGGCCTAGTAAACCTATAATTTCTCCTTGTTCTACTTCTAAAGAAATTCCTTTAACAACTTTTCTACTACCGTAAAGCTTTTGTATGTTATCTGCTCTTAATTTCATTAATTATAATTCGTTTATTTCTGAATGGTTTTACGAAAGTACAGTAAAACTACAAACAGAAAACTTAATAATCTGTTAACTGTTTTCTTCAAGAGCCTCCCAAAACTCAACAGCTCTTCGTAGATGAGGAATTAAAATAGTACCACCAACTAAGGTTGCAATACTCATAGTTTCCATCATTTCTTCTTTAGTTACTCCATTCTTGTGAGAGCTTTCTAAATGATACGCTATACAGTCATCGCAACGTAAAACTGCAGAAGCAGCTAAACCTAATAATTCTTTAGTTTTTGCAGGTAAATGACCTTCTTTAAAAGCGTTTGTATCTAAATTAAAGATACGTTTCATTACTTTATTATCGGAAGCTAAAATTTTATCATTCATTTTAGCTCTATAGTCGTTAAACTCTTGGACTTTTTGTGACATTTTTTTGTTGTTTTTTTATAACAAATTGAGATACATAAATACTTAATTCATATAAAATCATGATAGGTACTGATACTATTACTTGACTAGCAATATCTGGAGGTGTTATAATTGCTGATAGTATTAATACAAGAACCAATGCATGCTTTCTATATTTTCTTAAAAAACTAGGGCTAATTAAACCTATTTTAGTTAAAAAGAATATGACAACAGGTAGTTCGAAAAAAATAGCTACACCTAACAAAGTATTTGTAATAAGACTTATGTACGCTTCAAGTTTAAAATTATTTTGAATTGCGTCAGATATTTCAAAATTATAAAAGAAATATACCGACATAGGTAAAATTACATAATAACTAAATAATACCCCTAAGAAGAATAAGAAAGAAGAGGTAAAAATAAATCCTCTTGATTTTTTTCTTTCTGAACTATGTAAACCAGGAGCTATAAAACGCCAAAACTCCCATAGTATATAAGGGAAAGAAACTACGAACCCTAGGATTAAAGATGACCAAATACCAGTCATTAATTGTTGTGTAGGATTAAGTGCTTGTAGTGTTTGTTTAAAATTTATGGAACAAAAACTACTGTCTATTCCTATGAAAGAAAAAACTTTACAAAAGAATTGATAAGTAGCAAAATCTGGTTTTAAATGTGCTAATAAAATTTCGTTAAAAACAAAATTAATATTAGCGAAAATAATTATTGCAACTATAAAAATAGAAGCAAAACTCCTTACTAAATGCCATCTTAATTCTTCAAGATGGTCTAAAAAAGACATTTCTTTTACAGCCATTTTAAAATATACCTTCTTTGATTAAATCATGTAAATGAACTACACCAACGTAGTTGTCATTATTATCTGTAACTAAAATTTGTGTAATGCTATTGTTTTCTAGTGTTTCTAGCGCTTCAACAGCCATAGCATCAACATTTATAGTCTTAGGATTTTTACTCATAATATCGTTAGCTGTTAGCTCATCAATTTTTGTTGTTTTACTAAGCATTCTACGAATATCACCATCAGTAATTATTCCTAATAATCTATTATCATTATCAATAACTGCAGTTACACCCAGTCTTTTTTCTGAAATTTCAACAATAACATTTGTTACCTTGTCAGTGGTGTTAACTTTCGGAATTAGGTTATTTTTTATCAAATCAGAAACACGTAAGTATAAACGTTTTCCTAAAGCACCACCTGGATGGTATTTAGCAAAATCACTACTTGTAAATCCACGTAAATCTAATAAACAAACAGCTAAAGCATCTCCTAAAACTAATTGAGCAGTAGTACTGGTAGTAGGAGCTAAATTATTAGGACAAGCTTCTTTTTCAACAAAAGAATTTAAAAGAAAATCTGCATTTTTTCCTAAAAAAGAATCCGGATTACCAGTAATAGCCACTATTTTATTATTTGAACTTTTTATTAAAGGGACTAAAACCTTAATTTCAGGAGTATTACCACTTTTTGAAAGACAAATTACTACATCATTAGTTTGTACATTTCCTAAATCACCATGAATAGCATCTGCAGCATGCATAAAAACGGCAGGAGTACCTGTGGAATTAAAAGTAGCAACCATTTTATTGGCAATATTGGCACTTTTTCCAATTCCAGTAACAATTACACGTCCTTTTGAATTGAAAATAAAATTTACGGCATCAATAAATGAACTGTCTAATAAATTTGCTAAATTAGCAATAGCATTACTTTCTAAAAGTATGGTTTCTTTTGCTGTTGAGAGAATAGCGTTTGCGTCTTTCAAGTTAAAAAAGTTTTAAGTAAAATTTAAAGTGTAAAAGTAGGAATATTTAAGAAGAAAAACTTTTTAATAAAAAGAAAATTTCTTCTATGTATGTAATAGTTTTTTTGTAGTTTAGTTCTCATTTTTAATTTTTGATATTAGGAGATGAATATAGAGCAGTCGGAGTTGTATGGATCATTAAAAAAAATATTTGGTTTTAACCAATTTAAAGGTCTACAAGAGGATGTTGTAAATAGCATTCTAAAAAATGAAAACACTTTTGTAATAATGCCAACGGGGGGCGGAAAATCATTATGTTATCAATTACCAGCGTTAATGAAAGAAGGAACAGCTATAGTTGTTTCTCCATTAATTGCTTTAATGAAAAATCAAGTCGATGCCATTAGAGGTATATCGGAAGACCATGGTATTGCCCATGTGTTAAATTCGTCTTTAAATAAATCTGAAATAGCCCAGGTGAAATCAGATATAGAGGCAGGAATTACGAAGCTATTATATGTAGCGCCAGAGTCATTAATTAAGGAAGAATACGTAGAGTTTTTAAGAAGACAAACAATTTCTTTTGTTGCAATTGATGAAGCTCATTGTATTTCTGAATGGGGACATGATTTTAGACCAGAATATAGAAATTTACGTACAATTATTAAGCAGATTGATAATGTCCCTATTATAGGATTAACAGCAACTGCTACAGAGAAAGTACAAGAAGATATACTTAAAACACTTGGAATGAGTGATGCTAATGTTTTTAAAGCATCATTTAATAGAGCTAATTTATTTTACGAAGTACGTCCGAAAACGAAAGATATAGAAAAAGATATCATTCGTTTTATAAAACAACGTTTAGGAAAAACAGGAATTATATACTGTTTAAGTCGTAAAAAAGTAGAGGAAATTGCTCAAGTATTACAAGTTAATGGGATTAATGCACTTCCTTATCATGCAGGGTTAGATGCAAAAACAAGAGCAAGGCATCAAGACATGTTTTTGATGGAAGATTGTGATGTTATTGTAGCAACTATTGCATTTGGTATGGGAATAGATAAACCAGATGTTCGTTATGTAATTCACCATGACATTCCAAAAAGTTTAGAAAGTTACTATCAAGAAACTGGTAGAGCAGGACGTGATGGAGGAGAGGGGTATTGTTTAACCTTTTATTCATATAAAGATATAGAGAAACTTGAGAAATTTATGGCAAATAAACCTGTTGCAGAGCAGGAAGTTGGTCATGCATTATTGCAAGAAGTAGTTGGTTACGCAGAAACGTCTATGAATAGACGTAAATATATACTTCATTATTTTGGTGAAGAGTTTGATGCTATAACTGGTGAAGGAGCTGACATGGATGATAATATGCGAAATCCTAAAAAGAAGCATGAAGCAAAAGAAGAAGTTCGCACTTTATTATCTGTAATAAAAAACACCAATGAAATGTATAAACCCAAAGAGGTTGTGAATACAATAATTGGACAAGAAAATGCACTTTTAAAATCTCATAAAACTACTGCTCAACCTTTCTTTGGGATAGGAAAAGAAAAGAGCAATCATTATTGGATGGCACTTATTAGACAAGTTTTAGTAGCAGATTTAATTAGGAAAGAGATTGAGCAATATGGCGTTTTAAAGTTAACAGAAAACGGTAAAAAGTTTATAGAAAACCCGGAATCGTTTATGATGACAGAAAACCATGTGTACGATACAGATGATGACGGAACGATAATAACAAATACTAAGTCAACAGGTGGAGGAGTAGATGACAAATTAGTGGTAATGCTAAAAGACTTACGTAAAAATGTAGGTAAACGTTTAGGTGTACCTCCTTTTGCAGTATTTCAAGATCCATCTTTAGATGATATGGCATTGAAGTACCCAATTACATTAGATGAATTATCAAAAGTTCATGGAGTTGGAGAAGGAAAAGCCAAAAAGTATGGTAAAGATTTTGTAAAGCTTATAACTGATTATGTTAAGGAGAATGATATCATGCGTCCTGATGATTTAATAGTTAAAAGTACTGGAGTAAATTCAGGATTAAAGTTATTTATAATTCAAAATACAGATAGAAAACTCCCTTTAGAAGACATCGCTAAATCAAAAGGATTAGAAATGTCAGAACTTATTAAAGAGATGGAAGCGATTGTTTTTTCTGGAACAAAATTAAATATTGATTATGCTGTTGATGATTTATTAGACGAAGATCAACAAGAAGAGATTCATGATTATTTTATGGAATCTGAGACAGATAAAATTCAAGAAGCATTAGATGAGTTTGATGGAGATTATGATGATGATGAATTGCGTTTAATGCGTATAAAATTTACAAGTGATATAGCAAACTAATATTATTACGACGATTGTAAATTATTTAAAAAATATTTTTTTATAATGAATGATAAAGTAACACAATATATTACCGATAAAAATACATGGACGCAAGAGTTAAATCTCTTGCGTTCGGTTTTATTAGAATTACCTTTAGAAGAAGCTATAAAATGGAGTGCTCCAGTATACACGTATAAAAATAAAAATATTTTAGGGCTATCTGCATTTAAAAACTATTGTGGACTATGGTTTTTTCAAGGTAGTTTTTTAAAAGATGATAAAAAAGTTTTAGAAAACGCTCAAGAGGGAAAAACGAAGGCGATGCGTCAATGGAGGTTTTATAAGTTAGAAGAGATAGATGTTAGTTTAGTAAAAGAATATGTTTTAGAAGCTATTCAAAATTCAGAAGAAGGAAAAGAATTAAAGCCAAAGAGAAATACAAAGCCATTAATAATACCAATAGAGCTGCAATTAGAGTTAGACAAAAATCAAGAACTCCAAGAGTGTTTTGGGAAATTTATGTTAAGTAAAAAAAGAGATTATGCAGATTATATTTCTGAAGCTAAAAGAGAAGCTACGAAATTAAAAAGGTTAGAAAAAATAATCCCAATGATTTTAAGCGGAGTAGGCTTACATGATAAATACAAGAACTGTTAATTAATAGTTATTGTCTTAATAGTAGATGTAGAATCGCATCTAATAACATAGATATCAATATGTTCTAAACTGTCTTTACCTGTAATAAAATACTCAGCACAAGGCTTTAAACGAGCATTACTTTTTCCAAAATTTACATCACCATTCTTTAAAATAGCAGATATTGTGGCTGTATCTATTGCTGAATTAATTAAAGTTTGCGTCGCATTATTAGAAAATAGACGTTTTTTTATACGAATAGTTTTTAAAGTACGAGCGTCCATACCATATTCAAAAGAAACATCTTTTCCCTTCCAAATAAAAAGTACTACAAGTGAGCCTAAGGCTAAACCTATAAAATAATAACCAAAACGTTTTAACAAATTCATAATTTAATTTTGAGGTGCAAAAGTATAGATAAAAATAAGTATACCCAATGCAACAGCGTAATCTTTTTAAAGATTACGCTGTTTAGTCGCTATTAACAGAATGTTAATAGCATCCCCCCAATAAAATTTAATTAAATAGGTATGAAAGCTTGAATTTTATAAAACTCATCAGCATTGACATTATCGCTTGAAATATTAGGACCAAAGGCAAAACGAAACCAAACACCATTATTTAAAGTAGCTTTTAGATACCCTCCTAAAAACTGATATAATGTTACTTTTTCTCCATTATCAACTCTTGTTTGTCCAAGATGTTCGTAAAAACCACCCAATGATAAATGTTTATTAACTTTAAAACCTGGTATTAACCAGTTTAGTAACAAATCTTGTGAATTTCCTTCGCCACGTAAACTTTTATAAAATGCTGTATAAGCTTCAAACTCGAAACGACCTGAATTATGAACTAAAAAGATACTAGGTATAATACTTTCTGCTATTTTAGTACCAGCTGTTTGTGATAATAATTTACCATGACCAAAGCCTATACTAGGATTGAAGTACCATTTTTTATTTTTAGATATAAAACCTAAGCCAATACCAGTTTCTAAAAACAAATCTTTTCCTTGATTTCCAAAAGAAGGATTTACCCAAAAGACACTGTAAAAAGTTAATTTTTTTCGAGGCTTTAATTCATAAGAGCCTAAAAAAACATTATTAAAACCTGCACCACTATTGTGTATGGGCATAATTGCAAAAGAGGTTTTAGTATCTTTATTTTTTTGTGAATTAATAGAAAGTGTAAATAAAAAAATGATTACTGTTGTTATATATAATTTTTTCATGTTATTAGTTTTTATTTTATAATATTAAATTGAGGAACTCGTTTTTCAATAAAGGCTTTCATACCTTCTTGTTGATCGTGTGTATTGAACAATGAGTGAAATAATTTTCGTTCGAAAACTACACCAGGAGTAAGCCCAGTTTCTAAGGCTTGATTAATAGCTTCTTTGGCTGTTTTTAAAGCTGTTTTTGAATAATTTGAAATAATATGTGCTTTATTCATAACAGACTCCATAAAACTTTCTTTTGGGAAAACCTGTGATACTAAACCAATTGTATTAGCTTCTTCTGAGGTAATATTTCTACCTGTTAAAATAATATCCATAGCTTTTGCTTTACCTACAAGTTTAGTAAGCCTTTGGGTGCCTCCAATACCAGGTATAACTCCAAGTTTAATTTCTGGTTGCCCAAAAATTGCAGTTGTAGAAGCATATAAAATATCGGACATCATAGCTAATTCGCAACCACCACCATAAGCATGACCTGAAACGGCTGCAATTATGGGAGTTTTAATTTTCTTAACACGTTCCCAATGATTAAAATAATCTACCTCAATCATTTGTGAAGCATTCATTTTATTCATTTCTTTAATATCAGCTCCTGCGCAAAAAAAGTGTTTATTTCCTGTAAGTACAATGCAACCTATTTTTGGATCTAAATCGTATTTTTCTAATCCAATTAATAGTTCGTGCATGATTTCTGAGTTCAAAGCATTTAAAGCTTTAGGACGGTTTAATTGGGCAATAAGAACCCTATCTATTTGTTTAAATAGTACATTCATATTTTTAAAATTTTAGTTTTATTGTTTTAAGAATCCCATATGGCACCGTAGGCTGGAATCCCTAAATACTCCATATTATGGACTACTTTTTGAGTTAGCTTCTGATTTGAAATACAGATTACTGCTTCGGCATTGAAGTCTATGTACGCCTTATACGCTAGTTTAACTAAATCGGGTTTCCCATTGGCATCAGTATCCCAAATAATAGCATTTGGCTGCACTTCTTTAATTTCATTAACTAATTCCTTTCCGTATGTTTTTTCAGGATTTCTTGTTGCCCATATTAACAAAGAAGGGGTTTCGTTTAAAAGTAAATGCGGTATACATGGTCCAATTCCGCTACCAGTAGCAACCCATATAACTTTTTTAAATAATTTATCTACATTTCCAACACCGGCTGTAGGTATTCCCTTTACCCATATTTTTTGAGGGGTATCATTAATGAAATTACCAGTCCAATCCCCAGCTCTAGAAATAGTTAAACGAAAACCATCTTTTTCTGGTGAAGGAACATTGGCAAATGAATGCCATTCTAATAAAGGATTTCTGCTTAATGCTGTTGAAGATCCTGCAAATGGAGTAACACCATAATTAAAAGAAGTTAAAGCAACATGGTTTGAAGGCTTATCAATATTAATTGCTACTTTTTTTAATCGTAACCATGGTAATACTACACTTATTGTTAAGGTTATAAGGATCCAAAAATTTAAACTTTTTGTTATGGTATGTAAAGAATGCTGCATACTTAAAAATAAAACCATTTGCACCCAAAAGAGAAACAGAACAGACCATCCACCTAGTCTATGAACTATTTCAAATTGATTATGGTATTTAGCTCTCATTTTTGGTAATGCGGTAATAATTATACCAATTAAAAGACTTAGTATTAGTGTTGTTACTAATATAATAACGATGCTTATGTTATGAAGTTTATATATATAGTTATAATATAAACATATAACAAATATGATGTACCATAGAGTTCCCATTGTAGCACTAGAGCTATGTAATCCACCAAAGTGATATACTTTAGCACATACTCTTCTTATAATTAAAGGCCATTTTTTAGGTGCGTTTGTAGCTATTTTAAAAAGAATATTAATAACATACTGTTGCCTTATTATTATAGCTAGAGTAAAATTGTATAAAATAAGTTCTGCTATTTTATTTAGTTGTATGTTTTCTAAAGAAAACCAATTCCACGTTGTAAATGCTTTTATCATTATCCCAGCATTAATTAAAACAATGAGTATAAATAACCTGTGATAAGGAATAAACCAAGGGTGTTTTCCTAAACGATATAGAAAGCTTTTTTTCGGAGGTAACATTATTTTTTCCATCTTATTTTAACTTCATTTAGATTAAAAACTCCTTTAATTCAGACTTGTTTATTTTACCCCTAGAGGTTTTTGGAAGTTCTTCCATGAAAATAAATTCAGTTGGTAAATAATAATAGGGGAGTTCTTTAGAAATGTTATTTTTTAAGGTTTCTAAAACTTTAGATTTATTTTTAAATCTTCCACTAATAAAAGAGACTAAAAAGTTTTGGTGTTTTAATGTAACAGCTCTTTTTACGTCGGTAGTGCGTTCAATTATTTTTGAAATAGCATCAAGTTCTACTCTGAAACCTTTGATTTTCACTTGATCATCAACTCTTCCATAATGAATTAATTCTCCTTCAGAATTCCACTTACCTAAATCACCAGTATTAAACATCAAATCACCATTATTTAAAAATGGGTCATTGGCATAGCGTTTTTTATTTAATTCACCATTATTTATATAACCTTTAGTTACACAATTACCGCCAGCCCACATTATTCCTACTTCTCCAATTTTACAAGGTTCTTGTTTTTCATTTAAAATATAAACTGTGTTATTAGGTGTAGGCTTTCCAATGGATAGTTCTTTGTTTTTTAAACCACATTTTTTCATTGTGTTTACAATGGTAGTTTCTGTTGGACCGCAAGAATTATAAAAATCACAAACTTTTGCCCACTTATTAGCTAAAATTTCAGGGCAAGGCTCTCCTGCAACAGCAACAGTTTCAATTGATTTACATTTATTTAGGTCTATAGTTGTAAGTACCGTTGGAGTAGCAATAATAACATTAGCTTTTTGTGCTGTATCTTGTATGCTTTTACCTCTAATAAGTAAAGTACCTCCATTTCCTAAACAGCCTAAAATTTCCCAAGCGGCCATATCAAATGAAATATTAAGTATTTGAGCTACTTTAGTACCTGGTTTTATATTTAAGTTACCTGGTGTTGTATATAAAATATTGCATAAGTTTTTATGAGTAACCTGAACACCGTTAGGTATTCCTGTTGTTCCTGAAGTAAATAAGACAAAGCATACAGAATCTGGAGTATTTCCTTTTTGATTAATTAGTTTAACACTTCCATATAAACGTTGATGAATATCTTTTGATAATTCTTTATCTATAAAAACAACTTCAATTTGTTCCTGAAATAATTCTTGATTCTGATAATCTGAATGTGAAATTATAATAGATGAATTACTTAATTTATATATAGAATTAAGCATGCTTTTAGGAACAATTCGAGGGTCTTGCGGAACATAAATTGCACCTAGTTTTAAACAGGCAATAATACCTATTAACATATCTAAAGAGCGATGCATATATAAACCAATGCTATCTCCAGAAGAAATTCCTTTTTGTTTTAGTAAAAGCGCTAATATGGTAGCTTGATTATCTAATTCTTTATAACTAATTGTATTGTTTAAATGAATAGCAGCAGTAGCTTTAGGTGTTTTTGAAACCCAATATTCAAAGGCTTCTAAAATGTTTTTGTGTTTCGGAGGAACTAAAGGTGCTATGCCATATTCAATAAACTTTACTTGTTCTTGAATAGATAAATTACTAATGTTTTTTTTCTGTATTGATGGTTTTAGATAATGTAATTTTTTCTTACCTATTTCTATTTTTCTTTCATATAGAATATCATCATTAGAGGCTGTTTTTTTCATGGTGTTTTAATTAAGTTAATATTCATTTTATGCTGCAGCTTTATTTTAATGATGTAAATAACTTTTAATAGTATCACAGAAGTATCACACAAAAATCATTTTTAAATCACAGTATATTTCTTTAAGTTAGCTACCGAATCCCCCGAAATTCTGTAAAATGAAAAAAGTACTTATTATTGAAGATGACGTTGCTATAGCTAAATTAATTGAGTATAACTTAGTAGATAATCACTATGAAGTAACAAGCTGTATAGATGGTATTGAAGGTTTAAATATGGCACTTAAAGAGAGTTTTTCTTTAATTGTTTTAGATTTAACATTACCTAATTTGAACGGAATTGAAATTTGCAAAAAAATTAGAAAGCATAAACAAACACCAATTATCATGCTAACAGCTAGAAGCAATGAAATAGATAAAATTTTAGGGTTAGAACTAGGAGCTGACGATTATATGACAAAACCTTTTAGTGTTAGAGAGTTACTAGCAAGAGTGTCTGCTGTTATTAGAAGAAATACAGTATTAATAAATAAGAAGGTAGATGAATCGTATGATAGATTATTATTTGAAGACTTATATATTGATATTGAACAGCGAAAAGTATTAATTGACTCAAAAAAGATTGAGCTTTCTCCTAAAGAATTTGAATTGTTAGTTTTAATGGCTTCAACACCTGGTAAAGTATTTAGTAGAGATTCTTTGTTAGATCTGATATGGGGTTATGATTTTGAAGGGTATAGACATACAGTAAATTCACATATTAATAGACTAAGAAATAAAATAGAAATAAATACTGAGACCCCTAAATACATATTAACTTCTTGGGGCGTTGGTTATAAATTTAATGAAGAATTAAAATCTTTGACCGATGGATATTCACAAAACAGTTTCAAACAAATTAATTAAAAAAATAAAATGCGCTTTTTTTATAATTATATTAATTATAGGTGGTGTATATATTTGCACTACTTTTTTTCTTTTAAAACAATTTTATAGCCAAACAACGCAGCAATTAAATGCTAATGTAGCAACACATTTAGTTGACGAGAAATTTAGAGAGGATTCACCTTTTTTAGAAAATGGTGAGGTAAATAAAAACTTATTTGATGATTTGATGCATGATATGATGGCTGTAAATAGAGCTATCGAAGTGTATTTGTTAAATAAAAAAGGTGAAATTGTTTACTCAGTAGTTTTAGAACACCCAGAAAATGATAAAAATATTAAATCGGTAGATCTAAAACCAATAAAAGAATTTATAAGCAATAATAAGTCTTATATTTTAGGAGACGATCCTAGAAATAAAGAGAATAAAAAAATATTCTCTGCGGCTTCTTTTGAAAAAAATGGATATTCTGGTTATATATATATTGTATTGGCTAGTCAGAAATATGAGCAAGTTTGTGAAAAATTATTTACTAAGTTTTTTTTTGATTTAGGTGTACGTTCTACTTTGATTACCATGCTGTTTGCTGTAATTGTTGGTTGGATAAGTATTTGGTTTTTAACAGGTAATTTACGTTCTATAATTTATTATGTAAATAAATTTAAAGAAGGGGATTTATCAAGTAGAATACCTAATGCAGCTAATTCTGATCTATCAATTTTGGCATTAACTTATAATAGTATGGCGGAAACTATTTCACTTAATATTCAACATATAAATGAAGTAAATCAATTCAGAAAAGATTTTATAGCTGATGTAGCACATGATTTGAGGACTCCATTAACAGCTATTAAAGGATATGTTGAAACCTTGAAAAGAAAAGAAAATATAACAGTAAAAGATAGGTTTCTTTTTATGTCTATTATTGAAAAAAGTGCAAGTCATTTGGGGAATATGATAAACGAACTTTTTGAACATACTAAGTTTGAAGCGAAAAAAATAGAAGTTAAAAAAGAATTTTTTAATATCTCTAATTTAGTACTTGATTTGCAAAAACGATATAACCTTATTTCAGCATCGGAAGAAATAGAATTATTGGTAGTTAAAGAACAAGCTGTAAAACCAGTATATGCTGATGTGTTATTAATTGAAAGAGCTATTCAAAATATTATTGAAAACGCTATAAAATTTACACCTAAAAGAGGAAAAATTACTATAAAGCTCTTAGACGAAAATAAAGAGAATGTAACATTAAAAATAATAGATACAGGAAAAGGTATATGTATATCAAATCAAGAACATATTTTAGAAAGCTACACTCAATTTAATATAGATAATAGAAATAAAGGCATCGGTTTAGGACTATCAATTGTAAAAAAAATATTGGAATTACATCAAACCGAGTTAAAAATTTCTAGTGATATTGATAAAGGAACTTGTTTTGAGTTTTCATTACCATGTAGAAAGAAATAACTTATTATAAAATTAATAAATTGATATCACTAAAAGGTAAATCAAACCAATCAGCTACCGTTTTATTAGTTAAAATTCCGTGATAGAAATACATGCCATTTCGTAAACTTTTATCAAAACGCGCAGCATTTTCAAAACCACCCTCTTCTGCAATATCTAATAAATAAGGAGTAAATATATTACTAATAGAAACAGAAGCTGTTCTAGCATATCTAGAAGGGATATTTGGAACACAATAATGAATAACGCCGTGTTGATTAAACGTAGGTTTACTATGTGTGGTAATTTTTGATGTTTCAAAACATCCACCACGATCTATACTAACATCAACAATAACAGCACCATCTTTCATTTGTTCAATCATACCTTCAGTAACTATTACAGGAGAACGATCTTTACCTCTAATGGCACCAATAGCAACATCACAACGCATTAAAGCCTTGGCTAGAGTTTTTGGTTGTACTGTAGAAGTATAAATTGGTGATTGAATACAGTGTTGTAGTTTACGTAGTTTAGTTATGGAATTATCAAAAACTTTAACTCGAGCACCTAATCCAATAGCAGAACGAGCAGCAAATTCACCAACAGTTCCAGCTCCTAATATTACAACATCACTTGGAGGAACTCCACCAATATTTCCTAATAACAAACCATTTCCGCCATTTGAAGTAGTCATTAATTCAGCAGCAATGTGCATAGATGCAATACCAGCAATCTCACTTAACGATTTCACTATAGGGTATACACCATGCTCATCTTTTATATAATCAAAAGCTATAGCAGTAATCCGTTTTTTTGCTAAAGCTTGAAAGTATTTTTTGTTTTGAGTTTTAAGTTGTAAAGCAGAAATTAAAACAGCCTGAGGCGTTAACATTTTTATTTCATCTAAAGATGGCGGTTCAACTTTTAAAACAATATTACAAGCAAAAGCTTCTTTAATATCGTACGATATTTTTGCTCCAGCGTCAGAATATTCTTTATCACTATAATTAGCACCATTTCCAGCGCCAGTTTCTACAACGATTCTATGACCATGAGCAACTAATGCTGATACTGCATCTGGAGATAAACTAATACGTTTTTCTTCAAAATGAGTCTCTTTAGGTAATCCTATAAATAATTCACCTTTTTGCTTTTGTATTTCAAGCATTTCAGGTTGTGGCATTAATTGTTCTTTGGTGAAAGGTGAAGTATACCCCATTTAATTAGTTGATTTATAGTTGAATATTTCGTTGACCGTTTTCTAAAAGTGTTATTTTTATAGGAACAGCATCTAAAGGTAGTAAATTTTTAACGTTTTCTGGCCATTCAATTAGGCACCAATTATCGCTGTATAAATAATCTTCTACTCCCATATCATATGCTTCTTCTTCTTCTTCAATTCGATAAAAATCAAAATGGTAAACGGTATTATTCATTTTAGTTTGATACTCATTTACTAGAGAAAAAGTAGGGGAGTGAGCAACATCTTCAACCCCTAAAACTTTGCATATTTCTTTTATTAATGTTGTTTTTCCAACTCCCATATCGCCATGAAATAATAACACTTTATTTTGAGCGTTTTTTATAATATCTCCGGCTATTAAATTTAATTCGTTTAAAGAATAATTTTTGTTCATAGTATGCAAAAATAAAGAACTATAAAGTGTTAAAGAAATTTAGTTTTTATATCTATAATGTCCAATTATTTTAAAATCAAAAAGACAATCTTCAAGAACTTGACCACTACCAATATTATGTACAATCATATATCGTTTATTATCTTTTGTTTTTTTATTTACTACAATACCAATATGAGTAATTCCACCATGTAAATTCCAACAAACAATGTCACCAGGGATATAATTTTTTGCTTTGATTGATATAGATTTTACGACTCCTTTTCGACTAAAAAAAGCCATTAAATTGGGTACTCTACGATGGTCTATATTTCTATCGGTAGACTTTAATCCCCAAATTTTAGGATATAGAGAAAAGTTGTTTTTCATATCATTATGTACTTCTTTTTGAAGATCTATACCTAATTTTCTATAAGCTCTTATAATAACATCTGTACAAACACCTTTATCCATAGGAACATCCCCATTTGGATAAGGTATTGAAAAATAACTAGGGTCGTACGTGACTTTTTGTTTTATTAGCTCTAAACTAGCTGTACTTAATTCATTCTCTTGAGAGAATAAAAGTTGAAAGGATAATAGAAAAAAAAGTGAAAACCTCATTATTTTGGGTTGTAAATTGAGCAAGGTATAATTACTTCTTCTAATGAAACTCCCCCATGTTGATAGGTGTTTTTATAATATTTAACAAAATGATTATAATTATTGGGGTAAGCAAAAAATAAATCTTCTTTAGCAAAAATAAAAGGACTGTTTATAGCTACAGTTGGTAGAAAAATATCTTTTGGATTTTTAACTGCAAATACATCTTTGTCTTCAAAACTTAAACTTCTACCAGTTTTATAACGAAGATTAGAACTAATATTTTTATCACCAATAACTTTAGTTGGGTTTTTAGAGTTTATAGTACCGTGATCTGTAGTAATAATAAGTTTTTGTCCTAATTTTTGAGCTTTTTGAATAATATCATACAAAGGAGAATTTTTAAACCAGCTAACAGTTAAAGATCTATATGCTTTATCGTCACCAGCTAATTCTTTAATAACTTCCATTTCGGTTTTAGCATGTGAAAGCATATCTACAAAGTTGTAAACGATTACTGTTAAATCGTTTTGTTTTGTACCATTATAATTGTCAGCTAAATCTTTACCACTTTTTAATGAAACTATTTTATAATATTCGTGTTGAATATCTAGACTTAAGCGTTTTATTTGTGCATCAAGGAAATTGGATTCAAATAAGTTTTTACCACCTTCATCAGTATCATTTCTCCAATAATTAGGAAGCCTTTTTTCCATTTCAGAAGGCATTAATCCTGAAAATATAGCATTACGAGCATATTGAGTAGCAGTAGGTAAAATACTGTAGTATGAATGTTCTTCTTCTTTTTTAAAGTAATTGTTTATAAAAGGCTCCAAAACTCTATATTGATCATAACGTAAATTATCAATAACAACTAATAATACACCTTGATCTTTTGATAAATTAGGAACTACATAATCTTTAAATAAAGTATGTGAAAAAGTAGGTTTATCATCGCTAGTTAACCAATTCTGATAATTCTTTTTTATAAACTTAAAAAATTGTGAGTTTGCTTCAGATTTTTGAGACTCTAAAATCTCTAACATTCCAGTGTCGTTAATGTTTTCTAGTTCTAGTTCCCAATGAACTAGTTTTTTATATAATTCACTCCATTCTTCATAAGAATTTACCATGGCTAAATCCATTGATATTTTTCTAAATTCTTGCTGGTAATTAGAAGTTGTTTTTTCTGAAACTAAACGAGAAAGATCTAAGTTCTTTTTTAAACTTAATAATATTTGATTCGGATTTACTGGCTTAATTAAATAATCGGCAATTTTAGAGCCAATAGCTTCTTCCATTATATATTCTTCCTCACTTTTCGTAATCATTACTACAGGAAGATTTGCATTTTTTTGTTTTATGGCAGATAAAGTTTCAAGACCAGTAATACCTGGCATATTTTCATCTAAAAAAACAATGTCGAAGTTTTGTTCGTCGACTAAATCAATAGCATCCGCACCATTTGTAGATGTAGTTACAGAATAATTTTTCTTTTCTAAAAAAAGTATGTGTGGTTTTAATAAATCTATTTCATCATCAACCCAAAGTATATCTATATTCCTCATATTAATTTTTACATGTTTACACTAAAAATAACGTTAAAAAGTGCTTTTGTTGTGTATTAAAAAGCTAAAAATACGTTAATAAAGCTTTTCTTAATTTGCTTTTGTAGATAAATTATGATTCTTTTGTTTAAAATAGAAGTATTTATATATTTTGAATAGTCAAAAAACGAACAAATTAAAGATTATAAATGATCCAATTTATGGATTTATTTCAATACCAAATTCATTAATCTTTGATATTATAGAACACCCATACTTTCAACGTTTAAGAAGAGTTACTCAAATGGGCTTATCTAATTTGGTATATCCAGGAGCTAACCATACAAGGTTTCATCATGCAATTGGTTGTATGCATTTAATGCAAAAGGCTGTACGTATTTTAAGAACAAAAGGAGTAGAAATATCTAATGATGAAGCAAATGCGTTGTATATAGCTATTTTATTACATGATATTGGTCATGGAGCTTTTTCTCATGCATTAGAACATAGTATTGTAAATGGTATAACACACGAGGAGATTTCATTAAAATTTATGAAAGCTCTGAATAAAGAGTTTAAAGGAAAGTTAAGCTTAGCAATACAAATTTTTGAAGGAAAGTATGATAGAGAATTTTTATATCAGCTAATTTCAAGTCAGTTAGATATAGATCGTTTAGATTACCTAAAAAGAGATAGTTTTTATACAGGAGTAGCGGAAGGAAATATTTCTTCAGATCGTTTAATTACAATGATGAATGTTGTAAACGATGAATTGGTAATAGAACAAAAAGGAATCTATTCTGTTGAAAAATTTATTATTGCAAGGCGTTTAATGTATTGGCAAGTATATTTACATAAAACAGGATTAGTTGCAGAAAATACCTTGGTAAACGTTTTAAAAAGAGCCAAAGAATTAGCAATGAAAGGTATAGATTTACCTGCAAGTAAGGCTTTTAGGTATTTTTTATACACAAAAATAACAGAAGAAAATTTTACAAATGATACACTAAATATATTTTCTGAATTAGATGATTATGATGTAATGGCAGCTATAAAAGAATGGGTTAATCATAAAGATTATGTTTTATCATTTTTAGCAAAGATGATTATTCATCGAAATTTATTGAAAATTGAGCTTCAAGAAGAACCATTTGATAGTAAATATCAAAAAGAAATATTAAGTAGAGTAATAAAAAATGAACATATAAATAAAGAGAATATAAATTACTTTGTTATTTCTAACAGAGTTAAGCATCAGGCATATAATACAAAAAAACCTATAAAAATTTACTCAAAAACAGGTAAGTTAATAGATATAGCCAAAGCATCAGATCAGTTAAATTTAAAAGCTTTAACAAAACCAGTAATAAAATACTATTTATGTTACCCAAAAAAAATGATTTAATCTAATCATAAAAATTACTTAGGTGATGTAATTGAACAAAAATAATTACTTTTGCAGATAATGAAATTCAAAGCAAAACAAATAGCTGATATATTAGAAGGTGAGATTGTAGGGGATCCTAATATAGAAGTAGATAAACTTTCTAAAATAGAGGAAGGGACAAGTGGGTCTTTAACTTTTTTATCAAACCCTAAGTATAATTCATATATATATACTACAAATGCTTCAATAACAATAGTTAATAAAAGTTTTGAGCCTGAAAAAAAGATTGAAACAACATTAATTAAAGTTGAAAATGCGTATAAATCTTTTTCAAAGTTATTAGAGTTTTATAATGAAGCAAAAAATAATAAAACAGGACGAGAGAATCCACATTTCATTGCTGATTCTGCAAAGTTAGGTGGAAATGAATATGTTGGAGCATATGCTTACATTGGGGAAAATGTTATACTTGGAGAAAATGTAAAAATTTATCCAAATTCATATATAGGGGATAACACAAGAATAGGCAATAATACAGTTATTTTTGCAGGTGTAAAGATTTATTCAGAAACACAAATAGGAAATAATTGTAAGATTCACTCTGGTAGTGTTATAGGCTCTGATGGATTTGGTTTTGCTCCAGATGAAAATGGAGAATACAAAGCAATACCTCAAATTGGAAATGTAATTATAGAGGATAATGTAGATATAGGATCGAATTCTACAATCGATAGAGCTACACTAGGTTCAACGATTATTAGAAAAGGAGTAAAGCTAGATAATCAAATACAAGTAGCACATAACGTAGAAATAGGTAAGAATACTGTAATAGCTTCACAAACAGGAGTAGCAGGTTCAACAAAAATAGGTGAAAACTGTATGATTGGAGGCCAAGTAGGAATTGTTGGACATATTTCTATAGGCAATAATGTGAAAATTCAAGCTCAATCAGGAATTGGTAGGAATATAAAAGACGGAGATGTAGTCCAAGGTACACCAGCATTTGGTTATTCAGATTATAATAAATCTTACGTTTATTTTAAAAACTTACCGAAGTTAGCATCAACAATACACAAAATAGAAAAGGAGTTCAATGCTCAAAAAATAAAAAATGAGTAAACAACAAAAAACAATACAAAACGAAGTTACATTATCTGGTGTAGGATTGCATACAGGAAATGAAGTTACAATGGTATTTAAACCAGCACCAGTGAATCATGGATTTGCCTTTAAACGTGTTGATTTAGAAGGAACACCGATTATTGAAGCAAAAGCAGAATATGTAACAAATACTCAAAGAGGAACAAATCTTGAGAAAAAAGGTGTCCAAATTCAAACTTCAGAGCATGTTTTAGCAGCAGCAGTAGGTTTAGATATTGATAATTTACTTATTGAAATCGATGCATCAGAACCACCAATTATGGATGGTTCATCTAAGTTTTTTATTAAAGCATTAGAAGAGGCTGGTATTGTTGAGCAAGATGCTGAAATAGAAGAATATGTTGTAAAAGAAATTATATCATATAAAGATGAAACTACTGGAAGTGAAATAATTTTAATGCCTTCAGAAGAGTACCAAGTAACAACAATGGTAGATTTTGGAACTAAAATTTTAGGAACCCAAAATGCAACTCTAGATAAAATTTCAGATTTTAAAGAAAATATTTCAGCAGCAAGAACTTTTAGTTTCTTACATGAAATTGAAATGTTACTAGAAAATGATTTAATTAAAGGAGGAGATTTAAATAATGCGATTGTATATGTTGATAAGGAATTATCAGAAAGTACAACAGAAAAATTAAAGAAAGCCTTTAAAAAAGATGATATTAAAATAAAGTCTAACGGAATTCTAGATAATTTAGAATTGCATTGGGCAAATGAAGCGGCGCGTCATAAATTACTTGATGTTATTGGAGATTTAGCTTTAGTAGGTACTCGAATTAAAGGTAAGGTTATTGCTAATAAACCTGGACATCTAGTAAATACACTATTTGCTAAGAAACTAGCTAAAATTATAAAGAAAGAGAAACGTAATAATGTTCCTACATTTAATTTAAATGAAGAGCCATTAATGGATATTCATAAAATTATGGAGATTTTACCGCACCGTCCACCGTTTTTATTAATAGATAGAATTTTAGAGTTGTCTGATAGACATGTAGTGGGAATGAAAAATGTAACAATGAATGAAAATTTCTTTGTTGGGCATTTTCCAGGAGCACCAGTAATGCCTGGAGTTTTACAAGTAGAAGCTATGGCACAATGTGGAGGAGTATTGGTTTTAAATACAGTACCAGATCCAGAAAATTATTTAACGTATTTCATGAAAATGGATAATGTTAAATTTAAACAAAAAGTATTACCTGGGGACACGTTAATTTTTAAAGCAGAATTAATAACTCCAATAAGAAGAGGTATTTGTCATATGCAAGCTTATGGATATGCAAATAATAAAATAGTTGTTGAAGCTGAATTAATGGCGCAAATAGCAAAAAAACAATAATTTTATGAATCAACCACTTGCATACGTACATCCACAAGCAAAAATTGCTAGAAATGTAGTAATAGAACCTTTTACAACGATACATTCAAATGTTGAGATTGGATCTGGTACATGGATTGGATCTAATGTAACTATTATGGAGGGTGCTCGTATAGGTAAAAATTGTAGGATTTTTCCAGGAGCTGTTATATCAGCAATACCACAAGATCTAAAGTACAACGATGAAGACACTACAGTAGAAATAGGAGATAATGTTACTATTCGTGAATGTGTTACAATAAATAGAGGTACTACTGATAGAATGAAAACTAAAGTAGGAGACAATTGTTTAATAATGGCATATTGTCATATCGCACATGATTGTTTTGTAGGTAATAATTGTATTTTTTCAAATAATACCACTTTAGCAGGCCATGTTAATGTAGGAGATAATGTAGTTTTAGCAGGTATGGTAGCAGTACACCAATTTGCTTCAGTAGGAAGTCATGCTTTTGTTACCGGAGGTTCTTTAGTTCGTAAAGATGTACCACCGTATGTAAAAGCTGCAAGAGAGCCTTTATCATATGTAGGAATTAATTCAGTAGGATTACGAAGAAGGGGTTATACAACTGAAAAAATTAGAGAGATTCAAGATATATTTAGAATTTTATTTCAGAAAAATTTTAATAACTCTCAAGCGATTGCTATAATTGAAGCAGAAATGCAAGCAACATCAGAAAGAGATGAAATTATTCAATTTATAAAAGATTCGCATCGCGGAATTATGAAAGGATATTTTAAAGCAAATTAAAAGTAAAGATTGTTTAAAGTTATAAAAATTAAGCAGTTTAATAATAAAATAAAGATTAAGCAGAATGGCAACAACATCAGATATTAAAAACGGATTATGCATGAGATATAACAACGACATATATAAAGTTGTTGAATTTTTACATGTAAAACCAGGAAAAGGACCGGCATTTGTAAGAACAAAATTAAAAAGTGTTACTAGTGGAAAAGTAATTGATAACACATTTCCTTCAGGAAGAAAGATTGATGACGTTAGAGTTGAAACACATAAATTTCAATATTTATATAAAGAAGGAGAAACTTTTCATTTTATGAACCAAGTTGACTACTCTCAAATTACATTAGAAAAAAGTGCTTTAGATTCACCTGAGTTAATGAAAGAAGGAGAAGTGGTAACTATAATTATCAATTCAGAAGATGATATGCCCTTATCTGTAGATATGCCTGCAAGTGTAATTTTAGAAGTAACGCATACAGAGCCAGGTGTTAAAGGAAACACCGCAACGAATGCAACAAAGCCAGCTACAGTAGAAACTGGAGCTCGTGTAAATGTTCCTTTATTTATTAATGAAGGTGATAAAATTAAAATTGAAACAACAAAAGGAACATACCAAGAACGTATTAAAGAATAAAACGATTCCCGCGCTAGCGGGAATTTCTTTTAAATGAAATTTAAACAAATACAAACTTTAGAACAAATCGCTACACTATTAAATGTAGAGTTTGTTGGTGATAAAGATTTTCCTGTAAAGGGAATTAATGAAATTCATGTAGTAGAAGAAGGAGACATTGTTTTTGTAGATCATCCTAAGTACTATAATAAAGCATTAAAATCAGCGGCAACTATCGTTTTAATTAATAAAAGAGTAGAGTGCCCAAAAGGAAAAGCTTTATTAATTTCAGAGGATCCTTTTCGTGATTTTAATAAAATAACAAAACATTTTAATCCATTTATAGCATCTCAGAAGAGTATTTCAGAGTCAGCAATAATAGGAGAGGGTACAGTAATTCAACCAAATGTATTTATTGGTGATAATGTTGTTATAGGTAAAGGTTGTATTATTCACCCAAATGTTACAATATATAGTAATTCTATAATAGGAAACAATGTTACAATTCATGCAAATACAGTTTTAGGTGCAGATGCTTTTTATTATAAAAATAGACCTGAAGGTTTTGATAAATTAATATCAGGAGGAAAGGTTGTTATAGAAGATAATGTAGATCTAGGAGCTTCTTGTACAATAGATAAAGGAGTAACAGGAAATACGACAATTGGCAAAGGAACAAAGATAGATAATCAAGTACATATAGGTCATGATACTATGATAGGAAAGAAATGTTTAATAGCATCACAAACAGGAATTGCTGGTTGTGTTATTATAGAAGATGAAGTAACTATTTGGGGGCAAGTAGGAACCAATAGCGGAATTACAATAGGAAAAGGAGCTATAATATTAGGTCAAACAGGGGTTACAAAATCTATTGAAGGAGGAAAAACTTACTTTGGAACACCTATTTCAGAATCAAGAGAAAAGCTAAAAGAAATAGCAGGAATCAAGCGATTTTTAAAAGAGCAAAAAAACAAATAAAAATTTTCACAAATCAATATCAAACGATTACTTTTGTGAAGCAAAATTAAAATAAAAACCCATGAGTGTTTTAGTAAATAAAGATTCAAAAATTATTGTACAAGGTTTTACTGGTAGCGAAGGAACTTTCCACGCTGGTCAAATGATTGATTACGGAACAAACGTAGTTGGTGGTGTTACTCCAGGTAAAGGAGGTCAAGAGCACTTAGGTAAACCAGTTTTTAATACAGTTGATGAAGCTGTGCAAAAAGTAGGAGCTGATACTTCTATTATTTTTGTACCACCAGCTTTTGCTGCTGATGCTATTATGGAATCTGCAGAAGCAGGAATCAAAGTAATTATTTGTATTACTGAAGGTATACCTACTGCTGATATGGTAAAAGTTAAAGCATACATCGATCAATTAGATTGTACTTTAGTAGGACCTAACTGTCCAGGAGTTATTACTCCAGATGAAGCTAAGGTTGGTATTATGCCAGGATTTATTTTCAAAAAAGGTAAAGTAGGTATTGTATCTAAATCTGGTACTTTAACTTATGAAGCTGCTGATCAGGTTGTAAAACAAGGATTCGGAATTACTACAGCAATTGGTATTGGTGGAGATCCAATTATTGGAACAACTACTAAAGAAGCTGTTGAATTATTAATGAATGATGATGAAACTGAAGCAATCGTTATGATTGGTGAAATCGGAGGTAATTTAGAAGCGGAAGCTGCTAAATGGATTAAAGCTGATGGAAACCGTAAACCAGTAGTTGGTTTTATTGCAGGTCAAACTGCACCAGCAGGAAGAACAATGGGACATGCCGGAGCAATTGTAGGTGGAGCTGATGATACTGCACAAGCAAAAATGAAAATTTTAGCAGAAAATGGAGTACATGTTGTAAATTCTCCAGCTAAAATTGGTGAAATGGTAGCAAAAGTTTTAGCATAGTTTTTGTAAAAAACTGTTAAAAAAATAAAATATATTTCTCTAAGATCCGTTGAATTAGTAAATTCAACGGATTTTTTAATTTAATCAAACACCAATAAAAATGAAAAGAATTAAATTGCTATTATTTAGCATGTTACTTGTTTCTGTAGTAAGTTGTAAAAAAACCACAACTTCAGCAAGCGAAGTAAAAACAGAACAACACACAAGTACGAATGGTTTTAAATATGAAACCGTAACAAACGATCCAACAGGGTTACGTTTGTATACTTTAGATAATGGATTAAAAGTATATTTAAGTAAAAATACTGATGAGCCAAAAATCCAAACGTATATAGCAGTAAGAGCAGGTTCTAATTACGACCCAAAAAACTCAACCGGTTTGGCTCACTATTTAGAGCACATGGTTTTCAAAGGAACTCATAAAATTGGTACTGCTGATTGGGAAAAAGAAAAAGAATATTTAAAGAAAATTTCTGATTTATACGAGCAACATAGAACAGAAGAAGATGCTGAAAAGAAATTAGCGTTGTATAAAGAGATTGATAAAGTTTCTTTAGAAGCATCTAATTATTCAGTAGCAAATGAGTACGATAAGATGACTGCATCTTTAGGAGCAACAGGTACTAATGCACATACTTGGTTTGAAGAAACAGTGTATAAGAATAAAATACCTGCTAATGAATTAGATAAGTGGTTAAACTTAGAGGCTGAACGTTTTAGTACATTAGTATTACGTTTATTCCATACAGAATTAGAAGCTGTTTTTGAAGAATTTAATAGAGGACAGGATAACGATTTTAGAAAACGTTATGCAGCAATGTTAGATGGATTATTTCCAAAGCACCCATACGGACAACAAACTACTATTGGTACAGGAGAGCATTTAAAGAACCCTTCAATGATAGATATTTATAATTATTTTGATAAATACTATGTGCCTAATAACATGGCAGTTGTTTTAGTTGGAGATTTAGATTTTGATGCTACTATTAAAAAAGTAAATGAAACTTTTGGAAAGTTTGAGAAGAAAGAATTAGAGCATCCAGTTTTACCAAAAGAAGATCCAATTGCACAACCAATTATAAAAGAAGTATTTGGACCAACATCTGAATCAATTTCTATAGCTTTTAGATCTGGAGGAGTTAATACGGAAGAAGAAAAAATGGTTACGCTTTGCGATATGATTATGGCAAATGGTAATGCAGGTTTAATAGATTTAAACTTAAATCAAAAACAAGTTGTGCAAAGAGCAGGATGTTCTCCAACATTTTTAAATGATTATGGATACCATTCATTTACAGGTTCACCTAAATCTGGTCAAACTTTAGATGAAGTAAAGGATTTATTATTAGGTCAAATCGAAAAATTAAAGAAAGGCGAATTTGACGAGTGGATGATTGAAGCTGTAGTTAATGACTTAAAATTAAGTCAAACACGTCAGTATGAAAACAATACTGCTTTAGCAAGTGCTTATTTTAATGCTTTTATCCATCATGAAAATTGGGCAGATAAGGTACAGTTTTTAGAAGATTTAAAGAAAGTATCTAAACAAGAGTTAGTAGATTTTGCTAATAAATTTTATCAAAATAATTACGTTGTAACATATAAGCGTAAAGGAGAAGATAAGAATATTGTAAAGGTTCAAAATCCTGGAATTACTCCAGTAAAATTAAATAGAGATAAAAGTTCAGAATTCTTAAAAGAATTTAATAAAGTAAAATCAGCTTCATTACAACCAAAATTTGTTGATTATAAAACAGCTATTAAAGAAACAAAAATGGCTAATGATATTAAAGTATCATATGTTTTAAATGAGAACAATGATTTATTTGACTTAAATATCATTTTTGATATGGGGAAAGATAATGACAAAAAATTAAGTCTTGCTGCTGGTTACTTAGAATATATAGGAACAGATAAATATTCTGCAGAAGAAATAAAAAAAGAGTTTTATAAATTAGGAGTAGATTATTATGTAAGCGCTCAAGATGATAAAACTTATGTTGGTTTAAGAGGATTAAAAGAAAATTTACCAAAAGGTTTAGAATTATTAGAGCATTTATGGGATAATGCGAAAGCAGACCAAGAAGCGTATAATAAATATGTAGAAAAAATATTTAAAGGACGTCAAGATGGTAAGACACAAAAAGGAAATATTCTTTGGAATGGATTATATAGCTACGGAAAATATGGTGAAAATTCTCGTTTAAGAAATATTATGCAAATTGATGAGTTAAAAGCTATTAAACCAGAAGATTTAGTAAATATTGTTAAAGGAATGAAAAATTACAAGCAACGTATTTTTTACTATGGTAAAGATGTAAATGCTGCTGTAACTGCTTTAAATGATTATCATAAAATATATGGAGAATTAAAAGAATATCCAGAAGCACAAAAGTATACAGAAACTGCAACAGGAGACAATGTATTCTTTACTAATTATGATATGGTGCAAACAGAACTTATTTTCTTAGCAAAAGGAGAGCCTTTTAAAGCTGAAAATATGGCTGCGTCAACTTTATTCAATACATATTTTGGTAGCGGATTATCATCAATTGTATTTCAAGAAATTAGAGAAAGTAAATCTTTAGCGTATTCTGCATTTGCATCTTATAGTAATGCAAGAAAGAAAGATGATCCTAATTATGTATTGGCATATGTTGGAACTCAAGCAAATAAATTATCACAAGCAGTAGATGCAATGATGGATTTAATGAATAACATGCCAGAAGCTGAAAAACAATTTAACGCTGCGAAAAATGCAACATTAAAGAAATTAGCTGCACAAAGAATTACAAAATCTAACATTTTTTGGTCTTATGAAAGATTGAAAAAGTTAGGAATTGATAATGACAATAGAGAGGCAATGTACAATACTATTAAGAATATGACAATCGAAGATTTAAAAGCATTTTTTGATAAAAATGTGAAAGGAGAGTCGTATAATGTAATGGTAATTGGAAATAAAAAAGACTTAGATGTTAAGTCATTACAAAAATTAGGTAAAATCAAAGAGTTAGAAGTTGATTATTTATTTAATTATGTTAACGAGAAAAAGATAAAATCTTAATAAAATTAATATTTATCTATTTAAATCCTGCTAAAGTTTATTTTTTAGCAGGATTTTATTTTTATATTTGACCTATAAAAACAACTAATAAATGAAACTTTTAGAAAATAAAACAGCAATTATTACAGGAGCTACTAGAGGAATTGGTAGAGGAATTGCCTTAGAGTTTGCAAATCAAGGATGTAATATTGCATTTACTTATAGTTCATCTGTTGATGCAGCAGTTGCGTTAGAAAAAGAATTGGCAAAATTAGGAGTAAAATCAAAAGGGTATCAATCAAATGCAGCAGAATTTGATGCAGCTCAAGAGTTAGCAAAAAATGTTTTAGAAGAATTTGGAACTATCGATGTATTAGTAAATAATGCAGGTATTACAAAGGATAATTTATTAATGCGTATTTCTGAAGATGACTTTGATAAAGTAATTGAAGTAAATTTAAAATCTGTATTTAATTTAACAAAAGCGGTTATTCGTCCGATGATGAAGCAACGAGCTGGATCTATTATAAATATGAGTTCAGTTGTTGGGTTAAAAGGAAATGCTGGTCAAGCAAATTATGCAGCTTCAAAAGCAGGTATTTTAGGATTTTCAAAATCTGTAGCTTTAGAATTAGGATCTCGTAATATTAGAAGTAACGTAGTTGCTCCAGGATTTATTGAAACTGAAATGACAGCAAAATTAGATGAGAAAGTTGTAGAAGGTTGGAGAAATGAAATTCCTTTAAAAAGAGGAGGTACTCCAAAAGATATTGCTAATGCTTGTGTATTTTTAGCTTCTGATATGAGTGCTTATGTTACTGGGCAAACTTTATCTGTTGATGGAGGAATGTTGACTTAGAAGTAAACAATATTTTATAAATAAAAAAAAGTCTGTATCATTTATTTGATACAGACTTTTTAACTTAAGGGTATCTTGGAGGGGACCAAGATGTTAAGGGGTTCTTGAGGGAATCAAGAAATCAAATATTTTCTTAGTGGGGGCTAAGAAAAGAGGGGTTCTCTTAGCGGGGTGATTAATATTCAAGGGGTAGGGAAAATATTTGTATGCTATTTTTTTTTATAATCATCAAAAGTACCGTCATCATATAGGACAACTATATTTTTTATCTTTTTATCTATTATTACCTGTTGCTCTTGTAGCGAAATTTCTTTATTTTTTTTTGAAATATCGTCAGGAGAAGGTTTTGAAAATAATGATGGAGGAGTGTTAGTCTCTTCAATATTTGTAAAATCTTCTTTTAATGTATTTGGAAAATTACCTTTACCATATACTAACCAATCCAATTCTACTTCTTCAAAAGCCTTTTCAACTTTTATAATAAAATCCAAGCTCGGTTTATTTCTTCCAGAGAGCAGGTGTGAGATACTCGATCTTGGTACATCAATTCTATCAGCAAAATTAGAGGCTGATAAATTGTAATAATCTAAAATATTTTTTAGCCTCTCTATCATTTAACAATTGTAAACATATATTTATTGTTTACGATTGTAAATATACATGTATTTACCTTTGTAACCAAATAAATTTGCATTTATTTTTAATTTAATTGATATATAAGTAAACAAACACTCTATGTAATCGTATTCAATCAGCTCTAAATAAGTTAGTTAAGTGTTTTTTATAAGAAAAATCTATTTAGAGGTGCAATTCATGAATAATCAATGACATTTGTTGAGTTACATATGTAATACAGTGCTATTCCCTTAAAAATGGCCTAATAATAGAGTATACATATGTAAAAAATAGAATAATCTGTGTACTAATGCCTTAAAATACTTTAACTAAGTAACTCAATTGATAATATACTAGTATTTAAGCTGAGAATTATAAAAAAGAAAGTAATATGGATACAATTAATAAGCTAATAATTGAATAAGTTGATGTTTACAAAAGTAAATTAGTGCTTAGTTAATGAATGTTAGCGTAAAAGTTGTAGAATTAAGAGACGATTTAAACTGTATAATACCATTATGTGCTTCAATTATACTCTTACTTAAGGTTAAGCCTATACCAGACCCATCTTTTCGGGTAGTAAAATAGGGTACAAATATATTATCTTTAATCTCATTAGAAATACCAACCCCATTATCGTTTATTTTTAAGTGAGTACGATTCTCCTTAGTAGTTTCTATTGTAATAGTTATTTTTGGTTTTAAAATACCTTTTAAAGCATAAATGCAATTGGATAATAAGTTAATAATTACTTGTTCAATTTGCTCTTTATCAGCTAAAACCTCATTGTTTACAATTGTAAATAGTTCGATTTGAATTTTATTTTGTTTGAACTCTTTGTCAAATAAGCTTATTGTATTCTCTACGAGAGGAACTAAATTTAATTTTTCTTTATTCGGTAAAGGCAACTCAGCTAATTTTCTATAGGTATCTACAAAAGAAGTTAAATGTTTTGATCTTTTTTTAATAATTTTTAACCCTGTTGAAAGTTCTTCTAAAGTTTCATCATCTGCTTCATCTTGAATTAAGCCTTCTAAATTTTCAGCTAAACTACTTATTGGCGTTATGGTATTTATAATTTCATGAGACATAACATTCATTAATTTATACCAAGCTTCTTTTTCTTTTTTATTTATTAATTGTTGAATAGTTTCTAACGTAATAATTAAATATTGATACTCGTTAGTTTTAGTAGCAGAACTTTTTAAAAAGAAATTTTCTTCTTTATTATTAATTTTTAAAGTAATGGTATGTTTTAAATGTTTCCATTCAGAAATAAATTGAGATAAGTTTCCTACTCTTTCTTTTAATAGTTGCCAATTATAAAATCTAGGAATCTTTAAAAAATCAGTAAAAGCTTTATTTATCTGAAATACTTGAATATTATCTTTAGCATCTTTTCTTAAAATAAGAACCCCAATAGTTAAACTTTCAATAATATTATTGAATATTAAAGTTTCAGAAGAAGCCTGTAAACTTAATTTTCGATGCTTTTCTAGTAGTAGAGCAGTTTTATTATGTAATGAGTTTTTTCTTTTTTCTTTTGAAATAGTATTTGAATAATCATTGTATAATAAACAATCAATAGATTTCTCTATATCAGAAAATAGTTTTTTTAAATAATCAATAAATAAGAATATTTGAAAACTCAGAATAAAAGAAAAACCTATAGTATTTGCTATAAACTCTTTGTTGTATGTGTAAAAAATAATGATTCCATTAATAATAAGTAATAGAATACGTAGTATAATCTGTGTAATTTGTAATTTCCCCAAAATATTAAAGTCCAAATTTTTCTAAACGCCTGTATAAAGCAGCTCGAGTTAGCCCTAAATCTTTAGAAGCTTTAGATATATTACCTTGATGTTTATTCATTGCTTGTTGAATTAGCATTTTTTCTGTTTCTTCTAAATTAAGATTGTCGCTTAAAGATACATTCAATTTTTTTGTAGAAAAATGTAAATCCTCTAATTGAATATTATTTGAATCTGTAATAATAACTGCACGCTCTATTATATGTTCTATTTCTCTAATATTACCAGGCCACTGATAGTTTTTCATTGCATTTGTAGCTTCTTTAGAAAACTCAATAATACTTTTTCTATATTTTTTTGATAGTTTTTTTAAAAAATGATTTGCTAATAAAAGGATGTCTTCTTTTCTTTCTCTTAAAGAAGGTAAATTTAACTCTATGGTATTAATTCTAAAGAGTAAATCTTGCCTAAAAGTTTGTTTTTCAATCATTTCATGAATAGGCGCATTGGTAGCACAAATTATACGAGCATCTATATCACGGGGAGTTCCTTCTCCTAGACGAGTTACTTTTCTGTTCTGTATTACAGTTAGTAATTTAGCTTGTAAGTGGAGTGGAAGGTTACCAATTTCATCTAAAAAAATAGTTCCCCCTTTGGCTAATTCAAAACGACCTAAAGTATCTTTTTGTGCCCCAGTAAAAGCACCTTTAGTATAACCAAATAACTCACTTTCAAATAAATTTTCATTTAAAGAACCTAAATCGACATGAATAAATGGGTGATTTTTTCTTTCTGATAATAAATGGATTTCTTTTGCAAATACATATTTACCAGTACCATTTTCACCTAAGATTAAAATATTAGCGTCAGTTGGAGCAACTTTTTGCATTAATTTCATGGCAGATTTCATTGCTGAAGAATTACCAATAATATGCTCGGTTTGTTGAAGAAAATCTTTATCCTGCTGTTTTTGAACAATTGACAGTTGAGAAGTCTTTCTTAGCGATCTAGCCAATTCAACACCAGCATTAACAACTGCATATAACTTTTCTGTTTTCCAAGGTTTTAAAATAAAATCTGTAGCACCTTGTTTTATAGCATCAACAGCTAAATTAACAGAACCAAAAGCTGTCATTAATATTACTGTTGTTTCTGGACTAATTTCTTTTATTTGTTTTAACCAATAAAGTCCTTCTTTACCATCTTCAAAACCAATACGATAATTCATATCAAGTAATACAACATCTATGATATTATTGGTAAGAAGATTACTAATTTTTTTAGGATTATTAGTAGTGATAATTTCTGAAAAATATTTTTTTAAGCTTATTCTAGCAGAAAATAAAATATCATCATCGTCATCTACAATTAATATGGTTGCATCTTTTTTTCTCATAATAGTACATAGTTACATAGTTGTTTGAATTTGAACAAATAAATGTTCGATTTTGAACACTTAAATTTTTAATAAAAATATTAACTTGTTAATCTACAGGTGTTTAGTAAAGTGTTTTTTGGTGGCACATTTATCGTTTTAGTAAGATCAAACAAAGCAATAAAAGTAATGGATAAGAAAATAAAGCCAAAAAACAAAAAAACAAAAAAGATGATATTATGGGGAGTTCCAATAGCACTATTAGTAGCAATTATCTTAATGAATGTTACTCGTAAAAGCCAAGTAAATTTAAAACGTACAGATATAAGTATACGTAAAGTATCGAGTGGTGATTTTGAAGATGTTGTATTGTTTAATAGTACTGTAGAGCCAAAAACATCGGTATTAGTAAATGTAATTCAAGGAGGATCTGTAGCCGAAATTTTTGTTGAAAGTGGGCAAACGATAAAAAAAGGTACACCTTTACTTAAAGTGTATAACCCGAATGCCGAGTTAAATTATTTAACACAAGAGACAGCAATTGTAGAGCAAATTAATAATTTAAGAAATATTAGGGTTAATATTAAAAATCAACAACTAACATTAGACCAACAGTTATTAAGTATTGATAATGATTTTAAAAATGCAAAACGTCAGTATGATTTAGATAAAAAGCTTTTTGATAAAGGAGTGGTTGCTAAGAATGATTATCAGAAAACAGCACAACAATTTCAATTTCAAAAAGAAAGAAATAATGTTATAAAGCTAAGTGTTAAAGAAGAAAAAAAGAGTAGAGATACTCAGTTATTTAGAATAAATACTTCAATAACAAATATGCAAAAGAGCTTAGAGTTACTTAGAAAAAATAAAGAAAATTTTATTGTTAAGGCACCTGTTAATGGATTGTTATCTTCTTTTAATCCTATTTTGGGTGAAAGCTATAATCAAGGGCAACCAATTGGTAAGATAGATGTGTTAAATGGTTATAAATTAATGGCTAAGGTAGATGAGTATTACATAGCAAAACTAAACGAAGGGATTCAAGGTAATGTAGCTATAAATACTAAAACCTATGAAATTGAACTTTCTAAAATACACCCTGAAGTTATTAATGGACAATTTCAAATAGAGCTACAATTTAAAAAGGATTCATTACCTAAAGACATTAAAAGAGGAATGTCTTTAAAAAGTAAAGTCTTTTTATCAAATAACAGCAAAGCATTATTAATATCCAAAGGTCAATTTTATCATTCAACAAATGGAAAATGGGTTTTTGTTTTAAATTCTGAAAATAAAGCAGTGAAACGAACTATAAAAATAGGTAGGGAAAATCCTTTTTATTATGAAGTTTTAGATGGTTTAAAAGAAGGAGATAAGGTAATTACATCTAACTATGATGATTTTAAAAACGTAGAAGAAATAAATATTCAATAATAATAAAGTGATGGTAAGAATAAGTATATTTTTAATATTGTTATTAGCAAATTCTTGTCCATTAAAAGTATAGTCTTTATAAAATAGGAATTAGAGATTATAAGACTACTGATAGATTTAAATTAAAATGGAAATAAAAAATAAAAACATGATAGTAATAAAAGAATTAACCAAAGTATATAGAACTGAAGATGTTGAAACTACAGCATTAAACGCATTAAATTTAGAAGTAAAAGAAGGAGAATTTGTTTCGATTATGGGAGCATCTGGATGTGGAAAATCTACTTTATTAAATATAATAGGATTATTAGATGCACCAAATGAAGGAAGCTATTTGTTTGATGAAACTGAAGTAGCAAATTATACAGAAAAGCAAAGAGCTAGTTTACGAAAAGCGAA
This sequence comes from uncultured Tenacibaculum sp., assembly GCF_947494125.1. Classification (GTDB taxonomy): domain Bacteria; phylum Bacteroidota; class Bacteroidia; order Flavobacteriales; family Flavobacteriaceae; genus Polaribacter. The sequence continues at coordinate 510,800 of NZ_CANLTU010000002.1, forward strand.
TATTGGTTTTGTATTTCAAAACTTTAATTTAATAGACGAGCTAACAGTTTATGAAAATGTAGAATTACCATTAATTTATAATAATGTAAAATCTTCAGAGCGTAAAAAACGAGTTAATGAAATATTAGAGCGTATTGGAATTGCGCATAGAGCAAAGCATTACCCATTACAATTATCTGGAGGGCAGCAGCAAAGAGTAGCGGTAGCTAGAGCTTTAGTAACCAAACCAAAATTAATTCTTGCAGATGAGCCTACTGGAAACTTGGATAGTAAAAATGGTAATGAAGTAATGGAATTATTAACAGAATTACATGCTACTGGAGCTACTATTATAATGGTAACACACTCTTCATATGATGCACAATTTTCATCAAGAGTAGTTACATTAAAAGATGGAGAAATTGTTTCGGAAAAGAAAAACGAACACAAAGTAGATATTTTAGTTCAATAAAAAGGATATGATACAAACGTGGTTTAAAATATTTTATAGAAACAGTAAGAAAAACTGGTTAAACATTTTAATTAATGTTATGGGACTAACCTTAGGTTTAGCCGGATTACTTATTGTACTATTATACTTACAAGACGAGGAAAGTTATAATAGTACTAACCAAAATAAGGCTTCAATTTATAGAGTGGTACATGAAATGTCTGATGGAGATATATGGGCTAGTAACACAGCTAAGGAAGGTGCTAAGTATAAAGAAGATATTCCAGAAATATCTTCAGTATATATGTCAAGTAATTGGTATGATGATAGTGTATTATTAGCAGCAGGAAAAAAAGTATATTCAAGAGATATTCTTCTTGGACAACCTAATTTTTTTGAATTCTTTCCATTTGAAGTTATTAAAGGAAGCGTAAAAGAATTTGAAAAAGTAAGAAATCATATGGCTATTTCTGAAGAAAAAGCAAAACTTCTTTTTGGAAAAGTATCTTTAGCAATAGGGGAAACAGTAGAAATAAACAAAAGAGTATTTACTGTAGTTTTAGTTTATAAAATAACAGGGAAGCATTATTTTATGCCTCAAATAGTAACCCAGTATGAAAAAGACCCAGAAGGAAATTGGGGTAGTTTCTCTTATGGATTATTTATAAAAACTAATGAAGGAGCAGAAACTGGTAACCTGATACAAAAAATGGATGAAATTTGGTTTAAAAATCAAACAGAACCAGAAGCGAAAAGGGAAGGGATTTCTACTCAAGAATGGGAAGAGAAATACGGTACTAAAACATTATTAGAGCCTTTAACAGATGTCCGTTTAAAAGCTTTAACAGGCGATGCAGGGCCTGAAGGAAAAGGAAATTATGAACTAATACTTATAATGTTAAGTTTATCAATATTATTAATTATTATTTCATGTGTTAACTTTATTAATTTATCTACAGCTTCAGCAACACAGAGAGCAAAAGAGGTAGGAGTTAAAAAGACATTAGGATTATCTAAATTAACCTTAGCTCGTCAATTTGTTTTGGAAGTAGTTTTACAGGGAATTATAGCTTATGTATTTGCAGTAATTTTTGTAGAATTATTACTGCCATATTTTAATGATTTCATGCGAAAGGAAATCTCAATTTTAGAAGGTAATACTATATATCAAGTAGGCTTAATTGCTGTAATCATATCGTTTATAATAGGAAATATACCAGCAATTTATTTAGCTAATTTTAAATCGGTAGAAGTATTAAAGGGTAATGTTTCTCGAAGTAAAAAAGGAATATTCGCGAGAAATATTATGCTAGGATTTCAATTTTTAATATCTGGTTTTTTTCTAATAGGTTCATTAATTATTTACAAGCAGGTAAACTATATAATGAATAAAGACTTAGGGTTTAATGGAGACCAAGTAATAACAGTCGCTATAAACGATCCAAATGATAGGTATAAAAAATATTTATTAGCTAAAAAAGAATTAATAAAACATCCAAATATAGATATTGTTACAAGTAATTATTTTCTTCCAGGAGGAGGGAATTCAAACTCAACCAATGTAAGTTATAAAGATATATCAGTTCAAACCAATAGTAATGCAATGGATTTTGAGTACATGGATATGGTTGAATTGAAAGTTATAATGGGTAGAAGTTTACAAACAGATTTAGCATCAGATACCATTAAAAATGTATTAATTAATGAAACATTGGCTAAGTCATTTGGAATTTATAACGATCCAATAGGAAAGAAAATTAAAACAGGATTTAGGTCAGAAGATAATAATGGAGAAAATTTAAATGTAATAGGTGTGGTTAAAGATTACCATGTATATGGTATGGATACTAAAATACCTCCAATTATAATGATGCATTGGAATTCTTTTGACTGGATGAAGCGAAATTTTAGGTTTGTGCAATTTAAAATTAAACCAGCTAATATAGAAGAAACCATCGCAGATATTGAAGATTATTGGAAGCAGAATGTAGAGCAAGGGTATCCATTTAGCTACCAGTTTTTAAATAAACGATTTGCACGTACATATCGAAAGTATCAAAAGCAAAAAGTCATTTTTACTACATTAACAGTTATAGTAATACTAGTATCACTTCTAGGTTTATTTGCTCTAGCAACATTAACTATTCAACAACGGTTAAAAGAAGTAGCTATACGTAAAGCTTTAGGTGCTAGTGTGCAAAATATTATGTTTCAGTTAATTAAAAAATTTATTAGAATAGCATTGGTCGCATCAGTAATATTAATTCCAATTGCTTATTATTTTATGCAAAGTTGGTTAGATAATTTTATTTTCCGTATTGATATGCCTTTATTACCATACTTTATAACACCTTTAATATTAATACTATTAGTGTTTTTGGTTGTAGGCTTAAAAGCTTTTAATGCAACTAAAGTAGATTTAATTAAATATCTAAAATTTGAATAGTATGTTACAGTTATGGTTTAAGATATTTTATAGGAATAGCAAGAAAAATTGGCTAAATACATTTATAAATATTAGTGGATTAACATTAGGTTTAGCAGGTTTATTAATCGTTTTATTATATTTAAACGAAGAAGAAAGTTATAATCAGTGGAATCCAAATAAAGAAGATGTTTATAGAGTAAACTTAAAACGACCAAAATCTGGTGAAGTTTGGTATACGGTAAATCCAGGTATGTATCTTACATATCCAAAAGAAATACCAGAAGTTACCGAAGCTTTAATGGTAAATCCTTTTTATAGAAGTAGAGTAATACAGTACAAAGATGTAAATGAGTTTACAGATAAAACAATTTTGACTGAACCTCATTTTTTTGATTTTTTCCCTTTTGAAATAGTTAAAGGTTCAGTTCAAAAATTTGCTGAGACAAGAAAGCATATAGCTCTCTCAGTAGAATATGCAGAACGTATATTTAAAGGAAGTAAAACAGTGGGTAATACTGTAAAAATTAATGGAATAAATTATATTGTAGCTTGTGTTTATAAAATTCCTGAAAACGCACATCAGGAGCCGGATTTATTGCTACAATATGAAGCTCCTTTTGAGGTTCATTGGGGGAATCATAATAACGAATTATTTTGTAGAGTATCTAAAGGTTCAGATATAGAGTTGGTTAAGGAAAAAATGACTCGAATATTAGTTAATGTGTATAAAAAATTTGCTCTAGAAGAAGGAGTTACATTAGAAGAGTTTGATGAGAAGTTTGATGCTCCAGGTATTTTATTAGATAAGTTAAGTACTATATATTTACATAGTACAGCAAAAAGAGCAGGACCTAGTGGAACAGGTAATTATCAATTATTAATGGTATTACTAGGTTTATCAATACTCTTAATTATTATCTCCTGTGTTAATTTTATTAATTTATCAGTAGCGTCTGCAAGTCAGAGAGCGAAAGAAGTAGGGGTAAAGAAAACGCTTGGCTTATCTAAAAGAAAATTATTATTTCAATATGTATTTGAAATTGTAATTCAAGGTTTAGTATCGTTTGTTTTTGCATTAATAATTGTAGAATTAGCGCTGCCTTTTTTTAACGAATTTATTCAAGTTGAAATTTCTATTTTTGAAACTAAATCTTTAGGAATATTATTTGTTAGTGTAATTTTAATATCATTTTCAATAGGAAGTATTCCAGCATTGTATTTATCTAATTTTAAAGCAATAGAAGTATTAAAAGGAAGTGTTTCTAAAAGCAAAAAAGGGAATTTAGCTAGAAACATTATGCTAGGCTTACAATTTTTAATTTCAGGTTTCTTTATTATTAGTATGTTAATAGTTAGTAGCCAAATTAATTATATGATTGAAAAAGATTTAGGGTTTGATAAAGAACAAATCTTATCTGTAGATGTATATAGTATTGAGAAAAGTTATGATAAATATCTATTAACAAAAAAGGTATTAGCAAACCATCCAAATATTATAGATATCACATCTAGTATGTTTGTACCAGGAGAGGGCTTTGTAAATGGAACATCTTTAATTCATAAAATAAACGATAAACGATTTAATTCCGCATCAAACTTAGTAGATTATAATTATATAGATTTTGCTAACATAAAAGTTATAAAAGGAAGGAGTTTTTCAAAAAATATAGCTTCCGATAGTATTAATAAAATTATAATAAACGAAACAGCAGCGAAACAATTAGGAATTTATAACAATCCTATTGGAGAGAAATTAGGTTTAGGTTGGTTAGATGATGATAATGATGCTCCCATGGAAGTGATTGGAATGGTTAAAGATTATCATTTTGATGGATTTGACACAAAAATAGCTCCAATGTTTTTTGCACTATGGGAAAACTTTGATTTTTCAAAAAAATGGTTACCAGCGGTTCAGTTTAAAATTAAGCCAGATGATATAGACAATACCATTGCTAAAATTGAAAGCTTCTGGAAATCAAATGTAGATGCTAAATATCCATTTACATATCAGTTTTTAGATAAAAAGTTTGCAAAAACGTATGATAAATATAAAAAACAACAGCGTATGTTTTTTATATTATCAGTAATCGTAGTTATTATAGCTTTATTAGGGTTGTTTGCATTGGCAACACTAACCATACAACAACGTTTAAAGGAAGTAGCTATTCGTAAAACATTAGGAGCATCGGTAAAAGAAATTATGTTTCAGTTGATAAAAAACTTTTTAAGAATAACGCTAATAGCTTCCATTATATTAGTACCAATAGCTTATTATTTAATGCAAAATTGGTTAGATAATTTTGTGTATAGAATAGAAATGCCCATATTTCCATATATTATAACACCTTTAATATTAGTATTATTGGTAATAGTTGTTGTAGGTTTAAAAGCCTATAATGCAACAAGAATAGATTTAATTAAATATTTAAAATTTGAATAAAAATAGGTTAATTATGAAAAATAGAATATACATATGTTTAGTGCTAACATTATTAATGAATATTGCCTTAATAGCTCAAAATAAAACAATTGATTTACAAGGGGAGTGTAATAAAATAATTATTAGCCCACATATAGAAACCGTATTTGTAGAGGGGAATAAATCTAGTATAGAAATAGAAAGTATAGCAATACCAGAAGAGAAATTTTTATATGAATTAAAAAATAAAACACTACATATCTATTTAGAAGGAGCAAAAACAACAACAAAAAATAAAAAGGTAGTTTATAATAATACAAAAAGGAAAGTACCAATTTATAAAGGAACCAAAGCTAAAATTATTGTTCGTCATAGTCCAGTAAAAATATTTTCTATAAGAGGAGAGGAGAAGATAGAATTTAAGAGTTTAGAATTGGCAACAGAAAGTAAAATACGTTTATATGGAGAATCGAAAACAGTTATAAATAATGTGAAAGCAAATAAATTACGATTTTCTATTTATGGAAGTAGTAAAGTAACTATAAACAAAGGAAAGGTAAAAGAGTTAAAAGTAACATCGTATGGGGAAGCAACGTTTTTAGCTACAGATCTTATGGCTAAAGAAGTTAAAGTAACCTCGTACGGAGATGGAGTTTTTAAGTTCAATGCTTCAGAAAAAATTAGAGTAAGTGCTTTTGGAGAAACCAAAGTTTTATATAAAGGAGCGGCAACACTAAAAAAAGGAATAATTATAGGTAGTTCTACAATTAGAAAAATAGATTAATTTTTTAAAATTAGTAATGGTATTATTTTTGTTACATTTAGGGCATATAATATTTCATAAATGAGAAAAGTAGTATTAATAGCGTTTTTATTGGTAACTAAAAGTGTATTGTTTTCACAAAATCATTTAGAAGTAAATGAGAAAACAAATTGGTCTAATACGTACAAAGAAGCATTAAAACAGGCAAAGAATGAAAAAAAGCCTCTTTTAGTTTACTTTAAAGGATCAGATTGGTGTGGTCCTTGTAAAAAATTAGACAAAGAGTTGTTTAGTAGTCAACAATTTAATGATTTATCAAAAAAGCATTTCATTTTATATGAAGCAGACATACCATTAAACAAAGATTTGGTTAGTGAAGAAAAGCTGAAAGTAAATAAAAAGTTGGTAAAAAAGTTTAAAGTTACCTCGTATCCAACGTTACTCTTTATAAATTATAAACAAAAAGTTTTAGGCTATAAAAAGGGATTAATATTAACCGAGTATTATTATCCATTTTTTCAAACTATTATAAAAAAATAAAAACCGTTGGATTCCAACGGTTTTTTGCTTTGAAGGGCGATAGTTCAGGGGTTATTTTTGATTAATAACTCTAAACTCAGTTCTTCTATTTACTCTGTGTTCAGCTTCAGTACAAGCAACTCTATCAGAACATCTATTTTTAAGTCTAGATTCTCCGTAACCTTTAGCTACTAATTGACTAGCATTTACACCTTTGTATATTAGGTAATTAGCTACAGATTGAGCTCTTCTTTCAGACAAGTCGAAATTAGATTCTTTAGAACCTCTAGAATCAGTATGAGAAGCTAATTCAACTTGAACACCATCTTTTAATACAGGTAATAATCTACTGTCAATTAATCTTCTTGCAGCAGAAGTTAAAGTGGCACTCCCTAAATTCCAATTAATAGGTAATGGATTGTAGGTTAATAATTCACACTCAACTTCTTTCCAAGTAGTTAATCCTCCTTTATTTATTAAAACTTCTTTTGTAACTTTTTGATATTTAGCAGGTATTGTAACTTCTTCTTGCCATGCATCTTTAACCAATACAGTTTTTTTAATTTCTTTATAAATAGCAGGAATTTCTATACTACGAGTAGTAGGTGGCTTTACCATTACTCTTTTAGTATATGATTTTTCAAATCCAGAAACCGCTATTTTTTCAGTACTTGCGTCTCTGTTTAATTTAGTAATTGGAATTGTTCTGAATTTAGCAGGCGTTGGTTTATAACACCAGTATCTACAATCATTCGGATCGCTAGATTCACAATCAGGAGCTTTTTCACTCATTTCCCAACGAGCAGAAGCTGCCTTCGTTTCAATTGTTTTTTCATCAGGATTAAAAGTTGCTTTAACAATTCGTAATCTATTCGCATCATCTTTTGCGGTATAGGTTACCATTTTGTTTTCCCATACAGCAGGTACAATTTCTAAACGTTGACCCGCTTCTTTAGTTATAACTCTTTCTGTAACTGTTTTATATTCTGCAGGATGTGTTACAATTCTTTTGTAAGCAGGAGCTATTTCAATAGTAACATCTTCGTTATTCCATACTTCTGGAGTTTTACAACGTACATAACATTTTCCAGGTTCAGGATTTTGTGGTAAATCTTGTGAGTAAACACTTATCCCCATAGTTACTAATACCCCTAATAATAGTTTTTTCATAATTGAATATTTTTTATTTATTAATAATTAGTGTTCTTGTAAATTGTGACACTCTAAAAAAAGAAAAGTCACATGTCTTAAATTATTATTGAATACATTTTTGTTTTATTTAATTGATTATTAAGTGTTTGGGATTGTGTAGTGTGAGGGTTATGACTTTTATAACTAGTTTGTAAAAGAGTAATTTAATTGTTTAGATAACTAAAGATTAATTGTAAATTGCACGCTTTTCAATTTTTGACTGTATGCATAATATCTGTGGATTAGATTTTGGGACTTCAAATACAATTAGTACTGTTTATAAAGATGGGAAAACAGTAATGGTTCCATTTGAAAGTAATAGTAAATCACTGCCAAGCAGTGTGTTTTTTCCTTTTGAAGAAATAGACAAACCTATCTATGGAGATTTAGCTACTAATACCTATGTTAATAATGGTTATGGTAGGTATATGAAAAGTTTTAAGCGAATTTTAGGGACTCAGTTTTTTGAACAAGGAACTGCTTTAAAACCAGGAACAAATATCTATTTTCATGATATTATTGTGAACTATTTAAAGCACGTTAAAAATACCACAGAAGAATTTTTAGGTGGAGAAACAGATTATGTAGTTGTAGGTAAACCTGTACGACTTTCTGATAAAGAGAATGGAGAAAATTCAGGAATAGGACAATTAGAATCTATTTTAAAAAATGTAGGATATAAAAACTATTCATTTTTAGAAGAACCTATAGCAGCAGCCTATTATCATAAGGACAGAATAGAAAATAAATCCTTAGCAATTGTAGCCGATTTAGGAGGGGGAACCTGCGATTTTACCATAGTAGAAATAAATGAAAACAAAAAAGATTTAAATATTCTAGCAACATCAGGAGTTTCTTTAGGAGGAACAGATATTGATAGTAATTTTGCTTTAGAAGTTTTTTTTCCTGAATTAGGATATAAAACGCTTGATAAATTTAAAGGCCTAACTTTACCAGCACTACCTTATAGATTAGCATCCGATTGGAATAAGATAACTACTTCATTGTATACAAAAAAAACAGAATTTTTGGTAAGAAAAATGATTAATAACGCGAAACACAAGGAGAAGGTAATACAGCTTAAAAGCTTAATAGAGAATAAAAAAGCACATTCGTTATTAAATCAGATAGAGCAAACAAAGATTAAACTATCAGAAACGGATATATTGAACTTTAAAAGCGAGTTTATATCAAATGCAAGTTTAGATATATCAAAATCATTACTAGAAGATTCAATACATACTATTGTAACTAAAATTATTAAAACAGCGAATGATTGTTGCAAGCTAGCTGGAGTAAATGAAAACGCCATTAATTACTTGATTCTAACAGGAGGAACTAGTAAAATGCCATTGGTAAAACAATTGTTTGAAGAAACTTTTTACAAGGCAAAATTAATAGAGAATAACGCTATGGATTCTGTAGCTTTAGGACTCTTAGAAAAAGCAAAAAAAGATATGAATTTATAAAGTAGCCTTTTTAAATTGAACATTTAAGTTTTCTGGATACACCGTAAAAGCAAAATTTTCTTCAACATCTTCAGGGTTTACTGCCAAGTTAATATCAAATTGTTTGCATATACTAGCAATAGCAGTGGTCATTTCTATCATAGATAAATGCATCCCAGGACACAGTCTAGAACCACCACCAAAGGCTTTAATTGCTTTTGGCGTATGATTTTGATGATATGGACATTCCGATTTTATCCAACGATTTGGGTCAAACTCTTCAGCATTAGAAAAATAAGTATCCTGCATAGCTGCATAACTGCTTAGTAAAATTATACTTGTGTCTTTTGGAACGGAAAGATTACTAGTAGTAATGTCTTCATTCGCTTGAAAAAACATCATAGGGGTTGTTGGTTTTAACCTAATAGCCTCTTGTATAACGGCATTGGTATATTTTAAATCAACAATCAAATCATAATTTTCAGGAACAGTGCCTTCATAACTATTTGCTTCTTCTCTAATTTTCTGTACAATTTCTGGATGCTGCGCTAAATAATACAGTGTCCATGCTAAGGTATTAGAAGTGGTGTCTTCACCAGCCAATAACATAGCTATAACATTACCATACAATGTTTTTTCATCAAAAACAGTATCTTCTTTTTCGCTTTCAACAAGCAATGCTTCTAAAAAGTTAGAAGGCGTTTCTTTTAATTCAGGGTTTTCAGTAAGTCTAAGTTTAGCATCATTTATAAATTGATAAATAATAACCTCAATAGCTTTCAACGATTTTTTTAACAAACGATCTTTTGCTGATGGAAAAATACGCCACATTGGAATAGGAGCAGTAATTCGCTCGTTAATCATAGGAAAGATATGTTCTAAATGATTTTGAAAACTATCTTCTTTATTGTGTATAGTATTTAATTTGTATCCAAAAGCAATTTCGGTAGTAACGTCAATAGTAAAGGCAATAAAGTCGTTAATAATAGCTACAGTATCACTTTTTGTAGCATAGGTTTCTATCTTAGAAACTAGCTGTTTAGTTTTATCGTGAATAATAGGGTAGTAGCCTTTTACTTTTTTTACACTTAAGGCTTCAGCAACGGGTTTACGTTGTTTTTTCCAGTGTGCTCCTTCAGCATTAAAAACGGTATGAAAGCCCATTTCAATAAAGACTTCATTAATTTTAGACAAACGTCTAAATTTATCGGGTCTTTGTTTTAAAACGGTATTATTAAATTCTAAGTTGGCAGATATTAAAGCTTTTAAAGGCCCTAATTTTATGGTAAAGAATTCTCCATGTTCTTTAGCCCATTGTTCTAAAATACGATGTTTGTTTTTTTTCTTGAAGTCTTTTAAGTTACCTAATAAGAAACTACCTTTTGGTGTATTTAAATCGCTTAGAGTTTTAACAGAACTATCCATTTTAATCATAACCTTTTTATAAGAAGTTACAATATAGTGTAAAGTTTTAAAAACTGGTATGTATACAAAAATAAAGAAGGCACATAAATGCGCCTTCTTAGTTTATATTGTTAATCTAACCCTTCAAATATAGATTAATAATAAGCCACAAAAGTAATGTGATTTAAAAGAAGGGTCTGTAACATTTGTTACACTTAAGATTTATTTAACATTCGTAAGCCACTTTCTAGCATTTACAAAAGCCTCTAACCACGGAGAAACTTCGTCTTTTCTATTTGTAGGGTAGTTTGCCCAGTTCCATTGAAAAGTAGAACGCTCTATATGTGGCATGGTAACTAAATGACGTCCAGTGCTATCGCATAGCATTGCTGTATTGTAGTCTGAACCATTAGGATTGTTAGGATAACCTTCATAACCATACTTCCCAACAATATTATAATTTGCTTCGCTTTCAGGTAAATTAAACTTTCCTTCACCATGAGAAATCCATACACCAAGTTCGCTTCCAGCTAAAGACGATAACATTACTGAGTTATTTTCTTGAATTTTAACAGAAGTAAATGAACTTTCATGCTTTTTAGAATCGTTATGTACTAACTTTCCATGTACTTTATGACCTGGGTTAATTAAATCCAACTCCATCCATAATTGAGCTCCATTACATATTCCAACTGATAGAGTGTCTTCACGCTTAAAGAAATTCTTTAAAGCAGTATTAGCTTTCTCGTTGTATTTAAAAGCACCTGCCCATCCTTTGGCAGAACCTAATACATCTGAATTTGAGAATCCTCCTACAGCTCCAATAAACTGAATGTCTTCAAGTGTTTCGCGACCCGAAATTAAATCAGTCATGTGTACATCTTTCACGTCAAAACCAGCTAAATACATGGCATTTGCCATTTCTCGTTCAGAATTCGATCCTTTTTCACGAATAATCGCTGCTTTTGGTCTGTTGGTTACTGTTCCAACTGTATCGGCTAATTTTCCTGTAAAATGAGTAGGAAAGGTGTAGGCTAACGGTTGTACTTTATAATTATCAAAACGATCTTGTGCTAAACCGTTTGCTGTTTGTTTCTGATCGAATAAGTACGATGTTTTATACCAAATATCTCTCATTTCAGCAATATTAAAAGCGAAAGAATCCTCGTTGTTTTTAATGGTTACCGTTCCGCTATCATTTGCAGTACCTATTTTAAAGAACTCAATATTCTTTTCAGCTAAAATAGCTTCAACACTCGCATCTGCTTGAAAAACAATACCAGCATTTTCTGAAAATAATATTTTTATTGAATCTTCTTCCTTTAAAGCGCTTAGATCAAAATCGGCACCTAAATTCACATCAGCAAAACACATTTCTAATAAGGTAGTAATAAATCCACCAGAAGCAATATCGTGCCCAGCAGAAAGTTTATCAGCCTTAATTAAGTCTTGTACCGTATTGAATGCATTTTTTACAAACGCTGTATTTTTAATATCTGGCGCTTCGTTTCCAATCGTATTTAATACTTGATTAAATGAGCTACCTCCTAATTTATAAGCATCTTGTGAGATGTTGATATAGTAAATGCTTTCGCCATTGTTTTGTAAAATAGGCTCCACAACTTTAGTAATCTCATTACAATTGGCAGCTGCTGAAATAATAACCGTTCCTGGAGAAATTACTTCACCATCAGGATATTTTTGTTTCATAGAAAGTGAATCTTTCCCGGTAGGAACATTGATTCCTAAATCGATAGAAAAATCAGAAATTGCTTTTACTGCTTTGTACAAACGCGCATCTTCTCCTTCATTTTTACAAGGCCACATCCAGTTTGCCGATAAAGAAACTGATACTAAATTGTCTTTTAACGGTGCCCAAACAAGGTTGGTTAAAGATTCTGCAATAGAATTTCTACTTCCTGCTTCTGGATGAATTAAACCAGAAATAGGTGAGTGCCCAATTGAAGTTGCAATTCCTTCTTTTCCGTTATAATCCAATGCCATTACACCTACATTGTTTAATGGAATTTGTAAAGGACCTACACATTGTTGTTTGGCTACTTTACCACCAACACAACGGTCTACCTTATTAGTTAACCAATCTTTACAAGCTACTGCTTCTAACTGTAAAACTTGTGCTAAATATATTTGTAAGTTTTTTGTTTTGTATCGAGGATTCTTGTAGTTTCTTACCACCGTTTTATCGGTCATAATAGTTTTAGGAGAACTCCCAAACATGTCTTCTAAAGCTAAATCCATTGGTTTATCGCCTTTGGTTTTAGATTCGAAGGTAAAACGATCGTTTCCTGTAACTTCACCTACTGTATAAATAGGAGAACGCTCACGATCTGCTATTTTTTGTAAGGTATCTATGTGTTTTTCAGCAATCACCAATCCCATACGTTCTTGAGATTCGTTTCCTATAATCTCTTTGGCAGATAGGGTAGGATCTCCTACTGGTAATTTATCTAAATCGATTTTACCACCGGTATCTTCTACTAATTCAGACAAACAGTTTAAGTGCCCACCAGCACCATGATCGTGAATAGATACAATAAAGTTTTCTTCACTTTCTACCATTCCACGCACTGCATTGGCTGCACGTTTTTGCATTTCTGGATTTGAACGTTGTACGGCATTTAATTCTATTCCTGAAGCAAACTCTCCAGTATCGGCCGATGAAACTGCTGCTCCACCCATACCAATTCTATAGTTTTCTCCTCCAAGAATTACAATTTTGTCACCTTCATTAGGGGTATCTTTTAAAGCTTGATCTGCTTTTCCATACCCAATACCACCTGCTTGCATAATTACCTTATCGTAAGCTAATTTTCTTGCTTCTGATGTGCTTGATGCTGAATTTTCTTTGTGTTCAAAGGTTAATACAGATCCTGTAATTAAAGGTTGTCCAAATTTGTTTCCAAAATCGGAAGCTCCATTGGATGCTTTAATTAAAATATCCATTGGGGTTTGGTACAACCAATCTCTTGCGGCAAATTTCTTTTCCCATGGACGGTTTTCTTCCAAACGAGAATACGAAGTCATATATACCGCTGTACCTGCTAAAGGCAACGATCCTTTACCACCTGCAAGACGGTCTCTAATTTCTCCTCCCGATCCTGTTGCAGCTCCATTAAAAGGCTCTACAGTAGTAGGGAAGTTGTGTGTTTCTGCTTTTAATGAAATAACAGAATCAAATTCTTTTGTTTCGTAAAAGTCTGGTTTGTCTGCTGTTTTAGGTGCAAACTGATCTACTTTTGGCCCTTTTATAAAGGCTACATTGTCTTTATAGGCTGAAACAATATCATTTGGATGTTGTTTTGACGTTTCCTTTATTAATTTAAATAATGAAGTTGGCATTTCTTCTCCATCGATAATAAAAGTTCCGTTGAATATTTTATGACGACAGTGCTCTGAATTTACTTGAGAAAATCCAAATACTTCACTATCGGTTAATTTGCGTCCAATTTTGGTAGCAACTTCTTCTAAGTAGCTAACTTCTTCATCACTTAAAGCCAAACCTTCTTGTTGGTTGTAAGCAGCGATATCATCAATTTCTAAAATTGCTTCTGGTTGAATTTCAATTGTAAATGTATCTTGCTGTAACTTCTCGTATTTTTGAGAAATCATTGGATCAAAATCTGAAAAATCTTCAGAAACAGCTTCAAACTCTTCTATTCTAATAATATCTGAGATGCCCATGTTTTGAGTAATCTCAACAGCATTGGTACTCCAAGGAGTAATCATAGCTGCACGTGGGCCAACAAAAAAGACGTCTAAAGACGCCGCGTTTATTTTAGGTTGGTTGCCAAATAACCAAGTAAGTTTCGAAATTGTTTCTGTACTTAATTCTTCTGTTGTTTGAACAGCAAATACTTTACTGTTTACGTTTCCAAAGAAATGAATCATTATGTTAGTTGTGTTTGTGTGTTGTTTTAAAGGCGTAAATTTAATTCTTTTGATTGAATTAGGGGCATAAAAAAAGCAGCATTTTTTTGCCGCTTTTTAGTGTTTAATTTCTTTTATCTGGAATCCTGTTGATTTCTATTTTTCCTTTTTTAAGTGCTTTGTAGTTTTCGTAGCAGTTTAGTACGGCTTCTATCATTTGCAAGTCACTTGCTTTCTTTATAAAGTATTCCGAATAATTACAGTCGGTTAATAACTTGCTTAGTTCATGACGATCCATTTCTAAATATTCCATCATTACCTCTCTATCAAACTTCCCTGCTAACATTTTTCGTAAATCGTCTTCTTTCTTCAGCTTTTTTAGCTTTTTTAGCTGTTTTGGCTTATTTCCAAAGAGATTGTACACCAAATCTACTGGGTTTAAGAGTTTGGCTATTGGCGACGATATTTTTTGTGGTTTTCCTATTTCGTAAGTTTGTGGCAGTCCGTTTATATGGATACGGGTAAATCGGTCTTTTGGTACTTGTTTTACATCTACCTCTAAAACACCTATTAGTTTTGTTGATTTTATAACCACCTCTTTTACTTCCTCTGGTTTCTCTTCTAATGAGATTACCACTTCATTTCCTTTTAAAAGATCATTGGTTACTTTTAATTTTATTGATGAAAATCCTATAAAGGATACCAAAACTGTATCATTAGCCCTCGTGGTTAACTCAAAAAGTCCTTTTTCGTTGGTAATAGTTCCTGTTACCGAATTTAGATTTAAAATATGTGCTGCACTTAAAGGTTTTTTAGTTTCAGCATGTATTACTTGGCCTTTTAATTTTTGTTCTTGGGAAATTCCTAAAAACGATATAAATAATAATAGGACTAAGAGGGTATATGTTTTTTGCATGTTGCAATAATAAGAATAATTGCAGTGAAACTAGTTAAGAAACTGTGAAATTGCTAGTTTAAAGGAAGAAAGGGAAGGTGTATAAACTAAAAAAAGCTAAGCAAATGCTTAACTTTTTTTGTGACCGGGCTGGGGCTCGAACCCAGGACCCTCTCCTTAAAAGGGAGATGCTCTACCAACTGAGCTACCAGGTCATTTTCGCTTTTCTTGTAAGCGGTTGCAAATATACAACTGTTCTTTAAATCTCAAAAAAAAAATGACAAAAAAATGTACTTTTTTTTAACTTATTTTGCTGTGCACTTTTATTTCATTGATAGTCAATTTTATAGGATCTTGTCTTTTCCATTCAGTTTTTAAATCAACTATTACGTTTGGTATAAACAACGTAGAGCAGGAGATAAGCACTATCGTTTCAGTTTAAAACTTAACTAAATATAAATATTTAACTTTTATTATTTTTTAAAATAACTTATAATTAATAATAAAATTATTATCCTTACTATTTTAGCTTTTAAATTCAATTTGAATCTGCACGAATGCCATACTTGATCATTGCTTATTTTGTAAGAGGAGCCAAAATATATAAACAAAGCAAATAATATAATTAATAGATAAATCATTATTTTCTTCAGACTTTATGTTTTTCTGTATATTTTTTTATTAAATCCGCTACAGGAAATGAATCGATTTCTGTATTTTCATTAGAAGAGAAGTAAAATCATATTAGGAGAGAAGTGGAGTTGGTATAAAAAAATAAGATAATTATACATAGGATAAGAAGTTGAGTTTATATTTAACTTCTCTTTATTGTTATGAAATAGATAATATTTTTTTACACTTTATTGTCCAGTGATAGTACTCTTTTTCTAAATAAATCAATGTAGAAAATCCATTTAAATTCTCATAACTTACTCCAACAATTAAAAATGCTTTCGTTTTCTCCTCGTTAAAAATAATATTAGAAAAACTTAAGAATATATCTATATCTTGAAATTCTGTTCTTAATCTTTTTTCATAATTTTTAGTATAATATAATAATGAGTCTTTTTTATGATTAGCTATTTTATCAATAACTATTTTAATATTCTTTTTAGAATTGAAAAATGAGTTTATTAAATTCTTATTATTTGTACATTCTTTAATAGTTTTTAAAACTTCTTTTTTATATTTTTTATTTAAAATATAAGTTTGAGGTAAAAGAGCTATTATTTTTTTTCTCACAGTTTGTTTATAAAAATATTTATAAGCTTGAAGACTATCTTTTGTTGTAAATTTATAATTCTTCTTATCTGGTGGTGGTGGAAAACCTGGTTTTAACACTATTGATTCCCTTAAATCACCTATTATTTTCTCAAAAATTTGATAAGTATTTTCTTCTATTAGAATACTAGTCTTTTGTTTTTCTTTACACGAAAAAAAAATAAAAGATATGATTAAGAAAATATATTTGTAGATATTATTTACATTCATTTCCATTAAGTTTAGTATTATCATTAACTATTTTTTGCTTTATGTTGTATTGAGAAGTTAAAGATTTATCTAAAGATACCCATTTACCATTGTCATAATAACCATCATAGCCATACTTTGTTAAACCATCCCAACCAAACCCCATGTAGTATTCTAAAGGGTATGAATAATTATCTAATTTTCTAATTGCCATAGCAATTGGTTTTACATACTTATCAGCCATATGCTGATGTTGAGCAAACTCTGATTGAAATTCATCCCCTTTGTAACTAAAATACCATTTTAATAGATTCTTTCTATTATTAGGATCTATTCCTTTTTGATGTTCATCTACATATTTAAAAAGTTCTGCATGTATTCCTTCGTGAAGAAGAGTACTAGCATAGTATAGAGGCTGGTGATCTGGTGTAATTCTAATATTTATTTTAATATTTCCATTTTTTACATCTTTTCCATCTGTGCAGGCATCGATACCTGAGCTACATGAATTATTTTGTTCGATTACTAAATTATAATTATTACTATTTTCAAATTTTTTAATTGTAGCTTTAAAAAGGTTTAAAGCTTTCAATTTTTCATAAACACATTTCGCTTTCCCTGTTAATTTATTTATAATTTGATCTTCTTCTACGCAATTTCCATCATCATCTTTATAAAAACCAGGTTCACATTCTTCTTTATCACATCCATGAACAGGATCATTGCAAGGAAATATAAGTACGTTAGTAGAAGAGCCTGAATAGGAGCTACCACTACCTCCGCCACCAGTTGAAGAACCAAATCCATAATTAACAGGCCCTGTATCAGATCCAATAGTAATTGATATTGTAAAACTACCTCCACCAGAACCACTATTTATAACTACTTCATCTAAATTATTATCACAAAAGTCAGAATCAGGATTTAAAGACTCGTCACAATCACCTTCATCTGGAGCATCAAATTTAAAAGAGGCTCTATTTTTTTGAGTCTTAACAAATTGTGTTGTAAATAAGCCATCTTTTAATCTATAACCATTGATAAACTTACCATTTAAATGAGTAATACTTACTATTCCGCTAAATTTATTGGAAGACATATTTTCATTAGGAATTGTATTTATTAGTATTTTTATAAGACTATTATGCTGTTTTACCAGAATTACTTTTGTGTTTATATTTTTATGTTTAGTTTTTGCAGGAATAGTTGTTACAAATTCAGAAGTATTTTTGATTTTTTCTTGTTTAATATTAGAAAAATCTAGTTTTAAATTTAGCTTATCTTTTGTTTTTTTAGCTAAATTGTATTCCTTTTTAAAATTTAAAATATCATCTGAGGAAACTGTTTTATATAGAAATTTATTATGAGTATTGCTCTCTATTTTAATATCTTCTTGGTTTTCACAATTCCATAATAATAAAGAAATTCCAAAGAATAGAATTCCTGTTTTTAAAAGATTACTTAATTTGTTTTTCCTTTTCATAATTTATTTAATTTATTGATTCGTATGTTGTTACTATTGTAATACAACTCAATTTTAATTAAAATAAATACTTTTATAAAGAGTAAATGAATAAACGGATACTTTAACGTAATAAACGGTATAAGAATCTGGTTAATAGTAGTTAATAAATTATAAAAAGTTTATACAACCCAAAAAGTAATTGAAAAAAGTTTGTACAGAAATTCTACTACTAAAATTGTACAGTTTTAAAATAAAAGTATTTTAAAACTGTACAAAAAAATAGTACTAAAGACTGTACATATTAAAAAATTAAATAAAAAAAACTGTACAGAATAAATGCAATTAGAATTGTAACTTATTTATAAGGTTTTGGGTTTATTGAGTAGGGGAAGAGTGTGGTGGTTGAAATAGTATAGCATGATTATATTACCAAAGACAAGTTTTTCTTATGCAAATTGATGTGTACTTCAATATTTAATTAGCCCAAATAGATTGTAGAGATGTCTTTTCCCATTTGCCATTTTTTCTTACAAGGACAAAACTTTCTCCAGAGTTAGGTCTGTCTATACTTAAACATACCCTATTCATTTTCTTGTTAAAGATTGGTTTCTCAATCAAAAAATAACTTGCACCATATAATCTATCTGATGGGGTCATTCTTTCATATGCAATTGATGATAGCGAGTCATGAGAAACTCCTTTTTTTAAAAGTTCGCAAGTGTTTAGTATTTGGTAGTTGTACTTAGTTAATATTTTTAAATCAAATTTTTTATTTTTTTCAATTTGATCTTTAAGAAATACAGTGTCTTTTTCTTTAAGATTATGTGACAAGTATTCTAAATATTTAACTGATATAAGCTCTCCTTCTTTTTCAATAATTCGTTCAGGAAATTTGTGTAAAAAGTTAAACTCAGAAATTAATGCTCTTTGGTATGGCAATAATTTTAAATCTATTGTGTCAGACAATATCTCATTTAATATTTCTGCCTTATGAATATCACTAATAATAACTAGCTCATTATCTGATTTTTTTTTATTGAAGCAACCCCATATAGTTATGGTTAAAGTTATTATGTAAAGTTTTTTTTTCATTAATATATAAATTGTTCGTAAACGTTTTACTTTATATGTCTAAACATTTTTTTAAGTAGGCAGTTTTTATCAATCTTTTTGGAATCCTGAATTTAAATCTCTAAATATTACAATTTTTGGTTTTCCTATAAAGTATGGTCTATAAAAATATGTATAGTGAGGCATATCGTAAAAATTTAAATGAATTTCTGTTCCTCTTAGATTATGAATGAGTTTATAAGTTCCGGTTCCTCTGAAATTACTTTTGAATGTATTGTCATTGAATAATTCTAATTTATCACCATTATTAATTCCATCTGAGCCAAATTGATTTGATATTTCTGCGGTATATTTTCCTATTATGAAAATTTTAAAGAAATAAGTATTATAAAAATATAGAGAGCAGATAATAAGTAGAGATATAATCCAAAATTTCTTAGTCATTTATTAAACTTTTACACTTTATTCTAGCGAGTGATTTGATTTTTTTTCTTTAATTTAACCCATTCATGTTCAATATCTTTCATTAATAAAGCATTATCAAATTTTACAGAACCTTTTGGGAAAATACTTACATTCTCAAAAAAACTCGAATTTACATTTTCTACTTCTAATAATGATACTTTCCAAGTGTATGCTTTCAATTCAAGCCCATCAAAGTTGTTTTTGTCAGGGGAGTATCCAATAGATCCATCTTCAAAGAAATTTGATACATGTTGTAGATTTTTAAATACACTTTCTTTGTTCCAATTATCAGTTTCTTTAGCTTTTATTGATAGGGAGGTTTTATCATTACTTAAAAAGCCTACTTCATAAGTATTATTTTTTTCATTTACTGTAAAATTGGCTAGATGGTGAATTCCAGGAAAGATAGTTCCACCTGCTAAAGAATTTAATTTAGAAGAAGTATCTCTTCTGGGAATATAAACTCCTTCTTTTTGAATTCCGTTTTCAGTCCATTCAACAGCAATTCTATGAGCTCCATTTTCAGAAGAAATCCCAATTTGTTTAGGTAAGCCTTTTGGTCTAATTTCTTTTAATCTAATCAAGCATATTCCTGCAATTCCTTTTCCATTTACCAACTTTGGTTTAAAAGGTACTGGTAAATAATTTTCTAAGACCTCTTTATCAACTTGATAATTGATTAGAATTCGCCTGTCTATTATTCCTTTTATTTTCATTTATAAGAATTGGTCGTTTGTATCAAATGTAAAATTCGTATTATTGAATATGACCTACATTCCTTATTCATACTTTATTCTCTCTGAATTTAGGACATACTTCGTTAGTATTCTTCTTTTTCCTTTTTACTTGGAGTTTTACGAATAATGAGTCTCAAACCTTTGTCGTAATTAAAATAGCTCCAACTCCAATTCATAAATACAATTAATCGATTTCTAAAATCAACGAGTAACATGAGGTGAAGAAACATCCAAACGAGCCAAGCAATTCCTCCCGAAAATTTGAAGAATGGTAGATCAACAACCGCTTTGTTTCTTCCAATAGTTGCCATTGTTCCTCTGTCATTATAATTAAAAGGTTTTAATTCTTTTCCCTTAGCCATTGCATTGAAATTTACTCCTAAAGTATGCCCTTGTTGTCCGGCAATAGAAGCCAGCATTGGATGTCCTTTTCCGTCCATTTCCGATTCGATACTAGCCACATCTCCAATTGCAAAAACATTTTCCTGACCAATTACTTTGTTAAATTGATCCGTAATTATGCGGTTACTTTTATTTAAACTCTTTTCTAAGCCTGCCACAGGTAAGCCCTTAACACCTGCTGACCAAATTAAAGTTCGTGCTTTAAAATCTGTCTTTGATGATATAACAGTGCTGCCATCATAATCTTTTACAAAAGTATTTAGCCAAATGTTTACTCCTAATTTTTTTAAAAACTTATAAGACTGTGAAGAAGCCTTTTCGCTCATTGATGGTAATACTTTATCTGAAGCTTCTATAATATGAATTTGCATTTGACGAATGTCAAGGTCTGGGTAATCTTTAGGTAAAATATTTTTCTTTAATTCTGCCAAAGCTCCTGCTAATTCTATTCCTGTTGCTCCACCACCAACAATTACAAAATTCATATACTCATCTCGAACTGAAAGATCTGTAATACTTAATGCTTTTTCAAAATTTTGAATAATTAGACTTCTTAAATCCAAGGATTCTCGAAGACTTTTCATGGTGTATCCAAATTTCTCAATATTTTTTAAGCCAAAAAAATTGGTTACAGCACCCGTAGCTATAACCAAATGATCATATTTTATAATTCCCAAATCGGAATCAACTTCTTTGGTATCTACATTTACATGATGTACATCTGTCATTCGAAAATGAAAGTTTTTCTTTCCTTTAAATACTTTTCGAATTGGATACACAATAGAGTCTGGTTCTAAGCTAGAACTAGCCACCTGATACATTAGAGGTTGAAAAGTATGGTAATTGTTTTTATCTAGAAGAACTACTTGGTAATTTTTAGTGTTGATTTTTTTTACAAGCTTTAAACCAGCAAAACCACAACCTATAATTACAATTCTTGGTAAACCGATACTTGGTATGTTACTGTTCATAATGGTATTTCACTTTTATTTTTTAGATTTCTTTTTAATTAAAGTTTTCTATTTTATAGTGAATATTCTGTTGTATTCAAATTTAAGATAAAGGAACCAAAGTTTTTCTAATATTGCTATTAAAGTAAAAAGAAAAACACACTCGTTTTTTTAACTTACTTAAGATAGAGTTGTTTATGAATCTTTGATTTTATTTAAATTATGAAACAAAATTATTAAGATATTTTTCAAAACTTCTTAAGATATCTTAAGAAATTAATTAAGTTTTGGCTTTTCAGTTTGCAGATAACGTTTGCATGTAGTGAATATATTTAAAAAGCTGTAACATAACTCATTTTTTAATGAGTTATGTTACAGCTTTTTATTATTAAATATCGTTATTTTATTTCAGTTTCATAGGTTGAAGAATTCAATCCTTTAAAAATTAACCAAAGTGGTAGAATTAATTGAATTAGCCCTATAGGAAGAAGCATATTCATACTTATACTTTGTCCAAAAATTGAAAATAACATTTCAACAAACATAAGTAGTACAGCTATTATTCCAACTATTGAGAGG
Organism: uncultured Tenacibaculum sp.; assembly: GCF_947494125.1. Classification (GTDB taxonomy): domain Bacteria; phylum Bacteroidota; class Bacteroidia; order Flavobacteriales; family Flavobacteriaceae; genus Polaribacter. Next base: position 533,324 of record NZ_CANLTU010000002.1, read on the forward strand.
ATTCTTGGAATTAATTTAGATATAAATAATGTATAGTATAGAATAAAAACAGGGAAGCAAGAAATTAGCATACTTAAGTAATGCGACCACCAATGTTTCTTGTAAAATATAGTACCTAATGTGTTTAATATAGTTGAATTATCTGTCCCGTTTTTAGAATATTCTAAACTTAATTCTAACATGGACAACACATTAATATTATCTATAGATATGACTACAAAGCTTAGTATACTAAATGCTAAATATAGAAATGCCAAAGAGGTATTGTATTTTTTAAAAATAGGTACTAAAATAGTAGCTATAACTATCGATAGTATACCACTTAAAAATAAAAGTAAGGTTGAAAGAATAATTTGAGTTGAGTTTTGGGAAGTGGTAGTTAGATAATTATCTGCAAATAATACTGGACCTTGTAAAAATTGGTAAACTATAACACCAGTTGCAAAAATGATTAAAAATAATAAACCTATAATACGTCCAGTTGCCTTATTTGATTTCATGATTTTAATTAATTAGTTGATTGATTCTAAGACGAATTACACTCAATATTGTTACAAATGATATGTTAGTTTCAAGCTATAGAAAATGGAGGAGTGTTTGGACATATGCAAAGCTTATGTAGAAAAACTACAGATTTAATATTGTTTGCTTATTCTTGTTCTGTTCTAATAAAAAAACATCAATCCTTTTTTAATTTTTATTCGTTTCTTAAACTTTGTTAATTGTGTGCTAATTATCTGTTAATTATGTTGTTAACCTGTTACGTTTGTTTAAATATCTCGTCTTCTTAATATAACCATAAAAACATTTTATTATGAAAACCAAGAATAAAATTATTAAAAAAATAAAAAGAACAATCATAGAATCGAGAAGAGAAGTTTGGAACAAAAAAAGAAATTATAATCATAGATTTAGAATAGCATTTTATAGTTAATTAGTAGTTTTTTTAGCTACAATTTTTCTGTTGGTTTCTATCGGTAAATTCTATTATTACATCCGTTAATTTTTATATATTCCTATCTTCAAAAAGGTTTTATGCCTTTCTTCCCTCTCGTTTTCTAAATTTTTTACATAAAAAAAACACTTCGTTAGAGGTGTTTTTTATCTACTTATTTTTCAGTAAAACTTGTTGTCCAAAGCACAGGATACTTTATTATTTTATCTTTTTGTTTTTCAATCAAATATATCTTTTTGAATACAGTGTTTTTAAAAAAATTAGTATTCATCTCTTTTACTCTTTTTTTTTCTATACTTTTTAATGTTTCAAATTTTATCTTATTTAAGTATTTAATATTACAAGTGTCTATTTTATTTTTTTTATCTAAAACAAAAGATTCTTCACCGATATAAAAAATAGTACGATTTCCTTTTCTTTTTTTTCTATATTTTTTAATTAGCAAATCGTTCCCAATACCATCTTCAATTACATATTTTTCTTTACTATGTTCATTAAATGAGAGATAAATAGTTTCTTTATTTTCTTGTGCATTTAAATGAACATTATTAAATAATAAAATATACAATATTAAAATACTTCTCTCTATTGACATGTTTCATTTTTATTAAGGTTAATATAATCACTTATAACTTTTTTAATTCTGTCTTGCTCTTCTTTCGATAAACTTGTCCAAGTATAAATATTTGATTTGATCAAACCTTCCCAAGCTGTATCCAAATAAAATTGATTAGAATGTTGGTTATTATCAAAGTCACTTAAAATATCAGCTATTGTTTGTCTATAATGTGTTGCCATTTGTTGGTGTTGCCAGTTTTTATGACGTCTATAATAATCATAAATTCCTGGAAAATCTTTTTTTATACTAATAATATAATCTTTTTGCTGTTGCGAAGACCAACCAGTAAAATCTAAATTGCCTTGTTTGGCAAGAGATAACAGTTTTCTAAACATTTCAGCGTGAATAACTTCATGAGCAATAGTTTTGGCAGTCATTAAATTAGGTCTATAACCTACTCCATGAATATTCGAATTACTATTTATAGCTATTGTAATTACATAATCTGGTGAACTACCAGCTCCATTGGGAGCTCTTGTTTCTCCTCTTGTGTTTCCCAAATCTTCCATTATAAGATTTAAATGGCTAACAGGAAAATCTCCATCAAATTTTTGTATAGCATTTTTAAAATTAGTACTTAATTTTTCTAAATTCTCATAAACACATTTAGCTTTTCCCGTTAGCTCATTGATAATTTTATCATCAGTAGAATTGCCATTATTCCCATTGTTATTTCTACCACCATGGTATCCATCACCATAATTATTGTCATTATTATACCCAAGACAGAATCTTGAATTAGGAACGATTCTTACAGAGCCGTCAGAAAACCGTTCAACAATTTGATAGCATCGTTCTTGAGGTTCAACTCTAGCATACAAATCAGGAGATTTAGTTTGTAAAACGCCATTAACATACTCATTTATAAAGGATTTATCTTTTTTATTTTTTATAATAATTGAGCCAGAAAATTCTTTAGAAATATTAGAATAACTAATGTTCTCTTTATTAGAAATAAAGTTTAAAGAATTTAAAGGAGATATAATAGTAGCAAAGTAATGTGTTGTCTTTTTATTTTTATTAAAAGAAAAAAGAATTCGATTATGAAAATTTATAACAGTATTTTCATTACTCTTTAATGATTGAGCTTTTTTAGGGTTTAAAAAAATTTCTAAAATAAGATCATTTTCTTTCTTGAAGATTTGAGAGTTGTTCCAATTAATATTTTCAGAGAGAGAAAGTAGTTTTTGTTGATGTTCAGTTAAAGAAATATTATTAAAATAATTTTTAGCTTTTTGAATATATTCCGAACTTTGATTGAGCTCTAAATTTTCTTCTTGATTTTCACAATTCCATAATAATAGAGAAATTCCTATTAAAAACGCTCCAAGTTTTAAACCGTTTATTTTCCTTTTCATATTTATTTAAATTATTGATTCATAATCACATTTTCATCGTAATTAATATTTAATTACAAGCAGTAATGTGTTCTAATGCTTATCAATTTTAATTAAAATAAATGCTTTTAAATAGGGTAAATGAATAAACGGATACTTTAACGTAATAAACGGTATAAGGCATTGTTTATTAGGAGGTAGGGTGTTGTGAGAAAGACGATTTATTTATTGTGTTAAAGGTATTCACTAGTGTTTATAAATACTTTTTTACAGCTACTAGCGAGTCAAACTAATATTGATATGTGCTGTATTTTATTTAGCTTTTTTAAGCTAAGAGTTATTGATTAAAGGTTCTGTTTGCTAATACTAATGTCGATAAATTATATTTACTAAAATTAACCTCTTCAGGATATAATCATTTAAGTTTAGATGGTTTTTTAATATTAAATCAGACATTATTATTGGATTTCTTAGATCTCCTGTTAGCTCAATATATTCTATGTAGTTTTTTAAAAAAGAAGATTTATTTTTTGTCTTTTTTAATGCTTTTAGAAAAAGTCCAATCATATTTATTTGAATACTATTTTTTGTTCTTTCTAAAGTATTGTTTGTATTATCAAAATCTTCACAGCAATATATTTCTGTTCTAGTATATTCAAACGTATTGTTTGGTTTTAAACATTTGTATTTAGCTATAATCGCTTTTTTATTTTCATCATATTTAGACTTTCCAGCATAAACAGAATCTGCTACACAATATATGTTTTGTTTTAAAAGGCTCTTATTAAAAGTGTTTTTCATTTCTTTAGAGACTGTTTTTTCTAAAGTTATTTTCTTTTCTACAAACTCTGATAAAAATTGTTTGTACGCGTTTTTTATTTCAAGGTTAGAATATTTCCTTTTTAAAAAGTTGTTTTCAAAATCGGTTAAAAGTAAATTTAATGTCTTGACATTTTCTGCTCCTAATGTTTTTTCAAAATCTTTTTGTTGAGAGTAATTGACCACATTATAAAATACCGTTATTAATATAATTGTAATCTTTTTCATAGTTTTTCAATTATTTAAAGGTTTATTAAGGTTATAGATTGTTAGCGATTTGTTGGTTTTATTTTTTTTTAATGTTTGTTTCATAAATATTTATCCACTCCTTAACACTCATTTTTTTCATTAATTCTCCAATAAGTTCATAAGGAATTTCATTCAACTTCTTAAATCTTACACAGCTTTTACCCATATCTAGTTTAAGTTTACAATGCTTGGGATATTCGGTTACGAACCATTTCAATAATTTAGGATCGGAATAAATGCCCATATGATAAAAGTTTATAGAATTTTTTTGCGATGCAATTCCCGCGAAAGGAAGCGGTTCGCTTGGTTTGCAATGATAACCTTCAGGATATAGTGTATGCGGAACAACATAACCCAATCCGCCATAACTAATACCTGCTTCAAAACCTTTTGGCAAATTTTTCAAGATAACATCGTGAAGTTTGTTAAAAGGTAAGACTCTGTCCTTAGGAAGGTTTATCAGAATTTCTGTTACTGTTTTTCCAACTGCTTTCATATAGGTGTCTTTATATTAAAAAATAGTAATGCAATTAATACTTATAGTGTTTTTTACAACTCAAATTAAAAAAGACTAAATTATACTGTAAACCTTTTTTAAATAAAGGTTTGCAGTACCTTAATATACGAATAATCATTGAGCATGTTTTATTCTGTTGATATACTTTTTTAGATTTTATCATTCTGTTTTACTTAGGCAAATTTTTTGACCATAATTCAGCTATACTTTGACTGGCGAGGTTATAATCTGTATTTTTTGCTTTTTCGTTTCTCTCTTTGGAGTACAATACATTTTCGTTAAATAAAGATTTTGCTAAATTTCTTCCAGCCATTGTGATTGCTGTTGTTTTTTGAAATCTATTTTCTTGAAATTTACTAAATGCTTCTTCTATAGTTTCTGATTGTTCTAAAATAGCAGCAAAATGCCAAGCATCTTCTATTGCTTGACAAGCTCCTTGCCCTGAAGTAGGTAATGATGCATGTGCAGAATCGCCTATTAAACATACATTGTTTTTGTACCATTTTAGAGTAGGGTTGTGGTCAAATACTTCGATATACTTGATGTTCTCTTCTTTTGTTAATTTTATAATTTCTTTGATTTCTGGAGGCCAAGAATCAAATAGCTTAAGAAGTTCTGTTTTATGGTTTTTATTTTTAAATGAAGCATTTATGGGTAAAGATTTTCCACCTGCCCAATATCCTTTGTTTTTATTAATTGTTACAATTCCAAATCGTTCACCAGTACCCCAAAAGTCCATTACATTGTTTTTTGAAAAAATAAGTTTTTTGCTTTCTACTATTCCAATCCAATTAACAAAATTTTGATAAACAGGAGTATTGTTACCATTTACGTACTGTCTAGCCATAGAATTTATTCTTCCATCAGCTCCAATAACAATTTGTGTGTGTATAGAAATACCATTCTCAAAATTTACAGAAGTAATATTGTTTTGGTATGAAATATTTAAAGCATTATGATTATAATGAATAGGAATATTCAATTCATTTATTTTGTTTAATAGAATGTTTTGTAAATCTGTTCTACCTATAGAATAGCTTTTAAAACCAATATGTTTATTGATTTTATTTACTTCAATGGCACCTAAATAATCTTTGTTTTTTGTCCAACGTTGCATTTGCAATAATTGTCCACCTAGTTTTTCTATTTCTGTTAATAGACCAAGTTTGTGAAAAATTTTAGTAGCATTTGACCATAAAACTAAACCAGCTCCCATAGTTGTTACTGTATTTCTACGCTCATATATGCTAAGATTTTTAAACCCTTTTTGATATAAAGCTATAGCTGTTGTTAAGCCTCCAATTCCTGCACCTAAAATTGCTATTTTAGAATCTTTATCTCTCATTTTCATATTATCTAATTTTATTATTACTTTTGATTTCCAAGTAAAAATAATAAATAACTTGGTTTTTCCAAGTATTAAGCAGCAGGATATGAGTCAAAAGTTTAGGTCGAGTTGTCCAATTAGTTCAGCATTAGATATAATAGGGGATAAGTGGTCTTTGTTAATTATTAGAGATATGATGTTTTCTGGAAAGAAAACATATACAGAGTTTAATAAATCAAGTGAAAAAATATCAACAGATATCCTTTCTAGTAGATTAACGAAACTAAATGAGTTAGGTATTATTACTAAAGGAAAACAGGAAGGAAATAAAAAAACAAATATTTACAAGCTTACTAAAAAAGGAACAGAATTGTTACCAATACTTTTAGAAATTGCACAGTGGAGTGATAAAAATTTAAATGACCACTTGGAGGATGGGGCAAAACCATTTGTTAATAAATTCAAATCAAATAAAGAAGAATTTGTTCAAAACATGTATGCTCTTTTTAAAAATCGATAGATTTATTTAGGTATTAATTGCTTAATCTAGTTTTTAACATTTTGGAGTATTTAGCACAAACTCTTCTTTAGCTTTTATAATTTTCAGGAAATTGTTATTTTAATGTACCACCTAAAACAGTTATTTTTTTTAACCATTTTTCTCTAAAGTTTAAGCTTGAATTTTTAATTGGTGCGATATAAGTAACTTTGACAGGATTAACTCCGCAAAACTGCAATGTCCCTTTTTTAAACTGATTAATTGCAGGTCGCTTCATAATTAAAAAATCGTACCATTTTGGTGTATCAGCTGTAATAATTAATCGGGCTGATTTTCCTTTCAATAGCTTTTCAGGTAATGGTTTTCCTTCAATAGGTTGAAAGGTAATTTCGGGCAAGAATATTCTATCTATAAAACCTTTCATTAATGCGGGGTAACCATACCACCATATTGGGAATATCCATACAATATGATCTGCTTTTTTTATTTTGTCAATCGCATCAATTAAATCAGATTCTAATTCTGTTCTCTTTCGATATCCAAATGCTAGATTAGGATTAAAATCTAAATCCGTAATATTAATTTGAGTCAATGTAACATTTACTTTATTTGCTCCTTTTATGTAAGCTTCAGATAAAGCATAGTTAAAACTTTGTTTATCTGGATGTCCATTAATTATTAAAACTTGTTTCATTTTGTTCCATGTTTTTCACAAAGAACAGGACTAATAAAAATATTAGAAAGGACATTTGTCTAATTCGAAATCAACTTTCTTATTCTGCTTAAATGTCTTTGAGTAATGCCTAAATATGAAGAAAGGTAGTTGAGAGGAACTAATTGTAAAAATTCTGGTTGATTTGTAAGTAAATCGCGGTATCGTTGTTCAGCGGTTTCCTTTTGCAACAAGAAAATTCTTTTTTCCATTTTGATATATTCTTGTTCAGCGATAAATTTAAAAAGCCTTAACCAATTAATACTTGATTCCTGTAATTTTAGAATTTCATCTCTTGAGATAGTTAATAACTCAATGTTTGTTAAAGCTTGGATATTTTCGGTAGTTTTATTTTGTGATAAAAATGAAGAGTAAGCACTAACAAAAGAATTGGAAAAAGTAAAGCAATATGTTACTTCTTCTTCTGATGATGAATGATAAAACGACCTAAACAATCCAGAAATTACAAAACCTACTTCTTTGGATGTCTGACCTTCTCTGATGAAAAAGTCGCCTTTATTTATTTTTTTATGAATTACTTTCTTTTCAAATAAATCAATTTCGTCATCTGTCAGTATATTAAATGTTTTTAAATAGTTTCTCATTTTATTAATTCTTAGCAACAATATAAATTATAGGAGTTAGTCATGACTTTTTATTGTTTTGAGTATGATTTTGGTTTCAAGAACAAGAAATTAACGATAATTATCTTTTACCAAGATTTGTTTATTAATTTAATTTCCATTTTTTTTAGAATTCTTTTTAAGTAAAACTTATGAAAAGGTTTTACTATTTTAAAATAAATTTTTCCAAGAGTATTATTAATAATAACTGTTGTAGCTAATTCTAATCTAATAGCATTGTTTCTTTTAAATGATAAAAATGAGAGTTTAAAATCTAAATGCGAATCTTTTTGACCTGTTAAAAGTTCATTTTCATTTTTATCTTGTACTTCAAATATTGCTATTTTGTCACCAATATTACCTTTAAACTGATATAATTCTTTTAATCTTGAGCCTTTCTCTGTTTTTGGAGCCGTTTTTAAACCAAAGAATTTAGCAATAAATTCTCTTGTATTTAGTAAAATCTTAAATGATTTAGGAAATGATAGAAAAAAGGCTATCATTAAATCTTTAGGCTCTGGGAAATAATCTAATTTATAGGAAGTAAGTCTAAAATTGTCAGCATATGTAATGTGGTTGCTATTTTTATGAATTAAATAATCAGCCCCTATTTCAACTTCTGTAACTTTACTTTTGGTCATTTCTTTACTATTGAATACAATTTAGTAACTATAGATAATATGAGAACTAAAAATACAAAATCTCCATAAATTTTAAGCAATCTTTTAAGATTATCCTTCTTTAATTATTTACATAATCAACATCTGTGTGCCATAGTTTAAACTTCTAGTATATAAAAAAAGAACTTTAAGGTATAGCTTTTTATTTCTAAAATTTTGTGTTTATAAATATTATTAGAACTTAATAGAAGAAATATAAGTCCATACAATAAATAGTATTTGTAATGGTATTCGAAACCATAAATAGGTGAGTCCATTTCCATCTAGTGTACCTTTTTGATAATTAACGTTATTTATTGAGGCATAAATATTTGCTGGTAACATTAATAGAAAGAAAACAATAAGTATCCAACCAGATATATTTTTAAATTTAGGAATTAGAAGCATTATAGCAAGTAAAATTTCAAATATTCCAGTTAGGTAAACAATAACTTCTTTAAAAGGAATAAATTTAGGGACAATCATAGACATTCCTTTTGTAAAAAGAAAATGCCCAATAGCTGTAAATATAAGCATTATTGACATTGAAATTCTTGCCGATAAAGCAAAGTCATATTCCTTTTTTACAATTTTAATTACAAAAACAGCGATTATAAAACTTAATAAAAGTACAATTAATGGTTTCATATTTTTTCATTTATTTAATACCAAACAAAGGTTAAAAAGAATAAAATGAATATAATGAACTCAGGTTAAGTAATACGTTTTCTTATTCTACTTAAAGCTTGTGGTGTAATACCAATGTAAGAAGCTATAAACTTTAAAGGAATTTTTTCTAGTAATTTTGGTCTGTCTGTAAATAAGTCTAAATATCGTTGTTCAGCAGTTTTATTTAATAAAGAAAGCTCTCTTTTAGATTTTATTAAAAACATGTTTTCAGCCATTCGTCGTCCAATAATGTTTCCATTCTTGGTACTTTTATAAACTTCTTGTAAATCTTTATTTGAAATTTGCCACAAAACAGTTTCTGTTAATGTTTCAATTTGATATTCAGAAGGAGTTTGTGTTAAAAGAGAATCATAAGCTGTAATAAATTCATTTTCAAACACGAAACCGAAAGTTAAATCAGACATTTCTTCAGGTATATAAAGCCGAATTATTCCTTTAGATATAAAAGATAAATGATTTTCAACCTTTCCAATTTTTAATAGTGGAATATTTTTATCTAGTTCAACTTTTTTTAATTTAGAAGAGAAAAAAAGCCAGTCAGAATCGCTCATTGGAGAAATATTATCTATAAATTTTCTAATTTCTTTCATTTCATTAATCTTTTATAAGTGTGTTTGTTGAATTATATTCTTGAAAATATTGATTCGTTTTTTAAGAATCTAATGTAAAAGAAAATTTAATGTATTGAAGAAATATGAAAGAATTACTTAAAATGAAGAATACGTTATCTCTTTTAGTTCTTTAAAACCTTGCTTTGATACAAAAATATTTCACTTCTATGGTGTTTTTTAGAATATGAACCTTAAAATTATTCAAATTTGAGTTGTTATACGATGTTAACTAATTGGTATTTAGCGTAACTTGTAATTATTCCAATAACAAAAGGCGAAATCTGAAAAGCCTTATATAAATAGAGTAGGAAACAACTAAACCAAACTAAAAATGGAAAATGTACTAAATGTAACAGATTCAACTACTAAACTTAACCCAGTAGTACAAAAACTAAAAACTCTTTTGGATACTAATTTAGAATTAAAAGGAGCTCTAAGCGCTTCTTTAATTATAGCTTCAGGTATGGCTAAAGAAAAATTAGATTCTCAATTATATAATGGTCTTAATCAAGTTTTTAAAGGGAATGCATGGCCAACTACAATTGAAAAATATTACGAGTATTTGGATATGTATGTAAAATTGGTTCCTAATGAAGAAACCTCTGCAGAATATCCTGATGCTTGGAAAAGTGGACCTCAAGAGAATGGGTATAACCAAAAAGTATATGATTTATTATGTCAGTTTTATTGGTTGGTAGATCAAAATGAACCAGGATCTAATGTAACGATACAAAGTTTTCCAGAATTTTCTGAATGGTTGGTAGATTTTGCAAATAGTTGGGGAGAATTTTGTAGTACTACGGCTTCATTTACTGAAGCATCTAAAGCATCATTTAAAGCAAATTTAATGTATAATTGGGATTTGTATGCTGATAATGAAGCTAGTTGGGATACTTTTAATAAGTTTTTCTATCGTGAATTCAACGGAGCAGCAGAAGGAACTAAAATAAGCCCTTTGCGCCCTATAACCGATCCTACAAACAATAAAACAATAGTTGCCCCTGCAGATTGTACTTTTAAAGCAGACTACCCAATTGACGCTAATGGTAATGTATTAGATGAAAGAGGTGAACAGACTTCGGTAAATTTAAAACATACGCATTCTATTGGTTCTGTTACTGAGCTTCTAGATGGGAGTGAATATGCCGATGCTTTTAATGGAGGAACTTTTGTACATTACTTTTTAGGACCTTTCGATTATCATCGTTTTCATACGCCTGTTTCTGGCTATGTTTTAGAAAGTAGAAAAATATCTGGTAAGGTATATTTAAATGTTGAATTAAATGGAGGGCAATGGCATGCTCCAGATGGTGCTGGTAATGGGTATGAGTTTAAACAATCGAGAGGTTTAATAATAATGGATACCGTTGAGTTAGGAAAAGTAGCGATACTTCCAATAGGAATGTGTCAAGTTTCTGGAGTACTTATGACTCCTGGTTTACAGGGGAGAGAAGTTGTTAAAGGCCAGGAATTTGGGAAGTTCCAGTTTGGTGGGTCAGATATTATAATGCTATTTGAAAAAAGTACTGAAGATCTATATATGTTCAAGAATGACCCAGGTCATAATCCTATTCACTTTCAATATGGACAGGCGGCAATATTAGCAAAATAAAATATTTATATTTTATATACAAAACGGAGAACACTTAAAAATGTTCTCCGTTTTTTTACTAAGCTAATTTTATTTTTTTAATTCCATATGCAACGTTGGATATGGTTTTCCAGTAGCATCTAATTCAGAACGTCCTATTATTTCAAATTTGTAATGTTTGTAAAATCCAACAGCTTGTTCGTTCTGTTCATTTACATCAACTTTAGTAACATTTAAATTATGAATTGAATACTCTAATAATGTTTTACCAATTTTCCTCCCTCTATATTCAGGATGTATGAATAACATTTCTAAACTCTGTTCAGCAACTCCAAGAAAACCTATTATTTCTTTCTGGTTATTCCTTATACACCTTAATTCAACAGCATCTAAGTAGGTATTTAGTATTAGAGGCTTAAAATATTGAATATCTTCTTCTTTTAAAAAGTCATGTGTTGCTCTAACTGAAGACTCCCAAACATTTACAACTTCTTGATATTCGTTTTTATTAATTGTATCTATTTTCATTTATTTTATAACTGTCAATTTATTTTTATAACCCTCAAATGTCTATTGAATTTATAGGGCCTCTAATGTAAAATAATAATTAGAAATTATTTAGAAAATAATATAAGAATTCCAAAAAGCTGATGAGTGAATGTATAGCTCGTTTGTCTTTTTTAAGTACCTTCGTTTACATCTTTAACACACATAATCATGAATAAAAAGCACTTTTTTTTACTAATTTTTTTGTTTCAAATTCTAGTTGGACTTAGCCAGTCTAAAGCTTATCAAGATAAAAAGGAAAAGAAAATAAAGGAAGGGTCGGTATTTGCTAAAATTATAAATAGAAAGCTTCCAGCAACAATTTTATATGAAGATAAAGATATTATTGCTTTTCTTCCTTTAAGATTACAAGCTAAGGTGCATGTATTAATTGTTCCTAAAAAAGAAATACCTACAATTAATGATATTACAGAAAAAGATGCGATGCTATTAGGTAAACTGTTTTTAGTAGCTAAAAAAATTGCAAAAAAGAAAGGTATTGCAGAAACGGGATATCGTTTAACAATGAATATGAATGAAGATGCCGGACAATCTGTTTTCCATTTGCACATGCACCTACTAGGAGGGGAGAAATTAGGACCAATGGTAGATATAAGTATAGAATAACATACTCTATTTTCACTTGACTTGTAAAAACAAGCTTTTCATCTAAAGATTATTTCTCTTCGTCTAATTTTAGGATATTAAACGACTTCTAAAAGTATATTTACAGTATAATTAAAAGTTTTAGATACATTTTTAACCTTTTTAATTTACAATTTAGAAAAGAAGTATTCCGGGGGGACAGCTTCTTTTCTTTTTTATAACTATTTTCTTTTTTATAATGTAGAAAATAAAATGTGTAATTATGAATTATTATATATTGCATCTTAAATTCAATAAGAATCAAGATAAATGTGATTATGCAGAATGAGAATTCTAATTTAGCAAATAAACTTAGTAATTTCCGTAAAAAGAATGGGCTTTCGCAAGAAGCTTTAGCTGAAAAAGCAAATGTATCTTTAAGTACTATTCAGCGTATAGAAAAAGGAACTGTTAAACCTCGTGCTTTTACGATAAAGATTTTAGCAGAAACTTTAGAAATAGATATTTCAAGACTTATTGATGCTTCTACTCAAAGCGAAACTACAGAAGTTGTTTTTTTACCAATAAAAAAGTTAAATTTAGTTTCGTTACTTCTTGTATTTATACCATTTATTAATCTAATAATTCCATTTATTTTTTGGAAAAAAAGTACAGAAATAAAATCTAAAAACTATTTGGCTGGAAAAATTTTAAGCTTTCAATTATTGTGGAGTTTTCTTGTTATTATTGGAATGGGGATTACACTTTTTTTATCTAATCTTATAATAGGGCAAGCTGGTGATGGACTTTTTATAATTATGATTTTTTATCTGTTAGCTGTACTATTCAATATTTTTATAATTGTTAAAACAGCTTCAAAGCTTAATAATAAGGATGAGAATATACTTTCTTTTATTCCAAATTTATTTTAACAGCTGGTTTTATAAGTGTATATATTGAAGTGACATATAAAAGCTATAAGAAAGCTATATAATAGACACAGGGTAATAGCTGTCATCATTTTAGTTTTACTATTCAATTTAAAAAGAATGGAAATACGTAAAATGAAGAAAAGTATCTTAAGAATCGGTTTAGTTATTATATCATTATTGATAGTTGGAGGAATGTATATTGTTTTTAAACCAACACCAAAAACCATTGATGATTTAATGGAAAGCTATGTTAACCCTGGAATTAAAATAGAAATTAGAAGTCCATTTAGTGGTACTGTATTAGTAGCTAAAAAAGGAAATATTATTTTCGAAAAGGCTTATGGAAAATCCAATAGAATAACTGAAACTCCAAATACAATTAACACAAAATTTGGCATTGGTTCAATAACTAAACAGTTTACTGCTATGCTTATTATGCAAATGGTGGCTGAAAAAGCAATAAACTTGAAAGATACTATAGGCAAATATTTACCGTATCTTCCAAAAGAAAAAGCAGGCACTATAACAATTCATCAATTACTATCTCACACTTCAGGGCTACCACATTATGGAGGCTTACCAGCTATAGGTGTAAGTTTGAAAGATTTTGGAAATACATATTATACACCAAAAGAATTAGTTAAATTGATAGGTAAAACTAATTTAGTAAGAACACCTGGAAAAGCTTATTACTATAGTAGTTTAGGTTACGATATTTTAGGTGCAATTTTAGAAGAAGTATCAGGGAAATCTTATAAGAATCTATTGAATGAAAAAATTATAAAGCCATTAGGATTAAAAAATACTGGTTTTGAGAGTAATGAATATATTGAAAATGAGTTAGCTAAAGGGTATAGTTATCGAGAGGTATACGGATTGGATTGGTGGACTTCAGAACACGGTGGCAAAATTACTGAAGCACCTTTTAGAGATCAATCAACAGCTTATTCAGCAGGAGGGATGCATTCAACAGTAAAGGATTTATTTACTTGGAGTAAAGCTTTAAAAACACATAAATTATTATCTTCAGAATTAACAGAAATTATGCTAACACCTAATAAACATGGACATTGTTACGGTTTGGTAAGGAATTGGGATGATATTATAGAGAAGAATATTAATGTAAGATTATATGGACATGGAGGAGCATTAGCAGGTAATAGTGCTTTTATAGCTTTATATGATGATGAAACTACTATTGTTTATTTAGCCAATAGAAGTAATTTAAAAGCTGAAGAAATTTTGCATCAAATATATTTGCGTGCCAATAATTTAAAAGATATATATAAATTAAAAGGGTATCCAAATAGAAGTTCATATTCTAAGTTTGAAGAAGCTGGAGGAATGACTGCTTTACAAGATTATTTTAATAGGCTATCTAGATATAGTGGTTATAAAGTTAATCCGTCAAATAGTACTATGCGAGGAGTTATGAAAATTCATTTAGAAGCAGGGAAACTTAGAGTAGCTGACAGTTTAAAAACAGTATTTTTTGATTCCTATAATCCAAACGAAAGTACACTTAATGATTTTGGTTATGATTTTTTATATTCAGATAACCCACACTACGCAATTGAATTTTTTAAAGAAAACACTATAAAATATCCATACTCTTCAAATACTTGGGATAGTTTAGGAGAAGCGTATCTAACGTTTGGAAATTATAAAAAAGCTATAGAATGCTACAAAAAAGCTGTTGAATTAGGTGAAAAAGTAGCACATAGATCGTTAAATGATTATAAAGAAAATCTTAAAAAAGCGGAATCCAAATTAAAAGATTAAAGCCTAGAATGAAAAATCGAAAATTAAATGATATATAATTTTCGGTTTTTCATTGAAATATTGTAGCTGTTTATGTTAGAGTTATAGACTAAGAGAATTTCTCTAAAAATATTTTATGAATATAAAATTAAAAATACACCAATCATAATACCTAATAAAGGAACTAACTTTTTTCGCTTATTTTTTTCTTTAAAAACAAGTCCACCAACAACCACAGCAATAAGTATCTGACTACGTTTTATAGCTGACAATAGCATAATTAAAGCATCGGGGTCTTGTAAAGCTTTAAAATAAAAATAGTCGGCAGTTTGTAATAAAACACCTACAGCAATAATAGTCCATCTCCATTTAAAGTTTCTCCGCTTTTCAACATATGGAAACCAAGTTATAGACAAAATGAGTACTAAAATAAGTATGGTATACCAACAAAACCAAAACTGTAAAGTTTGTGGGTTTAATGTTAAATTCTGAATTAAAAATTTATCATATAAACCACTTGAAGCTCCTAAAAAAGTAGCTCCAATAATAGCAAATATCCATTTATTCTTTTTAAAGTTGATACCTTCTTTTTTTCCTATTTTAGAATATAGTATTACAGATAAAATTATAAGAAAAAAACCTATCCATTGTAAGGCATTAGGGCTTTCCTTATAAATTATAATAGCACCAATAAAAGTAAAAAAAGGGCCAGCAGAACGTATTGGTGTAACTATAGTAATTGGTAAATGTTTTAAAGCTTGGTATGCCAATACCCAAGAAGCAGCCATTATCATTGATTTTATAAAAATAAAACCATGAGTTGACCAAGGAATACTTGTAATATAAAAACCTAATTGTTTGATATACTCTGGAAAATAAAGAGAACCAATAAAAAATGGTAAAAGGAATATAAAACCAGAAGAAATTGTACCTAAAAGTACAGGAAAAACTTCATTTCCTTGCACTGCATGTTTTTTACATAAATTATGTAATCCTAAAAAAAGTGAGGCCAATAAACCTAAATACATCCACATGCCGCGAATATAGTTTTTTAGACCATTTTTACATATAAAATATTATTAAAAAACAATGTGAGAAGAGCTTTTTATTTTTCAGGATTATAACTTATATCAAAGAGGGGGTTTTCCCCTATACAAAATTAAATAGGAGAGTATATTTGCCTCCGTATTTATAGAATGTGGGGACATTGTATAGGGCAGTAAGTAAAAAGCATCCATTTTTAGGATGCTTTTTTATACTTCTTTCTTTAATTAGTTATTTTGAATGTTTTAAATTTTTCCCATTTGAATTGTTATTGTTTAGAGAATAATTTGTTTTTCTTAGTTTTTAAAATTGGAACTTATAAAAAGTTAAAATTTGATTATAATATGTTGATTTATTTATAATATTGATAGAGTCAAAAAAAACATAAAAGATGAAGTAATCACCCAATTATGAAGTTAATTGATTCAACAAAATTTATAAGTCAGATATTGTTTTATAAATTAGTGAGTTTAATTTATATTAATTAATTTTGGAAGTTAAAATATTTACAGTATATTCTTAACAATTAAAAAAGAAAACTTGTATTTACAATTCTAATAACTTTAGTAAAAAGCTTAAATAAATCTTCATTTATTTTTATGAAATTCATTTATATAATTGTATGATTTTTTTCTATTTACTACCAATTATAATATTATTTTAAAACTAACGAATGGCAAAATCACAGCAAACCTTTAATAAAAATGAAAAAGAGAAAAAACGTTTAAAGAAGCGTGAAGAAAAAAGGAAAAAAAAGGAAGCTAAAAAGGCTGAAAAAATCCCAGGACAAGGTATTCAGTTTGTTTATGTTGATCATAATGGTAATTTAACTGATACTCCACCAGATCCTTCTATGAAATTAAAAGTGGATGCTGAAAGTATAGTAATCGGTATTCCTAAAAGGGAAGATATAGAAGAAGAAGAACAAGATACAGTACGAAAAGGAAGTGTATCGTTTTTTGATTCTTCAAAAGGATTTGGATTTATTGTAGATTCAGCAAATCAAGAAAAATACTTCACACATGTTAGCGGTTTAATTGATGAAATAGCCGAAAACGATAAAGTATCTTTTGAACTTGAAAAAGGATTAAAAGGTATGAATGCAGTTAAAGTTCAAAAAATATAATAAGTATCACATACTATATTTCATTAAAAAAAGCTTGTGTTTTACAAGCCTTTTTTAATGAAATATTTACTTCACGTAAGATAGATAAACTCTTTTTATAAAATAGTATTACTATAATTTATGAGTTTCCATATAAACCTTTAATGCGTTTCTATAGCTATTTCCTATAGGGATTTGATGTTTATTTATTAAAACATATCTTTTATTGTATTGAGATATTTTTTCTAACGGAATAATAAAAGATTTGTGTACTCGAAGAAACTGTTTCTGTTCTAGTAATTCTTCTATAGATTTTAATGTTTTTAAAGCCATATAAAAATTATTGCCAGTAACAATTTTAGCATAATCTTTCATTCCTTCTATGTAATCAATATCCTCTATGTTTACTTTAATAAACTCATCTCCTTCTTTTATAAAAAAAGAAGTTTTCTTAGAGGAAGAAATTGTGGTATGTTTTTGAGACACATTCATTTCAAAACGTTCAATAGATTTATTAAAACGAGAAAAAGAGATAGGTTTTAATAAATAATCAATTACATCTAAATTAAAACTTTCTACTGCATATTCGCTAAAAGATGTAGTTAATATAAATTTAGTTTTATATTTTTTACATAAAGTAATTAGTTCCATACCAGAAATTTTGGGCATTGCAATATCCGAGAAAATTAAATCAACAGTATTTGTATTTAAATAGTTCAAGGCTATTTCAGGATCAGTAAAAGTTTGCAAAATACTATAATTATGAAAACGTTCTAAATAATGCTTTATAACATCTATAGCGAAAGGTTCATCATCAATTATTATTACTTTATACACAAGCATATTATATCAATGTTATTTTAAGTTCTGCTAAAAACATATTACTTGTTTTTATTAAATTTAATTGAGAGGTTTTTGGGTATGATAATTTTAACCTCTTTTTTAAGTTATATAACCCTTTTCCTTCTCTTGTTTTTTGAAAATGTTGTTTTTCTTGAATGCTATTTTCAACAGTAAAACGTAAGTTATTATTATTTATTTCTGCATTAATCCTTACAAAAGCATTAGTGTCATTTGTATAAAAGCCATGTTTAAATGCGTTTTCTACAAGTGTAATTAATAATAAAGGTTCTATTAGTAAATATTCAAAGTATTCATTTACTTCAAAAGTAATATTTGCTTGTTCTCCAAAACGGTTTTTTTCTATAGAGATATATTCTTGAATAAACTTTAATTCTTGAGTCAATTTTACGCTATTATTTACTGAGTTATCGGTTAAATAGCGCATCATTCCTGATAATTTTAAAATTGTATCGGGTGTTTTAGGATTATTATTTAAAGACATACTATACAGCATATTAAATGCATTAAATAAAAAGTGTGGATTCAACTGTTGTTTTAATAATTTTCGTTCAGCCTCCTGTAAAATCTTTGTACTCACCCAAAAGCGATTATTAAAAATAATATATAGGTTATCAATTGTCCATAAAAAAGAAAAAAGTATACAACTTAAACCTATATACAAAACTAGTTGCTCTAGTACATTAAAAAGTAAATATTTTTCCTTGTTATAAGATATAAGAGCTAAAATAACTACAGCTGTAATAGCCCATTTAATTTTGTCTATTAAGAGTTTATCGCTACGAAAAACTAAATAATAAAATAAATAGGTAAGCAATGTGATAACTGTAGCTTCAAAAGGGTCTCTAGTAAGAATACTTTTATGAAATATACTTTTTAAAGTAAGGTGATAAGAGTTTATAATAACAAATATGAAAATTGCAAAGTAGAGGGTATGAAATATAACTTTTACAAAGTAATAGTTATCATCTTTTTTTTCTTTAGTAAAGGATTGTAGATTCATTGTTTGTGTATATGTTGCTACAATGTAAAAGTAGCGTAAAAGATATGTTTTATGTCTATAATCTATTATAAGAAATCGATAGTAAACTTATGTTTGTCGATTTTTTTTTTTTAGATATATTAAATAAGACACTTTTGTTTTTAATAATAAGAATTATTAAAGATGAAGCATATGAATGTAATAGAAATGAATAACCTTAGTTTTTCATATTCAAAAAAATCTAATAAAATATTAGAGAACGTGTCTATGAAAGTTCCAAAAGGGGCTATTTATGGTTTTTTAGGAGCAAATGGAGCAGGTAAGTCAACAACTATGCAACTACTTACAGGAAGTTTACCAACTTCTAATAAAGAAACTATTTCTCTTTTTAATAAATCACTAGAAAAACAATTACCTATTATTTTTAAAAAGGTTGGAACATTAATAGAATCACCTTCATTGTATTTGCATTTAAGCGGGCACGATAATTTGGCATATATGGCTAAAATGAAAGGTGTTATAGAAGAAGAAATTACTAACGTTTTAGAATTGGTTGGCTTAGCTGAAAATTCTAAGCAGAAAGTTAAAGAATACTCTTTAGGAATGAAGCAGCGCTTAGCAATAGCTTTTGCATTATTAGGTAAACCTCAACTGTTACTATTAGATGAACCTATAAATGGATTAGATCCTCAAGGAGTAATAGACATTCGAAATTTATTAATGCAACTCAATAAAAAATTAGGGATTACTATTTTTATTTCGAGTCATCTATTAGATGAAATTGAAAGAATTTGTACACACATAGGCATACTTAATAAAGGAAGGTTAGTGTTTGATGGAACTATTGAAGAATTAAAGGCCAAATCGAAAACGAATAAACAAAAAATAGCAATAACTCTTAAAGAGACTACACCTTGGTTTGAGCAATTAAATGTAAAATACAAGAAGCTTTCTTTAGAAGAGAATACCATACGTTTTGAAACTGAAAATAAGGAAGAAATTAAAGAAATCCTATTGTTTCTTTTAACAAGTGAAGCTGAAATTTTAGAAATGAAAACTGTAGAAGGCCTGGAAGATTTATTCTTAAAACTCTCAAAATAAGATGAAAAATATTTTATATAACTTAAAAACTGCATTAATTGCAGAACACATAAAAAAAAGAAATACAGGTATTTATACTTTAAGTTTCATTATAGGAATTCTCTCTCCGCTAATCCTTTTTATTTCTAGATTGAACGGAAGTACAAGGTATGTACCTCGAAAAGCACATAATTTGCACATTAATTTTATTGAAAATGGATTAGAATTGTATACATACTACATGCTTCCTTTCTTAATTATTCTTATAACTAGTAGAATAACTCAATTAGATCATAAGGTTAATGGGTGGCAGTTAATGGAAAGTTTACCAGTTAAGAAATATGCAAACTATTTTTCTAAATTTTCGATAGTACTTTTTAGCAATTTCATAGCAATAGTAAGCTTTGTTTTTATGAGTCTAATTTTTATTTACATTTTAGTAGCTATAAATATTATTCCAGAAATGGGAGTTTTGGAATTTCCATCTGAATTTATAATTCAATTAATTTCTAGGCTTTTTATAGGAAGCTTATTTCTTTCAGCATTACAGTATACAATTTCTGTATTAATATCTAATTTTCTTTGGCCAATTTTTATAGGAATCATAGGCTTTTCGTTAAATACTTTTTTTAATGAATCGGGATTGTTTTTTAGTTGGTATCCGTACGGACCAATTTCAATAATTTTTAAATATCCAAAAGGAAGTGATATTGGAAATATATTAACATATACAGATTATATAAGCTTAGTAGGTAGCATTATCTTTTTATATGTAGGTTATCAATGGTTTAAAAATAAAAGTTTATTAAATCTTTTTTCAGTAGGAAATAAGATGATACTACAAACTATAAGTATTCTTGTCGTATTTGGAAGTATATTTTTTTGGTTACAAAAACCAAAACAATTTTTAAAACATAATAACACCGTTGTAAGAGGAAAAATAGTTGGAGATATAGATGTGAAAAATGTATATATCGTAGATCCATTTATAAAGGATACTTTAACTATCATACCGATAAATAGAGATAAGTTTAGAATAGTTTTAAAAGATAGTTTACCACTAAGTACTTATGAGTTAAATTTTGATGATAAGTATAAAACAAAAGCTTTTTTTGGAGCGCAAGATAGTGTCCAAGTTGTAATAAATGTAAAAAAAGGTTACTGGAAATCTAAAATAGAAGGTAATCGATTAGTAGAAAATAAAGTTATAAGTGCAAGAAGTAGTAGAGGAGAGTTTAACTTTATGATTTCTTTATTTATGAATGATTCAATTTATCATAAAACACCACAACTTTTTATAGCTAAACTTGAAGAGTATTGGAAGAAAGAAATACAGAATATAAAAAAGTATAAAACTATAGATAATTATAATATAAGAGAAGACTTTTTTAAATTACAGCAGCAGTTAAAAACAATAAAATACAAAAAGTATTTAGATGATTTTAAAAAGATAGCTAAGGTTAATAACCCTAAAATAAAAATTATACTACCTAAAAGCTTACAACATCTAGAAGAACCCTTATTATATAATGTATCGTTATTAAATAATAGCGTGTATTTAAAATATGTATTAAATCAATTAGTAAATACTAATAAGAGTAATTTAGATCAAAATACAAAAGCATTATTAGCAATATCGTCTTTAGAAAAAAGTAGTTTTAAAGATAAACTAATGTATTGGCAATTAGAAAAGAGTATTCAGGAATCTTCAATAAAAGACGAAATTGATTCGTTACTAATTAAGTATTCAACATCATTTACTAATGATAATTTAAAAAGAAAAATAAATAAAAAAGCTATAATAATAAAGCAATTGATTAAAGGGCAGACTGCACCTAAATTCATTGCAAATACATTAGAAGGTGAGAAAGTAAAATTAGAAGATTTAAAAGGGAAATATACCGTAATTGATGTTTGGGCTACTTGGTGTACTCCTTGTAAAAAAGACACACCTTATTTTGAAAAATATGCATTAAAGTATACTAGTGATTCTATCCAGTTTGTATCACTATCAGTAGATTATAAAAGAGATATAAATACTTGGAAAGCAAATGCGAGAGAAATGTCTAAGACTATTATGCAACTACACTGTTTAAATAGTAAAAATTTTATGCAAGCATACAATATTAGAAGTATTCCTAGATACATGGTTATAGACTCAGAAGGTAAAATAGTTAATGTTAATTTACCAAGACCTTCAAAACCTAGTTTTGAGATTGTATTAAAAGAAGTTTTGAATATTAAATAGTAATTAAACTTTAAACTAGATTAAATCATATTATAAAGAAAATCTACTTTAAGTATTTTTTATAATATGATTTTAGTCTAAAATGAATCTTTTAAACTAAGTAATAAGAAAACATAAGCTTATAGATTAAATTCATTTAAATGTCTATAAAAAATAAAAGAACGTCTATATAGTTATAATAAACAAGGGAGATTATTTTACCTTAGTTTTTTATTATAATTAATTTTATGCAAAGAAGGTATTTAAAAAGTATATTTCATATTTTGATATGGCTACTTTTATTTATGTATCCTATAGCTTCATTAAATGTAGACTATCTTATTTATAGGAACTGGTTATCATTAACTTGTATTCTTCTTGTATTTTATATTAATTATTTTGTTTTAGTAGACCTGTTTTTCTTTAAAAATAGAAAACCACAGTTTTATATTCTAAATATTTTATTGATAATAATGCAATATCTATTGTTAAGTTATTCATTAAAATTAAATTTATTTCACCCAACTGTTGATGGTAAAATCATTAGGCAAATTAGAAGCGGAGCTATGACTACTGTTCAATTAATTTTGCCTATAATATTAAGTATTGGAATGTGTGTTAGTTTAAAAATTAATGCAAGGTTTAATAAAAATCAATTGCAATTACAACAAGTAAAACAAACCCAATTAAACGCAGAAATTAAATATTTAAAATATCAAGTACAACCGCATTTTTTATTTAATACCTTAAATAATATTTATGCATTGATTGATATTTCGCCAGAAATAGCTAAAGAATCAATACATACCATGAGTAAGATGATGCGTTATCTATTACATGATGCTTCTAACAATAAGGTACCATTAGTTAAAGAAGTTGAGTTTTTAGAACGATATATTAATTTAATGCAATTGAGAGTCTCATCTAACTTAACTTTAAAAAAAAGTTTTCCTATAATTAACCAACCAATACAGATAGCACCACTTTTATTAATTTCATTTGTTGAAAATGCATTTAAGCATGGTATAGATGCTGTACAATCTAGTTTTATAAATATTAAGCTAAGCATAGAAAGTTCTACTATAAATTATTCGGTAATTAACTCATCATTTCCAGAAAAAGAAAAAGTTACCGATTCAGGAATAGGTTTAGAAAACTTAAAAAAGAGACTTGAGTTAGTTTACCCAGATAAATTTAAATTAAATACGACAGAAAAGAACAACCAATATATAGCAACATTAACACTTAATTTTAAAGAATGATACTATCTTGTATTTTGATTGATGATGAGCCTTTAGCCCTAGATTTATTAGAGGGCTATATAAAATCGATACCTTTTTTAAAATTAATAGCAAAATGTAATAGTGCCATTGCTGCAATTGAAATTTTAGAAACAACAACTGTCGATTTGATTTTTACAGATATACAAATGCCAAACCTATCTGGGATGGAATTTTCTAAAATGATTATGAATCAAAAAACTAAAGTCATTTTTACCACAGCATTTGAAGAGTTTGCTCTAGAAAGTTATAAAGTAAATGCTATTGATTATTTAGTGAAACCAATAAGTTATTCAGAGTTTTTCTCGGCAGCTAATAAAGCAAAACAACACTTAGGTAACAGCATTTCTAAGATAGTTCCAATAGATGATTATATATTTATAAAATCGGATTATAAATTGATTAAAATCGATTTAAAAGATCTAATTTATGTTGAGGGATTGAAAGATTATTTAAAATTTTATACTGTTAACTCAGAGAAACCATATCTCACTTTAAAGAGCATGAAATCTTTAGAAGAAGAATTATCTAAAAAACATTTTATGCGTGTACATCGTTCATTTTTAGTTAATTTAAAAAAAATAACAACTATAGAGCGTAATCGTATTGTTTTTGGCGATAAGTACATCCCTGTTTCAGAAAAATATAAAGAAGGTTTTCAAAAATTCATTGATTCTAATTTTTCAAAATAGAGAAAATACAGTAAAACATCTATAAAAAACTATTGAATGTATATTTCATTTTAATAGGCCTCAACAATTTGTCAATTTTGATGTATTAAGAAACTTAATTACTTAAAACATATTATTGATGAGAACACTTCAAAAAACTAAAATTATTTTTGGTATCCTATGCATTTTAACCATATATGTTAAGGCGCAAACACTAAATGAAAAAATTGAAAAAGTAATGCAAAAGCATGTCGATCTGGATCAATTTTCAGGAACAGTATTATTAGCAAAAGACGGTGAAGTTTTATACCAAAAAGCTTTTGGAGAAGCAAATAAAAGCTATAAGGTTAAGAATACATTAGATACAAAGTTTAATATTGCTTCTATGGGAAAAATGTTTACAGGAGTATCAATAATGCAATTAGAAGAACGTGGGAGGTTGAATATTAATGATCCTGTGATTACACATCTTAAAGACTTTCCTTTAGGTAATAAGATTACTATATATCATTTATTATCGCATACTTCGGGAGTAGGCAGCTATATGAGAGACCTTAATTATAGGTCGGATAGACATAGATATAAAGAGATTGATGATTTATTGCCAATAATTTATCAGCAAAAACTACAATTTAAAACACCTGGAGAAAAATTTTCATATTCAAATTCAGGAATGATCATATTAGGTGCAATTATTGAAAAAATAACAAAACAATCCTATTCAAATTATATAAGTAAGAATATACTTGAGCCAACTAAAATGTATGATACAGCTATGAAATTTGGTGATGAGGTTGTAGAAAACAGAGCTCTAGGGTATATGAAATCTATATCAGGAAAGTATCATAATAATAGTTTTAATAGCAGTTCACCTTATCCTGATGGAGGAATATTGTCTACTGTTGGCGATATGCTAAAGTTTGATCAAGCTCTTTATGGTTCGACACTAATAAATGAAGCTTCAAAGAAAAAAATGTTTACCGCTTTAAAAGTTACTTATGGTTTAACATTTCAGGTTGAAGACAGACAAAATAACAAGGTTGTAGGACATAGTGGTGGGATGCCAGGGTTTTCATCATACTTCTCAAGATATTTAAACGATAAATATACCATTATTGCACTTTCTAATTACGATATGATTTCTAGAAATATAGTGCATTATATTGAAGGAATTTTATACAATAAAGAGTACCCATTACCAAAAGAAAGATTACGCTTTTTTATATACAAAAACAAAGCTAAAATTAAAACTCTTAATACTTTTAACGATGTAATAAGTTATATTAAAAAGAATAAATATTCACTTGGTCATCCACAGAGGTTAAATACGATTGCTTATGAGTTTATGAAGGAAAAAGAAATTGTATTTGCTATAAAGTTATTTAAAATGAATGTGCATTTATTTTCTGAAGATGCTAATGTTTATGATAGTTTGGGTGAAGCTTATGAAAAAAATAAACAATACGATTTAGCATTAGAAAATTATAAAAAGGCTGTTGAGGTGGCAAAAAAACATTCGCATAGGTCGTTAAATTCTTTTAATTCAACTTTAGAAAGATTTAAGAAAAAACAGCAATCACATAAAATCTTATAAAAAGTAAAGCATGAATAGTATTCTAAAACAAAATAATCAAATAAGTTATTTTTTTGATTTGGTTCTTTACATAGCTATAATGTTTTTAATTAGAGAAACGTATATACCTAATTCTCATTATTTGGTAACAGGATTTTTATACTCAGGAACCACTTTAATAGTAGCTACTTGGCAAATGAGAAGGAGAGGAGTAACATGGAAATCTATAGGATTAGAGAAACCAAAAAATATAAAAAAAACATTTCTAAGAGCAGGTATATTATTTGTATTAATAATTGCCATATTTCTTACAGTTAATATTATTCAAGATTCGTTTTCTGTTATTAAAGAAAGTAGTGAAGCAGCAAAAGGAACAATTAGAGGAAAGTCACTTAGTAGTGGAGATTATGGGTATGTATTTTCAATCATTATTTTTATATGGATACAATCAGCTTTAGAAGAGCTTTTAGAGCGTGCTTTTTTAATAACTTGGTTAGAAAGGCTTTTTAAAAATATACCATTTAAAACCACTTTAGCTATTATTATTCAAGCATGTATTTGGGGTTTTAGACATTCTTATGATATTTCAGAACGGTCTATATCTGTTGCTCTTGTTGGAATTATTATGGGAATTGCCTATGTGAAATTTGATAGGAATTTATGGCCTGTTATTATAGCTCATTGTGCCATGAATACGATGTCGTTAATATAAATTAATAGATATCTTTCTGTGGATGTTTTAACTCCAAAAGTTTACATTGTCGTTTATATGATTAAGCTAAAGAAAAATATATTACATTTTGATATTTGTACTGGGATTATAACAACAAATAATTGAAAAAAGAGAATTAACTATTTTATGATTTTGCAAAAACTTCTAACTTTTTTAGTACAATAACTTTATACATAGCACTTACCGGAACTTTATTATTTTCAATTAATAAATAAGTTCTGGTTGCTTTTGTAACTCTTTCTAGATTAGAAATATAAGATTTATGTGTGCGTTGGAAATTCTCAGATAATAACGTCGTAATATTAATAAGTGTTTCAGAAATAAGATACATTCTTGAATCTGTAAATATTTTTAAATAATTACCAAAACTCTGAATATATAAAATTGAAGAAAATGGAATATTTACAGGCATTCCATCATACTTTATTTGAAGCTCTTTACTTTCATTACTAGCATTAGGTTGCGTTACTATTGTCGTAGAAACTTTGTTTATAGCCTTTAAAAAGCGTTCAATTTTTATGGGTTTTAATAAATAATCTATAACACCATAATTATAACTTTCTAACGCATATTCAGAATACGCAGTCGTTAAAATAACTTTTGGTGGATTTAACATTGAACGTAAGACTTCCATACCATTAAGCTCTGGCATTTCGATATCAAGAAAAATTAGATCAACTTTATGTTGTTGCATAAAATTGACAAACTCGAGAGGATTCCCC
This sequence comes from uncultured Tenacibaculum sp., assembly GCF_947494125.1. Lineage (GTDB taxonomy): Bacteria > Bacteroidota > Bacteroidia > Flavobacteriales > Flavobacteriaceae > Polaribacter. Next base: position 560,634 of record NZ_CANLTU010000002.1, read on the forward strand.
GTACTTATTACCAATTCGAAGTTGTTAATTTTAGAACAATATTCTTCTAACACTTTACGTGCAAGTAATTCATCATCTACAATACCAATTTTAATCATGAATTATTATTTTTATATTGTTGTGTTAAGTCAATAGATAAGCTTACGTGAAATCTATTTGTCTTTTCATCAATCTCTATTGAATGAGCATTTGGATACAATAAATTTAAACGTCTTTTCACATTATCAAGACCCAATCCTTTTCTTTCTGATACAGAAATTCTAGAAGGTTTTGAATTATCTACTATTAAATTAAGGCTAGCGTTTTTTATAGCTACAGAAATATCAATTGTACTCTGTTCATTAGTGCTTCGTGCGCCATGCTTTATAGCATTTTCAACAAATGGAATGAGTAGCATTGGAGCAATTTTTAAGCTCTTCAAATCTCCGTTAATTAAAAAATCAATTGTACATCTGTTACTCAATCTTTTCTCTTCAAGCAATAAATAATTTTCTATAAATTCAAGCTCTTCTTTTAATAAAACAGCATCTTTTTTAGAGCTTTCTAACTGATATCTCATTAATTCAGAAAGTTGCATAACAAGATCGGGAGTTTCTGGTGATTGCTGCCTAGATAGGGCATAAATGCTATTTAATGAGTTAAATAAGAAATGTGGGTTTACTTGTTCTTTTAAATATTTAAGTTCAATCTCTTTTTGTAATTGCTCTTTTTCAATATTTTCTTTTTGGATGATTCTATTTCTTCTTAAAAAAAATGCAGCCATCCCGGTTCCTGTAGTATAAAACAAAAAGAAAAACATTTTAAAAGTATATTTATAATCTTTTCCAAATTCATAGCCTCCTATTGTTGCTGCTAGAAATATAGTTCCAATCAATAATAACCCAAACAAAAAATACCTCTTTTTATCTAAAACAAAAGGAATTAAAATAAAATGATTTACCCAGATAACACCCATTATATAAATTGCATAGCTAAGGTTCCACTTCATAAACGAATAAGTGCTATCAAATTTATCTTTAGATATCCACATGCTTAAAGTTTCTAGTATGGCTACTAAAATAAAAGCCCCAATATTAAGGAGAATGGTATGCCTTAAAGATTTTTTAAACATATTAATTTATTAAAGAAGTATAAAGATACTATCAATAATTATAAATTATATAAATTTTACATAAATGCTTTATATCGATGATGAAATGATTTCGTCATTATAATTATTGGTTTATCCTAAATTAAAATTTAGAAATACATAAATCTATAGTTTTACTCATTTATGACAAATATCAACAATGAATAACATTAAACATATATTTTTATGTCTTGTTTTGGTAATTATTGCAAATGCATGTAATACTAATAACAAAAAAGCAAAGACTTCATCAAATATTGAGGCTTCATATTTAGGACAAAAACCACCTGGCTTAACTCCTAAGGTTTTTGCTCCTAACATGTTTTCTAAAATTCATCGTGATGTTAGCGCTTTTTTATCTCCTGACTTAAAAGAATTTTATTTTACAAGAAGAAATACACATACTAAAAAATGGACATTGATGGTATATAAATACATCAATAAAAAGTGGCAGGAATCTCTTGTCGGACCAAGAATTTGGCGTCCCATTTTTGCACCAGATGGTAAGATAATGCATTTAGGAAATAAATATATGGAACGAACTGATAACGGTTGGTCTGATGTAAAAAGTTTAGGGCCTATGTTTGATCGAGAAGATTGGGGAATTATGCGATTGTCATCTTCTAGACTAGGAACTTATGTTTTTGACGATTATAAGAATAATGATGTGATTCGTATATCAATAATTAAAAATGGTAAACGTCAAGAACCAACATTGCTTAATAAGAATATCAACTCGGGTAAATGGACAGCACATCCCTTTATAGCTCCAGATGAATCCTATTTAATCTTTGATAGTGAAAGAGAAGATGGTGTTGGAAAAAGTGATTTATATATCAGTTTTAAACAAAAAAACGGTTTATGGAGCAAAGCCATTAATATGGGAGATAAAATTAATACAAGCAACGCAGAAAGAGGAGGATATGTTTCCCCAGATGGAAAGTATTTTTTCTTTAATAGTAATTTGTCAATTCACTGGGTCGATGCTAAAATCATTGATAATCTTAGATTAAAGCAATAAGAAAAACATAATAGACAATGAAAAATCATCATTTTTTACAACTAATAATTGTATTCATACTATTTCTAAGTGCTTGTAAATCTAATACACAGGTATTAAAGGACAATAGATTACCAACTTTAGAGAGTCCTTATTTTGGACAAAAGCTACCTAGTTTAGTTCCTGAAATTTTTGCACCTGATATTATTTCTATTGCTGGGAGACATGAAATGGGGGTTTCGTTTTCTCCTGATTTAGATGAAATGTATTTTGCAGTTCAGAAAAAAACTGGCATGCCCGCTGAGATTTATTTTTCAAAATTCAAAAGTGAAAAATGGACAGCACCTAAAATAGTAAATTTCACAAAAGGTAAAAAAGCGGGAGAAATGAAACCACAAGTGAGTTATGATGGAAAATATATCTATTTCACTGCGTATAACACTGATTTTATGGACTCAAGCATTTGGTATGTAAAACGCCTGAACAATGGTTGGAGTGATGCAATAAAACTTGATTCACCTTTAAATGAGCATGAAGTGATGACTTCAACTTTTGCGAAGAACGGAGATCTATATTATACCAATATATCTAAAAGATTTAGAACCTACTATGCTCCTAATATAAATGGTAAATACCCTAAGTTTCAGGAAGCTGAAATTGAGTTTGGAGGTCACCCTTTTATTTCACCGTCTCAAGATTATTTAATTGTAGATGCTAGAAACAGAGAAGACAAAAATCAAAAAGCTGATCTTTATGTTTCTTTTAAAAAGAAAGATAGTTCATGGACAAAACCAATAAACCTTGGCATAACAGTAAATTCAACATTTGATGAAAGAAGTCCAAATGTCACTCCAGATGGCAAATATTTAATTTTTAGCCGACGTTCTAAAGACAAAACAATGAATCTTTATTGGGTGAGCACAGAAGTTATCAGCAAGTTAAAAACAGCATATTTTAAAAATAATAAATAATGAAAAAAACGTATTTCTCTTTAATACTTGTATTCGCCTTGATTTTAAATGCGTGCAATACTAAAAAACTAAACTTAAAAAACAACCATTTAAACCCATACCTTGGACAAACACCACTAGGTGTAACTGCTGAAATTTTTGCTCCAGGAGTTTTTTCAATAAACGGAAGATATGAACATTCTGTTTCGTTTTCTCCAGATCTGAATGAAATCTATTTTACAGCGAGTAAAAAAGACGAAGATCCAAGTATCTATTTTTCAAAACTAGAAGGTAAAAAATGGACAACACCAAAAAAAGCAAATTTCACAAAAGGTAAAAAAGTTGGTGAAATGCATTCATTTGTAAACTCTACAGGTAATCAAATTTATTTTACAGCCCATGACGAATTTACGTTGCCTGAACATAAAGAATCTGTTAAAATCTGGGTTGTAAACCGTGTTGGTGATTCTTGGAGTGATGCTAAAGAACTTGTTTCTCCTATAAATGAAGATTTCGTTTTTTATCCGAATCAAGCCAAAAATGGAGATTTGTATTATTTCAATATTTCGAAGCGAGGAACCTATTACGCACCAAATAAAAACGGTAAATTTCCTGAAGTACATAAGGTTGGAATCGGAGGAGTTCACGCTTTTATTTCACCTTCTCAAGATTATATAGTTGTCAATGCTAGAAACAGAGAAGACAGTGAAAGAAAAAGTGATATCTATGTCTATTTTAAAGAAAAAGATGGAACATGGTCAAAAGCTATAAACCTTGGCAGTGACGTAAATTCTAATTTTGCAGAAACATGCCCAAGCATTACTCCTGATGGTAAATATTTGTTTTTTGGTAGGTATAATGAAGAAGGTGCTATCTCAAACATTTATTGGGCAAGTACAGAGGTTATTAGTAAGTTAAAAAGGGCATATTTTAAAAATAATAAATAATGAAAAAAACACATCTTACTTTAACACTTGCATTTACACTATTTTTAACTGCTTGTAATACAAAAAAACAAGATTCAAAAGACAGTGATTCTCTAGTTATAGAAAACCCTTATTTTGGAGAGAAACTACCAGGGCTAATTCCAAAAATTTTTGCTCCTGGAGTTATTTCAATAAATGGAAGGTATGAACACGGAATTTCGTTTTCTCCTAAATTAGATGAAGTCTATTTTTCAGCTAATAAAAAAGAAGAGGATGCTAGTATCTATTTTTCAAGAATAGAAGACAATAAATGGACAGCTCCTAAAAAAGCAAATTTCACCAAAGGTGAGAAAGCAGGGGAAATGCATCCTTTTGTGAGTCATAAAGGTGATGAAATTTATTTTACGGCTCATGATGAGTTTACTTTACCTGAGCATAAAGAATCGAGTAAAACTTGGTATGCAAATCGTCTAAAGAATTCATGGAGTAAAGCAACACCGGTTGATTCACCTATAAATGATGATTTTGTTTTTTATCCGAATCAAGCAAAAAATGGAGATCTCTATTATTTCAATATATCAAAAAGAGGAACCTATTACGCACCTAATAAAAACGGTAAATTTCCTGAAGTACACAAGGTTGCTATCGGAGGTGTTCATGCTTTTATTTCTCCTTCACAAGATTATATAGTGGTAAATTCTAGAAACAGAGTAGATAAAGAAAGAAAAAGTGACATTTATGTCTATTTTAAAGAGAAAGATGGAACCTGGTCAGATGCAATAAACCTTGGCAGTGACGTAAATTCTAATTTTTCAGAAACATGCCCAAGTATTACTCCAGATGGTAAGTTTTTGTTTTTTGGTAGGTATGAAGAAGAAGGAGGAGAGTCAAATTTTTACTGGGTTAGCACAGAAGTAATCCATAAATTAAAAAAAGCTCATTTTAAAAATAATAAATAATGAAAAAAGCATGCTTTATTATACTAGTTATATTTTTAAGTGCCTGTACTACAAAAAAACAAGAAACTTATCTTGGACAAAAACCACCAGGTTTAACTCCAGAATTATTCGCCCCTGAAATTATTAAAACTGAATTTAGACAGGCAGCTGGTGTATTTACTCCAGATTTAAAGGAGTTTTATTTACGTAGAAGAGGAGGGAAGTATAAAAGTAATGCGTTGGTTGTTGTTAAATATGAAGACAACAAATGGACAGAATCACTTATAGAAACTAGAGCAGGAGAACCATTTATTTCACTTGATGGAAAAACAATGCATCTGGGAAAAAAATATCGAGAGCGAACAACTACTGGCTGGTCTGAAAAGAAAAGCCTTGGAGAACCTTTTGATAGTTTTCGTATTATGCGACTAACTGCTGCAGCTAATGGTACCTATTATTTCGATGAAGCAAGTGAAACTGGTCCACTTCGGTATTCAAGACTTATAAATGGAAAATACGAAAAACCAAAAACGTTAAATATTAAAGATATTGGAGATTGGAATGCGCATCCATTTATTGCCCCAGATGAATCTTATGTGATTTGGGATGATCAAAGAAGTGGAAATGCAGACTTATACATCTCTTTTTGTCAGAAAGATGGAACTTGGGGACGCTCAATTAATTTAGGTGATACCATAAACACTGAATTCGCAGAAGCCTATGGAAGTGTAACTCCTGATGGTAAATACTTTTTCTTTCATAGGAGTTACGGAAATAATAAAGCAGATATCTATTGGGTTGATATTAAAATCATTGAAAATCTTAAGCATAAAAAGTAAGTAATCATTACACTATAAAAATGAACAAAACCTATATAACAATACTAATCGCAGGAATATTTTCTTTACAATCTTGTGATACTAAAAAGAAACAAACAAAAAGTAATGCTGTACCCGTTATAAAAACACCATATTTAGGACAAAAAGCACCTGGTTTAACACCAATTCCTTTTGCACCAGGATTAGTTTCTACAGATATCTATGAATATGATGGTGCATTTGCATCTAATATGAAAGCATTTTATTTTATTAGAAGAGGAGAAGAAAATGTAAAATCAACTTTTTACGAATACAAGTATAATGAAGCAAATGGTACTTGGAAAAAATCGGTACTTGCTTCTCCATGGATTGGACGACCAGTAATTTCTCCGGATGGTACAACCATGCATTTAGGTGATGGTTATCTAAAAAAAACAAACGCAGGATGGTCTGAAATACAAAAGAAGGAATTTCCTATTGTAAGTAATGATTCTATGTATATTATGAGGTTATCTGAGGCTGCTAACGGAACTTATTATTTTGATACTTATAAGAAGGGAGATTTAACATATCCAATTCGATATTCTAGATTAATTAATGGAAAACATGAAGAACCAAAGGCTTTACCAAAATCGATAAATACAGGAACTTACTTAAGTCACCCATTTATCGCTCCAGACGAATCGTATTTATTATGGGATGCTAAAAAAGAAAATGGATATGGAGATTCTGATATTTATATCAGTTTTAAACAGAAAGATGGTATGTGGGATAATGGAATTAATTTAGGAGATAAAATAAATACAGATGCTTGGGAAGCTTCACCTAGTATTACTCCAGATGGTAAATATTTGTTTTTTAGTAGAAATGTTGGCTCGGACAAATATGAGAATGTAGATATATTTTGGGTTGATGCTAAAATCATTAAAAACCTTAAGCTTAAACAATAATAAAAATAAAAAAGAGAAGCATGTAATCATTACTTTTTTGCTCTAGAAAAATAATTTATACTATCTATTATGGCTTTGCTAATAGGCTGATAAGTACTATTTAAATGCTTTATAGATTTGTTATTAGAAAAGTAATTTTCAACACATAAAATTTTCATATTTGTTAAACCTAAATTAGTTTTTATGCGAAGTTTTCTTAGGAATTCTCCCCAATAGCCAATGATAATTAATAATTGTTTTGGGATTTTTATTAGTATTGAATTTTGATCTGTAACCTTATTAAGAACTTCAAAGAATTCTTTATAGCTTAGGTTTTCATTAGCTAAGAGGTATTTTTCGCCAGAAATACCTTTATCAATAGCGTTTATTATTGCCATACAAACATCTTTAACATGTACAAAATTCTTACCTCCAGGAGGATAAAAAATTAACTTTTGTTTCCAACCCATTAGTATTATTTTTCCCGAGCTAGGTTTAGTATCATAGGAACCAAGCATAAATGTTGGATTAACAATGATTGTTTCTATTTTGTGTTTATTTTTTAATAAATAGTTTTCTGCCTCTAACTTACTCTTTGCATAGTACGATTGTTTAAATAAAGTATTCATTTTACTTTTTTCAGTACCCAGTTCTTCTAACGAACCAAAACCTAATGTGTTAGCAGTGCTAACAAAAATAAAACGTTTTACATTGCTTGCAATGGCTGTATTGTATAATTGCTTAGTCGCATTACAATTAATATTCCAATAATCAACATATTTAAGTAAACTCTGGTCTGTTGTAGCAGCAGCATGAATAACAATATCTATATTTTTTAATAGTAAAGAAAAATCATCAAATAACTGTCCTTCTACTAATTGTAAGTTATTATGGTACTTTCCTTTATAACTATTCTTGTTTCTAACAAGTCCTGTTACATGGTAGCCTTTATTTAAGAGTTCATGGCATAAATTAGTACCTAAAAGACCATTTATACCTGTAATAAATACCTGTTTCATAATTTTAAGCTTCTCTTTTTACAATATTTGTCATCATTGGTATTTTTATCCAATTAGGTAAAAGGGTAGAGAAAAACCAACTCATAGGGTTAATTAATATAAAAATTTTACCCTTAAACATTTTTCTTATCGAATATTCAGCTACTTTTTCAGGTTCTAATAAGGTTAGTTTCCCTAAAAAACCTTGTTTTTCAATACGAGCTGTAATTTCAGGATTGGTTTTCATAGCACCAGGATTAATAACACTTACAGAAATGTTACTATCTTTTAACTCTTCAGAAAGACCTAAAGAAAATGAATGTACAAAAGCTTTTGAAGCAGGGTAAACAGTTTTATAACCAATAGGGGAAAATGCAGCAATGCTAGATACATTTAATATATATGCCCGCGATTGTTGTTTTAAATTAGGAAGTAATTGATGTATAAATATACTTGTCGCTTTAACATTTACTTGAATTATAGTATTTAAATAATTAAGAGATACATCTTCTAATTTTTTTGTGCCACCAGTTCCAGCATTATTTATTAAAATGTCTACATCATAATTTTTATTCAATTCGTTTGTTAATGAAAGTATATTTTCATCAGAAGAAAAATCAGTTTCAAAATAAGGTACTTCAACTTTATATGTTTCTTTAATATGTTGTGCTAATCCTTTTAAATTTTGATTGGGTAAGCTAATTAAAATTAGATTATGTTTTCTTTTAGCAAGCGAGAGTGCAAATGCTTTTCCAAGACCCTGACTAGCTCCTGTTATTACTGCATATTGATTTTTAGTAGCTACTTTCATTTGTGTTTATTTAAAAATGATAAACAAAAATAGCTATAGAACTTATTTTATATGCTCAGGTTTATAAAAGAGAACCTATTGTTAATTGGCTTATTTTTAGTTTTTTGTGTTTAAATAAGTTCTTAGTTATAAAGTAGCGCTTTGTTTTTTATATTCGGAAGGTGTTTGGTTTGTAAATTTTTTGAAGGTAGTATTAAATGCAGTTTTAGAATTGAAACCAGATTCGTAAGCAATTCCTAAAATAGATAATTTATTAGAGTCTTTATCAGATAATAATTCCTTGGCTTTATTTACACGATATGTATTAATAAACTGGAAGAAGTTTTGATTAAATCCATTGTTAATAATATAGGAAAGTTGATGTGATGTTATTTTCATTTTTTCAGATAAAGAGGCTAGATTTATATCATGATTTAAATATAAATGTTGCTCTTTCATAAGTAAATTTAATTTAGACTTTAATGTAACAAGTTCGTCATCACTCAATATTTTACGCTTATTTATAATTTTTTCATCTTCTTTTATAGCAATAACTTCATTTCGATGTTTTTCATTTAGAGGAAAAATCTCTTTTTGTTTTAAAGCATTATATGCAATAAACAAAATAGCAATAAGCATAACTATATTTAAGTGTAAGTTTAAAGGAAGTCCTATATAAATAAGATTAAATGCACTAATTACAATAACTATTAAAACAATGATAAGAATAATATTTTCTAACCATTTTAAATCAATATCATTAGTATTTGAAGAGAATAACTTAATTTTTCGTTGATGTGAGCGAAGTTTTAAATAAGATTTTAATGTATATAGAATTGTATTTGTAAGAACTAAAAATTTAAGGGAATTTTGTAAATTATAAAGAAGAAGTCTATTTAAAATTAGTAACCCAAAATATATAAAAGGAAGAATAAAAATAGTTCCATCTTTAGTTTTAAATTTATGATTTGGATTTGTGAAAAATACAATACTTACATACAGTAATGCAGGCGTGAAAAATTGAATAAAAGAAACAATAAGCCTTATTAAATCACTAAAAGGAGCTATTTTTATAAGAATTAAAATTTCATCTAACCAATAGGTAGCCCACAAAAGTAAAGTAATGCTAAACCATAAATTAGCTTTTTTATTAACCTTTAAAGGATTTAAAAATAGCATGCAAGAAAGCATTATTAAAAAAGAAAAAACAAATATTTCAATTAAATGAATTAGCATTTACAATTATTTTTTTTCAAAGATACATTATTGATTTTTGCACTTTTTATAAAAATAATCTATGACTATAAAAGTTATAAATCGTTTCAAAGTTTTTCTAATGAATAGTAGTTTAAGATTAAATAAAAGGTAATTAATGATTTATAATATGCATTAAAAATTTTCAACTTTTTACTAAGTTAGCTACAAAAAGTAGCATTACTTGATTATATTTGTAGCAATGAAAAAAGTACAAACAAACATACGACATCTTAGAAAATTAAAAGGATTAACACAGGAGCAATTTGCTAATGAAGTAAATATAACTAGGTCAAGAGTTTCTTCATATGAAGAAGGACGTTCTGAGCCTTCAATAGCGTTTTTAATTACTATTTCAGAATATTTTAAATTGCCTATTGATGTTTTGGTAAAAAATGATTTGAGCTATTCAAAAGAATCATCATTTATTGAGATAGGTAATCAAAGAGTTTTATTTCCAATAACGGTAGACAATGAAGAAGAAAATTTAATTGAAATAATACCTACAGAAGCTTCAGCTGGGTATTTATTGGGGTATAATGATCCAGAATATATAGAACAATTGCAAAGAATTAAATTGCCTTTTTTACCGGTAGGAAAACATAGAGCATTTCCTATTAAAGGAGATTCAATGCATCCAATGAAAGACGGATCGTATGTAGTAGCTCAATTTATTGAAAGTATTAATGATGTTAAAAATGGAGTTTCATATATCGTTGTTACCAAAAATGATGGAATTACGTATAAAAGAGTATATAATAAATTAGAAGAAAACAATACTTTATTGTTAGTTCCAGACAATAAAAATTATGAAACTTATAATATTCCTGTTTCTGAAATAGTTGAATTATGGGAGTTTACCTGTAGTATAAATACTCAAGAATATGATGAAAGAGATTTAAAAATAAGTAGTATAGCAACGATGCTTACTCAATTAGGAGTTGAATTAAAATCTTTAGCTAAATTAGAGTAATTGGCTATATTATAACTTGTTAAGTGGTGCTAAGTTTTTATTTATATATTTTTTTACCTTATATTAGATAAAAAAATATATGTCCCTCAACATTAACAATTTAATTGATAGCAACCTTCGTTTGGTTGAAAAACTAACCAAGAAGAGAAATTCTAGTACAAGTATTTGGAGATTTATTGGTTTAGATAATAAAGAGCTAAGTGATGTTTACGAATGTAATAAACTTGGTGATAAAATGGAAACTGAGTCTTTGATTATTCGAGAAAGAGAAATAATTCATAGCCTTACTAAAAAGGGTAAAAGAGTTTTAGAAAATGGCGGTTGGTTAAAATATCTTAGTTTGAAAACTGAAAATAAAATCCCTGAATTAGCAGACTCTTAAAGTGGCTATTTTTAATTTTATTCACTAAATAAAACGAATACTTACAGATAATATAAGTTGTTGTCTTAAATTGGTTTGTGAAAGACGTAAATTATAGTATTTTCGTGTAAACTGATTTTATTATAATGTCAAAATTACCAAATACAACAGCTAGTATATTTTCTGTAATGTCCTTATTAGCAAAAGAGCATAATGCTATTAATTTATCACAAGGATTTCCGAATTTTCCTGTAGATGAACGACTACTTGAAATATCAAAGCGTTTATTAACAGCAAATATTCATCAGTATACACCCATGGCAGGGTTACCATCTTTATTAGAAAAAATAGCATTATTAACAAAGAAAAACTATCAACGACAACTCAATGTATCTTCTGAGTTATTGGTAACTTCAGGAGCAACACAAGGTATTTATACTACCATTAATGCTTTTGTAACTAATGGAGATGAAGTAATTATTTTAGACCCTAGTTATGATAGTTATGAGCCTTCCGTTTTAGTAGCAGGAGGGAAGCCTGTACGTATTTCGTTGAATGATGATTATTCTCCTAATTTTAATCGAATTGAAGCAGCGATTACATCAAAAACAAAGCTGATTATCATTAACAATCCACATAATCCTACAGGAAAAATATGGAAAGAAGAAGAGTTAGAGGCTTTGGAAATTTTACTAGAAAGACATCCAAATATTTTATTATTAAGTGATGAAGTATATGAATATATCTCATTTAAACACCCTCATATTTCTATAAACACTCGACCAAAATTGGTTGATAGAACAATTATAGCATCTTCATTTGGAAAATCGCTACATGTTACAGGGTGGAAAGTTGGTTATTTAATAGCACCAGAACGATTGATGAAAGAAATTAAAAAAATCCATCAATTTTTAGTTTTTAGTGTAAATAGTATATCACAGCATGTTATTTCAGAATACTTAGATATTGTTGATTTTAGCGAAATAGCTAAAATGTATGCACGTAAAAGAAAACTATTTCAAGACTTATTAAAAAATAGTCGATTTGAATTATTACCTTCAGAAGGAACCTATTTTCAAGTAGTAAATTACACGAAAATTAGTACTAAAAGCGATATGGAGTTTGCCAAAGATCTAATTACAGAGCATGGAGTTGCTGCAATTCCTATTTCTGTATTTAATAAAAATGCAACAGATAAGAAAATGCTTAGATTTTGTTTTGCTAAAACTGATGAAACTTTAATAGCAGCTGCTAATAAATTGAGAGCAATTTAAAATAATAGTATAGACTTTAATTATCTAATTGATAAACAAAAAACAGCACAGAGCTTCTTGTTTTTGTTAAAAATACTACTTTTGAAATATGCAAGACATTCCAATTAACTTAAATCTAATCGCATTAATTATTTTTTTAGGTGTAGTATTCGGAATTTACACCTCATATTTTTTAATAAAAAAGTCAGTACAAAGTAAATCCCCAAATATTTTTATGGGTTTATTAATTTTGACTTTATCGCTTATTATGTTTGAAGGTTGGCTTAATTATACAAGTTATATTTTTAAAACATTGTGGTTAACCAACTTTTCTGAACCTTTAAATTTTGTCATAGCACCATTAATTTTTTTATTTATGACTTCACTTCTTGGTGATAAGAGAAGTAAGTTAGATAGTTTACACTTTATTCCTTTTTTGCTATGGTTAATATATTGTTTATTCTTCTTTTCAATGACTAATGAATTTAAGTATAATGATAATATTCGTGTGATGCAGTTAACTATTCCTCAATTAAAATTATTACCAGAGTATACAAGTGATCCACTAAGTATAAGAAATTATGTAAATCAAGCAACTATAATTCATATCCTAGTATATATAATAATAATATCAGTTAGGTTGTTATTATCTGTTAAAAAACGGAGTGAAACAATTTTTAATACAAAGAGTAAAGTATTAATATCATTCAGAAACTCTTTTTATCATTTCTTAATTATTACAGTTATTCTAATTTTTGTAAAGTCTACCTATGAAAGTGATGTAGGGGACTATTTAATTTTTCTTTATATCTCTTTTATGATATTCTTGACATCTTATCAAATCATGAATAGTTCAAAATACTATGAAAATGCGTCAAGTTTTTTAGAAGGACCAGTAATTAAATACGAAAAATCGTCACTCACAGATGAAGATAAATTACTTATTTTAAAAGCTATTAAAAATCAGATGCAAAATGAGAAGTTTTTTATAAAAAGTACTGCGTCATTATCTGGTTTATCTAAAGAGTTACGTCAAAGATCGCATCATGTGTCACAAGTTATAAATGAAAAATTAGATCAATCTTTTTTTGAAATGTTAGCATCATATAGAGTAGAAGAGGCAAAAGTTATTTTAAAGACTGATTTAGGTAAAAAATTGACTATTGAAGAAATAGCAGAACGTGTTGGGTATAATTCAAAATCGGCGTTTAACTCTGCTTTTAAGAAAATTACAACCCTTACCCCTTCGCAATACAGAAGTTCTTAACTAATTGATAATTAGTAGTAAAATGTGTGGCATTATAAACTCATACACCTTACTTATAGGCTAATTCGTTTTATGCTTCATGCTGTTTATACTTTTGAATCAAATCAAAAATTAACAGTAATGAACTCACAAAATCAAACAAAAAAACAAAGACAATTTTTTATTGACTGGCTAAGAATCGGACTTATTATTAGTGTATTCTTTTTCCACGTAGGAATGATATTTAGGCCAGAACAATGGCATGTAAACAGTGAAGAGTCATTTGAATTTTTAGAACCAATTATGTGGTGGCTTCATTTATGGAGAATGCCATTATTATTTTTAGTTTCTGGTGTTGGAACCTATTATGCAATTGGTAAGCGAACAAGTTGGCAATATGTAAAAGAACGGTTTAAAAGATTGTACATCCCTTTTACATTTGGTTTTTTTACTTTAGTTCCTTTAATGATTTATGTTGAGAGAATAAATAATTATAGTTCTTTTTTAGATTTTATACCTCATATGTTTGACGGTGGACCTTATCCTGTAGGAAATATTTCATGGCATCACTTGTGGTTTATCTTGTATTTATTTATTATTTCACTACTGATTAGTCCATTTTTAAATTATACTAAAAGTGGTCATTATAATATGATTAGAGGCAGAATAATCACATTTTTTGCAAAGAGAATGCATTTAAACTGGTTATTAATTATATTAATATTATCACAAGTTGTTTTACGTCAATACTTTCCTAACAGTACCCATGCTTTATATAACGATTGGGCATATTTTACATATTACGTATTGTTTTTTATAAGTGGATTTGTATTGTTTACAAACCCTAAGATAATTAAAACACTTACAAAAGATAGGCTATTATACTTGTACCAGACTATTGTATTTACAGTATTGTTATTTACTTTGCCATTAATTTTTGGGAGCCCCAATATAATTCAAGATTATGCTAGAGGAATAACAGAAATGATTATTTCTTTATCATGTGGATTAACTGCCATAGGATATTTTAAAAAATATTTTAACAAGGACCATAAATACAGAAGTGTATTAAACGAGGCAATCTATCCATTTTATTTATTACATCAACCAGCTTTAATTTTTGTAGGTTATTTTGTATTACAATGGGATATGGCTTATGGATTAAAAGCAATATTTATAATATTATTTTCTTTGATTTCCATTATAACTACTTACTGGTTTATTATTAAGAAATTTAACTTTTTAAGAATCGTTTTTGGGATGAAAAAAATTAAACTAGTAAAGTAATAAGGGAAGCTATATCTAGTTTAAATATTAGAAGTATTATGTTTAGAAATATAATAATGTTAGCAAGTGAAACTATTATGGTTTCATTTGCTAATTTTTCTTTAGGTCTTTTATTCACTTAAGTAGGAGGAGAGCATATTCTATAAAAAGACTTTAAAGATTAATGTTTATTGGTTCTTTAAATGTTGTTTTAATAAATCTTTTCTATAATCATTTCCATTAGGCGTTCTAATTACTGTATGAATATAGTTTCTTGTAGCAACCTATATAGCTACAGTTTTATAATGTGGCATAAAATAAGATTCAAAACGCTTTAGAGTTGGATGCATTTTTTCAGAGTATATTACAAACTGACATTTATGAATACTTTGAGTTATAGAAATAAGATCTGTAGATGAAGATTTTTGAACTAAAAAGTCAGCATCATCTATACTTAATATCTTTACCTGAGTTGTATTTACACCTTCTAATAAAAGTAACTTATTTACCATTTTAGGTGTTGAAATAAGAATGTCTATACCTTCAAAAATTTCTGATTTTAATAAATCAACATGAAGTTTTTCATCTCCTAAATAAACACGTAAAGAAGTAGTATGTTTAGTATATTTTAAAAAGGATTTATACAATTCTAATGCACTTTCATTATCTTTTACTAAAACAATAGCTCTTGGTGCACTTCCAGCAGCTTCACATTTTAATTTATGTAAAGTTGTAAGTATAAGTGTGGTTGTTTTTCCACTATTTTTAGGACCTGTACAAAAAATATTAGCACCACTTTTTATTACAGGAATACTAGCTTTCTGAAAAGGGGTAGGGGTTGTTATTTCTTGGAACTCTAGCGCTTCTTTTATAACAACATGTAATTTTTTAAAAGCCATAGGAAATAAAGAGAATTGTTTAGTATAATAATTGTTGCAAATGTACAATTAAATTGATGCATTTATGTTTAATATTCGTTTTTACATTTATTGTCTACACTTATGAAATTTTATAAATAATCATGATCTATTTCTTTTAATTTGAATAACTAAAAATTTTATATCATGTTAAAGAACACAAAAAAAATCAAATTAAACATTCAACGAACATTAATTTTATTATTCTCAATTTCTATAGTTTTAGTTAGTTGTAGTTCTGAAGATAACAACCTTAAAGAGACAGATACTTCTACTCTTAAATTTTCAAATGAAAACAGATCAGCTGGTTTAAGTAAATTAAGCTATAAGAATATTTTAAATGATGCCTCTATTCTAAAAAAGATAACACATAATGCAATTGTTAGTACAGAAGGTATGACTTTCAAGGACCAAAAAGCCGTAAGAAATTATGTTGTAAACTATATGGAAAGAAATAATACTATTAATTATTTGGATTTCAATTACTTAAAAGTAACGCCGCCAAGTAATTTTGACTTTAGAGATTATGGTTTTTCTGAAAAGGTAGCTAGATATTTTGAAAGAATCGTAAATCTAAATGAAAAAGCAGATTATGAAGGTATGGTTAAATTGCTTGATACTTATAAAATAGATTTAAATAGCGATAATAATTTATACGCTTTAAGTGGTATTTTCGCAACTATAGAAGTATATAAGTCTGAGCTTTTAGGGCAAACTTCACCAAATGCAAGGATTGGAGATTGTCCACCTACAGGATCACAAATAGCTGGTGGTGCTATCTCAGGAGCAATTGGTGGAGCTATTACTGGGGCAACTTGGGGGTCTTTTTTAGGTCCAGCAGGAACGCTATTAGGTGGTTTAGGAGGAGCTATTGTTGGTTCATTAACCAGTAGTATAATTTCGATAGGAGTTGGTTCAATACTTAATGGAGATGATTGCTAGTTATAAATAAGAAATAATATTTGATTCACTAATAATAAAACAAACGAGGGCTGTTAATTAACAGCCCTCGTTTGTTTTAAACTTTTATTAAATAACAATAGAAACCTAGAAAATATATATGAAAGGTTTAGTATCTATAAAGTTTGTACATTTACTTCTATAAAATATTATCTCAACCAAAAAAATAAAGAAAAAGCATCCCTACTTATTTATATTATTGGATTAGTATTATCATTTTACGCTCCATAGCTAGCAGTTGCTTGTTATGTAGTTGTAGCTTTGATTTGGCTAGTTCCGAATAAAAAAATAGAAAACACTATAGGGTAAAATGAAAAAAAAAGAACTTCCTAAATTACTTTTTAAAGAAGACTTAGAATTGATAGGATTTGAAATTTTAACAATGAAAGGTTTTTACGAAAAGTATAATG
The DNA here is from genome assembly GCF_947494125.1 of uncultured Tenacibaculum sp. Classification (GTDB taxonomy): domain Bacteria; phylum Bacteroidota; class Bacteroidia; order Flavobacteriales; family Flavobacteriaceae; genus Polaribacter. The sequence goes on from NZ_CANLTU010000002.1 coordinate 577,752, forward strand.
CAGCATTTTTAACGCCACCAAAAGTTTTAAAATTTTATGAAATCCTTTTTATAGAAGAAGGAGAAGGGGCACATTATATTGATTTTGAAACCTACAATTTTAAAAAAGGTAGTATTTTATTTGTAGGTAAAAATCAGGTACATTCATGGCAAAAACATAGAAGTAGTAAAGGATATATTATTCTTTTTACAGAAAACTTCTTGTATAAAAACCAACTACAATTTAACGAGCTAACGTATAGCTATCCATATAATACAGCATTGTATAGCCCAATAACTACTATTAGTAAAAAACATTATAATACTTTTTTATCTTTAATTGAACTGATTAATGAAGAGTATAAAAATATAACCTATCAGGTTCAACAAGAGGTATTACAAACATTATTAAGAACCTTAATTTTAAAAGTAAAATCTAAATTACAGCCTGTAGCACCTGTTGATAATAAAAAGAAGGAGTTATTTATTGAATTTCAAAAAGCATTAGATCAACATATATTTCATACTAGAAATGCGATTGATTATATACAAATGTTAGGCTGCTCTAGCCATCAACTTACTAAAGTAGTTAAGAGGTTTACTAATAAATCGGTTAAAGTATTTATTGATTCAATACTCATATTACATGCAAAAAGGCTTCTTGCAGAGAATCAAAACAATGTAAATGAGGTATCCTATCTTATAGGTTTTAATGAAACGACTAATTTTATTAAGTTTTTTAAGAAGCATACTAACCAAACTCCAAGTCAATTTAAAAGAATTATTACAAAGCAGTAAAATGTTTTGAGATTTACCATTATTTGATTTTTTTAAGAAAAATTCACCTTTTATAGGAGCTGAAGCGATTCTAATTTTGTATTGAATAAAAACAAAACAATAATATGAAAAAATCAAAATTAATTTTAGCAGGATTATTTATCGCATTTATAATGTTTGTTACAGCGTGTAGTAATAATGATGGAACAATAGCACCAACCAATATAGAAAAGGCTACAGCTATTTTACAATCTATACAAACAGGAAATGTTACCGCAATGCAAAATTATGTAAACCAAACTAGCTATACGCAGCACAATTTATCATTCCCAGATGGCATTGCTTCAGTAATAGGAGCCATTCAATCTGGCGAATTAAATGGAACTACGGTGAATACAATTCGTAGTTTTGAAGATGGAAATATAGTTAGTTTTAAAAGGTTAAAGAGAACTATTATATTGTTAAAATAGTATTACAAAACAGTAATATGTTTTGAGATTTACCATTATTTGAGAATTCTCGAAATAATTCACCTTTCACAAAATTAAACCAGACTTTAATTTTGAGGTATAAATAACGCAGAAAGTTTATGCCTTTTAAAATCAAAGAAATAGCCGCGAAATCTATTATAGGAACCACGCAAGTTCCTAGTGCAGATTATGTAATAAATCCATATACAGGATGTCAATTTGCATGTATGTATTGCTTTGCCAGTTTTATGGGACGTTTTGTTGGAGAAACCACTAATAATTGGGGAAAGTATGTATATGTAAAAACAAACGCAATTGAATTGATGGAAAAGGATATTCAACGCTTAATGAAAAAGAATCCGCATCCAAAAATTGCAATGAGTACAGTAACTGACCCTTATCAAGGAGTTGAAAAACAATACCGATTAACCCGAGGCATTTTAGAAGTCTTTGTAAAGTATCAGTATCAAGGTAGAGTAGGGCTTTTAACAAAATCGCCAATGATATTAGACGATTTAGAGCTGTTGAAGAAAATTCCAAACCTAGAAGTTGGAATGTCTATTACCACAACCGATGATCAACTAAGTCGATTTTTAGAAGTGAAAGCCCCCTTGGCTAGTGCTAGGTTACGGACGTTAAAAAAGTTGAATAAAGCAGGCATAAAAACCTATGTTTTTATTGGTCCTTTTTTACCTCACATGAAATTAAAACCTGAATTGATTGACAACTTATTTTCAGAGATAAAAGCGGCTGGAACCAATGATGTGAAAATTGAATATTTAAATCTTCCAAAATATGTTCGACCAAAAATGAACAAGCTATTAAAAGAAGAAAGCAAGGAAATTCAAGAGGTATATACAACATCTCAACTTAAAAAATATAGAGAACAAATAGCACCAATCTTGCGGAATAACCTTTTAAAACACGGTTTAAAATTAAAGTTTGATGAAATAATTCATCATATAACCGCTAAAAATTTAGTAGAATGAACAAGGTAAAAAAAATTGCAATATTAATGGTAACTACGGCTAATATACACTTTAGTATGGCACAAGAAAAACCAACAAGTGCTTCTTTAGAACAAGTAAAAAAAGAAGCAGAAGCAAAGCGTCCAGAGCAGCTATTAAATGGAACTTCTATGAAGTATTACTATCAAAATGGTGGAGGAATTCATATAGAATTCTATAACGGAATGCTTAAATATAAATGGATTGTAGGTCCAAGAAAAGGGAATGGAAATAAAGAGTTGCCTTATAGCTCTCGTAAAATTGGCGAGAAGCTATATATCGTAAGTTGGTTAGAAGCATCGCATCCAGATTATACAACCTTAATTTTCAATTTTAATAATAATGTGATGTATTCTTCAGGAATATTCCGCTTTGGAACTAAAGACCAATTCACACGATTTGATGGAGGAATTATTGAAGATTTAATCTTAGTAGAAAAATAATGATGAAGAATGGAAGGGCTAAATATGTACATAAACTGTATTACCAAAACCATTGAGTTTATAGGCGTTTTGGTTATTTTTTTCGGCACTGTGTATTCAATAGCTAGGTTTTTAATTTCTCTAAAAAGGAACAATAAAACAGCTTATACAAGCTTAAGACAATCCTTAGGCAAATCAATTCTTTTAGGATTAGAAATTTTAATAGCCGCAGATATTATGGAAACAGTTACTACAGCTCCAACGCTCAAATCAGCAGCTGTATTGGGGCTAATCGTTTTTATCAGAACTTTTATGAGCATGTCTTTAGAAGTAGAATTGGAAGGAAGATTTCCCTGGCAAAAAACAAATAACAACAAATAATTTAATAGCAATAATTAAAAACAAATAGCATGAATTTAACAAACAGAGAAAAGGCAGTTGCTTTATTAAACAGTATTCAAACAGGTGCAACAGAACCTGCAAGCTATGTAAATCCGACTAAATATATTCAGCACAATTTGTCTGTAGCTGACGGATTAGCAGGATTTGGAGCCGTTTTACAAAATGCTCCAGAAGGCGGATTCAAAGTAAAAGTAGTAAGAGCTTTTGAGGATGGTGATTTTGTATTTTGCCATTCAGAATATGACTTTTTCGGACCTAAAGTGGGCATTGATGTCTTTAGATTTGAAGATGGGCTTATTGTAGAACATTGGGATAATTTAGATGAACTAGCAGCAAGTCCAAATCCAAGTGGACGTACCCAACTCGATGGTGAAACTGTAATTAGAGATCTAGATAAAACGGCTGTCAATAAAGCTTTTGCAAAAGACTTTATTGCAACCATACTTGTTGGTGGTGAATTTGATAAAATTCAAAACTATTTTAATGGCAACAACTATATACAGCACAATCCTGTAATAGCTGATGGAATTGATGGTTTACAAGCAGCACTAAAACATATGGCTGAAAACAATATTCACATGGTGTATGAAAAAATACATTATGTACACGGTGAGGGGAATTATGCTTTGGTAATGTCTGAAGGAAATCTTTCTGGAATTGCCTATGCCTATTTTGATTTATTAAGAATTAAAGATTTTAAAATTGCAGAACATTGGGGAGTTATGGCACCAATTCTTCCAAAACCGGAAAGGAAAAATAACAATGGTAAATTTTAAACTTTAAAGTACTGTATGAGAAAACTCCTTAGGTTGATTAAGGAGTTTTTAGTATAGTGTACAATTAAATAATAGAATAATGAGTACTAAAATACAAAATGCAAAGCGCCTTTATTTAGAAGGGATTCGCGACGGGAATATACAGGAAGCGCTTGACAAATATACCGGGGATAGCTATACACAACATTCTGCAGGAGTAGGTAATAATAAAGAAGGCTTTTTAAAGTTTTTTATTCCGTTTATAAAAAGAAATCCAGTACGAGACATTCAAATAATTCGTGCATTTGAAGATGGTCAATATGTGTTTGTACATGTATACCAAAGTTTAAATAATGGGGAAGCTAAATGGGTTACCGCAGATTTTTTTGATACAGATGCTGCTGATCGTATGATAGAGCATTGGGATGCTATTCAAGCTTATGAAGAGGATACGGTTTCTGGGCGTACTATGGTGGATGGTCCAACAGAAATTGAAGATCTAGACAAAACCGAAGCAAATAAAGAACACATTCGAAAATTTGTTGATGAGATCCTTATTGGTAGAAATATAGAGAACATTACTAAATATGTTTCTACAGAACAATACGACCAACACAATCCTAAAATTGGCGATGGCATAGAGGGATTACTAGAACATATTCAAAAAAATATAGCAAATAACATTAAGTCAGGGTATAAAAAATTACACTTGCTAGTGGGGCAAGGGAATTTTGTTTCAATTTTAAGCCATGTCATTGTGAATGATGTTGACTTTGCTTTTATTGATATATTCCGTTTAAAAGATGGATTAATAGTAGAGCATTGGGATGTTCAAGAAAAAATACTTCCAAAAAACCAATGGGAAAATTCTGGTAAATTTTAAAACAAACCTCTAAAACAGGGATTGATACAACTATTTCTGACGTTTCTAATTCAGAAATACCCTAATTATTTTCTTCCTTTTATTATACTCTAGTTTGTACAACATTTTTTTAGGCAATTATTTGTTGTACAAACTTTTCGTGAAATTCTTGTACAAGCTTTTTTTAATTACTTTTTGGCTTGTACAAACTTTTCGTAAAATTTCTGTACAAGCTTTTTTCAATTGCTTTTAGGCTTGTACAAACTTTTCATAAAATTTCTGTACAAGCTTTTTTCAATTACTTTTTGGTTTGTACAAACTTTTCGTGAAAAAAATGGAACTCACTCTAATTATTGCTGAAAATTTTAGCTCGACTGTTTTTAAGGGATAATCTGAGAATCGCGTATTTAAAAAATAATGAACCATTACACAGAATATTAAATTCTCATGAATGTTTAAAAATGAAGTTTTAGAGATTCTAATAATATTGATTTTATAGAATTGAGAATATTTTGGGTATTTTCTATAGTGACTAATTTGTACTACCAAACAAACTTATAAAGTATCAAATCAATAGAAATTAAAAGCATTCTAAAACGGATGCTTTATTTATATTTGAAAAAAAATATAATGAAATTTATTGAATTAGATTGTAAGGAAGAGATTGAAAGACTTTTTAAAGAATTTAAAAATAACCAATCTGTAAATCTTGATTATTTTATAAAAAGTGAATACATTAAGATAAATGAGGATCCAGATATTCCTTTGTCAAGTACATATGATGAAAATTCTATTGAGAATATTGAAATTAAAAGAAAATTTGAAGAAGCGGCACATTTTTTAAGTTTATACAATTTAATTCAATTAAGTTACAGTCCTTCTAGTAGTACAGCAGAAAGAACTAATAAATTTTATGATGCTGCAATATTTAAAAGCTTTAAAGAATGGTTGAATTTTGTAAACGAAAAAGCACAAAGAGAATCTAGCTTATTGAAGTCTAATATAGCTTCTAATTATGTTACAGTGGCTTTTTCTATTTTAACATTCTGCGCTTTAACTATTCAAATCATTTTAAGCTATAATAACGACACTCCAAAAGAATTAGATAAACTTAATGGAAAATATAATGTTTTAATTGAGCATAATATTAAACAATTACAAGCTAATGATTCTTTATTTGAATTCTTTAATACACAAATAGATTCTCTAAAACAAGAAATTAAAATACTCAAAGTAGCTAAATAATTTTCATTTTTTTCAATTTTATCGCAAGAAGGAATTTTGCTTTGGTAAAAGCGAAGTTTATACCTTAAATTTTAATATATTTTTTAATTGGCTATGGTTTTCCGCATATATTAATCAAACCACATATTTACTTTTAATTTCTAATAGATAAATCAAAATATTATGAAAATAATTGAAGCAATTAAACCAGGACCAAAACCTAAAAAGCAAGATGGTACTCTTGATAAAAGAAGAAGAGACAACAAGAATACGCCAGGTAATAAACCTTCATTAAAACCTAGTAAATCAACTAAGAATTAATGATCTTTTTAAAACATTCTTTTTAATCCTTAAATTTATTATTTTGGAATGTCTACCAGACATTCCAAAATAATAAATACTTAAATCAAAAAGATAACGTGAAATTCAATAATAAGCTTTTGAATGAAGCGAAGATAGGAGGAAAGTATAATATGTATAGAGTGATATTTATATGCAAAAAATTACAAACCTAATGCCTTCATTTTTTCTTTTTCATACCTACTATCTTCTGCTGGATAACGTAAAACACCTTTATACTTCCCAGAATCTTTTGCTTGTGCATAAATAAGGCTTTCACCTGCAAAGTTTGTTTTCGTTTTATAAACAGGGTCTTTATAAGCTTCTGTAACAGAAACAATTTCCCATCCTTTCGTTTTAAACATTTTTATTAAGTCATCAAGAAATAAAGCGGCAGCTAAATTATGATGCAATAAAAGTGTATGCTTAATAGATCTTCCATTAAGTGCTAGAGAAAGTTTTTCATAAAATTGAGCACGTTCCCATATATGATTCAAAAAAAAATCTCTAAAAGCACTTAAATCAGTATGAGGGTTTTCTCTTAATCGTTTTATCAACCTACTATCAATATACCAATCAGATGCATCTATGGTTACATATCCGTGTTTATAATCTTGGCTCTTTAAAAACTCACGGAATGCAGCTACTTTTTCCGCTGTGTTTCCTTCTTTTAAATATGGAAATCTAAAAAACTTGCAATAATTTGAATACTTATTGATGATAGCATCATTTTTAATAAAATCATTTTTAAAAGCTTCAAATGTTTGTTTTTTACTATTATAGTTGGAATGACTAAATGTATGGTTTGCTATTTTATGCCCATTGTCATTCCAGCTTTTTAATAATTTTTTTCCTTTAGTTCCTGTTTTATCATTTCCTTTTACAAAAAACATGGCTTCAATGTTGGCATCTTTAAGCTTCTTTAAAAGCATTCCGTTCCATTCATTAAAGGTGTAATTTGGTCTATTTCCTAGTGCACCATCATCAAACGTAAAACTAATCTTCGATTGACTAAAAACTGGCATTGCAATTACTATAATTAGTAGGGTACTAAACTGTTTCATTTTTTTAAATATTATATTCTATCGTATTGCTGTCCCTTTTTTCCTTTATACCGCTTCTGATTCCATCTGTAAATAAAAGACAGATTTAACTGTGGTACCCTAACTTGTGAGTTTATTTCTTGGGCAAAATTTTCTCCCCTGGTTTTAATATTCCATTCCCAACTGTCAAATATATCTTTAAAATTAAGACTCAATGAGGCATTATTATTAAAGAGACTTTGACTCATTCCAAAATCTAATCTGTATAATGCCTTTCGAGATAATTGTCCTCTGTTATTAGCACCTCTAAATCTGGTTTGAAATTGAAATCTAAAAGAATTTGATACTTTAAAATTAAGATGCAATCTACCACCAAAAGTAAATCCATTAGTATTAAAATTTGTAGACTCATAACGCCCAATTTGTTGATATCCATTTAAAGTTACTTCGTTATAAATGTTTAGCCAATTTATGGGTTTATATATAAAGCCTAATTCCAATCCATAAGATTTATCTGTACCAATATTTACAGTTTTAGTTACAAAAACTTCTTCCATATTACCATTAATAAAAAGGTGTTGTTTCTGAATAAAGTAATCCATTTCTTGGTTTGTTCTTCGGAAGAATATGGTTGGTGCGAGTGTAAATTTATTGCTGAATTTTGACTCAAAAGCCAGTTCCGTAAGTATTGCGTATGATGGATTTACTTTGGGGTTACCTACAAAAATATTTCTGGAATCGCTAAAAGAAGAAAATGGAACTATGGCATTTCGTCTAGGTCTTTTAATTCTTCTTGATATTGAAAATCGGATACTACTATCATTATTAAACTGATAGTTTAAAAAACTCGATGGAAATACATCTGTATAATTTCTCGATACTTTTTCTGCGTTGCTATTAGAGGTAATGTTAATATTAGTAGTTTCTGTTCTTAAGCCTACTTGAAATTTAAATTTGTCAAAACTTTTTGCGTATTGCCCATAAAATGCAGTAATATTTTCTTTGTAATTCGTTTCATCTGAAAATTCTGGTATTGTAGTTAAAATGTTGCCTGCTAAACGATTTACCATATAGTCGTTATCTATATTTGTAAACCTACTTCTACCTCCAAACTCTAGCTGCGACTTGTTTTTTAATATATGAACATAATCTAAGGCTATTGTAAAACGCTTGTCGTTAATATCGTTAATAATAGCATCATTGGCATCAATTTTCAACTGAGGGAATGTAGTTTCTTCTAAAATTAAGGAATTTCCATCTTCAATAGATGACTGTGTTAATGCACTTAATTTTAGTTGCGAGCCTCTATCATTGAGTTTTATTTTGTATTCACTAGCAATTTGAAAGAAGTTATTTTTAAATTCTTCGGAATCTAAACGTTCAGAAGTTGCAAATAAATTATTAGTATTATAATCTTTATAACTAATGGAATTAATAGTATTTAAATCGGCTAATCGATAAGTAAAGTCTGCAGAAATAGAATGGTTCATATTAAATTTATATGCACCTCCAAAATTATTAGAAATATAAAATTGTTTGAGTATTTTTTCTGAAGTCTGGAAACTTTTGGAAGGAGAAGATTCAAAATTTGTAAGAGCAATATCACCAGTTGCTTTTGGTTTAGAATATCCCAAACCAGTATTAGCATACCAAGAATAATTTTCGTTTGCTTTATTGATATTTATATTAATTCCAGAATTTAAGCGTGCGCCAACAAAAGTCTCAAAGCTAGCGTTTAATCTTTTTTTCTTTCCTTTTTTTAAGACAATATTAATAATACCTCCAGCGCCTTCGGCACTATATTTTGACGATGGATTTGTAATTACTTCAACCTTATCTATCGAAGCTGCTGGAATAGTACGCAATAAGGATGTAGTGTTAGTTAATCCGCTTATACGACCATCTATTAAAATACGAACACTACCATTGCCACGAATACTCATTGTACCATCAACTTCTACTTGTACAGAAGGTACATTTTGCATAACATCAATTAAACTTCCTCCGCTTACCGAAGGGTCTTTTGATACATTGTAAACTTTTTTATCTAATTCAATTTTATAGTTAGATGTATTTGAGGTTACAACGACTTCATTTAAAGTAACATCAGCATTAATAAGAATATCTCCAAGATTGGTTTTGCTTTTAGCACTTGTTAAATCGAGTACTAAAATAGTAGGAGGTAAGTCTACTACTGAAACTTCAAAATTATAGATTTGTTTTGGTATTCCTATTGAGAAATTTCCATTCTCGTCTGCCAAAGTTCCAAAGATAGTTTCGGGATTATTTACTGCTTTAAAAATAATATTTGCATAAGCTATTGGAGCTTCTGATTTATCTTTAATAGTTCCTTTCACAATTGTGTTTTGGGCAAAAAAACTATGGGAAAAACACATGATAAAAAATAATTGCATTATTGATTTCATAAATAATTTTGAAATATTTTGGGTGTAGCTATCCTGTTCTGCTTAAAAAGAGAACTTCATTTTGGTTTAAAAATCAATATTTAAAATTTAGATAATATTTAGAAAGTGCCTATTATTCTATAAAGTTTAAAGGATTTAGAGGCTTCCCATTTTGCTTTACTTCATAGTGTAAATGTGGTCCTGTAGAAAGACCTGTATTACCAACATACCCAATAATATCTCCTTTTTTTACCTTTTGATTTTTGCTAACATTGAAATCGTTTAAATGTGCATACCAAGTTTCGTATCCATCGGAATGCGTTATTACAATTAAATTCCCCCAATTACCTTTCATAGAAGCTTTAGCAATTATTCCGTCGGTAGTAGCTAAAACTGGTGTACCAATCTTTGCTCTAATATCAATACCATTATGCTGTATGTTTTTTCGGTTTTTTGGACGCTTAGCATTCTTTCCAAAATAAGATGTAATATCTTTTTTTGAGGCATTTTGCACTGGGAATAGAGAAGGAGGTTTGTTTACTAAGGCTGTAACATCTAAAATATTCATATGCTGGTTATTTTTAATGCTTGGTGAAGTAAAAGCTGAAATTAAAAAGATGCAAATTGGTAATAATAAGATGTATGTAAGTTTTGAAAGGCGATTTGATTTGGGTTTGGTCATCATAGTAACTCTTTTTTTTAATATGTGTTGATTAAAGTAATTGTATAAATTATTGGGTTTAGAAAGCTCAAGGTTTTGCACAAGTAATTGCATGTATTGTGAGGTTTTAACTCCGTTTTGAAGCACGCCTTTATCAGCTTGAAATTCATGCACAGCTTTTAACGATTTTCTATAAAAGTAGAGTAGTGGATTAAACCAGAAGAATAGAATATAAACTTCAGAGAGAATCACATCCCAAGAATGTTTTAATTGAATATGTACCTTTTCGTGCTCTATTATTTGTTTGTCATAGTGCTCAAATTTATCTTCTGGAATAAAAACCCAATTGAAGTATGAAAATATTTGAGGAACTTTTGAAATAACTAATTGATAGCCATTTTTTTGTTCAATTTTAGAACGACTCCTCAATACAAATAAATGTCTTATTGTGGCTAAAAATCGAATAAAGAAGACAGAAAACACAAACCAATATAGTATTAATACTATTGTAGCATAATTAGTAGATGAATCAATCAAAGGTTGTTCAATAACTTGTAATTGCTTGTTAAATGAGTTTAAATTTACCTCTTCAAATAATGGTATTTCGATAATTTTTGGGGCTATAGAAGGGAGTAGAATATTTGAAAATGGAATAATAATTGAAACTGGAAGTAACAATAGTAAAACAAATCTATTTAGATTATGAAAGGTTAGTTTATCTAAAAAAACGATATAGATAAGATAAAGTACAGAAAAAATAGAAGTGACCTGCAATAGATATAACATTATATTATTCATTTTTTGCTTTCAATTTTTCAATTTTACTTTCAAGTATGAGTTTCATTTTTTCCAATTCAGTAAGGTTTAAATCTTCACTATCGGTAAAAAATAAAGCGAACTTACTCGGCGAACCGCTAAAAAAATTACCAATTACTTCTTTCATATGTCTTTTAAAATAAGAATCCTTAGAAACCGTTGGAGAATACTGTCGGATCTTACCAAAAGTTTCAAATTTTAAAAATTCTTTTTTTACTAAAACCCTTACTACTGTTGATATGGTAGTGTATGCTGGTTTTGGTTCTGGAAATTGTTCTACAATATCTTTAAGGAATGCTTTTTCAAGTTTCCAAGCATATTGCATTACTTGTTCTTCGGCTTTTGTTAATTCATTCATAAGGCAAATATAGAACTAATTTTTAAAGTATGACTATAAATATAGTTATATTACTATTTTTATAGTCATAAAATAATTTAACCTTATAAAATTTTAGCTAAAACAATAGGAGAGAGGGTGTTTATATTTTAGAAGGAAGCTTCCATTATATATTCTATTTAATCATTATTTCCAATTCTCACCTATTATTTGATGTGTAATTATAGCGGCTACCTCACTACCTTCAGAGACAGAAGAAGCAACTCCACTCCATCCAATTCTTGCGTCACCAATAATGTAAAACCCTTTAATTTCTGTTTCTTTATTGTCATCGACTTTGTAAAGCTCCATTCCAAAATGACCGATTTCAATTGAAATATTCATTTTTTTAGCAAAGTCGGTACTTTCAGTTGATTTAGTGTCAGGTAAAAAGCCTCCATCTCTTTCAATAACTGAATCATCTATAAGTTCAACACCTTTAAGTTGTCCTTCTATTGAAAGAAGCTTTTTAATTTTTTTATCAATTATCTGGATTCCATTTTTGTTAAGATTATGTATTAATTCTTTATCCTTAACTTTTTCTCCATTTGTAAAAACAATAACATTTTTTGACCAATGAGAAATTGTCTTTGAAAACATTGGAGCCATTAGAGCATCACCAAATACGGCCAATTTTTTATCAGCCATCTCAAAACCATCACAAAAAGGGCAGGGGTAAACAGATTTCCCATATACCTCAGATAAGCCTTCAATACCAATTTCTGTAATATTGTCTTTATGCCCTGTTGCAACTATAACTCTTTTTGCTGAGTAGGTGTTATGCTGTACCCCAACAGAAAAATTATTGTTTTTACCTTTTACATATACCGCTTTTTCTTTTTTGTAAGTTACTGAGGTATATTTAGATAATTGTTGCTTAGCTACTTTGAATATTTCGGATGGATGTTTACCATCTTGAGTTAAAAAACCGTGTGAATGAGTTGTTACACCATTTCTTGGGTTTTCAGTATTTAAAACCAATGTTTTTATTCTACTTCTACCTAAAACCAAGGCAGCACTCATTCCAGCTGGACCACCACCAATAATTATAACTTCGTAATTCATATCTCTTATTTTTTAAATTTGTTTTGATTGATTATTAGTGTGGTTTGTGATAGCATTGAAATAGGATAACCAAGCCATTTCAGCTATTTCTTGCATTCTTGAATCATCCTCAAGTATTAGATTTATTGCAGAATCGATTGTAGAAAAATAAAGACTTTCTATCCAATCTATTGTAATTTTTGAATTGATTAAATCAATATTTTTTAGTGTTTTTAATAAATGTCTAAAAATCTGCATCATTTCTCTAAAGTCTGAAGATTCTTTTTCCATTCCCTGTAAACCGTCTCTATAGCTATATAAGAAGCGAAATTGATAACCACTTTCTATGTCACTCAAAAACATTGTATTGAGTTGATTTATTGGGTTAATAGAAGATTTTACAGCCTCTTTTGTTTTCTCTAAACAAAGAGTACTTGCATAGTTTATTATTTCGGTAATAAGTTCTGATTTACCGCTAAAGTACCTATGCAGTGTTCTTCTGCTTAAATTTATTGATTCCGCAATTTCTTCCATTGAAGCATTAGGAGATTTACTGAATGCTTTAATAGCCGCTAATAAGATTTTTGCTTTAGTATTATTCATTATGTCTCAATTATGAGACAAATATAGTGATGTCACATGTATGAGACAATGTTATTTCTGTTTTTTTTAAAGCAATGCTAACGAGTTAATGGTACAGTTTTCTCGCGATGATATGTTTTTTTGATAGCGCTTAGAAGAATAAAAAGCTGTTAAAGAATTATATACTTATAAAGTATAAACAGTTACATTATTTGTAATAATTTTCCTAAATGTACAAGGATAATTAATTCAGATTTATTTTTGTTATTTACTTCAGAGGTAATAACACAAGCAGTTTCCCAAATTGCCTTTTTTGTTTTTTCTGGGAATAAATTTTCGTGCTGCTTTTTATAAGATTTGAATTCATCAAAACAAGCTTGCGCACTTGAGTTTTCATTTTTTAATGTTTCAAATGTGTTTATTATGAATTGACTAGAGCTTTTGTTAATAATTCCTGAGCTTAGCCAAAGGGTATTAATTTGAGTAAGAAAAACACGATACTCTTCTTCTCTTATGACACCATCAATGGCTGTTATAGCATAAAATAACTTGCTTAAGTTATAATAAAAAGGAATTAAGTTTTCTCTCATTTTTTATAATTTATTAATACTAAAGTTACTCATTAAAATATTTATGAGATATGATTAATATCATGGTTTTTAAGTGTTTATATGTGTAAATTTGAATATAATGTAAAAATAGAAACTATGAGCACTTCAATTTTTCTATTTAAGTTTTGGGGTTGGTATTGTATTATTTTCTTTTTTATCCTTAGCATAAACCCTAAAAGAAGTAAACAAATAGTAGCCGATTTAAAAGATGAAAAATTTTTAATAGTTATTTCTCTTTTAGCTGTAATTATTGGGTTGATAAATATTTTATTACACAATGTATGGGAAGCAAATGCTAACGTAATTATTACTCTTTTTGGTTGGTTTGCATTAATAAAAGGGATTATGCTTTTTGCCTACCCTAAATACGCTCTTAAATGGTTTGAAAACACAAATCATAAACTAATACAAGTTATGTATATGCTTTTATTTTTTATAGGTATGTTTTTATTAAATGAAGCCTATAAAATTGTGCCTTACTAGTTTATAATAATAAAAAAATAACACGATGAAAAATATTTTACTGCCAACAGATTTTTCTGAAAACTCCTGGAATTCCATAGCATACGCATTGCAATTATTTGATAAAGAGAAATGTACATTTCATCTTTTAAATACATATATGCCTAGTATTTATCATATGGATTATATGCCTTCTGGAGCTGGTTATACAGGGGTAGCTGATGCTTTAAAAGAATCATCTACTATAGGGTTAGAGGTTTTTAAATCTAAAATATTAAAAGACTATGTAAATGAAAGACATACTATTGAAACAATAAGTTCATTGAATATGATAATTTCTGAGATAAGAGAAGTAGTTATTGAAAAATCAATTGATATAATAGTCATGGGAACCAAAGGAGCTTCAGGTATTATTGAAACCATATTAGGAACAAATACTATGACAGTAATTAATGATATTAAATGTCCTACAATAGCTGTTCCTGAAAGTTTTAAATTTTCTAAACTTAAAAAAATTTTGTTCCCTACAGATTTTGAATTGTTTTACCAATCTGAGCATTTAAATTTAATAATAGATTTAGCTGAAAAGCATAACTCTGAAATACATTTATTACATGTTTTAGGAAAAAACACACAAGAGTTAACTGAGAATCAGGAGAGAAATATTATGAGGTTAAAATCTTTATTAAAGGATATAAAACTAATTTCTCATTTCGAAAATCATAAGCATATAGCCAATTCAATTGATGATTTTCTACTAAAAATGCGTGTTGATTTGCTTGTTATGATGAATAATAAAAATTCATTTTTTGATAATGTTTTCTTCAAACCCATTATTAATAAAATAGGATTCCATTTAAAGACTCCGTTTTTAGTATTACCTAGTAATAAATAAATTATATGTCATGAAAAAAAAGATTTTATTATTAACCGATTTTTCAAAGAACTCATTAAATGCAATTATGTATGCATTAGAACTGTATAGGTTAGATAGATGTGATTTTTATGTATTGAATGTATTTAGAACTACCTATGATTTAATTAAGGATATTATTCCACCAAAGCAAGGAGAAAAAGGATATGATGTTCCTAAAAAGAAATCTGCAGAAGGTTTAGAGCGTATTTCAAAACTTATTGAATTTAGAGAAGATAAAAATCCGTACCACAACTTTACTTATGTGTCCTTAAATAAACCACTTTTAAAGGCTGTAGATGAATTAGTAGAAGAAAAAGATATAGAGATGGTAGTTATGGGGACTAAAGGAGTTTCAGACAATGAAAGCCCTGTTTATGGAAGTAACGCTATTGAGATAATGGAGAAAAACAGAAACTGCCCTGTTTTAGTTATTCCTAGTGAGGCTAAACAAGTATTACCAAAAGAAATTGTTTTTCCAACAAGTTATAAAACTCATTATAAAAGAAGAGAATTAGATTATTTAATAGAGATCGCTAGAAAAAACGGAGCGTCAATAAAAATTCTTCACATCAAAGAAGAAGATAAATTAGATAAAAGTCAAGAAGCACATCAACAAATGTTAGAGGAATATTTTGATCGATTAGATTATTCTTTTCATTCTTTGTCTTGTGTTACAGTTTCTACAGCAGTAAAATGTTTTGTTGAAAGTAGAGAAAGCGATATGGTTGCATTTATTAACAAAAAACATAATTTTTTTGGAAGTATATTAACACAACCATTGGTGAAAGATATAGGATACAAATTAAAAATTCCTGTATTGGTATTACACGATTTAAGAAATTAAAATTTTTAGAGATGAAAAATATAGGTATTTGGTTAGACAAAGAAAAAGCATTTATAATTACTATTGAAGGCGATAAGGAAACTATGGAGAAAATACCTTCAAATATTGAAAATTATCATATTCATGGAGGTTCTGGCACACGTTTTAAAGGAGGACCGCAAGATGTAGTACAAGATAGTAAATATTTAGAGCGAGAAAAGCATCAAACAAAAAACTATTTTAAAGAGTTAGCTTCTAAAGTAAAAGAAGCTAGTGCACTGGCAATTTTTGGACCAGCTGAAACATATGAAAACTTTAAAAAAGAATTAGAAGTCTATTATCAAGAAATAAACAAAAAAATAAAAGCTGTAAAAAAGGTAGATAGTATGACAAATAACCAAGTAAAAGCATTAGTTAGAGATTTTTTTAATAGCTAAAAATGATTAGAAAAAAGTTTGAAATAATTGTATATGATGCCTAAGAAAATTATAGAAGTTACTTAGAAAAATTTAAGTAGCTTAAAACAAAACTATTGTTATAATTATCAAGAGGACGTTTTAAGCTACTTTTTTAAATCAAGACAAATGAAAACAATACTAACACAATTAAAATTTGTAAAATGGTTAAGTGCAGAAGATATGCATGCAACGTCTAAAAACTGGTTATTAGAATTAAAGTTTATAAGAGATGAACAACATTTTTTTGAAGACCTAATACGTAAATATATTTTCCAACTTATTGCGCCAGATCAATTTAAGGCTTCTGCAAAAATAGTAGATTCATTAGCAGCTCTTAATAAAGAGAATGAAAAGCTTATAAACCTTATCCAAAAACACGAAAATGATTTAAAAATAATGGTTGATGGAAAAGATCAGTTAATAGAAGAGGAAATTTATAAAGTAGAGCATAAAAGATTAATAGAAATTGTTGATGAGTTTTTAAAAGAATATAAAAACTTAAAACAATCAGTTTTTAGTACCATTAAAACAATTGTTAAAAAAGAAAAAAAGAAAATAACTTAAAACTTATTAAAATGAAAACATGTATAAAGTTAATACTACCTTTTTTAATTATTATAGTATTTAGTAGTTGTACTAGAACTCAAATGATTGAGTACTGGAAAAACCCAGAAGTAGATACTCTTTCATTATCTAAAGTTTTAGTTATTGGTATGACTCCGAATGTTGAAGCTAGAGATAAATTCGAAGAACTATTAACAAATGAATTTGAAGCTAGAGGTATTGATGCAGTTCCAAGTTTAGATATTTTTGAACCTAAATTTAGAATAGAAGGAAAAACAGAAAAGGAATTAAAAGTAATCGAAGATGTATTAACAGCCAACTATTATGATGCTGTAATTTACACTAAAGTTGTTGGAGTAGAAAACAGAAGAGTTTTCTCGGAAAAGTATAAAGAAAAAAAATATTTGGATATTAAGTTTAAAGATGAATATTATAATCATCGTGAAATCCTTGAAAATCCTAATTATTATGAAGAGTATAAAATATACAATGCTGAAACTTCTTTATATTGTATTTGCCCTACAAAAGACAGAGAGTTAATTTGGAAAGGGTATATAGATATTGTTGATCCTAAATCTATTGAAGAAACTGTAAATGATTATGTCAATTTATTGATTTTGGCCTTAGAAGAGCAGCAGATTATCTCTAAAATTAAACAAAAAGAATAAGAAAATATTTTTTATCCTTTGTTTTTTATCCAGTTATTATCCCTTCAATAATATCACTAACAAAATAGGAAACTGTTGCAGCAAACATGCCTAAAATAACGGTTTCTAATATTCCTTTTAGTTTACTCGTTTGTGTTATGTAAGTTTTAAAAAAACCAATAAAAATAAAAGCCAAAGAGGTTAGTATGCTAGTCCAAATAAAAAGGTTTCCAGGAAAACCACTAATATAGTACCCTGAATCATAGAAAATCTTTTTAAGGCGGCTTAAATTCGTTTGTCGAAGAAAAATTGATGTTTTTGGGTTGATTTCTTTTATCAAGAAAAAGATATAAAGTATTTTAGCTTTAAAAATAGCAACATGAAAAAATTTCTTTTTCTTTCATTCATAATTATATCCTTTTCTTCGTATTCACAAATCTTTGTTAATGATGTTAATAGGGTAGCTGTAGTGGTAATTGATTACTGTGTAGATGAGAACGGTAAACGTTATGATATTAAAATTAATCAAGAAAAAAGTACTTATAAGCATAAAGGATGGAGGCAAGGTTGTATAGAAAACTTTAAAAATGGAAAGTTATTTTACCCAATGAAGATGACAAATAAATGCTGGCAATCTGTTTATTACTTTGTAAATTCAAAATATAAAACGTACCAATTGCCAGAAGAAGAACGTCCAAAATGTAAAGTATTTCATCGTGGGAAGTTTAAATATGAAAATCCTGCTTACAGTAAAACAATAATGAAACGAAGAAAGAACCGACAAATAGAAAAAGGCGGTTTAGGTGGAAGACAAGTTTATAAGATTAAGTGGGTTAATGACCATGAATACGAATTAGAATCTATTAAAATGCCTTTAGAAAAAGATAAGCACAAAGAAGGTAATATAATTTCGGTTGAGATAATTGAAATTTTGAATGATAAAACATATTTATATAAAGGTCATATTAAAAATGATAAAAATGTAGTATTTGGGTTAATAACTAAATTATGATTCTATTTTACATAATATTATAGCAGACATATTTTTATCACTTTTTAGATCTTTCTGAGAATTGCGTATTTTATAAATTATGTATCATAGCATAGAATATTGAATCATCAGGAATGCTAAAAAGAAAATACTTAATAACTCTAGTAATACATTTCATATATAAAATGAGCATTCTTGGATATTTTCCATAATGATAGAATTATAGCTATCAAATAAACTTAAAAGTTAATGAGCTCTAATTTATTTTAGTTCGTGAATACTTCGTATTTCTTTTAACATAATTGTTGACGATATGATTCTAAATAAGTAATATATACAATTATGTGTAAATAGCCTGAAAAATGGCTTCACATACATTACTATATATTTGTACTATAATTTATATTATGTTAAATAGAGTAAATGTAAAACAAACCAAATCATGAATCAATCTGAATTGGTTATTTGTTACTACTCTGTGAAATTAGGTGAAAACTAAATAAATTTGAATTCATCAGGACTGTTAACTATATGTTCATAATAGTACCTGCTAATGGTTAACGGTTTTTTTAAACTAGGAAACTTTATTTCGTATTCATTTCCATATCCTTTAATAAATCGAATTAGTATTGGCTTATTTTTCATATTCTTAAAATTTATACTTAATACTATGAAAACTATAGTCAGAATCGTAAAACAATAGTTAAATGGTAGTTTTTAGTCGTTGAAAATCAGTTATATATAGATAAAGGAGTTTGTTTCCAAACTCCCTTATTAGTTTTACTCAAAAAGCTCATTTATAAGATGTTGCTTGTTTTCTGGAGTTACTTTTCTAAAATAGTTCAGTAAATCTTTTGTAGTCGCGTATCTTTTTGTGTTACTTTTTAGTTGACCATGGAAACTATTCCAATCGATAATAAATTGTTTTAAAGCTGAATTTACAGTGTCTTCTCCAATTTCTTCTTGTAATTTATACATGCTTATGGCTCCTTTTGCATAATACACATAACTTTGATTTTCTACCAATGCCAATGAAGGTTCCTGCTGTTCTTCTCTTCGCAATCCTTCTTTGTATTTTTTTCTTTGATAATCTAAGAATTGTTGCACTTTTTCTTCTGAATATTGCTTTTTTAAGACCATTAAGGCTGCATATTGCGATAAAGTTTCTAAAATTAAATGCTGTCCTTGTACATTTGCCGCTTCTATTTGCATTCCAAACCATTGATGTGCTAGTTCATGGGCTGTTACATAAAAAGCCATGTCTACATCTTTTTCATCATCAATAGCTAATACAAAGCCCATTGCCTCCGAAAAAGGTACTGTACCAGGAAATGACTGCGCAAATTCTGAATAACGAGGAAACTCGGTAATACGCATGTGTTTGTATTGATACGGACTGAAGTTTGTACTATAATATTCAAAAGATTTTTTCATTGAACGCATCATACGTTCTAAATTATACTCATGTCCTTTATGATAATAGATCTCTAAATCAACAAGTTCATTGGTTTTAGAAGAAGTCCAGGTATCTTTTAAAATTTCGTAACGAGCAGACACAATAGCATAAAAATTAATGATAGGAATTCCTGTTTTGTAATGAAAATAATTTCGATTATTAGTTTTCCATTGTTTAACCAGGTTTCCAGGAGCTATAGCTGTTTGGTTGCCATCGGTTCCCAATATAATTTCAAGATTAATTCCATCAGAATCGCTTCCAGAACGTGCATTCAGTACTTCATTAGCATCTTCCCTACTAGCTTTATTTGGTCTTTTTGGCAAGTTGTACTCTTCTCGATCGTTTTTATCTCTTAGTTCATATTTTCTGTTATAACCTAATGTAGGAAAATTTTCATTTTTGAAAAAAGTACCATTAAAAGCAAAATTAGTATTCGAGTTTTTAAGTTCGAAACCTTTGTTTGTATAGTCTTGCTTAAAACGCATCTTTATAGAATCTCCCGGCAGTAAGGCTTTGTTTAGCTTGTAAATAGTGTAATCATATTTTTTATAGCTATTATCTACACTAGCTCCGCCATCAAAAGAAACTTCATTAAGAAAAACATTTGATTCTAACTGCTTTTGAATATGAATTTTGTTTATCGCTATTTCATTGGTATTCTTTAAGGTATATTCACCCGTAGCTTTATAACTTCGCTTTTTAGGGTACAATTCTACATTTAAAGAAACAGTTGTAATTTTAGGTTGTTTTATAAACTCAAACTTTTTTAAGTCCTTTTCATATGCAACTCTAAACTCAACTCCTTCTGTATTTGTCCAATATTTGTTTAAAATAGAAGTGTTGTAATAAATATAAGCACCCAGCACTAAAAACGAACAAAATACTACAAGTGTAAATGCTGTCAATCGTTTGCTAATATTGTGTCGACCACTACTCCATCGTTTTTTTAAGTTGGTTTCAGTTCCTCTAACTCCAATAATTGAAGCAATAATTAAGATTAAAATTCCAAAAAGAAACCAATATGACTTAATAAAAAGATAGGGTTTTAAGAAATGACCATAGCCATTCATATCGGAATATTTACCTAAAGAACTTCCCCCAAACCAATACAAATCATGATCATAACCAAAAACAACTAAGGCAATGTTTGCCATAAAAAATAGCAGCACTACCAATATTCCTACAAATTTATGATTGGTAATTACCTGTGCAAAAAACGCAATAAAAGTATACAAAGCTAAGAATGGAAGAATTTCTAAAAAGAAACCATAAAAATAAACTGATAGCTCATAATTATAATAGCCATTCATGGTTTGAAAAAGTATACCAGAGATAATTAACGAAACTATTAAAACCATATAAACGAGTAGTAAACCAATGTATTTACTCAATAAATTTATAAAGTTAGTTACAGGTGTTGAATCGTAAATTAAATTTAAATTGGCACCTCTTTCTTTCCAAATAAGTTCTCCTGAATAGAATAGCAACAAGATTATAAAAAAGTAGAATGATGTTTCTTGCAATTCCTCTACAATAAAATACGTAGCTGGATAACTATCAACTCCATAAACAGTTCCAAGGCTCACTGAATTGATTAAAATGATAATCATACCACAAATCATAATCGCCCAAAATGATGGTTGTTTGCAGATGTTAACAAAGTAAAATCTCGATAAATGAGTTAACTGCGTCCATTTTGTTTGCAACTCTTTTTGAAATTTAAATTGAGGAATTGCAGTGGTGTGCGCTGTATTATCTTCTACAGCAAAGGTTTGTAAATTCTTCTTTTTTAAACGTTTGTTTTTAATCAGATTAAAACTGAATTTTTTATAACCAAATAGTAAAATAACAATACCAAAAGCAATCCAAAATAGTTTGTTATATAAAAGTATTCCACTAAATGGAATGTTAAGTAAATTACGATCGGAAATACTCCAAGCATCTGTAAGTAAGGTTAATGTGGTTAATGAAAAAGGATCTACTATAGCTTGTAAAAACTCGTTTGTTATGGATTTTGTAAGTATAAACACAACAAAAAATACAATTCCTTGTGTATAAACAACAACTAGTTTTCTACTTAAAGCTCCCGTAACAAAAAACAAACTAGCGCCAAAAAATAACACAGGTAAGGTTATATATACAAATGGTTTTAAATAAGAAAAGAAGTTAAAAGGGTTAAAATCATTTGGATTGTGCCAAGGCATAAATTCTCCTAAAATCATTCCTAATAAAATACCACTAAAAACAAAAAGTAATACCACAAACGACCCTAAAAAACGTCCTAATAAATACTCACTTTTCTTTATAGGGTTTACATACATTAACGATTCTATATTATACTCAAAGTCTCTTAATACTGAAACCCCCATAATCATAGAAGCCAGAATCATAAAGATTCCCGTAACAGCTCCCATGGTTTTAGCAATTACCAAAGGCGCATTTTTTTTGACTGTACCAAAGCCTACTCCTTGAAATATAAAATCGACCCCTACAATAGAAAATAAAAATAGGAATAAGAAAAATATATAGGTATCGGCACGCTTTGCTCTATACTTTAATTCGAACTTAAATATCTCGTACCACATATTATAAAGTTGGTGTTAAATGATTGTTTTTACCAAATATTTGAGAAAAATAAACATCCTCTAAACTTGCCTTAATTGGTGTAAAACCATGGCATGGATCCTGTTCGCTTAGAATACTTATAATTGGCTTTCCAAGAAATAATTTTTCACTAATTACATTGTATTCTTGCTTATAATTCTCTAATTCTTCTTTCTGAATTGTTTTTTCATAAACGTTTCCTTCCAAATTTTCAATAATTTTTAATGGATTCCCTTTTAAGAGCACATTTCCTTGGTTAATAATGGCCATATTGGTGCACAGTTCTTTTACATCTTCTACAATATGAGTAGATAAAATAACAACCGTGTTCTCCCCTATTTCACTAAGTATGTTGTAAAACCGATTTCTTTCTAATGGATCTAATCCAGCAGTAGGTTCATCTACAATTAATAATTTTGGACTGTTAAGCAATGCTTGTGCAATTCCAAAGCGTTGTTTCATTCCACCAGAAAAACCATTCAAGTTTTGTTTTCTAACCTTGTATAAGTTTGTTTTATGTAACAAACTATTTATAATATCCTTACGCTCACTTTTACTGGTAATTCCTTTAAGAACAGCAAAATGATTTAATAATACTTCGGCAGATATTTTTGGATATAAGCCAAACTGTTGTGGTAAATAACCCAATACTTTTCTTATTTCATTTTTTTGTTTTAAAACATCTAAATTTCCTAAGGTAATACTACCATTGTCGGCTTCTTGAAGTGTTGCAATTGTACGCATTAAAGTAGATTTACCAGCACCATTTGGTCCTAATAAGCCAAACATACCATTAGGTATTTCTAAGCTAATATCTTGCAATGCTTTAACTCCATTTGAATAGGTTTTGGATAGATTGTTTATACTAAGTTCCATGTAGTTATTTTTAATTGTTTGCAGCAAACCTAACAGCTTAATTTGATGGAAAAAAGTATTTGTGATGTATGTAATTATAGCTGTGACATAAAGATTTTATCTGACTATAAAGGTCTTTTGTAACCTTAGAATATATGTTTATCCCAGGTTAAAGTTTGTTTGTCAACAAATTTGTTGAAAGCAATTAATTTGTCTAATATTGAACTAAATTTATGAGTAAAACAGGTATGTTAAAACGAATTCCTAAGAAGTTTTTTTGGTATTTATTATTCTTAATAACAGTTATCATTATTATTTTTAATGATGCTTTTGGTAGTAGTGAACCATTTGCTCTGTTTAGTTTTTTTCATTTTCTATTGTTATTATTTTTATTAATTAGATGGCTTTTTAAGCAAATTAAATTAATATTAAGTTTAAAGAATGAAAAGACTAAAACAGAATTACTGCATTTAAAAAGTCAAGTAAGTCCACATTTTTTCTTTAATATATTGAACAATTTGTATGGTTTAGTTGACAAAGATTCGAAAAAAGCAAAAGCGTTAATATTAAAGCTTTCAGATATGATGCGCTATAGTATTTATGATGGCCAAAAAGAAACGGTACTTTTATCTGAAGAAATAAGTTATTTACAAACCTATATAGAACTTCATAAAATGCGCTATCGTAAAACAATTGATATTGAATTTAATTATGATATTGAAGGTAATGATTATGAAATAATGCCGCTTCTTTTTATTATTTTATTAGAAAATTCATTTAAGCATGGAGTTGAAAATTTAAGAGATAATGCCTATGTTTATATAAATATGAAAGCAGAGAAAAATCAAGTATATTTTGATATTGAAAATAACTTTGATGAAACAATTGTTAGCGATGAGAAAAGCGGAATAGGCTTGCATAACTTAAAACGTAGATTAGAATTGGTATATCCTAAAACGCATACATTATCGTTCTTTAAAGTAAATAATGTGTATAAATCTCAATTGAATATTTCTAAATTATGATGACGTATATTATTATTGATGATGAGCATATAGCGCACGATATTATTAAAGATTATTGTGACTTATTGCCTAATTTGGAATTTAAAAAGCATTGTTACGATGCTATTGAAGCTTTAGGTTACTTAAATGAGAATCCTGTTGATTTGATCTTTTTAGATTTGAATATGCCAAAATTAAAAGGCTTCGATTTTTTAAAAACCTTAGCAAATCCGCCAAAAGTAATTGTAACTACAGCTTATAGTGAATTTGCATTAGAAAGCTATGAACTTAATGTTGTAGACTATTTACTAAAGCCATTTAGTTTTGAACGCTTCCTTAAAGCAGTAAATAAAGTTATCGATTCTTCTAATACGAGTAGCAAACAATCTGCTCCAATAAAAGAAGACGATAATAAGCAACTTTTTCTTCGTCAGAACAAAAGTCATATAAAAGTAGAAACAGACGATATTTTATACATAGAAGCAGCTGGAAATTACACAAAAGTGATTACCAAATCTCAAACAATAACAGTTAGAGAGAAAATTTCTGAAATGTTAGGTGTATTACCCGCAGAAAGCTTTTTACAAGTGCATAAATCTTTCGCCATAGCTTTAAAGCATATAAAAAGTATTGAAGGGAATAAAATAATGATTGATGATTATAGTATTCCCATAGGTAAATTGTATAAAATAAATGTGAATAAACTTTTTAAAGCTTAAGAGTTTTATAATTGTATACTCCCCTTGCCTTTTGTGAGTAAAAATGATTTTTGAAATTGATTAAGATCTATTCGGATTCTGTTTTTAAACTTTTTATTAACCTCATAAAAACAAGTATTCTTAATTTGTAAATCAGTAATATCGTTATAAGTTTTCTTAGATTTAAAGTTAAAAATAATATGGTCGTTATAGGTTGAAGAACCTATAAAATCAAAAGAAACTTTTTGATTGTTTATTTGTAAATCAGCGTTTTTAAGTAAGTAATTCTTAATACAAAGATCAAAAAGTTTATTTTTCTGACAATCTTTATCTATACGATAGTGTTGCAATTCATTTTTATCCATTTCAAACTTTAAAACTACATGATCATTTTCCATAAAATAATGGTATTCAGCTATACCATCTGCGTGAAATAAAGAAGCAATATAAGTACTGATTACTAGAATAAACATTTTCATAATTAAGCAGTTATTTTTTTAGTGATACTTCCATTTGAAAAATCAACTTGAATATAAAAAGATTTTAAATCAATTATTTCAGTTTTATTCAATTCATTCGTTGAGTTTGAAGTATAGGCTAAAGTACCGTTAGTAGTATAAATCTTAATTTGATTTATTTTAGATTCTGCATACCTACTTCCATAATCAAGCGTATTTAACTTATGATATAATTTTGTGTCAAGTTTGTTTTTTAAGTCTTCAAAAACACTAGCATTTATTGAAGTAACTGCGACAGAACTACAATCTTGTGCTGCTGTTGAATCTGGACATCCAGGACTAATTTGAAATGAATTATCTACGTATTTCCCTTTAAAACATCTAGGAATGTATGGCCAATTATCGGTTAACACATAATAATAGGTCCCATTAGGATATTCTGGCGTAACTCCAAAACGTCCACCACATTCATCTAAATCGGCACCAGTATATTCATAATCTTCAATATAAGTTCCATCATAACTACCATTAGGAGCAGAAATACCATCTCCAGGTCGATTACCCGATTTTAATGAATATCCACTAGCAAACGTTGATACCGATGGATTTGTAGCTGTTGTATTCGCATCTGTATATAAATATTTATAATAAATAGGAAAACCATCGGCAGCATAGCCAATAATTGGCGAGTGTTTTGTTCCGTTAATATTTAAATCATTTGTAAAATAATCTGTAGGAATGTTATGGTAATGGTACCTACTTACATTATTTACATGACCTCCGTTTAAATCCATTGCTAACGTAAAATCAGCCTCAACATGCCAATCTAAATTTTCCTCTTGCGTATTTGGGTTTACCCAATACAATCTAGCAAAAGGCGAATAGTTAATACCTTGATCGGATACTCCAAAAATAATTCCTCCTCCGCAAGCTTGTGAGGTAGGATCTTCTTTTATTTCGGTAATAGTTGATGTTAATTCTGGATATAAACACATTGAATACTCAAAATCTTGTGCTTCTAATGTATTAGCGCCAGCCCAAGGTCCATAATTATGTGCAGGAAAATTGTTGGTATATACTTTTCTAACATTATTTACTTCCTCAAAACAAACTGCGTTGGTAGTTTCATTCGCAAAAATTTCAGCAACATTACAAGGTAATGTTGGTTCTTCTCCAATATCAGTATCATCAACAGAAATATCGCTTCCACTAGAACATGAATAGGTGATTATACATAAAGAACATAGTAAAATTTTAGTTAATTTTTCAAAAAAAGATACTTTCATAATTTGGGGTGTTGGTTAAACCTTTGACATCAAATAATTAAAATAGTTTAAATAATCCTCGTTTTTTTTTCATTATTTTTATAAAAAATCCAAAATAACAAAGATGCAATGATGAAAATGTAAAAAATATCTTTCTAAAAATTAAACTATTTTAATTTTTTGCTGTCTAAATAAGCATAACACTAAAAACCCTTTATATGACTTCTTTTATAAATCGTCTTATATTTTTTACAGTAATTTCTTTCTTTATTAGTTCGTGTAGTTCTTCAGGAGAAGCCATAGTGCAAGATGATCCAGATGAAGTTCCAGTTCAAAATGGAGACATACCTAATATACTGTTTGTAATTGCAGATGATATGGGGTTAGATGCAACACCTGGCTACAATATAGGTACACAGAAACCTTTAATGCCAAATCTTCAAAATTTAATTAATACGGGGGTACGCTTTAATAACGCATGGTCTAACCCTACTTGCTCACCTACAAGAGCTTCCATTTTAACAGGAAAGTATGGTATTAGAAATGGTGTTGTTAAGGTTGATGATCCTTTGCATACTTCAGAAGTAGCTTTGCAAGATTACATAAAAACAAATGCGAATAATGCGTATAGCAGTGCCGTAATTGGTAAATGGCATTTATCTAAAAATGCAAACCATCCAAATAATATGGGAATTGATTATTATGCAGGCCCTATTGGAGGTGGATTACAATCATATTCTAATTGGAGTTTAACTATTAACGGACAAACGGAAACATCTACAGACTATGCAACCACTAAAATTACAGATTTAGCGATCGATTGGGTAAAAGACCAAACAAAACCTTGGTTTTTATGGTTGGCTTATAATGCACCTCATACCCCATTTCATTTACCTCCAAATAATTTACACAATCAAGGTGCTTTACCAACGGATCAGGGAAGTATAGATGCCAATCCTCTTCCATACTATTTAGCAATGATAGAAGCTATGGATAGTGAATATGGGCGTTTTTTAAGCTCGATGAGTCAAGCTGAAAAAGACAATACAATTATTATATTTATTGGCGATAATGGAACACCAAATCAAGTATTGCAAGGCTATAGTAGAGGAAAAGGAACTTTATATCAAGGAGGAATAAATGTACCTATGATTATTGCCGGAAAAGGTGTTACTAGATTTAATCAGACAGAGGATGCTTTAATTAATCTTACCGATTTATTTGCTACCATTGCAGATATTGCTGGGGCAAGTATATCTACTATAAATGATAGTAATAGCTTTAAGAGTTTACTGACTCAGAATACAAACACTAATAATAGAGATTATACATTCATTGAAGACGGAAATGATGATGGTAGCGTTGATTTTTCAATAAGAAATACTACACACAAGTATATGTTATTTGAGAACGGTAGTGAAGCTTTATTTAATTTAACAAACGACCCGTTAGAAGCAACAAATTTAATGAGTGCAAGCCAATTGCCTTTAAGTGCTTCCGATAGTACTATAAAAGATGAACTATCATCAAAACTAACCGAAATTAGAAATTAATGTGAAAAAATTCTTTAAAAAAAAGGTTCTGATTTATCTCAGAACCTTTTTTTATAGTATAAAATATACATGTTTATTCAACCTTATCAGGAACCGAAAATAATTCTGGTTTGGCACCTTTAATATTTCTATAAAAATCATAGAAATAATTAAAATCTTTCTTCATATCATCAGTTGTATAATAAGGTTCAGAAAGTTTTACTGTTTTATTTTCAAAATCGAAAGTGAACATAACAATTGGAACATTAGCACCTTTAGCGATGTAATAGAACCCTGTTTTCCATTCTTTTACTTTTTTTCGAGTTCCTTCTGGAGAAAGCGCTAGTCTAAATTCATCATACTTATTAAATAAAGCAACGATAGAGTCAACCTTATTAGTTGTTTTCGATCTGTCAACTGGAGTACCTCCTAATCTTCTGAAAATAAACCCAAAAGGAGGTTTAAATAAAGATTTCTTAGCAATGAAATTTATAGGAACTCCCCAAGAATTTCTAGCCAAAATAGCAATAGGGAAATCTTTCCAGCTCGTATGTGGAGCACCTATAACTATGTATTTTTTTAAATCTTTTGGAAAATTACCAACTAATTTCCACCCTAAGATTTTTGTGTATATAAATTTTGAGATCATCTATAAATAATAAAAGCCAATGATACGGTTTTCCACCTAAAAATCAAACAATTTTAACCTATCTTGTACTATATTTGTTTTCTTATAAAATTATCAAAACTCAATGAATACAACTCTTATAATCATATTAGTAGCTTTTTTTACCTTAATACTTGGTTTTATAATTGGTACTTTAATTTCTAAACTAAAGACAAAACAAGTAGTTTCAGATTTAGAAAAAGAAATGTCTGTCCTAGAAATTAATCAATCTAACATAGAAGTTCAAAAAAGAGAAATACAAGATCGTCTTGAAGAGAAAGTGAAAGAAACAGAGGAGATTAGGCGTGAAAAAGAATTTTCTGGTATTGAGTTAGCTAGAAAAAATGAAGAATTAAAAAACCTTCAATTAAAATTAAATGATAATAAAGAAGAGGTTGAAAAGCTACAAGAAAAATTCACAAAAGAATTTGAAAATTTAGCGAACAAGATTTTAGATGAAAAATCAACAAAGTTTACCGCTCAAAATAAAGAGAACATTCAAAATATTTTAAACCCACTTCAAGAAAAAATAAAAACTTTTGAAAAAAAGGTAGATGATACTCAGAAAGAAAGTATCTCCATGCATTCTGCTTTAAAAGAACAATTGTTAGGTTTAAAAGAGTTAAATTCTCAAATGAGTAAAGAAGCTATTAACTTAACAAAAGCTTTAAAAGGAGATAGTAAAACACAAGGAAACTGGGGAGAATTAGTATTGGAAAGAGTTCTAGAAAAGTCTGGTTTAGAAAAAGATAGAGAATACTACGTACAGCAAAGTTTTACCAACGATGAAGGTGCTAGAGTTTTACCCGATGTTGTGATTCATTTACCAGACAACAAAAAAATGATTGTCGATTCAAAAGTGTCTTTAACAGCTTACGAGCAATTTGTGAATTCAGATGATGATATTGATAAAGAACGTTTCTTAAAAGAGCATATTAACTCGATAAAACGTCATGTAGAGCAATTATCAGAAAAAAAATACGAAGATCTTTATAAAATAGAATCTCCAGATTTTGTATTATTATTTATACCAATAGAACCGGCTTTTGCAGTAGCGTTAAATCAAGATAATACTTTATACAATAAAGCTTTTGAAAGAAATATAGTAATTGTTACTCCTACTACTCTACTAGCTACATTACGTACTATTGATACCATGTGGAATAATGAGAAACAGCAACGTAATGCTATTGAAATAGCAAGACAAGCGGGTGCTTTATACGATAAGTTTGATGGATTATTAAAAGACTTAATAGGTATTGGTAAGAAAATAGATGCTTCTAAAGCTGATTATAATTTGGCCATGAATAAATTAGTTGATGGTAGAGGAAACTTAATAACAAGTGTTGAGAAGTTGAAGAAAATGGGTGCCAAAGCTAAAAAAGCACTACCACAAAATATAATTGAAAGAGCTCAAGATAACGAATAAAAAAAGCGACCATTTGGTCGCTTTTTTTATTTATAAATTTATTATGCAATTACATAACAAATAATCTTCTTTGGTGCATTAAATCATGTACCTTCTCTCCTACTTGTTCTAAAATTTCATCGTTTCCAGCATTCATTAGTGCTTCATCAATTAAGTTAACAACAGTATCCATATCTTCTTCAGCTAAACCTCTAGTAGTTACAGCAGCTGTACCCACACGGATTCCTGAAGTTACAAAAGGACTTTGAGTATCAAATGGCACCATATTTTTGTTTACCGTAATTTCAGCTTTACCTAAAGCCTCTTCAGCTTCTTTACCTGTAATATCTTTATTACGTAAATCAATTAACATACAGTGATTGTCTGTACCTCCAGAGATAATATCATATCCTTTAGCTACAAATGCCTTTGCCATTGCTTGTGCATTTTCTTTAACCTGTAATTGGTATTCTAAGAATTCATCTGTTAATGCCTCTCCAAAAGCAACCGCTTTAGCAGCAATAACATGCTCTAATGGTCCACCTTGATTACCTGGGAATACAGCAGAATTTAGTAAGGTTGACATTTTCTTTAGTTTTCCAGATTTTAATTTTAATCCGAATGGATTTTCAAAATCTTTCCCAATCATAATCATTCCACCACGTGGCCCACGTAATGTTTTATGTGTAGTTGTAGTTACAATATGACAATGTGGTAATGGATCTGATAATATACCCTTAGCAATTAATCCCGCTGGGTGAGAAATGTCTGCCATTAAAACGGCACCAACACTATCTGCTACTTCTCTAAATTTCTTAAAATCAATATCACGAGAATATGCAGAAGCCCCAGCAATAATTAACTTTGGCTTGTGCTCTTTAGCTTGTTGTTCTAAATGATTATAATCAATAATTCCTGTAGCTTTATCTACTCCATAAAAAACAGGGTTGTATAATTTTCCTGAAAAGTTTACTGAAGAACCATGCGTTAAATGCCCTCCGTGCGATAAATCGAAACCTAAAATAGTATCTCCAGGATTTAAACAAGCAGCAAAAACTGCTGTGTTTGCTTGTGAGCCAGAGTGTGGCTGAACATTTACATATTCTGCACCAAATAACTCTTTAGCTCTATCTATTGCTATTTGTTCTACAACATCTACAACTTCACATCCACCGTAATAACGTTTACCAGGATATCCTTCAGCATATTTATTAGTTAATATAGAACCTTGAGCTTCCATTACCTGCTCACTTACAAAGTTTTCAGAAGCAATCAACTCTAAACCATTTAGTTGACGTTCTTTTTCTTCTTGAATTAAATCAAATATTTGATGATCTTTTTGCATCTTGCTATGTTGTTAAATAAGTAGTCAAATGTACTAATTTTATTAATTAAGCTTTATGCAATTTTAGCTTTATTTTAATTGTATTTTAACCTTTTTTATGCTTATCTAGTAATTGTTTTTAATAAAAAATCATTTAATATACAAAATTAATATGTTTATAAGTTTTGTACATATTATATTTGGTTTGTAAACTAACTTTCTGCGCAAGAACACATTTTATTCAAGAAGATAACCCAAACCAGATAGGTCAAAAAAACAAAGAATTTATTTTAAAACTTGAAGATTAAATTCTGGTTTGAATTTTACAATTAAATACTTTGTTATAGATGTAATCTAGATAACAATTTTTTGTTTTCAAGTTCTTAAAAACTATAGTTAATTTAATATTTGTTTCTTAATTTTTTGAAATAAAAAAACATCTTAAAAAGATGTTTGTGATAAGTAGTATATTTTTTTGATTTACTTCTATTTTTTCAAAAGTTGTTTTAATAACGTTTTTAATTCATCTATCTCTTTTTGTTGCTTTTCTAGCTTAGTATTTTGTGTCTCTAGTTTAATGCTTTGTCTTTCTAATACTTTTATTTTCTTTTCTTGTTCAATAGTATAAAGAGTCAACTCTTCTATTTTTTGCAATAACTTAGCGTCCATTTCACCTAAAAATATTCCATTTTTCTTTACTTCTTTTGCAGAAGGAATATCTTTTAAATGTCCTTTCTCTTTAATATGTTTTTCAACTTCTTTTAATGATGGTAGATTATAATCATTTTCAAAAACAAAGTCAGACCAGCCAATTAAATCTACTTTTACTTCTTTTGTGTGTATTTTTCCATTTACAGCTAACTTTGCGTCTGGATTGATTGTTCCGATTCCAATATCTCCAGAAGAGTTTATAATAAACCGTGTACTATTAGTTGAATAACTATGTATTGAAAAATCACCATCTTTATTTTCCCTTAACTTAATACCCCATCTATTAAAGCCAGGGTTTAAATTACTTTGACCAACAAACCCAATTACATTATTTGACCCTGCTATCTGTAAAGATCCATCAGAATAATTTCCAATATTTGAAGTGTTATCAACTATTTCAAATTTAGCATTTGGATTTGTTGTTCCTATTCCTACATTACCTGTTCCACTTTTCACTACCATTTTAGCATCAGAAGCTTTTACAACTGATGAATTGGGAGAATTGTTTAATGCTAATATAAAGTCACCTCTTCCGTGTGCACGACCATCATTAACGAACATTAATGCTCCTTTTCTATAATCACTATTTGAAGAAGCACTTTTAAACCACAAGGTTGCTGAATTCCCTATCTGTTCAACATTATTTTGAATAGTTAAACCTTTACTTCCTGTTCCCGATCCAAAAATATGCAATCTAGATAGTGGATTTGTTGTTCCTACTCCTACATTACCTCCAGATTTCATATATAATACACCATCAGATTTTCCCACTTCCAAAAAGTTAAGATTCCCTCCTGTTTGTTGTACAGCCCACTGATTAGAACCAAATCTTAAATAACTAGCTTCATTAATTCTTATATCACCAATTACATCTAATGAATATAAAGGGTTTGTAGTTCCAATACCTATGTTACCATTAGCTTTAATAACAGCCCTAACTTCTGGAATTGCTCCAGTTCCAAAGACTATGTCTGTACCTGCATTTGCCCTTGGTTGAAAGACTAAATTACCTCTGGTTTGAAAAGGATAAGCGCTACCCGTTTGGCCAGAAGTTAAAATATGAGAATATGTATCTGAAGTTGTCCAATTTATATTTCCTTCATTCCATTTTAAAACTAATTTTTCATTAATTAAATTTTGGGAGTTTAATTTTGCAACAATTAATATTAATACAATTAGTACTATTCTTTTTTTCATAATAATTTTTAATTTTAGAAATGCAAAAATATACTTTTATATTTATGACAGTTATATCAATGAACTTTTTAGTTTTAAAAGCCCTGAAAAGCTACACTTTTACTAAAACCTTCTTTTGTAAATTTTGACCTTGAAATTGGGTTAAATTGAAAAAAATATGTAGGTTTGATGTAAAATAAAACACAACGAATTCAATGGAAATAACAGCTAATAACCCTAATAGGAAATCTTGGTTAAATGTAAATAAAGATTCAGATTTTCCTATTCAAAACATTCCTTTTGGAGTATTTATTACTAAAGATGATATTATTACTATTGGTACTAGAATTGGTGATTTTGCTATTGATTTAGGGGCTTTACACCAATTAGGGTATTTTGAAGACATCCCTCTTACTGATGATATTTTCTTACAAGATACTTTAAATGATTTTATTGCTGATGGTCGTAAAACTTGGCGTTTAGTACGTAATAAAATTGCTGAAATTTTTGATGTTACTAACGGAAAGTTACGTGACAATGCAGACCATAAAGACAAGGTTATTTTTAGAATGGAAGATGTAGAAATGCAATTGCCTGTTGCTGTTGGTGATTATACTGATTTTTATGCGAGTAAAGAACACGCTACAAATGTAGGTTCACTATTCCGTGATCCAGAAAATGCTTTATTACCAAACTGGTTACATATTCCAATAGGATACCATGGTAGAAGCTCATCTATAATTCCATCAGGAACTCCAATACGTCGTCCTTTAGGACAACAAAGACCAAGTGAAGGAGAAACAACTCCAAATTTTGGACCATCAAAATTATTAGATTTTGAATTAGAAATGGCATTTATCACAACAGCTTCAAATCATTTAGGAGAGCGTATTCCTATAGAAGAAACTGAAGAATATATTTTTGGATTGGTATTATTTAATGACTGGTCTGCTCGTGATATTCAAGCATGGGAGTATGTTCCTTTAGGACCTTTCTTAGGGAAAAACTTTGCTTCTACTATATCACCATGGATTGTTACTTTAGATGCTTTAGAGCCTTTTAGAGTCGAGAATCCAAAGCAAGTACATGAACCTTTGCCATATTTGAAAAAAGAAGGAAAAGGAAGTTATGATATTAACTTACAAATGGCTATTCAACCAGAAAATGCTGAAGAAACTGTAGTTTGTAATTCAAACTTCAAATATATGTATTGGACAATGGCACAACAATTAGCACATCATACTGTTAATGGTTGTCCTGTAAATGCTGGAGATATGATGGGTAGTGGAACTATTTCTGGTCCAACTAAAGATAGTTTTGGGTCAATGCTTGAGTTAACTTGGAGAGGACAAAATCCTTTAAAAATGAATAATGGTACAGAACGTAAATTTATCAATGATAATGATACCGTAATTATGCGTGGATATTCTGAAAATGAAAATGTACGTATTGGTTTTGGAGAATGTACAGGTAAAATATTACCTGCTATAGAATAGTGAAATCATAAAAGTAATTTAAAAAAGATGCTCAAAACGAGCATCTTTTCTTGTTTGAAAATTTAATGCAATTTTTTAATCTTTTTTTGAAAGGTTATTATATAATATAAACCTAGAAAAGTAAAGAATGTACAAGCATAAAAGATTATTGGAATTCTTGTAATTATGTCTTTATAGTACCAGCCTGAAAATAATGCCCCTAGCCCAATTCCAGCTTCTAAAGCGATATACATAGTGGCTATAGATTTTCCTTTTGTTAATGGATTGCTTAAATCTATAGTCCATGCATTTATAGTTGGAGATAAAATCCCCATAGCTAATCCATATACAGTTGCACCGATTAGTAATCCTTGTTTGAAATCAAGAAACCCTAATAAAATTAAAGAGCAAACTAAAATAATAAGCCCTATTTTAATTACTATTATTCTACCATATTTATCGGAAACTTTTCCAGAAATTATTCTTATAAATAAAGATGAGATTGTAAAGACTATAAAGAAAGTCCCTTTATTTTTTATACCCAAATATTCACTCCAGTCTGGAATTAATGTTAGTATTACTCCAAAACCTAGGTAAGTTACAAATGTTATTATTGCAGCAGGTATCACTTCTCTAGCTATAATATCTTCTTTAGCTATTTTAAACGTTGAATATTTAATTTTTTGAGTTGATGTGAGCGTCTCTTTAATTTTAAAAATTAATAATATAGATACTATAGCAAATAACGAAGAGCTATAAAAAAGGATGTCATAGGTTGCGTATAATTTTATGTAACTACCTAAAGCGGGACCTAAAGCTAAGCCTGAACTAAAACAAAGCCCTTGAATTCCCATAGCCTCCCCTAGCCTATTTTTAGGAATAATATCTGATACATAAGCTGCAATAGCTGTTGGACCAAAACCTGTTGAAAATCCATGTATTAATCGCAAGAATAAAAAACCAGAAACAGTACTTAAAATAGGATATAAAAAACCACAAATAACACAAACAACAGCTCCAAATATCATGATTGGTTTACGCCCAATAGAATCTGTTAGCTTCCCACTAAAAGGCCTTGATAAACCAGCTGTAAGTGTAAATAACGCAATTATTAATCCTTTATACTCTGCCCCTCCTAAACCGCTTATATAATTAGGTAATTCAGGAATTAACATATTATAGCTAGCAGAGAAAAATAAAGAACTTATACATACCAAAATAAAATTTGTAGTGTATAATTTAGTATTTGTTAATTTCATTTAAAACAATTTAAAAGCTTCTTCAATTTCATTCTTTGAATATTCCCATATCAGTTTTGAACCATTTTCTACAGGCTTCGTTTTACTTAATACTTTATCTATAGGAACATTATACTCTTTCCATGTGCCTCCTTCATTAGAAATATTCTGTAAAATAGGTTCAAAACGATCCATAGCTTTGGCAAATTTTGCTTCATTTGTTTTTCCATTTTCAAATTCTAACCAAAGTGCTATTAAATCTTTAGCTTGTTTGTCAGGTAGTAGTCCAAATATTCTTTTAGCAGCTTTTAATTCTTCAACAGTATTGTCATGATTCTTTACTGAATCAAAAATAAAAACATCACCAGAATCAATTTCAACGATATCATGAATTAAAACCATTTTTAAAACCTTTAAAACGTCTATTTTCGCATTTGAATGTTCAGCTAAAACTATTGTCATCATTGCCAAATGCCAACTATGTTCAGCATCATTTTCACATCGATCGCTACTAAATAATTTTGTTTTTCGTTGTATATATTTTAATTTATCAATTTCTTTTATAAATTTAATTTGTTCCAAAAAAACACTCATGTAATTCATTATTTCATAATTTTACATTGCAAAATACAAGCTATTATAATTCTTATAAAAGGACAATTGTCCCAACTAAAAAAATGATTCGAATAAATCCTAATTTTCTAGCTTATATTGAGATATTAGTTCAAAAGCACTTAGATTATTTTATACTTGAAGAGTATGCTACTCGTGAAGTTATTTTAAAACAAAACAAGCATTATCATTCTTTGTATATTATAAAAAGTGGAATTACAAAATGTTATCTGTCAGATGAGAATGGAAAAGATTTTATTCAGGAGTTCTTAGGAGAAGGAATGGAATTTGGTGAATTGGAAGTATTTAGTGGAAATTTAAGTTTTTGTAATATTGAAGCAATTTCTAATGTGAAATTGTACAAGATATCTCATAAAAATTATACTAGCTTATTAGAAAACGATTCTGTTTTTAATAAGTTAGTAATGAAATCGCTAGCAGCTAAAATAGCTTACAAAGCACCAAGGCACTCATTTCAACAATCCTATTCAATAGAAGAGAACATTATAAAGTTAAAAAAATCCTACCCAAACTTCGATAAAATATTCTCTAAAAAAGACATTGCTAATTATTTAGGAATTACTTTACGTAGTTTAAATAGGACTTTAAATAATTTAAATTAAAAATTATTTTTATTCTTCTTCTGGCGGTGGATGTCCATGAATTTGTTCGTAAATTTCATCAAAATTAGTACGTAAATGCGTGTTTAATTTTTTTCTATAATCATCCTGTAGCCAATCAATAAAGTTATGTGTGCTCTTGCAAATACATTTAGAGTATCTAAAAATTCTATCATCAATATCTCCTCCTAATTTTTTAGCTAGAATTAAAGCATCAAAAACATCTTCACTATTTTCTATACAAAGTTTAGCATGATGTTCTATTGATTTTTCAAGAACTTTTTTAGATGACAATCCAGCTTGAATAGTATCAATATATACTCTCTTTACATCAAAATATAAATCGGTAGAATTTGCAAACTCTTTTTTAACATCTGCTGGTAATTCATATCTAAAATCATTTTCTATTTCTTCATCAGATAATAAATTATCTAAGTAGAAATTTGGAGATCTAAACATTTTTTGCCAATCTAAGTCAGCACCCCATGGTCCAAAACGATGGAAATTATTACCTAAATCAATTACGTTAAATTCTGATTTCCCTGGTAAAATACGAGAACCTCTACCTATCATCTGATAGTATAAAGTTAACGATTTAGTTGCTCTATTTAAAATAATAGATTGTACTGTAGGTTCATCAAATCCAGTTGTTAAAATACTTACAGAAGTAATAATAGCATTAGGAGTTTTATGAAACCATTTCAGTATAAAATCTCTTTCTTTTTTAGTATTTGTATTATCTAAGTGAGCTATTGGATATCCCGCTTTTTTAAAAGTATCAAATACATGTAATGAAGTATTAATACCATTATTAAAAATAAGCGTTTTTGTTCCCTTAGCACGTTCTTCATATGCTTGTAACAACTTAGATAACATGTCTGTATTTGTATATAAGTCTTCTGAAGATTTAACTGTATAATCTCCATTAGCACCAATTTCCAATGAAGTTAGCCCTACATTGTATGAAAAAACATTAGCTCTTGCTAAGTATTCATTTTGAATTAAAGTACCAATACTTTCACCTGCAATTAACTCATCATAATTATCTCGCATTGGTAATTTGATATTCGAACTTAAAGGGGTTGCTGTAACACCAAGAACAAACGACTTATCAAAAAACTTAAATAATTTAGTAAACGAATTATAGTGGGCTTCATCAATAATAACCAATCCAACATCAGAAATATCTAACATATCATCATTCAAACGATTGTTAAGTGTTTCTACCATGGCAACAAAACAACCGAACTTATCTTGATCATCTAAGCTAGCCTTGCTATCTATTATTTTGTTTTCTACACCAAACTCACTCAACATTCTTGCTGTTTGCTTACATAGTTCAATTCTGTGAGTCATTATCAATACTTTCTTTTGATAATGTTTTAAAAATTGACGTGTAATTTCAGAAAAAATTACTGTTTTACCACCTCCTGTTGGT
The DNA here is from genome assembly GCF_947494125.1 of uncultured Tenacibaculum sp. Classification (GTDB taxonomy): domain Bacteria; phylum Bacteroidota; class Bacteroidia; order Flavobacteriales; family Flavobacteriaceae; genus Polaribacter. Next base: position 616,928 of record NZ_CANLTU010000002.1, read on the forward strand.
AATTGATATAAAAGATGATAATTTTGAGGTGCATTTTCAAAACTTTTAAAAATTCTGTGCAATGCTTCCTTTTGGTAGCTATATAAACTTTTTCCTTTAGTGGTTTGCGGAGTCGTGGTTTCGTTACTCAATTTTAACTATTTTTGGGAAAAGCAAAATTACGACGTATTTAGATAAATACCATTAAAAACAATAGGTTTTTTAAAAGTTTTTTAAATCAATTTGAGCTATATTATAGTGTGAAGCGTGTGCAACAGCAACTCCATTTTTAATTACCAATAACTGAGGTGATTGGTGTAATACTTGAAACTCATACCCTACTTCACTTGATAAATCTCTGTAAGAAAGTAAATCAAGATAATATACTTTAAAGTCTTTTAACTCCTCATCAAAACTACTTACAAAACGTTTAATAACCATACTACTAATTCCACATCTTGTTGAATGTTTAAATATAGCTATCGCTTCATTTTTTGATTGTTTTTTTATTTCTTTTAATTGTTCTATAGAAGTTAAGGGAATCCAGTTTATAAAAGATTCTTGTTTTTCTTCTTTTACTGTTTTATTACCAAATATTGAATTAAATATACCCATTAGTATTTTTTTGATTCTGTCGATTCAAATTACAAAACCTTTCAATAAGTCAAAAAGTCAGTAAAAACAAAGGAAATAAAGACAATTTGACTGTTTTTAAGCTTTTTTTTGAAATGGTATTGAATTTGAAATCTACAAAACATGAATTTTAACAATTATACAATAAAATCACAAGAAACCATTCAACAAGCGCAGCAATTAGCGCAAAGTTATGGTCATAATCAAATAGAAAATGAGCATATTTTTAAAGCTATTTCTTTAGTTGATGAAAATGTGTTACCATTTATATTAAAAAAACTCAACATTAATTTAGATGTTGTACAGCAAATTTTAGACAAACAATTAGAAAGTTTTTCTAAAGTTTCTGGTGCCGATATAATGCTTTCTAGAGAAGCTAGTAAAACGCTTAACGAAGCTAGTATTTTAGCAAAAAAAATGAACGATGAATATGTTTCAATTGAGCATTTAATACTTGCTATAGTAAAATCTAAAAGTGGAATTGGTCAAGCTTTAAGAGACCAAGGAGCTACAGAGAAATTAGTTAGTGCTGCTATTAGTGAATTACGTAAAGGTGATCGAGTTACTTCGCAAAGCGCAGAAGAAACGTATAACTCTTTAAATAAATATGCTAAAAACTTAAACCAGTTAGCACAAGACGGAAAATTAGATCCTGTAATTGGACGTGATGAAGAAATTCGTCGTTTGCTTCAAATTTTATCACGAAGAACAAAAAATAATCCAATTTTAGTAGGAGAGCCAGGTACTGGTAAAACAGCTATAGCAGAAGGATTAGCACATAGAATAATCCGTGGTGATGTTCCTGAAAACTTAAAAGAAAAACAAATTTTTTCTTTAGATATGGGCGCTTTAATTGCAGGTGCTAAATATAAAGGCGAATTTGAAGAGCGTTTAAAATCTGTTGTAAAAGAAGTAACTACCTCTAATGGAGATATCGTTTTATTTATAGATGAAATTCACACTTTAGTAGGTGCTGGCGGCGGACAAGGGGCTATGGATGCAGCTAATATTTTAAAACCAGCTTTAGCTCGTGGTGAATTAAGAGCAATAGGTGCCACTACCCTAGATGAATATCAAAAGTATTTTGAAAAAGATAAAGCTTTAGAGCGTCGTTTTCAAAAAGTATTAGTAGATGAACCAGATACTGAAAGTGCTATTTCTATTTTAAGAGGTATTAAAGATAAATACGAAACACATCATAAAGTTCGTATTAAAGATGAGGCTATTATTGGAGCTGTAGAATTATCACAACGCTATATAACCAATCGATTTTTACCAGATAAAGCGATTGATTTAATGGATGAAGCTGCTTCTAAATTACGAATGGAGATAAACTCTAAACCTGAAGAATTAGATGTCTTAGATCGTAAAATAATGCAGTTAGAAATAGAGATTGAGGCGATTAAAAGAGAAAATGATGAAGTTAAATTAAAGTCATTAAACGCTGATGTAGCTAATTTAAAAGAAGAACGCAACGAGATTAACGCCAAATGGCAATCAGAAAAAAGTGTTGTAGATGCAGTTCAGCAATTAAAAACAACTATAGAAAACTATAAGCTCGAAGCTGAAAAAGCAGAACGTCAAGGGGATTATGGTAAAGTAGCAGAAATCCGTTACGGTAAAATAAAAGAAGCACAAGAGGCTCTTGAAAAACAACAAGAGATTTTGGCTAGTCAGAGTGAAAATGCCTTAATAAAAGAAGAAGTTACTTATGATGATATTGCTGAAGTTGTTGCTAAATGGACAGGAGTACCAGTAACTAAAATGATACAATCTGAAAGAGAAAAATTATTAAGTTTAGAAGATGAATTGCATAAACGTGTTGTAGGACAAGAGGAAGCAATTGAAGCTGTTTCTGATGCTGTTAGAAGATCTAGAGCAGGATTGCAAAACCCAAACAAACCAATAGGGAGTTTCTTATTTTTAGGTACTACAGGTGTTGGTAAAACAGAATTGGCAAAAGCATTAGCTGATTATTTATTTGATGATGAAAATGCGATGACGCGTATAGATATGAGTGAATATCAAGAACGTCATTCGGTAAGTCGTTTAGTAGGTGCACCTCCTGGTTATGTCGGTTATGATGAAGGAGGACAATTAACAGAAGCTGTTAGAAGAAAGCCATATTCTGTAGTATTATTAGATGAAATTGAGAAAGCACATCCAGATACTTTTAATGTTTTATTACAAGTACTAGATGAAGGTAGGTTAACTGATAATAAAGGTCGTGTAGCAGATTTTAAAAATACAATTATTATTATGACCTCTAATATGGGTAGTCATATTATTCAAGAAAAGTTTGAAAACTTTAAAGGCGATATTCATACAACTATGGAAATGGCAAAAACTGAAGTTTTAGGATTGTTAAAACAAACGGTTCGTCCTGAGTTTTTAAATAGAATTGATGATATTATTATGTTTACGCCATTATCTCAAGATAATATTAAACGAATTGTGAAATTACAATTAAACAGTGTTAAGAAAATGGTTGCTGAACAAAATATAACTTTAGACGCTACTGATGAAGCTATTAAGTATTTAGCGGAAAAAGGATATCAGCCTGAATTTGGTGCACGTCCAGTAAAACGTGTTATACAAAAACAAGTATTGAATCAGTTGTCTAAAGAAATTTTATCAGGTAAAATAACTACAGATAGCATTATTTTATTAGATGCTTTCGATGATGAATTAGTCTTTAGAAATCAATCTGATTTGGTAGAAAAATAAAAATTAATATTATTTTATTTATCAAAAGCGGTGTATTTATTACATCGCTTTTTCTTTTTTGAGTATATTCGTCAGCAAATTTACAAGCATGAAAAAATATTTTTTTTTACTAGTTTTTACCTTAAGCTCTATTGTAGCATTTTCACAAGATAATGTTACTACTTATTATTTAATTCGTCATGCAGAAAAAGATAGAACAGATAAAGCGAATAAAAACCCAAACCTTAAAGAAAAAGGAGAAAAACGAGCAAAAAAATGGGCAGAAGTGTTTAAAGATGTTAATTTTGACTTAGTTTATGCTACAAATTATAATAGGACTCAACAAACAGCAGCACCTACTGCTAAAAGTAAAAAGTTGAAAGTTTTAGCATATAATCCAAATAAATTATTCAATAAAGAATTTCAAAAAGCTACTAAAGGAAAAACGGTCTTAGTTGTTGGTCACAGCAATACAACTCCTATGCTGGCTAATAAAATTTTAAATAAAGAAAAATATAAATTTATCAATGATCATAATAATGCTAATTTATACATAATTACAATCATTGATAATGTAAAGAATTCTATTTTATTAAAAATAGATTAATTTTTACTCAGTTTAACTTTAATGTTTTCTAAAATTATTTCTGAAAGTTTTTTAAGTTTTCCTTCTTCATACAATTTATCTATCATATAAAAATCTATGTCTTTTTCTAAAGGTTTATAGTTATTATAGTCTACAAATCGAATTCCATCAACAAACGTTTCTTTCTTAACATCTCTAAAACGTACTCCTCCTCCATTTGTATGATATTTATATGCTATATAATCTAACTGAAAATTATCTTTAAAAAACCAATAAATAAATACATCATCAAAATCAGTTCCTCCTCCATTTTCATTAAAGGTTACTTCAACTTTATAATATTCTTTTCCTTTTATCTTTACTTTTCCTAAAATCTTTTTATAAACAGCTTTATCATTTAATCCTAATGGTAAAATAGAAAAATAGTGAACAGAGTTCACTGAATTTCCATAAGCTTTTTGTTTTTTGTCAGATAACTCAATTAAATTACCATTTATATACCTTTTAAAACTATTATTAGACAGTATATCTTTAATATTTAAACTGTCTTTTTTCTCTGTTTTTATAAATTCAAAAACACCATTATTTCTATCTGCTTGATATTTTTTATTCCTAAAGTCAAAGGAAATTGAGGCATTTTTTAATACTTTTAATTTAGAATTTTCTATTGATTTATCTACTATCTCTTGTGCTGTATAACTAGGTTTACAAGAAACTAAAAATAGCATAACAATTGCATATATATATCGCATGTACTTCATTTTACTGTTTGTTTAAACAAAATTACAAGAATATTGTATGTACAATATTTAAAGTTATGTTAATAAAAAAAGCAGCATATAAAGCTGCTTTTTATTGTTTATTTTTAAAGAGTTTTAAAATCTCATACCTACTCCAAACCCAATTAGTAAAGGGTTAATATCAACATTAGCAGGAACTGTAGCTACACCAGCATTTACAGTAACATCTGTACTTAATCCTATATATTTAGCATCAATATTTAAAAACCAAGTATCATCTAAATCATAATCAAAACCAGCTTGAAAAGCATATCCAAAAGAGTTTTTATAAGTTACATCAACAACAGCTCCAGGGTTTGCGCTATAAAAAATAGTGTAATTCCCTCCTACACCAATATAAGGTCTAAAATTATTTAAATTAAAATGGTACTGAACTGTTAAAGTTGGTGGTAATAACCATACATGCCCTAAATCTACATTTCCTAGAGCAGTGTTCACAGCTTTAACATTATGCTTTGTTGTTCCTAAAATTAATTCAGCTGCAATGTTTTCTGTAAAAAAATAGGTAAAATCAATTTCAGGAATTAAATTATTACTAATCTCTACATCGCCACCAATAGTTCCAATTGTTGCAGATTCGCTAGGCAAAACACTTACCCATCTAAATCTAGCTTGCCATTTTTTGTCTTCTTTTGTTTTTTCTTGTGCACTGATACTTCCTATTAATAGTACCCCAAAAATTAAGCTTAATACTACTTTTTTCATAATTTTAAAATTTAATTATTCACTTATTTCTAAGACAAAATTACCTTGAAGCTTTAGGGAATATCATGACTAAAATCATAGTTTATTATTTTTATAAATAAGCTTAACAATTATATTTATATTTGCTATTACTTATGCAAAAAAAGATCAACATACAAAATAAAAAAGCTCGTTTTGAATACGAGATAATTGATAAATATACTGCTGGAATACAGCTTACTGGTACTGAAATAAAATCGATAAGACTCAGTAAAGCTCGTATAACTGAAAGCTTTTGTGAGTTTAATGATCAAGGTGAACTTTTTGTTATTAATATGTATATTGAAGAATATGCTTTTGGTAATAATTATAACCACAAGCCAAAAAGTGAACGTCGATTATTATTAAATAAACGTGAGTTAAAAAAGCTTGAAAGAGAAGTTGAAGCCAAAGGAAGTACTATAGTGCCTCTTAAACTTTTTATAAATGAAAATGGTTGGGCTAAACTAGACATTGCTTTAGCTAAAGGTAAAAAAACGCATGACAAACGTCAAACAATAAAAGATAGAGATAATAAAAAAGATTTAGCAAGAATTAAAAAAGCATTTAATTAATGCTTATAGCTTTTTTTAATATTATTCACTGGAAAGAACTTTTATATTTTATTTTTTTACTCTTTCTATTCAAATTCTGTTTTTTATATGGTTGTGGCTTTAAAACAACACTTTCTTTTTTAGATTTAAGTATTTTATCCTTATCCACTACCTTTATCATTGGAACAGGTTATTTAACAAATTATTATAAAAGAAAGCAAGGAAAGAAAAATGTTTTCCCTTTAGATAAAATAAAGGCTTCTATTCTTTTTTTTTCAATTTCAGGGATTTCTTTAGGAGTATTATTGTCATTTAAAATAAGTAAACCTTATTACAGTTTTATTTTTTTATGTTGTTTAATAGCTACTCTGATATATGCCAATAATACTAAGAAGAAAACTTTTTTAAATAGTATTGGGAGAGCCTTTTTAAAACCATTTATAATCTTAGTTGTTTTATGGTTTGATGCTCCAATAAACTTAAATACTTCTCAATGGGATCTGTTTTTTAAGTTGCAGTCAATTGCAATTGTGTATGTAATTATTTCTTTTTTGAGTAATTTTTATAGAGAAATAATAATTGATATTAATCAAATCAATTATGACTATGCTAGAAAAAACACAACACTACCTGTTATTTTAGGAAGAAAGAGAGCTAAAAATACAGCTTTAATAATCGTGGTTATTGTTAGTATTATCATTTTGTATTTTTCAATAACTTATATTAAAAACAAAATACTACTATTAGCTATATTTTTTTTAGGAACGGTTCCAGAACTCTTTATTATTTACTTACTAATTAACGCATCTAGTTCAAATAACTATAAATTTTTATATAAGGTTTCTAATGTAGCTTACCTTCTAGCTATTTTTAGTGTCCCAATAGTTACTTATTATTTTAAATATGTTATCAAATAAACTATCAAAATTCAACATAATTCTAGCTTCTAATTCTCCAAGAAGACAACAACTTCTCAAAGATTTAGACTTAAGTTTTGAGATAAGAACCAAGGAAGTTGAAGAAATTTACCCTAATGAATTATTAGGTATTGAAATAACTGATTTTCTAGCTAATTTAAAATCGAAGCCTTTTGAAAATGAATTAAAAGAAAATGATCTTTTAATAACATCAGATACAATAGTTTGGTTTGATAATAAAGCATTAGGGAAGCCTAAAAATTATAAAGAAGCATTTAAAATGCTTAAAGAGCTATCTAATAATACACATCAAGTAATAACTTCCATATGTTTTACAAGTAAAAAGAAGAAACATATTATTAATGATGCAACTACCGTTACCTTTAAAAAGCTTACCGATGAAGAGATTAATTATTATATAAATACTTACAAACCTTTTGATAAAGCTGGTGCTTACGGCATTCAAGAATGGATTGGAAAAATAGGAATTACTCAAATAGAAGGTAGTTATTTTAATGTTATGGGCTTTCCTGTTCATAAACTTTATAAAGAATTAATAAATTTGTAGTATACATTTTTATAAAAGATTATTTTTGACCCGTATTCACACAACATAACTGATGAAAAAATATACTTATACTGAAAAAAAAGATACCAGATCTGGATTTGGTGATGGTTTAACTGAATTAGGAAAAACCAATGAGAACGTAGTTGCATTATGTGCAGATTTAACAGGATCATTAAAAATGGGCGATTTTGCTAAAAATCATCCAGAACGTTTTTACCAAATTGGTATTGCTGAAGCAAACATGATGGGTATTGCTGCTGGATTAACGATTGGAGGTAAAATACCTTTTACGGGTACTTTTGCTAACTTTTCAACAGGTCGTGTTTACGATCAAATTCGTCAATCAATTGCTTATTCAGATAAAAATGTGAAAATTTGTGCTTCTCATGCGGGATTAACTCTTGGTGAAGATGGAGCAACACACCAAATTTTAGAAGATATAGGTTTGATGAAAATGTTACCTGGTATGACAGTTATTAATACTTGTGATTACAGTCAAACTAAAGCTGCTACTCTTGCTATTGCAGATTTTGATGGACCAGTATATTTACGTTTTGGTAGACCAAAAGTACCAGTATTTATGACTGATGAGCCTTTTGAAATTGGTAAAGGAATTAAACTTACTGAAGGAAATGACGTTACTATTGTTGCCACTGGACATTTAGTTTGGGAAGCTTTACAAGCTGCAGAGCAATTAGAAGAAAAAGGTATTTCTGCTGAAGTAATTAATATTCATACGATTAAACCTTTAGATGAAGATATTATTTTAAAATCTGTAGCTAAAACTGGTTGTATTGTTACTGCTGAAGAGCATAATAAATATGGTGGTTTAGGTGAAAGTGTAGCTCGTTGTTTAGCCACTAATACCCCTACTCCACAAGAATTTGTAGCAGTAAATGATAGTTTTGGAGAATCTGCAACTCCAGCTGAATTAATGGAGAAATACGGATTGAATGATAAAGCAATTATTGCAGCTGTAGAAAAAGTAATTTCTAGGAAATAAACTTTAAAACATAAAATTTAAGAGCATCATTTTATAGTTAAAATGATGCTTCTTCATTTATATTCACTCAATAAATTAAATAAAAATAAGTTTTAATAATACACTTAAATCAATAAATATGAAAAAAATAATTTTAATTGCGTTCCTTTTTATAGGAAGCATTCAATTTGCGCAAAGTCAAATTCACTTTGGAATTAAAGGTGGTGTAAACTACAATTCTAAATCTATTTCAAATGTAAGTAGTGACATTCTTAGTGGAGCAAAAAGTAAAACAGGATTTCATGCTGGTATTTGGACACGAGTAAAAATTCCTGTTATAGGTTTATTTATTCAACCTGAATTAGTATATACTCAATTAAGTAATGAAGTTGTGTATTTACCTAAATCTGCAAATCCTAGTACAACTAGTTATGAATTTAGAAAAATAGATATACCTGTATTATTAGGGAAAAAAGTTTTTGGTGTTGGACGTATTTTCGTTGGACCTTCTTTTCAGTATATTTTAGATGGAGATTTCGGTATTAGTGATATTAAAGATGTAAAAGCCGATGGTTTTTCTATGGGAATGCAATTAGGTGCAGGTGTTGATTTAGGAAAATTAGGTTTAGATGTACGATGGGAAAGAGCTTTTTCTAGTACAGAAAGTAGCTTATTAAATACGAGTACCGTTAATTTTGATACACGAGTAAATCAAATTATAGTAGGACTTTCTTATAGATTTTAAATTAATCTTAAAGCATAAAAAAACCGAAGTTAACAACTTCGGTTTTTTTATTTTATATAGATATATTATCTAATATCTCTATTTAAGTAATCTGGTAATGTTGGGTTTTTAGGGTCACTAAAATCATTTCTTGGGTCACCATCACCATTAGCATCTTCATCTTTTGTTAATTTTCCATCACCGTCATCATCAGCATCAGCATAATTAGGAACATTATTGCTATCAGTATCATCATTTCTAGGATCACCATCACCATCTACATCTTCAAAAATAGAAGGAATACCATCTAAATCATCATCGGTGTTCTCTACTAGATCCCATAATTCAATATAAAAAAGTAAATTTTCATTAGGTAAAATAGAAGGAGATCTCCCGCCGTTTCTATATGCTAATCCTGAAGGGATAAATAAAATACCTTTACCTCCATTAATATAAGTTATTGGTCCGTTACCCGTTACATTTTCTCCTCCTTTAAAATGTACAAAACTGTAGGTCCAACCTCTAATTACACGATTAAGTGAAAACCATGTAGTATTTTTATCAAAATCAGGGCTTAAACTATCTTTTCTTATAATTCTTTGTCCTCTATATTTTGCATAAACAGAATCCATAACCGTTGGAAATCCTTTTACAGGAACTGGAGTACCTATTCTATTTACATAATAATACAATTTATAATCTATATCATTTTCTTTTACATCCTTAGTTTTTAAATTAGGATCATCAAATAATGAAGTTTGCCCACTATCAATTACTTTAACAGAATCTAAAGTAGCATTATAGTAATTGTTTTTTAAAAAGGTAACTAAAGAATCGTTATCTATTACAGCTTGAGCTTCATGGTCGAAATTAGCAGCAGTATTGCTTGACCCTCCACAAGAGTATAGGATAACACTAATTATAGCGGTGTAAAAAAAATGTTTAAATTTTATCATTTAGTTTTGAAATTTTAACGCGCAATTTACCATTTTTATACCTTTGTAAAAAATGAATCTTTAAATTTTAACTTTTTATATGAGAATTGATAAATATTTGTGGTGTATTCGCTTATTTAAAACACGTAGTATAGCTACAGAAGCATGTAAAAAGGGACATGTTAAAATTGATGGCACTAATTTAAAACCTTCTAAAGATATATTTGGAAACGAAGAAATTACTATTAGAAAAAATCAAATAAATTATAAAATTAAAGTTTTAGACATCCCTCCTAACAGAGTTGGTGCTAAATTGGTAGATTTATATAGAAAAGATTTAACACCTAAAGAAGAATTTGAAAAAACGGAGTTATTAAAGTATTCAAAAGATTATTATAGAAAAAAAGGTACAGGAAGGCCAACAAAAAAAGATCGACGTGATATTGACGATTATTATGAAGATTCTGATGAAAAAAATCTTAATTTATAATAACTTTACAAAAAAAACAAACATGGCACCAGTTGAGACTATTATTTTAACAAATACTCAAATAGAACAAAAAATTCGTAGAATTGCTTTTCAAATTTATGAGAGTAATAACGAAGAAAACGAGCTAATTATAGCTGGTATTGCAAATAATGGTTATTTGTTTGCTAAAAAAATTATAGAAGTATTATCTGAGATTTCTCCATTAAAAACTGTGTTGTGTAAAGTTGTTATTGATAAGAAAAATCCAATAACTCCTATTACTACATCTCTAGTTGTAGATGAATACAAAAATAAGCCATTAGTTTTAGTAGATGATGTTTTAAACTCAGGTACTACTTTAATATACGGTGTAAAGCACTTTTTAGATGTTCCTTTAAAGCGTTTTAAAACTGCAGTACTAGTGAACAGAAATCATAAGAAATACCCTGTAAAAGCTGATTTTAAAGGGATCTCTTTATCTACTTCTATAAAAGAGCATGTAGTGGTTGAATTTAAAGAAAATGAAATTATTGCTTATCTAGATTAGTATATTCTATTAACTCTGTAATAATAGTTTCTTTATTCTTACTATCAATCTTTAGCTTAAAAGCAGCTTTGTTATAAAAGTAACTTCTTTCAAATAAATGTTTAGCAATATATTCTGGTAATTCATTTTCGTTAAGTCTAGCTACTAATGGACGTTTGTTTCTTTCGTTTGTTAGCCTTTCTACAATTGTATTAATGCTTGTTTGTAAATATACCGTTATAACATTTGTTGCCTCTAATAGCAACTCCATATTTCCAGCATAACAAGGAGTTCCTCCTCCTAATGCTAAAATAAAATTAGTGTCAAGAGCTAATAATTCTTTTAAATAGAAATGCTCTTGTTTTCTAAAATAGATTTCTCCTTTAGTTGCAAAAACTTCTGTGATCGATTTATTTTCTTTTTCTTCAATATAATCATCTAAATCAATAAAGGATAATCCCATTTCAGTAGCTAACAATCTACCTATGGTTGATTTCCCACTAGCCATATACCCTATTAAAACTATTTTCATAAACTAATAATTAAGCAGTTACAAATATGAGTAAAATTTATTATAAAAAAGCTTTTTTAGCTTAAAGAACAGTTGTATATTTGCAACCGCTTTTGCAAGGAAGCAATGACCTGGTAGCTCAGTTGGTAGAGCATCTCCCTTTTAAGGAGAGGGTCCTGGGTTCGAGCCCCAGCCCGGTCACAAAAAAGTTAAGCATTTGCTTAGCTTTTTTAGTTTAAGCACGTATGGCGGAATTGGTAGACGCGCAGGCTTGAGGGGCTTGTGTTCGTAAGGACGTGCGGGTTCGACTCCCGCTATGTGCACATAGACTAAAACGTTAATAAAAAATCACTTATAAAAATATTTATAAGTGATTTTTTATTTCTCACTCCTAGCCTTTTACTAAAAAAAGCATGAGAATACCTGTAACAGTATCTATCCTCTGCCCTAAATTTCTTACACTAAAAGGTTGTGTAGAATAGAACATTTTACTACTTAAGCCCACTTAAAATATATTCATATATATCATTATTTCTACCAAGCTTTGGATAGTTAAAACTAAGTGTAGTATAAGTTGGTTTCTGAATCATCTCCCTTTGCATCATTTCATTAATTATATGATAAAAATCAAGAGAGGTTTTACCTATTAATAAAGGATTTAAATCATTATCATTCTCCCAAAAACGTAATATTTTCACAAATCCACTTAAATATAAATAATCCTTTGTAAAGCCCCCTCCTCTAAATATTCTTGTCACTACACTAAAAGCGTCATCTTTATCTAAATCATGGTCGTTTACAAGAAAATTATAACATTCAATAAAATCAGCTCCATTACACATCATATCTACTATAATAACACGATAAGCTAACTTTTTAAGCCTTTTCATTGAAATATTACCACTAAGATATTCAGATAAAATAGCTAACCCTTCTTGTGTCATGGTATTTACAGGAAGTCCTAGATTGAATAAATTCAATTTCTGAGCATTAGAATTCATTGTTGTAACCATATGTACCCCTATTTCATGTTCTACAAGTGCGTTTATTTGACTTCTAGTAAATTTTGCATCTGGTCTAAATAAAATAGTCTTTTTCGCATTTAAAACCATTACTTGTGAGATAACACGATTACTTTTTTCTATTCTACTTTTAAATCCATAGTTTTCAAGACCTTCTTTAAAAGAAACCATAGCTTCTTCAACACCTAAACTTGGTGATCTCTTAGGCTCACCAGCTACATCGGGCAAATGCAAAAAATAATGTGCATTTTGAATATCCTTTTTGGAAGGCCTTCCAAAATAACGCAATGAATTATACAAAAATTTTGGGGTATCTAATTCAGACAGCATATCTATTTTATCAAAATAACTATTGATAACAGATTCATATAAATGACGGATTGAAACATCTGATATATCTTGTACTCTAAGATTGCTTAATTTCTGTTTTAATTCAAATGGATTTATTTTAATAGGATTATACTTGAAATTTGGTGTTTCTGTACATTTATTTTTGAAAAAACGTTTTTTCTCTTGAATATTATTAATAGGATTAACAGAAGCCAACAATTCAAACCCTTTGAGTAGCCTAAACAATTCTTTATCAACTTTAAGAATTGAAGAATCCATTGTTTTATCTAATAATTTTGCCTTTACTTGATGTTCCCATTCTGAATGCTTTTGATTAAAAAAATTAGCATTATTAAGTATTGCTTTTTTAAATCCTTTTTGTAGCGTCTTAATTATGTTAGGATAATCATCTCCTGAAATTTCATTACAATAAACTTTTTTGATTTCTGTAGCTAAAACTAAGGTATTCTTAAAGTTTTTTGTAATATACTCAAGGTTATAACCTCTTCCATAAAAAACATCGTTAATAGCGCTATTATTCTCAATATCTTGTACTTCAATCTTCCCAAGTTCTTGCCTCCAATGCTCTATAACATTTCCAAACCGATTCATATCAATATTCTCTGCTCCGATATTGAACAATGGTACTTTTCTGTCCCAACGCTGAAAATTATAAGAATGAATATCATAAACTACACATCCTCCAAAAAGTGCCTCTAATTTTTTAATTAATGCATGAGTAACTTTATAATAGTTATTATGCTTTTCAATACTTTTCTGTCTTTCTTTAGGTGTTAATTTCTTTTTCCAAACTTTTTTATCCCAGGCAATATCAAAAATACAATCATTTGGTTTTCTATTTAAATCATATTCAAAACGAGAATCATTACCAATTAAAGTAATGGGCATTGAAGATATAAAATCTCCTGTAAAAGGATCTTCTTCATACCAACGGTTATACTCGTCATGATTTATCTTTTCTTTTAACTCATTACGCAAGTTGCTTCCATCATGAATAGCAGTACAACAATATGGTAGGTATCGATTTATTTTTATAGAAAAAGAACCGTCAAAAGCAATAGTTTCAAAATGTTTTTCGGCATTTATTAATGCTATAATTTCATTAATCTCTAACCTTTTCATCGGACACTAGCTTTATAAGTTCTGACTTGTTCTTTCTATTACTTATTTCTTCTACAACACGTTCTAAGTAGTCTACAATTTTCTTTTGAATCTTTGTGTTATTCAATTTATTGATATCTGTAATCGTTCCTGGACTCATTACATTTACTTCAATTAATTTTCCTCCTATCAAATCAAGTCCAGCATAGTATATACCATCACGGACTAATTTTTCTCCAACTTTTCTACATAGAATTTTATCCTCTTTGGTTAACTTATATTTTTCTACACTACCACCTGCAGAAATGTTTGAACGTGCATCACCTCTTGCTGGTCTTCTACGTAAAGCTCCGATAGGTTCTCCATTTAACATTAATACACGTACATCTCCATCTTCAGCACCCTCAACATACTCCTGCAAAATAACATAACTAGACTTTCCTTCTTTTCCATTAATATAGAAATCAAGTAAAGATTTAATATTATGCATTGCTGATTTTTCGATTATAATTACACCACTACCACCATATCCATCTAATGGTTTTAAAATCATCTTCTCTTTATCCGATTCTTCGATGATCCTTAATAAATAATCAATATTTTTTGATACATGAGTCGCTGGAATCAACTCACGTTTTGGATCGTAATATGCAGCTGTATAAATTTTATTATTGGTTTCTCGTAAACCATCCACCGCATTTAATATAAACACATCATCTTTTATAGAATCAAGGAAGTTAAGCACCAATGGATCCATAGGTGGATTGTCCCTCATAAATATTACATCAAAATGTTGTAAAGGTTTCATTTCTTTATAAAATTTAACCGACTTATAAAACGATGGAATACTATTAGAAACTTTATCTTGATTAACAATAGTTTTACACAAACTCAATGTAATACTATCACGAATTGTTAAATTAGATGGGGATGTTATGGCAATTTCATGTCCACGAACTGCAAGTTCATGAATCATTCTAAGTGTAGAATCTTGCTTAGGATTTACCTTTTCCCAAGGGTACATTATAAAACAGATTTTCATTGAATATAAGTATTTTTCAAAGCAAAATTCAATTAAAAAAGGGAATATAGTTGCACGTTGTGTTTATTTAAGTAAATTACACTAAAAAATAACTTAATGAAGACTAATTCACTAAATATTGATGATATTGATGCACAAATCCTTGAAATTCTCCAAGAAAACGCAATGACAACAGCCAAAGAAATGGCTCATAAGCTTTCTCTTACTACAACTCCTATTTATGAACGTATAAAGAAATTGCAGAAGACTGGAATTATTAAACAATATGTTGCTTTATTAGATGCTGACATGCTTGGTAAAAGTATTTTAGTTTTCATGAATATTACTATAAAGGATCATCATTTAGAAAAGCGAAATGAATTTATACGAGAAATGGAGAAACTAAAAACTGTTCTTGAATTTTATCACACATCGGGAAGTTTTGATTTTTTGGTAAAAGTTAGATTCTCTGATATTAAATCTTTCAGAAACTTCTTAGTTAATGAGGTTGCATCTATCCATAATATCGGTGACATTGAGAGTCAAATAGTTCTTGAAGAAATAAAATTTTCAACAAAAATATTGATAGATTAATAAACGGATATATCAATCTATTCATAACTAAACACTGTACTTCATTGAAGAAATGACCGCACAAACAACAAGATTAATCAATAAAAATTATGGATTCAACTACAATCATCTATTTCCTTTGGATGAGTAGAAAATGTCTCCGGTTGATTTACCTTTAGTTAACTTGATTAATTTTTAATGTATTGATATTTTAGCCTCCAAACAACCATAACAATCTCTTTTTAATATAATATTAGTTTAAAAAAAACAGTACCTTTATAAGTACCTATAATTAATAAAGCAAGTAATATTGACCTTAATCAACTATCTAAGAAACAAGGCTTAAAATATTGTATAACTAAGCCCACTAAATTGAGGGGCTTGTGTTCGTAAGGACGTGCGGGTTCGACTCCCGCTATGTGCACAGAAAACCCCACAAAACATTATTAATAATGTTTTGTGGGGTTTTATTTTAGTTATATTTCTTTATTCTATATAACTTATAAATATAAAATCTCCTACTCTACTGCTTATAATATAGCCCTCTGAAGGTGGTTTCATCCAATTAAAAACAGGTCTTTTCCTTATTTTTTATAAGGCTTATCACTAGCCTAAATTTAGTTTTTATAAAATACATTCGAATACTCAAAATTCGATTAACTTTTAAAGATTTATAAGTATCGATTATATATTAACCTTTTTATAAAACTTTTAAAATCATGGAAAAAATTAAATTAAACTTTATAAATAAATCTGCAGATGTCAATAATAGCAGCGTTGTAATCTTTCAACAAAATGTTGCAGAAGATTTTGGGGAAACAGCTATAGCTTGGATAGTAATCCAAAACTGTGGAAGGTTAGATAATCATCCTTTTATATACCCTATGCAATTTAATGTCTGTGCAAGTGATTCTTATGGAAACTATACTCCACAACAAATAGCTTCTAAAGGAGAAGCCTTTGAAATGATCAAAGATTCATCTGGAGATATACTTAGAAAGTCTTCTACTCCTGCTACTAGCCCAAATGAAGTAGAAATAAGAAATAATTTAGCTAGTGGAGCTATTAATGCTAATTGCTATAGAGATGGAAAATTATTTGCAGCAAAAACAGGCTTGGCTCCTGGACAAAAAGCTGTTTTTGAATTTCAACCAAAAATCTTTATAGGTGTTGTTTCTCAAGTTGAAGAAGGAGATGTAATGAGTTCAGCTATAATTTCACAAATTAACACTGAAATTAATTTATTCGGAATTACAAGTGCAGATATTGTTATGACAGGTGGCGGAACTGGAAAGGAATCTGAGCCCTTCAACTTTACTTTAGAAAACATTAATCAATAATATATTTTACATATTTATTTTAGTTAATTAGTAGAAAAGATCCTTTCACCGATACTTTTATTTCTATTCGTCTAATTTTTAAAATAATAAGAACATCTCTAAACTATCTTTGGAATATAAATTGAAATTTAGTTTTTTATTTAACAGTTTGATAGATTAGTTAGTTATAAGAGAAGAAGTATCTGGAGGTGATAACTTCTTCTCTTCTTTTATAGAATTCCTTCTTTGGTTAATAAGATACCTAAATGAAAATTTGTTTTAGCTTTATACTTCGTTTTTAATTTTTTTATCCTTTTTTCTATTATAGAGATACTATTTGGGGTTATTTCTTTGTTTTTAAATTGAATTGAAATTTCACTCTGTTTAAAGCCTTTAGCTAGTAACTGTACTATTTTTAAATCGGTTTTATCCATATTTTTTTCTTGTTGGTGGTTATACTGTAAACGTACTCTTCTTTTTTTAATTTTCAAATTTAATTCAAAAACTATTTTGCGTTTAAATAAGTTATTTTTAAAGGTTTTGCCTTACTTTTTTTATGGTTTTTCTAAACTTATTTAAGCTACTATTATCTAAATTTGAGACAACTAAAAATTTATTACTATGTTAAAAAATGTTTCAAATTTAGGTTCAGTTTTAAATAAAATAGAACAAAAATCTATTAATGGAGGTAGTTTATCTTGTCAAGCAGATGAAGAATGCATTATTTCTTGGAATGACCCTTATGCAATTTGTCATAACGGAAGATGCCTTCCAGGTTAAATAAAAAGCGAACTTCGGTTCGCTTTTTTATCCTTGTTATTATTATAATAAGTTACTTTTGAGTAACTGAAAATTAAATATAAAAAAGCAAAGAAATATTGTTCATCTTTACTTTTATTACGGGTTTATTTTAATCATAGTCTTCTTAAAAGCATGATTTTGAAAACTTAAAAATTAAACCATGTTGAAAAACATTTCAAACTTAGGATTCCCTCTAAACAAAAAAGAACAACTATCGATTAATGGAAATGGACCATCTCTTGAAATTTGTAATTGGTTAGGAGCTCCTATTATTTGTAAAACTGGACATTGTATACAAGATTCTAATGGAAATTGGAGATGTAAATAATAATACTTTCTAATTTAAACGATCTCTAGAGGTCGTTTTTTTTGTTTTTACTATATTGTTATCTTACAAACAAATATCTATAATTAATATGAATTGTACTCTTTGTAGTTCTGAACTTGTAAATAAAAAAGATGACTATTATTATGAATGTACAGTTTGTATGGGCATTGTAAAAGATGAGAAGTATTATTTAACAGCAGCTGAAGAAAAAGCAAGGTATGAAACACATAACAATGATGTAAATGATATTCGATATCAAAATTTTACATCACCTATTACCAATTATGTGTTTGATAATTTTTCATCTAAGCATAAAGGACTCGATTTTGGTTGTGGCACAGGGCCTGTTATTTCAAGTATGCTTATGAAGAAAAATTATGAGATTGTGCAATACGATCCTTTTTTTGCTCCCAAGTATGATTTACTAGATTCTATGTATAATTATATAGTAAGCTGTGAAGTTTTTGAGCACTTTTACAATCCTAAAAAAGAAATAAACAGACTTGTATCTAAATTAAAAGATAATGGGAGCTTACTCATTATGACGATGCTATACAATGATAGTATTGATTTTAACTCCTGGTTTTATAGAAATGACCCTACTCATGTATTTATATATAGAAAAGAAACTATCGAATACATTGCTAAAGTAAATAAACTTCAAATAGATGAATTGACAGACAGATTTATTGCTTTCAAAAAAAAATAATTAAACTCTTCGAGGTTTGTTTAAAATAACAAACTCAACAATCGCAGCACTATAATGATTGTGAAATTATATTTTATTTGATAATTGTAGTAATTATTGAAGCTAAAAAAAGGAACACTTTCAGTTCCTTTTTCGAATTAGTCTTAACAAAAGCCCCCCGGCTTTAAATTTTGACATTTCGTATGCGAAAATAATAAGTTAATTGGTATAGTTACAAATAAAATGATAAAAATATTCCACAAAAAAAGAAGCGCCTTATCTGAAGACGCTTCTTATTAAACACACTACTATTTTACAATAAATAGCAAATAAAATTAATTTTTATACCTCAATTTACCTGTTTCAATACCAATAGCTGTTCTAGCTAAAATGGTAAATATTAAAGCTCCCATAGCCCAAATACCCAAAGTAACACCGATTTCTATCCCTGTAGGAGTATATTCAGCAATTTTACCGTAAGGTCCGGGAATGAACCCTGGAACTATTAATCCAAAACCTTTTTCAATCCAAATGGCAACGAATAAAAGAATGCAAGCAAAATAAAGTACATTTAAATTATTACGTAATTTATGGAAAGTTAAGATGATTGTAGCTAAAACATTCATAGAAATAGCTGTCCAAATCCAAGGTAGTAAGGCAGTTTTACCATCTAATCCAAAAAATAAATAGTAAGCACTTTCACTATGATGTGTAGGCGCATAAAATTCTTTAAACAATTCAGAAACTAACATAATAATGTTAATCTGTGCTGCAACTGTTACCACCATTGCAATTTTCTTGATGGTTTTATCTTCAATTTTAAAATCAGTAAATCCTCTAATAATTGCTAATACTAAAATAATTAAAGCAGGTCCTGCTGCAAATGCTGAAGCTAAAAAACGAGGTCCTAATAAAGCATTATTCCAAAATGGTCTTGCTTGTAACCCTTGATATAAAAATGCCGTAACTAAGTGAATTCCTACAGCCCAAAAAACCGAAATCAGAGCTCCTGGTAAATAGACACTTTTTTTAGATTCTTTTCCTTGATAATGTCTAAATAATATATACAAAGGAATACTAATATTGATAAATAAATAACCATTTAAAGCGATAACATCCCATGTAAGCATTGAGTTTGGAAAATTAAAAACTCCAATTCCAGGTAACATATGCCATAAAACTGATGGACCTCCCATATCTGCAACCACAAATGCTAAACACATAATTAATGCAGCAACTGCGACTCCTTCACCAATTAAAACGGCCTGTTTAAAATCTATATCTTTTAAAACATAGGTTGGCATTACCAGCATAACCGCTGCTGCGGCTACACCAACTAAAAAAGTAAAATTAGAAATGTACAATCCCCAACTTACTCTATCTGTCATTCCAGTAACACTTAATCCGTGTTCTAACTGAATTGAATAACAGTACATACCTATTAACATTACTAAGGTTAAAAACCCCATCCATAAGTGGTATTTTTTGGTTCCTTTGGTAATAATATCAAGGCTATCTTTAACTAAACTTCCAAAAACTTTAAGTGTTTTCATTCTATATATTTTAATCCATGAAGTACCAGAACTTTGGCTCTGTACCTAAATCTTCTTTTAATCTGAATACTTTTTTGTTTTCCAACACCCATCTAATAGAGCTTTCTGGATCTAATAGGTTTCCAAAAATACGTGCACCTGTTGGACAAGCTTCTACACATGCGGGGTTTTTACCTGCTCTTGAGCGTTGTACACAGAAAGTACATTTTTCCATGACACCCTTTTTACGCATTCTATTTCCTAAATAATGTTGGTTTTTATTGATTTCTTCTTCAGGAACTTCTGGTTTGCTCCAGTTGAATCTACGACCATCGTAAGGACACGCTGCCATACAATATCTACAACCAACACACCAATCATAATCAACTACAACTAAACCGTCTTCTTCTCTCCAAGTTGCTTGTACCGGACAAACTTCTACACAAGGTGGATTATCACAATGAAAACATTGAGTTCCCATATAAAAATGACCTTCGGCTGGAACTTCATGATAGTAATTATCATCAGCTTCATTAAAATTAAAACCTTTACCATCTTTCATTTCATGAATACGAATGTATTGCATTTCTGAGTTTCTATCTTGGTTGTTTTCTTCAACACAAGCACTCACACAATCCATGTATCCTTGACATTTAGATATATTAAAAGCATAGCCAAATAACACATCTTCTTCTGCATTTTTAGAAGACATGCTAATGTTTTTACCAGTTCTTAATTGATAAGAGCGAACCAATCTATCTACGGTAGCAGATTTCTCTTTATCGTCCATCAATTTATAGTTTCCTTTAAATTGTTCTTCCCAATCTATTTGTGCTTTCTCTTTAGATTCTTCACTTGATGTAATACTTGTACAAGATGAAGCTGCTCCAGCCCCAATTAATAAACTAGCAGTTAGTTTTTTAAAGGCAGATCTACGATCCATTTTTACATCAAAAACTTGATCAAAACCATCTTTATGCCTTTCATCCCCTATTGAAGCATCAACTGCAGCTTCAAAAAATTCATCATTACTTAATTCTTCTTTTTTGTTGTGAGAATCACATCCACCAGAAGTTTTACCACAACCACAAGAACTAGCTGTTTGTTTGTGTTTGCTATTTAGGTTTAGAGTAAACCATTTCTTTTTGTTATCGCTCATGCCTAAACTATTTACGTTCTTTAACTTTTTGAGTATTAAATCTTGCTGGCCACTTAGTCTTAAAACTTGGTGAGTGTGGATTATGACAGTTTACACAGGTCATAGAAGCTCTTGGTTTTGCCCAACTCTCTAATTTTTTTCCATGCGCTCCACCTGTCCAATCTTTGTATTGTTTTTGATGACATTGACTACATAATTTATAACTTTTATTAAAATCTATATCATGCCCCGTAATACTTTTTAGATTATCCATATTGTTGCTGTTATGGCAAGTAACACAGTTCATAGTATTTACATCTGCATGTTTTAATTTTATGTTCCAGTGTGCCTTTTTTATATCCTTACTTTGCATTTCAGCTAAAGGTTTGGTATGACATTCTGTACATTTAAAAGATTTAATTTCATCTTTTCTATTAGGAATCAAAAAAGTAATTTCATTTTCAGTTACCTCTAATAAATTCATTCCATCAATATAGGTGTCTGAACTTGTTTTAATTCCTTTGTAGTTTTTACTTTTTGCTTCAATTTTATCTGTAACAGTATGATATTCGTGCTCTTTATCATGCTTACAAGAAGTTATTAAAAAAGCTATTAATAAGTAATAACTAATACTGTATATGTAACGGTGTATTTTCATTAGTTTTCAATTTTTCTGATAAAAGAACCTATATCTCCGGTTACTTTATTGCTAGGAACATGGCATTGACGACAGTTAACTCTTTCTGGGTGAGACACTCTAATTTCTTTAGGTGCACTTGGCCCTGCATGACAAGACAAACAATTTTCTCTCATTTGTAATTGATGCGGAATTGCCGGTGGGCTTCCCAATAAAGCGTTATTATTTCCAACAGCAGGAATGGTTCCTTTCTTAAAACTGTTAGCTACAAATAATGATTTACTTTTTTGTGGTACATGACATTGACGACAGTTTACCATCTCTGGGTGTGGCGTAACAGGTGTATATGCTTCAAATTTTTCTACATAACCTCCATTTTCATGACATTTTAAGCAGCTATTGTCTCCCATATTTCTCTCATTTTTTACCTCATGAGGAATACTTGGCGGAGCTCCATAAAAAGCTCTGTTTTTATGATATGTTTCTATGCTTCGTTGATGTGTTTCATCTACAGGCATTTTACTATAATCTAAAGCATGTTCTGAACGTTTAAAAACACCTTTTTCTAAAGGAATAACAGGAATTGTTTTATCCTTTTTTACAGGGATATATGCATCCTCTTTCCCTGTCTGATAGCTGTAGTTCCATATTGTTATAAAAGCAATAAATAGAATTACAAATAAAGATATAATACCGAGTCGTTTTCTCATGATTTTATGCTTTTTCTACTTTAACTGCACACTTTTTGTAATCTGGTTCTTTAGAAATTGGACAAAAAGCGTCTAAAGTAACATCGTTAATTAACATGTTTTCATCAAAAAATGGTACAAATACTTGTCCTTTTGTAGGTAAACCTCTTTCGTTTATAGATGCAGGTAAAACACATGATCCTCTACGAGAAGAAACTTTAACATTTTCACCGTTTCTAATACCTAATGCTTTTGCATCATCTGGATGAAATTCAACATAAGCATGTGGCATTGCTTTGTGTAAAACAGGTATTCTACGTGTCATAGAACCTGTGTGCCAATGCTCAATTACACGACCTGTATTTAACCAAAACGGATATTCATTATCTGGTACTTCTGGAGCTGGTTCATATGGGCGTTGCCATATAACTGCTTTACCATCTGGTTTTCCATAAAAATGAAATTCTTCTCCATTAGTACATGCAGGATCGTATTTAGAATTAAAACGCCACTGTGTTGATTTCCCATCTACATATGGCCATATAGCTCCAGATTCTTTTTTAAGAACTTCAAGTGGTGCCATATTGTGCTTTTTTCCTGCATGGAACTGTCGATATTCATTATAAATTTCTTCTACGTGATTTTCTTTTGAATACGGGAATAAATCTCCATACCCCATACGTTTTGCTACTTCAATAAACATCCACGCATCAGGTGTTGTTTCTCCTGGCCCTTCCACCATTTTATTCCAGTGCTGTGTTCTTCTTTCAGAATTCCCATACAATCCAGATTTTTCTATATGCCAAGATGCAGGTAAAATAACATCAGCAACATCTGAGGTTGGAGTTGGAAATACATCAGAAACAACCACAAAACATGATTCTTTTTCCATTCCTGGACGGAATCTACTTGTTCTTGGTAATGACACTAATGGATTTACAGCTTGTGTCCAAATAAATTTAATATCCCCCCTATCAACAGCTCTAAACATTTCAGTTGCATGATACGTTGGTTTTGATGGTATTTTTTCTACAGGAACTTTCCAAATCTTTGCGGCTTTAGCTCTATGTTTTGGATTCATTACCACTCCTTTTGGTAATTTGTGTGTAAATGTTCCTACTTCACGAGCTGTACCACAAGCTGATGGTTGTCCTGTTAATGAAAAAGGACTATTACCTGGTTGTGATATTTTTCCTGTTAATAGGTGAATATTATAAATAATATTGTTCATCCATGTACCTCTTGTATGTTGATTAACACCCATACACCAAAGTGACATTACTTTTTTGTTTGGATCACCATATATAGCTGCTAAATACTTGATATCTTTTACTGAAACCTTCGTTAATTTTGATACTTTCTCTGGAGAATAATCTTCTAAAAAGGCTTTGTATTCATCAAAGTTTATTTTTGTTGGTTTATCTTTAAATTTATATTTATCTTCTAAACCATACCCCATATTAGTAAGTCCTTTACTAAAGTTACAGTACTTTTCAACAAAAGATTTATTTACCCAACCATTATTAATTATTTCATAACAAATAGCATTACCTACTGCTAAATCTGTTTGAGGCTCAAATAAGATTGATTTATTTGCTGCCATACTTGAACGTGTTGTTCTGGTTGCAAAATCAATAATTTTAGCTCCTCTTGTGTTTTTTTGCTCTAGCATTCTAGAAAATAATACTGGGTGCATTTCCGCCATATTATTTCCCCAAGTTATGTAGTAATCTGCGTGATCAAAATCTTCATAACATCCCATTGGTTCATCTGCACCAAACGAAGTTAAGAAACCAGCTACTGCACTTGCCATACATAAACGAGCGTTACAATCTAAATTATTAGTACCAATAGCACCTTTCATAAATTTAGAAGCAACATAACCTTCTGGTATAGTTGATTGCCCTGAAGTATACATAGCTACTGAATCTTTTCCATGTTTTTCAATGGTTTCTTTCATTTTGTTAGCTACTATATCTAAAGCTTCATTTATTGGTGTTTTAACATACTTTCCGTTTTCTTTAACCAAAGCATATTCTAATCTATCTTTTGATTGGATACACATTATTTGATGATATCCTTTTACACAAAGTAATCCTTTATTTACTGAAGAATTTGGATCACCTTTAACAGCAACTGCTTTTCCGTTTTCTACCCCGACTAAAATTCCGCAACCTACACCGCAAAAACGACAAGGTCCTTTTTTCCAATCTAAATTTCCTTCTGGTATTCCTGCTAATTGTTCGCTAGCAAAAATGATTCCTGGAAACATAGTCGCTGCAGCTGTCATTGCTGCTGTAGCAGCCATTTTTTTAATAAAACTTCGTCTACTAGATAATGAAGCGCTCATATTTTATTTATTTTATTGGTGTATTAAATCCAGAAACCAAGGCTAGTAATTTTAAACTCTTTATGGTTTCTATAGTTTCTTTTAATTTTTTGTCTTCTGCATCATCTATTGTTTCTGTAACAAGAACAAGAACATTTTGATTTTCAGCAGGTATTATTTCACAGCCATTTAAAAGAGAAATTTCTTGTTGAAGTTCTTCTTTTTTTCCTTCAAACGGATGTGCTAAATAACTTTTAATAGGCATAGAAAAATAGGTCTTTAATTGTTAAACAAATTACATAAATATGAAAGAGGATTCACATGATATTTATCATAATTTACAGTTTATCAAATCGTTATATCTCTATAAATATAACGAAACTCTTTCATAATCTTAAATTACAAGTACTTAGAAATAAGGAAAAAGCACTTTAAACTGCTAATTTATTTTTAGTATAAATAAGAATAAGTAAGGGTGATATATATCATAGTTGTTATTGGCCATATTAAATAGTTTTGACTAATTAAACATTTGAATATGACATATAAAATTAAGAGTAGAATATGGATTGAAGCAGGCGATAAAATGTTTTTAGGAGAAGGTAGGATTAAGTTATTAAAATCAATTAATAAGACTCATTCTATATCTAAATCTGCTAAAGAATTAGGTATGTCTTATAAAAAAGCATGGAATTTAATTGATTCTGTAAATAAATCTAATGATAAACCAATTGTTATAAAAAGTGTTGGAGGTAGCTCTGGTGGTGGCACTAAGCTTACCCCTTATGGTATTAAGATGATTGAAATGTTTGATACTATTAATTACAATTGCTGGAAATATTTAGATAAACAAGTGAAAAAATTATCTGAAATAGATTAATTTTTTTTACAAAAAAGATAAAAAAGTCTTTTAATATGATATTAATCATATTTTACTTTAAAATACCTCTATAAATTTGTATAAAATTTTAAATCTTTCATAGATGAAAATAAAAATTCCAATAATATCATTAATACTATTACTAACTTTTTTCTCTTGTAAAGAGGCTAAAAAAGAAAGTGTAGAAGAAACACCTAAGACTACAGAAACTATTCATAAAGGACAAGCTTCGGTTATTGATAAAGATTCTGAAGCTAATGCTTTACAAGTTGCAAAATCATTAGACGACTTTAAAACTTTAGTTGTTGCAATAGAAGCAGCAAGTGTAGAAGATGCTCTTGTTAATGCAGGTCCTTTAACAGTTTTTGCTCCAGTTAATACAGCTTTCGATAAACTTCCTAAAGGAACTGTTGAAACATTATTAAAACCAGAAAACAAATCTCAACTCGCTTTTATTTTAAAAAACCATGTAGCTCCAGCTAATTTCCCTGTTAAAACATTAGAGAAAAATGTTAGAAAAAACAGAAAGCTATATATGGCTTCTGGAAAATATTTAAATGTTACAAAGGAAGGAAATGATTTGTATGTAGGAGGTACAAAAATTTTAAAATCGGTAAAAGTAAGTAATGGATGGGTTCATGTAATTGGAG
The DNA here is from genome assembly GCF_947494125.1 of uncultured Tenacibaculum sp. Lineage (GTDB taxonomy): Bacteria > Bacteroidota > Bacteroidia > Flavobacteriales > Flavobacteriaceae > Polaribacter. Next base: position 643,600 of record NZ_CANLTU010000002.1, read on the forward strand.
ATGTACTTGTACCAAAAGATAACTAATAGCAAAAATCAATTTAGAAAATGAAATTACAAAACCTACTAACAGCAATAATAATTGTAGCATTTATAAGCTGTGGCGGCAATGATAAAAAGAAGCCTTCTTATAATTCTTCAACAGTAAAAAAAGAAGCCGTAAAAAAAGCAGTTGTAAAGAAAGAACCTATAAAAAAAGTTGCGAAAAAAGCTTCAGAAAGTGGAACAATAGATTTAAATAATAAAGGAATTGGTCCAATAAAATCTGTAGAAATAGCTGCAACAATTAACTCTTCTATGGCAGAAGAAGGTAAACTTTTATTTAAAAATAAATGTTCATCATGTCATAGAGTAAATAGAAAATTTATAGGTCCTAATCCAACTGGTATTTTAGATAGACGTTCTCCTGAATGGGTAATGAATATGATTATGAATCCAGAAGAAATGGTTCAAAAAGATCCTATAGCAAAAGAATTATTAATAAAGTTTAATGGTTCTCCTATGGCTAATCAAAACTTGAGTAAAGAGGAAACAAGAGCCGTACTAGAATATTTTAGAACATTATAACAATCAAAAATCAAGAATTTATGAAAACAACAATAAAGATATTTCTTGCACTATTCTCGGTATCACTGTTTCTAACAAGTTGCGGAAATAATAATAATAATAATAATAATAATAATAAAAACGGAACTAAAAAAGGTGTTTTATCTAGTAATAATGCAGAGAAAGTATATGTAGCTCCTGGTGAACATGATGAGTTTTATGCATTTGTTTCTGGTGGATTTAGTGGACAATTAGCAGTGTATGGATTGCCTTCTGGAAGGTTATTTAAAGTAATTCCAGTATTTTCTGTGGATGCAGAAAAGGCATATGGATTTAACGAAGAAACGAAACCAATGTTAAACACTTCTCACGGGTTTATTCCTTGGGATGATGCCCATCACCCAGATATTTCTCAAACAAATGGAGTATTAGATGGTCGTTATGTATTTATTAACGGAAACAATACACCACGTATTGCTAAAATTGATTTGACAACTTTTGAAACTACAGAGATTATTGAGATTCCTAATACAGCCGGAAATCATAGTTCTTCATATGTAACAGAAAATACAGAATATGTAGTTGCAGGTACTCGTTTTGCTATACCAGTTCCGCAGAGAGATATGCCAATTAATGAATACAAAGGGAATTTTAAAGGTGCGCTATCTTTTATTAAAGTAGATCCTAAAGATGGAGGAATGGAAATTGATTTTCAAATTCTAATGCCAGGTTTCGATTATGATAAGGCGCATCCAGGTAGAGGTGAATCTAGCGATTGGTTTTTCTTTACAACCTATAATACTGAAGAAGCAAATACATTATTAGAAGTTAATGCTTCTCAAAATGATAAAGATTTTATTACAGCTGTAAACTGGAAAAAAGTAGCAGAATATGTGAAAAATGGAGGTGGAAAAAAGATGCCAGCAAATTATGCACATAATGTATATGATGAACATACACATTCTGCAACTTCAACAATGAAAAAAGAAGTATTAGTTGTTGATCCATCTGAAGTTCCAGGAGCAATTTATTTTTTACCAACACCAAAATCTCCTCACGGATGTGATGTGAGTCCTAGTGGTGAGTATATTGTTGGTTCAGGAAAATTATCAGCAGATTTAACAGTGCATTCATACTCTAAAATGATAAAAGCTATTGAAGATAAATCTTTTGATGGCGATGCATACGGAATTCCAATTCTTAATTTCGAAGCAATTAATGCAGGTAGCGTTAAACAGGCTGGTTTAGGGCCTTTACATACTGAATTTGATGATAAAGGAAATGCATATACAACATTCTTTATTTCTTCTGAAGTAGTAAAATGGAAATTAGGAACGTGGGAAGTTATAGATAGAAAGAAAACATTTTACTCTCCTGGACACTTAATGGTACCTGGAGGAAACTCGGCAAAGCCATTTGGTAAATATGTTTTAGTTATGAATAAAATAACTAAAGATCGTTACTTACCTACTGGACCTGAGGTAACACAATCAGCACAACTATATGATATTTCTGGAGAAAAAATGGAGTTATTATTAGATTTTCCAACAGTTGGAGAGCCTCATTATGCTGCTGGTATTCCTGCAGATTTAATAAAAGCTAACTCTAAGAAGTTTTTCAAATTAGAAGATAATAAGCATCCTTTTGTTACAAAAAGTGAATCTGACGCCAAAGTAGTTAGAGAAGGTAATAATGTACATGTATATATGACCATGATTCGTAGCCACTTTGCTCCTGATAATATTGAAGGTATTAAAGTTGGTGACAAAGTATACTTTCATGTAACTAATTTAGAACAAGATTACGATGTTCCCCATGGAGTAAGCATGATTGGTGCTAACACTTCAGAGTTATTAATTATGCCTGGACAAACAGAAACATTTGTATGGGAACCAAAACAAGTTGGTGTTTGGCCATTTTACTGTACAGATTTTTGTTCAGCTTTACATCAAGAAATGCAAGGTTATGTTAGAGTTTCCCCTAAAAACTCTACAATTAAACTATCCTGGTCTTTAGATGGTGAATAATTAATTTTTTGATTGATTGGCTGCTTGAATTGTAAGATTGAATAAGTTATATCAAGCAGCCTTTAATCAAAATTAAAAAATACAAAGATGAAACAGTCCAAAATTACAATGATAGTAGGTTCTTTATTATTATTAGGTCTCTTTATATTTCCTTTATGGAATATTACCTTAGAAGCCCCACAGTACCCTACTCCACTTGGAATGGATATTCATATTAATAAATTTGCCGACACCAATGAATTTGATATTAAAAATATCAATTTAATGAATCATTATGTAGGTATGCAATACATTCCAAAAACAATTCCTGAATTTAAAATTTTCCCTTTAGCAATAGGAATAATGGTTTTACTAGGTGTGTTTATAGGTTTTAAATCGAATTACAAATGGTATTTAGGCTGGTTTATACTTATGACTATTTTAGGTATTGCTGGTATGTATGATTTTTATTTATGGGAACATAATTATGGACATAATTTAGATCCTAAAGCTATTATGAAGTTTACCAATCCAGATGGATCTGTTATGGGTTTTCAACCTCCTTTATTTGGAACCAAAGATATTTTAAACTTTACAGCACATTCATATCCTAAACTAGGCGCTTATTTTATGTTTGTAGGTATGCTATTAACACTATCGGCCTTTTTTATGGGGAAAAAACAATCTAAAAATAATTAGTATGAACTATGCAAAACCTTTTATTCTATTACTAACTATTATTTTATTAAGTGGTTGTGCTATTGAGCCACAAAAAATAGAATACGGAAAAGATGCATGCAGCTTTTGTAAAATGACAATTGTAGAAAAGAAGTTTGCTGCTCAAATTGTAACAAAAAAAGGTAGAGCATCTAAATATGATGCCATAGAATGTATGCTAAATGATATAAAAGATAAAAAAGAAACTTCATTAGCTCATATTCTTGTTACAGATTATACAAGGCCTGAAAAACTAATTAACGCTACTAACGCGGTTTACCTAATAAGTAAACAAATTAAAAGCCCAATGGGTGCTTACTTATCGGCATATGCATCTGATAATGAAGCTGAAACAAATCAAGGTGATTTATTTAATTGGAAAGCTATTAAAAAGCGTTTTAATTAAAATAAAAATAAACTTACTACTGATTTCAAAGATTAAATCAATCAAAAAATGAAAACAAAATATTATTTGTTAAGTATAATTGCTGTCTTATTTTTAAATAAAATAGCAATATCTCAAAATAAGCATACATCAAATCAGTGCATTCATTGTAATATGGTAATTAAAGATAAATTACATAATGCACAATTAACAACTGATTCACAAAAAACATTAAATTTTGATGCTATTGAGTGTTTATTAAATTATTTAAATAGTACAAAAGAAACAACTTATTCTAATCTTACAGTTGCCGATTATAAAAGCGGAAAACAAGTAAATGCTAAGACTGCTACTTATTTAATTAGCAATAGAATTAAAAGTCCAATGGGTGCAAATTTATCGGCTTTTAAAACTAAAAATGAAGCTGAATTAATTCAAAAGAATAAAAAAGGGAAATTATATACATGGCAAGAAATTAAAGAAAACTTTAAAGCTAATAAACTTAGTAATGTAGAGCATAATCATCATCACCATAATAGACCTGACGCTCATGCTCCAATTGGCGTAATGGGAGATCACTTACATGAAAAAAGTGGAATTATGGTATCATTACGTTATATGAAAATGGAGATGAATGGTAATCGTTCAGGATCTTCTTCTATAAATAATACTTCTATTTTTAATACTTATATGGTAGCACCTCAGAACATGAGTATGGATATGTATATGTTAGGAGTTATGTATGCTCCTTCTAATAAATTAACGCTTATGTTAATGCAGAATTTTGTTAGAAATAAAATGAATTTAAAAGCTCGTATGATGATGGGTGGTACAACTATGTTTAGAGATTTCTCTACAAGTTCTTCTGGATTTGGTGATTTAAAACTTGGGGCTTTATATAGTATTTATACTACAGAAAATACTTCTATTCACTTGAATGGTACATTAAATATACCTTTAGGGAGCATTAAACAAAAAGATGACACTCCAATGATGCTAAATGCAAAATTACCATATGCGATGCAATTGGGCTCTGGAACGTATGACATTACATTAGGTGCTACTTACAAAGGAAATACAGAATATATTTCTTGGGGAATTCAACCTTTATTTACTTTTAGAACTGGAACAAATAGTGAAAATTATAGATTAGGAAATTCACAACAAATTAATTTTTGGGGAGCTTATAAAATTGCTGATTGGATAAGTGTTTCTGGAAGAGTTTTAGGTGTTTCACAAGGAAAAATATCAGGAAATGATGCACAATTAAATCCAATGATGGTTCCTACAGCTAATACGAATAATTATGGTGGTAAAAAAGTAAAATCATTCTTAGGATTTAATTTTATATTCAATCAAAATTCTAGTTTTAAGAACTTTAGAGTTGGTATTGAAGCTGGTGCACCTATTTATGAAAACTATAATGGAGTGCTAATGGATGAAGATTTATCATTTCAATTAGGTATTAAATATTCAATTTAAAGCATAAAAAATGTATCCTCTATTAATTTTTGTACATATTATTGCTGCAACAATTTGGGTTGGAGGTCATTTAATTTTAGCTATTCGATTTTTACCTAAAGCATTAAAGAAAGATAATTTTTCAATTATTGAGTATTTTAAAAAAGCATATGAACCAATTGGACTTCCTGCTTTATTAATATCAGTAATAAGCGGACTTACTCTTGCTTTTATTAGAGTTCCTGTTTTTTCTGATTGGTTTACTTTTCAAGTACATTTCCCTAAACATTTAATGCTAAAATTACTTTTATTATTAGCTACTTTAATTTTAGCAATTCATGCGCGATTTTTTTAATTCCTCAAAGAAAATTAAAACCATTAGCTATTCATATAATTTTGGTTACATTAATAAGTATTGCATTTGTTTTGATCGGAGTAAGTTTAAGAACTGGTTTATTATTTTAAATGGTATTAAAAATTAAATATTATATAATCACTTTAACGTTTCTATTTATAGGAGCATTTGTAAGCGCACAACAATTAAAAGTTTGTTCTGATTGTAGTATTAAAACTATAAAAGAAGCTATTAATATTGCTTCTAAACACGATTCTATTTTTTTAGAAAAAGGTGTGTACAATGAGTATGATATTCTTATAAATAAACCATTAACAATTATAGGAACAAGAGATGCTATTATTGATGGTAATAAAAAAGGATATATTCTTAAAATAGCATCAGATAGTGTTGTTATTAATGGAATTACCTTAAAAAATGTAGGGAAAAGTTATACGAAAGACTTCGCTGCTATCTATATATCAAGAAGTAAGCATTTTAAAATAGAGAATGTTCGTTTAAAAACTGTTTTTTTTGGAATTTTAGTAGAAAAATCACATCATGGTTTTATTAAAAACAACCATATATCTAGTGAAGCTAAAGAAGAAGCTGGATCTGGAAATGGCATTCATATGTGGCACAGTTCAAATGTTATTATAGAAAATAATAGAGTACATCATTTAAGAGATGGTATTTATTTCGAATTTGTAACACATAGTAAAGTTATCAATAACACAAGTTTTAAAAATTTACGTTACGGATTACACTTTATGTTTTCTAATAATGATGAATATCATAACAATACTTTTCAAAATAATGGTTCAGGAGTAGCAGTAATGTTTTCTAAATTTATAAAAATGACTAATAACACGTTTTTAAAAAATTGGGGAACCGCTTCATATGGATTATTACTGAAGGAAATTTATGATGCTGAAATTATAAATAACACATTTCAAGAAAATACAATTGCAATTAATATTGAAGGTTCAACAAGAATTAATTATTTAAAAAACACTTTTTCAAGTAATGGCTGGGCTTTAAAAATAGCAGGAGCTTGTTATGCAAATAAATTTTCAAAAAATAATTTCTTAAACAATTCTTTTGATTTATCATACAACAGTAAGCTAAATGATAATAGTTTTAATAATAATTATTGGAGTTCGTATACAGGATATGATTTAGATAAAAATGGTATTGGAGATGTACCTTATAGGCCTGTAAAACTCTTTTCTTATGTTGTGAACAGAACTCCAGAAGCTATTGTTTTATTGAGAAGTTTATTTGTAGATATTATTAATTTTTCTGAAAAAATTTCTCCAGCATTTACCCCTGATGATTTAGTAGATAAAGAACCTTCAATGAATAAAATACAATGATAGATATTAAAAATTTACATAAAACTTTTGGTAAAGTAACTGTATTAAAAGAGTTAAATTTAGAAATACAATCTAAAGGGATTTTTGCAATATTAGGTCCAAACGGTTCAGGAAAAACTACGTTAATAAAAAGTATTTTAGGTATGGTTATTCCTGATAAAGGAATTATTAAAATTAACGATACTGATATTTTAAAAAAGCATGAATATCGTAATAATATAAATTACTTACCACAAATAGCTAATTTCCCTGAAAATCTTACAGTATCTGAATTAATTCAGATGATTAAAGATATTAGAATAAAAAAATCTAACGATACAGGCTTAATTGAACTCTTTGGTTTACAGCCTTTTTTAAAGCAGAAACTTGGAAATTTATCAGGAGGTACAAAACAAAAAGTAAATTTGGTACTAACCTTTATGTTTGATAGTGAACTAATTATACTAGACGAACCTACAACTGGACTAGACCCTATTTCATTACTTCATTTGAAAGAGCTTATTAGATGGGAAAAACAAAAAGGGAAAACCATTTTAATTACTTCTCATATTATGAGTTTTGTTGAAGAAATTTCAGACGAAATTGTATTTCTTTTGGATGGAAATATTCATTTTAAAGGAAAAATTAATGAATTAAAAGAGCAAACTAATCAAACTGATTTAGAACATGCAATAGCTAACATTTTAACTACAGAGTATGCTTAAAATATTAAAATATAGTTTTTCGGATTTATTAAGAAGTAGATGGAGTTATGTGTACTTTCTTTTTTATTTAGTTATTGGTTTTGTATTGTTATTTCTAAATAATGATACTTCTAAAGCAGTTATAACATTAATGAATATTATTGTTGTACTAACTCCTTTAATAGGTACTATTTTTGGAATAATGTACTACTATAATTCGCGAGAGTTTACCGAACTTTTATTAGCGCAACCTTTAAAAAGAAGCACTATTTTTTTAGGCCAATATATTGGAGTCTCATTATCATTATCTCTTAGTTTAGTTTTAGGTTTAGGAATTCCATTTTTAGCATATGGTGTAATACAATCAACAGCAATATTTAATTTTATTTCTTTATTAGCTATAGGGGCTTTTTTAACCTTTATTTTTGTTGCTTTGGCATTTAATATTGGATTGAACAATGAAAATAAAATAAAAGGATTTGGATATGCTATTTTACTTTGGCTGTTTTTAGCAGTTATTTATGATGGCTTATTCTTAATTTCTTTAATGGTATTTCAAGAATATCCATTAGATCAATTTTCTTTATTTGCTACACTCTTTAATCCTGTTGATTTATCAAGAATATTAATACTTCTAAAACTAGATATTTCGGCTTTGTTAGGCTATACTGGTGCTGTATTTCAAAAGTTTTTTGGCACTAACTTTGGAATGTTATTATCTAGTGGTGTTTTAGTATTGTGGATTGTTTTACCTACTTGGAGAATAGTTTCAAAATCAAAAAACAAAGATTTTTAATTCATAAACCTAAAAATCCATTTTTTTTAATGAAATATATCTACCCTTAACTTTTATCTCTTTCGTAAATTCTTGTATTGTTTTATCTTTAAAATCATCCATTAATTTCTTTTTAAATGGAGCTACAGTAAAATGTACAGGACAGGGATTCTTATCATCACAAGACGATAATCCCATAAAACATTGATCAAATTTATCAGTACCATCAATGCTTTTTATAATATCCCAAACAGTATTTTTAAAATTAACCTCATTTAAATAAAATCCACCTGTAGGCCCTTTAGAAGAAGAAACTAATTTACTTTTTGTTAGTTGCTGTAGTAACTTAGATAAAAAAGGTTGAGGAACCTCTAAACCTTCAGCAATTTTTTTTACCCCTACTCTTTTATTTTCTTCATTATGAATAGCTAAATAAAGAACAGATCGAATAGCATATTTACAAGCGTTTGATAACATCTATATTTTTTAGATAAAAGTAATAAAAAAGATGTTTTTATCTTTAATTATTTTCGTTTAAACTGATTTATAAAAATATATGCTATAGCTAGAAAAAATATACAGCTAACAATTATTAAAAACTCAAAATATTTATCGATTAAAGATATATTAAACCAGGCACTTATAGCTTTATAAAAAATTAAGATTTCAGTTAAAAGAAAACCTGCTAAATAAAATATAATAGCTTTTTTTGAAAGCACTATTAATTTAAATTTATTTAAAAACAATAATAAACTAATACTTACTACACCTAAAAAAGTCCAATGTAAATAGCCTATAACTAAATTTATATTTGATGCTATAGCATTTGCTACATAAGGGATTGCTCCTAATAATTGAAATATTAATTTTAATAAAAATAAAATAGCAACCAACTTTAATGATTGAATAAATTTTTTAGAAAAACTATTTTCAAGTTGTGCTTTAAAAACAACGAAGCTTTTAAATAAAAAAAAGAAAGAAATTATTTGAAAAAAAGCTCCTAAACCTGAAACTATATAAATCAAAATAGTAGGCTTCATCCATAATAATGAAATACCAAATGTTAATACAACTCCAATATTTATTAATCCAAAAAAGAGATTAAATATTCTTTTAGTAATATTAATATTTTGTTGTTCAAAAATATATAATAGAATACCTAATAAAGCTAAAATAAACCAGCCATTATATTGAAAATGAAGGTAAAAATAAATAGCATTTTTATATAAATCTGAACCATTACCAGTAGTTTTCATTATTATTCCTAAAGCCCATGGACCAATACTAGAAATAATCATATACCATAAAGAAATACGAATACATTTGTAAGAATTTCTTTCTTTATATTTTTTAGGAGTATGTTTAAAAATTAGGTAAGCAAATACATATGAGATTATTAAAAATAATGAAGAAAAAATAATAGAAAACAAAGCATATCCAGTAAAAGGAAATGTAATTAACATTCCAATGATTGTTAATTGAGTAGCCCAAAATACTTTCTTGTATTTATTTCTTATATTTATTTCACACAAATACATTTTAAAAATGAGTGTTGTTATTGCAATGTATATCCACCCTAATAGAGCTATATGTGAGTGTGTGTGTACTATAAATCGATAATTAATAGGTAAATCGAAAACTGCAAAAAAACGAAGTAGAACCCCTAAAAAAGCAATTATTAAAAAATAACTTAAAGCAATTTTACTGTGTTTTTCTAAGAAATTAAATGAGGTTAACATACTTGTAAAAATACGGAATATCAGCTGAAAACAATCTATATAAGTAACATGATTTTTATCATTTTATACAACATGCTTTCGACTGACCTTTGCAGTAAATAAATAAAACAATGAGTATAGATATGATGAAAATTGTTACAGCTAAGGAAGCTGTTTCAATTGTAAAATCTAATGATAAAATATTTTTTCAAGGAGCGGCTATGACTCCTAATGTATTAATAGATAATTTATGTGAACGCTATAATGAATTAACTAATGTTGAAATTATTCAAATTCATACGCATGGAAAAGCAAAATATTTAGAAGCACCTTATAGTGATTCTTTTAAGTTGGTTAGTTGTTTTGTTGGAGACAATGTTAGAAAAGGTGTAAATACTAATAATGGAGATTATGTTCCTATTTTTTTAAGTGAAATACATTGGCTATTCAGACGTAATATTTACCCTTTAGATGTAGCTTTTATCCAGGTTTCTCCTCCAGATAAACACGGGTACTGTTCTTTAGGAGTCTCTGTGGATATTACTTTGCCAGCAATACAAACAGCAAAAACTGTAATTGCACAAATTAACCCAAATGTACCAAGAACACATGGAGATGGTATTATTCATATTAATAAGATAGATTATGCTATTGAAACTGATGAATTAATTCATGGTTCAATCTCAGGAACTCCTTCAGAAATAGAGTTAAAAATAGGAAAACATGTTGCTGGTTTAATTGATGACGGTGCTACTTTACAAATGGGAATTGGAAATATTCCTAATGCAGTACTTCACAACCTAACAAACCATAAGCGATTAGGAATTCATACAGAAATGTTTTCTGACGGGATTCTTCCTTTGGTTGAAAAAGGAATTATAACAGGTGAAGAAAAAGAAATAAAAACAGGAAAAATAGTTACTTGTTTTGCTGTAGGTTCACAAAAACTATATGATTTTATTGACGATAACCCATTGGTGCATTTTAAAGAAGCAGGTTATACAAACGATACCTCTATAATTAAACAAAATCCAAAAGTAACAGCCATAAATAGTGCTATAGAAATAGACATCACTGGGCAAGTATGTGCCGATACTATTGGTAAATATCAATATTCAGGAGTTGGTGGACAGATGGATTTTATTAGAGGTGCATCTTTATCAAAAGAAGGAAAAGCAATTATAGCTATGCCTTCGGTTACTGCCAAAGGAATTTCTAAAATAACCCCATTTTTAAAAGAAGGAGCTGGAGTTACTACTACAAGAGCGCATGTACATTATGTTGCAACTGAGTATGGAGTTGTTAATTTATTTGGTAAAAGTTTAAAGCAAAGAGCCAAAGCTTTAATATCTATAGCACATCCTAATTTTAGAGAAGAGTTAGAGCGTGAAGCTTATGAAAGATTTCATTAATATTTAAATCAAAATACAAATAAAAAAGAGCATTCTACTGAATGCCCTTTTTTATTAAAAACTATTAGAATTAACTAGATAATTGTTTTTCTATAACAATAGCCTTAGGATGTAAAATATTATTCTCTAAATGTATATGTTGATGTAAATCTTGCTCAAATTCTTCTAATTTTGAATATAAAGCTTTAAAAGTATTACAAGCACCAACTGGAGGTGTATAATTATTTGTTAAACGAGATATCTCTTTTAAAGTGTTACCTGCATTTTCATGCTCATTCTCCATCATTCTAATAGGATTGTTTACAGTACCAAATGGAGGTTTTTCATATACTTTATTTCCTTTTTTTGCATCAATTAGTTCCTTTATAAAAGGAAATAAAACTTGTTCTTCTTTTTGCATATGAGAAATTAACTCATTGGCAACTTCATGAAAAAGCTTATTTACTTTTACAACTTCTTCGTAGTGATGTCCATGAACTTTTGCTACTTTATTTGCATATTGAGATATTAAAGGCAAGCTTTCTCTAACATAAGTATGATGGATATTTTCAATATAAACCATTAAAAAATCTAGCCCCCAATTATCAAAATCTTTCATTGTATCAACAACCTTATCAATTTCTGAAAGTTCTTTTTCTAAGATTGTTTGATCAACATTATTTTTTTTACAAGCTTTTTCTATAGAGATAGCGCCTCCACAGCAAAAATCTATTCCATGCTTTTTAAAAACATGTGCAGCTTTAATATTTTCAGTAACGTAATCTGCTACTGTTTTATCATTTGATACTAGCATAACTACTTATTTTTAGATTTAAATAATACAGGATTAATAGTAACCATTACCCATCCCCAGTTATTCGTATTATCAAAATTCCCTTTTAAAGCTCTCATTCCATCTGAAGCAAATAATTGAGAGTATCCAGCTTTAATACCTATTTCTTTAGTAAACTTATATGCATATACTAAATCTACTTCTGTACCTAACTGTTTAGAAACAGTACTATTAATATCTGCCGCTGCTGAAAAATTATGTACAAAAGCTGTTAGTTTAGATTTTGAATTCAACTTAAAATTAGCTTTAGCATAAATATCTAATAACCCTACACTATTTATATGATTTCCTACATAGAAATAATCCATAAATCCATTAAACTTATGATTTGTTCCATAAAAAGGATTAAAAGCATTATTTTTTACACTAGCTGCATTGTAATCGTTACCACTCTGCAATTCTACACCTAAACCAACTGTTGTTTTATCAGTAAGCTTATAGTTAGATTCTAAACCTAATAAATACGCACTTAAATCATTGTCATTAATATCATTTCCAAATTGATAATATAAATTAGCAGATAAATTCAAGTTGTTCTTTTTAGCTTTTAAATGTGTACCAACAGTTTGACTATACTTTAAACCTGAAGAAGATTGTAATCCGTTATTTAAAAACAAGAAGCTTCCTGAAAAATTCCCAAAATCTTTATGAAGCCAAGCATATTGCATTGCTTTATAGGTTTTTGGTGTTGTTAAATTAGTACCTATTAAGTTTTCTTTTGATTGATTAAAAGCTAAACCAACATCTAATTTAAATTTATTTTTTCTATACTTTAACAAAGCTAAATCATGACTTCTAGCTTGCTGGGCCCAACCAACATTACCAAACATTCTACTATCATCATAAATAACTTCCTGACGTCCTAGTTTTAATGAGAAGTTTGAGTCCAATAATAACTCTCCCCAAGCTTGATGCAAGCTAAGACCGTTAGCATCGCTAGTATTTAATTGAGGAACATCACCCCATACTCTAACATCTTGAACACTTATATAAAAGTTTAATTTTTCAATACCATAATTAAAATTTAAACGAGTTCTTTGCGACGTGAATAATGCTGCTTTAGCATTATCAGGAAATAAAGTTTTAAAACCATGTCTGTATTCTGCACGAGGACGTACTTCTGCATCAATCTTCAATTGTCCATAAGTTGTTACTGATAAGAGCAGTAATAATGCTGATAAAATTTTAAATATTTTCATAATTATTTGATTTTCATTATTTATAAAATACAAATTTCTATATAATGAGTTCTTTATAATATGATAAAAATCATGATTGCTTCTTTTATTTAAGTAGGGTAGAATTTGTTATTGCTGTTTAATTTATATAGCCGCGCGGAATTAGTTATTAATTAAAATTTAAACATTATGAAAAAAATCAAAAGATTAATTATACCTCTTTTCATTGTTTTATCAATTTTAGTGATAAACTCGTGTAATAATGATGAAGCTATTATAATTCCGTCTAGTACTGCTGATAATTCAAATGATTCAAATTCAGAAGATACTAGTAATCAAGAACAAGGAAATGATGGAGAAATTACTTTATATAAAATTGATAATGATAATATTTCAAAAATTAAAGATTATAAAGTTACCGGTGAAGATTTAGAATATCAAAAAGATATTGTTAAACATAATCAAATATGGGATTTAGTTAAGAAAATAGTACCATTAAATCAACGTAAAAAAATGGGCGAATTCTTAATCTATAACGGAACAACTTCTGGAAGTGCTGGTTTTGTAGTACAATTAAAAAAAGATTTATCTAGTTGGAAAATGGGAATAGCTATTAATTATGCCTTTCAAGGTAGTTTTAATGCTGGGGGGCAATTAGCTTATACTATTATTCATGAATTTGGGCATGTATTAACGTTAAATGACACTCAATTAGACGCTTCAATTACTACAGAAAATTGTAAAAATTACTTTCCAGGAGAAGGTTGTGCTAAAGAGGATTCTTATATAAATGAATTGCATGCTAATTATTGGAAAGATATTTGGACTGAATATGAAGTAGCCAAAAAGGATCAAGAATCTCAGCAAAAATTTTACGAGAAGCATAAAGATAGATTTGTAACTCAATATGCATCTACCAACCCTCCTGAAGATATTGCTGAAGTTTTTGCAACATTTATTACAAAGAAAGAAAAACCAGCTGGTAATACTATTGCTGAAAAAAAGATTCTATTAATGTACAAAAGAAATGAACTAATAGAATTTAAAAATCACATAAGAAAAAACTTACAATTAAGAGGTAGAGGTAACTCTTTAGCTTTTGAATTACCAGAACCAGGAAAATGGAAACAAGCCAATACTATTGGGAATCCATATAAAACTAAATGTAGACATCGATAATAAAACATATAAGACGCTGTTGAGAGTGAATACTCTTCTATTTTACCCTTCAATCATTTAACTCTTGATGGCGTCATTTTTAAATTCATAATATGAAACATTCTTTATTTTATATAGTCTTTCTTACTATTATTAGTTGCTCTTTATCCAAGAACATTAAAGAGAATGCATTACTTTATTATGGTAAAACCCCATGTTTAGGTGAATGTCCAGTTTTTGATATGTATATTTATAATGATGGTAAAGTAATTTATAAAGGATTTCAAAATGTAATTTTAAAAGGAGAGCACAAATTTTCTATTTCTAAAAATCACATAGACGAAATTAAAAAAGAACTTAAAAGTATTGATTTTAAGATCAAAACTAATATTGTAAGAGATTTACCTAACATAATATTAAAATATAATGGGGAAAAGCTTACGATAAATAATAAAGAAGAAATAAAAGACTTAGTTAAGTTATTAGAGAAAATTATAAACTGATTTTTTCTATTTGTTTGTTTTAAAAAGACCATTGAAAAAATATGGTCTTTTTTTTATAGATATAGTTTTACTGAAAATAAACACTGTATTTTTGCCAGATGCAAAAACAAAAAAATAATTCTAAGCTTGAATTTATAGCTTTAATGGCCTCATTAATGTCATTAGTAGCATTATCTATAGATGCTTTACTACCTGCTTTAGAACAAATAGGATTATCTCTTAATTTAAAACAAGCATCAAGTGATAATCAATTACTTGTTACTATGATTTTTCTAGGTTTAGGTTTTGGTCAACTTATATCTGGGCCAATTTCTGACAGCTTAGGTAGAAAGCCCATAATATATGGTGGTTTTATACTTTTTGTTATAGCTAGTTTTATCTGCGTTAGTGCAACATCAATTGAAATGATGGTTTTTGGAAGAATCCTTCAAGGAATTGGTCTTTCCGCTCCTAGAACAATAAGCATAGCAATGGTTAGAGATTCTTTTAGTGGAGATTATATGGCCAAAATAATGTCTTTTATTGTTGTTATTTTCATTATGGTTCCAGTAGTAGCACCTGCTTTGGGTAAATTAATGTTAGATGTTTATGGATGGAAGTCTATTTTTTATAGCCAGTTAATTTTTGGAGTTATCGTTATGTTTTGGTTATGGAAGCGACAGCCTGAAACCTTAAAAGAAGAAAATAGAGTTCGTTTTTCTTTTCGTTTATTTATTACTGGTACTAAAGAATTTATTAAACATAAGCAAGCCATTGTATTTACTTTAATATCTGGTTTTATTACAGGTTCATTTATGGTATATTTAAGTGCTTCACAACAAATTTTTCAGGAACAATATCATTTAATAGATGAGTTTCCATACATTTTTGCCGGCCTTGCCATTTCAGTAGGTTTTGCTACTTTTTTAAATGGAACTTTTGTTATGAAATATGGAATGCACAAACTAGTTTCAGTTTTTTTAATTGTATTCACTATTATTCCTATTATATATATCTTTTTATTCTATCAAAAAGAAAATCCAAGTATAAGTATTCTATTAACCTTTTTTGCATTGCAATTTTTTGCTATCGGTTTCTTATTTGGAAATTTACGGGCTTTGGCTATGCAACCAGTTGGGCATATTGCGGGAATTGGAGCAGCTATTAATGGTTTTGTTTCAACAATAATGGCTGTACCTATAGCCACTTATATAGGTAAATTTGTTATTACTTCTACACTACCTCTATTTATAGGGTTTTTAATTTGTGGAGTATTGTCTATAATTTTATTAAAGTCAACTAAACTTAAAGCAGTAAAAAACTAATTATGCAATTAGATATACTTTTTGAAGATGAATATATTATTTGTGTTTCTAAGCCAAATAATGTTGTTGTACATCATGCACACCATTCAAGAAATGTTTCAGATGAGGATTCATTACTGCAATTACTATTTAATCAATTAGGGAAAAAGTTTTATCCTATTCATAGATTAGATAGAAAAACCTCAGGAATAATTTTATTAGCAAAAGAAACCTCATTTGTTTCCAAATTTCAAGAGCTATTTACAAATAATGAAATTCAGAAAACTTATTATGGAATTGTTCGAGGACATGCTCCTGAAATAAAAACGATTGATTCTCCAGTAAAAGGACGTGATTCTAATGTTTATAAGGAAGCGGAAACTCTATTAGAACTATCTGGGAAGACAATTCAAGATATTCCTGTAAAACCATATGATTCATCACGATATAGTTTGGTTAAGTTATCTCCTAAAACAGGTAGATTACACCAATTGCGTATACATATGAATAAAATTAGTCATCCTCTTATTGGCGATCCTAAATACGGAGATAAAAATCACAATACTATGTTTATAGAAAACTTTAATTGTGAAAATCTTTTTCTTCACGCATACTCTTTAGAGTTTATTCATCCTTTTTCAAAAGAGGGCATTGTATTGAATGCTAAATTTCCAAATGATTGGAATATTGTTTTTGAAAAGTTTAATTGGTGTATTTAAGAAAACAAGAATAAAAATAATAAAGGGAATATCATTCCGGCTATCGCTAATTTCCAACCTCTTTTTGAGAACCCCTTTTTTCCTGCGGGGATTAAAATTCCTGTAATAGCTATTAATAACATTGCCACACCAAAAATATCTGAATACCATACCCAAAAACTATTGGTAGATTTATGTAAATACATAGAATGTCCTATAATTGGTACTTTTCTTTTAAATTCTATATTACCAATTCCAGTTTTTAAGTCCGTATCAAGTATTGCGTTTCCTTTGAAATACACACGCAATTTACCTCCCCTTACTCTATGTCCATCATATTTTAAATTCAAGTCTTTGGTACTATTTATAACATATTCTTTTGTAATTTCTTCAGGAGTATCTGGAATAGTCAATGCTACTTCTTTGGTTTCATATGTATAATTCATAGGATACCAATCTTCTCTATGATTTAATATAATTCCTGAAAAAGAAAAGGCTATAATAAGTCCTACATAGAAATATGCAAAATCTCTATGTAAACTACGATTGGTAATTTTCATTTAATAAAATTTAAAATAAATATAACTAAGCAAACAGTATTTAAAATTAATTAAAAAAAGGGTTACATGAAATGTAACCCTTTTAATTAAATATTTTATTCATTAAATTTCTTTAAAAATAGCGTGCATTAAACGTTTTTTATCGTTAATACTTTCTTCTAAAGAAATCATTGTTTCTGTACGATTTACACCATGAACATCATCTATTTGATAAATAATATCCTTCGCGTCATTGGTGCTTTTTGCTCTTACTTTACAAAATATATTATATTTTCCTGCAGTAACATAAGCAACAGTTACATTTGGTATTAAACGTAAATTATCTAAAACATGCTGAGTCATAGATGTTTTTTCTAAAAAAACACCTACATGGGCTATAAAAGAATATCCCATTTTTTCATAATTCAAGGTTAATGTAGATCCTTGAATAATTCCTTCATCTTCCATTTTTTTAACACGAACATGAATAGTACCAGCTGATACTAATAATTTCTTTGCTATGTCTGTAAAAGGAGTACGAGCATTTTCAATTAAAATGTCTAAAATTTGATGATCAATTTCATCTAGTACAAACTTCTTCATTTTTTTTGTTTTCTTCAAGTAATATTGCTAAAATATGTTTTTTTTATAAATAAAAACAACTTTAATTAACAAAAGTTTAATTTTTAATCGTTTTTATTAAATTCTTTATGACCTATAAAGGAAGATAAGTTTCCTTCCTTTTCTCTAGTTAAGGTGAGTGCAAATTTACCATTTTCTACTTTCTCGACATACTGATATGCCACATCTTTTTGATTATTTTTTGTTCTATAAATTACATCATAGAAGTTCTTGATATTGTTTGGAATAGATAAATAATCAGAATAATTTTCAAAGTTTTTTGCAGTAGAAATGTGATAAATCCCCTGTAATAATGCATAAAAATTGAATTCCCTTGCTACTTCTCGTTCATAATCTTCTGGATAATGACCTGCTTCAATCAAAATCGTATTGTTTCCTAATTTTTGAAAGTTATCTCCTGTTGCCGTTGGATAAAACTCATCTGTATATCTACCTATATGATCTGGAATAAATTGTTGCAATAAAGAATTCATAGCAACAATTACATTCATCGTTTCTTTTCTTCCTCTCGTAATTTTACGAGAAGCATCTTCCGATGGAGCTAAAAATGAAATTGTAGCTGGGTTTTTAGTTCCTTCTACTCCAAATATGGTCCTTTGATCATGTAAATTAAAACAAAAATCCGGGTTGAACCCATTCAAGATTTTTCGCAATAATTTACTTTCTTTTGCTTTTAAAGCTACTGCATCTCTATTTAAATCAATTTTATTAGCATTTACTCGAGTATACACCTCTGCCCCATCTGGATTTAACATAGGTATTATTATGATTTCACAATTGTCTATAATTGCTTTCATAATATTTGAATCAGAAAAATATTTTGTAAAATTTAAAAAATCAAAAACAGCTTTGGTTCCTGTACTTTCATTTCCATGCATTTGACTCCAAATAAGAATCTTTCTCTTTCCTGAGCCTAATTTTAATTGATAAATATCTCTTCCTTCCTCAGACTGCCCTATTATTTTTTTCTGAATAGATGCTGCTATATTCGCGTATAATGGTTTAATATCTTGTAGTGTTATCCATCTACCTGATATTTCACTTTCTTTAATTTTCGAATAATTACTTTCTAAGAATAAAGATTCTATCTGTTTCATATTTTATTATATCGAAAACCAATTTGCTACTAGTTCCTTTTCTATAGGCGTTGCTGATATATGAATATAATCGTTCTTATTCATATCATATTTATAATCTTTAGACCATTCTTCTATATTATCAGCCAATGTATTTAATGAATTGCATATATATTGTACTTCTTCATCTGTTATTGTTGGGTGAACTGATAAACGTACCCATCCTGGTTTTTCTGTATTGCAACCTTCTAAAATTTGATCTTTAATTTTATGAGACGTATTTTGATCAACATTTAATAAAAAATGTCCATAAGTACCAGCACAAGAACATCCTCCTCTTGTTTGAATTCCAAAACGATCATTTAATAATTTAACCACTAGATTAAAATGATATTTTTCAAAATAAAATGAAAAAATACTTAAACGATCTTTATGGTTTGGGGCTAATATTTTTACGCCTTCTAAATTCTCTAAACAATCGAAAATTATCGGGTTTATTTCATCTTCTCGTTTCTTCATCTTTTCAGTTCCCATTTGGTTTTTTATCTGAATAGATAAAGCAATTTTTATAGTTTGTAAAAATGCTGGAGTTCCACCATCTTCACGAGTTTCTACATCATCAAAATAATCGTGTCCTCCCCATGGATTGGTGTAACTTACAGTTCCTCCTCCTGGATTATCTGGAACCATATTCTTATAAAGTTTTTTATTAAATATAAGAACTCCTGAACTCCCTGGACCTCCTAAAAACTTATGTGGTGAAAAGAATATAGCATCTAAATATTCATCTTCGTTTTCTGGATGCATATCTATATCAACATAAGGTGCTGAACAAGCAAAATCTACAAAGCACAGCCCTCCGTATTTATGTATTAACGACGCTACTTTATGGTACTCTGTTTTAATCCCAGTAACATTAGATCCTGCAACAATTGAAGCTATTTTAATAGGTCTGTCTTTGTATTTCTCTATAGTTTCTTCAAACTTTTTTAGACATACTAACCCAGCATCATTACATGGAACTACCACTACATCGGCAATTGTTTCTATCCATGATGTTTGGTTTGAGTGATGCTCCATATGAGATACAAAAACAATTGGCTTTAATTCCTCTGGAATTTGGGTATGATCTTTTAAGCTTTCTGTAACTTTTAAACCTAAGATTCGTTGAAACTTATTTACAACTCCTGTCATTCCAGATCCCTCTGTAATTAATACATCATCTTTTGATGCATTTACATGACGTTTTATAATATTTCTTGCTTCATGATACGCTAAAGTCATAGCCGCTCCTGAAGTTGATGTTTCTGTATGCGTATTTGCTACAAAAGGACCAAATTTGTATAATAATTGTTCTTCGATAGGTCCATACAATCTTCCACTGGCAGTCCAATCGGTATATATCATTTTTTGTTCACCGTATGGCGATTGATAGGTTTGATTGATACCTACAATGTTTTTTCTAAATTTATCAAAATATTGTTCTAAATTCATAATTTGATTGTATTATGGTTAAAATTAAACTTATTAAATTCTCTAATCTAAAAGATTTATAATATTAACCAATTAATGACTTTTGTTTAATTATAGCCTAAACTTACCTCCTATTAAAATAGTGTTTTCAAAGAAGTAAAAGCTTTGTGATGCACTATCTGCAGGATTCATAGTGGTTCTAATATCTGACATATTAATATACCCTCCTTTTAAATCTGCTTGTACAAAGAAATGTTTTAAGAAAGCTATATTTAATCCTGCCCCTATAGACATTCCGTATCCTGATAAGTGAAACTCATCATAGCGTTCGTTTTCTAACAACTTTGTATTACTTCTTGGAAATAAGATACCTGCTCCTACTCCTTCGGTTAAATTAATTTGTAAGTTTTCTAGATTTAATCCAAACCAATGACTCACATCATCAAAACGTTTTAATTCAACATTTACATAGTTTAAACCATCTGTATGTTCAAAACGTAAGAAATCTTCAGCTAAATTGATAGTTCCATTATTGTAAACTCCATCATATTTCGCATTTCCTACATTTATATTTCCGTTTATTGTTACATCTTGATCAGCAATCATCACATATTTCATATGATCTACACCTATAGAAATAGTATAATTTTCTTTAAAGAAATATCCTATTCTATAATTTGTTTGCGGTATTGTAACTCTTCCTGGATGAAAATAATCTCTAAAAGAAAACTTTGTTGGTCTATCCTGTGCTCTTACACTCGATAAGGTAAAATCGTAGTTTTCTCCTTTAAATCGGATGTCTGAATCTGAATAATCTGCCCAGTTCCACCCCCAATACACAAAGAATTTACCTTTATTTGTAACTTTCTTTTTCTCTTGTTCTTTTTCCTCTTTCTCTTGCCCTACTATTAATGATGTTGTTAATAACATTATTAATAAACTCGCTATTCTTATTTTCAAGGTACTATTGTTTTCTTATTTAATTATTTCTTTTATTTCTTCAATCACTCTTTCAGCTAATGAATCAGCTTTTTCTTGAGATGTCGCTTCTGTATAAATTCTAATAATAGGTTCTGTATTTGATTTACGTAAATGCACCCATTCATCAGCAAAATCTATTTTTACTCCATCAATAGTATTTACATCTTCTGCTTTATATTTATCAGCCATTGTTTCTAAAATATTATCAACATCAATTTGTGGTGTTAACTGGATTTTGTTCTTGCTCATAAAATAACTTGGATACGAATCTCTTAATTCTTTACATGACATTTTTTTATGTGCTAAATGCGATAAGAATAATGCAACTCCTACTAATGAATCTCTTCCATAATGAGAATCTGGATAAATAATTCCTCCATTTCCTTCTCCTCCAATTACAGTATCGGTATCTTTCATCATTTGAACTACATTTACTTCTCCTACTGCTGAAGCCGTATAGGTTCCTCCATGTTTCTCTGTTACATCTCTTAATGCTCTTGAAGATGAAAGGTTAGAAACAGTGTTTCCACCACCTAATCTACCTAATACATAATCTGCACAAGCTACTAATGTATACTCTTCTCCAAACATTGATCCATCTTCAGAAATTAATGCCAAACGATCTACATCTGGATCAACTACTATTCCTAAATCGGCTTTTTTCTTAACTACTAACTTAGAAATATCAGTTAAGTGTTCTTTTAATGGCTCTGGATTGTGAGGAAACTCTCCATTTGGTTCACAATACAACTCCACACATTTAACTCCTAATTCTTTTAATAAAGCTGGTATAAATACACCTCCTGTAGAATTTACTCCATCTACTACTACTTTAAACTTTGCTTTTTTAATAGCTTTTACATCTACTAAATCTAGCTTTAGTACTTCTTTTATATGCTTTTTTAAATATTTCTTGTTTTTTCTATAGCTACCTAAATCGTCAACTTCTGCAAAAGAAAAATCTTCACTTTCTGCTAACTTTAAAATTTCTTCTCCATCTGCTCCATTTAAAAACTCCCCTTTTTCGTTTAATAATTTTAACGCATTCCATTGTTTTGGGTTATGTGAAGCTGTTAAAATAATACCTCCTTCTGCTTTTTCTAATGGCACTGCTACTTCAACAGTTGGTGTTGTAGACAATCCTAAATCAACAACATCTATCCCTAAACCTACTAAAGTGTTAGCAACTAAATTGCTTATCATTTTTCCAGAAATACGTGCATCTCTTCCTAAAACTACTTTTATTTTCTTTGCTTCTGGATTTCTCTTTTTTATAAATGCTCCATATGCTGAAGCAAATTTGACAGCATCAATCGGTGTAAGGTTATCTCCTGTAGCTCCCCCTATTGTACCTCTGATTCCTGATATTGATTTTATTAGCGTCATTTTAATTTTTATTTGTGTACAAATATAATGGTATTTAAGAAATTAACTTAAAAACAAACGGTCTTTAACTGTAACAAATGTTACATTTAAAAGCACAAAAAAGCCGCTACAATTGTAGCGGCTTTATAAGTATAATGTTCAGAGATTTATTTCCCTTCCATTTTCTTCTTTAACTCAGCTAATCCACCGATATCTCCTAATGTAGTTTTTTCTACATCAGCAGCTTTCTTAGCAGCAGCCTTAATGTTTTTCTTTTCTTCTTCTCTAAAGATAGAAGTATGAGAAACAACAATTCTACGGTATTCTTTACTAAATTCAGTTACAATAAATTGAACTGTATCTCCTTTAGCTAATTTAGATCCGTCTTCTTTTTCTAAGAAACGAGTTGGAGCAAATGCTTCAATTCCATCAGCGAAAGATACTGTTGCACCTTTATCGTTCTTTTCTTTAATAGTACCTTCATGAGTTGATCCGATTGCATACGTAGCTTCATGCGCATCCCAAGGGTTATCTTGAGTTTGCTTATGACCTAAGTTTAACTTACGGTTCTCAACATCTAATTCTAATACTTGAACATCTAATTTATCACCTACAGTTACGAAATCTGATGGGTGCTTAATTTTCTTAGTCCAAGATAAATCAGAGATATACACTAATCCGTCAATACCTTCTTCTAATTCTACGAATACACCGAAGTTAGTATAGTTACGTACAGTACCAGAATGCGTTGAACCTACAGGGTACTTAGTAGTAATATCAGTCCATGGATCTGGGTGTAATTGCTTCATACCTAAAGACATCTTACGATCTTCACGATCTAATGTTAAGATTTGAGCTTCTACTTCATCACCAACTTTCACGAAATCTTGCGCAGAACGTAAGTGCGTAGACCAAGACATTTCAGAAACGTGAATTAATCCTTCAACACCTTCTTCAACCTCTACAAATGCACCATAATCAGCTAAAACAACAACTTTACCTTTTACTTTATCTCCAACTTTTAATTCAGAGTTTAAAGCTTCCCATGGGTGAGCAGATAATTGTTTTAATCCTAATTGGATTCTAGACTTGTTATCATCAAAGTCTAAAATTACAACATTTAATTTCTGATCTAATTCAACAACCTCGTTCGGGTGGTTGATACGAGACCATGATAAATCAGTAATATGAACTAATCCGTCAACACCACCTAAATCAACAAACACACCATAAGAAGTAATGTTTTTAACAACACCTTCTAATACTTGTCCTTTTTCTAATTGACCGATGATTTCACGTTTTTGATCTTCTAAATCAGCTTCGATTAACGCTTTATGAGATACTACTACGTTTTTAAATTCGTGGTTGATTTTTACAACTTTGAATTCCATAGTTTTCTCTACATACTGATCGTAATCACGGATAGGCTTCACATCAATTTGAGAACCTGGTAAGAATGCTTCAATACCAAATACATCAACGATCATACCTCCACGAGTTCTACACTTAACAAAACCGTTAACGATTTCTCCAGTTTCGTGTGCATTATTAACACGATCCCACGCTTTAATTACACGTGCTTTCTTGTGAGATAATACTAATTGACCAGAAGAATCTTCTCTTTTGTCAACTAATACTTCTACTGTATCTCCAACAGTTAAACTTGGGTTGTAACGGAATTCGTTTAAAGAAATTACTCCTTCAGACTTAGAATTGATATCGATAATTGCATCTCTATCAGTAATTCTTGTTACTAAACCTTCGATTACATCACGTTCGTTTACGAAACCTACTGTACCTTCTAAGGCTTTTTCAAATTCTTTTAATTTAGATTCATCAACTTCATCAATACCTTCTTCGTATTTATGCCAATTAAATGTTGCTAAAAATTCTGCTGGGTTCACTGCCTCAGCAGCTACTGTTTTTGTTTCTTCAGACATTCTGAATAATACTTTGTATCTTTTTGTTAGTCAGACCATTAACAATACTAACGCTAAGAGAAATTAAACTTATATAAATTTGTTTTCCACCTTTTATAAATCTGTTCTTGTAAAAAGGCGTGCAAATTTACAAAGTTTTATTGAAATAACCTATAAAGGTTTTGATTTTAAAAGATTTAACTATACTCTGGCTAAAAAACTAAAGTCAACTCCTCTTTTTATTATGCTCATTTCTTTTAATTATTTTGTGTTTACTCATCTTTCGATGCAATCGTGTAAGAATTGAACTAAAACTCATATTGAAACCATCAGCGAGTTTCGCTGAAGCTTTTATAAGTATACAATATGCTCAGCGAAGTTCGCTGACCAAATAAAAACTATGCAGAACTATCAGCGAAGCTCGCTGATACAATAAAAACAATACGGAACCTTCAGCGAACTCCGTTGGAGGTAAAAACCTAAGAAAAACGGATCTCTCGGATTTTAAATCCGTGAGAAACTATAAAAATGTAAGTATACATATTATAAATAGTTATATCATTCTTTTTAAATCTAACTACTATTATACTCACTGATACTTATTTACGCTAGCGACAAAACACACATAAAAACTCCCGCAAAAACAAAAAGATGAACCTAAGTCCATCTTCTTGCTTGTTTTAATATGTTACTTCACTACTAAGAATTATCTTCTACAGTAGCATTTGGTAAATTCTATTCTATTTCCTTTTTATATTTTTTAATTATAGAATCTATAGGTTGATACCACATGTTTTTAACTATGACTTGTTTTTTAGAATTTTTATTTCTTAAAACAATCCACTCTGGGTAATTTGAGCTATAATAAATTGAATCCTTTCTATAATATGAATTTTCATCTAATAGCTTTTTAATGCTATCTAATTCTTTTTTAGTATTATTATTTTGAGTATAGTAAACAATTTTGTTCCCTTCAATACTCTCAAAATGATTGGGTATTGGACTATTTACATCCAATAAATTAGCATATTTAGCAATTCTAATTAATTCATAATTAATTGCAGAATCTTTACTTACGCAAATAATTGAGTGCTCATTTACTGAATTTAACTCTTCTTTAATATAATTATTAACTATTAATCGAATACTTTTTTCTGTATTCACATTTGTTTTACAATTTGTAATAAAAATTGTAATAAAAATTAAAAATTTAATATGTTTTCCAGCCATCATGTTTAGAGTTTATATAGTATGGGTATTTTTTGTTTTTTCCTAATAATCTATTTTTCCTATCACCAATATCGAATCCTTTTCCTCCGCTTGGAGTTCCAAATCCTCCTCTACCATCCTTGCTTCCTGGGTGAGTATGAATATGTCCTATTTTTTTACCATAAATTTTAGTTGACTGTCTTTTAACTACATTATCAGTAAAATAACTAACATCTTCTCTAGCACTGAAAGCATCATTATCACTCCAGTGTGAAATAAAAAGTCCTTGTCCTTTACTATTCTCAAAACCCCAAGCGCTTAGCTCTATATTTGATTTGAAAGATATAAACTCCATTACTTCTAATCCAATTTCAAGATTACCTTCATTAAAAACTAATCCTTGGAAATGAGCTGACCCAGAACCTATAACATTTCCTTCACTGTCTTTAGCTGTTGTGACTTCCTTTATATTACTACTTCCTTTTTTAAATGTTTTTCCTCCTCCATCTTTTTTAAAATTCTGAGAACCATCGTCATTCATATTTGTAATCTCACCTGTATAAATCGTATCAGTGTTACCCTTTGTTTCTCTTAAGAAAATTAGCTCTCCTGTTTTAGTATCCAACCCATAATCATCTTCTGGCTTCATCCCTGTTGGGTCATTATACTTAATTGGGTCATTCCAAAATGCTGTATAAGGGCTCATATTAATTTGCTCCATATCATCTGCTAAAGGGTCTAAATTCATCCATCTACCTAAGGCAGCATCATAATTTCTAGCACCAAAATCCATCCACTGAATACCCAAACCTTCTTCTAACTCTTTTCCGTTATACCCAAACTTCTGCGCACTAGCATTTCCAATACCAATATTCTTAATTGTATTATACCCTTTATGAGTCAAACCAAAAGGATAATAATTAGATTCTTCTACAATTTCTGAATTTGGACCATCAGTTTGTATAACACCATTATTATCATTATCTGTATACGATAATCGAACATTTCCTAAGTGATCTTTGTATTGGTATACATAATCAAATGATGAGATTGCCGCACTACCGTTCGCAAAGACGGGTTTTACATAACCCTCTGGGTGGTTAAAGAATTGTAATACATTGTTCTCGTAGATATAATTACCTGCATACTCTGTTGTTATACCATTTACTACTTTCTTTAACTTCATACCTGCGGCATCGTAGGTATAATTTATAGTTCCGCTTCCTATGGTTACCTGCGTTGGTAAATTTAAGTGATTGTAAACAATGTTGGTTATTCCTTTGTTTGCATCTTTAATCATGTTACCATTATCATCATATTTAAAATCATCATCGCCATCACCATTACTGTAATTACTATCTGATATATTTCCATCCTTAAATCCATAGGTAACATTTCCACTATCGGTAACAGAGTGTAATTGGTTTCCGTTATAATAATATACTAAATTGTCCATGACTCCAAAACTGGTTCCTCCTAGGTCGGTATGTCCATCTCTTCTTAAATTGATAATATTTCCATTCTTATCATAACTAATTCCGTATACATCATATCTCCCTGTATTATCATCTGCTCTTGTAATTCTATTTAAAGCATCATAAGTATACACATACTTATTACTTACAGAGTTTGGTGTATTGTTTACACTTAAAGTATTCCAATTTGTTTCACTGATGTTTCCATTATACAAACGTTTATTAGCATCGGTTACATCGTTATACTTTAACGTAAAGTTAAATAAATCATTATCATTATTTGCATCTTGATTTATGTTTTTTAACCATCCGCGTACATTATACTGATAATCTACAGTTTGCAACCCTTTATTATTATCTACTATTTTTAAGTCTTTTATTTGGCCTCCTGTAGAATACATTGAAACATCTCCTACTAAAACTCCTATAGATATTTGTTTTGATATATAAAAAACATTTCCATTTCTCTTATAATACACCTGATTACCTATACGCTCTACTTTGAACACATCATCTAATTCTGAATTTCCAAAAACTCCTTTTAATATTCCTTTTTCAAATACTTGTATAGCTGTTCCTGCATTATATATTGCATATGATATTGATCCAAAGTAGGCATCCGTATTTTGTTCTGATAAACCAACCATAAAATGCATATATTTCTTTGGTAGTTTATACTCTACAAAACCAGTTGTTTGAATACTACCTATAGTGGTTAATCCTGCATCCCAACCATTAGCTCCAGTTTTTGTAATTACATCATCATTAATTGTAATTCCAGAGGTTACATCTTTATAACCTACAGCTGTTCCATTTCCTACTATTTTAGAAGCTAACTGTCCTAGTTCATCGTAATTGTTTTTTACAACCCTATTAGATACTTGCTCATTAATTTTTTGTATCTGACTTAGTAACCTATCTAAATTATCATAAGTAAACGTATCAACCGTTACAATATCTGACTTTCCTGTTTTCTTGTGAGTAGACTTTGTTTCTAAAACTTTTCCTGTAAAATCATCCAACTTACTTTCTAGAATATCTACTGTTTGTAATTCATCGTTTTTAGAATACACATATATTGGTCGTGCTTTTTCATCGTAATAAGTTACTGTGGTTATCCAGTTATTGGTTCCTAATACGCGTACTTTACTTACTGTGGCTAATCCTTTAGTCGTTACTGTTGATGTTACTCCGTAGCTCGTTGTTACCGTTGAAGTTAATCCTGCTGGTACATCTACATAAGTATCATAATAATTAATGGTGTAAATAGTAATAGCTCCTGTAGGCAATGCTCCATTTGTATAGTAAATATTAACTCCTGTTATGTTTTGAGAAACAGTTGTCATTGTTTCATATTGAGAAAAAGAATTACTATAAAGAGCATTTTGTAAAGGAACTCTTGTTGAATTATCGTTATATATCCCTGTATAAGCTACACGTCCAATAGCATCATATTTAGTAAGTAACCATTCATTAGGTATTTCTATTCTTTGATTAGCATCTTGCGTCAATATTGGTTTATCCAACTTATTATATACAATATATTCCCAGTCTTTCCCTGGTATTCTTTTTTCTACCAATCGGTTTCTATAATCGTACTTATATTGATACCCTAAGTCGTTTAATTTACTATTTATACTACTTAATGTAGCTATGCTACCATCTATCTTTGGAGGCAATACATAGCTTAAATTCCCAAAATCATCGTATATATAATAGGTATCATGCTTTTCACTATTATTATAGGTTCGTTTTAAGATTACCTGTCCCTGCTTGTTTTTAAACTCTTCTGTGGTATGATTTACACCATCTGCTAGCTCCCAATTCTCATCTTTAGTGATTGTCTTATACAAAACTGCTGCTGGATAAAACGTAGCTCCTCCTGTTAAACTTGGCGTATACGTATTATTTGCATATGTAGTTGTAACTCCAAATATTTTTACTTCATTCGCTTCATTCGCACTATATTCAAACTTAATACTATGACTATTATTGGTGTAACCTTTTGATGAGAAACTACTCCCTTTTGCCCAATCCTTTCCTGGTGCTGCTTGTTCAAACACTCTATTTAATGGCGAGCTCTCTAATACTTTTTCTGAATAGGCATTTATCGCTGGTAATGGAACTCCTGCAAAATCTTCGCTATACGCTGTTTGATAATAGGTTTTGGTAGCTGTTGCGATATCTCCTGTGCTTATTAAACCGTTTTGACTCGTTGTTGCATAGGGTAAATACTCTTTGATTTGTCTTCCAAAAGCATCGTACTCCATATGGGTTACAATATCCTTACCACTGGTTCCTTGACGGATTCCTATACTTTGCTTGGCTCTTCCTAAACCATCGAAATAAGTTATACTTTCTACCACATCACTTGCATCTGTTATTCCCGATGGGCTCGTCATTCCTTTTCTATAGGCTCTTGTAAATACATAATTCTCATTACTAAAAACTGGTGCTGTATAGTTACATCCGTTATTTGCTCCTGCTGTATTTGGACAATTATCGGTGTTATTGGTTACATAACCTGATGGTTTCACACTGTAATAAACACTCGTGTTTGGATCTCCAAATCCATCATTATCCGCATCTAAATAAAAGGTCTGTGGGGCTATATTCGTAATATTTGTCGTACTATCGTTATAATCACTTGAGTTTGCTACATAACCTGATGGCTTTGAACATGCACTTGTGATGCTTGTTGAATTTCCATAACCATCGCCGTCGGTATCTGCATACCATGTTGAAGGTTGTTGAATGGTATAGTTTACTGTTCTTGCGCTTCCCCAACAACCACTACTATTATTTCGTGCTCGTAAGTAATATACCGAACCACTGGTTCTTGTTAAACTTGTTGCTGAGTTACTCGTTGACGTACCTCCTGTACTTGATTGCCAGTAAAATGTAATACCACTTGGTTGACTTCCTTTGGTTAATACCGAACTTCCACAGTTATTGACTACCGAGGCAGCTGTTGGCACCGATGGAATGGTTTTTACACTATAACTTACGGTTCGTGAACTTCCCCAACAGCCTGTACTGTTGTTTCGTGCTCTTAGATAATATACCGATCCACTGGTTCTAGTAATACTTGTTGCTGAGTTACTCGTTGATTCTCCTCCTGCACTTGACTGCCAGTAAAAAGTAATTCCACTTGGTTGACTAACCTTGGTTAATACTGAACTTCCACAGTTATTGACTACCGAGGCAGCTGCTGGCACCGATGGAATGGTTTTTACACTATAACTTACGGTTCGTGAACTTCCCCAACAGCCTGTACTGTTGTTTCGTGCTCTTAGGTAATATACCGATCCACTGGTTCTAGTAATACTTGTTGCTGAATTACTCGTTGATTCTCCTCCTGCACTTGACTGCCAGTAAAAAGTAATGCCACTTGGTTGACTAACCTTGGTTAATACCGAACTTCCACAGTTATTGACTACCGAGGCAGCTGCTGGCACTGATGGAATGGTTTTTACACTATAACTTACGGTTCGTGAGCTTCCCCAACAGCCTGTACTGTTGTTTCGTGCTCTTAGGTAATATACCGATCCACTCGTTCTAGTAATACTTGTTGATGAATTACTCGTTGATTCTCCTCCTGCACTTGACTGCCAGTAAAAAGTAATGCCACTTGGTTGACTAACCTTGGTTAATACCGAACTTCCACAGTTATTGACTACCGAGGCAGCTGCTGGCACTGACGGGATTGTTTTGATACTATAACCTACGCTTCTCGCCGAACTCCAACAGCCTGTACTGTTGTTTCTTGCTCGTAAATAGTATACCGAACCACTCGTTCTGGTTAAACTTGTTGCTGAATTACTCGTAGAGGTTCCTCCAGCGCTTGATTGCCAGTAAAAAGTAATGCCACTTGGCTGACTCCCTTTGGTTAATACCGAACTTCCACAATTATTTACCACTGATGCTGTTGGCGGTATCGATGGAATGGTTTTTATACTATAATTTACGGTTCGTGAACCTCCCCAACAGCCTGTACTATTGTTTCTTGCACGTAAATAGTATACCGAACCACTAGTTCTGGTAATACTCGTTGATGAATTACTTGTTGATGTACCTCTTTCGTTTGACTGCCAATACCAAGTAATCCCACTTGGTTGACTTCCTTTGGTTAATACTGAACTTCCACAATTATTGACTACTGATGGTGTGGTTGGTGTTGATGGGATTGTTTTAATACTATAACTCACTGTTCGTGATGAACTCCAACAGCCTGTACTGTTGTTTCTTGCTCTTAAATAATATACCGAACCACTGGTTCTGGTTAAACTTGTTAATGAATTACTCGTTGACGTACCTGAAGCACTTGATTGCCAGTAAAAAGTAATGCCGCTTGGTTGACTTCCTTTGGTTAATACCGAACTTCCACAATTATTTACTACCGATGCTGTTGGTGGCACTGATGGCACTGTTTTGATACTATAACTTACACTTCGTGCTGAACTCCAACAGCCACTACTGTTATTTCTTGCTCTTAAATAGTATACCGAACCACTAGTACGATTGATGCTTGTACTTGAATTACTAGTAGAGGTACCACTTGCGCTTGATTGCCAGTAAAAAGTAATGCCGCTTGGTTGACTTCCTTTGGTTAATACTGAACTTCCACAATTATTTACCACTGATGCTGTTGGTGGTACTGATGGAATGGTTTTTACGCTCACCTGTATAGATGAAGAGGCTGCACTCCATAGTCCACTACTATTATCTCGTGCTCTCAAATAATAACGCCCTGAGTTAGATACATTATAAGTACTATTAGAATAACCTGCTCCTGTTCCATTTCCATTTGTCCCTTGCCAATACCATGTTATTCCACTTGGTGGTGTTGCTCTAGATAACACCATACTTCCACAATTATTTTGCGATATGGTAGGTACTGATGGTGTGGGTGGAGCCACTGGTAAAGCATTTACGGTAACAAAATATGGACTCAAAAAGTTACGCGTTCCTAAACTTCCTCTATAAGTCATTTCTTTACTTCCTACACTCGTCCACTTTATCGTTGCTCGTGTTGCTGAACTACTTATTATCGTTGCTCCTGGCACTTCCCAACTTCCTCTACTGGGCTGGTCGCCTCCAAGAGCTGTTACTGTATAGATATGAGTACTGTTTAAATCTACATTAGTAGCTCCTGTTATAGGTATCAATTCGATACCCCCTCCAAATCCTGAGCCTCCTGGATCTATTCCTGGATCTCCTCCAAATTGTCCGTAAATTACTCCCCCTAATAGCAATAAGAATAGGAATAATTGTTTTTCTAGTCTTTTCATAGCTTACTAGTTTTTATACTTATATTTTGTTTCTTTTAATATATTTCTATCCTTATCTTTTACAAATTGTAAGCGATTAAAATCATCATACTCATAATACATCGTTTGTCCTCGTGGATCCGTGATACTCGTGGCTCCTATTAGCGGATCATACGTAAAAGTTGTTATCTGTGCTTTTGACAAGGCTGATACTCCGCGTAACCCATTTAAAGCTGTGCGTAAAGTATTTTCACTTGCTGTATCTTTATCTAAATTGGAAGCATTTTGTATGCTTATAATTGTAGCACTTGGAATATCTGCTAAAGTTGCATTCTCTATTTTGGCTACAGGCTGGGTTTGATGATAGCCCCAAATATAAACGATGTGGGTTCCGTCCTTTTTACTTACCTCTGTTGGATTTCCTTTAGCATCATATGCATGATATACCACACGATCTTCTAAAACATCTGTCTCTCTTGATGTTTGTACATTTTTAGGGAGCACCAAATTAGCTCCTTGGCTTAAAAAATTGGTACGCTGTGTTGTTAATAAATTGTCTTCTTTATAACTCTCTACTTGTACTGGTGTTGCTACTCTATTTTGTCCATCTGTATTAGTTGCTGTTTTCTTTTGCAGCTTTTTTATAGCATTAAACTCTGCAGTAGTAAGGTTATCATGTCCTAATGAATTTATTGACTCTACTTCATCTGGATAGTAATTTATTGTTTTAAACTTTTCTTCTTTACTGTTGGTTACCTCTGTTCTTTTTACCTGATAATGCGTATCGTAATTATAAAAATACTCCGTTTTTGTTTTTAATTCCTTTCCGTCTAAATAGTTTTTTTCTTCTGTTCTTTTTAAATTTACTGTACCTCCTGTTAAGTGATATACTCGATACCCCCAATTATTAGTATCCGATACATTAATACCTGTTTCCCATGGAATTCTTTCTCTCATGAATAAAGGAAGTTTAAATAAAGTCCTTGAATTAATAGTAGAAACTGTTGAGTTTGATTTCCAATTGTACCTTGTTCCTTTTGGTGTAAAAATAAAACTATTAGTTTCCGATTCTATATGCTTTATATCGCCTGTATGTTCGAAATCTGCTATATATTCATTATTACCATACAAATACTTATTATAAACTTCTTTCACTAAAGAATATTCTCCATTTGCTACTCGTTTAAAAACTTTTGTTCTAATATTCTTCCCTCGTAACCATTCATTATCTGTAGATGGATGATAAGGAAACTCATAATAATCGCCTCCAGTATCCATCATATTTGTATATGTGTATTCTATTTTTCCTAGATTATTTTGTTTTGTTCCTTGATACTCTATCACAGATGAATACCCTATACTATTGGGCTGAAAACTACTATATGCACTACCTTCATCGTAATATTTATTTAAATAAACATTATTATTTACATCCTTTATTGTATTTAAATAAGCTGGCAACCCTATAATTCCTCCACTAGAAATTGTAGGTGATAAAACTCCATCTAAAGGAAAAACATACTCATACTCTTTAATAATCGCTTCTCCATTATCACTAATATTTTCTATTTTTTTTATACGTTTTCCTGCTCCATATAAATTATTCCTATTGTTAGGAGCATCATATTTAATAGTAATTTGAAAATCATAATTTTCACCTAAATGTAAATCAGGGTCTACACCTGGAACTATAGGTGCTGAAACACCTATTGAAACATGCCCCGAATAATTACTATTAATACTTGTCATAAGTGTAATATTTTCACTTAGGTTTACAGCTCCTTGATCAATAGTGAAATTGAAAAGGCAGTCGGGAGTAGTATCTCCTTCACTTTTAAAATGCTTACACTCAAACCTATAAACAACATTTGTTGCACCAGGAATTTGAACCTGATATGGAGTATAGCCTCCTGATGTATATGCAAAATCTTTTTTGGTAAGTATCAGTTCGACTTCTCCTACTGACCCTGGATTAATACTTGGTAATTTTAAACTTTTAAAATCTTCTGGAACCCTTCCTGTATTATGCTCATACGTAAATTTCGAAATACCTCCTGTTGGGTAGTTAACTTGTTTTAAAATTCCTGCTTCCGATTTTAATACATCTACTCTTCTATCTGGTTTGTAATTACCATAATCAAATGCTCTTGTAAATGGCCCATTATTTTCAGCACCATTATAATAACCCCAGTAATCTTGGCGCGATGAAAATGTACTTGGTAGTACTGTTGAATCATAAGTAAATGTATAAGGAGGGAGCATTTCTCCATTAACAGCCTCCTCTTGTATACTACTTAAAAACATTCGTTTTAAATATTTATCAAAAACACTATTTCCTACAAAATACCATAATAGATTTGTTTGATCTGTACTAGTCGTATAGCTATAATTAAGGTTAAATGACTTTATTCTTTTAGTATCATTATAAATTGAAATTTTATCTAATGAATATCCATCTGAATCCGCTCTTTTATTTTGTGATTTCGTAAATTCTACCTTATCTCTCCCTTGATTAAACTCTATCTTTGTTAATTGCTTTTCATAGTTAAAAACCTTAGAAAGTCTAGTCGTAATTTTTTCAATCTTCGACATATTTATTGTTGAATTCGGACCATGATCTTTAGGATATTGCCCTTGAAAATCTGCATGATATGGATCTATTTGTGCATGTTTATCTGCTCCTTTACTATAATAAATAGTAGTATCTTCACTATAAAAATAACTTATTAACTCTCCATAAACTGTCTCTATATCCATTAGTTTCCATGAACTGTATACTGTTTCGTCGCTAGATGGGGGAAGGTCTGTTTCTACATTAGTAACAAAAGATATTGTCGTTCCTATTGAGTTTTGATAATCTTGTGCTGCTCTTAACCCATCTTTCGATTTTCCATAATAATATTTATTCCCTTGCGAATCAATTACTATAAAAGAATCTATCTTCCCACTAAATCCATTCTCTCTAGTATAGGATACTTCAACGTCTCCAAAACTTTGTACAACAGGTTCTCCATCTACATAATTCAACACAAACTTTCCATTAGTTCCTCCTGCATTAAAACTAAACTGATCTGGATAGAAATCATAACTCGGATCACTAACTTCTCTTGCAACTAATATATTTCGTGTATGCTCACTTAAAAAATAACTCGTAAAATCAGCTTTATTTACTAAATATCCATTATTTGGAGATTCATCTGGCTTTCCTCTTACTTGTCTAGATATTGACCCCCCATATACTAAAGACCATCCCATTCCTGTTCTGGGAGCTGTTTCTGAAACTCTCACACCTCTTGCATGATAACTTAAATTAATAGGAATTGTTATTCCCTTTTGTTGAATTGTATATATTGGTACCGAAACATTTGGTAAGCCAGTATAATGAGATACTGGAACATTTGTAAATTCTGATAATGCTGATGCCTCTGGTGAAGGTGGAACAATCTTAGGTAGTTCTTGCGCATTAACAAATACGCATAAAAGCATTGTAAAAATGCTTATGATTAATATTCTCATAAAGTTTATTATTGAATTAGCAATTTATTTTTTCATTTAGCAATACAAATGTAAAGCATTTATTTATTCCTCACTAAAACCTATAGTAAAAAATTGCTTCTAAAACATTTAAAAATAGGAATGTAGTAATTATTCTACTTTTTTTACCTCCACTTTAAAAAGGTTCTCAAAAATTTCGAATATAGTTTGGGCTTCCTTTTTACGTACAGAAATGGTGTATTCGCAATTCATTTCTAATTTCTGAGCAATTATATTTAAATTTCTTTCCTTAATAATACGCTGTACTTTATTCATCATATCGTAATCAAAAGTTAGCTTATACTGGATATCTATTGTTTTTTCGATAATTTCTGACGCTTCTAAAGCATATTGGGCAGAAGTACGATAGGCATTTATCAACCCTCCTACTCCAAGTTTTGTTCCTCCAAAATAACGAACTGAAACAATAAGTATGTTGGTTACTTCAAAAGCTTGTATTTGTCCATAAATAGGCATCCCTGCAGAATTACTAGGTTCACCATCGTCGTTTGCTCTAAATCTTGTAGTTTCTGTTCCTAACTGCCATGCATAACAAAAATGACGTGCTGAATGATGCTTCTTTTTTAAACCATCTAAAGCCTCTTTTATATCTTCCTCAGAAAATACAGAAAATGCATAACCAAAGAATTTACTATTTCTATCTTTAAATAATGTTTCTTCTGAAGGAACATCAATTGTTTTATAAGTGTCTTTTACCTCTTCCATTATGCCGAAGCTACTAATAAAATACTAATTACAGCTAGTCCAATGCCAATCCAATTCTTTTTTATTAGTTTTTCTTTAAAAAAGAGCAATGCAAAAACTGTAGTTAATATTACTATTGACACATTATTAATTGTAAATAACGTTGAACTATCTAGCCCTTTAGTTTGCAAAGCTTTTATTAAAAACTCCATTGAATAATAATTAGGAATTCCTAATGCAATTCCTCCAATTAAATTTTTCCAATAAAATTGAAACTTACCGTTTATCATTTGAATAATTACAAAGAAACATCCTAATATAAATGCACAACCAAATATGGTTGCTAAAAACATTGGTACATTTCCTGCTGGTACCGAGGTGCTTTCTACATATTTTAAACCAGCATCTATACATCCCGATCCTATAAATAGTAATAATGGATATAGTAAGTTTTTAAACTTTACTGGAGAAGTATCGCTTTTTGCAGAGGATAAATAAACCGCTAC
Organism: uncultured Tenacibaculum sp.; assembly: GCF_947494125.1. Taxonomy (GTDB): domain Bacteria; phylum Bacteroidota; class Bacteroidia; order Flavobacteriales; family Flavobacteriaceae; genus Polaribacter. Next base: position 681,358 of record NZ_CANLTU010000002.1, read on the forward strand.
TAAAGCCATTAAAATTCCTATAATTTTTACAAAACCTACACTTTCTTTATAAACAATTATACCAACGATAATAGGAATTACTACAGACATTTTTCCTGCAACAGATGCTACCGAAAGTCCATTCTTCTGTGCTGTAAGCCCCATTACATTAAATACAGATATAAATAAAAACCCCAAACAAAAAGCTCCAAAAAACCAAGGCTGTTCTGGTATTTCTACTATTGACAAAGGTATATTTGATGAAAATAATCCAAAAGATAATGCTATAGCATAATTAATAACAATAGCCTGTAATGTATTAATCTTAAAAACATCAAATAGTTTAAAGATTACAAATAGTAAACTTGAAACTAAAATACTTAGTATTAAATAATTCACGTTAAAACTCTTTCCTCGTTAATAAATCAACCACATCTTCTTTTCCTGGAGTTAAATTCCAAACATGCATTCCTAATTCTTTTGCTGCATTGGTATTTTCTTCTGTATCGTCTATAAAAATAGTTTCAACAGCGTTTAAATTATTCTCAGCTAATACAAATTCATAGATATTTGTATTGGGTTTTCTCAAGTTTATTTCATGTGACAAATAAAATTGTTCAAAACAACTTTTAAAATCATTGTATAATTCAGCCCCCCAATCGTTTTGAATCCATGAAATATGTAAATCATTTGTATTGCTCAACAAGAATATTCGATACTTTTCAGAAGCCACAAGCTCTTTAAGGAACTCCAATCTATGTAATGGAAAATCTAACAAAATAGCGTTCCATGCGTTTACTAAATCTTCTCTATTTAATTGCGGAAATTTATTCTGATAAAAATTCACAAACTCATCAGTAGAAATTAACCCCATCTCATACTTATAATAGGTCTCTATCATGTCTTGTGAAATATCACTTACTCCTAACTTTGCTAACTCTTTATAGGTAGCTTCTTTGTCTAAATTGATGAATATATCACCAAAATCAAAAATGATGTTTTTAATCATTTATATATATCTTTAACACATCGCTATCGATGCTTTCTTTGTTTATTAATTTACCTTTTATCTCTGGAGCCTTAACTCCACTTCCAAATACTGAATTACCTACAAAAACTCTAGCTTCATCCCATAATTCAGCATCTATAAATGTTTGTAAAGTCTTAGTACCACCTTCCACAATAACCGATTGAATATTGTGCTTTTGCAAAACTTCACATACTTGTTGTGCTATATTCTTTTTGAAATCTATTCTTTCATAAGAGATAGTTTCACTTTGTTTACTATGATAATTTTTTTTATTCTCTTCTGTAATCACAATAGTTTTTACATTGCCATCAAACACATTTACATCTTGTGGTACTCGAAGACTTTTATCTAACACTATTCTTATTGGATTGTTTCCTGTCCAACTACGCACGGTTAACGAAGGATTATCAGCTATTACAGTATTAGTTCCTATCAAAATAGCATGTTCTTCACTCCTCCACTTATGTACTAATTGTTGTGAATATTGATTAGAAATCCAAACTGGTTTTTGTTCATCCTTAGTTAAAGGCGCTACAAAACCATCATTAGTTTCTGCCCATTTTAAAATAATATAAGGGCGCTTTTTGTTTTGTACCGTAAAGAATCGTTTATGCTGTTCTTTACACGCATTTTCTAATACCCCAACAGTTACATTACAACCAGCTTTATCTAATCGTTCTATACCTTTTCCTGCTACCAAACTATTGGTATCTATACAACCTATTACTACATTGGGTATTTGATTTTTTACAATTAAATCGGCACAAGGAGGTGTTTTTCCATAATGCGAACATGGTTCAAGTGTTACGTATATGGTTGCTTCTCTTAACTGTTCTTTATTTTTAACAGCATCTATAGCATTTACTTCCGCATGATTTCCACCATAGGCGCTTGTATATCCTTCTCCTATAATACGATCTTGGTAAACAACCACAGCTCCTACAGAAGGATTAGGACGTGCAGTTCCTATACCTTTCTCTGCTAATTCTAAACAACGTTTTATGTATTTTTCGTGATTCAAAAAAGGCTATAATTTTATTTTAATGTCTTCAGTTTTATCAATAGGATAAATATGAGAAAAACCTAAAACTTTATACTTTATATCTCCTTTAAACTGAACTTTTACACTTTTACTTAGTAGTGAATTAATCAATCCTCCTAAAATTCCACCACCTTCACTAGAAAACACTTTTTTAGTTGGTATCACAACTTTTAATGGAATTGCAAATTCTTGTCTTGCAGGAACTTTAAACACTTCTGAAGACACCTTAGCCATTTCATCACCATTAATCAATACTTTTATTTCATCTGTAGATATCTTTCCTCCAATATCATTTGGATTTTTAAAAAAAGCATTTGCGTTTAAATGTATTGTATCTGGTGTTATTGACATTATTTTTACATCATCTACTTTTATAAATACAGGTTTTTCTTTTACAGAACATCCTATAATTAATGATACAACTATAAAAAACACCAATTTCTTCATACGAATTCTCATTTTTTAGCTAATTTGCAATGCAAAAATAAGGTATTCCTATGACACCCTCAGATTTTATTATTCGAGAAATACAACCCAGTGACAATCAACAAATAGCGAAAGTTATACGTGAGGTTTTAATTGAATTTGAAGCCCCTAAAGTTGGTACTGCCTATGAAGATAAAGCTACCGATTTAATGTTTGAAACGTACCAAAAAGAAAATGCAGCTTATTTTGTAATTGAACATGACAATAAAATTGTTGGAGGTGCTGGTTTTGCTAAGTTAGAAGGTACTGAAAATGCTGTTTGTGAATTTCAAAAAATGTATTTCTTACCTATTACTAGAGGAAAAGGATTAGGAAGTAAACTAATAGACCATTGTTTAACCGAAGCTAAAAAACAAGGCTACACTCAGTGCTATTTAGAAACCATGCCTTATATGGAAGCCGCTAGAGCTTTGTATAAAAAAAATGGTTTTACAAACTTAGACAAGCCAATAGGAAACACAGGACATTATTCTTGTAATGTTTGGATGCTTAAAAATCTGTAAACAAGAAAATACCCTATATAAGATGCAGCTTAAACAATACAAAGTTTATTTCTCAGATAAACTATCTTCAATTTATCCTAAAACAGAAATAGACACCTTTTTCTCCTATTTAATTGAAGAGTATTTGGGGTTACAGCGAATTGACATGATCATGAAACCTGATTTTGAAATTTCTACAGAAAAAGAAAAAGCTTTAAATATCGCACTAGAAAGGCTAGGTAAAGAAGAACCAATTCAATATATTATTGAAAAGACCGAGTTTTATGGACTACCATTTAACGTAAATAGGCATACACTAATTCCTCGTCCAGAAACCGAAGAACTTGTAGAATGGGTTTTAAACACTACAGAAAAAGAAAAAAAATTAAATTTCATTGATATTGGTACTGGTTCTGGCTGTATCCCTATTAGCTTAAAAAAGAACTTACCAAGTGCTAATGTGAGTGCTATTGATATTTCTGATGATGCTTTAAAAATAGCCAAACAAAATGCTCAGTTAAATAATGTTATTATTAATTTTATTAGGAGGGATATTTTAGAAACTGAAGAATTACCTCAATTGTATGATGTTATTGTTTCAAATCCACCCTATGTAAGAAACCTTGAAAAGGTGGAGATTAAAAATAACGTTTTAGAAAATGAACCTCATTTAGCTTTATTTGTTGATGATAATAATCCCTTAATATTTTATAGTAAAATTGCTGATTTAGCTAAAGATCATTTAACCAAAAATGGAATTTTATTTTTTGAAATCAATCAGTATTTAGGAAAAGAAACTATGGATATGCTTAAAGAAAAAGGGTTTATAAATATTGAATTACGTAAAGATTTCTTAACCAACGACAGAATGATTAAAGCTTCTTTATAAAGATTTTAATATTAGTTTTAACTTAAAAATTAATTCATAAATTTCTCCTTCATTATAACTAGCAAATCCCATTCTAATAGCATTGTGCTTTGTATTTGCCATATCGTATCGTTGCCACTCTCCTATTTCTAATTGATGTTTTTTTGCTTCATCAGAAACCTGATTCCATGAATATTTTTTATTCAAACGTACCCAAACTGCCATACCTCCTTTAGGCTTTTCAAATTGAAAATATTCAGTTAATTCGTCTTTTAAAAGTTTACAGAATAAATCTCTACGCAATTTATAAATCTTCAATACTTTTCTAATATGCCTATCTAAATCTCCGGATTTAATAAAATCTGCAAAAGTAAGTTCAAGAAGTGCATCTCCTTGTCTATCTACAAAACCTCGCAGTTTTGAAGCTTCATCAACAAACTCTTTAGAAGCAATTAAATAACCAATTCTAAAAACAGGTGCCACAGTTTTGCATACAGACCCTATATAAATAACATTTCCATTCGTATCGTGACTAGCTAAAGGCAATATGGGCGCATGATTATAGTTAAAATCGTAATCATAATCATCTTCAATAATAGCAAAAATATACTTCTTTGCTAAATTTAATAAATGAATCCTTCTTTCTGCCGATAATGTTACTGTTGTTGGGTGATGATGGTGAGAAGTTACATATACCGCTTTAATTTGCTGTTTCTGGCAAAGCTTTTCTATCTCATCGGTTACAATTCCGTTTTCATCAACCAGCACTCTTAATAAATTAGCTTTTTGATGTAAGAAAGTTGTGTCTGCAGATCCGTAATTAGTTTCTCCAACTACAATATTATCTCCTTTTTTTAATAATAGTTTTGATGATAACCAAATTCCCATTTGACTTCCACGAGTAATTAATATATTTTCTTTTAAAATTCGCAAGCCTCTAGTTTCATTCAAATAACTAACTAATATTTCTCTTAGTTTACTATTTCCGTAGGTAGACCCATAACCTAACTCTTTATAAATATTTTTTTTTGATGCTATCCTCCTATAAGTCCTTACTATTTCTTCTACAGGTGTTAATCTCCCATCAGAAGTACCATCATTTATATATATATTATCGACTAATTCTGTTTCTCTTTTTTTTAGTAACTCGTTATTTTCATAAAAAGAAAATCCTGTTTTTAACTTCTCCCTTTTTATACTTTCTTTTACAATACTGGTTGTATTAAGTAAAGGCAAATTACTATGTACAAATGTTCCTTTTTTAGGAATGCTTTCAACCCATCCTTGTAATGCTAATTCTTCATAACAAGCTACAACTGTTTTTCTATGCACATTTAATAAATCAGCAAAACTTCTCGTTCCTGGCAATTTTGTTCCAGATGAAAGTTTTCCTCCTTTTATAAAATTTATAAATTGATTTGCAAATTGTAAATACAACGGTTCTTTACAACTTCGATTAACTTTAAAACTGGTTTTATAAGGAAACATCTGGACTATTTATTGTTTTTATTCTGGACCAACATAATAGTCCATAAAAATAGTATTTTTGGATAACAAAACAGCAAACATGATTAGACAAGATTTAAAAAGCACTGAATACAACGAATACTTTTCGAGATATATTAATAAGGTTTCTAACAAAACGAACCTTGCTAAAGGTTTTGAAGAAGATAAAAACATGGTTATTGATTTCTTTACTTCAATACCAGAAAGCAAATTAGAATATCGTTATCAGCCAGAAAAATGGAGTATTAAAGAAGTGCTACAACACATTATAGACACTGAGAGAATTTTCATGTATCGTTTTTTACGTATTGCCAGGAATGACACTACAGCACTGGCTGGGTTTGATCAAGATATATACATATCACCATCTCTAGCAAATACAAAATCTATTAAAGAATTAATACATGAATTTACAACGACACGTCTGTATTCATTGAATTTACTAAACAGTATTTCTGATGAAAATCTACAAAATATTGGAACAGCAAGTAACGCTAAAATATCTGCAAGAGCTTGTGCTTTTGTGTTGTTAGGACATAGTATATGGCATATAGAAATTATTAAAGAACGCTATTTATAATGTTAGAAATTAGACCAAACTGCGAACACTGCAATAAAGATTTACCAAACACATCTACCGAAGCAATGATCTGTTCTTTTGAATGCACCTACTGTAAAACTTGTGCTTTAGAAGTTTTTGAAAACGTTTGCCCAAGTTGTTCGGGAAATTTTATTGAAAGACCTATTCGCCCTTCAAAAATGATTGAAAAATACCCAGCTTCAATTCAACGACTTTTTAAACCTAAGGAGTTAGAAAAAGCTAGAATCAATTCGAAAACATTCAAAAATATACACCCAAAAAAAAGATAAAATGATTCACATTAGAAAAACAGAAGAAGCTGATGCAGAAGTTTTAGCCTTACTAGGAAGGATAACTTACACAGAATCTCATGGGCATTTTATAGATGATAAAAAAGATTTATTTGAATACAATAATAAAGCTTTTTCTATTTCAAAAACAAAACTAGATTTAAATCACCCAAATAATCTTTTCTACATCGTTTATGTAGATGATTTGCCTGTTGGTTATGCTAAATTAGTTTTAAACGGAACTCATGAAACTATTACTTCTTTAAATAATTGTCGATTAGAAAGAATTTACATCTTAAATGAATTTATTCCATTAAAAATTGGTCAACAATTTTTAACTTTTCTGGAAGAAAAATCAAAAGATTTGCAGTTAGACACGATGTGGTTATCAGTTTACGTAAAAAACGAAAGAGCTATCAGGTTTTATCAAAAGAATCAATTTAAAAACGTAGGAAAATTAAATTTCATAGTCAATGGAAAAGAATATGACAATATAGTATTCTCTAAAAAAATAGCATTATGAAAGAATATTCAAAATCAAAATTAAACAGAGTAAAACGTGGTCAGAATAGAGCAACATATGATGTTGAAAAAATCAATACTATTTTAGATGCAGGTTTTATTGGGTATGTAAGCTATGTATATCAAGGCGGAGCTATCACCTTACCAATGGCATATGGAAGAAAAGAAAATAAAATATACCTACATGGTTCTCAAGCTAACAGAATGCTTTTGGCCTTATTAGAAGCAAAGGAAATGAGCATGACTGTAATGCATTTAGATGCTTTAGTTCTTGCTCGTTCAGGATTACATCACTCAGTAAATTACAGATCAGCCACTCTTTTTGGTTCAGTAAAAAAAATTACTAACCCAGATGAAAAAGATACTGCATTACTTTGCTTTATGGAGCATATGATGAAAGGAAGATGGGATGGAATACGTCCAATGCACAAGGAAGAATTAGATAGAACAATGGTTGTAGAAATGACTATTGAAACTGCTTCTGCTAAAATTAGAGATGTAGGTGTAGCTGATGAACCTGAGGATTATGATTTAGATGTATGGGCTGGTTTAGTACCTTTAAAACAAATAGCCTTGCCTCCTATTTCTGATGATAAATTAAAAAAAGGAATTAAAGTTCCTAAGCATGTTACAGATTATTACATCCAAAATAAATAGTATTTTAGCTAGCTTTATTAATTCCCTAAATACTTATTTATGTTGTTTAAATACACATTTGTTACCCTTATAGCGACCTTTTTCTTTATTTCTTGTAGTAGTGATTCTTCAGATAATCTAAATTCAGAAGAAAACACTTCTATAACTCAAGAAATTCATGAACTTATTAATAAATATAGAGTTAGCAAAGGTAAATCTCAACTTATCTTTAGTAAAGATGCATCTTCAATTGCGTTGAAGCATACAAAATACATGATAAATGTAAAAAAGATTAGCCACGATAAGTTTGATGATCGATTTAAAGAGTTACAAAATTTAGACAACGCCATAGGAGCTGCAGAAAATGTTGCTTCACATCAAAAAACAGCCAATCAAGTTGTTCAAAACTGGATAAATAGCAATGGGCATAGAAAAAACATAGAAGGAAATTATAGTCATACTGGTATTGGTGTAGAAAAAAATAGTTCAGGAAATTATTATTTCACACAATTATTCTATTCGAAATAAATTAAATTATGAATGCTTTCGACGTAATTATTCTAACTGATAATAAACATCTAAAATCTACAGAAAATAACCTCATTATACAAAACGTATTAGATGAAGATAATTATGTCAAACTAGCTTTAGAAAGACTTGGTTTAAAAACTCTCCGTTTATCTTGGGATGATACAAGTTTTGATTGGTCTAAAACTAAGTTCATCCTTTTTAGATCAACTTGGGATTACCAAAATTGTTATTCAGAATTTTCAAACTGGTTAAATAAAGTAAGTAAGCAAACTACCATGTTGAATTCTGAAAATATTATCAGATGGAATGTAGACAAACACTATTTATTAGACTTGCAAAATAAAGGGGTTAATATCTGTGAATCTTATTTTTTAGAAACTTCAGAAAGCAGAAACTTACAAGAACTAGCTACAGAATTTAAACTTTCTGAATTTATTTTAAAGCCTTGTGTTTCTGGTGGGGGAAGACACACTTATAAAATCAATAAAAATAACATAGCTCAGCATGAAGAAATTTTCTCCGAATTAATCAGTAATGAAGCAATGATTATTCAGCCTTTTCAATACAATATAACAGAAAAAGGCGAAATTTCTTTAGTATTAATCAACGGAAAATTTACACATGCAGTTTTAAAAAAAGCTAAAAGAGGAGACTTTAGGGTTCAAGACGACTTTGGAGGTTCTGTTTATAATTACACACCTACTCAAGCTGAGATTGAATTTGCTAAGAAAGCCATAAAAGCGTGTAGTGAGACACCAATTTATGCCAGAGTTGATATTTTTACAGATAATAATGGTAATTTAGCTATTGCTGAATTAGAATTAATAGAGCCAGAATTATGGTTCAGAAATAATCCACAAGCGGCGGATAAACTAGCAGTAGAAATTCAACAATTATTACAATAAACATGAAAAAAATCTTAAGAATATTAGGTACAATAATCTTGTTTTTAATTATTAGCCTAACTGTTTTTTATTTTATGAGTAATGAAAGCTTACCTGAAGGAAACAGCAATAAAGAAGCCGATGTATTAGCTACAAAAATGTTAGAAGCATTAAATTATGAAGCTTATGAAAATACACATTTTATAGAATGGAGTTTTAGAGGTAAACATTTTTATAAATGGAATAAGAAAAACAACATTGTAGAAGTTTCTTGGGGCAAGAATAAAGTTTTTTTAGAAACTAAAAATATACCTAACAGTAAAGTTTTTATCAATAACAAACAAGTTGAGGATTCTAAAATATTAAAAAAAGCTACAGATTTTTTTAACAACGATAGTTTTTGGTTAGTAGCTCCTTATAAAGTTTTTGAAGAAGGAATTAAGCGTAAAATAGTGCAACATGAAAACAAAGACGCACTTATGGTAACTTATATAACTGGAGGCACAACTCCAGGAGATTCCTATTTGTGGATTTTAGATGAAAACTACAAACCTATTGCTTATAAAATGTGGGTGTCAATTATACCAACTGGCGGTATGGAAGCTTCTTGGAATGATTGGACAACAACACAATCTGGAGCAGTTTTACCCACAAAACATGAACTTTCAATAGGAACTCTAGACATGGGGAATGTGAAAGGTTACAATTAAATATTAATATATCTTCTTTTTACAGTGAACAAAGCTATTTTACAACCAAATGTTCAGTTATTCATTCAAAATAACTTAAAAACAGATATTAATAAACTGATTTTTAAAGGGAGCCCTTTTGAAAACATCACTATCCAAGAATTAGCTAATCAAATTTTAGCAAAGCAGAAGTCGGAAAAGAAATTACCTCAATGGTTTAATACTAAAGATATTTATTACCCTGAAAAGCTAAGTATTGAACAAACTTCATCTGAAATTACAGCAGAATATAAATCAAATTTAATTTCTGGAGATACCATAATTGATCTTACAGGTGGTTTTGGTGTAGATTGTTTAGCTTTTTCTAAAATATTTAAAAATGTTATTCACTGTGAAATTAATGAACAACTATCTAAAATAGTTAAATACAACTATGAAAAACTAGGTGTAAACAATATTAAAACTATAGCTAAAAATGGAATTGATTTTTTAAAACAATTTAATGGAAAACTAGATTGTATTTATATCGACCCATCAAGAAGGCATGATGTAAAAGGGAAAGTGTTCCTGTTAAAAGATTGCCTACCTAACGTACCTGAAAATCTTGATTTTCTATTTACAAAAGCTAACACTATATTAATTAAAAATTCTCCAATATTAGATATAACATCTACAATTAATGATTTAAAATTTATCAAAGAAATACATATTATTTCTGTCAAAAATGAAGTGAAAGAGCTTCTATTTATATTAGAAAAAAACTATAAAGAATCAATTCAGGTAAAAACACATAACTTACTAAAAAACAATAATCAAGAATTTAACTTTACCTATAAGAACAACAACGAGTCGATATATTCAATACCACAAAATTATTTATATGAACCAAACGCTGCTATTTTAAAATCAGGGGGGTTTAATGAAGTTTCTTATCAATTAAAAATAAATAAATTACAACAACATTCTCACTTGTATACATCTGAAAAATTAATAGCAAACTTTCCAGGTAGAATATTTAAAATTAATAACATTCATTCATATAATAAAAAGAAAATTAAAAAAACATTAAAATTAGATAAAGCTAATATTAGTATACGAAACTTTCCCAAAACAGTAGCTCAAATTCGAACAGAAACTAAAATAAAAGATGGTGGAGAAACTTATCTGTTTTTTACAAAAAACATTAACAATGAGTTAATTATAATAGAATGTTCAAAAAACTAACATTAGAAATCACAATATATTCTATCCTTTTCCGTTGAGTTAAAAGAAGGTTGCCCTATCTGGGTGTGTTTTGTTTATAAGGGGTAATAAAACATACCGAAAGGCCTTGACCTCAAACAAGGCTTTTCAATTACCTTACTTTTAAGTACATTTGTTTATAGCATGAAACAAGCAAGTACTTACCAATCCATAAAATTATCAGACAAACACGTATCTAAAATTGAAGATAACCTTGTTATCGAGGCTCCACTTCAAATAAATATTAACGAGGAATCTTACACTGTTGTAATGAGAACTCCTGGTAATGACAAAGAACTTATTAGAGGACTTTTATACGCTGAAGATATTTATAAAAGCAATGATGAATTAAGAATTGATTCTGTTGAAATAAATAAAGACTTTTCATCAATTTTAAATGTTACTATACCAAAAGAAAAGTTAGGTAATGGGTACTTAAATAAGCGTACTCTTTTATCCGTTTCTTCATGTGGTATTTGTGGAAAAAAAGAAATTAAAGACTTAAATACAAATGGAAAACCCTTAAATCACACACTTAAAGAATCTGTTGAGATAAATAAATCAATGTATTTAGAAATGAGTAAATTACAGACTTTATTTAAAACAACTGGAGGAAGTCATGCTTGTGCTTTATTTAATAAAAAACAAAAACTTTTAACAGTTAAAGAAGATATAGGGAGACATAACGCAGTAGACAAATGTGTTGGAGCTTTAATTTCTAAAAACACTTTAAAACAAGCTAATTATATGCTTGTTAGTGGACGTGTTTCATATGAAATTGTTTCCAAAGCTTTTTTGGCAAAAATTCCAATTATTATGGCTGTTTCAGCTTGCTCATCTTTGGCTGTTGATTTTGCAAAAGAATTCGGAATTTGCCTAATCGGTTTCAGTAGAAACGACAAAATGACTATATATTCTAATCCTCAATATATAAATTATGAGTGATAAAAAAATACACGCCCAACCGCCAGAAGACTTAACTGGAATTAAACTTATTGATATTCCTAAAAAAGCTGTGGGTACAAAAGCTATAAAATCAGCATTGAATCATGTTTTTTCAGAAACAGGAGTTTCTAAAGGAATTAGCTTACTTCAAAATATAAACCAAATAAATGGTTTTGATTGCCCAGGTTGTGCATGGCCAGATCCTGATGAAAAGAGAGCTTTTTTAGCAGAGTATTGTGAAAATGGAGCGAAGGCTGTTGCAGAAGAGGCTACTAAGAATAGAGTCTCTCCCCTATTTTTTGCTACACATTCTGTTCAAGAAATGTCTGAATGGTCAGATTTTAAAATAGGTAAAAGTGGACGTATCACACATCCTATGATTTTACGTGAAGGATCAGATAATTATGAAGAAGTTTCATGGCAAGACGCATTTAACCTTATTGGAAAAGAACTAAATATATTAAACTCTCCAAACGATGGTATATTTTATACGTCGGGCAGAACAAGTAATGAAGCTGCTTTTTTATACCAATTATTTGTACGTCAATTTGGAACAAATAACTTACCTGACTGTTCAAATATGTGCCATGAAAGTAGTGGTAGTGCATTATCTGAAACTCTTGGAATAGGAAAAGGTTCTGTAACATTAGATGATTTCAATCATGCTGATTTGGTTATCGTTATTGGGCAAAACCCTGGAACCAACCACCCAAGAATGCTTACCGCTTTGAAGGATACTAAAAAGAACGGTGGAAAAATAATGACAATTAATCCATTACCTGAAGTTGGATTAATGAATTATGTGGACCCGCAAAATCCTTTAAAATGGTTAGGGTCTGGTGATAAATTAACAGATCTATTTCTACAAGTAAAAATAAACGGAGATGTAGCTTTATTAAAAATCATCTTGAAATTGATGAAAGAAAAAGAAGATGAGCAACCTAATACTGTTTTCAATCACCAATTTATAAAAGAAAAAACACATGGTATAGATCAGTTTTTAAATGAGTTGGATAACTATACTATTGATGAGTTATTACCGCAAACAGGTTTAACCATTGAATCTATTAAAGAAGCTACAGAATTAATAATTAATAACGATAAAATTATTATTTGTTGGGCTATGGGATTAACCCAACATAAAAATGCGGTAGATAATATTAGAGAGCTCGTTAATTTACTATTATTAAAAGGTAGTATTGGAAAAAAAGGAGCTGGTACCTGTCCTGTACGTGGACATTCAAATGTACAAGGAGATAGAACGATGGGGATTTGGGAAAAACCTAAAGACAGTTTCCTAGATAACTTAGAAAAAGAATTTAGCTTTAATGCTCCTCGTAAACACGGTTATGATGTAGTTGCTGCTATCGAAGCCATGCATAATAAAAAAGCAAAGGTTTTTATAGGTATGGGAGGTAATTTTATCTCTGCTACACCTGATACCGAATATACAGCAGAAGCACTAAGAAATTGCGATTTAACAGTTCATGTATCTACAAAACTAAATAGAAGCCACTTAGTTCATGGAAAGCAAGCTTTAATTTTACCATGTTTAGGTCGTTCAGAAAAAGATATACAAGAAAGTGGAGAGCAATTTGTTTCTGTAGAAAACTCAATGGGGGTAGTTCACAAATCTAGTGGTCACCTATCTCCTGCTTCTACTAAATTACTTAGCGAACCTGCCATTGTTGCTGGTATTGCAGAAGCTACTTTTACAAACCCTACAATTAAATGGAATTCATTAATTACAAATTACGATTTAATTCGTAATAAAATTGAAGCTACAATTCCTGGTTTTGATAATTATAATCAAAGAGTTCGAAAAAAAGGAGGTTTTTATTTACCTAATAATGCAAGAGAAAATAATTACAGCCCTACATTAACCGGAAAAGCTAATTTTACAACAAATTTACCTTCTGATATAAGTTTAGAAAATAATCAATACATGTTAATGACTATTCGTACACATGATCAATATAATACAACTATATATGGATTAAACGATCGTTATAGAGGTATATTAAACGAACGCAGAGTTGTTTTCATGAATCCAGACGACATGAAGAGTCAAGGCCTAGCTAAACTTGATCGTGTAAATTTAATAAGTCATTTTCAAGGTGAAAAAAGAATCGCTAATGGTTTTTTAGTTATTCCATATAGTATACCAAAGCAATGTACTGCTACATATTTTCCTGAAGCAAATGTTTTAGTTCCAATACAAAGTAAAGCTAGAATTAGTCATACTCCAGCCTCTAAAACAGTAATAATAACTGTTGAAAAGAGCTAATTAAAAAAGATTTGTATTTTAGTAAAATAATTTAACATTAATTAACCAATAGTTATGCCTTTCATAGAAGAAGAAAAGTTTAAGTTAATTCAAGAAGACTTAGACAATTCAAAATTAAAAAGAGAAGAAGCTGAAAATGAATTAACTCAGACTCAAGATGAATTCAACTCTTTTAAAAAGAAATCTAAAATTATTCCTATTGTATTAGGTCTCTTATTGGGTGCATCATTGGGTGCAGCTTATTATTTTTACAATAATAGTAATGGAGGAGGCTCTTTTTCTTCAACAGATGAAATAGCTACTATAAAGAAAAATGAAGGAATTAGAGTATTAGATAGTGTTAAAAGAGCACAAGCAAGAGCTAAAAGAAAAGCTAAATCTAATGCCAAATCTGGAATTAGCACAAAAAGTTTAGAAAAAGCTGCTTCTGAAACAAATAAAAATATTTCAGGAGAAACTATATATTCTGTACAAATAGGTGTTTTTTCTAAAAGTAAACATCCTTTATTATCATCAAAAACAATTCCTTCAACAGTTACAAGTTCTGATGGATACTTTAAATATTCTTTAGGTTTATTCTCTACTTTAAAAGAGGCTAAAAACCTTAAAAACGAATTAATTAAAGTTGGATTTAAAGATGCTTTTGTGGCTTCTTATGTTGATGGAAAACGTCAAAAAATACACAATTAAAATAAATATTTAATGCTAAATAAAATTAGTAAAAGAACACTCATATTATGTTTAATGATGAGTGTTCATTTTTTTTATGCTCAAACTACAACTCCTTTAAAAGAAACCCAGAAAGGTTTTGGGCAATTAGATTTTCTATCTATAAAGATGCCTGGTAATGAAAAGAATATGGATTTCACTGGACTCCATTATAATTTAAAACTAAATGATTGGAGCTATGCTGGTTTAGGTTTTTATGGTGCTGTAGGTGGTATTCGAGGAGGTTTTTTTACTTTAGGTATTAACGCCGGTATTCAAAAAAAAATAACTGAAAATTTATTTATAGACACAGGTTTTCATTTTGGAGGTGGCGGAGGTGCTTCTGCTCCTGATGGCGGGGGGGCTTTTATTTTACCTCACTTAAATTTAGGATATGATTTTAAGTATTTTTCAACAACTGCAGGTTATAGTTATATTAACTTTTTTGATAAAGGCGCTATTAAAAGTAGCCAGTTTAATATAGCTATACAGATTCCTTTATCATTTGAATTAACTAGTTTTAAAGAAAGAGAAAAATCATTTTCTATAGATAATCTTAAAAATAGTTCTTGGGATCAAAAAACTAATAGAGCATCTCTATTAGTACATCTAAACAATCTTTCTGTTACCAAAGGTAATTTAAAAGGAAAAACAATACGTTTAGCAGGTTTTGAGTTTAACTCCTATTTGAATAATAATATTTTCTTTTTTGTAAAAGCTGATGGTGCCTATCATGGAATTAAAGCTGGTTATATGGATATTTTATTAGGGGGTGGATATCATTTTTCAATGAATAAAAATAGAACAAATATATTAGCTAAATTCGGTGTTGGTGCAGGAGGCGGTGGCGGTGTAGACACAAAAGGAGGTTTTTTAATTTACCCTGATATTTCTATAGAACAAAAATTATTTGATAATATTTACGCTTCTATTAACAAAGGATATTTAATGAGTCCCGATAGTCATTTTACCTCCTCTACTCTTGGCTTTGGGTTAAAATACTATCTTGATAAAGATGGTATTAAATCTAAAAACAAATCATTTTCAACTGCAAAATTTAAAGGCTTAGAAGCTATTATCAAACAAGATCTTTATTTAAATGCAGCAAGAGACACTGGAATTAATCAAAACATGCATCAAATTTCATTACAGTTTAATTTTTTCTTAAACAAATATATCTATGGAACTGGACAAACTTCATTTGCTAACTTTGGTGATGCAGGAGCTTATGCTGAAGGAATTGTTGGTTTAGGTGTACAATCTAATGCCTTTTTCAATAATACTACTTCTTTATTTGTGCAAGCATTAGCTGGTGCAGCTGGAGGTGGTGGAATTAGTACAGGACAAGGCCTTATTGTAAAACCAAGTGCTGGTATTAATTATAAATTGACTGATAAACTTAATTTAAGAGCTGGTTTAGGTTATGTTAAGGCTCGTGGAGGTAGTTTAAGTAGTAGCTTTTTAAACTTTGGTGTTAGCTATAATTTTTCCTATCTAACTACCAAATAACATAGTAAAAAACAAAAAAAATAATTAATAAAAAAGAGGCTAACTTAATGTTAGTCTTTTTTTATATATTTTTTATATTTTGCAATAACTAACTTTTCATAGCATTCCTTGTCTTATGCAAAAACTCTTCTACTTTCTGCTTTTAGCTTTTTTTTCTTATTCATTATTATTTTCTCAACAAAATGAAACACTCAGTCAAACTGATTTAGATCAATTGAAAAAAAAGTTTTATTTAAATAGAAAAATAGGAATAGATAGTACTTTATTTTACATGGATAAAATGATTAACGCTAATAATATCCCATATAAAACATTTGCATATGCTGCTATTGAATATTTAAAAACAAGAGAAAAGCAACAGGTGGATCTTGTTTTTTTTAAAGATAGCATTACTAAATACCTTCCTAAAATTCCTATAACAAAAAAGAATTACAGCATTTTATTTGATATTCATATTTTATTAGGTAACACCAGTAAAAGAAGAGGATTAACAAAAACTGCATTAAATAATTATAGTAAAGCTGAGAATTATGCATTAGCAGCAAAGGATATTGAACGAACCATTAAAATAAAAGGAAATATTGCTTTAATATATCAAGACATGGAAGAGTTAAATGAAGCACTTCTAAAAAGTAAAGAAAAAAGTTTTCTTATAGAAACAAATAAAGAAAAGCTAGGAAGCAAATATTATATAAATAAGTATAAAACTGCTTTAAATATAGGCGCAATTTATGCTACATTATTTAAAAAGGATACTCTGAAACGACAATATGCGGACTCTTCTTTACACTATTACAATTCAGTACTTAAAAATAATAATTTCAAGCAAGATTCTTATTACTATGGTAGAATTTATTATGGTATCGGTACTATTTACTCTTTAAAAAAAGAGTCTTCAAAGGCTAATTTTTTTCTTGAGAAAAGCTTACATATTTTTCAAAATTATAAATCACACTCTTATCTATACAAAGGGCATTATAATGTTGGTGTTAATTATTATATGGCAAGTGATTTAAAAAATGCTAAAAGTAATTTTTTAAAGGCGCTTCATATAAAGAACGATACTTTATTGGATTATAATTATATGCATATAAATAATTATCTCTCAAAAATTTATCTTATTCAGAAAAAAAGTGATTCTGCTAATTATTATTTAAATTCTTTTTTAAAAGCGTATAATAAAATATCTACAAGAGAAAAGCAACAATTTAAAGAAGCTTACAAAGCTGCTAAAGAAATTAATTTTGCAAAAAAAATTAGTGCCCTAAATAAAAACAATAATAAAAAGGCTTTTTATTATAAAATTACGCTTATTCTTTTAATTATAATATTAATATTTAGTAGCGCTTTTGTATTTAAAAATATTAAAGAAAAAAAGAAAACGAAAGAAAGGTTAAACGATTTACTTACTCGCATTTCTTCAGAAGAAAAAGAATTTACTTCTGCAAATGATATAAAAATAAAAGATGAACAGCACCAACAAATTATTAAAGGTTTGTATAAAATTGAAGAGAAATTATATTTTTTAAAAGACGATTTTAATTTATACAATGCTGCTAAAAAAATTGGCACAAACACTACATACCTTTCTAAAGTAATTAAGGAGTATAAACAAATGAGTTTTAGTGATTATACTAACGAACTTAAAATTAATTACATTATAAATAGATTGAGTAAAGACAAAAAAATTAGAGCGTATACAACACAAGCTATAGGTGAAATTGGAGGCTATAAAAATGCTAAGTCTTTTACTCGGATTTTTAAAAAATATACAGGAATAACTCCTTATCAATTTATAGAAAAAATTGATAAGGAAATTACTATTTAATTTTTAAATTATTGCAGGAAGGTCAATACAGTATTTTCCTTTTTCATTTGAACTACCAGGAGGTGGTGGCATACAATCCTCTTCTCCATCAGTATCTGGGCCTCCTTCTAGTTTAGTTCCTTTTGCTACGATATTTTTTTGCTCAATTCTTGTAAGCTTAAAAGACTCCAATGTATTAATTGATAATAACTTCATAATTAATTGATTTAAGTTGGGTCAATTTATATTTTTTTATCGTTGTTATAACTTAATCTTACTCAAACACGACAACCTCCCTTAAACATGCTAAAAAACAAGGGCTTACATACTATATTTTAATACCATAATTTTAAAATAGTACCTCCCTTTTTTATAAATGACAACCTCTTTTTCTTCATTTATCATATTTAACATTCAATATTTGTGAATAGAAAACAATGCGAAACCTGAAAAGCATAAAAATTAGAGTAAGGGAAAATTAAACCAATAAATTATGTTAAAATCAATTTCAACTTTAGGAACTGTTTTAAATAAAACAGCACAAAAATCAATTAATGGAGGTGGTCCAGGTTCTCCATTCTGGTGCAATAATAGAAACAATTGGGGACCAAACCCTGTTGCTTGTACACAAAACGAAGTACCTACTTATAGTCAATCTTTAGGGTACTGTATCTGTAGACCTACTAAGTTTGCTATGTAAATATTTTTCATTTTAAAAACATTGCTCAATAGTAAAATAACAAAGAAAAAAAGAAACTAATTATATCTATAGGAAGCTGAAAATGTAGATACTTAAAACTATATATGAATCCAGAGTAAGCATACTAACTAAATTTTAATACAATGAAAAAAACATTTTTTTTATCTAAAGGAATTGAAAAATTTTCAAACTTAGAAATTAACGATTTATCGCCTATTAGAGGTGGTGCTATAGGTGTGCCTGCTGATGATATTATTTATATTCCTACTGGTGGTGGAGGTAAACGATGTCCAAATGGATTGGTTTGGAGTGATAGATTAGGTAAATGCGTTAGGTTTATAGAAGCAGATCATGTACATGATTATGTAAGAGTCTAACATTACATTTAAAACTTAACAAGGAGATTATAATATTTTATAATTTCCTTGTTCTCTATTAATAAATAACGAACCATGGATTTTAATTCTTTAGCTATAAAAATTGCCAGTAGATGCAACCTTAATTGTTCATATTGTTTTATGTACAATTTAGGAGACACAACTTATAAAAGTCAACCAAAATTTATGTCAACAGAAATCGTTGATAATATTATAGATAAAACAAAAACATATATACAACAGTATAATAAAAAAGAGTTTTTTTTTCTATTTCATGGAGGAGAACCTTTACTCGCGCCTAAAGAATTTTATATAGATTTTGTAACTAAAGTAAAAAAAATAGAAGACGAACTTAATGATGTAGTTTTTTCTTTTGACATACAAACCAATGGGGTTCTTTTAGATAAAAGTTGGATACATTTATTTAAAGAATTAAATATTTCTCCTAGCGTTAGTGTAGATGGCACAAAAAAAGCACATGATATGTTTAGAGTAGATCATAAAGGAAATGGTAGTTATGATGATGTTTTTAAAGGTGTTACGCTATTAAATAATGAAATGAATTTTGCAGATATAGCATGTGTTATTAATATAAATGATACTCCTTTAGAAATATACAATAGCTTTAAAAAAATGGATGTGAGTTATGTAAACTTCTTAATTCCTGATTATACACATAACAATTATCCTTTCAATAAAGATGAAACAGTTATGGGTGATTGGCTAATTGAATTGTTTGATATATGGACTAATGACGCTAATCGTTTTAAAATACCAATGTTTTTAGGCTTACTAAATTCTTTAACTATGATTAATGAGAGTTCTACAAATGAATCTACTGTATTAATTATAGAAACAAACGGAGAAATTGAAGCTATAGATTCTTTAAAGGCATGTGGCCATGGCTTTACAAAAACAGGTTTCAATATTAAGGAAAATACTTTTCAAGATATAGAAGAAACCTCTTTAGGTAAATTATATTTTAATAACTTCACCTCTAAACTATGTAAGCAATGTCAAGAATGTCCTATTCAGGAAGTTTGCAAAGGTGGTAGATTAGTTCATCGTTATAGTAAAGAAAAAGGTTTTAATAACCCTTCTGTATATTGTAAAGATTTAATTAAACTCATTGCTCATATTCAAAAGTTTTTTATATCGTGTTTTCCTGATTTACATGAAAAAGAAAATATTGAAGAAATTAATCCTGCTGATATTATTAATTACCTCTCCTCTACTAATTTCGACACCAACTTTTATCATAAAAAAGAATTAGAATCTTTCTCTGAAAAAAACATACAATTGGTATAATAACAATATTTGTATTTATTATAAAATAAAAAACAGAATCTAAATAATATATAGATCCTGTTTTTATTCTTTATTTAATGTTTATCAACTAAACTAGCTTTTTAGCATTCTTTACTTTCTGCTTTGTAAGAGCTAAATCTATAACTTCACTCATCTCTGTTACATAGTAAAATGTTAATCCTTTTAAATAACTAGTTTTAATTTCCTCAATATCTTTTTTGTTCTCCGCACAAAGAATTATTTCTTTAATATTTGCTCTTTTGGCGGCTAATATTTTTTCTTTAATCCCACCAACTGGCAATACCTTACCTCGTAAAGTAATTTCACCTGTCATTGCTAACTTATTTTTTACTTTACGTTGTGTAAATACAGATACTAACGATGTTAACATCGTAATACCCGCACTCGGACCATCTTTAGGTGTTGCTCCTTCTGGTACGTGAATATGTACATCATACTTTTCTAGAACCTCTGGTTTTATTCCAAACTCTTCAGCATTTGATTTTATATATTTCATAGCAATAGTTGAAGACTCTTTCATTACAGTACCTAAATTTCCTGTAATTGAAAGATTTCCTTTTCCTTTCGATAAAATAGATTCTATAAATAAAATATCTCCACCAACACTAGTCCATGCTAAGCCAGTTACAACCCCTGCAACATCATTGTTTTCATACTTATCACGTTCTAAACGAGCTGGTCCTAAAATAGTTTCGATATCTTCATTTGTTAAAGTAACATTATACTCCTCTTCCATTGCTATCGACTTTGCTGCAAAACGCACTACTTTAGCAACTTGCTTTTCTAAACCACGAACTCCAGATTCACGCGTATAACCTTCAACAATTTTTTCTATTTGTTTTTTACCAACCGTTAAATGTTCAGTAGTTAACCCATGTTCTTTTAATTGTTTCGGGAATAAATACTTTTTAGCTATTTCTACCTTTTCTTCAATTGTATATCCTGTAACATTAATAATCTCCATACGATCACGTAATGCCCAAGGAATTTGTCCTAAATTATTTGCTGTAGCAATAAATAATACTTTAGAAAGATCGTAACCTACTTCTAAATAATTGTCATAAAACTCAGTATTCTGTTCTGGATCTAGTACTTCTAACATTGCTGAAGAAGGGTCTCCTTGATTACTCTGGCTTAACTTATCTATTTCATCTAATACAAATACAGGGTTTGAAGTTCCTGATTTTTTAATATTCTGAATTAAACGACCTGGCATTGCACCAATATATGTTTTACGATGCCCTCGTATTTCTGCTTCATCACGTAAACCTCCTAATGACATACGTACATATTTACGTCCTAACGCTTCTGCTACCGATTTCCCTAATGACGTTTTACCAACACCTGGAGGCCCGTATAAACAAAGAATTGGCGATTTCATATCTCCTCGCAATTTTAAAACTGCTAAATGTTCTATAATACGTTCTTTAACTTTTTCTAACCCGAAATGATCTCTATCTAGTATTTTTTGAGCCTTTTTTAAGTCAAATTTATCTTCAGAATATTCGTTCCAAGGCAATTCTAACATTAACTCTAAATAGTTACGTTGCACACCATATTCAGCCATTTGAGGATTCATTCGTTTTAAACGATTTATTTCTTTCTCAAATGTTTCAGCAACCTCCTTATTCCATTTTTTTGTCTTAGCTTTTATTCTCATTTCATCCAATTCTTGGTCATGAGAAACGCCACCTAATTCATCTTGAATGGTTTTTAACTGTTGGTGTAAATAATATTCACGCTGTTGTTGATCTAGATCTGATCTTGTTTTAGATTGAATATCATTACGTAATTGTAATTTTTGAAGTTCTTTATCTAAATTTTTTAATGTTAAAAGAGCACGTTCTTTTAAGTTATCTTTTTCAAGTAATACCTGCTTTTTAGTAACACTCAATTCCATATTTGAAGAAATGAAATTTACTAAAAATGAATTTGACTGAATGTTCTTTATAGCAAAAGAAGCCTCTGAAGGTAACATAGGGTTTTCTTTAATAACCTCTAATGCTAACTCTTTAATTGATTCTATAATCGCATTAAATTCCTTTTGATCATCTACCTCTCGCTCATCAATTGCCTCATGAACTTTCGCTTTTAAATATGGCTCTTCCTGGATAATTTCATCAATTTCAAAACGCTTCTTACCCTGAATAATTACAGTTGTATTACCATCAGGCATTTTAAGAACTCTTAATATTTGAGCTACAACTCCTGTTTTATGAATATCATCCAATCCAGGATTCTCTACATCACTATTTTTTTGTGCTACTACTCCAACTACCTTATCTCCTTTGTTAGCATCTTTTATTAACTGAATAGATTTATCTCTACCCGCAGTTATTGGTATTACTACACCAGGAAACAATACTGTGTTTCTTAGAGGTAAAATTGGTAACTCTGAAGGTACTTCTTCATTGTTTATTAACTCTTCATCTTCAGGTGTTAATAATGGAATTAATTCAGAATTTTCATTAAATGCATCCTGAAGCGACAAATTGTCTAAATGTATTATTTTTGATTTGCTCATATCTTTTATATCTGTCATAGTGACATTTTATTTTTATAACAAATTATATAAAATGCACTTTTAAAAATCGTAAATATTTGATAAATAACACAATACATGTAATTATGTTATTTTCACTAACTATATAAGTCAATTGTTATGCCAACTAAATCTTTATTATAAACTTGTAACTATTTATTAATTGAGTCGTCATATTATTATATTTTTACAAAAAGCTATCCTAACAATGAAAACTAAACTATTATTTATTACTATTCTTTTATTACTAACCAACTGTACTACAAGTAAAAACACCGACGAGTTTATTAAAACTGCATCAGGACGTTATTTTTTTAATGCTGATGAAATTATTGAAGTAAAATTTAATGAAGGTAAATTATTTATAGCTTGGCGTAATCAAGACTTAGAGCCGCTTAAAATTAATGACAGTACTTTTTATGCTCGTGAATTAAATGAAAAATTAATTTTCAATACAGAACAAAACAGAATTAAATTAGCTAAAAAACGTGAACATGAAGACAATGTTTATGTATTTAACAAGCTTAAAGAAGGTGAAAAAACTCCAAGTGAATACTTAGCCGAAAATAATTTTGAAGCAGCTTTAAATGGTTATAAATCTATTAGAAAGAAAGATAGCTTAAATCCAGTAATAAGACAACGTAATTTAAATCGTTTAGGGTATCGTTATTTATCTAAAAATGATTTTGAAAAGGCAATTAGTATATTTAAAATTAATATAGAACTATATCCTAAAAGTTCTAATACTTATGATAGTACCGGTGATGCTTATTTAAAAATGAAAGACACAGTAAAAGCAATTGAATATTATAAAAAATCTTTAGCTATCAATCCTGAGAACAGAAGTTCTCGTAGAGCTTTAAAAAGAATTACTGAAAAAGAAGATAATTAATGGAACATTTAAAGTATCCTATTGGCAAGCCCAATATTCCTGCTAAAATTTCACCAAACCATATTTCTGAATGGCTTACAACTTTAGTAAAATTTCCGAAAAAATTAGAAGCTCTAGTTTGTAATTTATCAGAAAAACAATTGGATACGCCATACAGAGAAGGTGGGTGGACTATAAGGCAAGTTATACATCATTGTGCTGATAGTCATCATAATTCTTATACTCGATTTAAATGGGCTTTAACTGAAAACAAACCAATTATAAAAGCATACTATGAAGATCGTTGGGCTGAATTATTTGATTCTAAGTCTGCTCCTATTGATTTATCTTTAAATTCTTTAAAGGCCTTACATGCAAAGTGGGTATATTTTTTAAATGGACTTACTGAAGATGATTTAAATACATTTTTTATTCACCCAGACGGGAACGAAGAAGTTGGTTTAAAAGAAAATATAGCAATTTATGCATGGCATTGTAACCATCATTATGCACATATTGAAAACCTAATAAAAAGGGAAAACTGGTAGTTTTATAATAAAATTAAAATTGCAATCCCTACAAAAACAATAATTTGTGCCCATTTTAGGTAAACACCTATTTGGGCATTCTTTTTTATTGATTCTGATATTGCTCCTGCTAAAATAGCAATCGTAGAAAATATAATAAATGATGTAAGTATAAATAAACCTCCTAAAACATAGAATTGTAACACATTTGACAAACTATCTGAAAACAAAAATTGTGGAAAGAAAGCTAAAAAGAATATAGTTACTTTCGGATTTAAAACATTCATCCAAAATCCTTTTTTAAACAATTCAAATGTTGATTTTTTCTCTACATTCTCTGTTGAAAAAGCAATTTTAGCATCACTTTTATATACCTGATATGCCAAATACAATAAATATCCAGCTCCTAATAGTTTAATTACTAAAAACAGTTTAGGATTCTGATTAATAATTTCTGAAACTCCAAATGCTACTAAAGTAGTATGAATTATACACCCAGTCATTAAACCAGCAACTGTAGCTAATCCATATTTTTTACCATTTACTATACTTTGTGTTAACACAAAAATATTATCAGGACCTGGAGAAAATGCTAACGTAGCCGTAGCCAAAACAAAAGAGATAAGGGTTTCAATCATTTATTAACTTTTAGCTAAAATAGCTTTATTGATTCTTTTTACCAAGCTCGGTCCTTCATAAATAAAACCCGTGTAAATTTGCACCAAATCTGCACCAGCATTAATCTTATCTAAGGCATCTTTTTCTGAATGTATACCTCCTACTCCAATTATTGGAAATGCTTTATTAGAATTATCAGCTAAATACTTAATAACCTTTGTACTTCTTTCTTTCACAGGTTGTCCGCTCAAACCTCCATTTCCAATTTCTTCTAATCGTTTTTTAGAAGCTTTTAAACCTCCTCTGTTTACAGATGTATTTGATGCAATAACTCCATCAATTTTAGTTGTAGCAACTAATTCTATAATCTCGTCTAATTGTTGATTGTTTAAATCTGGAGCTATTTTTAATAAAATAGGTCTTTGTACAGCTTCTTTATTATTCAATTTTTGAACTTCTGTTATAAGCTCCTGTAAATATTCTACGTCATCTAATTTAGCATGACTCCCTACATTCGGGCAACTTACATTCAAAACAAAATAGTCTACATAAGGATGTAAACCTTTAAAACACTCAACATAATCTTCAGTATAATTCTCTGGAGCTGTATTTGTATTTTTACCAATGTTACCTCCAATAATTATTTTTCCTTTATTCTTTTTTAATTGTTCTATTGCTGTTGCAAGTCCTTCATTATTAAATCCCATTCGATTAATAATTCCTTGGTCGTCTTTTAAACGAAACAATCTTTTCTTAGGATTTCCTATCTGTCCTTTTGGAGTTACAGTTCCAATTTCTACAAAACCAAAACCAAAATCAGCCAACTCATTATATAACACAGCATTCTTATCAAAACCAGCAGCTAAACCTACAGGGTTTTTAAACGTTAATCCAAATAAATTACGTTCTAGCTTTTTATCATTTACTTGATACAAACCTCTAAACAAAGTTGAAACTAATGGTATTTTTGATAAAAACTTTACCAATGAAAAAGTAAAATAATGAATCTTTTCTGGATCGAAAAGAAAGAATATTGGGCGAATTATTAACTTGTACATAATTATATTAAATATAAAAAAAGCCCCAACATAATTGGAGCTTCTGAATTATCTTAAAACAGCTTCTAAATTCTTTTCAAATGTTTGCTGTAATTTTTTCATTATTTTATCAATTTGCTTATCTGCCAAAGTTTTATTCTCATCTTGTAAAACAAAACTTACTGCATATGATTTTTTACCCTCAGGTAATTTATCTCCTTCATACACATCAAATAAATCAACTTCTTTTAATAACTTCTTTTCAGATTGAAAAGCTAAATTGTATAATTCTTTAAATTCTACTTTAGCATCTAATAATAAAGCTAAATCTCTTTTAACAGCTGGGAATTTTGGTAAATCAGTAACTTTAATTTTCTTTTTCCCTACAAAGGTCAAAATATTTTGCCAATTAAAATCAGCAAATAATACTTCTTGCTTAATAGAAAATTCTTTTAAAATTCCTCTTTTTACAACTCCAAACTCTACTAATTTAGTTTTACCCAAACTTAATACTACACCTTCGGAAAATACATCAGTTTTTACTGGTGTTGTTTTTAACTTATCTAATCCTAAACGGCTTAAAATATTCGTTATAATTCCTTTTAAATAAAAGAAATCTGAAGTTTGAGTTGAAGTTTTCCAACTTTCTTTAGTTCTATTACCAGTAACAAACAATGTTAAGTGCTTATCTTCTTGGTATCCACTTTCAAACTTATGATATGTTTTACCAAACTCATAAAACTTTAAAGCGTTATTTTTTCTATTAATATTATACGCTACAGATTCTAAGCCGCTAAATAATAATGATTGGCGCATAACCTTTAAATCATTACTTAATGGATTTAACATCTCTACATTAAATGCTGGATTTAAATTCTCTGATAAAGTTACATAATCTGCCTTAGTTAAAGAATTTGCCATCGTTTCATTAAATCCTAATGAAGTTAATTGATCTGCAACTATGTTCTCTATTTTAACTTCTTTATCACTATCAAAAGATATAGAAGTATTTAATTTATGTGAGAATTCAATGTTATTATATCCGTAAACTCTTAAAATTTCTTCAATAATATCTGCTTCACGTTGTACATCAACTCTGTATGAAGGAATAGTTAATCCTAATCCTCCAGCAGTTTCACTGTTTATTTTTATTTCTAAAGAAGCTAAAATATTTTTAATTGTTTCTTTAGGAATTTCCTGTCCAATTAATCGATACGCATTATCATACGATAAGAATACTTGGAAATCTTCAATTTTTTCTGGATAAAAATCTAAAACATCAGAAGACATTTTTCCTCCTGCATATTCCTCTATTAACAATGCTGCACGTTTTAATGCATACTTTGTTAAATTAATATCGATACCTCTTTCAAAACGAAAAGAAGCATCAGTGTTTAAAGCATGTCTTTTAGCCGTTTTACGTACTGAAACTGGGTTAAAATAAGCACTCTCTAAGAAAATAGTCGTTGTATGTTCTGTTACTCCCGATTTAATTCCTCCAAAAACACCACCTATACATAAAGGGTTGTTATCAGCATCACAAATCATAATATCTTCAGATGATAATTCTCTTTCTACTTCATCTAGAGTTGTAAACTTAGTTCCTTGCTCTAAAGTTTTTACGACAACTTTATTTCCTTTTATTTTATTAGCATCAAAAGCGTGTAATGGTTGTCCTAATTCATGTAATACATAGTTTGTTATATCTACAATATTATTCTTAGGCACTATTCCTATTGCTTTTAATCTATTTTGAATCCACTCAGGTGATTCTTTTACTTCGATATCGGTAATTGTAATTCCACAATAACGAGGAACTAAATTTTTATCTTCAATTTCAATATCAATTTTCTGAGTACGCTCATCAACATGAAAATCTGATACCGAAGGAGAAATTAATTCTAAGTTTATTCCTTGTTGAATTAACCCTGCACGTAAATCACGAGCAACACCAAAGTGACTCATTGCATCTGCTCTATTTGGAGTTAAACCAATTTCAAAAACATAATCTGTTTCAATATTAAAAACTTCCGAACAAGGAGTTCCTGGTGTTAAACTTTCATCTAAAACCATAATTCCATCATGACCTTTACCTAAACCTAATTCGTCTTCGGCACAAATCATTCCATGGCTTTCCTCTCCTCTTATCTTTCCTTTTTTAATTTTAAAGCCTTCTCCTTTTTCATCATATAAAATAGTTCCAACAGTAGCCACTGGTACTTTTTGACCTGCATCTACATTAGGTGCTCCACAAACTATTTGTACTGGATTACCATCACCTAAATCAACGGTAGTAACTTTTAGCT
Source organism: uncultured Tenacibaculum sp. (assembly GCF_947494125.1). Lineage (GTDB taxonomy): Bacteria > Bacteroidota > Bacteroidia > Flavobacteriales > Flavobacteriaceae > Polaribacter. The sequence goes on from NZ_CANLTU010000002.1 coordinate 709,688, forward strand.
TATCGGCATTAGGGTGTTTTATGCAAGTTTTTACCTCACCTACTACTACACCATTTAAACTACCTTTAATACTTTCAACAGTTTCAATTCCTTCTACTTCAAGACCTAGATCTGTTAATAGTTCTCCAGTTTTTTCAGTTTCCCAATCTGTTTGTAAAAATTGTCGTAACCAATTATATGATATCTTCATAATCAATCTCTAATTTAAGCCCGCAAATTTACATAAAATAAAGGGAAATATCGAATTCCTTTTTAATAGCATTTACTTTACTGAGTGTTAACGATTTGATAACATTGGAGTTTTTATAAAATTGTTTTTTTGCATCCCCCTCTTAAATTAATTAACATAACTTTTTTTTAAATGAAAAAATTATTACCCTTCATTTTACTGATAGTTTCTATATCAGTATTTTCTCAAGTGCCACCTTATTATAACGATGTAAATTTAAATCAAACAAGTACAGCGTTGAAAAATGCTTTGGCTACTAAAATAATAAGTACGCATGCAACAAACTTGTCATATACACCTGGTGTTTGGGATGCTTTAAAACAATCGGATTTAGATCTAACTAATAATTCTAAAGTAGTTTTAATTTATGGATACAGTGATTCTGATGGAAACTATGTAACAGATAGAACTCGTAGTAAAGATGCCAATGGTGGTTCAGCTGGAACACAATGGAATAGAGAGCATGTATACCCAAAATCTTTAGGAAACCCTAACTTAGGAACTTCTGGTGCCGGTGCAGATGCGCATCATATACGTCCTGCCGATATCTCTTTTAATTCACAAAGAAGTAGTAAAAAATTTGTTGCTGGTTCTGGTAACGCTGGTAATGCTTCAGGAGGATGGTATCCTGGAGACGAATGGAAAGGCGATGTTGCTCGAATGATGATGTATATGTATTTACGTTATGGAAATCAATGTTTACCTAATAACGTTGCTATTGGCACCGCTAATTCTTCAGATAGTAATATGATTAATTTATTATTACAATGGAATGCTGAAGATCCTGTATCTAATTTTGAAAAACAACGTAACCCTGTTATTCAAGGTTTACAAGGAAATAGAAACCCTTTTATCGATAATCCAGCTTTTGCTACTAAAATATGGGGAGGACCTCAAGCAGAAGATTTATTTGGAAACGGTGGTGGTTCTTCAGATACACAAGCTCCTTCAGTACCTTCAAATTTAACAGCTTCATCAATTACAGAAAACTCAGTTAATTTATCTTGGACTGCTGCTACTGATAATGTAAGTGTAGTTGGTTATGATGTATATAGAGGAACTACTAAATTAGGAACAGCAACAACAACTTCTTATAGTGCAACTGGGTTAACAGCTTCTACAGCGTATTCATTTTCTGTAAAAGCAAAAGATGCTGCAAATAATATTTCTGCAGCTAGTAATACAGTAAGTATAACTACTTCTTCTACTCCATCTTCAGGAACTGCTTCTGATATATTAATTTCTGAATATGTAGAAGGTTCTTCTAACAATAAAGCTTTAGAAATAGCTAACTATACTGGAGCTACAATTAACTTATCTAGTTACTCTTTAAAGAAAGCTTCTAATGGAGGGGGGTGGACAAGTACTTTAAACTTAACTGGTCAGTTAACAAACGGAAAAGTATATGTAATTGCACATAGTAGTGCTTCTACAACTATTAAGAATAAAGCTCAATTAACAAATACGAGTATCTTATCTTTTAACGGTAATGATGCTGTAGGTTTGTTTAAAGGAAATACACTTATTGATTTAATTGGTAACCCGAACAGTTCTTCTTCATTTGCTCAAGACAAAACATTACAAAGAAAATCATCGGTTAATTCTCCAAATTCTAATTACACTACTTCAGAATGGAATGTACTTTCTAAAGACACTTTTAGTGGTTTAGGAAATCACACTTTTGATGGAGAAAGTATTAGTGATACTGTTGCCCCAACTGCTCCTTCTAGTTTAACAACTTCGTCTGTAACACAAACTTCTGCAAACTTATCATGGAATGCTTCAACAGATAATACCGCTGTTACAAGTTACGATGTATATAAAGGAAGTTCAAAAATAGCTACAGTTACAAGTACAAATTATTCAGTTACTGGATTAACAGCTTCAACAAACTATACTTTTTCTATAAAAGCAAAGGATGCTTCTGGTAATATTTCTACAGCAAGCAATGTAGTTGGTATTACTACAAAATCTATTACAGTTACTTATTGTGCTTCTAAAGGAACTAACTCAAGTTATGAATATATAGACAACGTTGCTATAGGTGGTATATCAAATGTAACTTCTTCTAATGCTGGTTATGGCAACTTTACTACACAAACTGGTAATTTAGGATATGGAAATAATACTATTATAGTAAGTGCTGGTTTTGCTAGTACTTCTTATACTGAGTTCTGGAAAGTATGGATTGATTTTAATAAAAACGGAACTTTTGAAAGTAATGAAGAAGTAGTAAGTGGATCTTCGTCTAGTGCAGGAAACTTATCATATAACTTTACTGTTCCTTCTTCAGCATTAACTGGTAAAACAAGAATGCGTGTTTCTATGAAATGGGATGCAGCTCCTACTTCTTGTGAAACAATTTCTTATGGTGAAGTTGAAGATTATTCAGTTAATATTGGAAACAGTGCTAAAAACACGAACAATACAATTGTAGCTGATGGACAATTAGGAAATGAAGCTTCTATATTTAGTGCTGCTATCTCTCCAAATCCAGCTGTAAACTTTATTAAAATACAAATGGCAGACAACAGAGACGCTAATTTTAAGATAACCAACATTATAGGTCAAAAAGTATTATTTGGAAAAGTAAATCATGCAAACATTAATGTTTCTAATTTAAACAATGGAATGTATATTTTAGAAGTAAATGATGGACAACGTTCATTTACTAAAAAATTCATTAAAAAGTAATTTATACAATTCAATAAATATTAAAGCCTTGTCAATTTTTGATGAGGCTTTCACTATTTTAATACATATTTATCAATAATAATGTTAATAACTTACCAATCCTTAACATTTAGGTAACATTGAATCGTGTTAAAAATGTGTTAATTTTGCAAAACCTTACATAACGTTAAATCCCAAACAATGAAAAGACTATTACCCTTCGTTTTTCTGATAGCGTCGTTATCAGTTTTCTCACAGCAAATACCTTCTTATTATAATGATGTAAATATGAACCAAGCAGGAACAGCATTAAAAGATGCTTTAGCTGTTAAAATCATAGGTTCACATACATCTATTTTGACTTATACACCAGGTGTTTGGAATGCTTTAAAACAAACAGATATAGATCCAACAGATAATACAAGAGTTGTATTAATATATGGTTGGAATGATACTGATTCTGATATTACAAACGATCGTACTAGAGGAAAAGATAACCACGGAGGTGGTTCTGGAGTATGGAATCGTGAGCATGTATATTCAAAATCATTAGCCAACCCTAATTTAGGAACAACAGGTCCTGGTGCAGATGCCCATAACTTAAGACCTTGTGATGCACAAAGAAATTCATCTCGTAGCAATCGTAAATTTGCTTCAGGTTCAGGAAATTCTGGAGCTACAGCTCAAGGAAATTGGTATCCAGGTGATGAATGGAAAGGTGATGTTGCACGTATGATGATGTACATGTACTTACGTTACGGTAATCAATCTCTACCAACTGGGGTTGGAGTTGGAAATACAGTAGCTACAGATCCAAATATGATCGATTTATTTTTACAATGGAATGCAGAAGATCCTGTATCTGATCTAGAAAAACAGCGTAACCCTGTATTAGAACAATTACAAGGAAATCGTAATCCATTTGTAGACAACCCAGCTTTTGCAACGCAAATTTGGGGTGGTCCACAAGCAGAAGACCTATTTGGTAATGGTGGAGGAAATACCGACACACAAGCTCCTACTGCTCCATCTGGATTAGTTGCTTCAAATATTACACAAACTACTGTAGATTTAGCTTGGACTGCTGCTACAGACAATACTGCAGTTACTGGATATAATATCTATAACGGTAGCACACAAGTTGCTACAACAACAAATACAAACACTACTGTTTCTAATTTAACTGCTGGTACTTCATATAATTTTACTGTAAAAGCATTCGATGCTGCTGCTAATGTTTCTATAGCCAGTAACGCTGTTAGTGTAACTACAACTAGTGGTGGTTCTGGAGGAAACGGTACTGCGACAGAATTATTATTTTCTGAATATGTTGAAGGATCATCATATAACAAAGCTATTGAAATTGCTAACTTTACAGGAGCAACTGTAGATTTAAGTGGCTACTCTATTAAAAAAGCTACCAATGGTGGTGGTTCTTGGTCTAATACGCTAACATTAACTGGACAATTAGACAATGGTAAAGTATATGTTATTGCACACAACAGTGCTTCTACAACAATAAAAAACAAAGCTCAATTAACAAATAGTTCAGTAATGAACTTTAATGGTAATGATGCCATTGCTTTATTTAAAGGTAGTACTTTAATTGACCTAATAGGTGATCAAAATAGCAGTGCTAATTTTGGGAAAGATCAAACTTTCCAAAGAAAATCTTCTATTACATCACCAAATACAACTTATACAGTAGCAGAATGGGACATCTTAGCTAAAGATACCTTTAGTGGTTTAGGAGATCATTCTATCGATGGAGGTTCAACTGCTGATACTACAGCTCCAACTGCACCTTCTAGCTTAGTTACTTCTAACTTAACACAAACTACAGTAAATTTAGCTTGGACAGCTGCTACTGATAATGTAGGAGTTACAGGGTATGAAGTATATCAAAACGATACCAAAGTAGCTACAGTAACAACAGTATCTTATGCTGTTACTGGATTAACTGCAGATACTGCTTACAATTATTCTATTAAAGCCATAGATGCTGCTGGAAATATTTCTGCTTTAAGTAATAAAGTATTTATTACAACATTGCCTACTCCTGATACTACTGCTCCATCTGCTCCAAGTAGTTTAGCTGTTTCTAATGTAACACAAACTACAGTAGATTTAGCTTGGACAGCTTCTACTGACAATATTGGAGTTACAGGTTATGATATATACAACGGTAGCACTAAAATAGCAACAGTTACCACTACAAGTTATTCTGTTACTGGATTAACAGCTGCAACAAACTATACCTTTTCAGTAAAAGCTAAAGATGCTGCTGGAAATATTTCAACTGCTAGTAATGTAGTTGGTGTTACTACTAAATCTAATGTTGATGCAACTGCACCTACTGCTCCAAGTAGTTTAGTTGCTTCTAATGTAACACAAACAAGTGTTAATTTAGCTTGGACAGCTTCTACTGACAATGTTGGAGTTACAGGTTATGACATATACAACGGTAGTACTAAAATAACAACAGTTACTAGTACTAACTATACTGTTACGAGTTTAACAGCTGCAACAAACTATACCTTTTCTGTAAAAGCAAAAGATGCTGCTGGTAATATCTCAACTGCTAGTAATGTAGTTGGAGTTACTACACAAGCTTCTACAATTACTTATTGCGATTCTAAAGGAAACAATGTTAATTATGAATATATTGATAATGTAGCAATTGGTGGAATTTCAAACGTTACTTCTGCAAATGGAGGATATGGTGATTTTACTTCTCAAACTGGCAATATCTCTATAGGTAACAATACAATTGTTCTAAGTGCTGGTTTCGCTAGTTCTTCTTATACTGAATACTGGAAAGTATGGATTGATTTTAACAGAAATGGAACTTTTGAAACTTCTGAAGAAGTAGTAACTGGATCTTCATCTAGTGCAGGAAACTTATCGTATAATTTCACGGTACCATCTTCAGTAACAACAGGAACAACAAGAATGCGTGTTTCTATGAAATGGAATGCTGCACCAACTGCTTGTGAAACGATTTCATATGGTGAAGTTGAAGACTATACTGTAAACATTAGCTCTTCATCTAAAGTTATGACAACTGTTCATATTGATGGTGAATTAGGAAATGAAGAACCTATATTCAATGCTAAAGTATACCCTAATCCATCTGTAGATTATATTGTTTTAAAACTTGCAGATAGTAGAGAAGCTTTTTATAAAATTACAAATTATGTAGGTCAAACTGTAATGCAGGGCAAAATTGACAGACAAATAGATATACGTGACTTAAATACAGGAATGTACATTATAGAGGTAAATGATAACCAAAGATCATTTACCAAGAAGTTTATGAAAAAGTAATTTGTTTAATTATTTAATTTCGGAAAAGGCAGCTCTTAAAAAAGCTGCCTTTTTATTTTTATACTTCTATTGTTTTTTCAGCCCCTTTTGAAGAGGTAAATACATGGGTAAACAACCACATAAGTGTAAATGTTGGTATTATATCTAAACCAGGCATTGCTTCTTCAATAAAAGAAACCGCTGCTGCAATTTTACCTTTATTTCCTTTGTACATTCTAGTCATTAAATATGCTGAAGCTGGCGCCCAAATAACATCAAATAACTCTCCCAAACCCGGTATTGCATAAGACACTAATCCCATAGCATCAAAAACTAAGCTTAACACCAGTTTTTGATATTTATTTTTTTTATTCATTCTTATAATTTTATTCTAATTAGGTTCAAATCAAAATTCAAGCCAAATTATGTACGTTTCACCTTGTAAATTAATATGTTTGCTCTAAAATACTAAAAGCGAATGATTTTTTCTGATTTTATAAATCAAATAGAAGAATTAAAAAATAAACCTTTAGGAGGATTAACCTCTCAATTTAAACTTGCTCCTAAATTAAGAACTAAGTTCTCTCAGGAATTAATTGATAGTAAAAATCCCAGAAAAGCAGCAGTTTTAGCTTTATTTTACCCAGATGAGAATAATCAAACTCGTTTTTTATTAACACAAAGGGCTAGTTATAACGGTACACACTCAGCTCAAATTAGTTTTCCAGGTGGAAAAGTAGAAGATAAAGATATCAATCTTCAAGAAACGGCATTAAGAGAAACCTTTGAAGAAGTTGGAGTTTCTACAAATTCGATTAAAGTAATTCGCCAACTTTCAGACTCTTACATACCTCCTAGTAATTTTTTAGTAACCCCTTTTTTGGGAATTGCTTCAAAAAAACCAAGCTTTATTCCAAACAATGAAGTTGCAAACCTTATAGAAGTATTAACGAGCGATTTATTAAATGACAATAATTTAACATCTAAAGAAATGGAAACTTCTTACATGAAGAATATTGACGTACCATGCTTTAAATTAAATAATTATATCGTTTGGGGTGCTACAGCAATGATGCTTTCAGAAATTAAAGATTTATTAAATCAGTAATGTTTTCTATTTCTTTTGTAATTTAGCTTTTACACTAATAAAATTAACTATAAATGCCTTTATTTAAAAGGAATCCATTCGGACATATACTTTTCATTAAAAGATTTCTTATTCAAACACTAGGTGTAGTATCACACAGTAGATATCGAAAATTTAATCAATTACAAATTGAAGGATCAGAGATTTTAAGAAATCTTCCAGACAAAAATGTTTTATTCATTTCAAATCATCAAACATATTTTGCAGATGTAGCAGCTATGTTTCATGTATTTAATGCAGCTTTAAAAGGACGTGATGATAATATTAGAAATGTAGCATATTTATGGAACCCAAAACTAAATATTTATTATGTTGCTGCGGGAGAAACAATGCGTTCTGGTTTATTACCTAAAATATTTGCTTATGTAGGTTCTGTTTCAGTTGAAAGAACATGGAGAAGCTCTGGTAAAGATGTGAAAAGACAAGTGAAAATGTCTGATATTTCTAATATTGGTAAAGCTTTAGATGATGGTTGGGTTATTACTTTTCCACAAGGCACAACAACTCCTTTTAAACCTATACGTAGAGGTACTGCTCATATAATAAAAACTTGTAAACCAACTGTAGTTCCTATTGTTATTGATGGATTTAGACGTTCTTTTGATAAAAAAGGATTGATGATAAAAAAACGTAACGTTTTACAGTCAATGGTTATAAAAGAACCTTTAGATATAGATTATGAAAATGAAGATGTGGCTAGCATTGTAGAAAAAATTGAATATGCAATAGAACAGCACCCATCATTTTTAAAAGTATTAACTCCTAAACAGCTTCAAGAACAAGAAGAGTTTATTGAAAGTCGTCGTTTTTGGGGTGCAGATGTAAAAAAAGAAGAATAAGAATTATATTTTAAGATAGTATGTCAAAAAATAAATCAATTTTAAATGAGAAGTCTATAGATTTCTTAGAGAAATATTTAAACAATGCTGCTCCTACTGGATATGAATGGGAAGGGCAAAAAATTTGGATGGATTATTTAAAGCCATATGTAGATGAGTTTATCACAGATACCTATGGTTCGGCTGTTGGAGTTATAAATCCAGAGGCAAAATACAAGGTTGTTATTGAAGGGCATGCTGATGAAATTTCTTGGTATGTAAATTATATTTCAGACAACGGATTAATCTATGTAATTCGTAATGGAGGTAGTGATCATCAAATAGCACCAAGTAAAATAGTAAATATTCATACTAAAAACGGTATTGTAAAAGGAGTTTTTGGTTGGCCAGCAATTCATACACGTAATAAGGCTAAAGAAGAAGCTCCAAAGCCTGATAATATTTTTATAGATACAGGTTGTGCAACCAAAGAAGAAGTAGAAAAATTAGGTATTCATGTAGGTTGTGTAATTACATATCCAGATGAATTTCATATTTTAAATGGAGATAAATTTGTTTGTCGTGCTTTAGACAACCGTATGGGTGGATTTATGATTGCTGAAGTAGCTCGTTTACTACACGAAAACAAAAAAACATTACCTTTTGGTTTATATGTAACAAACTCTGTACAAGAAGAAATTGGTTTACGTGGAGCAGAAATGATTACACAAACGATCAAACCAAATGTAGCTATTGTAACTGATGTTACGCATGATACAACTACCCCAATGATCGACAAGAAAAAAGAAGGTCATTTAGAAATGGGGAAAGGACCTGTAGTAGCTTATGCTCCTGCGGTACAACAAAAATTACGTGATTTAATTACTGAAACTGCCGAGGAAAAAGAAATACCTTTCCAACGTTCAGCTTTATCAAGAGCAACAGGTACCGATACCGATGCTTTTGCATACAGCAACGGAGGTGTTGCCTCTGCATTAATATCGTTACCACTACGCTATATGCATACTACAGTTGAAATGGTACATAGAGAAGATGTAGAAAATGTAATTAAAATGATTTACGAAAGTTTATTAAAAATAGAAAACGGAGAAGACTTCTCTTACTTTAAATAAAATTACAATCCCGCTTTATGCGGGATTTTTACTTTTTATGGATGAATTAATTGATATTCTTGATCAACAAGGAAATTATACAGGAAAAACTTGTTTAAAATCAGAAGCACATAAATTTGGTCACTTCCACCCTACTGTACATATCTGGTTATATACTACAAATCAACAAGTACTATTGCAAAAGCGTTCACTTACTAAAAAAGTATTTCCTGGTTTATGGGATATTTCTGTTGCAGGACATGTAGCAGCTGGTGAAGAAATTAAAAAAGCAGCATTAAGAGAAATTCAAGAAGAAATAGGTTTTAGCATAATTCCTCAAAATCTACATAAAATTGGTACTAGAAAACATGAAATAAAACATAAAAACGGCATTATAGATAACGAGTTTCATCATGTATATATAGCTGAATTAACAACTGATATTAAATATTTAACTATACAAAAAGAAGAATTAGAAGCTATCAAATTATTTGATTTAGAAACACTAAAAAATACACCCAATTTAAATAATATATTACTTCCTAAGTTTCACGAATACTATTGTTTTGTTTATGATGAAATAATTAAATTATTAGTTTAATTATAATCAAACTTTACTTTCTCTTAAAAAATATTCTTTTGATATTTATAATTAAAAATCAAATAGTTATCTTTATAATAAAACAACTTAGATGCTATCAAAACAAGAGAAATCAGTATTCAGAAGTCAATTATTTTGTCATTTAGACGGTATTGTTACCAGCCCAGCAGCTTATGTTTTACATGAAAAGGGAATTACAAATTACCTTTTAGAAAATAAATCTGCTTCCATAAACACTCTTGCTACACACTTTAAAGCAAATGATGGCTATTTAAACGTAGCATTAAGAACTTTATGCTCTCAAGGTTGGCTTGTTCAACATGTTAATAATACAAACAACACAGTGTTGTTTGAAATTAATGAACGTTCTAAAATAGCTTTCTCTTTTTTTTATTTATATAAAGAAGCTTTTTTACTACTTAAATTTTCTGAAAGCTACAGCGCTCGAAAGTTTGAAATGGCGCCATTTTTAAAGCTAGAAAGTCTTTATACTAATTATAAAAATAAATTTGATGTTTCAAGTTTCTCAACGACTCTTGAAAAAGAAATATTTGAACAAATTATAACACATATAGAAGGTATTATTATAGGGCCTACCATTGTTTTATTGGGTATGAGCGGTATGTTTCATAAATATTTTATGCAAACAAAATTCAAAGCAGAAGAGTTTCATAAAGATTCAAAAAACTTTAGTCGTTTATTAAATATACTTACCCATTTAAATTGGTTTTCTAAAACAAACGATTCTTATGAATTTACAGATAAAGGCTTATTCTTTGCGAGAAGAGCAAGTGCTTATGGTGTAACGGTTTCCTATATTCCTACATTAAGAAAATTAGACAAACTTATTTTTGGAAACCCTAAGATGTTTGATACTTCAAGTATTCATAATGAAGAAATTCATGTAGATAGAGAAATGAATGTTTGGGGAAGTGGCGGTGCACATTCAGCTTACTTTAGAGTTATTGATGAAATTGTTATCAACTTATTTAACAAGCCTATACACGAGCAACCTAAAGGTATTTTAGATGTAGGCTGCGGTAACGGAGCGTTTTTAAAACATCTATTTAATGTTATTGAAAACCAAACCAATCGCGGAAAAATGTTAGAAGATTACCCCCTACTTCTTATTGGTGTTGATTATAACGAAGCCGCCTTAAAAATAACTCGAAAAAACTTGGTCCAAGCTGATATTTGGGCAAAAGTAATTTGGGGAGACATTGGTAATCCTAAAGCCATGTCGGAAGATTTACAAAAGAAATACGGTATTAACTTATCTGATTTATTAAACGTTCGTACTTTTTTAGATCACAACAGGGTTTGGGAAACTCCAAAATCTACCACAAATCTTGCTATAACTTCCTCTACAGGTTCTTATGCATACAAAGGAGAGCGTTTGAATAATAATTATGTCATAGAATCATTGAAACAGCACTTTAATAAATGGACACCTTTTATTAGTAAATTTGGATTACTTTTAATAGAACTACACACTTCTAAACCTGAATTAGTTTCTCAAAACATAGGAAAAACTGCTGCAACAGCTTATGATGCTACACATGGCTATTCAGATCAATATATTATTGAACTGGACGAATATATGAAAACAATGGAAGACATTGGGCTGGTTCCCGATAAAAACACTTTTAAAAAGTTTCCTAATTCTAATTTAGCAACGGTTTCTGTAAATCTTTTTAAACCTAAATCATAAAAAAACTGTTACAATAAATTTGTAACAGTTTTTTTAATTTATAAATGACTTAGATTGTTATTTATTAAATCTAAATTCTTTTATACTAGATGACGAATTATCTTTTTCATCTATAGTTATAATCTTTAAAAAATACTTTTTATTATAATTTATACTTTTATTCTCAATACTATTATTCGTCGTTTCTGCTATTAATACGGTAGTGCTTTCTGATTCTCCTAAATATACTTTGTAATTTGCTATATCATTATCTAAATCAGATCCTACCCATTTTATATTTATAGTTCCATCTTTATTATCTTCTATTGAGATACTAGCTGGAAAAGGAATATGATTAGACACTGAAACCCCTTCAGAATAAAAATTCCAAGTACTACTAGATTTTTCTTTATTGTTTAAAATAGCTATAACATTCCAAGAAAATTTGGTTCCTTTTAAAAGATTAACCTCTATAGAGTTTGTATTCGTTGTTCTTTCTGTTCTCTCTCCTGTATCAGTATTAATAATTACTACTTTATAAGATGTAGCATTTTTTGAAATATTCCATCTTAAAGGAATAGCTACTTGACCCTTTGATATAGATTTACCTTCTGTACAAAGCGTATTATTCTCGGGGAAAATTAATTCAAAAACCCCTAATTCTACTTCTGGCTCTATAGGTTCATTTCCAGACCCTCCACAAGAAATTAAAATCAATTGTATAATCAGTATATATATTAGTTTTTTCATTGCTTTAATATTTTAGTATTAATAATTTGTGTAGATGTAGTTATAGAAATAATATATACTCCTGCCGATATTCGGTTCATAGGTAAGTATCCTATTCCATTTACAACATTAATATTTTTTGATAAAATTATATTACCCGTAAGATTTCTAACAGTAACTGTTACATTACTTTCATTTACAACAATAATAGTAAGGACTTCTTTTACTGGAACAGGATACATTGTAATACTAATATTTTCATTAATATTTTTACTATAAGCACCTTGACACACTTTATTTGTTTTAATTTCAACAAAATTATTACCATTACCAAGATTAACTTTTATCTCTTGTTCATTTGTGTTATTAAAAGAATATTCATATTCTTTATTATTTACAATTACTAAGTAATATTTACTTCCTGATACGTGATAGGTAATTTCTTTATTCTGCAAACTTGCTTTAGATACCTTTAAAGCTTTTGGAGCTTCAATTACTACATTATAACATTGTTTAAAACTATCCGATTCAGAAATTTTTACACATACCTCATAGATACCTACAGATAAATTTGAAATATCTAATCCTAAATTATAATTTACATTCTCAAAACTTCTGCTTTCTCCCCCTCCAGTTAAAGTTACATTATAACTGTAATCTTTTACAAATGATATACCAACTATACCATTATTTTTCCCTGGACAAGTAGAGCTATTTACTATAACTTTTATATCAGTTGGTTGTATATCTACTAATTGGTATTGAGCGCATCCATTTGAATCTACAATACTTCCATTAATTGTATTTAAACATTTATCTAATTTATTAGATACCCCATCATTATCTTCATCCAATTCACTTTCTGAGCATCCATCACTGTTTACTGTTTCTCCTGCTAGTGTATTTAAACATTTATCTAGGTTATTAAATACCCCGTCATTATCTTCATCCAATTCACTTTCTGAGCATCCATCA
>NZ_CANLTU010000003.1 GCF_947494125.1 uncultured Tenacibaculum sp.
GGTGCTGCACTGGCATCACATCCTTCTGTGGTTATTGCCGTTAAGCTTCCTGTTACAACTGGTGCAGTAGTATCTTCGATTGTTATTACTTGGGTAAAAGTATTACTTACTCTTCCACAAGAATCTGTAAATGTCCATGTATTTGTATAAGTTCCATTAGTATTACAACTAGCTGAAGAAACAAAGCTTCCTGATGTTTTTACTATTGTTAAATTACAGCTTAGCTCTGGTTTTAACTGTTGTGCTGTTAATAAACCAGCCGAATCATTACACGATATAGTCCTATCTAAAAAATTTGTAGCCGTTGTCCAGTTTGCTTCATTTGGTTGATTGATATTTATTGTATTCGGTTGATCATCTCCAATTCCACAACTATCTACTGAATTAGAACTTAAAGTTGTTTGTAAATTACTATTCTCTTCTCCAATATAAGTTGCTGTTAATTGCATTTGAAACTTATCTGGACAGCTAGTTTCTATAAAGTAACACTGTTCTTTTACTTTTACTTGATAATTTAGTGTATATACTGTATCTCCAACATCTGTTATTCCATTAATAGCATTAAATGTTAGTTTTCTTGTTGCACTAACATAACTATACGTTACTCCAGATGGTAAACCTGTTATTGGTTGTATTAGGTCTACTTCTTGTGGGATATCTACCTCTATTTTTAAGTTTTTAACATCATCATTTCCATTGTTTTCAACATCTACAGAAAAATTAACTGTATCGCCTACATTCACTGATGATCCTGTTGTTGGTGCACTTGTAAGTATTAATGGTGCTAGATCTGGTTTCCATACATCTACCGATAGTCCTATTAAAAATAAACCATAGGTTTCTTGGTTTGATGTTAGCCTAATTGTTGCTGATGTTTGATCATTATCTATAATTGAATTTCCAGAATTGTTTAAAGGAAATACATCTGCATCAAACCCTAATGTATTTGTACTTGCTGGATTTCTATTGGTAAAATCGGTTCCATCTTTTCCTATTCTACTATTAAAAAAGTTATTAGCACTACGTAAACTATATGATACATCTACCCAATTATTACTTACATTTTTTATTTGTAATTTATCTCCTGATAAATCTCTATCTCCTTCTAAAGCTCCAATTACAACATCTACATTAACATTACCAGAAGGAACAGTTTGAAAACCACTAAATCCTATTTCAAATTCATTTACACTACTTGTTACATTTGCATATCCATCGAATAATGATATGTTTTTGGCTGGCATTGTAGGGCTTTCGTATACAAATACTATTTGCCAACCTCCAGATGTTCCTGTATTTCCTCCTCCATGTGATTCTAACTCTCCTTCTTTTGCTCTTACATTTGCTATCTGATAAACTCCATATGGTGTTGATAATCCTTTTACATCATTTGTTATATCTTTAAAACAGATATATGGATCATTTACAAAATGACCTGTCTCATCTCTTCCTCTATAAATTACTTGATCTGCTGTTATGGTTTCATAAATTGAACTTCCTGGAAGTTGCATTTTTACTTTATTGTAATCCCAATTAGGTTCATCATTTGGATCATCTTCTTCCATATCTGCTGCTGCCCAATATATATATGCTTTTTTTATACTTAAACAGCTTATAGATGGCTCAGGATTTACAAAAGTTGCATTACTTGAATTAAATGTACTATTATCATTATCAATATCGACAAATACATTATTGGTAAAATCATGATTTCCATCATTTCCATTATAATTATTGCTCTCATGTCTTGATAAAACATTATTAGCTATTAAAGTAACATTTCCATTTACTGCTTCTGAAAACCTTGGTTGAAAACTCTGTTTAACCTGAGCATTAAGCTCTTCTAAACCAAGTAAAAATACCAGCCCAGAAAACAATAAAATTATATGAGTAATTTTTTTCATAAGTAAACGGTTTTTATAGCAAAAACTTTTTAGTTATCGCTATTTGGGTTTGGTATATAAGACTTTAAGGTAATTTTATCTAAGGCAGTAGCCCTTCTAAATGCATTTGGATTTGACACTTCTGATATTTCTAACTGTGTACAGCTCCAATTACCAAGATTTAAGTTATTTGGCTTTTTTATTTTTAAGTAAAATACTTTGATACCATTTGCATTTACTACAACTTCATCTCCAATTAAATTCATATTCTCATCATACAATGAGTAATTAAATTCTGTAATTGTTGTATTCTTCTTTTTACAAAGAACATTTGTTAAGTTTACTTTATAAATAGTTTTATTTAAACTCCTATTTTTTAGTTGCAACTTATGTATATGCTCTTTTTCGTAATCTGCTTTTTTACTGTATTCTTTTACAGATAACTCTACCAAGTTTTGAGATATCCCTTGAAATATTGTTATTATAAATAAGCATGTTGTTAACGTAATTTTACAAACCATATATTATATTTTAAATTCAAATATTTACATACCATTCTATTTCTAATTATATAGAAATAGGGATTAAATAGGGTAATAAGAGGGTGTAAAAGGGTATACGTTTAATACGTAAACAGCATATTACTTCATACAGTAATAGTATAATAAATTCTATAATTTATATTAGGGAGGAAAACTAACACTACTTGGGAATAGTATTAATTTTGAGAGGTTAACGTTTTCTAAGTTTTTTAAAAACGATTATACCAAATATAACGTATCTTTTTCATTTTAAAAAAACTAAGTTAAAAAAAGGGGCTTTTCCCCCTCACTTTTTTCAAGCATAAAAATTCCTTCTAGATTTTATTTTTTTTGCTTCTTAATAGGTAATTTTGCTGTATGATTCAAAACGATACTATTATTGCAATGGCTACCCCTTCTGGTGTTGGAGCTATTGCTGTTATAAGACTTTCTGGTGAAAAATCTATTGAGATTGTTGATGCTTTTTTTAACTCTATAAAAAAAAATAAATCATTACTTTCTCAAAAATCTCACACGCTACATTTAGGACATATAATAAATAATGGTGTTGTTCTAGACGAAGTTTTAGTTTCTATTTTTAAGAACCCTCATTCTTATACTGGTGAAAATGTTGTCGAAATTTCATGTCATGGTTCAAGTTTTATCCAGCAAGAAATTATACAATTATTCTTAAAAAATGGTTGTAGAATGGCTGATAATGGTGAATTTACTATGCGTGCCTTTTTAAATGGCAAAATGGATTTGAGTCAAGCAGAAGCTGTAGCTGATGTTATTGCTTCTAATTCGGCTGCTAGTCATCAAATGGCTATTCAACAAATGCGTGGTGGTATTACCAATGAATTAAAAGATTTGCGTGCTAAATTATTAGATTTTGCTGCTTTAATTGAATTAGAGCTTGATTTTTCTGGTGAAGATGTTGAATTTGCCGATAGAACTAAATTTAAAGAATTAGTTGCTAAAATTACTTTTGTTTTAAAACGCTTAATTGATTCTTTTGCTTTTGGAAACGCCATGAAAAATGGTATTCCTGTTGCTATTATTGGTGAGCCTAATGTTGGTAAATCTACCTTATTAAATGCTTTATTAAACGAAGAAAAAGCTATTGTTTCTGATATCGCTGGTACTACTCGTGATGCTATTGAAGATGAACTAATTATTGAGGGTGTTGCTTTTCGTTTTATAGATACTGCTGGTATTCGTGAAACGGAAGATATTGTTGAAAATATTGGTATTAAAAAAGCCTATGAAAAGGCTGAAAATGCTCAGCTAATTATTTATCTTATTGATTCTAACAAATTTTCACACTCTAGTGAACTTTTTTTAAAAGAAATTGAGACTATAAATAAACGTTTTCCTAATAAACGTTTATTGGTTATTGCTAATAAAATTGACACCTTATCTTGTCATGATTCTTCTATATTACAATCGGAAATTGAAAATTTAATTTTACTTTCTGCTAAACAAAAAACTGGTATTGACGAGCTGAAGTCTGAACTAACTTCTTTAGTTAATACTGGTGCTTTAAGTAATAATGAAACTATTGTTACCAATTCTCGTCATTTTGAAGCGCTTAATAGTGCTTTAACTGCTATTACTTCTGTACAACAAGGAATTGATTTAGATATTTCTACTGACTTATTTTCTATTGATATTCGTGAATGCTTACGTCATTTAGGGAATATTACTGGGGAGTATGATGTTGACAAAGATATTCTTGGGCATATTTTTGGGAATTTCTGTATCGGAAAATAGATTTTATTTCTTTTGTTTTCTTAAGGAAAGAATAAGAAAATAAATATCAATACTCAATTGCTTATCTATTTAAGCAATTGGTCCAAACTTAGCATATTCCTTTTCTTTTTCAATAGTCCAAATAACATTCCCGTAATCAAAATGCCAATATTCTTTTGAGTCACACACAAAATCTTCACTTTCAAATAATCCTATAAGTAATGCTCTATTTTTTTTTGCTTCTCCGTTAATTTCTGGATGATATGGATAACATTTTTTTGAAAGTTCGAT
Source organism: uncultured Tenacibaculum sp. (assembly GCF_947494125.1). Taxonomy (GTDB): domain Bacteria; phylum Bacteroidota; class Bacteroidia; order Flavobacteriales; family Flavobacteriaceae; genus Polaribacter. The sequence goes on from NZ_CANLTU010000003.1 coordinate 4,448, forward strand.
ATCTAACCCTTTGTTTGTTCCAAAATCCATAACACAGCCTTTAGAAACATCATAGATTAAAGCATCTACAGCTCCACCTGTAGCATGCATTGATTCTCTAGAAAAAGCAATAAAATAACTAACTATCTCTTTAACCTCTTCAAAAGATTTTTCTGGATGCTCTTTCTGAAAAAAATCAAATTTGGTATCCCATAATAATTGCTGATGTTCAAAAGATCTCCATGCTGAACGTATAATTAATATTTTATTTTGATCATCTAGTTTCTTACTAATTCGCCCAATTTTCTCTATAATACCTTCTCTAACTAAATATGTATAATTAGGAGAAATGGAAGGTTCAAAAATCAAATTAAAATCAGTATTCATTAAACTTATTAAAGGCGAATGGTTTTCTCTAATCCAAATCGATGGGACTAAAAGTTTATTTTTTTTATCTTTTGCTTCTACTGCTTCACAATATGCTTTTGCTTTCATTTAATTGATTAAATTTTTAGTTATATCTGAAGAATTTAAGACCCTTAGTAATGCTTTATATTTCAAAGAAAATTCTACTGTATCACCCACTTTTAAGTTTGATTTCGTATTATCAATCACAATATGGTCACTACTTGCGCCCAAAATTGATAGATTTTGTTTAGGCATGATTCCTGAAACAGCAACATCTTGTCTGCCAATAGCAAGAATGCCTCTATTCATTTCTCCTTTATCTTTAAATTTTTTGATTTTACCATTGGCATTTTGATGTACTTCACCATAAGGCTTAGACGGTTTAATTTTTGTCTCAATTATTTCTGCTACTAATGTAAAAGCGTCTGTAAAAAGGTTTGGAATTGCTTTTCTGCAGAGTGCTTCTCTACCTAAAAATATGGATTCTCCCAAACGTAAATTATTAATTCTACCTATACTCTTTGAAGATTGAAACCAATTGTAATTTGCTGAATTTCCTCCAGAAATGATAGTTAGTGAAATTTTAAATTTGTTTTCTAAGTGAATAGCTATTGATGAAAGTTCGTTCATCTTATTTATATCTGGGCTTATTCCTCCATAACAAGCAAAATTACTTCCTATTCCTATAAAATTAATTCCTTTTAATTCTAATACTTCTTTTACTGTATTATCTATTTCTAAAGGCATAATTCCTTCTCGTAAATCACCCAGTTCCACCATAAGAACTACTTTGTGTATAATATGATGTATTACAGCATATTTTGAAAGTTCTTTTAAAATTTTTAATTCTGAATTTAAGCTAATGTCTGTATATATAACAACTTCTTCTACTTGACTTAAAGATGGTGTTCTAAGTAATAAATATTGAGCTTGAACTCCTCCTTTAATCATTCTTTTAATATTTTCAATTCGCGAATCTGCAAGAATTTGAATACCATTATCTACTAAAACAGTTGCTATTTTAGGATTACCACCAATAAGTTTTGTTACACCGGTAATTTCAATTTTTTTAGTTCCATAAAACTTTTTCAATTGTTGAGTGTTATGAGCAATTTTTCGAATGTCGATATCTATCCTTGGTGTTCTCAAACCAACGCTAGATCTTTTTTTAAGTTTGGAAATTTTTTGGTCAATGCAGTTACTAATTTATCACACCCATACATTAAAACATCTGTTGTAGGAAGGTCGTATTCTAATTCATATCCTTTAATAACTTTTTTAATTTCTATATCCGTCATATGTTCATGATTAATAGTAATAGCAATGACTTCTGTTTTAGAAAACACTTCTATCATTTCTATTTCACCTTCTAATCCTAACATAGGTATCTTTGGAAAATCACAATAACTTTTTCGTTTTGGAGGGTGTTGAATAATAATTGCATCTGGCATCGCTCCACGCATAATAGCGCTTGAAGAAGTGAATGCAGGATGACTCAAAGCTCCTTGTCCTTCAACAATAATAATATTTGGCTTTTCTTTTCGATACACACTTAGAATAGCGTTTTCAACTTCACCAGATGCAAAACCCGATGTTAAAACATCAACTGCTATTCCATATTTTGAGCCTTGCAACAAGCCTGTTTGTCCTGTAGTTATAAAAGAAGCTTTAATCCCCTCTTTATTTAAAGCGTTTACTAAAAGTAAAGCTGATGTACGTTTACCTACCGCACAATCTGTTCCCATTACAATAACAACAGGAACCTTAACTTCTTTAACTTCTCCTGTAAAACTATAAAGGTTTTCACGTTTTGGAGGTTTTCTGACATCTTGAATAGTAACACTGTGTTTGATTGCCATGTTTGCAAATATGATATTATCATTTAAAAACTCAGGTAAACCATTAACTATATTCATTCCTCTTTTAATAGCTGATAATATTATTTCTTTTTGATAGACATCTAAAAAAGATGTTAATGGAGCAATGCCATATATAAAATATCTTGGTATACTATTTAATATTTTTAATGCATTGTCTATGCTCTTAAATATTGGGATTCCATTTCTTATACCATCAAGATACTCTCCTGCATCTTGACCTGCTTTAGAACTATCTATAATTCCTACAATATTATACCTATCAGATTGACGAACTAAACCATTAGCTACTTTTCCATCTATCTTTCCAAATTCATTCTCACAATAAACTAATGCATCAACCTTCATTATATTTTTATTTTATTTCACTATTAAACTACTGATTCATAAGACTTTAATTCTCTTTCAAAATAAACTAACTCTTTACCTAATGGATCATTTTTAATTGTACAATAGTAAATTTTTCGAGCATATATTCTTACTTCTAATAGTATGTGTGGCCTTACTTTTGCAAAAACAATATCCCCTATTTTATATTTATTTTTCATATTCTTTTTTTGTGAAAATTAATTTTTATTCTGATCTATTTTTTAAATTTCTTTTTGCAATTTTAGCTGCTTTCTTTTCTTTGGGTGTTCTTGAAGGAGGTGTTTTCCCTGATTTATGTTTTATTTGCTTCTCTTTGGACATTTGGATTATTTTTATGTTTTAATATTAAGTTTTGAGTTCTTTGTTTATAAAAAAGCATTAATCTTTCAAGTGTTCTTTTACTAAGGTTACTATTCTTTGGTATCTCATTCATGTTAAATTATTGATCTTAAATAATTATATAAAAATATTGTAGTAAATAAAGGTCTTGAAAAATGAGGTTAAGTTTGTTACATAACTTTGTTTAATTATTACATATATCATAGGTTTTCTAAATTTCTTTTTCGTTTAAATTTCATTTTTTTATAAAAAGAAGGAGAGAGCCCTGTTGATTTTTTAAATTGATTAGACAAGTGGGCTGCACTACTATAATGAAGTTTATTTGCTATTTCGCTTATATTTAACTCATCGTATAATAATAACTCTTTTATCTTCTCTATTTTATGGTTAATTATATAGTGCTGTATCGTAATACCTTTTACTTCAGAAAAAGTATTCGCTAAATATGTATAATCATAACCTAACTTATTACTTATATAGCCCGAATAGTTAATTTTGGGAATTTCTTCAGAATGATGAATCATATTAATAATTACAATTTTTATCTTTTCAATTAAAATACTTCGCTTATCATCCAATAATTCCAATCCCCTTTTTAATAATTTTTTTTTTAATTGAATACGTTTTTCTTCTGAGACATTTTCTAAAATCTCAACCATTCCAAGTTCAACTACAAAATAATTTAATCCTATTTTTTTTAACTCTTTCTTTACCAGTATTTTACAACGCATGCTTACCATGTATTTTATATATAATTTCATTTTTTTATCTTGTTTTATTACTGAAAACTAAAATAAAATGCTTGCATTTCATTTTATATATTAAAAGATTATGAAGATAGTTTTAAGGTAGCCACCTTTGCCTTAATATATAGTTTTCTTAAATGAAGTGAATTAATCTTAAAGATAGTGAAAAACTACTCACTTGACACATAACAAATGAGTTTCAATTATTTGAACATCTGACACTAGTAATAAAAGCACTACCTTAGTAAGATTATTAATTTATAATAGCTATTATTACCATGTGGACGCATAACAAATATACTTTAGGAGATATAATAACACATAGTAATTTTATAGACTTAGATTTCCAAATACTTGATATACTAAAAACTGAACCAGATACCAAAGGAAGGTATTTATATCATTGTGTATTAGTAGATGGCTATCCTGAAAAATTAGGTAAACAATTTAAATATCATGAATCTAATCTATCTCTTATAAGAAAAGGAACTCCAGAAGAATTAAAAATTCTTTTAAATACATCAATTGTTAACGAAGAGTATGAACTTTCTCAAAAATTAAAAAATATTATAGATAATTTTTAATCTTTTTCTATAATTATAATTAATACTAATACTTTTTACAACAACAACTAGTTCTAAATCACTTTAAATATCAAAAAATTGAACTATGTATAAATTAACAATAAATAGTTAAACTATTTTCTAATAATAATAGCAACAAACTTCCTCTTTTACTCTACCTAAATCCTTTAAAACCACTGATTTTACTAAGCATATTACTTTGTCTATATCCTTTGGTAGTACTTTGTTTTATTATGGTAATTAAGAGAAAGAAAATAAACTAAAGGCAGCTATAATTTAGCTACCTTTTTTAGTCGTATTTGATACTCAATTGCTATATTCATATTTTAAAATTCTTACCCGTAGCTTCTTAAGTCATTTAACCCCACTTCGCTCCTATTCTTTAATAACACTAGCCATAATTATTACAAAATCATCAGCGAACTTCGTTGATGAAATAAATATAAAACGAAACCTTCAGCGAACTTCGCTGACGAAATAAATATAGAACAAAACCATCAGCGAGCTTCGCTGACGCAATAAATACAAAACGAAACCATCAACGAACTTCGCTGATGCAATAAATACAAAACGAAACCTTCAGCGAACTTCGCTGATAGAAAAAACTAAAAAAATCATGTTTTTAGGCTATAATACACCTATTTAATACTCACTAAGTGATTCTTCTGATAAAAAAACAGGGAGGGAACCTTATTTTAATTATGGTTTTCCGTAGAACTAGCTTCTTTTTTTATGTTACATTCAAAAACTTTAAAAATTTGACGAACATTTTGATAAATATAACTGGAACAAAGTTCCGTATATAAACAAGTTATGCGTCTCTTAAAAAAACAACCTACAATGATAAAGAGTTTGAGAATCTCATTTTTTGCTTTATCTCGAAGCACTGACTTAGAGATAAAATCAGAGACGAGTATTAATAAAATTATGAATGATTTCTTTTTCACATTTGCAAAAGAAATTGATTATGAGAATAAGAAAATCAGTATTGAACAATTACAAAAAAACACTGAAGACCTAAGAAATAGGATTGATTCTATAGTCCAAAAATATAAATCATCAAATCCAATAATAAATCAATTAAATACATATTTTAATGATTTAAAGAACAATGAGTCATTTTTTTTTCTAGTAAATTCATCTATTACAAATGAACAAAGCTTTCAACTCTATAACTATTTGTCTACATTGGAGAACAATGAAGATTTTAAAAAAGCATCTAAAGAAATGGATGAGTTATTTGGAGATTTAAGAAATAACTATGATATAATTGCATTTAATGAAGGAACCAGAAACAAAATTGGAGAACCAGATAAATCCAAAAGAGTTTGTAGGTTTTGTAATAGAAAATATGGCGAAGTAACATTTAGGAAAGTTGCACATTCTATTTCAGAAGCTCTTGGTAATAAAAAAATTATCACCAATGATGAATGTGATTCGTGTAATGAAAAGTTTGGAACAGGAATTGAAAATGACTTGATTTTATATTTGAATCTTTATAGAAATGTTTTCGGCATTAAAGGGAAAAATGGTATTCCTAAACTTAAAGGGAAGAACTTTGAAATACTAAATAGCGGAAAGAGTAAAATTGAAATCAAATATTTCTTGAATGAGGAAGAAAAGAATGACCCAAGTTTTAATGATTTTAAAGTACGACTTGAAACAAATCAGAATATTGTAATTCAAAATATATACAAAACACTAGCCAAATATGCATTAAGTGTACTTGATAATAAATATTTATGTGATTTTGAAAAAACAATTCAATGGATAAATCACGAATTTGACAGTGAGAATTTACCGAAAGTGGCAATACTTACTTCTTACGAGTTATTTACTCATCACCCTCAGTTAGTGGTTTACAGACGTAAAAAAACAGACAACAACTTGCCGTATGCTGTAGCCGAATTTCGATTTATTTTTTTGACTTTTGTATTTATTATTCCATTTTCAAGTGTTGATAAATTAGAATATTCAAACGAAGATAATTTTAATGAATTTTGGACATTCTTTAAACATTACAACTCTGTTGAAGGGTGGAAGTTCAATAAAATGAATGATACAAAACCAAGAAAATTCACAATGAATTTAAACTTTGAGCTTAGAAATAAAGAATAAAAAACGAACGCATAACAATGTATATAATGCATAGCGGGTTTTGTGGATATTTTGAGCTTTGTTACTCGCCCGTATTTCGGTTCTGAAAGTTAAAGTTCACGTAATCCGCTACGACTTTATATACTCACCGTTAGACATAAACAAGGTAAAAACTAACAAACGGTTTCTTATAAAACACATATTATAAGTAATTGTTATTTTTTAGTTGCTTTTATAAATAAAAATCTAACAAAAGAAAACAAAAATCTCCACCTCACAATGCAACATATACTGATTTCAATAGACTTATTACTTTTTGTATTGATAAGTAGATTTTTCTTTAGTAGTACTTTGTTATTTTTTTTACTAATTTTAGTATTGAATTAAGTTTCTTAATTTAAATTAGACAAACCAAAAGCCTTATAAAGTTTAGCTCTTGAATTCAATGATTTTATCTCAAGAATATTAGCTTTTAACTCTGATGTAATCAGTTTTTGCTCACGAGAATTTATAAGAAACAGAGAACTTTCTCCTAATTGAAATTTACGTTCTTCAGCATTAAACATTATTTTATAATCTGAAACAATGCGTTTTATTAAATTATTTTGTCTTCCTAATGAATTAATTTCTGCTTTTATAGCATTAATTTTATTTTGAATAGATAGTGAATTTGAAGTAAGTTGAAAGCTTGCTTCTTGTAATTTTAAATTTGTAAGTTTTAAAGCTCCTCTTTCTTTTCTTAGAAATAATGGAAAACTAAAGTTTACAAAACCTTTATAATTCATACTTTTAAAATTATTGAATTGACCAATATCTGATGCTAAAAAATTATACTGCAAGTCTAATTTTGGTAATAATTTGTTTCTTTTCAAAGAACGATCAACACTTAATCTAGCTATTTTTGCCTCTAAACCTTTTAACTTAGGATGGTTTACAAGTAACTCTTTTTGAGAAATTGTTTCCTCTAAAACTAAGGAGGTAGATAATACTTGATCGTTTGGCAACAAAGGATATACATATTCCTGTATTTCTAAAGGCACATTACTAAGCCATAAATAATTACTCGCTTTTAATATAGCTTTCCTTGTTTTAAGCTTTGCTACTTCAAGATTTAACTTTCTATTCTGTAATGTTATTTTTGCTTCAATAGAATCAATTGCTGCTTTTTCACCTACTTCTACGTTACGCTTTACTCCATTATATCTAATTTGCGCATTACTTAAAAAGCGCTTATAAATAGCCAACTCCTTATGTGCCTCAAGCCATTTAAAATAAGCTACACTTGCATCAAAAATTAAATTATTTACCAGTAGTTCTCGCTTTGCTTTACTTTGTTTAATAAAAATTTTTGCTTTTTTCAGCATTGCCATACGTTCATTAATTAAAAGCCCCTGAGCTAAAGAAAAAGATACACCTGCACTATAAAGCCCGCCATTTGGAACTGTTAAATTTGGATTTAAATAGACACCGCTATTCTCTTCATAATTTACTTTAAACTCTATTCCGTACCAAGTTGGTATTTTAAAAGTTGTATTTAATTGATTAAAGTACTCTGTGTTTTTAAATTTCTTTCGATCATAATCTATTTCAATTTTTGGATCAAAACCTCCTCTTGATTTTAAAAGATTGGCTTCTCCAATGCTTAATTGCAAATTTGCTTGCTTTATTATAGGGTGATGCTTTTTCACATAACCTAAATACTCCTTAAAAGATAAGAATTGTTGTAATTTTTCAACTTTATTTTGAGCTACTGAAAGTTTTAAATAGAAAAATAAAATTATGACAATTATATATTTTATTTGCATAACTATTTATTTTTTAGAGGTTTTTGTTAGTTTCTTTTTAGGGCTGTAATAATTTGGTGGAAATCCATTAAGTTGTCTCCATAACTCATACCAGATAGGAACATCTTCTAAAAGTGCTATTGTATTAGCTCCAGAACCTACTCTCATATTTTTTGGCCATGAAACATCCTCTTTATTAGGAGCAATTAAAATTCTAAACATACCATTATCACTAATAGAAGTTTCAACAGCAACCACTTTACCTCCATAAGTTCCATAAGATGCATTTGGCCATCCACTAAAGAAAATAGCAGGCCAACCGTCAAACCTAATACGTACAGTTTCCCCTAAATGAATTAAAGGTAAATCCATAGGACTTACAAAAGTTTCAACTGCTAAATCATAAATTGACGGCATAATAGCAACTAATTTTTCTCCAGATTTAAAAGTTTCACCTAAACCACCTCGTATAGCTTTATTAATAAATCCGTCTTGAGGAGCAGTTATATAATACATTGCATTTCGCATTTTATAATTTGTCGATTTATTTTCAAGTTTACTCACTTGAACCTCTGCTTCAAATTGATTAGATTCCGCAGTAAAACGATTACTACGAGATTTAGATATTTTATCTTGATAATTTGCAGCTATTCTACTAATTTCTATTTGAGCATTAACCACAGAGTTTCTACTGATTAATAACTTATTTTCTTTAGAAATTAATTTAGCTTGTGTTTCCTGTAACTTTAAACGTTTTTCCTCTACATCCTTGGTTGCTTTCAATCCTTCAGCTTGTAAAATAATGGTACGTTCATATTGACGTTTTGAAATTTCAATATTGGTTTTGGCTGCTTTAAATTCTATACTATCACTTTTAACTTTTAAACGAGATTGTTCTAACTTATTTTTAGCTTGTGATAATTTAAGTGCACGTTCATTTTGAAGTGCTGAAACTTGATTGTTAAGCGCTTTTATTTTCTCTTGATACGATATAACCGATCGACTTTTTGCTTCACGTTGCTTATTTGTTCGATTTATAAGTAGAGGATCTTGGTATTCATTTTTAATTTCAGAAATAAATAGAATGGTATCTCCTTTTTTAACAAAATCACCTTCTTTTACATACCATTTTTCTATTCGGCCAGGAATAGGAGATTGAATACTTTGTGGTCTTTGATCTGGAGTAAGCGTAGTTACAAATCCATTTCCAGATACATTTTGCGTCCATGGTAAAAAAAGAATTATTATACCAGCTATAGCGAAAGCTGCTAAAAATCTATTGAAAATTTTAAATTGGCGAGGCTTGAAATTTTTTTTAAAAGCCATAAATTCTTCAAGTGTCATTTTTTTATTAAGTTGATTATTAGATATATTAAGCATTATTTTCAATATTTAAAATTCCTTGAGTTAATTTTATAGCCTGTGAACATTTCTTTTTCCAAAACGGATTGCTAGAAACAATTACAATAGACCATGGTTGCATTTTATCTGTTAAATAGTCTATAATATTTCTCGCTTCTTTAGGTTCAAAATATTCTAAAGGGTCTTTAAGGATTAATAATTTGGGGTTATGTATAATTGCTCGTGCTAATACAACACGTTTTGAAATACTATAAGATAATTGCTGACCTTGAGGATTCAAAACAGTTTGTAAACCATTAGATTGCTCTTTTATAAAAGCTAGTAATCCTAAGTTTTGTAGTACTTCATTTAAACGTTTTCTAGAAATGTTTGGGTTATTAAACGTTATGTTTTCAAGAATGGTTCCTTCAAAAATTTGTTGCTCTGGTAAAACTTGACCAACATGGCTCCTATACCGATTAGGTAAAATTCCTTTAATTGAAGAATCGTTAACGTAAAGAGAGCCTGTAGTTGGAAAATCAATACCAGCTATTAACTTTAAAAGTGTTGTTTTACCTGAACCAGAATCGCCATTAAGTAAAATACGTGCTTTTTCAGTAATGGATAAATTAATATTATTTAATATTTTTTTACCATCAGGAGTTATATAGCTTACTTTCTCAAGTTCTATTTTAAATTCATTTTTAGATTCAAAAGGATCGACTCCTTCTTGTGGTTCAATTTCTTTATCTACAACTTGTCCTATTTTTTCAAGCGAGGTTAATACATCATAAAAGGTCTCAAGTACATTTATTAATTTTTCAACAGAGCTTATAACTAATAGAATAATAATTTCTGCTGCCACAAATTGTCCAATATTCATTTTCTGATTCAAAACCAATAAGCCTCCAATAACTAATAACCCAGCAGTTACTAAAACCTTAAAACCAATCATTTGTATAAATTGAATTAAAAGTATTTTAAAATGACTTTCTCTAGCATTCAAATATTCTGTAGTTAATTTATCATTTCGTTTCATAGCAAGAGACGTATCTCCAGATAGCTTAAAACTTACCAATGAGCGTGCTATTTCTTGAATCCAATGTGCAACTCTATATTTACTTTTTGATTCTTTAAGACTGGTTTCTAAGCCTTTTTTAGCAGTAAACTTAAATACTATGTATATTAATAGGATTAGTAACATTCCATAAATAATAAAGAATGGATGATAAAAGGATAAAAGAATGATTCCGAATAAAATTTGTAAAACTGCTGCTGGAAAATCTATTAATATTTTTGATAATCCTTTTTGTACAGTAAGAGTGTCAAAAAAACGGTTTGCTAATTCTGGCGGATAATAATTAAGTAGTTCGCTGTATTTAATTTTTGGAAAACGATAAACAAATTCAAAAGAAGAACGCATAAATATTTTCTGTTGAATGTTTTCTAAAATTCTTATTTGCATAATTTGTAATCCTCCCTGAAAAGCAACACCTAGAGTTACTAAAACCACAAGTACAATCCAAGACGATGTAATTTGCGCACCTTGTAATAAATTAATAATAGCTTGTATTCCTAGAGGTAACGATAATGCTACCAAACCTGCAAAAACTGCATAATAAAAAATTTGCTTTATATCTCTTTTATCTAGTTGCAGTAATCCTATAAAACGTTTCCATGGAGACATCTTTTTTGTTGTCATATTGTTAAATTTTAGGCAGTATTTTTCCTGTACTTATCTTTCTATATTGAAAAATAAGAAGGTTTAATTTTGTTTTTTTTGAAAAAATGGACTATTCTAATACGAATATTAGAATAAATCAAATAGAAATAAACTGAAGAGTCTAAGCGGTTTCTGGAGGTGGAATATGAGTATCAAGAGCAATATCTCTTAATAATTTTGAATTATTTAAAATTAGAATTTTGAGTTCAAACTCTATAGAATCAAAAAAAGAATTTGAAAAACTTATTTTTTCAAACTCCTCTTTTTCTTCGTTTTCTTGATTTTCATTATCACTAGAGTTCTCTTCAACATCTACACAAACTATTTCATTACTTATCTCATCAATTATAATAAAAGATGAAACAATTGGTTGAATAGCCTGTGAATACAATACACAAACAAAAGAAATAAATCTTAAAACCGATAATATGTTATTACAATACCCTGACATTCTTTAAATAATAGTTTTAAAAACTATATCAATATAAAACTTTACAATGCTATTTTTTCCTTCTTCAAAATCCGTTAAAGATGGTAAGTGTTTTGAAAAATATCTTTGCTGATGTGCCCCTTCTATTACTGTAGAAATAAGCATTTTGGGGTACTTAAAAGTGGGATTAATTTCTAGTACTATATCACTAACACGTTTTACAACTTCTTTATAAGTTTTATAATATCCTTTTTCATTTTCTAAGTCGATATCTTTAGTATGATATGCCTTGGAAGATTCAGATATGATGATTTTGCTAAGTAAAACTTCATTAATAAATGAAAATGAATTGTCTTTTTTTATCTCTTGGGTTAATAACTCTATTGAATTTCTTAGCCTATCTGTAGCAGACGAAATATTTAATGTCGCAAAAACTAGTTTATATTCAATCCAACTCCAATACCAATTAATAAGATAAATTAATAAAGCATGTTTACTTTCAAAGTAACGATAAATAGAGCTTTCATTTGAACCAATTTTTACACCTAGTTTCTTAAACGTGAAGCCTTCAAATCCCAACTCATTAATCATTTCTATACTATTAGAAATGATTTTTTTTCCAAGATCTGATGATTCAGGATTCTTAGTGTAAAATTTAGGATCTATTTTTATATGTACTTCCAAAACTAAAATGTTTTACTTAGCAAACATAATAGTATTACTATTAATATGCAATAGTTTTACTTAAGAAGTTTTTTTTAAGCTACTATTTTTAATTAAAGGTGTAAAATGAGGCTTGTTAATAACATTATTAATAACTCTTTTTTTTGTTTTCATTTTATTATAAAAATCCTAATATTTTTATAAAAGATTAAAAGATCCTTTAATAGATGTATATTTATGATTTTCAAATCGTTTTACAAGAGGTACCAGGAGAAATAAGCTTATGCTTTTCTATTTCAGGGTGTTCTATTCAATGTAAAGGTTGCCACTCCCCTTTTTCTTGGAAAAAAGATAATGGAAGTATACTAACAAAACAATATTTCTTAGAGCAATTAAAAAAGTATAAAGTCATTGCTACTTGTGTTTTATTCATGGGGGGAGAATGGCATGAAACAGAATTAATAGAAAATTTAGAGTTAGCAAAGAAAGCAGGATATAAAACTTGTTTGTACACGGGACAAGAAAAAGTTTCAATTCAGTTAAAAAAACAACTCACTTGGCTAAAAACAGGGAAATGGAACGAACACCTAGGGGGATTGGATAGTAAAAATACCAATCAGAAATTTATAGAAGTTAAAACCAATAAAAAACTTAACCATTTATTCATAAAAAATTAAATATATGATACGGCTTACAGAAAATCAGGTAGCAAAAAAAATCAATTTTATAGATCAATATATACATTCAGAAAATGCAGCAGACGGATCAAAGGTAGATGCAAACGCTAATGTTACTTCTAAAAATATAGCAACAATGGAAGCTGAATTGAATAAGGATATAAATATTCAAGTGAATAGAGTTCTTTTAAGTCGTAAAATTGCTTCTCTTTTTGGTGAAGATTTGGCTAAAGAATATGTACGTCAAATAGAGTCTCATGAAATATATGTGCATGACGAAACTTCATTAAAACCTTATTGTGTTTCAATAAGTATGTATCCTTTTTTATTTGATGGCTTAACTAAATTAGGAGGAGAAAGTAAAGCTCCACAACATTTAGAAAGTTTTTGCGGAGAATTTGTCAATCTGGTTTTTGCTATTAGTTCACAATTTGCAGGAGCTCTAGCTACAGTTGAATTTCTAATGTATTTCGATTACTTTGCTACTAAAGATTATGGAAATAATTACTTAAAAACTAATACCAAAACAATAGAAAATCATTTACAACATGTAGTATATGCAATTAATCAACCAGCAGCAGCAAGAGGATATCAATCAGTTTTTTGGAATATTTCTTTATATGATAAAGCATATTTTGAAAGTATGTTTGGAGATTTTATTTTTCCAGATACGTCAAAACCTAATTGGGATAAATTAAAAAAGCTACAAAAATTTTTCATGAAATGGTTTAATACAGAGCGTACCAAAGCAATTTTAACGTTTCCTGTAGTAACAGCAGCTATGCTAGTAAGAGAAGGAAAACCTGTAGATAAAGAATTTACTGAAATGTGTGCACAAGAGTTGAGTGAGGGAAATTCGTTTTTCATTTATCAATCAGAAAATGCAGATAGCTTAGCATCCTGTTGCAGACTAAGAAGTGAAATTAGTGATAATACTTTTAGTTATTCATTAGGAGCTGGAGGTGTGGCAACAGGCTCTATCAATGTTATTACATTAAATATGAACAGATTGGTACAAAAAAAAGCTAATATTATTGAAGAAATACATAAGATTCATAAGTATCAAGTTGCTTATAGAAAATTAATAGAAGAATACGAACAAGCTGGGCTGTTGCCTGTTTACAAAGCTGGATTTATTTCTTTAGATAAGCAATTTTTAACTATTGGTATTAATGGTATGGTTGAGGCAGCCGAGAGTCAAGGCATTCATGTAAGTAATAATAAAGAGTATAAAGCCTTTGTAAATATATATTTAAAAGAAATTTATACCCAGAATAAACTAGCAAAAGAGAAATATGGTTATATGTTTAATACTGAGTTTGTTCCTGCAGAAAATTTAGGTGTAAAAAATGCTAAATGGGATAAACAAGATGGTTTATCTGTTACTAGAGATTGTTATAATTCATATTTTTATGTTGTTGAAGATAAACACACCAACACTTTAGATAAAATAATACTTCACGGAAAAGAAACAATACAATACTTAGATGGAGGATCTGCACTACACTTAAATCTTGAAGAAGCACCTAATAAAGAAGGTTTTATTAAATTATTGCATGCAACTGCAGTAGCAGGCTGTAATTATTTTTGTTTCAACATAAAAATTACTATTTGTAATGATTGTAGTTATATAGATAAAAAAACAACTTACTCATGTGAAAATTGCAATTCTAGAAATATTGATTATGCTACCAGAGTAATTGGGTATTTAAAACGAGTTACGAGTTTTAGTTCGTCACGCCAAAACGAACACCATTTGAGGCATTATCATATTCAGAAAAAATAGCATGCAATTAGAAAGAATTAATGTTCTTAAAAAACAATACATCCAACAAAAATAACATAGATTTTTCCTTATCAAAAACTAATTAATTTACAATTCATAGACAAGATTACATGCTTTATACATGATATTTATCATAAAATTTTATACATAGTGTTAATATTTTTACCAAATAAAAGATAAAAAGATCTTTTAATTCAAAAAACTAATTATGTTATCAAAAAAACAAGCTAAAACATTTTTCCTAGGCGGAACTTTAGTTACGTTTCTGATTTTTATTGGGTTAACAATTTACTCTTTTTCAAAGAGTAATGATCAAACCAATTATGAAGATTTATCAGAATCAGCAATTAGAGGGAAAGTAATTTGGGAATCTAACAATTGCATGGGATGCCATACACTGTTAGGAGAAGGAGCCTATTATGCTCCAGAATTGACAAAAGTTGTTGATCGTTTAAACAAAAGGTACAATGGTGAAGGAGAAGAAGTCATCAAAAGTATTTTAATGTCTCCATCTCCATGGCAACCAAATGGAAGAAAAATGGTTGCATATAACATGTCTGAACAAGAAGCACAAGATATGGTCGCTTTTTTTAAATGGATAGGTAATATAGACTTAAATGGATTTGGTGAAGTAGTAGGTGTAGACAGAAAGATTTCACCTCTTTCTAAAAAAAATAACGAATAAATTATAGCGCATTATGAAATATAAGTCACAAAAAGTAGCGTATTGGTTTTTTGCATTATCAATGCTCTTGTTAGTATTACAATTAGTATACGGATTTGTAATGGGGTTCGCTAGGGTTGGTCTTGATAACTTTCATGACTTTATTCCTTTTAACACAGCTAGAGCTGTACATACCAATTTATTAGTAGTTTGGTTATTATCTGGTTTTATGGGAGCAGCCTATTATATCATACCAGAAGAAGCTCAAAGAGAATTGGTAAGTGTAAAATTGGCATATGTCCAATTAATTTCTTTAGCATTAGTAGGTGTAGCAGCTATTGTAGGTTATCATTTTAACTATTGGGAAGGTCGTAAGTTTTTAGAAATACCTAGACCCTTAGACTTCTTAGTTGTTATAAATGTATTATTATTCTTAGGCCTTATACTACTTACACTTTTTAAAGGTAAAAGAAGAACTACAACAGCTTTAGTATTATCAATGGGGCTATTATTTGCTGCATTATTATACTTACCAGGAATGTTACCATTTGATAGTCAGGTAACAGATTCCTTTTTTCGTTGGTGGGTAGTACATTTATGGGTAGAAGGAGTTTGGGAATTAATTATGGGAGGTATTTTATCGTTCCTTTTAATCAAATTAACTGGTGTTGATAGAGAAGTTATTGAAAAATGGCTATACGTAATTGTAGGATTAACATTCTTATCAGGAGTACTTGGAACAGGACATCACTATTATTATATAGGTGTAAATAAAATTTGGTTAATCGTAGGTGGTATATTCTCTGCATTAGAACCTTTAGCTTTCTTAGCAATGGCATTGTTTGCTGTAAATATGTATAGAAAAGGTGAAAAAAAGCATCCAAATAAACTAGCACTATA
Organism: uncultured Tenacibaculum sp.; assembly: GCF_947494125.1. Classification (GTDB taxonomy): domain Bacteria; phylum Bacteroidota; class Bacteroidia; order Flavobacteriales; family Flavobacteriaceae; genus Polaribacter. The sequence goes on from NZ_CANLTU010000003.1 coordinate 20,815, forward strand.
TTGGACTTTAGGCGCTACCATTGTTTCTTTTGTCGGTGCAGGTTTATTAGGATTCGCACACACTTTACCACAAACAAATTTATATACTCACGGTACTTTAGTAACTGCAATGCATGGGCACTTAGCATTTTGGGGAGCTTATGGTATGATTGTTTTAGCAATTATTAGTTATAGCTTACCTAATATGACTGGTAGAAAATTATATGAATCTACAAGAGGTAGAATGGCTTTTTGGCTTTCGAATATTGGTATGATTGGTATGACCGTTGCTTTTGGTGTAGCTGGTGTAGCACAAGTATACTTAGAGAGAAAATTTGGTATGGATTTCATGAAAGTACAGCAGGAAATAAGTATTCATTTTGTTGTACTAATCTTATGTGCAACCTTATTTACTACTGGTATAATTTTATACATCATTGACTTTTATAAGCATGGTAAACCTACAGACGAAGCTTTAGAATTAAAATAAACATAACAAAAACTAACAAAATGAAACATTTAAAATTAGGCATATTACTATTTGCTATAGCAGCTTTAGTTACTAGTTGTAAAAGTGACAAAAAAATAGAGATAAACCCTGCAGAAATTGCCATAAAAGGAACAATGGAAGCTGAATTAACAGCGCCTCCAAATGTTCCAGCACCCGTAGGAAACAGAAAAGCCAAAAAATTATTGGTTAATATGGAAATCCTTGAAGAAACAGGGACAATGACAGATGGTGTTGAATATGTATATTGGACTTTTGGAGGCTCAGTGCCAGGAAGCTTTATAAGAACCCGAGTTGGAGATGAAGTCGAGTTTACTTTATCAAATCATCCAGATAATAAATTGCCACATAATATAGATTTACATGCAGTTACTGGTCCAGGTGGTGGAGCAACATCTTCTTTTGTAGCACCAGGGCATGAAAAAACATTTTCTTTTAAAACCTTAAACCCAGGGTTATATGTATACCACTGTGCTACAGCACCAGTAGGAATGCACATAGCAAATGGTATGTATGGTTTAATTTTAGTAGAACCAGAAGGTGGTTTACCTAAAGTTGATAAAGAATACTACATCATGCAAGGTGACTTTTATACAAAAGGAGAAAATGGAGAACCAGGATTACAAGCTTTTGATATGAAAAAAGCAGTAGATGAAGATGCAGATTATGTAGTATTCAATGGTAAAGTTGGAGCCTTAACTGGAGATAACGCCATTACTGCTAATGTAGGAGAAACAGTACGTTTATTCGTTGGTAATGGAGGACCGAACTTAACTTCTTCATTTCACGTAATTGGTGAAATTTTCGATAACGTACATGTTGAAGGTGGAGATTTAATCAATACAAATGTGCAAACAACATCAATTCCAGCAGGTGGAGCGGCTATTGTAGATTTTAAAGTGGATGTTCCAGGTACTTTTATACTAGTAGACCATGCAATTTTTAGAGCCTTTAATAAAGGAGCCTTAGGAATGCTTAAAGTAAAAGGAAAAGAAGATAAAAAATTATATTCTGGTGTAAAACAAGAAGGAATTTATCATCCAGAAGGAGGTACATTACAAGAAATGCCAGATGATGGAAATAAAAAAGAAGTTGTAAAAACTGGAGAAAAATCTTTAGCTGAAAAAATAGCTTCTGGAAAACAGATTTATACAAAAACATGTTTTGCATGTCACCAAGCAAATGGAGAGGGTATTCCCAATGCATTTCCTCCTTTAGCAAAATCAGATTACTTAAATGCTGATGTAAAAAGAGCTATTAGTGTTGTTCTACATGGTAAAACAGGAGAAATTACTGTAAACGGTAAACTGTACAATAGTGTTATGACAAAGCAAACATTAACTGATGAAGAAGTTGCCGATGTATTAACATACGTATACAATTCATGGGATAACAATAAAACAAATGTAAAAGTAACCATGGTTCAAGAAGTAAAAAGCACACACTAAATTCCAATTCAATGAGAACTATTTTAAGATTGACTTTTTGTATTCTATTTGGATATACAGTTAATACAAACTGTCAATCTAAAATGGTTAAAATTAAAGGAGGAACATATATTCCTTTGTATGGAAGAGATTCTATGCAAGTTACCGTTTCAGATTTTTTAATGGATGTATACCCAGTTACAAACCAAGAGTATATTCAATTTGTAAAAAAAAATCCGAAGTGGAAAAAATCAACGATAAAAAAAATATTTGCAGATGGTAATTACCTTAATAACTGGAAATCAGATTTTGAGATAGGAAATAACCAATCTAATAAAGCTCCTATAACCAATATTAGTTGGTTTGCTGCTAATGCTTATTGTGAATGCCAAGGTAAACGTTTGCCTTCAATAGATGAATGGGAATACGTTGCAATGGCAAATAAAAACATTCCAGACGCACGTAAATTAAAAAACTATAATGAATTTATTTTAGGCTGGTACGAAAAACCAAAAACCTTTAATAATAACATTCAATCAACTTTTAAAAATTATTGGAATGTATGGGATTTACATGGTTTAGTTTGGGAATGGACATCAGATTTTAATTCAGTATTAATTTCGGGAGAATCTCGAAAAGATGTAGATAATGATAGTAATTTATTTTGCGGTAGTGCTGCAGTTGGAACCACAGATTTAATGAATTATGCCGCTTTTATGCGATATGCAACACGAGGAAGTCTAAAAGCAAAATATACTATGAGAAACTTAGGGTTTCGTTGTGTAAAAGATATAAAAAATGAAAAAATATAAAATAACAGTATTGGTATTAATGTTATTAATAGCTTTTGTTTCATGCAAGAGAAATACGGCAACAACATCAATAAATAATACAAAAATAGCATATCAATGTCCTATGAAATGTGAAGGAGAAAAAACTTTTACTATTGAAGGAAGTTGTGCTGTTTGTAAAATGGATTTAAAACCATTAGCAAGTTCTTCTCAAAAAACAAGCTCAAAAGTTGTGTCAAATGAAATTTCAGATGAATCTATTTTTAATTTAACATCGCAATGGAATACGGAAGAAGGAAATGTTATTAAATTAAAAGACTTAAAAGGAAAAACCTTGGTAATGGTTATGATTTATACCACTTGTAAAGCTGCTTGCCCAAGATTAGTTGCTGATATGAGGAATATAGAAAAGCAAATACCCAAAAAGTACAATAAAAATTTACGCTATGTATTGGTGAGTATAGATCCTGAAACTGACACCCCTGCTCGATTGAAAATTTTTGCTAAAGAAAATTTAATGGATGATGAACATTGGACTTTTTTACAAGGAACAAAAACATCCGTTAGAGAATTTGCCAATGTACTCGCTGTAAAATACAAACAAATTTCTCCATTAGATTTTTCTCACTCAAATATAATTAGTGTATTTAATCCACAAGGAGAGTTGGTCCACCAGCAAGAAGGCTTAGGTGTAGACAATAAAGAAACGGTTTCTAAAATTATAGAAACAGTACAGAAATAAATAATTATAAGCCTAAAAAGATACATGATGAAGGAAGCAGCGTTTTTAAAAAATAAAACAACAACAGTAACTCCATATTATAAACCCATAGCCAAAGAAATAGAAGTATTTGAACACTCGTACAAACAAAAACTACCTTTTCTATTAAAAGGACCAACAGGTACGGGTAAATCTAGGTTTATAGAATACATGGCTTCAAAACTAAATAAGAAATTAATTACAGTAAGCTGCCACGAAGAAACATCTTCTACCGATTTAATTGGTAGGTATATTATAAAAGGAGCAGAAACCATTTGGTTAGATGGTCCATTAACTACCGCGGTAAAAACAGGAGCTATATTATATTTAGATGAAATAGCAGAAGCACGGCCAGATGTAATTGTAGCGATTCATTCATTAACCGATCATCGACGCGAATTGTTTATTGATAAGTTGGGAAAAACTATAAAAGCTCATGAAGACTTTACATTAGTAGCATCTTTTAATCCTGGCTATCAACGAGGGTTTAAAGAATTAAAACCTTCAACAAGGCAACGATTTGTTGCAGTTTCCTTTGAGTATCCAAAAGCAAAAAACGAGATAGAAATTTTAGTTAATGAAACCACTATTCAAGAAGCAGATGCAAAAAAATTAGTAAACATAGCTACTAAGATTAGAAATTTAACCGAGTTAGGCTTAACAGAAACAGTATCTACCCGATTATTAATAGATGCCGCAAAATTAATAGCATCAGGCTTACCAAAACGTTTAGCCGTACATGTAGCAATTGTTGAACCTCTTACAGATGATACTGAAGTTGTAAGTGCTCTAAATGATTTATGTGATTTAATGATATAATAATAGCACCTAATTAATTGTCATTCAAAAAAGCAAGAAAATTCTCATTTATAATGGCTTTTTTCACGCTGTAAACGCTGTTCAGAATGACTGAATACTGAAACTATGTTCGAATTTGAACCCGATGAATATATATTTACCAAATTTGCCCATTACTTTAAGCGTCGTCGTAAAAAGAAAGAAGCAGATTTAGCATACGCAATTAACTTAAGTGAGGTAAAATCTCGTTTAACCATTTTTGCAAGAGCTATTACAGGTAAATCAATTGAAATTTATGATGCTGAAAGAGAAGGTGGCTATAAAAACAATAACTTTTTTTTACCATCAAAACTTACAGAATTCAAAACGATTGAGGAAAACACTTCTTTTTATTTATTCAGAATTTTATACTTATCAGTTCAGAAAAACTTACACTTAAACTGGAAAGAAGCCCGTGAATATTCTTTAAACGAATCGCAAGAAAAAGCAAGAAAAACATCTTTAAGAGTATTAGAACAATTATTTAAAGAATTTCCTACAACTGAGAAGTATTATCAAAAATTTATTTCTCATTATAAAGAAAAAGCAGCCAAAAATAAAGAACCAGATTATTCATTTATCTACGGAAAATGGATGGTTAATTCACCTGAAGAAGCTTCAAAAAACACCTTAGAAAACTTTACAGATAAAGTAAAAAAAGCCAATCAAGAACAGCCAAAAACAACCTTAAAATCTCGGGCAGTAGAAGAAATAATTTCTGTTCAGGTAGATGAAAAGCAGTTAGAAGACGCTGTCTTACAACATCAATTTGAAAAAGTTGAAACTGCCGATGAGTTTGGAGGAAATTTTAGAGACATGGATGGTGACGATGATTTAGAGGACCATGCCAATGCTTTAGAAGACTTAAATATGAAATACACGGTTCGTGTAGATGATACGGCACACTCAGTATATCAAGCTGATTTTGTAGAAAATACGACTATTGCTGAAAGTGCTGAAAGAAATGAAAAAGGATATTTTATACCTTATGATGAATGGGATTATGCAAAACGTAACTACAAAGAGCATTTCTGTAAAGTATACCCAAAGAGTATTTTAAAAACCGATGTTGCATATTATAAAAAAGCAATTTCTAAAAATCGTTCTACCCTATTAGGTTTACGCAAAATGCTAACAAATGTTAACAATAAATACCAGCAACAACGCAAACAAACTCAAGGAGAAGAATTTGATTTAGATGCTATTATAGATTTGTTTGTTGATGTTCAATCTGGATTTACACCCTCTGAAAAAATATACTTATCAAAAAGAAAAAAAGAAAAAGATTTATCAATACTATTATTATTAGATAGTAGCTTATCTAGTGATGGATATGCTGCTGGTAATAAAGTAATAGATGTAGAAAAACAAGTTTCTATACTTTTTGGGGAAATATTAGATGAGTTCAATATCGATTTTTCTATCAACTCTTTTCATTCAAAAACTAGAAACCATTCTAGTTATATAACAATGAAAGATTTTGATGAAGATTGGAACAAAGCAAAGTATAAAATTGGAGCAATAGAACCAAGTGGTTACACTCGCATAGGTCCTGCCCTACGCCATTCTGGTGCTTTATTAGATAAACGAAATACTAAAAACAAATGGATTATTTTAATTTCTGATGGAAAACCGAACGATTACGATCGTTATGAAGGTAACTATGGAATTAATGATATTAAACAGGCTTTACGAGAGTTAAACGAAAGACAAATAAATTCTTATGCATTAGCTATTGAAGCACAAGCAAAATACTACTTGCCACAAATGTTTGGGCAAAACCATTATCAAATTTTAACAAACCCAGTAGAATTATTACAATCATTAGTAAAATTATACGATAGAATAAAACACCAACAATAAATGAATTCTTTTTTACCAGAAGTAGAGAAACTACCTGAAGGACATCCTGTAAAAGTATATTACCAAGAAAGTCAACTGATCCAAGATCTTTTACAAGACTTATACGATATAGATGTAGTTGAAGATTTTCAAAAATACTTTAACATCTTTAATCAATTAACAACAATTGAAAAACGATTTGCACGTAAAGAAAATCAATTATTTCCATATTTAGAAAAGCATGGATGGAATGGTCCAAGTCAAGGAATGTGGTCATTTCATGATAATTTAAGAGATCAAATCCGTTTATTAAACATTCATAACTCAGAAAAAAATATAACAAAAATTATAGAAAATATTCCATATTTAATAGAGGGAGTAAAACGTTTACTAATAATTGAGGATATGCGTTTATTTCCTAATGCAATAAACATACTTTCAGAAGAAGATTGGAAAGAATTTTATGAAGGTGATGAAGAAATGGGATGGATGTTAAAAGAGAAACCTATTCCTTATCCTGCAAAAAACGATCGTTATGTTCACCCAAGTCAAGATTTTACAGAACGAGAATTATCTTTTTCTTTAGAAAACACTTTTCATTATGATGAGGGATATATGACACCTACACAAGTTAACTTATTATTACGCTTTTTACCTATTGACATAACCTATGTAGATGAAAATGATAAAGTGATTTTTTACAATCGAGGAGACAATCGAGTTTTCCCTAGAAGTAAAGGAATTATTGGAAGAGAAGTTCGTTTTTGTCACCCACCAAAAAGTGTAGATATGGTGTTACGAATTGTTGATGAATTTAGAGCTGGCACTAAAGATGTAGCTGAATTCTGGTTTAACTACCGTGGACGTATTATTCACATTAGATATTTTGCCATTAGAAATAAAAACAAAGAGTACAAAGGAGTTATTGAAATGTCACAAGACATTACAGATATTCAAAAACTAGAAGGTCAAAAACGTTTATTAGATTGGGATTAATGGAAGAAACTGCTATAAATCATAAAAACATCTTTTACCCTCCAGGAGGAATTCTTATGTGGATTATAATTTACTTAGAGTTGTTTACTTTTGGTATGGCATTAATAGCTATGATATATTATGGTAAACAAGAGCCAGAAATTTTTCATAATTCTAGGCTCTTATTAAATTCAACTTATGGGGTACTAAATACCTTTTTTTTACTAACAAGTGGTTTTTTTATGGTTGTAACTGTAAATGAATTAAAAAATAAAAAGCAGCAAAAGGCAAAACAATATTTATTGTTAACAATGCTTTTTGGAATTTTGTTTTTAGGATTAAAAAGTATAGAATATTACGATAAAATTGAAGCTGGATTAAGTATGAGTTATAATACTTTCTTTAGTTTTTATTGGCTTCTTACCTTATTTCATGTAATACACGTTTTAGTTGGTTTAGTCATTTTAATTTCTATCTACTTTGGAATTAAAAAAGAAAAAAATATAACAAAAATAGAAGACGTAGAAGCAAGTGCTGCTTTTTGGCATATGTGTGATTTAATTTGGTTATTACTATTTCCTATAATCTATTTATTATTTTAAATATGAATAAATCAACAATTATTACTTGGGTTAGTTTACTACTATTAATTATTATATCCACATTATTTTCTACTATTGAAAATAGCCTTTTCGTATACTTAATTATAGGCTTAGCTGCAATAAAGTTTTTAGGAGTCGCCTTTCAGTTTATGGAACTTAAAAAGGCACACTCCTTTTGGAAAATAGCCATTCTTTGTTTTTTATTCATTTTCACTGTTCTTGTTTTAAGCATTTTATAAATGATGGATACAAAAAAAAACATACTAGTTATAGGTCTTTTAATAACAACTTTTTGTTTTTATAATTATTTAATATATACCTCAAAAGAAAATGGAGAACCAATTAAATTATCAAAAAAAGCATTAGTTGGACAAAAAATATGGCAAGATAAAAACTGTTGGTCCTGCCATCAAACCTATGGTTTAGGTGGTTATTTAGGTCCTGATTTAACCAATATATATTCAAACAAAAATAAAGGACCAAATTATATTAAAGCATTTTTAAATAGCGGTGTAAAATCGATGCCGAAATTTAATTTCACTGAACAAGAAAAAGAAGCAATAATAGCTTACTTAAAAACTATAGATAGTACAGGATACTATCCTAATTACGATGCCGCTTTAAAAGTTAATGGTTGGGTAGAATTAAAATATAAAAATGAAAAATAAAACATACTTACTCTTTTTAATATTAGCAATATCAGCGTTATTTTTAGGGATCCTCTTTGGTTTATTAGCATCATTACAATACATTTTTCCAGAGTTTATAAAATCAATTATCCCGTTTAATGAAATGCGTCCTTTTCATGTTACAACTGTAATATCTTGGATTATACTTTCTTCAACAGGAAGTATCTACTTTTATATAACTCATGAAGAAAAATTGCCTTTATTTTCAAGAATATTACCCAAGATTCATTTTTCTATATTTTTAGCTACAGGAATTGCCATATACTTTTCGTTTTTAACAGGAAAAACTGAAGGTAGAGAATATTTATCGTACTCTCCAATCCTAACAATTCCTATATTATTAGGGTGGATTTTATTTGGTATCAACTATTTCAAAACCATTTTAAAAAATGTAAAAAATTGGCCTGTATATTATTGGATGTGGGGAACAGGAATTGTGTTTATGATTTATCATTTATGTGAAGCACACTTTTGGATGATTCCTTCATTTAGAGCTCATTTTATAAAAGATATTACGGTACAGTGGAAATCGTATGGTTCGTTTGTAGGCTCTTGGAATATGTTAGTATATGGAATCTCTATTTATATTATGTGTAAAATTAAAGGAGATGAAAAATTTGCAAGAGGGAAAAAAGTATTTTTCTTTTATTTCTTAGGATTAACCAATTTAATGTTTGGTTGGGCACATCATACTTATATAATACCTATGCAACCTTGGATTCGCTATGTAGCATACGGTATATCTATGACTGAGTGGATTCTTTTAATACATATTATTTATGGATGGAAAAAATCGTTAACTCAACAAAAAAAAGAAGAATTTTCTATTGCCTATAAATTTTTAATGATTGCCGATTTTTGGGTATTTCTTAACCTTGTTTTAGCGTTATTATTTTCTATACCTGTAATTAATTTTTTCACTCACGGAACTCATATTACTGTAGCACATTCAATGGGAACAACTATTGGTATAAATACATCTATTTTATTAGCTTCCTTATTTTTTATAGCTTCTCGATTAAAATTGAAAAAAGCATTTCCTATAAAAATTCTTCTCAAAAATATTAAACTCTATAATATCTCTTTACTCTTATTTTGGATAATACTACTTATAGCAGGCACAAAAAGAAGTCATTGGATGTATTTTACTAAAAGTATACAATTCTCTGAAATGCAAGACTCTCTATACTATATTTATATAGCTTTCTTTTGTTTTGGATTATTATTAGTTACTTCTATTGTAAGAATAGTTCTTCCTTTATTCATCTCTTTTATCAAAAAAGTAAAAATTAATTAAAAGAAAATATTTTTATATGATAAATATCATACAACAAAACGCTAAGTAATAATAGATTGCGGCATTTTAATTTTATAAAAATAAAAATCATGCTTAAAACACATACATTCCACATCCCTGTGATGGGAATTGGTTTTACTATAGATTCACCATTAAAAGTTTCTAGATTCGGAATAGACTCTGTAATATCGTTGGTTGACGATATCCTTTTAGAGAAAATGAGGAAAATGTACTGCCATGAATTTAAAATTCCTTACGATGAGATTACTGAAAAAATGGAAGATTTCAGAGCCAAAAGAATTACATCGTATTTAAATTTAATGAACACTTTATCTGAAAATAAATTTGAAGAGTTTAAAAGTATTATTACTGAAACCAAAAAGAGTGTTAAAGAATATTTTAATACACTTTCCAACGTTTCTTCTTTAAAAAAACAATTTATAAATTTTACTAAAAACAACTTTACACTTGACGAAGCCAAACAATGGCTTAAAGATAATTTAACTATGGGGGCTATTGATGTAAATATCATGACCAAAGTTGATAAAGATAATTACATTAAAAACGAAAAATTACCTATAGAATATAATGATGCTCATGCTGCTCTGAGAGGTTTTGCTAATAGTAATGTTAACTCATCAGTAGTTCTTTCTGCTGGAATGAACCCGAGATTGTATGCCTATTTAGAACAGTTTAAAGATTTTTACCCTGATAAAAATGGGAATATTAAAAAGAAAATCATTTTAAAGGTAAGTGATTATCGTTCGGCTTTAATACAAGGAAAATTTTTAGCAAAAAAAGGAATTTGGGTTTCAGAATATCGTATTGAATCTGGGCTTAATTGTGGTGGGCATGCTTTTGCTACCGATGGTTATTTATTAGGTCCTGTTTTAGAAGAATTTAAAACAAAAAGAGAAGAATTACGACAAGCTATTCAAGAATTACTTTTTAGTGTTTTAAAACAAAAAGAATATGTAATTCCACAAACCAATTTAGAATTTAAAGTTTCAGCTCAAGGTGGTGTTGGTACAGCAGAAGAGCATCAATTTTTATTAGACCATTATCAAGTAGATTCTGTAGGTTGGGGAAGTCCTTTTTTACTGGTTCCAGAAGCAACAACAATCGATAATGAAACCTTAGAAAAACTAATCAATGCTAAAGAAGAAGATGTTTATTTAAGTGATATATCTCCTTTAGGTGTTCCTTTTAATAACCTTAAAGGAAATACTAAAGATTTAGAAAAAGAAAGACTCATTTATAAAGGAAGACCTGGAAGTTCTTGTCCTAAAAAGTTTATTGCTTTAAATAAAGAATTTACTGAAAAAGGAATCTGTACAGCGTCTAGACAATACCAACATTTAAAACTGAAAGATTTAGATAATCAAAACCTTAGCAAAGAAGAACACCAAATAGCGTATAATAAAGTTATAGCAAAAACCTGTACTTGTGTCGGTTTAGGAACTACCGCTTTATTAGCTAATAATTTAGATACAAAAACCGAAGGCGCAGGTGTTTCTGTTTGCCCAGGTCCAAATATTGCTTATTTTTCTAAAAAAATGAGTCTTAAGGAAATTACTAAGGCTATTTACGATCAATCTGTTAAAATTACAAGCCCAAATAGACCTAACATGTTCATTAAAGAATTGAATATTTATATCGATTTTTTTAAAAACAAGTTGGAAGAGAGCACACAATCAGTTTCTCCTAAACAGCTAAAATATTTTAAACTATTCAATAAAAATTTAGCGAGTGGTATAGAATATTATAAGCAGTTATTTAATAATCATAAAATGCTATTAGATTTAGAGAAAAGTAAAGAAGAACTAAATACACTACAATTATTAATTGAAAAATAATTTAAGTTAAAAAGGCTGTAAGACTTCTAGTTCTTCAGCCTTTTTATTTAACCTATCAATTTCTCTTCAAATCTTAAAATATGGTATTTAAACTTAACCATCCGTTATGATTTAAATCATGTTTTTAAATAGTGTATAAACCTAATTTCGCCTCAAATAGAATAAAAACAAGATGAATTTAAAAGAAGATATAGCGCGATTAAAAAAAGAAAAAAACGCGATTATTTTAGCTCACTATTATCAAGAACCAGAAATTCAGGATATTGCTGATTATGTTGGTGATAGTTTAGGTTTGTCTCAAAAAGCCGCTGAAACAGACGCTGATATTATAGTTTTTGCGGGTGTGCACTTTATGGCTGAGACTGCAAAAATTTTAAATCCAACTAAAACAGTTGTGTTACCTGATTTAGAAGCAGGCTGTTCTTTGGCAGAATCTTGTCCGCCAGAGGCTTTTGAAAAATATGTTAAGGCACATCCTAATCATACTGTTATTACCTATGTAAATTGTAGTGCAGAGGTTAAAGCTTTAACCGATATTGTTTGTACCTCTTCTAATGCCTTAAAAATTGTAGAATCTATACCCAAAGATACTCCTATCATTTTTGCTCCTGATAGAAATTTAGGAAAGTATATTATTAAAGAGACAGGAAGAGATATGTTATTATGGGATGGTAGTTGTATAGTTCATGAGGCTTTTTCTATTGAAAAGCTTATCAAATTACACAAAGAGTATCCAGATTATAAAATTATTGCTCATCCAGAATCTGAAGAGCACATTTTAAAAACCGCTACTTATATAGGCTCTACTTCTGGAATGATAAACTATGTAAAAACACATTCCTATCAGAAATTTATTGTGGCTACTGAAGCGGGAATTTTACACAAAATGCAACAAGAAGTACCAAATACAGAATTAGTTCCTGCTCCTGCTAAAGAAGACAATACTTGTGCATGTAGTGAATGTGCTTTTATGAAAGTAAACACCATGCAAAAACTGTATGATTGTTTAGTAAACGAGCGTCCACAAATAAAGGTTTCAAAAGAAATTCGTGAACGTGCTCTACTACCAATAGAACGTATGCTTGAACTTTCAAAATAAATGATAAAAACAAATTATTTAATTATAGGCTCTGGTGTAGCTGGGTTAACTTTTACTGTTAAAATTGCTGAAAAATTCCCGAACAAATCAATCACTATTGTTACCAAAGGAGATGAAGATGAATCTAACACTAAATATGCTCAAGGTGGTGTTGCGGTTGTATTGGATACAAAAGAAGATTCATTTCAAAAGCATATAGAAGATACTTTAATTGCTGGCGATGGTTTATGCGATGAATCTGTTGTTGAAATGGTTATTAAAGAAGGTCCTAAGAGATTTATGGAATTAATTCTTTGGGGAGCGAATTTCGATTTAGATTCTCAAGGAAATTTCGATTTAGGAAAAGAAGGTGGTCATTCTGAATACAGAGTTGTGCACCATAAAGATATTACGGGGTATGAAGTTGAAAGAGCTTTATTACAACGCATTCATCAATTAAAGAATGTAACACTTCTACCTCATCATTTTGCTATCGATCTAATAACAGAACATCATTTAAACATACAAAAATCAGAAAGTATATCGTGTTTTGGGGCTTATATATTAAATGAAAAAACAAATGCTGTTATTACTATAAACTCAGAAAATACCTTACTTGCTTCTGGTGGTATTGGTAGAGTTTATGGACATACAACTAATCCTATAATAGCTACTGGAGATGGAATAGCCATGGCATATAGAGCTAAAGCTGCCATAAAAGATATGGAGTTTATTCAATTTCATCCAACTGCTTTATATGATACCGAAGTAGGCTCCTCTTTTTTAATATCTGAAGCTGTTAGAGGTTTTGGTGCTTATTTACGTGATAAAAAAGGAAATCGATTTATGCTGAATTATGATGAACGTGCTGAACTAGCTTCTCGTGATATTGTTTCTCAATGCATTGATAAAGAATTAAAAAAATCAGGAGATTCTCATGTGTTTTTAGACTGTACACACCTAAATATTAATGATTTTAAAAACCATTTTCCTACTATTTATAAAAAATGTAAGAGCCTATATATTGATCTTACTAAAGATTGGATTCCTGTTGTTCCCGCCTCTCATTATTTATGCGGAGGTATTATTGTTGACAAAGATGGAAGAACTTCTATAAAAAATCTTTTTTCTTGTGGTGAAGTATCAAGAACGGGGCTCCATGGAGCAAATAGGTTAGCTTCTAATTCTTTATTAGAGGCCCTTGTATATGCTCATAATATTTTCAAATATTTATCAAAAAATAATACAAAATCTATTCAAGTTGAAATTCCTAAATGGAACGATAAAGGCACGCAAATTTCTAAAGAGCACATTTTAATTCAGCACAATCTTAATGAACTGCAAGCTTTAATGCGTAATTACGTAGGAATTGTAAGAAGCAACAATCGATTAACCAAAGCTATTACAAAGTTAAATGTTATTTATAATGAAATTGAGGATCTATATAAAACTTCTAAAATAAATACTTCACTTTGTGAGTTAAGAAATATGATTAATGTATCGCATTTAATTATTAGCCAATCGTTATTAAGAAAAGAAAACAAAGGAGGTTATTATAATATTGATAACTTTAAATTTATAGAACATTAACTAGTAGTGTTACTATAAATATCATAAAAAAGACAGCTATTACAGCTGTCTTTTTTCATAAACTAAACCCCTAATTTAGTTTACTAAAACCCATCCCCTGGATCCTCTGGGCTTTGTGCTTGAGCTTTTTGTGGATTTAAAATCATATATGTACCTAAAGCTGTTAAAGCTGTGTATTTACCATACTTACCTAGTCTCTTTAAAGCCTCCTTTCTTGTAATATTTTCTTCTTTATTTTCTATATTTCTATTTTTCATTGTGTTTACTTTTTAAGGATTATCTTCTTACTTTTTGTTCCAACATTCGTTACAACTCTTACTATATAAACTCCTACCTCAACAGCTGGTAAATCAATATTGTTTTTACCTGTTCCTTTAAAAGTATCTTTATAAACTAATGCTCCAGAAATGTTATACATTATAAGTTTAAACTGCTCGCCTTGTACTCCCTCTACAAATAATTTATTGTTTACATTATATAGTTTAATATCAGCTAAGCTTACTTCTGGAATTTCAACTTGCGCTTTGGTATGTAAGTAAAATCTTCCAACTCCATTTGTAACTTTTGCTATTGTTAATGAATAATCCTCTTCATTTAAATTGATAAATTTTTCTAATTCTTTATCTTCTAAGTATATATCCATTCCTTCTAATCCAATTCCTTTTGCAGAAATAGTTACTAAAGTTCCTTCCTTAGCTTTAATTCCTACTGGAATGATATACGATTCCTTTCCTTCTACTGGTAAAGATTGATACGTAAAGTTCTTTTCTGAAGAACCGTCTAATAATCTTGTATAAATGTCTAACTGAGATCCATCAAAGTTTCCTACATCATATCCGCTATCTAAACCTTTTGTAACATTTTCTCGATAACTAACCGTTGTATTAACCCTTGTTCCTTTAGAAGCTATAGACAACTCAATCGTTGGTATATTACCTCCTTTGCTAAAAGCTCCTCCCGATACTGGTTGAGTCATTCTCTGTGCCTGCTTAAAGCTTATTGCCCCTGCTCCTGTTGTTGTTTTCACAAAGAATCCTTGTCCTGGCACTAATGAACTAGCTCCACTAACTAAGCTCTTTGCTACATATTTATTTTGAGCATTATCCCAAACATAAGTTCCTACATACGCTGGATCGAAACTTGCTAAATTGTCATTAATAAAGTTCGTACCTCCATTCTCATTAATTGGTAAAAATGCCGTGTATGGATTTCCTATAGCATTCCATTCTGAAGCTGTTACTGCTTTTGTAGCATCAGTTGTTTCAACAGATCCAGTGAAAGTAACCGAACCATTAGTAGCTCTTGAAATTGCATAACTCCTACCTTTTTCAAAAGTAATTGTATTTGATGCTAAATCATCTACAGTATAATATACCCACTTATTTCCTGTTGAACGGCTATCATCATAATAACCAACTGCATATCTATTTGGTGTTACTGTACTATTTATTCGAATGTTATTTGTTGGGTTTTCTACAAAATCTTTTATACGCTGACCTGATACTGGCGCTGATACAATACTCCATTTGTTAGCTATTAAACCACCTCGCTCGTATGATACCATACCATTTGCGGTTCCTTTTACTAATAAACTAGAACTATTTACTGCCGTAGATATCATTTTAAAAGTACCAGCATTTGTAAAGTTTCCATCTACAGTTACGGATCCGTTTTCTGAAATATCAAATGATGATAATGATTCTACTGTTAAATCATTTGTTTGAACTCCTGAAACTACATTAGGTGTGGTAGCTACATTTGGTATTAAAACATTATTACTTATTAATGGTGTAGTATTATTACTCCAGTTAGTTCCTTCTGTCCATACTGAATTGGTACTACCATCCCAGATTACTTGATTAACCCCTGATGTTATACTAAATATTCCTACTACATAAGTTAATGTATAGTTTGAATTTAAAGCTAAACTTCCTTGAGTAATTGCATAATCACCTACGGTTTCTCCTAATACTCTAGTTAAACTTCCTGTAAAGACATCTCCACTTACTATACTTCCATTAGTAATTTGGTATGTTAAACTTGGGTCTACATCTCCGTATACTTTGTTCTTTGCATCCGCCGTTACTTCAATTGCTCTTGCAGTAATACTTAAATCATCTAAAACATAGGTTAGCGTATAGTTTGAATTTAATGCTAAGCTTCCTTGATTGATCGCATACGTACCTACATTCTCGCCTGTTACTCTTGTTAACACTCCTGTAAAAGCATCACTATTTACTAAACTTCCTGAACTTATTTGATACGTCAACGCTGGATCTGCTGCTCCGTATACTTTGTTCTTTGCATCTGCCGTAATTGTGATAGCACGTTGGGAAATTTCAAAATCATTTGATGTAAACGTAATAATATAATTTCCTCCTGCGGTCAACGTCCCCTGACTAATTGTATAGTTTCCTATGTTTTCTCCGGTTGTTCTTGTCAATACCCCAGTAAAGTTGTCTCCGAGTTCCAAACTACCTGATGCAAGTGTATAGGTAAGAACCGGGTCAGTATTTCCATAAATTTTACTTTGACCAGCATTGCCGTTTACCAGAAGTGGTTTTGGTAAAATTGTAAAGTCAAAGGCATTAAAAGTAATGGTATAATTACTTCCGGCTGTTAATGTTCCTTGATTGATGGCATAGTTCCCTGCATTTGCTCCGGGAGTTCTAGCCAATGCACCTGTAAATGCATCACCCGAAACCAAAGTTCCAGAAGTAAGGACATAGGTAAAGACAGGGTCGATACTTCCATACACTTTTACCTGCCCCATACTAGCCGTTACAGTCAATGCTCTCGTTGTGATACTTAAATCATCTGAAACATAGGTTAACGTATAGTTTGAATTTAATGATAAGCTTCCTTGGTTAATCGCATACGTACCTATATTATCTCCAGCTACTCTTGTTAACAACCCTGTAAATGTATCTCCACTTACTAAACTTCCATTTGTAATTTGATATGTTAAACTTGGATCTACTTCCCCATATATTTTTGTCTTTGCATCAGCAGTTACCTCAACTGAACGCTTCTCTATAGTTAAACCTTTTGATACATAAGTAATATTGTAATTTCCATTTAAACCTAAAGTACCTTGATTAATTGCATATATTCCTCTTGCTTCTCCTAAAATTCTTTCCAAATTCCCTGTAAATGCATCACTTCCTGCTAAACTTCCATTTGTTATTTGATAAGTAAATACTGGATCTACATCTCCATATTCTTTAGACTTAGTATCTGCTGTAACCTCAACTGTACGTTTCCCAATAGTTAAGTTATTTCCAACAAAAGTTATTGCATAATTGCTTCCTGCAGTTAACGCCCCCTTATTAATAGCGTAACTACCTAAAGCTTCTCCAGAAACTCTTTCTAAACTCCCTGTAAAAGCATCACTAAACTGTAATGCTCCATTAGTTATCTGGTATGTTAAAGCAGGGTCAGAATTTCCATATTCTTTTAACTTAGCATCTGCTGTTACCTCAATAGCTCTTTGATTAATAAGTAAACGTACCGAACCTGCATTGGTATAAGTAATTGCGTACGAAGATTGCCCTCCGTTTGTTGACGTAAACGTTGATGATAAACCTCTTATTTGATAGCTACCTACATTTTCTCCTGCATCTCTAAATGTTCCAAATACTTCAATTGTATCATCGAATGCCAACGAACCTTCTGTAATTGTAAAAGGAAAGTTTAATTTAGCTGGATCTGCATCTCCATAAGTTTTCTGTACTGCTACTGTTGGTACAATTCGAATAAAACGATAATCTATATAAAAATTAGCTCCAACAAATGTAACATCATAGTTATTACTTAGAGCTAATGTTCCTTGAGTAATTCCATAATTTCCTTGTGCTTGACCTGTAGCTCTAGATAAGCTACCTGTAAAGGCATCACTTCCTACTAAACTTCCTGAAGTAACTTGATATGTTAATGTTGGATCTGCTTCTCCGTATACTTTCGTTTTAGCATCTGCAGTTATTTCAATAGTTTTTTTCGCAATTGTAAGTTCAGGTGAACCATAACTTCTAAAATTAAATTGATAGTTATTTACATCTGCACTATGCGAAGAAGTTATTTCAAATTCAAAGTTCCCTATCCCTAAGAATCCATAACCATATGCCCCTATATTTTCACCAGCTGATCTAGCTGCTTTTTTCAATATAAGCACATCATCATGAGCCATTGCTGTACCATCAACAATATTTAATACTGGTAAAGGATCTACTTCTCCATAAACCTTACTTGCATTTTCTAATGAGAAATTTACATTTTTTGGTGTAACTCTAAATTTAGAATCCACAAAAGTTAAATCATAATTTGCATTTAATACTAATGTACCTTGAGTAATTGCATAAAATGGGTTTGATGGTAAACTATTGAATACTGTTTCTCCTGTTTCTCTAGATAAGCTTCCTGTAAAAGCATCACTTCCTACTAAACTTCCATTAGTAATTCTATAAGTTAATACAGGATTTGAATCTCCATATATTTTTGACTTGGCATCTGCAGTTACTTCAATTGCCTTTTTTCCAATAGTTAAATTATTAGCTACGAAACTTAAGTCATAATTAGCTCCAGTATCTAAACTTCCTTTATTTATTATATAAACTCCAACACCTTCTCCAGTAATTCTAGATAAACTTCCTGTAAAAACATCACTTCCTACTAAGCTTCCATTCGTAATTTGGTATGTAAATGCTGGATCAGAATCTCCATATACTTTTGACTTAGCATCCGCAGTTACTTCAATCGCTTTTCTAGTAATTGTAAGCTTTGCTACCCCTAAGTTTGTTATTTGTAAAAGATAATTATCTGCTATAAACTGACCTGGTAAATTAGTGATTACATATTCACCTACACCTGTGGTTGTACTTACCAATGTAGAACCAACTTCATAAGCTCCTAAAGTGATGTTTTGTGTAATATTACTCTCGTTATCTCCATTAACAAAATTTGAATATTGCATGGTAAACGTTGGATTAGATTCACCATATACTTTTGTTTTATTATCAACAGTTGCACTTAAAATACGTTTTGTAACCGTAAGCGTTCCATTATTGGTAACAATTGTATAATTATTATCTGAACCTCCTGATACATTCACCACGTGTGATCCACCTGCCGGTGTTGTTCCATCTATTGTTACTGCTGGTATTGCAGTTGGTGGTGTATCTATAACTGAGGCATTTTCTCCATTTACAAAACCTGTATACTGAATTGGTAAGGTACTTAAAGCATCTCCATATATCTTTTCTGAAACCGAAGTAGCTGTTAAATTCACCTTGTTAATGGTAAAATCGGCACTATTAAAAGTTATTACATAATTACTTCCTAAACTTAAAGTACCTTGATTTATCGCATATGTTCCTGCATCTTGACCTGCTACTCTACTTAATGCTCCTGTAAAGGAGAATGGATCTGGATACGTTATTACATCTGTTCCTGTTGGTAAGTTATTTCTATCTACTGCATATGTTAATGTAGGATCGGTAGCTATGTTACCATTATAATCTTTTGATTTTGCCTCTGCTGTAACTGTAACTGATGCAGCGTTTATCGTAAGATTCCCTGTACCTAGAGCATTATACTCATAATTTGTTGACAAAAGTTGTAATATCGGAGCTGTCGCCCATGCTAAAACTCCATTATGTATTCCTACATCTAATGCCTGTCCTGGATTTGACGCATTTACAATGGTTAAATCTGATATATCAGCTCCTCCTGTAAATAATTTCACAACATCGGTTGCTATATCACCATTTACCAACCCCGTAACCTTAAATGGATAATTCTCGGTTGAATTATCAATTGGTAAATCTAATACTCCATAAGAAACTGTAGCATCTTGGGGAGAAATAGTTAGCATTTTTTTTAATACATTAAAATTTTGTACTACATCGGTAGCTGGATTATACGTTGCATCTCCTGCTTGTGACGCGGTAATATTTGTATTCCCAGCCCCTACGATAGTTACTGTACTTCCTGAAATAGTTGCTACGGAGGTATTTGAACTTACATAACTCACTGGTAATCCAGAATCTGTAGTTGCCGCTAAATCAAATGTTGCATCTCCATAGGTTTTTGATGCTATTGCGTTAAAAGTAATTACTTGATCTTGTAGTGCCGTAAACGCTGCTGTTACAGTATTATTCATTGGTACAAATCCACAAACACTATCGGTAAATAAGTCTTTTACCCAATTGGTTGCATCTCCTGCTCCATTTTGTAAAGTTCCTGTAATTGAATTCCCAGATGTATCCGTTACACTTGCTCCAGAAGTTTGATCATAGTTATAGTTTAATACTAAGTTTGCTTGTAGAGTTGTAAACTGAGTATTCATATTAGATGTAATGTCTGACTCTGTACGAATTCCATTCCAAATTCTTGTTTGTGCTAAATCTCCACCAAACAACTTTGTGCTGTTTGAAGTACTTTCATAATTTCTCCCTAATCGAATATTTGAAGTTAATTGAAAAATTTCAAACCCAGAATAAGCTCCAGTTGAACCTATTAAGTTTCCATTTACATAAAAATTGATTGAAGCACCGTTCATTGTAGCCGCTACATGGAACCATGTATCAACCGGATACGTATACCCTGGTGTATTATAAGCACCTCCATCATCAACATCATCATCATAATGACCTGCGAAAATAGTTCCTCCTGAAATATTAATATAAAAAGGAACCACTACTGATGCAATACCAAAACCTGCATAGCTTTCTGCAGTAATAATTGACGCGTTTACATCTGTTGCATCTGAAGCTGGAATTTTCACCCAAGTTTCAATTGTTGCCTGTTGAACATTACTTAGATGAGAATTAATTGCCGGAACACTTACATAATCATCTACATTATCTAAACGTAATGTACCTCTCTCTCCATGATTAGCCATTGCATCAGTCCCTACTACTTTATAAGTTCTATCTGCTGTTATTGTTTCTGAAGTAAAAGAAAGATCAACACCAGTACCTGTTAAAGGACCTTGTAGTACTTCATTAGTAGTATTATCTTGTAAATAATAACTTATTCCTAATTGAGAACTGGCTACAGATACAACAGCCGAACCTCCATCTGGTTGTGTTAAGTTTACAGTTTTTCCATCTAATGTTTGTACACTTACTATTGGTGTACTAGTCATTTGCAATGTATTGGTAGCAGATGGTAAAGTTTGGTTACCTTGTACTGCTATGACATTATAAGTACGATTCGCCATTAAAACCTCTGAAGCAAACGAAATTCCGCCTCCAGTTCCAGCAACTGGACCTTCAATAATACTATTATCGCTATTATTTCTTAAATAATAATTTACACTTGCTCGTGAATTATCCAAAGACACTGTTGCAGTTGTGCTACATAGCCCAGAACCTGTTGTATTTAAAGCTACGTTCTGATTAACTAATGTAATAGGATTTACTGTCAATGGTTGTACTACATTAGAAGCAGGATCATACACTCCACTTCCAGCCTGTGAAGCCGTGATATTTACCGTTCCATCTTTATGAATAGTAACAGTACTACCAGAAATTGAAGCAATTGTTGGGTCTGAACTTGTATAAGTAACTGCTAAACCTGAAGAAGCTGTTCCTGTTAAATTAAACGCAGCATCACCATAGGTAACATTACTTAATGTATTAAACGTAATTGTTTGTGGTGTACCAATTACGGTTACAGTTACATCTGTTGTTGTAGCATTATATAAGAAATTATCAGGTGTAAAAGCTCGTAAAGTTACGGTTCCTGCACCTCCTGCCGTAAAAACATTTCCAACTAATGTAGAACCAGTTCCACCATTATCAACAATACTATAGGTTGTAGCTTGTCCAGAAAAGTTTTGGGCTGTTATTATGGTATAACTTTCCCCCGGATTTAAAGAAAAATCGAATAAATTATGTGCTATGTCAGTTTTTGGAGAGAATCCAGCGTTATAAAATATTGTTGAATAATAGGCTACCGTTTCACTATAATTTGCATCTGCAGCTTGTGTAACTTTAATTAGTATTGAACCTGCAACATTGTTTAGATTTAATAAATTACCATTGATGGTGTATCCTAATGTTTGCCCTATAATTTCAAAGGTATATGCTCCAGTAGAATTAGAAGATAAACCTGTAGTCATATCTAAAGTTGTTGGACCAGAATTTACTTCATACACAATACCTCCTCCTAAAGTTGCTTGCGGAGCATTTATAGTCAACGTCATTGTTTTAGAAGCAATTTGATGTGTTGCTGTTGCCGCTTGAGAAGCTTCAATAATAACTGTTCCTGCACTTCCTACAGTTACTGTCTCATTATTAGTACCACTTAAAGTAGTTCCTGTACCTCCATCACTTATAATTTTATAACTAATTGCTCCACTAGAATCAGAAGTTGCATTCAAATTAAAATTAGCTCCACCAGCATTCACTGCTACATCATCAAACGTAATCGTTGGTGTAAGTAAAGATCCATTATTAACTACAGAAAACTCATATCCCGTTTGTTGATAGCTATTAAAAAAATAAGGTGCTCCAGAATCATTATAAGCATAAATGGTAAAATAATAGGTAGTATTTGGAGTTAATCCTGTAATTTCCTGATTTGGATTTGTAGATGCTCCAAAGTACACAACCTGTTCTCCTCCTTTATAATCTGCATCTGGTGTAGGTGTTGGTCCTCTAAAACTATGAGGTGTAAAACTATTTACGGTATTCATTTTTACAATATACCCTTTAGGTATTCCCAATCCATTATCGGCAGCTGCTGCCGCTGTAAATGATGCTAATGTGAACGCTGTTCCTGTAAAATTATTGATTACTGCATTAGATGATAATTTATCTGTTACTCCTGGAGTATGTGTAGAAATAACATCTGAAGTATTCGAAAAGTAATAGGTTCCTGCACATTCCGTGTACGAATAAATCTTAAAGAAATATTGAGTATTAGGTAACAAATCATAAGTAGTAAAAGCTTGTCCTTCTGGAAATACTCCTGCTAAAACTACTTGTTCTCCCGAACCTGAATAGTTAGTATTTGCAGTTGGTAATGTATTTATACCTCCCATAATATCAGTAAAAGTATTCACTGTATTAATTTTCACTACTTGTCCTTCTGCAGTTGCAGGCACGTTTGAAATAATTGGTGAAAGTCTATATTCCCAATGTAAATCTGTTCGAAAAGAATTTAACTCTGAATTTCCTGTAGGTGCTCCACAAGTTGTTACAGAAACTGTAGTACTTCCTGTTGTTTCAAAATATTCACTCCCTGCACAGGTATTATAGGCATATACTTTTATATAATACGTACCATTACTAACCAATCCTGAAACGGAAATATTGGGAGTAGCTGAGCTCCCCACATACATTACTTGCTCTCCTCCAGTAGCAGTGTTATATACTGCATTTGGCGAACTAGGTACTGATGTTGGTGTAGTAAATGAATCTACATCACTTACTTTAACTATATACGATAATGTACCTTGAGACGTATTAGAAGGTGGTGTAAATGAAGCTATATTCATCGTCGTTGCTCCAGTTGTGTTTGCAACTATACTGGTTACTGCCGATGAGGGTGTGGCACAAACATAATTCGTGGTTACTACTGACGAACCTGTGGTATCAAAATTAATAGTACCTCCACATAAATCGTAGGTATATACTTTTACATAATAGTTTGTATTAATTTGTAAACCTGAAACAATTTGGTTAATATCATCGGTAGTACCTGCTCCACTACCTACAACTCCTGTATACACCACTTGTTCTCCTGTTTTACCAGTATAATCTAAAGAAGCAGTTGGTAAAGTTGCTCCACTAGGTGCAGTAAAACTATTGGTGTCACTAAACTTTACAATATATCCAGTATCTGCATCTGCTCCTGTTGGTCTTCCTAAAGTATTAATAGTTGCCGTTGTTGGTGATGTAGCTGTAACCGAATTTACAGATCCTATATTTGGAGCTGTTCCGGGGCAAGTTGTTACCGAAACAGAAGCTATTGTGTTATTATAATTGATATATCCATTACAATCACTATAAGTATATATTTTATAATAATAGGTTGCATTTCTTTGCAAATTGGTCATAGTTAAGGCACTTTGTAAAGCCCCGTTATCGGTACCCACGTAAACCACATGTTCTCCTGAACCGTTATATGAATTGCTTACTGCCTCAATTGGTAATGCCTGATTTTGAATATAAGCATCTGTAAAATCTGTAAATGAATTCGTAGAAGAAAACTTAACAATATAATACAAATCATCAAAGCTATTTACTCCTAAATTATTTAATGTTACATCTGTATCGTTTGTTTGTATAGCTGTAGGTGCCGCAGTATTAAGGTCGTAACAGTAGTAGTAAGAGTTTACAGTACTAGCTCCAATATTAAAATTATAATTGAAACTTGATACTCCTGTAAATATTTCAATTGCGTAATAATTATTACTATTACCTCCACTAACATTACTACTATACGGTAAATTAACAGTATAACTATAAATACCCGATGGCTGCATTAAGGTTCTAAGTGTACCAATATTTACTGGAGTAACTCCCCAATTTCCACCACGGTATTCCCAAACTCGAAAATTAAAATCTGGATTACTATTAACCCATGTTCTATCAAAATATACAAGTACATCAGTTAATTGATTTTCTTTTCTTGAAAGAATCCAAAAATCAGAATCAGAACTTGTTACAGTTCCTTGATAATTGGCAGACATGTGAATACGGGATTGAGAAGATGCCAACACATTACTAATATTGTTGTTATTCTCAACCTCATTAAATTGCGAAAATGCTTGTGTTGATATCAAACACAAAAACATCACATAATAAAAGAGCGTAGTTTTTTTCATAAGAGGCTTTTAAATTTAGTTTTTTGTTCGTTATTATTAAGTCTATAAGGTGTCTTATACATGCTGTACAGTTAATTTTTTAAACACCCTATTTATTATTTCGTCAAAACTATTCTTATAAACTCTAACACCCTATTTTAACACCTATACAAAACCCTATACAAAAACAATAAACCAACTAATAAACAAGACGTTAGCTCGTTTAACAAATAAAACAACTAACTATATATTTGACATTAAAAAAGAGAGCTAAATAGCTCTCTTTTTTAACTTAAATACTCAATTAAAGGTATTTCTTTTGGTGCAGATATTTTCTTTCGAAGTCTATATCTACTAATAAAAATACTATCTACAGAAACCCCTAGCATATTTGCTATTTCGTTATTATCTAACCCTAATTTTTCAAGAGCAACTAATCTTTCTTCAGATTTTGTTAGTTTATATCCTTTTCCATTTATTTCTATAAAAAAATTAGGATGCACTCTTATAAATTTCTCTTTAAAAATATACCAATCATCCTTTGTTAAAATTTTTGAAGTTACTAAATCTTGAATTGAATTTATAGTTTCTTTTTCTACAACTTTTACTTTCAATTTTTCTAATTGAAGTTTTAATTCCTCTTGCTCTTTTCTTTTTAACAATAACTGATTTGTAAAACCAATTAGTTCATCTTTATTTCTTCTTAATTCTTTTTTTAAATGAATTCTTTTATTTTTTTCTCTCCACCATATTCCGAATATTATTAAAATAATAGAAAATAAAATAACCAGTGTTGTAGTTCTTTTACTTTTTACTAATTGTTGTTCTTTTTCAAACTGCTTTATTGCTATTTCTTGTTTCAAAATTTCTTTTTCCTTTTGAGCTGTTTCAAATTTTGTTTGATGAAATGCTAAAGCTCCTGTTAATGACGCTTTATTAATAGAATCTTTTAATTCTAAATAATTTGTATTATGTTTTAAAGCATTTTTAAAATCACCGTATTTTTCATACAATGCTGACAATAGTCTTTCACTTTCTAATAGACTTAGACTATTTAATGAATTTTCTATAGCATAGTTTTTATAATCTAATAATAGTTTTAATGCTTTTTTTCTTTCTCCTTTTCTAAGTAAGTAAGCTGCCTTTTCTGGAATATTTAAAAAAGTTAATCTTTTGTATTTAATTTTCTTTTCTAAACTTAAAAGTTGTGCATATATAGAATCAGCAACCTTAATATTATTTTGTTTTAACCATAGCCTAAGTTCTATTTTTTTAGATTGTAATTTATTATTGCTTCTAATTACTAAATCTGAAATAAATCGTTCATATTGTTTTGAAGAATCTAAGTATGTATTAGCTAATTTTAGTTTAAAATCTTTAATTGCTTCTTCACTTAAAGACAAATATAAAAATTGTAAAGTACCATATGATTTGTACTTTTTTGCTTTTGATATTAACTTAGGCATTTGTTTATTGGCTAATTTTCTTAACCCATTCCTTCTATAAATTAAATCCAATTCTTTGGCAGTTCTAAACATATAGGTGTAATCTTTCAATTGTTCATATATAGAATTAGCCTTTTCAAAAGAATTAATTGCTTTTACAAATTTACCAGTATTAGAATATGCTTGACCTGAGAATAAAAATGCATCGGCAGCAAAAATTGAATCCTTAGATTTTAAAAATAAAGATGCAGACTCTTTATAATCTTTTATAGCTTTATCATAAGCTAATTCAGAAAAATAAATGCCACCTCTTTTTAAGATAATATAAGCTTCAGATTTTTGTTTTTTAAAATATGGTTTAAATAAAAGAATAGAATCACATAATTGTAATGCTTTTTGATTTTCTCCTTTCATAATATATTGTTGAATCAGAAAACGTGATTTTGATGCTAATAAATCATATTCTTTCAATTCATTAGCTAAAAACATATAATCTTTAAGTGTTGTAACTAACTCTTTATGATTCTCTCGAATCATTTGCTTCGTTATTTTATCTAAAATTTGTAACCTTTCATTTTTATTTTCTGTAGTTTTAAATACTCTCTTAAGAGAATCAATTTGAGTTTGCCCTTGAATTAAGGAAGCAAACAAGAGATTGAACAGTACACATATAACAGGTAACTTTCTAAAAAACATATAATTATATATAAAATTTAAACTTGTGCTTTATATTATGTACAGTAAAAATCTATATAACCCTATTCATTATTTCATTTTTCTTAGATTTGTACTTCAATAATTTTTGTGAATGCCTGAACAAAAAAAATCTGTTTGTGAAGAAAAGAATTTTGATTCTTTATTTAATAGCTACTACGAGACTGCTACAAAATACATTTACTACAAATGTGGAGATTTACAGCAAGCAGAAGATATTGTACAAGATTCTTTTGTGAAAATATGGAAAAAATGCGCTGAAGTAATTTATGAAACTGCCAGAGCTTTTTTGTATACTATTTGTAATAATGCTTTACGCAACGAATTTGCTCATCAAAAAGTTGTTTTGAGACATAAAGCTATTTCTGTAAATGATAAAGACATTGAAAATCCTGAATTTATTTTAGAAACTGAAGAATTTAAAGATAAGCTAGAAAATGCAATTGCTAATCTTTCTACTAAAGAAAGAGAAGTTTTTTTATTAAGTAGAATTGATAAAAAAACTTATAAAGAAATTTCAGAAATTACCAATATTACAGTAAAAGCAGTTGAAAGAAGAATGAGCAATGCTTTTATTAACCTTAGAAAGACTTTAGGGAAAGATTTAAAATTTTAATAGGGTAAATTGATTAATAACGGTACAGTAAATAAGAACGTAAATTAAGAAGCATGAATAAATACGAAACAGATAAATCTTATTTAGCTAAATGGGCTGCAAATGAATTAAGTAAAGAAGAACTTGCTGAATTCATGCAAACTGATGCTTATAAAGATTTTAATCGTATTAATATTATTGCTCAACAATTTAAAGGTCCTGAAATTGATAAAAAAGCAGCTTTAGTTAAAACTAAAACTAAAATAAAAAAAGGAAAAATTGTAAAATTAAATCGTAATTTTTGGTATTCCATAGCTGCTTCAATTGCTTTGCTTCTAGGCGGATATTTCGGATTGTACTCAACTAAAAATTATACCACACCAATAGGAGAACAATTAGCTATTATTTTACCAGACGGAAGTGAAGTTCAATTAAATGCTAACTCTAGTCTAAGCCACAAACGGTTCTTTTGGAATAACAAAAGGCAATTAAACTTAGATGGAGAAGCTTATTTTGAAGTAAAAAAAGGAAGTGATTTTAAGGTTATTACTAATTATGGTAATGTGACTGTTTTAGGTACAAAATTTAATGTAAAATCAAGAAAACATATTTTTGAATTAAACTGTTTTGAAGGTAAAGTTAAATTTGAACAAAAAAACACAACCAATAAAAAAATCTTAAATGCTAACGATAAAATTATTATTGAAAAAGAAATAATTTCTGAACTAAAAACTCAATTTAATAAACCTAATTGGATAAAGGGAATCAGCCTATTTAAAGATCGTCCTTTACAAGATATTTTAAACGAATTGAGTAGTATGTATAACATTTCTTTTAAAACTGAGAATATAGATACTTCTCAACGCTTTTCTGGAAGTTTTATTCATAATAATTTAGAAAACGCGTTAAAAACTACCCTTACTCCAATGGGGATAGTTTACACATTATCAGAAGATAAAACAATAGTATCTTTGCAATAATTAATTTTTTTCCCTTGAAATGATTAAAAACTCAATACTAACCATAGTATTTTTATGTCTCATTAATTATACCTTTTCTCAAGAAAAGTTTAATGTTTCTTATAACAAAACTTCGTTACAACAAGTTATTGTTGACTTAGAATCTAAAACAAATATCATTTTTTCATATTCTAAAGAAGTTATACATAAAAAACAAATTACTCTTACCAAACAAACAACAACTATTAAGAATATTATTTCAGATTTAACTCAACAAACAGGGTTACTTTTTGAAATACTTTCCAATAACCAAGTCATAATTAGTAAAGCAAGAAAAATTTGTGGTTATGTTGTAGATGCTAGCACAAATGAAACGCTCCCTTTTACTAATGTAGTTATAAACGATAAGCTATATAAAACTACTAATGAAAACGGTTTCTTTAGCTTTGAAAACCCTCCAAAAAACTCAGAAAAAATCACCTTATCGTTATTAGGGTATCAAGACAAAGAAATTACCTTAAACACAAGTGAAGAGTGCATAACAATACCTCTTTATACAATATCTTCTGAACTAGACGAAGTTATAATACTAGGCTATATTACCTCTGGGATTGATAGAAATAAAGACGGTTCTATTTCTGTAGATTCAAAAAGATTAGGGATTTTACCTGGCTTAGTTAGTCCAGATATAGCACAAAGTATTCAATTAATTCCAGGTATTTCTACTTTAGATGAATCTGCTACTGGAATTCAAATTAGAGGAGGGTCACCAGATCAAAATTTAATTTTATACGACAATATTAAACTTTATAATACAGGGTATTTTTACGGTATGTTTTCTTTATTTAATCCATTTGCTACTCAAAAAGCTACCGTTTTTAGATCTGGGACTAGTGCCAATTATGGTGATCGTATTTCTGGTATTATTGATATTTCTAGTGGTAGTGATATTCCTAAAAAAAATGAAGGCGGTTTTGAAATTGACGGTTTATCTATAAACGGTTATTTAAAAACTCCTTTATCTGAAAAAGTAGGGCTATATTTCTTTGCAAGAAGATCCTATTCAGATGTAATACAAACCCCAACTTATAATAGTTATGCTGATAAAATATTTACTAACTTCGGAATTGCTAAAGATATAAATGGCAATATATTAGACTTAGAAACTGATGATGATTTTAGTCGTAAAACCAGTAATAATAACTTTACTTTTTCTGATTACAGTACGAAGCTTATTATTAAACCCAATGAGAAAAACTCGATAGCGGTGAGTGCTTTATATACTCGAAACTCATTAGACTTTGATTTTAATTCTATAGAAGAAAAGTCTGTTGATGATTTAATTACTATAAATAAAGGTTTTAGTCTTAACTGGAAACATATAACTAATAAAAAGCAACAAGAAGAACTTACTGCTTATTATTCTGAATACGACTCTTTCTATAAAAATGATGAACTTGAAGATGAAACTGGAAATGGTAGTTTAGATCTAACTAAAATAAGTATTCGTGAAAATAATATTGTTGATCTTGGTTTAAATTTTTCGCTTCATAAACAACTTAATGAGCATCAAAAATTAAAATTAGGTTATCAGTTATCTAATACAAATTTGCTTGTTGATATTCGTAAAATAAAACCTTTTGAAACGAATGAAAACGAACGTAAACTTCAAGATATTAATAATTTTAAAAATGCTCTTTTTGGTGAATATATTTACTCTTTTGCTAATAATGGTTTTATAAACGCAGGAGTACGTTTTGTAAACTATAGCTCTTTAAATCGTTTTTTGGTTGAGCCTCGTATTAATTTTGAATATCCTATTACCAATTCTCTTAGATTTAAAACTGCTATTGAAAGAAGAAATCAACCCATATCACAATTAGTAGAATTTGATAATATAGAATTACGCTTAGAAAATAATTTATGGAGGTTATCCGACAATAAACAATTTCCGTTACTTAGTAGCGATCAAATTTCTGGAGGGCTCTTATATCGTTATAAAAAATTAAGTATTGATGTTGATGCTTATTATAAAGAATTAAAAGGCTTAACTACATTTACAAGTGGATTTAGTAATCCATTAGAAAATTTGGAACAAGGAAATAGTACTATAAAAGGGCTCGATTTATTATTAAAATATAAATGGAATAATTATAAAATATGGGCTGGATATACATTTAACGATATTACCTTTCAATTTCCTAATTTACCTAATACACCTTCTAGTTTTTCAGGAAATAATGATATTAAGCATCAATTTAGAATCTCTAATACTTTACAACTTAATAAGTGGCAATTTTCTTTAGGATGGCAAATTAGAAACGGTAAACCTATTACACCTGTAAATAGTTATGAAATTAAAATTGATGCAGATGGTGAAAAAGCTGGAGTGGTTAATTTTGGATCTATAAACAGTAGTAGATTACCAAATTTTCATAGGTTAGACGCCTCTGTTTTATATGATTTTAAGATTAAAACTGGGAATAAGAAGTTAAATGCTCAATTTGGAATATCTGTTTTAAACCTTTATAACAGAGTAAGACCTTTAAATTTAATATATAAAGCAGAACGTAAGCCTTTAGACGATGGTGGTATTGCTGTACCAGGCACAACTGGTAGCTCTCCTGAAGAATTAGAATTGATTCTAGAACAAGTAATTCAACGTTCTTCTTTAGGTTTAACACCTAATGCTGTTTTTAGAATTCATTTTTAATTTATTAATATTTAAACTTCATTATAACTCTTAAATAAAAAGCTTGGAAAATAATTTCCAAGCTTTTTATTTCTATATTAAAATTAACATGAACAACAATTATCTGCTGCTGTAACTTCATTAAAAGAAGCATCTATTCCAGTATCTATAGCCTTTTTTAATTGTTGAAATGCCTGTTTAATTGTTGACAATGGTGAAGCTATATTCATTCGCATAAACTGTGTATGACCTCCTTCAAACCAATCTCCTGGTGTTAAAGCTAGTTTTGCTTGGTTTACAACCAGATGTTTTAACGCTCTATCTGATAATTTTAACTTACTAAAATCTAACCATACTTGATAAGTTCCTTCGGGCTTGTATAAAATAACTTCTGGTAATTCTTCTTGCAAAAAGTTATCAATCCAATTCATTGTTTTTTCTAAATAAGTTAATAAGTCATTTAACCACTCCTCTCCTTCTTTATAAGCTGCTATTGTTGCGTTTGCTGAAAGTATATTCCCATGATCTAGATATAGTGATTCTACACTCCTCTTCACCAACTGTTTAAAATTATCATTAGGTATGTATAAGTAACCGTTTGAAATACTTTGCATTCCAAATGTTTTTGCTGGAGACCCTATTACTGCAATATGGTTATTACTATTACCTATAGAAGCAATGCTATTAAATTGTGATTTTGAATACACAATATCTGAATGAATTTCATCACTAATAATAGTAACATTATATTCATTTGCTAGATTTACCAATTTTTTCAACTCTTCTATACTCCAAACCCTACCTATTGGATTATGAGGATTACAAAGTATAATAGCTTTAATATTTAATGTTTTTAACTTTCGCTCTACATCTTCAAAATCCATTTGATAACGGCCATCAATAACTTTTAATTTATTGCTAACTACTTTCCTACCTGCAGATTCTATAACTTTAAAAAATTGGTGATATACGGGTGTTTGTACCATAATACTATCTCCCTTTTTAGATAATTCTCTAATTAATATGCCTATACCTGTAAGTACACCTGAAACTTGCACAAATGATTTTGGATTTAATTCTAATTGATGCCGTTTAAAATTCCAATCTGAAATGGCATTAAAAACATCTCCTGTATTAAATTCATAAGCATACATATTTCTTGTTACCAATTTTTGTAATGCTTCTTGTATAGGTTTGGCTATTTCAAAATCCATATCAGCTATCCACAAAGGCATTATATCTGTTGCTCCAAACATAGATTTTAAATAATTTGGATTCTCTTTTGCAAAGTTGTTTTCTGTTGTATGCATTGTATCAAATTGACTCATTATTCTTCTTTTTTACTATTTCCATTCAGCTTTAGCTGCTCTAAAATCTTTTTGAAACGTATCTGTATTCCACATTAATGATAACATTTTATGTGCAATTTGCCTAGCTGTTTCATCATCACTAGGAAAATGAACTCCCATTACTTCTCTAGACATGCCTATCTCATAAGCTAGAGATATAAATTTACCTCTACTTTCAGGCATCAACTCACTTAATGTATATGCCTGTATATAAGCCCATAATGTATGTCCACTAGCAAACGATGGAGTTGGTATTTTTTGTAAAGGTTTTATATTTAAATCAAGATGATAAGGCCTAGCTCTAATTTTATTAAACTTTAAAACAAACTCTAAAAGTCGTGCATCATTCATTACTCCTTTTAATAGTTTTGCTGTTTGTGGAAAATCTTTTGCAGTGTGTTTTTTTCTAGAAACTTCTCTTAACATAAAAAACAAATCTTTCAAATTACGCTCATACCTATCATCTGTTTTTGTATAATTTTTATGAGGCCAGTAACCTATTCTCGCTAATTTCATAACACGCTCTACCTCTTTATCTGTTCTCTTCTTTTGCAAATCAAGTAGAAAATCTAGTTCTGCTCTAGTTTGTTCTGAACTATTTGCCGGAAAATTAACTGAATTTAGTATAAAGTTTATCTGATTAGAGCTCAAGTAATATGGTTTGTTTGATGCATAAACCAATATAAAATCTAAATAATTATCTGTAGGATACACGATGCCATCCATCGATGCATATTCTATACGCTTATTACTGTTTAACTTCTTTAATTCTTTGTAATGTTTTTCTGTAGGTTCTATGTCGTGAATTGTAGAAAAAATAGAATTCTGACTATATATACTTAAAGTAATAGTGTGCATTACTAATACTATAATGTTTTTCTTTAAATTATTCATTTTATAAATTATTTTTTAATTTTAAATCCAGCCTAATAATAACCCAAAGCCTAATAGTACTAAGGATGCTCCGGAAACTTGATTAATTAATTGTTTGTTTCGTATCAACTTATCTGAAACTTTATTAAACCCAAAACCTACCCCTATTAATAGACTTCCTAAAGGAAGACTATAACCTACTGCAAACACAAAAAGAGTAAACCAGCTTAAAAATAAACTACCTTGAAGATATGATGCTCCTAAAATAATTGGGAAAATTGGGCTACAACCAACTGAACAAGCCGTTGCAAAACCACCTAGAAGTAAACCAAATAAAAAGCTTTTATTAGCTAAACTCGATATTTTCGATGAAAATTTAGTTCCAATTTTTAACTTAAAAGGAAGCATATCTAAACTCATTAAACCTAAATACACTACTAATACACCTGCTACAATTGTCCAGTATTTTCCTACTATTTGACCAATAGATACGCTAATTAAACCTGTTAAAGCTCCTATTAACGATAAGGATATAATAGTACCTATTAAGAATGAATATCCCTGTTTTTATATGTGATTTTTTATTTTTTGAATTTACTTCTGATCCTGCATAACTAGTTACTGCTGCTAAGACACCAATATTACATGCTGACCCTATTGCTGCAACAAGACCTAATACAAAAATTGCAATAAAAAATAACGGGGAATTTAATTGGTTTTCAATAATTGTATTAGTCCATTGCTGAATATTCTCTAACATATTTCTTGATTTTATTCATTAGAGCTACCACAAGCAGCTTTTTGTTGAGTAGTACAAGATGCTTTCGTTTTTTTGTCACAAGAAGCCTTACTTTTTTCAGAACAAGCAACTTTTTGATTTGATGAACAAGACATTTTTGATGTTAAGACAGTTTCATATGCTCTAATTAATGTGGTTATATTTATCGCTGATTCTTTAACTACTAAAGCACTTTTCCCTAAAACAACAGTAGCAGGAACTACTTCTATATTTAATTTAGAAACTACATCTAGATAATTTTCTTCATTAACTTCTAATGCTAAATAATAAGCAGATCCATCTGAATTGTTTAATTCTGAAACAACATTTTCTATTTTAGAATTTATTTTTTCATTTTCGCTAACATCATTCCCTTTTAACAATAGATATGTAACCTCTTTATCCGTTTTTAACCATTTAAAATCATTCTTAGAAGTTATTACTTTTGAAGTTGTGGTACAAGTAATCTCTTTAGTTGTAACTCCCTTAAATGCTGATGTAAGTGCTAAAATAAATGCTAAAGCAAAAATCCCTAACCCAAATTTAATTTTGATGCCTTTATTTTTGTTCTTCTCATCATTTGGATCACAACAATTCGGTTCAGATTTAGGGGAACAACAATCTAAATTTTCTGTGTTTTGCATTGTAATATTTTTATAGTTAATTTCTCTATAGACGCATCATTAAAAAAAAGACGCAAAAAAATAAGCCTTAAAACTAACTAAGGCTTATTCATTAATAATCAAAAACGATAACAGTTACTTTTCTGCATAAACACCAAGACTAATAACTTCATTAGTACTTGCTTTAAATTTTTCTAACTCTTCTGGACAACATACATACTCTAATAGCACATCATCTGGCATTTCTACCACCCTTTCTTTAGTTATTGTAATATTTTTAAAACCAGCATCTTTTATTGCTTCTATATACGCTTCTTCTTGCAACGCTCCAGAAATACACCCTGCATACATTTCAGCAGCTTCCATTATTCCTTTAGGTAAAGTTCCTCTTAAAACAATGTCAGACATACTAAAATGACCTCCTGGTTTTAAAACACGGTATACTTCTTCGTATGCTTTCTTTTTATCAGGAACTAAGTTTAATACACAATTACTTACCGTAACATCTATACTATTTTCTTTTAAAGGTAAATCTTCTATTTCTCCTAATATAAAATCTACATTGTCATAACCAAGTTTCTGCTTATTTTCATTTGCTTTCTCAATCATAGCTTCTGTCATATCTACACCAATTACATGTCCAGTTTTCCCTACAATACTACGAGCTACAAAAACATCATTTCCTGCACCAGAACCTAAATCAAGTACTGTATAACCCTCTTTAATTTTTGCATGTTCTGTTGGAATTCCACAACCTAAAGCATAATCTGCTTCTGCTTCATAACCTGCTACTTTTGAATAACTTTCACTTAAAGTCCAATCTTGAGCTGGTGACCCACAAGATGCTGGTCCACAACCACAACCTGCTCCTGAATTTGCTACTCTTGTATACGCTTCTTTTACCTGTTCTTTAATTTCTTGTGACATACTATATTTTATTTAAAGTGTTTTTATTTTTCACCCTATAGACGTCACATAAACAAAAAGATGCAAAAAAAATTAATTAGATAAGTTATTACATTTTTTCTCTTTATAATCTAAAACATCCCCATATACATCTGTAGATATTATACAACACTCCTCATAAGCAGACTTTAACATTTCTCTTCCTCTTTGTACTCTCGATTTTGCTCCTGAGTAAGAAATATTTAATCTTTCCGCAATTTCTTTTTGAGATATATTTTCTATATCTGCTAAAATAATGGCTTGTTTATATTTATCTGGTAGCGAATTTATAAAAGGACTTATACAACTTGTAAGTTCGGATGTAAGCGTATTTTCTGATAAATCTTCTGAATCTATATCTTCTGAAGATTCATTGTATTTTAATTTTCTAAAATGAGAAACTATTTCATTTCTTGTAATTTGATAAATCCATGAAACTAGTTTTTCTTTATTTTTTAAAGTATTGTATTTTGTAAACACTTTTAAAAACACATCTTGAACGATGTCTTTAGTTAGCTCAGAATCATGAACCTTTAGATTAACAAAATTGGTTAATCTAGCATTCATATCATTCCAAACATGTAATATTTCATTGCCCATAATAACAAAAATAAATCTTTGATTTATTTGTAGACGTACAAAATTAAAAAAGACGCATTTTTTTTAAAACTTATTTATTTTTCATTACATAGTGTCTATTACATAACAAATATTCTAAATACTCCCTCTCTTTCCTTTAATTAAATGTACTATTTATCTAATACCATAATTTGATTTTCTAATTTAGTTATTTCAGATTTTAAAGCAACTACCTTAGCTTCCAATTCTAATATTTTAGCATACGGTTCTTTTGCTAAGTTTTGTTCTAAATGCTTTTTACGTAAACTAATCCATTTAATATCATTTACGCTTAACGTTTGTTTTTGTAGTAATACAATACAAGCATGCATACCTCGTAAAAATGTAGTACGTTTTACTTGTTCCTTTTCTAATATAGCTTTCTGATTATTCCATCGTTTTTTAACTTTTTTTAATGCCTTTTCTAATAGTTCCTTCGTTTCTTGTTTTTCTTTAGTTACAAAATCTATTACATGAGGTAAATCTAGTACTTCCGTTTTCAAGGCTAAAGCTTCTTCCAAAATAAGCAACTTATTTAATTTATTTATAGAATAAGTTCTACGGCTTATTGATAATGAAGAAAGTGTATGGTACGACAACTCTAAATAATTAGCCATTGATACAATAGAACAATTAAAATACAATTTTATGGTATCTAACATTTTTGTACATTTTTTTTTATAAAAAATTTATATCTGTACAACACTTGTACAGATATAAATATAATATTTTTAAAACTGTACAAAGATTAAACAGCAAACCTTGTACATGTTTTTATATTTTATTTTAAAAACTGTACAAAAACTAAACTACTTTAATTAACCTAGGTGAATGCATTATATACAATTCAACCACATCTTTGTTATTATAAAAATTATTATGAATTAAATACTTAAAAAGTGATTTTTATCAATTTCAGTTTGCTTTTTATAAACCAGTTTTGCAATAAAATATATAAAGATAGCTTCCCTGTATAGAAACATTTTGATACGATTTATGAAAAAACTACGCCTATGCTAAATAAAAAAAATGAATTAAAAACAATTGTTTTTTTTCTATTCATTACCTTAATTCTTTCTTGTAGTAATGATAATTCTAATAATTTACCACCAAATGATGAACCTAATATTACTCCCAATGAAATTATAAAAATTCCAGTTGTAATACATGTTATTAACCCTCCTTCGGATCCATTTAGTATTAGTGATGAAAAAATACAATCGCAAATTGATGTTTTAAATCAAGACTATAGAAAAAAAAATCCTGATCATATAAAAACACCACAAGAGTTTAAAAACTTAGTTGCAGATGTTGGTATAGAGTTTTATTTAGCCGAAACGGATCCTTATGGAGTTCCAACATCTGGTATTATTAGAACAGAATCAGATATTTCGGGATTTTCTGGTAAAGATTTAACTGGTAAATTACCTATTGAAGACTATAAACTTTTTTTTACCAATAAAGGAGGGCAAGATATTTGGCCAAGAGATAAATATCTAAATATTTATATAGCCAGTCTAATGGATAAATGGGGTAAATTGGGTTTTGCTGGTTATGCATATTCTCCTGGAACAGATCCTAGAATAGACGCTGTGGTTATAGATCCAAGAGTATTTGGTACCTTACCTCCTTTGGAAGTTAATTATGACCTTGGAAGAACCGTAACTCATGAAATTGGTCATTGGCTTAATCTAATACATGTTTATGGAAAAGATGGAAGTTGTGAAATTGGCGATGAAGTAGCAGATACACCAAATCAAAAACATCAAAATTTAGGAGCACCAGCTCATCCTAAGAGTTCATGCGGTAGTAATGATATGTTTATGAATTTTATGGATCGTGTTAATGATAATAGCATGTATATGTTTACGAAAGGTCAAAAAGAGCGAGTCCGTAACCTATTTAAAAAAGGAGGGTTAAGAAGGCAATTATATCTTAATAATAAATAAAAATGTTCGTTCTTTTTAAATACCTTGTATTTTACAATTTAGAGTCAATAATTTGAATCAATGCATAAAATGATATACTTAAAAAACACTATAAAAACACTTCTAATATTATTAGTTACAATACTATTTTTATCTTGTAAAACAGAAAAACCTAGTGAAATAATTGTTATTGGTAATTTACATAAACCAGCACCAAATTATAATCCAGAAATATTATTTAATATCTTAGAAAATGTAAAACCCGATTTTATTTTACACGAAGTAGATTCTTCTTTTTTCACTGCTGATTTTAAATTTAATAAGCCTTATAATGAAAATGAAGGAATGGCTTCTAAAATGTATATTGAAAAATATCCAGCTACGAAATTAAGACCTTATGAATTTGAAGGCAGAAATCAATACAGAAGAGATAAAGGTATGCGACCTACAGATAGGTTAACGTTAAGACTTTTAGACAGCCTAAATAAAGCAAATATGCTTACATCTGAGCAATCAGAAATATTTAATACTTACCAAGCTCTTATAGAACCTCTAAAAGTACGTGCTGCAAAATCACCAAAACATTTTAACAATCCTCAAACTGATAGTATTTGTGAACAGCGTCAGTATTTTCAATATCAAATGGTACCAAAAATTACAAATGCTCGTAGTGAATTTGCAACTCGTTTTTTAATAAAACCTAATGGTGAAAAAATAAGCTATAGAGATGGATACCAACTTTGGGCAAATTTTTGGGATACAAGAAACCAAACTATGGCAAAAAACATCATGAAAATTGCGCAGTTAAATAAAGGAAAAAGATTCGTTGTTCTTACTGGATTTATGCATCGTTATTATCTTTTAAAGGAATTAAAAAAGTTAACCAAAGGAGAAAACATTATTCTAAAAGAGTTTTATGATAAATAAAACCCGTATCGTTTAAAAGGTTACATCATTTATTTATATGCTCTTTCTTAAAAACTGATGGTGAGTTTCCTGTTTTACGTTTAAACATTCTTGAAAAATAAGCATAATCTTCATAGCCTAAAACATTGGCTATATTAGACAAAGAATCGTTTGAATGAACTAACATTCGTTTCGCTTCTAAAATAACACGATCTAATATTACATCTAATGATGTTTTATTTAATGATGTTTTTACAATCCTATTCAAGTGTTTTGGTGTTATATGTAACATGTTAGCATAAACAGCTGGAGATTTTTCTTCCTTAAAATGATTATCTATTAGTTTTTCAAACTCACAAAGCTTATTTGTATACGTAGACGACTTGTATATTTCTATAGTATCAGTATCTAAATACAATCTACTTAACTCTATAAAAAGAAGGTCTAATAAACTTGTTAGTTTTTCTTTTTTGTACAAAAAATCAGTAGTAAATTCTTGGTAAATAGTATTAAAAATAGCTGCTACTTGTTTTGTTTGTTCTATGTTTAAATATAATATTGGAGGGTTTTGAATAGAATGAAAAAAGGGAAAACTATGCATTGTTCTGTTTATATATTCTAGCTCATAAAAATTTTCTGAATGAAAAAAGATATAACCATCAATATCATCACTTAATTCCCAATTATGTATTTGACCCGGACGTAGTAAAAAAACACTACCAGGAGCCACATTATACACATTAAAATCAATTTCATGAATACCAAATCCTTTTGTAAAGATTACTGTAAGATAAAAATCATGCTTATGTGGTTTTGATATTGCTTTTTCATGCTTTACTACATGGTTACAAATACTATTTGCATAAAATGAAGTAGACAGGTCTTCTGTTTCAAATTCTTTAATACTTAATACAGTAATAGGTTTCATAGCAAATAATTCAATAATGTCTCAAAAGTACAAATATTGGCGTTTTTTATACAATAAAAAAACGATTATAATTAATGAAATTCGTCCTATATTTTTTAACCATAAAATGCAAAAAAATTAAAGCTATCTTAAAGTACAAGCGCTCAAATTACAACTATGATATCATTTTTAATTCTACTATACTTCCTTCTTAATTTAAGTTTTTAAAATGATTAGTATTTACAAAAAACACAACGCTAAGTTTGATAGCATACTTGATTGTATTGTTGAAAAATTAAAGTTAGTTATGCTTTTATATAAGCTCTAATTATACTTTTAAAAATACTATTTTACCTAAGCTTCATAACAATGCTTTTAATATGAATCAAAAGATTTATCAAAATATTTTAAAAAAAATAGCGTTAACCAAAACTGAATTTGAGCATTTTTTAACATTCACAAAAACAGTTGTTCTTGATAAGAACGAGCATTTTTTAAATGAAGGTAAAGTTGCTAATTATATTGCTTTTGTGGTTTCAGGTGGTTTATACTCGTACACACTTGATGAAAAAGGTAAAAAAAATGTATTGCAAATTGCTTTAGAAAACTACTGGATATCTGATTTATATAGTTTCTTTTCACAAGAAATATCTAAATTAAACATTGAAGTTATAACTAAAACAGAGCTTATTATTATTAGCAAAGATAATTTTGATAAATGTTGTGATACCATTCCCGCCTTTGACCGTTTTCAACGTTTGTTATTTCAGAATGCGTATGTTAATACCTTACAACGT
This sequence comes from uncultured Tenacibaculum sp., assembly GCF_947494125.1. Classification (GTDB taxonomy): domain Bacteria; phylum Bacteroidota; class Bacteroidia; order Flavobacteriales; family Flavobacteriaceae; genus Polaribacter. Next base: position 61,988 of record NZ_CANLTU010000003.1, read on the forward strand.
GTTGCGGAATTAAATAGCAAATCGGCACCACAGCGGTATTTAGATTTAGTAAACAAACACCCAGAAATAATTCAACAAGTTCCACAATTATTAATTGCTTCTTATTTAGGTATTAAACCACAATCTTTAAGTCGTATTCGTAAGAAAATATGCACTAAAAATAGTAAGGCTACTATTAACTAATGAATAGTTGAATGTAAGTTAATTAAATTACTCGCTCGTCTGCTTTATATGCTCCACGGCGATGTAGTATCCATTGTGCTTCATCCAACGGGTTTACTCCTTTATATTTACGTGCTACCCCCTCGCCTTTCGGACAAGTGTTATAACCAAAAAACTGTAGCCTAAGACGTAATTTACCACTTGTAATTGTATTCAACTTAATACTTAAATCTAATGATGTTGCTACTGGTATAGTTCCTTTTACATTAAAAACATCATCTTTAAATTCTGGAGTATCAAAAGTAGCCCTACGCGTACTTAATTCAGAAACTATTTTACCTAATAGAGCTTCGTTTGCTTTTATTTCAAAGCTTAGTATAGGCTCCAATAAATGCGTTCCACCAGCTTTTAATCCTTGCATAATGCCCATTGGAGTTGCTAAATTAAAATCTCCTGGTCTTGAATGTACATTATGATCTTCTCCTTTTATTAATGTAATTTTTACATCGGTTACTTCCCATCCTAAAATTCCTTGAGCCAAAGCTTTTGGAATTGTACGCTCTATTTCGTTTTGATATTTTATATGCACATCGTTTTGTGATACTATAGAACGATAACTTACTCCTGAGTTTAATGGAGCTGGCTCAATTAAAAAAGTCATAATTGCCCAACAAGGCTTCGGCATCCAATATCTAATGTAGCCTTCTGCTTTTTTACTAATGGTTTCTTTGTATACTACTTCTGGTTCTGTAAAACTCGCTTTTATTAGAAAACGTTCTTTTAAAACATGTTCCAAAATTTCTATTTGCATTTGTCCCATTAACAATAGCTGTAGCTCCTTCTCTGCTTTAAACCATTTAAAATTTAAAGAAGAATCTTCTTTGTCTAATTGTTCAAGTGCTGCTGCTAAATTATTATAATCGGCATTATTGTCTGGAATCACTTGAACACTAAGTACTGGAATATGCAATTGAGGCAATTTTGGAATTCCTTCAGGCTTTCCTAAAATATCTCCTGATTTTGTTCCTAATACTCCTGTAATTACACCTATATCTCCAGATTCTAACACAACATTATCAATATACTTTGTCTCGTGTAATTGTTTGGTTTGATTTATTTTAGTTTCTAATTGCTGAGTATAATTGTAAATAGTAGTTTTCGAAGATAATTCTCCTGAAAAAACTTTTACATATGCCATTGTTCCAAAAACCTTGTGATGCTCTAACTTAAAAACAAATGCTGAAAGCTCATCGGTATTTACTGTATTTGAAATAGGGCAATAATCTATTATTCCATCTAATAGCTGTGTTACTCCTATATTGTTTTTAGCAATTCCCGTATATGTTGGAATCACTTTATTTTCAATAGTTAATTTGCGAATACTTTTTAAATATTCGTCATCAGTAATCAGTTCAGAATTTAAAAAGCGCTCCAACAAATACTCATTGCTTTCTAAAATATTTTCAATTGATTTTTCTTTAAGAGGGCTATGATTTCCTGTATTAAAAACAGGTATGCTTGTAGCATTCGTTAATCCATCGTTTTCAGAGGCATATAGTACTACTGGCTTTGATTTTAAATCACGCTCTATTTGCGTTATTGTAGCCTCTGCGTCTGCTCCTTGTCTATCAATTTTATTAATAAAAACAATGGTTGGTATTTTTAATTCTTGTAAAGAGTCCCATATATTCAATGTATGTGCTTGCACTCCTTCAACTGCAGAAACTACTAATACCACCGCATCTACCACACACAATGCTCTTTCTACTTCACTTGAAAAATCAACGTGACCTGGTGTGTCTATTAAATTAATTTTGGTTCCTTTCCATTCAAATGAAGTTGTTGCTGCTTTTATAGAAATTCCGCGTTCTTTTTCGAGGTCTAAACTGTCTGTACTTGTTGACCCTTTATCTACACTTCCCAACATTCTAATTGCTCCAGAATTGAATAGAAAATGTTCGGTAAGTGTTGTTTTCCCAGCATCTACATGCGCCAATATTCCAATATTGATCGTTGGTTTCTTCATTATTTGGAGTAATTTTATAAAGCTCTTTTTAGCGTACTAAACTATTTTTTTTATGAGCCTTACAAACTTACTATTTTTAAGGCAGTGTATTTAAATTCCTTTCTTTTTCTTTTTAGTTATTCCTTTTGAAAAACCTTAAATATTCTTTTTATACAACCGCAAATATTTTACAATTTTAAATAGTGATCTAAATCACTATTTTTTTATTGTTTTTTCATGATTTTTGTTTCCTTAAACAATATTAAAAATGCATCCACTTAGACAACATATAGAAGAAATCATTCCGCTTTCTGATGAGGAATTTAACTTTGTTTTAAGTCATTTCGAAAAAACTAAGAAACGTAAGCATCAATATCTTTTACAAGAAGGTGAAATTGCTAACAAAGAATATTGGATACTAGAAGGTTGCTTAAAAAGTTGTTTTTTTGATGATAATGGCAAAGAACATATTTTACAATTTGGCATGGAAAATTGGTGGATTACCGATTATGAATCTTTTGTAAAACAAGTTCCTACTAAACTATCTATTGATTGTATTGAAGATAGTGAACTCTTATATATTACTTATGAAAACAGAGAAAAACTCACGAAATCTTTGCATAAAATGGAACGCTTTTGGGCTAAAAAAAGTAAGTATGGTCGTATTGCTTTACAAAATAGAATATTATCATTGTTAAAAAATTCTTCTAAAGAACGATATGAATTATTGTTACAACAATACCCTAAACTTTTTCAACGCGTTCCAAAAAAATTAATAGCCGCTTATCTTGGCGTTTCAAGAGAAACACTAAGCAGATTAAATTCTTAACTCTTTTTTAGAATGTGATATACTTCACTCTCTAATTGTGATATTAATCCTATTGGCTGTCTTTTTTTTCTTTGAATTTTGCTGCAACAATAATTTATAAAATTAAAAAGATATGAACATTTTAGAAAAAATTCAAAACAAAGAAATTGGGCTACTTATTCAAAGAATTACGATTGGGTTTCTCATCCTTTTTCATGGTATTGCAAACATGAATTCTAACTATTCTTTTATTAAAAGTTTATTAAGTGGTTTAGGTTTACCAGAAATAATTGCATATGCCGTATTTATTGGTGAAATAATTGCTCCTATTCTTATAATTATTGGTTACAGAGCTAGATTAGCGAGTCTTATTTTAGCTTTTAATATGCTTTTTGCTATTTTAATGGCTCATACTTCTGAGGTATTCTCTATTAATAAATATGGTGGATGGGCTATAGAATTACAGGCTTTATATTTATTTGGAGCTATAACTATTCTATTTATTGGAGCTGGCAAATATGCTATTGCGACTAATTCTAAATGGGATTAATTTCTTATTTATACTTAAGTGATTTTAATCACATTAAAATAGTGACTTTGCTCCTATCCGATTAATTCATTTTACAAGAATTTTACTTTGAATTTAAACACACAATATTATGCCATATATTAACTTTAGAGTTACTGATGAAAACGTAACCAATGAACAAAAAAGATTATTAATTGAAGGTGCTACTCAATTAGTTGTAAATGTATTAAATAAAAACCCTGAAACCACACATGTTGTTATTGATGAAGTTCCTCTAGGAAATTGGGGAGCTAATGGGGAACAATATTTTGGTAATAAAGACAATTAAAAATGAGTTAAACATAAAGGGTGTCTCTAAAGTAGATACCCTTTTTACTACTTATTTACAGAAAAAATTTTGGTTAACTCTTGCACCATATTTCCATTTCCAGTTAAACTAATTTCACCAATTTTATCCGCAATCTTTTCTACATATTCCATCTCTTTTAATTTGAACAACATCTCATTGTCTTCCATCAACTTAGCTGTATTTAACAAACTTCTTGTAGAAGCTGTTTCTTCTCTTCTAGTAATTATATTAGCCTGCGCTTTTTTCTGTGCAATTAAAACTTGATTCATAATCTCTTTCATATCTCCAGTTAAAATTACATCTCTAATTCCGCTATTGATAACTTGCACACCTAATTGATCTGTATTTTTAGATACTTCTTCTAATACTGCAACTGCAATGTTTTCTTTTTTCTCTAATAATTCATCTAAGGTATAACCTCCAACATAAGTTCTCAAGGCCAATTGCATTAAAATGTACAATTGTTTTTCATAGTCTTTGTTTTTTAACAATGCTTTTTCAATATCAATTACTTTATACTGCGTATAAAAGTTAATTCTAACATTTGCTTTGTCTTTTGTTAACAATTCTTGACCTGTAATTTCAAGCTGCAATTGCCTCATGTCTGTTTTTGCTATTTTAATAGTCGTATCGTTTTTCCAAAATCTATATGTTCCTCCTGTTAAAGTTTTTGTATAAACATCATCTACTAATAATAATGATTTTTCATAAGTAGTTACTTCAAAAATTCTAATGTATTTTGATAACTCATAATTGCTAAATAAGGCTTTATCTATGTTTTCTGTAATATAAATTTTGCTTCTATCTACTTTCTTAAATGCCCTATTTACAAAACCTTTCCAGTAAAAGTACTTTCCTGCTTCTAATACTTTTTTAAAATTGTTATTCTCATAAACCAATACTAACTCATTATCTTTTACCTCTACTACTTCTAACATTTCTGCTAAAACTGTATCCTTTAATAAAACTTCTATTGCTACAGCTTCTTTAAATTCTCCTCTTAAATCATACACAATTACATTTTGATTAAAAAATAACCAATAAGTTCCTTGCGTAATCACTTTTTGATAATCTCCGTTTTTAAATACTAATCCTACTTTTCCTGCATTAATTCTTACTTTTTTCATTTTTCTATTTTTTTGATTTTAATTAAAAACGATACACTGAAATGCTTAACAAATCACGGAAGTAATCAATTTAAAAAAAGGCTATAACTCGTTTTTAGAAATGGATTGAAATCAATACATGATATCAACTGATTTATAAAAAGTTATTACTTTCTAATTTTAGAATTAAAAACCTCAAGTTCTTTTTTAAGTGTTTATTTAAAAACTCATTAGGAACGTATCGTTTCTTTTTCTGTTCATCAGTTTTACAAGATGATGAGCTTTAGTTACAATAACCAGCGAGAGTCGTAATCTCGAGTTACAGACCGGATTTGAACCAGCACGCCGTTAGGCTTACCTAATTAACCTACATTATGAGTGTAGTGCTCTTGCCAACTGAGCTACAAGATCTATTGTGACCTTGACAGGATTCGAACCTGTGCTTTACTATTGCATTAACCTGACTTTGCTACATAACTTTCGTTATGGAAGGATTCGAACCTCCGTATATAGAATGATGATTATTTTTTGGTGAATAATCTAAACCTTCAAGACTAGTTGCATATAATAATCGAATACAAATACTGTACGAAATTATACAATGGTGCTATACAGAAACACGCAACAAGACTTGCTTGATATTTTTATACTATTAATTTTATTCTTTACAATTCCCTCACTATACTCCTTGTTATAGTGAGGTTTTCTTTTCACAATTTTCCCACTTTACGGTATTCTTTTTCTTAATTACACTGCAAATATTAAACACTACTACGCATTCTTTATGCGTAGTAAAAATTATTTTTTCTTTTTCTTATTTTTTTTAGAGATTTTACTCTTTTTGGTAACGGGCATTTTTTCTTTAATACGATCTCTTACTTCATTTACTGAATGCATAAAATCAGCATTGTAAGTATACTCCTTGGCTATTTTAACAAACTTTAAAGCTTTCTTATATTTCTTTAATTGTTCTTTTAAAACTGCTTTCTTTAAGTATAATACAGCTTTGTCTGAACCTTTTACAGTCAAAGCAAAGTCTATTAATTTTTCTGCCTCTTTTAAATCTTCATTCCATAACAACACATTAATATAATTAGGATATACATTAAATGCATGAATATTTTCTGCTAAAGCCTCTGCATAATATTCTTTTGCTTTTTCATAATTATGTAATGCTTCTGCATGAATACGTCCCATTAAGCATAAAGCAACTGTGTTTTTTTCATCATATGCCAAAGCATAGGTTAAAGCTTCTATAGCTTCCTCTAAATCATACGGATAAGCATCTAATGCTTTAAATATGTAATTGTTTGCTAATGTTCCCATATTATTCTAATTCTTTTCTTAGATCAGTTTTTAATTGATTCCTTTTTGTTTTAAAAGATTTCACGTTCTTTTGTTGTTTAAAATCTGAACCTGTAAATATTCTAGTAGGATTCCCCCTTTCTAAACTCAAATGATTTTCCCATTCGTTTTTTACCGATTCTTTTAACTGACTAATATTATAATTTGTTATTTTTTCTTTTAAGCGTTGTATTGCTATCTTTTTATTTTGATGTTGCGAACGACTATCTGAAACCAATACTTGAACTCCCGTTGGTATATGCTTTGCTCTAACTGCAGAACTTACCTTATTTACATGTTGCCCACCAGCTCCTGAACTTCGAATTGCTTGAAATTGAATCGCATTTTCATTGATTGTTTTTTCTCTATGCTGATTCAATTCATAACAACCTATAAACCAATTTTTACGTTTATGATATTTTCTAAAAGTTGAAGTTCCAATCCATTGAATGGTTCCTAACCAATTCTTTAAGAAATCAGCAAGTTGTTTTCCTTTTAACTCAACAGTTACAGATTGTACGGTTCCGTTTTCAATGCCATTAACTTTATGTAGAACTGTACATTCAATTTTACTTTCTAGTAACTCTTTTAAAAATATCTTCAAAACTTTTGCAACGACCCATGCACATTCTGACGGGCCTTTTGCTGCTGTTATTTGTATTATTTTTGTGTTCATTATTTATCCATTCTTACAATTTTTGGTGTAAAGGTTCCTAACACTTCTACCAATTCTTGTTGATTATCCATCACTTTTTTAATGTTTTTATATGCCATTGGTGCTTCGTCTACTCCGCCTCCAATAAGACTTACTCCATTCATTTTTAATTGATGCTTGATATCGCTTTTAGTAAATTTCTCTTTACATTTTCTTCGAGAATGTTTTCTACCCGCTCCGTGAGAAGCAGAATTTAAACTCTCAGTATTTCCTAAGCCACGTACTATATACCCTGGAGCTGTCATAGAGCCTGGAATAATTCCTAACTCACCTTTATTTGCTGGTGTTGCTCCTTTTCTATGTACAATTAGCTCCTGTCCATTCACTTGTTCTTTCCAGGCAAAATTGTGATGATTTTCAATTTTAGCAATCGCTTTTACTCCCAATAATTTACCGATTCGCTTATGAATATTATCATGACATGCCTTAGCGTAATCTCCTGCTAAATTCATTGCCAACCAATATTCTTGTCCATCGTGTGTATCTAAATCTAACCAAGCCAAATGCTGAACATTCTTAGGTAACGGGCATTGTTTTGCTGCCAAATAGGTATAGTGCTTTGCTATATTCGCGCCTAAACCACGACTACCGCTATGCGTTAATAAACCTATATACTCGCCTATTGGTAAATCAAATTCATTATGCTCATCAGTAATAGTTACTATTCCAAATTCTACAAAATGGTTTCCACTACCTGAGGTTCCTAATTGTTGATACGCTTTTGTTTTTAAGCTTTTTAACAACGGAATATCTTGAAACTCTTCACGTTCAAATATTTCATGATCATGTTTTACCTTGTGTGTTTCTCGCATACCAAACTTTGTGTGTTCAGAAAGGATGCCTTCTAATTGATGTCTTTTTCCTTTTAAATAAGATGCTTTTATAGGATAGACAGTTAAACACATTCTACAACCAATATCTACTCCTACTCCATAGGGTATTACAGTATTTTCAGTAGCAAGTACACCTCCAATTGGTAAACCATAACCTGAGTGTGCGTCGGGCATTAAAGCGCCTTGTACAGCAATTGGTAATTTTAAAGCATTATATAATTGATATTTTGCTTGATCATCTATTTCATTTTCTCCGTAAATTGTAAAAGGAGCTCTTGTATTTCTTAATTCGTGAAAACGAACTTCTACAGGCTTTAATAATCCTTCTACTACTTTTCCCCAAATAGCATTTCCTTGAAATCTATCAGGTTCTAGCAATACTTCTTTTGCCTCTTCTAAAATACGTTCCTTCTTTTCTCTTTTCCGATATCTGTTAATTTGCCCTAAAGCAATATTGATACTATTATTCTTTGGAAACCCTAATTTTATTAGGTCTTTTCCTTTTAATTTATTTCCCATGATTTAATTTTGAGATGTTTTATTCTAGGAACTCAACTTTAGTTGGCTCCTATTTATTCTCGATTGAACTCGAGCTAACACTCCGGAAAATCTTTAGATAATAGTCATAAAAAAATCCGAAGTTTTTGCTTCGGACTTTTTCATATATAGTATAATTATTTATCTATTTGTGAAGAAAGTCGCGAAGTAAGTATACAAAAGAACCTGGTTCTTTTACTGTACTTATGTTTAATTTGTATTTGAACATATTACTTCGTTTTATAATTGTTTTGTTGCTTTATTGCGATGCAAACATATAAGGTCTTTTTCAATTACACAAATAAAAAATAAAATTAAAAAACTGATTTACAGTACTATACCTAAAAACAAAGCAATAGACTTCCTATCCACTTTTTGTAGATTTATTAATTCGCTGATACTTTGTTATGTACATTTTTTATTACACGGTTCAAAGAGTCTTTCAGGTTTTAATATTTTTTATAAAAAAAGCGTCCAAAAAATTAATTTTGGACGCTTTTGCTTTTTATACTGTGAATTTCTACCTAAAATACAACTCACGAAGTCGCTTATTTGCGTCCTGATATGTGATTTTTAGTATTGTCATAGGTTTAAATTTGTGTTTTTCCTTGATTATTGTGATGCAAATATGCAAGAAAATTGATTATAGTTCCAAATTTTGAGTATAAAACTTATCCCTTAAAGAAACTAGTAACTTATTTATTAAATTGTAGACTTCACTTTTATTTTTATCTTAAACCTAACATTCCTTTCAATAAATTTATAGTACTACTAAACAAACTTTCATTTTGTTTTATTAAAGTATGACTAGGTTTTATAGCTTCTCTTTTATCTACTTCTACTTCAATTATGCAATTTAAAAATTCATCCCAATCTTCATTTTCCTTATAAAAATTAAATTTTGTAATAACTTTTTCTGAAAATAATCTTGCTTTACTTATTATTTGCTCTTCTGTTAAGCAATAATAATCATAATCCAATGATTGGATTCCGTCATTTAACTTGTAAAACTCATATAACAGATCATATTCATAGCCTTTTTCTATATATAATTTTGACAATGCATTAATCAAATTTAAAATAATACTCTCTTTTTCAGAATTTGATAATTTTAAACATAAAAAGTAAGTTTCAAAACTTAATAACTCATCATCAGAGCAACTATTTTTCAATAAATTAAATATTTCTTTTTCGTAATTATCTGATTTAAAATCAATACTCACAAAATCAAACAAAAGTGAATCACTTTTCAATTCATTTTTTTCAACAAGCTGATATAGCTCATTTTCAAAAGTTTCAACATCTATTTTATCTATTAATACTTGATATGCTTTTTGTTTTAGTTTTTGATTCATTTTGAGTAGTTTCTACATGATTTACTTTCTAAATTAAGATTATGCTTTCTACACATTACTCTTTGTTCATATTTAAGAATAATATTTTCTTTATATATCATTTTTATAGAACACAATAAAGGTACTGTCTCATAATCTTTATTTAATAAATTCTTTACATTACTTTTTAAAAAAATATTTACACTTGAAATATCTTCTTCAAATAAACCAACATCTTCTATTTTACTTATCAATTTATTACTGTAATCATTAATTAAAAAATTAAAATCTAAACTTTCTGGTTTAATCCTTTTTTCTAATAAATTTATTCTTACTTCTAAACAATTATTATCTATCATTAAAGCATATAACTTACCTATGCCCCAATACCCATTAACATCATTATTTCTACTAATAAAAGAATTTAGCAATCCTGAAATTATGTTTTTAAGGTTTCTCTTCATTTTCTATTTCTATTTTGTCTCCTTTTATTCTTCCAAGGCGCATTCTTTTTCCAATCTCCAGCCATAATACAACCGTAAGGTACAACTTCATCAATAACTTCTCCTAAACCAAACTCTTCCATCTGGTTACGTACTGTTTCTGCATTTTTATAAGCTGAAGGTAATTCTGTAATATCAATTTCTTCTGAAAAAAAACGGATATCTAAACCTTTCGTTTCTTCTTCAAAAATCTCTTCTACAGTTCCTATTTTGCTTTTTCTATGCTGTGTTCTACTTACATTTCTCCCTGCTCCATGTGGGGCAAAACCTAAATTGTTCTCAGTAGTATTTCCTTCTACAATTAAAACTGGTTCGCTCATATTTAAAGGAATTAATCTTGGACCAGTAATATCTGGCATAAACTTAGCATCTAATGGCGTTGCTCCTTTTGCATGGTAAAACAAATCTCCTTCTTTAAACACAAAATTATGTTCGTTCCAAAATCTGTTTTCTTTTTCTATTCCTAACTTTTCTAAAGTTGCATCGTGTAAAACCTCGTGATTTAACTTTGTCCATTTTCGTATAATTTGTAATGCTTCCCAATAGTTTTTTCCTTCTTCTGTTTCAAACGGAATCCATGCATTTTGCTTTAATGTTTGTGGAGATAATTCTTTTCTAAATTGTTCAGCAACATGCATTCCTCTAGCATACAAATTTGCTCCAAAACCTCTACTTCCATGATGCGTTACCATCATAGTATTTCCTGTTTTTTTAGAAGTACCTATAAATAAAAAGTGATTTCCGTCTCCTTGTGTTCCTAAATGAGACCTTGCTGCAGAAATACACTTTTGATTGTTTAAAAAAGGATTCGCTTCAATTTCTGCTAACAAATCCATAGGAAAACGAAATTGCGTATTTCTATCTCTTCCTCCTGGCCCAAAATGCGTACTACTATGGGCTGCATCTAATACCTCTTTCGGATCAGCTTTCCCAAAATCAGTTAACATCACCGAGCAACAAATATCTGCACTATGCATTCCTGGATGAATCGCATTTTTTGCTACTACAATACCTCCTACAGGAATTGTTCCAGTTCCACCTGTTGGGCAAGCATCTGGCATAATTGCTCCGTTAACTATGGTAGGTGTTTTCATTAATACTTCCATCGAAGCTATTACTTTATTTACATTCTCTTCTTCTAAATCATTTTCTGCTTTGATATTTACTTTAAAATCCATTGGATTATCCAATAATGGTATCTCTGGTCCTGAACGAAACTGCTCTAAATACGCTAACATTTCCCCCTTAGACAATTCATTTATATTGATATATTCCATCGCTTCAGGAAACCATTTCCCTGATTTAAACCCCATTTCAATTAATTCTTTTCCTGTAATTTTTTCTTTGTTTTTCATTATTTCAATTTTTAAAACTCCACAAACTCCTTGTTTTGTGGAGCGATTACTTTTGAAAGTTATTTACTTTCTTATGATTCCGGTGCAAATATTGAACACTGTTACGCAATCTTTTTGCGTAGCTAAATTTATTTCCTATTTTTATCAGAAAAAATTGATGTAAATGAATTTAATTCTCCGTTTTAAAAAACTGGTATCTTCTTATACTTCCAATACCATTTTAATAGATTCTTTATGGAATACTCTTGAAAAAAACTATACTGAAAAGCACAGGGCTTATCATAATTTTACCCACATAGAAGAATTATTCTCTTATTTTGATACTTATAAAAATGAATTAGAAAACGCAGACATTGTTTCTTTTTCTATTTTTTATCATGATATGATTTATAATATCTGGAAAAAAGACAATGAAGAACAAAGTGCCATTCTTGCATTAAAGGAATTATCAAAAATTAATTTGCCACATGATTTTCTAAAAAATATCAATCAACAAATTATTGCTACTAAAACACATGATGCTATTGACAATGATACTAAGTGGATGATCGATTTTGATTTAGCCATCTTAGGACAGCAAGAAGATATTTATCGAAACTACACAAAACTTATTAGAAAAGAATACAAATTAGTTCCTAGTCTTCTTTATAAAAACGGTAGACAGAAAGTATTACAGCATTTTATTGATAAACCTTTCATCTATGCTACAGATGAATTTAGAAACTTATACGAAAGCCAAGCTAAACTTAATCTTACTAATGAACTAAACACTTTATAAATGGCTTCTAATAAAAACGCACTTGTTCGGTACAAAACCATTGATCAATGTTTACGAAACTCTATGCGTACATGGACTTTAGACAGTTTAATTGAAGCTTGTTCTGATGCCTTGTATGAGTATGAAGGTAAAGACGTGTATGTAAGTAAACGTACTATTCAATTAGATATTCAGCATATGCGAAGTGATAAGTTAGGATATAATGCTCCTATAGAAGTCTATAATCGTAAGTATTATCGTTATTCTGAAGATAATTATAGTATTAAAAATATTCCTGTTACCGATGCTGATGTAAAGATTATGAATGAAGCCATAGAAATGTTACGTCAATTTAAAGATTTCTCTTTATTCAAAGAAATGGACGGTGTTTTACAACGATTAGAAGATTCTGTTTATTCTTCTAATAAAAATAATAGAGCTATTATTCATTTAGACAAAAATGAACAACTAAAAGGGCTCGAATATATTGATCCTATTTACAATGCTATTCAACAAAAGAAAGTTATTACAATTACTTATCAATCTTTTAAAGCACATAAAGCTAGTAATATGGCTTTACATCCTCAGTTATTAAAAGAATATAATAATAGATGGTTTCTCTTAGCTTCTCACAAAAAACAATTTATTACGCTAGCTTTAGATAGAATATCAAACATTGTATTAGAAGAAAACATTGAGTACATAGACTTAAATATTGATGGGGATACTTATTATAAAAATGTAATTGGTGCTACCGTTGCAAATACAAGAGCTCAACGCATTCAGTTTTGGATTGATAAAAAAAATGCCCCTTATGTTATTACTAAGCCTTTTCATAAATCGCAACGTCTTATTAAATATACTGATGATGGCGTTATTTTTAATATACTAGTACAACCCAATTTTGAGCTAGAACGTTTAATATTAGGCTATGGTGATGCTATTGTAATACAAAAGCCTGAAAAGCTTCGTAATCGTATGATTGCGAAACTTAAAAAGGCTTCTAATAATTATATTCTTGACACTAACACCACTAGAGACACTGAATAATATAGCTTATAATTCTTTGCTTTTATTTTGACTTGAATTTACAACTTCATAAAACTCTTCTCTTCCTTTTTCTGTTAAATATGGATACAGAATACGTACCATAGTGTTTGCTTTTTCTTCAATTATATTTTTAGTAACGTTTCCTCCATATAATACTGTAGAATATAACCAAGTATTATTATAAATAATCATTTGTTCAGAAAGGTTTTCAAATTCCCATTTCAATATTGAAGCTTTTATTATTTTATTATTTTGTAACTGTTCAAATAAAAACATGTAATTCTTATAACGAGTAGCATATACTTCATGAAAATGTGTTTTTATGTTTTCATTAGCATTTATTATATTATATAAATCTGTCCAAAAGAATTGATAGTCAATCATTCTTGTCATTGTTAGTTTGATTTCTGTTTTTAGTTGATTTATAGAAAACTCTATTTCAGAAAAACCTAAAAGTCTTTGATCAAATTCATTTGCCATTTCAAAATATAACGATTCTAATATTTCTTCTCTTTTTTTGAAATGATAATTTAAGTTTCCTGAACTCATTTTTAATGATGCAGCTATCATTCTAATGGTTACTGAACTAAATGATTTTTCATTAAATAAAAGCCTTGATGCTGTTAAAATTTTGTCTTTTGTTGACCTCATTAGTAAACTTGTCCTAATTTTAATTTATTATTAGTAAATTTGTCCTAAATATACAAGAATATATAAAAATACAAATCATTATGAATACTAAAATATCAAATACAAAACCTTATAACTTTAAAATAGTTCTAGAAATAGCAGTGGTATTTACCATCATTTTAAGCATGAAACATTTTTTAGATTATTTTAATATCATTGGAGCTGGTTCAATATCAATTTGGTGCGGAATTATAATTGCGACACTCTTTATGAAGCAAAAAAGAATGAAATGGAAAGAATTTGGCTTTCTATTACCTCACAATTTTAAAGAATGGAAGAAAAACATATTATTGGCTATACTATCTGTAGTTATAGTTGCCGTTGTTATGGGATTATTAGTAAAGCCTTTATTAGAAAGTTTTGGGTTAACAAATCCTGCTGATGTAGCTGATCGATTTTCTTTCTTTTTAGGAAAGCCAATTGTTTTTATTAGTTATTTAATTGGGGTTATTTGGTTTGGTGCCGCTTTAGGTGAAGAATTATTATTCCGTGGATATTTACTTAATAGGTTGATAGATTTTACAGGAAATAATAAGCATGGAATACTCTTAGCTTTATTAATACATTCGGTTATTTTTGGTTCATTACATATTTATCAAGGAATAGCTGGTGTTATAGCTACTGGTTGTATCGCTCTTATATTTGGTTCAATATATTTTATGATAAAGCGAAAACTTTTTCCGTTAATAATAGCACATGGAATTATCAATTCTATGAGTTTAATTGGCTTGTATCTTAATGATGGTGTAATTGTATAGCGTCTATTTATATTTCATAAATAAAAAGTGGAAGCATTAAAAAACTATACGCAGCAATTTATAAAGTAGTGCTAAATTAGTTAATTAAACATGTGAAAAAATCATACACAAATACTTTATAGCACCTTAGATTGTACAATTATAATATGTATGCGGTTATGAGACGTGAAAACCTTTGTATTCATTTACAATGGCATGCCAATACTGAAGACGATCCGCTTCTTGGTGGTTCTGTGATTAAAATATTTGTTAGAAATTTAATGCCCATTTTTAACGAACTGCTTGAAAGAGGAACTATAAAAAAAGAAAAGTTAAGGCTACATACTCCTTGGAACACTAATGAATTTGGCTTTTACGATTTAAATACTAATGCCGTGTTTTTTGTAGAAGACATTTAAAAACCTACTACTAAAACTCCTTCAAAAAAATCTTGCTAGTGACTTCTTAGCTCATTTAGCCCCACTTTGCTCCTATTCTTTAACAATAGGAGTCATAATTCTTACGAAATTGTCAGCGAACTTCGCTGATGAAATAAATATAAAACGAAACCATCAGCGAACTTCGCTGATGAAATAAATACAGAACGAAACCGTCAGCGAACTTCGCTGATGAAATAAATATAAAACGAAACCATCAGCGAACTTCGCTGATGAAATAAATACAGAACGAAACCGTCAGCGAGCTTCGCTGATGAAATAAATATAGAACGAAACCGTCAGCGAGCTTCGCTGATGAAATAAATACACAATGAAAGCTTCAGCGAACTTCGCTGAGAGAAAAAACATAAAAAAACCTCATTTTTAGGCTATAACCTACCTATTTAGCCCCCACTAAGTGATTCTCCTGATAAAAAAATAGGGTAAAACCTTACTTCAAGTATGGTTTTCCGTATATTTAGCTTCTTTTTTTATGTTACATTCGAAAACTCAAAAAATTTGGCGAATATTTTGAGTTGTATAATAGGAGTAAAAGTTCCGCATAGCCAGCCATATTAGGCAAATAATAGGAACAAAGTTCCGCATATAAATAAGTTAGGCAATATTTATGAGACCCAAACGCAAATCAACTTCACATATCACGGAAAAAGTCTCTCTCAAAATAATTAATGAGATTCTACCAGAATATTGGACTATTAGGGAATACAAGCCTGACTATGGGATTGACTTATCGATTGAATTATTTGAAAAAAATGATTCAGAAGAAAAATTAGTATTTGATACATTAGGAGAACATCTGTTTATTCAAGTTAAAGGCACAGATACTGTTGATATTGCAAATATTAAAATTAAAGAAAGAAAAAATATTGAGAATACACCTTTAAATGAAAGCGGTGTAGAAAAGCAAATTGAGGTAGTCAAATTCGTAATTGATACTAATGAACTTTTCACTATTCACAGAATGGGAAATACAATTCCTGTAATTTTATTTGTTGTTAATAATCAAAACAAGAATATATACTTTCTATGCTTAAATGATTATATCGATAAGGTAATTTTAGCTAAAGAGCCTGACTTTTTCTCAAAAGAGCAAGAGAATAAAACTATCTATATTCCGACTTCCAATCTTATTACAAAGAATTCAAATACTCTTTCGCCAATTTACTTCTACGCAAAACGACCAAAGTTCTATTCCTTTTTTAATAAGATTGGCTACCAAAACAATGAATTAAACTACTGTTCAGAAAAAATACTAATAGAACGTTGTAAGTACTACATTTCAATTCTTTTAAGATTCGATGTATGGGAAAATAATTATTGGCCAATTATTGACCATTTCAAACAAATGCTAATAAAAATAAAAGAGACTGACGAAATTCCAATAGGATATGTAGAAGGATTCGTGCCTGATAATAAAGAAAAAGAATGGGAATATGGACCAAATGGAAATCTGTACACACAAAAAGAAGTACTTAACTTTCAGCACATTCATTCGCTTTGGAATCAAATGGATAATATGAAAAATGTTTATGAAACAATGTGTAGGGAATGGTTTCTACCAGAGTATAACGGATAAAAAACATTATAAACTTCGAATGGAAAAATATCTAGATAAATTAATTGACAATAGAAATCTTAAATTATGGGATGAGCTAAACGAAAAATTCGAGTTTATTTTAATAGAAAGTCCTGAACCTAACTATATGTCAAGACTAGATGGAGAAATTGCAACAATCTGCATTTATGAAAATGACATTAACCCTGCGTATTTTACCCACGAATTGCTTCATATCTTTTTGAAATTTAAAGGTGTTCAAATTGTAAGCGATTTTTACTCAATAATAGATAGCAATCCTGATATCCATTATTTCTTTTCAACTGACCTTAAAAGTCACGTAACAAACTGTTTAGAACATAATTTAATGTTACCAATATATTTAAGTTTAGGATTTGAAAACCATTATTTCATTAGTGATTACAAAGAAAGAAAAATGAATAACAAGTTAATGAGTTCATTGCAAGAAAGGTATAGAATTAATGGGACCTATGACAGAGAAGCAATTGACTTTTATATTGGAAAATTCTTTGCTATGAAAACTTGTAATAATAAATCTTTTAATTATTCTAAATACTACAATTCTTTTATAAAATTAGACAAAAAGTTATTTAAGACATTAAATGATTTTTGGAATGATTGGGAAACATATGACCTAAAAGATTCAAATGACAATTATGATGAAATTTTAGAGTATTTTATTGAAGATTTGAATGATTGGCAAAACAAGAAAAATATTATTTAGAAAATCATTTCTTAACAAAGAATATAAAAATAAGATAAATGTATAATCCCGAATTACTTGAAGAGTTAAAATCTCTTGACTTGTCACTTGAACCAGTTGAAGATATTAGAAGAATTTTGACAGAAATGTTTCAAGGAGGTATTCCAATAATGAGAACAGATTATAATCACCCAAAGGAAATAGATAGAGCCGTAAATAATACGGAAGAAGAACCGACATTTAGTACTAAAGATAGAATTTCTTATAAGCCACAAGAATATAATAAAACACATTTAAGAGCTAGTACACCAGACAATACAATGTTTTATGCTTCAGTAATTCCCGAAGGAGAAATTAGTGCAGAAGAAATCACTAACGCAAGAATTGTTGGTGCGACAGAAGTAATAGATTTATTAAGAGAAAATACTGATGGAGAAAGATTGGTAACATTCGGAAAATGGCAAGTTCAAGATTTAATTTCAGTCATTACAATTTTTGACCCTAATAAAGACTACAACGTTCAATATATTAATGATGTCCGAGATAAATATAATGAGCAAATACTCTCTAAAGATGATACAGAAAAAAGGGATGAATTACTTGAGTTTTTAGCAGCCGAATTCTCTAAAAAAGTTGAGAATGGTGAAAATCATAATTATATGATTAGTTCAATTTTCTCAGAACTTGTTGTAAATAATGGAGCCGATGGAGTTTTATACCCAAGTGTTCAAAGTGATGGAAGTGGTCTATGCCTTGCACTTCATCCAAGAGTGATGGATAGACTCAAACTGACTAAGGTTTTGGAATGTAAATTAACTAAATCAGGAGATGAAGCCCTTTTAAATAACACAAGAAATTGTTTAGTTGAAGATGGCTCTGATACATTTGAATTAAATTAAAAACATTGCCTAACACCGTATAAAATTAATTGCTGGTTTTAGCCTATTTACGAAAGTCCTCGCGGATTTTCTATTTGGTTTGTATTTGCTAAATTAGTTGCTTAAACCACGCAACTAATCTTATACAAACACGTTATTAGTAGCCATTAACACAAAATACTTTTTGAATTGAAACCAAAACTAATTGCAATTGGATATTGGAAAAGCATTTATGAACCTGAATTACCAGATCCAGCTAATTTTATTGATTTAAATTGGAATACAAATGAAAAAAATATAGTTCTCCAACATTTAAAAAAGGGTAAACCAATTGCCCAATGGATGGGAACAAGTTGGTGTCGATATCGTTGTAAAGAAAATGATATGGGAGCAAGCTGTTTAACCGATGGGAAATATATTTATCCAGAAAAACTATCTCATTATATTAACAAACACAATGTAAGACTGCCTGATACCTTTATTAAACACATCCTTAATTATAAACCTCTGAATATACTAGCAGACTTGAACAATTATGATGTTGATTATGAGTTGTGGAGAAAAGAGTTAGGTTTTAATAATACACCAAATGTAAATACATATCTAGCGTTAACAGATGACGAAATTGAAAAGTTTAATGAGAGAAAAAAAGCTGATAACAACATATAAAATGCATGTTTAATTTAAATCCAAGAAAGGTTATGTTGGTTTTGGAGAAGCGATTAAAAACAATGAGGAAGTCTACAATAAAATATACCTTCAAGAACAGAAACAAAAACTGTTGAGTTAATTAACTTTTAGATAAGCAGCATAGATAACTAAATTAAAAAAGACAGCTAAATTAGCTGTCTTTTTATTTGAAATTGATATGATTAGTTGTTTGTTTAATCAAATCCATCTCCAGGGGAATCGGGGCTTTGTGCTTGTGCTTTAAGGGGATTCAATAGCACATAAGTTCCCAATGCTGTTAAAGCTGTATACTTACCGTAGTTGCCTATTTTTTTTAATGCTTCTTTTCTTGTAATGCTTTCTTCTGTAGTTTTTATACTTTTTTTCATCGTCATCTTTCTCTTAGTTTAGTATAATCTTCTTTGTTTTATTTCCTTGTGCAGTTCTTACTTGTACTATATACACTCCTGTTGGTTGCTTTTGTAGGGCTATTGTATACTTTTCTTTCCCTTCTATTGTTTGGGTAAATAACTTAGCTCCTTGCAGGCTATATAAGCTTAAACTTGCCTTTTCTTTGGTAATACCTTCTACTATAATTTTGTTATTTGTTAGGGTGTATATTTTAATAGCATCTTCTCCAACTATTGCATCTATTTTATTGCTTCTTGTATGTAAATAAAAGCGACCTACTCCAGTTATAGCTTCTGTTAATGTTAGTGTTTGGTTAGTTGTAGCTGTTAATTTTGTTAGGGTATTTTTTTCTTTATCTTCTAAATATACCTCAACTCCTTCTGGTAGGTTTGTAGGTTGTATGGCTATGCTTATTTCTTCTCCTGCCTTCGCTTTTATTCCTACGGGTATTACCATGGCTGCTATTTTACTTTTTGGCACCGATTGGTAGGTGAAGTATTGCGTTGTTGTATTATCTGCCAATTGGGTATATACATCAAGGCTTGCTCCGTTAAAGTTTCCAATATCATAACCTGGGTCTAAGCCTACTGTTGCATTGTCTCTATAGGCTATGGTTGTTTTTACCGACTTTTTATTTGCACTTACTACTAAGTTTATTGTTGGCATAGGCTGTGCTTTACCAAATGTTCCGCCTATTACTGGGGCTGTACTTCTCTGCCCTGCTGTAAATGTTATGTTACTTGCTCCTGCAGCTGTTTTTACTAAAAACCCTTGTCCAGGTGCTATGCTTGTTGCTCCGTCTAACAATGTTTTTGCTACATATTTTTCTTGTGCGTTGTCCCATTGGTATATTCCCATATAGGCTGGATCTAATTTACTCGTATTGGTAGTAATTATATTATTTCCTCCATTTTCATTTACTGGTAAATAAGTAGTGTATGGGTTTCCTATAGCATTCCATGCTGATGGATCTACCGCTTTTATGGTATTTTCTGTGGTTATGGTTCCTGTAAATGTTACAGCTCCATCGGTTGCTCTTGAGATTGCATAACTTCTTCCTTTTTCAAAAGTAATTGTATTTGCTGCTAAATCATCAACTGTATAATACACCCACTTTGCTCCTGCGGCATTACTATCATTATAATATGCTACTGCATATCGGTTTGGTGTTACAGTAGTATTCTTTCTAATATTATTTTCTGGATTTTCAACAAAGTCTTTTATACTTTGTCCTTCTACAGGTGCAGATACTGTACTCCACTTATTCGCTAATAAGCCTCCTCTTTCATATGTTATTTGCCCGTTTGCTGTTCCTTCTACTAATAAACTCGCACTTTTTGAAGCTGTAGATGTCATTGTAAATGTTCCCGAATTACTAAAGTCTCCATCTACTTTTACTGATCCATTCTCTGAAATGTCAAATGAAGAGTATTCTGCTACTCTAAGATCATTTATTTGTTCTGAAGAAGTTAATCTAGGAGTATTTGTTCTATAAGGAATAATAACATTACTTGTAGTTTGTGGTGCTGTATTACCCACCCAGTTATTAGTTTCATTCCAATTATCGTCATTAGTTCCTAACCAAACTGTTGAGTTACAATTTTCGCTAAAATTTGCGGTTGCATCTTTTTCCCAAGTTGCTAAATACGCCGCTACAGCATCGTCAACCTCAATACATGTTAAACTTGCATTTCCTTTAACGAAAAAATTTGTTATTAGATTGTTATTCCCATTTCTAACATCTAATGATACCAATACATTTTGATGTGCTGCTAATTCTTCTAATTGTGTACATGCGGTTACATCTAAAGTTGCAAGTCTGTTTTTACCAACTCTTAATTTTTTTAAGTTTGGATTGTTTTCTACAATTAAATCTGTTATCGAATTTGATCTTAACTCTACTTCCTCTAAGGCTAAATATCCTGATAAATCTAATAAAGTAAAATCATTTTCTGCTGCATCTAAAACTTTTAAACTCGTATTGCTACTTAAGTCTAATGAAGTTAAATCGTTATAATCAGCATTTAACGATTCTAATGCTGTAAACCCTTCTATACCTGTTAAATCTGAAATATTTAGACTACTAATATCTAATGAGGTAACCTTTTCTATTTTAGTTGTAGCCACTTGATTATCATTAGCTATTCCATTCCCCATACTTGTTGGGTCTCCAACTGCTACAGTAGTATTATTAACATCGTGGGTTTCTAAATAATTTTCAAAATTATCGTCTGGAACATAAGTCCAATTACAATCTTCTCCAAATCCTGTCGCATTATCTTTATCCCAACTATTTAAATAACTAGCTGAAGAATCATCTACTTGTATACATACAAGGTTTGGATTACCTGTAGCATACATTTCGTCAATACTACTCGTATTTCCACTTTTGAAATTTAAAGAAGTTAAATTACTATTGTTCTTACATTCTACATATTCTAAATCTGTACTACTACTAAAATCTAGAGTATTAATACCTGTATTATTAATATATACCTCAAGTAGTTTTGAATTACTTGATAAATTTAATGTAGTTAATAAAGTATTATTATCTACTCCAATATCTTCAAGTTTAACATTGTTAGATACCTCTAAAGAAGTAAGTGTTGGAGTATTCTCTATAAATAGATCCGTTAAATTAATAAGACTGCTAATATCTATTGATACAAACTCATTTCCGCCACAACTTAAGGTTTCTAAAAGTGTATTATTGGCTACATTTATAGTTGATAACGAATTATCTGAACAATACAATCTTATTAAATTAATGTTGTTCGTTACATCTAATGTATTTAGTAAGTTTTCTCTAACTCTTATGTCTGTAAGTAATGTATTTGCACTTACATCTAAATTGTTTAAATTATTATTAGAAATGTATAAACTTTTTAATTTTAAGTTAGAACTTAAATCTATAGAGGTTAAATTATTTTCTCTAAGCACTAATCTTTCAATAGACGTTAAACCTGAAACATTAATACTACTAAGCCCCATTGAGTAACAATTTATTTCTCTTAGTTTTGTATTAGCTGTTAAATTTAAACTTGAAACCGTATTCCCAAATGTTGATAATACTTCCAAACTCTCAAAACCTTCTAATGCTGTAAAGTCTGCAATCCCTTGGTTTGAAATGTTTAAGTTTTTTATTCCTTGTATCTTCTCTGTACCTACATACTTATCATTTGCAATACCGTTACCCATACTTGTTGGATCTCCAATAGCAACAACACCTCCATAATCTGTATGTGTTTCTAAATAGGCTTCAAAATTAGCATCGGGAACAGAAGTACTATTACAAAATGTATTAAAAATTGTTTGATTGTCTTTTTTGCTAAAATTAGCATTTGCATATGTTGGATCGTCTACTGAAACACAAGTAAGACCTGGATTGTTTCTTATATCGAAATCTCCCGAATCTAAATTTGTATTGTTTCCATTTCTAACGTTTAAATAAGTTAGTTGATTGTTAAAACAAGATAAATCTTCTAAAACTGTATTTTTAGATACATCTAAACTCGTAATCTGATTATCCTCTGCATACAACTCTTTTAATTTTACATTGGCATTTATATCTAAACTTGTAAGTGAATTTTCATACACTTGCAATGACTCTAGTTCTGGATTTTTAGAAACATCAATACTTGTTAGTTGTGTATCTACACAGTCAAGACTCTGTAACAAAATATTTTGTGTTACATCTATACTTCCTAATGGGTTATTATAACAAGATAAGTTTATAAGAGCGGTATTATTTCTAACATCTAAACTATTAAGTTGATTCTGGCTGCAACTTATTTTTTTTAGAGCTGTATTGAGTGATACATCTAAATTGGTAAGATTGTTTTTCGTAATATGTAATTCCGTTAATAATGTGTTATTAGACACATCTAAATTGGTAAGATTATTCTTACTAAGATTTAATGTTTCTAATGCATTGTTTTTTGAAAGATCTATGTTTGAAACTCCATTATCGAAAATACTTAAATTTTGTAAAGACACAAACCCCTCTATACCAGTTACATCTGTAATACTTAATGTAGACATAGTAAGTACTAGTACATCTTTAATTTTTGCTGTAATAACATAATCATCATTTATTTTCCCATTCCCCATACTTGTAGCATCTCCTACAGGCACAACATTTCCATCGGCATCATGCGTTTCTAAATAGTTTTCAAAATTATCATCTGGTACATAAGTCCAATTGCAATCTTCATTAAATGAAGTGCCAGAATCTATATTCCATAAAGCAAGACTAGAGAGTGAAGCATCGTCTATAGTAATACATTTAAGATTGTAATTAGCAATAGCATTAAAGGATTGAATTATACCATTGTTCCCATTTCTAAAGTCGAAAGTGGTTAAATCATTATCATTCACATTTACTTTAAGCAAATTTGTATTTGCAGTTAAATCTAATGTGGTTAGTTCATTTGAGATTAAGTATAGTTCTGTTAAAGCGGTATTAGAAGAAAGATCTATTGCTGAAATATCATTTGAATTTGCATTTAAAACACTTAAATTTTGAAATAATTCTATTCCTACAATACTGGTTACACTTTGATTAGAGATATCTAACGTTGTCGTTTCTTCAATTCTTACGGTATACACGTAGTTATCTCCTATAATCCCGTTTCCAATGTTATTGTTCTCTAAAATAGCTTCAAAAGAAGTATCGGTAATAGAAGTCAATCCACAATTTTCATCAAACGAAGTAGTAGCATCTACAGTCCATAATGTTAAATATAAAGCACTTGCATCATCTACATTAAAACAATAAAGTTGGTAATTGGCTATAGCTTTAAGGCTTTTAACTATTGCATTATTTCCATTTCTAAAATCTAAAGAAATTAAATCGTTATCCGATACATCAATACGTTCAAGTTTAGTATTGTCTTTTAAACTTAAATTAACTAAGCTATTTGATACTGCATAAAACTCAAGTAATTCAATGTTTCCAGATAAATCTATCGATGTAACATCATTAGAATTCAAGTTTAAGATTTGTAAATTTTCAAAAGCTTCAATACCCGTCATATCAACAATACCTTTATTAGATATGTTTAACGATGCAATATTTTCAATTCTAGCTGTAGTAACATACTTATCATTAGCAACTCCATTTCCCATACTTGTAGCAGCTCCCAAAGCAACTACATTTCCATCTGCATCATGGGTTTCTAAATAGTTTTCAAAATTGGCATCTAAAACCTGTGTTTCTTGAGCAAAAGAAATATTATAAAATAATGTGAAAAGAAGTACTAGTAACTTTGTTCTCATTGAATTTGACTTTTTAGAAATAAAAGTCAAAGAAATAAAATTACTGCTATAATCCCTTATATATATACCGGACAAAAAACGGACAAAACTGCCCTTAAACACAGCAACAATCACATTTTCAACACCTTAAAGAAAAGCATGTTTTTTATGCTTTAAGAAACTTCTAAATATTTAAGAATCGACTCTCCTTTAGGCGCATTTAATTTTTTACGCAATCTAGACCTACTTCTAGTTACACTATCGTTAGATATTGCTAACATACTTGCTATTTCATTTGTATCTAAATACAATTTTTCCATGGCAATTAATCGCTCTTCAGATTTGGTAAGCTCAAACCCTTTGTTTTTTATACTTGCAAAAAAATTGGGGTACACTGTTTTAAACTTTTCTTTAAAAGTATACCAATCATCATTGGTAAGAATTTTTATCGCGGTTAAATCTTGAAGTTGTTCAACAGATTCTTGCTCCCCTATTTTTTCTTTTAAATTTTCTAGCTCTTTAGTTAGCGTTTCTTGTGTTTTACTTTTTTCTATTAGTTGCTTAGTAAACTCTTCTAATTCTTTTTTGCTTTTTTCTATCTTAAAAGATAAAGCGACTCTTTTTTGCTTGCCTTTTTTCCATATATAAAATGAAATAAATATTGATAGTAATAGGATTGCAATTAACAGCGTCCACAAAAACCTACGCTTGTTTTTTTCAATCTCTTTATCTTTTTCTAATAATTTTATTTCCGATTGCTTTTTATAAATCTCATTGTCTTTTCGTTCTGTTTCAAACGCAGATTGGTAATACAAAAAAGTATTTGTTTTTATATCATTTTCTATAGACTCTTTAGCTTCTATGTATTTTGTATAATGTTTATACGCTTCTTTATAGTTAAGCTCTTTTGCATATAATTCGGCTAAATCATTTTCGGCTCTTACATATAAATCTTCATCACTAATTTTCCCTTTTTTAAGTACTACTTTTTTTAGTACTTCACGGGCTTTCGTATATTCTCCAGATTTTTTATAATATCTTGCTTTGTGCAATAATAAATCTGAGTTGTAATATTCAGGAGCGTCTGTTAATGCAATCTGTTGCTCAGCTGTATTTAAACACTCTTTAGCCTTTGCTAACTCATTTTTATTTAAATAATATTTTACATTAGCTAAGCCTACATACATTTTTAATCGAGCTTTGTTAACCTTATGGTTAATACTATCTGTATAATACTGTGCAGAATCTATATGCTTCTTCCCAATTTCAAACTCTTTTTTACTAAAATAATCGTTTCCTAGTTGCACATGTACTGTACTAACACCAGAATAGTTCTTCCCTTTAAAAAAACCTTTTAATGTTTTTTTTCTTTCAGAAATTGCTTTATCATAAAATTTATTTTTCCCGTATAAATTGGATAGGTCTGATAAAACATAACTTGCATATACTCCATCTCCTAACAAATCGTATAATTTATAAGCTTCTTCATATCTATTTATCGAAGTAAGAAAGTCTTTTAAATTTGTATACACTTGTCCTCCATAAAAACGGGCATCTGCCGCATAAATAGAATCTCCTGTTGCTAAAAATAGTTCTGCTGAGGTATCGTAATCTTTTGAAGCTTTTTCTAGCATTTCTTTATTAAAATAAGCAGCTGCTCTTTTTAATAATAAATGTGCCTCTGATTTTTTTGTAGTAAACTTCTCTTTATTTTGTAACATCTCTTCTACTACATAAATAGCAGAATCTGGTTGACGGCCATATATATGGCTCTGTGCTATGAATCTTGTTTTAGAAGCTGCTAAATCATAGTTATTTTGCTTTTTGGCTAAAGCTATTAAACGATCTAAATACGCTCTTTGTTTTGGATGATTAGATCGTATCATAACCTTTGTAAGCGTATCTAAAATCTTCAAACTTATTTCTTCGTTTTTAGATTCTTTTAGTTGTTCCTGTAGTTTTTCAATTTTATTTTGAGAAAAACCGATGGTAGTAATCATTAAGATGAAAGAGAAAAGATACTTTTTCATAAACTATAAATAAAGGGTTGGTATAATTAGTTTAAAATTACATTTACAATAATACGCACATGCTTTTTATTTTTCGCTTTTTTACCTAAGAAAGATTGCAAGCCCATTATTATTAATTTTTACTCTTAAATCTATCTATTATAATAGCGCGTTCTTTTGTTTATCTTTTCTATAAAACACTTCATTAATTAACCTAGGTGAATGCACTAAATATAATTTGGGTTGATCTTTGTTACCTTAAAAAAATTCATTTAAAACACGTTTTATTAATCAATAAAAGTGAGCTACCTCACTTTTGTTTAAGTATTAATTTTTCAGTTTTGTTTTCTATAATAATTATGGAAAAACAATACTAAAAAACTACGCTTAATATGAGTAATAATTCATTGCAAAATAATATCTATGTTCAATAAAAGAAATCATTTTAAAACAATTATCTATTCGTTTATTATAGTGCTCATACAATCATGTAGTAGTGAAAGTACGGGTAATTTAGTTGAAAGCGACACAACGCCCCCAAGTATTAAATCATTTACAGTAAATAATATTTCAGATAACAAAATAAAAGCTCCGATAGTAATTAGTACTACTCTTGAGCTTACTATTGATGTTATTGATAATGTTGAAGTTACCGATGTTCAGGTTTTTATCGATGACGTTAAAGTGACCAATAGCACCACTGCTCCTTTTAAATTTACCATAAATGTTTCCAACTACAGCGCTGGAAACCATTTGTTAAAATTTAAAGCTTTAGACGCAGCTGAGAACGCTACTTTATCTAAAGAAATAGCATTTGTTTTAGACAATTCATTGCCATCTATTAGTAATATTTCTATTGATGAGGGAGCCATAATTAAAGGGACAAATACTTTAACTTTTAAAGTTAGTGACGATGTTGGAATAGACAATGTTGCTATTCTTTTTGATGGCACTCCTATTGCCAATATTACCAATGAAGAGTATAAAATTGACTTGTTTACTTCTAATATAAATGATGGTAAGCATACTATTGAAATTATTGCTACTGATACTAACAAGAACGCATCTAAAAAGTTAATCAACTTTATATCTGATAATACGGGACCTACTATTGTTATAAATGCGATTAATGCCGATGATGTAATCTCAGACATCATTAAGTTTTCTCCTAAAGTTACCGATGCGTATTCTGAAATTAGTTCTTTTGAAGTTTTATTCAGAAATAAACGTATTCAGTTTTTTAATAATGCTACGATTGATTCTTTTGACTTTGACCCGAATGCCTATGCTACTGGTGCTGGTATCTTTAAGTTTATAGCTAAAGATGCTTTAGGAAATACTAGCGAACTAGCTATTAATACAACACTAGAACAAATACAAGCGCTTATAAAAATTAAAATCCCACAAGATTATTTTTCTACCAATATTGTAAAGTCTTGGGTATTTGCATCAAAAATGGATGGAACTCCTATTAACACTGTTAGAATTGTACCTGGAATGACGGAGACTACTCTTAATTCTTCGGAAGCTTTTAGCAATACTGATCATTTTATGATTACTTTCTTTGATGTTTTAAGTAACGGATCTAACAGAATTTCTACTATCCAGCATCTTACGACAAGCTCACCTGGAACTATGCAGCTTCCATCATTAAATCCGTATTCGAAAGATTCAGAAGCAACCTACGATCTTAAGAATTTTGCTACTTATAATAACATCAAGTCTGCAGGACTCGATTATAAAGGTAAAAAGCTAAGTGACTCCCAATATAAGTTAGAGTATTTACAGCCTAAAAAAACGAATCGTATGTATTTCTATTCGCATGGTGCTAGCGACCCTGCAGGAAGTTATACTTACCAATATGTAAATAGTCCTGTAAATAACGGCTTTAGTTTAAATAGTACAGATTTTAGTAACCAAGATGTTACTGTTAATCAATTTATGATTAAAGATTATCTACCGAAATATGATCTTAAACCTGTGTTAACCATCCATGGTTTCGACAATCAGAATGATTATGTTAACAATGTTTATCACGAATTATTTAACCAAAAATTTTATACCGCTACGCTTCCTCTTACCTATCCTTTGAATACTAATTTTGATGTGTACAAACACCGTCTTGTTTCTGAAAATTATATTACAGAGCGTAAAGGAACTCCTTTAGCCAATTTCGAAAAACCGAATTGGAAGGTTAAATACGAAGGTGTTTCTGGAAATACCGTAGAAATTACAACTAGTGGTGCTGCTCATAACGTTGGTAGATTATGGCTTAAAAATAAAAACTCTATAGGTGCTTCTTATGATTATAGTTGGACTTTTGTTTATGACAGTAAGAAAAACAATGCAGAAGTAATTGTACCTAGCCTTCCTGATGCATTAATGAACTTAGATTTTTATACTTTAACCAAAAATAGCAATCTTTTTTGGCAAGTAAAACAAGTAGAGGTTACAGGTTACGATAACATTACTACTTATAAAGAATATGTAAACAATATTCTAAAAAATAACACAAAATATTATACTATTTCAGACCATGTAGCGTCTGTATACCATGTAAATGGTTATAAAGAGTACCCTGTTTTTATAAAAGACTTATTTAATTAAGCAACACAAAAGGCAGCTATAATTTAGCTGCCTTTTTTAGTCCTATTTAATACTCAATTGCTATTTCCTTTCTTTAAAATAATCTTTCCAATAACTTCTCAGGTTATTTTGTAACACTTCTCTCCTATTCTTTAACAATAGGAGTCATAATTCTTACGAAACCATCAGCGAGCTTCGCTGATAGAAAAAACTTAAGAATACCATATTCTTTTTTTATGCTATATTCGAAAAATCAAAAATTTAGTAAACATTTGAGTTTTATAAAAACACCTAAAAGTTCCGCATATATATAAGTTGGGCAATATTTGAAAATGACCGAAATCAAATTATATAAATCGAATAAAAAAGTATTGAAATTATTCTTTCTCGCAGCACCTTTAATTGTAGCGGGAATTTGGATGATATTAAGAGAAGACGGAACACAAACTGACCGAATTATGGGTTGGGTTGGAACAATATTTTTTGGATTAGCCATACCTGTTGGGCTTTTTCATTTATTTGACAAAAGGCCACAGGTTATCATAAACGAAATTGGAATCTATGACAGAACAACGCACGATGAATTTATAAATTGGAAAATAATAAAAGACGCTTACCCTATAAACATTTACGGACAACATTTTATTTGTCTTTTAGTTCCTGAAAATTTCAGACCTTCCAAAAAGAAAAGTAAGTTTTATAAATATGTGGCTAAACTGAATGAAGAATTTGACGCACAAGAATTGAATATACAACTCGGACAATTAGAAATGGATACAATAAAATTGACTGAATTTATAATTGCAATGACGCACGCTGAAAAAAGTAAAAAAGCGGAATTAATAAAAACGCTGCCCAACAAAGTATAAAATTAATTGCTAGTTTTTTCCCACTTGAGAAATCCCTTATTAACCTAGTAAATTAGTTACTTTAAAAACGCAACTAACCTTTTATAAAACTGTTAACAACAGTTGTCAAGATAAAAAACATTCTATTGAAAGTAAGAAAGAAACAAGAAGATTTACGGAAACAAATATTATTGAAAATTAAATATTATCGACATTCCAAAGGAATAACATTTTTCGATAACTCCTATAATATACTAAAAGAGAAAGTAAGTCTTGAAAATAATGAATTA
Organism: uncultured Tenacibaculum sp.; assembly: GCF_947494125.1. Classification (GTDB taxonomy): domain Bacteria; phylum Bacteroidota; class Bacteroidia; order Flavobacteriales; family Flavobacteriaceae; genus Polaribacter. Next base: position 92,486 of record NZ_CANLTU010000003.1, read on the forward strand.
GAAGTTGCTTTAATAAAATTTAGTAGGAAAAGCAAGGTATTGTTGACTACTAAAAACATCTATTATTTAGACAAAAATAACATCAGAAAAATAATTGGAGAAAATATTGACCGGTTTGATTATATGGAATTTATTAATGGAGAAAAGATAATAGAAGAAAAGTCAAGATTAAAAATCTTTTTTTTAAGATTTAAAATGAATTTTAGAATTGGAACTTATAGAATTGTGGAGAAGAATAACTCATTTGTTGAGTTAAAAATATGGAAGACAAATTTTGCAGACTGTTTAAATGGAGGAATAAAGAAATTAAAATTTGTTAGAACTAAATATGAAGGAATATAATCTAGATACTAACAAAATCTATATGAGATGCTCTTCGAAACTCTAGCCATAACCAAAACGCTAGACTCTAACAATATAAAAAACTGAATTCTTGAAAAAATTAATTTACATAATTGGAGTGTGTGTGTCATTAATAGGAATTCCTCTTTTTTATTTTATGACTATAAATACAAGAGTAAGTCTAAAATACGAAACGGAGCTTGGAGAATGTATTTCTCAAGTTTCTGGAATTGACCTATGTAAACAACAAGATTTGTTTCTCGTGCTTACATATACTAGCGGTATTATATTTCTAATTTTAATAGGTATTTTAAATCATAAAACTTTGAAAAGAAAAGCATAAAGCAAATTATTATACGGAAAAAATTACTCTCAGTACTATATAATTCATTGCAATACTCCTCTACTATTCAAAACTCTTTCGAACTTTCTATCTGTGATTTATTTGCTAACTTTAGTGCTTAAAACATGCAACAAACCATATATATACACGTTGTACGCAATTTCCCGAACCAAAAAATGGACGAAAAAACAAAAAGACAAATAGAATTACATTCTGCTGGAGCAACGGTAAGACACAAAAGTTCATTTGAGGAATTAGAGCATTACTCAAACGAAATAAAACTCAAACCTGATTTTATAAAAAAATGGTGCGTTCCTTTCTATATGTTTCAGATAAATAATACGAATGAATTTATAGAGAAACTTGAACCAATAAAAGCCGATTTGAACACTGAAGTTGTTAAGAATTTACTTGGCGATTTTAATTGGAGAACACGAATTGTCGGAGCATATTTCTCGACAATAATGGAATTAAAAGAAGTTGAGAATATAATCGGAATTCATCTTTTAAAAAGTCAAGTTTGTTATGCTGGAACTGGATATTGTTTGACTTTAGCTTCTTTCAATACCAAAAATGGAATTGAATATTTAAAAAAATATCTTGACTATTATTTGACCCAAAAACATTTATATTTTGACCAAAGAGATGCTATGTCCGCTCTAAAATGGACTGACCAACTTAACGGAACAAATGAAATGGAAAAATATTTGGAATTGTATAAAGATTGGAGTTCTGATAAATATGCCCAAGATTTGGGTTCATCATTTGAAGGATTTAAAAGTCAAATGGAGAGTTTAAATAAAATTAAAACTACTGCTTACAATTAACAGATTTAAAAATACTATGTATAACAAAGTATAAAATTAATTGCTAGCGTTCGCCTTTTCGGAATTTAACGCAGGCTAGTCCAATTTTATTAAATTAGTCGCTAAAACCACACAACTAACCTTATACGCAACGTTAGCAATGTTTAACAATAAAGGCTCCAAGCACCTTTACAAACTTCTTACCACTCTTTTCTTAGGGTATTTAGCCTCACTTCTCTCCTATTCTTTAACTATACTAATCATAACTCTTGCGAAACCATCAGCGAACTTCGCTGATAGAAAAAATTTAAGAAAACCATATTCTTTTTTTATGTTATATTCGAAAACTCAAAAATTTAGTAAATATTTGAGTATTATAAAAACACCTAAAAGTTCCGCATAGCCAGACATATTAGGTAAATAACTGGAACAAACAAAGTTCCGCATATACACAAGTTAGCTACAACCTGAAAAATGAGATACGTAAAACTAATTTCGATATTTATTTTAATTCTGACTTTCGCAGGATGTTCAGTAAAGGAATATTATTTCCCAATGTCTGAATTGACTAATGGAAAAGTCTATAAATACGAATGTAAATCTGAACCAATCAAAACCCAATATTGGAAATTAACTTCGGATTTAAAAAATCAAATCCTGACTACAGAAGCATACGAAAGTGACTTTAGACAATATGAATTGTTTAAAGAAAAAATTACTGATAAAGGAACTGAAGTTATTGAATTTACAAGTTATCTTAAAAACCAAAAAGATCTTTTACTTCCAGTTTATAACATTCCGAAAGATGTTGATGTTTTTAAATGGAATAAAAAAGAACCTTATAAATATTCCGCAGAAACAGATTACGATGGAAAGTATAAAACGATATTTTCAAAAGAAAGAGAATATGTTGGAAAATCTAAAATCAGCATTCTCGGAAAAGAACACGAAGCAATTAAACTAAAAGGAAATTATAAAACTGTAGTTGTGAATTCAACAGAGAAATTCGAATACACTCAATACAGTTATTATATAAAAGGAATTGGTTTAGCGAAAATGGAAAAGGAATATTCAGACGGAAAAAAGGAAACTCTTGAACTGACTGAAATTATGACTATTGACGAATGGAATAAAAGGCAGTAGCTAACAACGTGTATAATTAATTGCTTTCGTTGTTACTTATTTGGAAAATTCCTTCGGAATTTTCTCGCGTTCGTTTTTGTTTACTAATTTAGTTACAAAACCACGCAACTAACCATACACCGAACCGTTAGCACCAATATAAATCAACATCCCACTAATGAACGAAAATTTAGAAAAAGAATATGTTTTATCAAGTAGAAAAAGACGAATTGTAGCATATATAATTGACCATTTTGTAATGACATTTCTAATAGTGGGAATGGTATTCTTATCACTTGGAACAAATTTTATGGATGAAGATAATTTAAGTAATCCAATGGCTAGAATATTGCCTACGGCGCTTGTTGGTTTTCTTTTATATTTTTCAAAAGACTCTATAAGAGGAATTAGTCCTGGAAAATGGGTTATGGGAATTATGGTTCGAAATGAAAATAATCCGAATGAGATTCCTTCTTTTGGAAAATTGTTCGTCCGTAATTTATTTTTAATTATCTATCCAGTAGAATTTATTGTTCTTGTTTCAAGTCAAGAGAAGAAAAGACTTGGAGATAAAAATGCAAAAGCAATTGTGGTTAAAAATCCAAACAAACCAACAAAACTTCCAAGAATTTTAGCCTTAGTTGGAATTGGAATTACCTTTTTTACATTTATATTCTTCTTTGCTGGCTCAGCAATGAAAAGTTCTGATGCATATAAAGTAGCAATATCGGAAATAGGACAAAACGAAGAAATATTATCTGAAATTGGGGGAATAAAAGATTACGGAATGATGCCAACTGGAAGTTTAAATATTTCTAATGGATATGGCGAAGCTCGATTGAATATAAGAGTTATCGGAAACGAAAAAGATATAAACGTTCGAGTTTATCTAAGTAAAGAACCGAATGGAAAATGGGAATTAATAGAACTGAACAAGTAAAAACTGGAGCTTAAAATCTAAAACACGTTATAGTTCTCATCTTTTTCTATCTAAAGATATTTAATACAAACTAAAGAAACACGTTGGCAGTAAGACGAAAAAACAATGAAAAAACTGATATTAAAACTGATATTACTATTTACATTTTCAATAGGTTACTCTCAAGTTTCTGATATACCAGAAATCACAAAAAATGATTTAATCGAACTTATTCAGAAAGCCAAAAATGAAGGGAAAATAAACGACAATTCTTTACTAGTTTTGGATGAAGAAATTATTTTAAATGTAAATGAAATAACAGATAACCAAAAATTCTTTGGAGAAATTAGAATTATAAATAAAGGAAACAAAGGAATGGTTCAAATCTATGGTGAAAAGGCTATTAATGGAATAATTATGATTCAGTCTCCTCCAAAAACACCTAAAGAAAGTGATATCGAAATCTCTCGAGGAATTGTTTTGTTTTTTATTAATGAAAAAGAGGTTTCTGAGAATGAATTAAAAAAATTAAGTCCAGATTCAATTCAAAATGTTCAAGTAATTAAATCGAAAGATGAAATTAAAAAACACACGGACAAAGAATGTGATGGAATAATAATTATAAAATTAAAGAAAACAAATTAATAAAATCCAACTACCAACAATGGCTATAATTAGTTGCTAGCTTTAGCCTACTTACTAGAGTCCTCGCGGACTTTCTATCTGTAACTTATTTGCTAACTTTAGTACTTAAACCACGCAACGAAACCATACACAAACACGTTGTACACAATTAAACGAATGAGAACAACATCAATAATTTTAATTCTAATTTTTGTTGGACTTGTTTCCTGCAAACAGAACAAACAGGAAAAAGAACATACAACTTCTGAAAAATTAGAATTTATAAAAATCATAAAAGAGGATTATGAACTTTATAAGCCAAATAAAGAAGCTAAAGCTGTTTTAATTCTATTTGGAGGTTATCCTGAGACTGCAGAAGATATCAAGCGAGAATTTAAAATACTTGATATTGCAAGAAAAAATAATATTGCTGTTATACTATCCAATTTTAATCAAAAATTATGGCTTGAGGAAAACGAAAAACACAAACTAGCAAAAAATTTACAAGATATAATTGTGACAAATCAGTTACCAACCGACAATATCGTTATTGGTGGCTTTTCAAGTGGTGGAGTTATAAGTCTTTTAATAAGCAATTTTATAGTTGAAATGAAACAATTCTATATTGATCCAAAAGGAGTATTTATTGTGGATTCGCCAATAGACTTAGTGGCATTGTATAAATCTTCAGAAAAAAATATAGCCCGAAATTTTTCAGAATCATCTATTCAAGAAAGCACTTGGTTGTTAGAGACTTTAGGTGATAACTTTGGAAACCCGAAAGATGATATTAAAAAATATGAGGACAAAGCTGTATTCACATTTAGTACTAATAACACTTCTAATTTAAAGAAGTTAAAAAGGACTAAAATTAGACTTTATACAGAACCTGATACTCTTTGGTGGAAAAAGAATCGAATGGCGGATTATGAACAAATGAATGCTTTCTATATCAAAAAATTATCCGAGAGCCTAAAAATAAAAGGGTTTGAAAAAGTTGAATATATCCCGACAGAAAATAAAGGATATCGAGCAAATGGTGAAAGACACCCTCATAGTTGGACTATTGTAGATAAAAATGACTTGATGAACTGGATATTAACAAAATAAAACTGTGTACAACAAAAAATATAAGTAATAGCTTCCTATCGTTAGTTACTATTCATACCAAAACACGTTAACAATATATAACAACAAATGCTCCAAGCACCTGTACAAACTTCTTAGTTAGCTCTTCTCAGGCCATTTAGCCCCACTTCGCTACTATTCTTTAGCAATAGTAACCATAATTATTACAAAACTGTCAGCGAACTTCGCTGATGAAATAAATATAAAACGGAACCATCAGCGAACTTCGCTGATACAATAAATATAAAACGAAACCATCAGCGAGCTTCGCTGACGAAATAAATACAAAACGAAACCATCAGCGAGCTTCGCTGATGAAATAAATACAGCACGAAACCGTCAGCGAGCTTCGCTGATAAAATAAATATAGCACGAAACCGTCAGCGAGATTCGCTGATAGAAAAAACACAAAACAACCTTACTTTCAACCCATTATACCCCTAACTAACATACCCTAAGTGATTCCCCTGTTAAAAAAATAGAGAAAAACCTTACTTATAGTATGGTTTTCCGTAGAATTAGCTTCTTTTTTTACGTTACATTCGAAAACTCGAAAAATTTAGTGAATATTTTGAGGAGTATAACGACTGTTAAAAATATCATATAATCAGTCACATTAGGTAAATAACATAAATAATTTCCTGTATATAAACAAGTTGTAAGTAATTTAACCAAACTAAGGCAAAATGAGCAAAGATGATACGATTGACCGAATTGTAAGTTTACTTTCAACTGTCAAAACATTAAACGAAAAAGTACCTGGTTTAGAAAAAACTATGCACGAAAACATAAGTATTCGTTTTTCTCTAAACGAAGAAACTGACAGAGGATGTGCACTTCTTGCTGTGTCATTTTTGGAACAATCTATCGAAAAGTGTCTTTCTAAAAAATTAATTGGCTCTAAAAATCACAAAAAATTACTCTTTGACTTTAACGGTCCTTTAGGTAATTTCTCAAATAAACTAAGCCTTTCATATTCGATTGGCATAATCACTAAAATGGAATATGAACAGCTTCAACAAATAAGAAAAGTAAGAAATACTTTTGCCCATTCATTTGAACATATAACTTTTGAGACAAAAGAAATAAAAGATAAGATTTTAAACTTCAAACTTAATCCTAAAAGGAGTAGTAAAACTAGTAGAAAAATCTTCATATCGACAGTCTTTTATTTACTTGGAACTTTTCAAGGTCTAGAAATAAAGGAAAAAGAATTTATTCCTTTAAGAAAAGATGGCGATAAGGATATAGAAAAATTAAGGGATTTCGTTGAGAAACAAGGATATTAAAATAATAAACAAATGAGAAAATATTTTATAAGTTACGACTTAAGAAATGCAAAAAACTATCAAAAACTATATGATGAGTTAGAAAAATTTAAAGCAATTCAAATTTTAGAATCTCTTTATTGTATAAAATATCAAGATGAGAAAACTGAGGCTCTTCGTGACCATTTTAAAAATTTTATAGATGGTGATGATGGACTTATTATCATAAAATCGGCTTATTGGGCAGGAGTGAATTTAGATAATAGTCCGAACGATTTGTAATTAAAGACAGATAAAAACTACTCACAACAAGGTGTATAAAACATAGCTAATAAGTGCTAAATCAAAAGGTTTCTTTGTGTATGCGGAGACCGCCAAATTTTTAAATTTGGCTTTTAAGATTGATAAGTTAAAAACAAAATATAAAAATTCGGCTCTGTGTTAATCCGAAAAGTTAGCGTCTTTTTTACACGCTACGTTTCATACACAAGACCGTTGTCTACAATTTGAACACAAAATAAACAAACTATGCCATACAAAATATTGTCATTAGATGGAGGCGGAAGTTGGGCAATAATCCAATTACTTACTTTAAAGTACAAATATGGGAATGTCAATGGTCATGAAATTTTACGTGATTTTGATATGATAATTGCCAATTCTGGAGGAAGCATTGCATTAGCTGCATTGGCTGAAAACTGGACTATTGATAAAGCTATAACATTATTCGACAAAAAGGAAATAAGAGAGCAAGTATTTCATAAAAATGGTTTTAAGGATAGGTTTTTCCCAATAGATTACATAAGACTTTTTAAAGGGTTTGGTCCCAAATATAGCTCTCCCAAAAAAGGAAAGGCTTTTAAAAATCTATTTCCAGAACTTGATAAAAGGCAAATGAATGAACTTCCTAAATTTATAGGAAAAGAATCATTGAAACTGATTATTTGCACTTATGATGCGCTAAATAATAGGGCAAAATTTTTTAAATCTTATGGTAATGGAGTGTCTTATGATTCAATAAAATTGACTCAAGCGATTCATGGTTCTTCAAATGCTCCTATTCAATATTTTGATTTTCCTGCACGATTTAAGGCTAAAAATTCAGAGATTTTTTATGAATTATGGGATGGTGCTTTAGGTGGTTTCAATAATCCCGTGACTGCTGGAGTAATTGAAGCAATGAAAGAAGGTGTTGAATTAGATAAAATTAAAGTTATATCCATTGGAACTGGAAATAAATTGATGTCGAATGACGATAAAAAAAGATTCTTTCAAGTAAAACAAATTACCCAAAAGGAAAGAAGGAAAAAACTAAGATTTTGGAGATTAAAATATCAAATTGAATATTTCACTAAAACAATTTTAAATCAAGCGACTACAATTTTATATGAACCGCCTGATTGGGCTAATTATGTTGCATATATGTTCCTTTTAAAAAACGGAGAAAAAGATATCGAACAAAGACTAATTCGAATGTCACCTATGATTCATACAAGTCGTGAATCTTCAACCGAAATTAAAATCTTAATTGAAAAGTTATATCAGCTTGATATGGATTTAACTGAAGACAAAGATATTGAACTTTTAAAAGAATGTTTCCAAAAATGGTCAACAGATGAAATATTCAATCAACCAATAGATTTTAGAGTGGAAAGAAACAACGACTTAACTTATTTAATTGGAGATAAAAATTTTAGTAATGCAATTAAAAAATGGTAAACTGTAGGTAACAATGTGTATAAGTAATAGCGGCTTAAGTGATAAAACGAAAGTAAGTAAATATAAAAATGGTTTGTATTTGACCTAAAAGTTAGTGTGTGCAAATCCGCTACTATTCTTATACTAGACCGTTAGGCGTAATTTGAAAAATAAAATGACAAAAGATTTATTAACCTTAGAAGAAAGATCTAAAATGTATAAAGCTCTTGATAAAGGTTACAATAAAGTTTTAGAAGATAATCAAATAAGAGAGATATTAAATTTTAATCAAAAAGGATTAGCTGCGGTTAGAGCTCAATTATTAAGTGGGTTTAAATTTTACAGAGCTAGATTTATTGATGAAAACATTGAAAAATATGACAATATTTCTGAATTATTAGCAGTTCCAAAAGAGTATGTAAGTAACTATGGTAGGTGTAACAAAATCGGTGAATCTGTATTTTATGCTGCAAATAATTATGAGACTATGTACTCCGAAATGAGAGCTATAAAAGGGGACCGATTCCAAGTAATAGAACTTGAATTAAAGGAGGGTTGTGAAATTTGGGTTCATGCAGTTGGTTTCATAGATTCTTGTAGAAGGCATGGAGAAGCTCCTAGTATTTTAGGAACTGAAAATGCTAAATACGTAAACGAAATTAAAAACTCAGTTTCTAAAGAACAATTTACTAAAATACTATTACATGATGCTTTTATTGCTAATTGGTTTAGAAAGAGAATTTTGGATAAAAAAGATTATAATTTAACTTCAATGTACTCCGAAATCTGTTTAAAAAATAATGACGGGATTTTTTATCCAAGTGTTGGACATCAAGGAGGTTGGAATTTAGCATTAAATCCTTCTAAAGTAATCGACAATTTTAAAATTAATAAAATTTCAACAAATACCGTAACTGAAAATTTCAATTATGGATTATACAATTCAAAAATGAACAGATGGGCGGATAATTATGACTCAAGAAATGGAAATATAAATTGGAACAAAGAAAAAAACGCCTAACAATGGCTATATGCTTAACCCAAAGTTTAGAACTTTAAACCAAGTCCGCCAAATCTTTTGATTTGCTTTAAACAAAAGATTTAGCTAAGTACCTAACCGAATTACTTCTTTAATTCCCTTACTCCCCAAAACTAAGAAAAACTCAAAATAAATGTTAAACAAACAAATAATTGACTTTAACGAAAACTTAATTGGACTTCGCGATTTTGTTGAATTAATAGACCCTTTTTTAACTGAAAAACTTGAAGAAAACGATAAACACATTCAGCCTATTATTCTATCTGCAATGTTAAAAGAAGCTTTAAATGAGGAAGAAATTAAAGAAGAGGACAAAGAAAAGTTTATTAAATTTCAAGAAATTATTAAAAAAGAATTATACGAAAAATACAAAGAATTACCAGAAGTTGAATTTGAAAAGAAAGAAGAAGAAGGAGAAAAAGTTTCTATTAAAATTTCAAATCCAAATATCGAAGTTTCAAAGCACTTAGATAATTTACACAAAAACAAAAAACACATTGAACTATTATATACAAACTCTTTAATTTCCTCTCTAAGCTCAGTTGAATGGTTTTTTTCTCAATTATTACATTTCTTTTATAGTAAACACCCTGATTCAGCAGGTGTTCAAAAAAGAACAATGACTTTAGCTGAACTAAAAAGTTTTGGTTCTATTGAAGATGCTGAAAAGTATTTAATTGATGTAAAAATTGACGAAATACTAAGAGGTAATTTTGAAAGTTGGATTAACTTACTAAAATCTGAATTATCACTTGGACTTGGTTATTTAAAAGATATAATGAATGAACTTACTGAGTTTTATCAAAGAAGAAACCTTTTTGTACATAATGGAGGGGTTGTAAATTCAATATATCTTTCAAAGGTTCATAAAAACCAAAGAGAGGGCATTTCACTAAATGACAAATTAACAGTTAACAAAGCTTATTTAGATAATGCTATCTGTAAACTTCAGAAAGCATTCATCTTAATTGGTGCTGAGTTATGGAAAAAACTAAGTCCAGACGACACATCTAGAGGAGAAGTACTTGGAGATATTGTTTATGAAAACTTATTACATTCACGCTGGGATATTTGCGAAGGATTATGCTATTTCTCTCTAAAAGATTCACAAGTACATCCAATTGACAAAGTTATTGCTCAAATTAACTATTGGTTATGCAAGAAAGAAATTGGAGACTTTAAATCTATTGAAAAGGAGATTAATAATGCTGACTTTTCTGATAAAAAAGAAATATTTCAATTAGGCTTATTTGGATTAAGAGGAGAAACAGATAAAATATTAAAAATTCTACCTGTAGTTCTAGAAACTAATCAAACTAATATCGAAAGATTAGAAGAGTTCCCTTTACTTAGAGAATTTAGAGAAACAGAAGAATATAAAAATTTCAAAAAAGATTCAAAATTTTTCAGAGAAGAAAATAGAGAAGTTATAACACCTGAAATTGTTGAAAAAGAAGAATAGCAACTGCTAATAAAGAACAGAATTAAAAAACAAGATATTTTAAACTAATTTAGAAACAAAGTTTTCATCATAAGGTCTGCCTAATTTAACTATAGTAAAAGCTTGTTTTAATAGTTTTTTTATCACACCTATTAATGCTAGCTTTTTTATATGTACTTATACAGTTTGCCTACTTCCACACTTTTAAAAAGTCTACTTTATAGGTTTCACTTATTGGGAAAAGCTCTCCATTAATGTGCACTCTGCTTCCTTCTACATAGCTTATATGCGATAGATTAACAATGTAGGACCTGTGAATTCTATGAAAATTTGCTGTGTTTGATAAGCTATGTATAACATCTTTTAAAGCTCCATGCACTAATAATTTACCAAGGTTCTGGGTTACATAGTTTACATATTCGCTCTCAGATTTTATATATAATATCTCAGCAACAGGCACTCTATATTGTTTTTTACCTGAGCGAATTAGTAAAGTTTCTTCTGCATCATTTACAGCTACACTCTCTTTCTTTTTATGTACTTCTTTTACTTTCTCTATAGCTCTTAAAAACCGGTGAAACTCTATGGGTTTTAATAAATAATCTACCGCATTTAACTCAAACCCTTCCAAGGCAAAACCTCTATAGGCTGTGGTGAAAATAATTTTGGTATGCTGTGGTTTTAAGAGTTTTAAAAAATCAATCCCAGAAATGTCAGGCATTTGAATGTCTAAAAAAAGGATATCTATGGTATTTTCTTTTAATATTTCAAATGCATCTAATGCCGATTTATAACTTCCAACAACGTTCAATTCATTTACCTTGTTACAGTAATTCTCTAGCAGCTTTCTTGCTGACTGTTCATCATATATTAATCCTCTCTTTTGTGCTTTCTTTATTAGTACTTAAATTTATTAATTGTAAACTTAAGCGGTATATAATTAATTGCTAGTTAGAGCCTACTTACGAAAACCTTCTCGGATTCTCCCTCTATTCGATTTGTATTTGCTAATTTAGTTGCTTAAAACACGCAACGAAAACATACACAAACACGTTTACAATAATTAAGAAATGGTTGAAAATATTTGGAACGTTTGATATGGACATAAAATCATGAAGAAGATTTATATAACAACGCTGTACATTTTGGCCAACCTTACTCTTTTTGGACAAGTAGATACTACCCAGCTTAAATTTGAAGAAAAAAAATTTAAGCTGCCCATGACAAAAGAAGTAGCTCGAAAAACGTTTGACTTAGACAAATACCATCAGAATGGACACATTAATAATCGCAAATTTTTAGCGCATTTAAAGAATGACAGTACTGTTATCGGAATAACTTTTTATAAAAGGATTTACAAAGAGAATTTTGAGAAATCATTGGAAGTATCTGAATATTCTCGAGAAAAATATATAGCAGACCTTGAGAAAAAATATGATTCAACGTTTAAGCTGTTAGACATCGAAAATGTAGCTTTTACAAACCCTCAATTTGTGTATCTGGAGCTTGAGGATGGCAGTGTCGTTGTTGTAGGGTCATTGTACTATAATCTCATGTATAATACTTATACTACAATATCCTTTTTTCATGACATTACATTAAAAGAGCTTCGCAGTTATCTGAAGAATTATTATTAATCAACATTTGCTAACACGGTATATAGCACATTAAAACGCGCCATATACTAACCGTTGTGTGCTATTTAAGAAAACTAATTAAATAAAAAACAAGCTATGAAAACACTAGATATTATAAAAAACGTCTTTACAATTGTAGGAGCAGGAATGCTAATAGGAGCCTTTTTTCTCTATCAAAATACTAACCAATTTATAGAAAAGTCCATTGAAACTCAAGGTATAGTAGTAGATTTTGTAGGATCGGATTCTGGTAATTCTTCTGATGTTTCTATGATGTACAAGTCATTAGTTGAGTTTACAGATACTAATGGCACACAGATTGAGTTTTTATCATCAACAAGTAGTAATACTCCGAGCTATAATATTAATGAAAAGGTAGATGTTCTTTACATCCCAGAATATCCAAATGAGGCAAAAATAAAAAGCTTTTTTTCACTTTGGGGAGGTGCAACTATACTAGGTGCATTAGGTTTGGTGTTTTTTATCATTGGAGGGAGTATTATTGCATATAATATGATTAAAAAGAATACGTTAGAATATATTAAACTAAATGGAATAAAAATAAAAACTGATTTTCAGAGAGTAAGGATCAACCCAATTATGGCTGTTAATGGGAGAACCCCTTTTGTAGTTGTTTCAGAATGGGAAAACCCAAAAACATCTGAACTACATGTTTTTACAAGTGATAATGTTTGGTTTGACCCTACCGATTTTATAAAAACAGATAAAATCAATGTTTTAATTGACCGAAATAACCCTAAAAAATATTCGGTAGATTTATCATTCTTACCAAAAGTATCCGAGTAAAATAAAAAAACGCCGCGAAACAAAGAACTAGAACTGTGGTAAAAAACAAGTAATATTTATTTAATTTCTAACCAAAGTACTCTTATAAGTCTCACCATATATTAATCCTCTCTTTTGTGCTTTCTTTATTAGTACTTAAATTTATTAATTGCTTTGGCAAGTCCTTATTTGGAAAATTCCTACGGAATTTTCTCGCGTTCGTTTTTGTTTACTAAATTAGTTGCTGAAACATGCAACTAAGCATACACAAACACATAAGCATTAATTAAAACATACGAATGTTCTGGAAGAAAAAACAAGACGATATAATAACTCAATGCCCTACCTGCGAATGGAATCCCGATGGAGAAAAGCACTGGGCTTGCAGTTGTGGACATAAATGGAACACGTTTAAAACAAAGGGGAAATGTCCGAAATGCAAAACTCAATGGAAAGACACTAATTGTCCTGGTTGTGGAAAAAGCACAGCTCATATAGATTGGTATAAGACCAAAAAAGAAATTGATTTAATAGAATCTACAGGAGACCTGAAGTTAAAGGCAAAAAAGAAAAAGCTAGAAATTAGACTAATCGATTATGGAATTAAGAATTACAGAGTAAGTCACTTACCATATTTGGATCATTCCAATGAAAAATTCCAAACGGAATATGAAGCTGGCTGTCGAATGATGATTTTGTATGCTATTTCATTTGCAGTTCACAATCTTGATGAGAGGCTAAACATAATCCATTGGCTTGAGAAAGAAAAAATTTGGAATAAAGTATCTCCGAATGAAATAGACTTTTTAACGGATTCTAACCCTGATGAAGATACACTTATGAATCTGTCTTGGAGGATTGAAAGTGCTTTAACTTTAGGGTGGTGTCTTAAAAAAGTAAAATCTCTACCACGGTTGGACAATGATAATAATGAAAACGTCATTGAAGAATTCCAACAAAACGTCCCAGAAATAGGCGATTCTTTGACCCATTTTTTGACTGAATTGGAATACCGAGATTTAATGTTTAACGGAAAAAAAGATGAAACGAAAATAAACGGGTTCACAAGTTTTGAACGTCATCAAGTACTAAACTGGTTAAGAACTAATGATGAAGACGAAATTGAAGTTACTGGTGAATTGTGGGATGAAACCGATACATCAACTTAAAAATAAAAGATCCTAACACTGAATCTGAAATATATAATATAACTATTTCCACACTTTTAAAAAGTCAACTTTATAGGTTTCACTAATCGGGAAAAGCTCTCCATTAATATGTACTCTGCTCCCCTCTACATAGCTTATATGCGCTAAGTTTACAATGTAGGATCTGTGAATTCTATGAAATGTTGTTGTGGATAAATCGTTTAACACATCTTTTAAAGCTCCATGTACCAATAACTTACCATGGTTCTGGGTTACATAGTTTACATATTCGCTCTCTGACTTAATATATAATATCTCTGAAACAGGCACTCTATATTGTTTTTTACCTGAACGAATTAGTAAAGTTTCTTCAGCATCTTTTACAGCTATACTCTCTTTCTTTTGATGTACTTCTTTTACTTTCTCTATAGCTCTTAAAAACCGGTGAAACTCTATGGGTTTTAACAAATAATCTACCGCATTTAACTCAAAACCTTCTAAGGCAAAACCTCTATAGGCAGTGGTGAAAATAATTTTGGTATGCTGTGGTTTTAAGAGTTTTAAAAAATCAATCCCAGAAATGTCAGGCATTTGAATGTCTAAAAAAAGGATATCAATGGTATTTTCTTTTAATATTTCAAACGCATCTAATGCCGATTTATAACTTCCAACAACGTTCAATTCATTAACCTTGTTACAGTAATTCTCCAACAGTTTTCTTGCTGGCTGCTCATCGTCAATAATTATACAGTTAAATACCATTTGTTGTTATTTTTAAACTCACTTTATATTCATTATTGGTATCTGTTATGTTCAAAGAATGCTTTTGTGGATACAATAACATTAAGCGTCTTGTTACATTCTTTATCCCTATACCTCCTACTTTATCTACTGTCTTCCCCGCTATATATGTATTTATACAGCTAAAGTTAATCTCTTTTTCATTGGATGAAATTTTTATTTTTACTGTACCTTTTTCTACATCTTCAATATTACCATGCTTAAACGCATTTTCTACAAAAGGAAGCAATAACATAGGAGCTATTTTACTGTTTTCATTGAGTGTCTTATAATCAAAATGAATATTGTTAATTTCATCGTCCTTAAGCTTAAATAAGTCAATAAAATTAATAATGTATCGTACCTCACTTTGTAGGTATACGCATTCAACCTTATTGCCATACAATGAATAATCTAACATCTTCGATAATTGCAAAATTGCTTCTGGCCCTTTTGGATTGTTATCTATTGTTAATGAATAGATATTATTTAAAGTATTGAATAAAAAATGCGGATTGATTTGCTGTATTAAAAAGTCTTTTTCTGCAAGTATTCTTTTCTTCTCTTTTTCCTCTCGCTTTAACTCCTGATGGTAGTTATGATGTATTAAAGCTACAAACACTCCTATAAAAGCAGGAACTGAATGCGCCATTAAGGTTTCAAAAATAGCGTAACCGCTGCTTAGAATTTCTTCTGAACCTTCTTCTAAAATGGTGTTGATAAAGGCTGCTAATATGATTAAAACAATATTAGACAGTATAAAAAGTATGTACTTTTTTACATCCAGAAAAAAAGGTAACAGTACTTTACTATTTATATAAAACGCAGCAAATTGAATGCTAAAAAAAATAGCGGTATGCTTTAATGGATTTTCTGTTTCTATAATAAAAGAAAATAACAGGTATAGTAAGATACTATAGCCTATCCATGACAGTATATTTTTGTTTAAAAGCTTCATTTCTTTATCAAAAGTACTCTAAAACCTTTAGTCTTTATTTGAATTTCAGTGAAATAGCTAAAAACTTCAGCGAAACCAACTAGTTTTTAATCAAAAGCAGCATTTTTTAGCTCACTGAGTTTTTACTTGTTTACACTGAATTATACCTGCTAATTGTTGAATCTTTTTTCCCATTGTTTTTATCCTCTTTTTATTTGCAGTTAATTAAAATGAGTCTAAATAAAAACAATTGAATTTTAAATATACCAAACAAGAATAGCTATGCTTTTTAAAAAGAATATCTTTTTTATACTTCTGTTACTACTAACCATACATACACAAGCGCAACATAAAAAAAATAAAATAATAAACATAAGTGGGGTAATTTCAAACAACGGAACCCCAATTCCTTTCTGTAATATCTATGCAGAAGGTACTATTAAAGGTACCACTAGTAACGAAAATGGAGAGTATAATTTGAAAATAAAACACGGTGATTATACTATAACGGCTCAAAGTATGGGCTTTAAAAAGGAAAGTAAAAAAGTTCATTTAGATGAAAACATCCATTTAAATTTTAATTTACAAGAAGATGCCTTAGGCTTAGATCAAGTAGTGATTACAGCAACTAAAACAAGCTTAAACAGAAAAGAAGCTCCAGTACTAGTTACTGTAACTAGTAACAAAATACTACAAAACACACAATCAAATTCTCTTTTAGAAGGTTTAAATTTTCAACCTGGATTACGAACAGAAAACAACTGTCAAAATTGTGGTTATTCTCAAATAAGAATAAATGGTTTAGATGGTGCCTACTCTCAAATCCTTATTAATAGTAGGCCTGTGTTTAGTTCTTTAAATGGTGTTTATGGATTAGAACAAATTCCTACAAACATGATTAAACAAATTGAAGTTACAAGAGGCGGTGGTTCTGCTATTTTTGGTGCCAACGCTATCGCTGGAACTATAAATATTATAACAAACAACCCTGTAGAAAACAGTTTTGAGATTAATTCAAAATTCAACTTAATAAACTTTAAATCGCCCGAAAGCCTACTTACTTTTAATTCTTCTAATGTTTCAGAAGACACTAAAAAAGGAATTACTTTTTATGGTATGTATAGAAACAGAAAAGAATTTGATTATAATAATGACGGCTTTTCTGAAATAACAAAACTTAATAATATTAATTTTGGTTTTAAATCTTTTTATGAGTTTAGCGAGTACAAGAAATTATTTGCCGAGTTTGTTGCTATTAATGAATTTAGAAGAGGTGGTGACCAACTAAATAAGCCCCCACACCAAGCTTTAATTGCAGAAGAAATTAAAAATGATATCCTTAGTGGTGGTATAACTTATGATTATTTTTCTAAAAATTACAAGAACAAATTTTCTATTTATGCCAATGCGATCAATACTGTAGCTAATAACTATTATGGTACAAACCAAGATCCTAATGGTTACGGTATTACGAAAGATTTTACTGCTATTGCTGGGGTACAACATACGGCTAAGCTTAAAGAAAAATCGGAAACAGGCATTACTTTAACTTCTGGAATAGAAACCAATTATAATATAATTACTGAAGATCGTAAAAATGCCCTTATTAGTTATTTTCAACAAAAAGTAGGTACTATAGGTATATTCTCTCAAGTTGATTGGAAAATAAGAGACAATTTTAAAATTCTTGCAGGAATGAGAGGTGAGTATTTTAAGTCTAATAGGTCTAAAAAAACATTGTTTATTGTAAACCCAAGAATAAACTTCTTGTACAACCTCAACAAAGCTTGGAGCATGAGAGCTGGATACTCTAAAGGGTTTAGAGCTCCTCAATTCTTTTCAGAAGATGTACATTCTGAAATAATTACTGGTGAGATTAGAAATGTACAATTAGCTGCTAACTTAAAAGAAGAAACTTCTCATAGTTTTATAAGCTCTTTAGAATATTCACACCAACATGAAGGACATCAATTTTTAATAAATATAGAAGGGTTTTATACTAAAATAGACAATCCTTTTATTTATGAAAATAGAGGTGTTGGCCCTAATAACTTACTTATAAAAGAAAAAATAAATGGAAGTCAAGCCACTGTAAAGGGTATAAACTTAGAAGTAAGATACAGTCCTGTTAATAATTTATCTTTTCAATTTGGCGGTACCATTCAAAACGGATTGTATAAAGAAACGTATAGTCCTGAAGATGGAATTACAACCAATAAAATCTTACGATCGCCTCAAGCTTATGCCAATGCTTTTATTAATTATGCTCCTAAAAAATGGGATTTTAATCTATCTGGAATTTACACAGGCCCAATGTACACAACACATTTAGCTGGTTTTGTTAAACAAACGTCTCTTGTAAAAACGCCTAATACTTTTGATATTGGTTTAAATATGGGGTATAAATTTAACTTGAATACTAATCAAGAATTAAAAATTACAACTGGTATTAAAAACATCTTTAATAATTATCAAAATGATTTTGATAAAGGTGTAAACAGAGATCCAACATATATCTATGGTCCTACACAACCAAAAACATTTTTAATTAATTTAAAATATTCTACAAAATAATTAGAGTTTGATATCATTAAAACTAAAAACAGGCTATTTAAAATAGTCTGTTTGTATTTACTGAAAAAAATAGGCCGTTCATTGATTTATTTTGAGATTCCTAAACGTAAATAAGTATTTAGCATAAAATTATTAAAAATGTTAAAGTATTTATTTATAAAAGCATTCGCTTTTTTTACGCTATTATCTTTATTAGTATCATGTTCTAGCGATCCTGGTTATATTCCTGCTCCCGATACTGTAGCCTTTGGTCAAAAGTTATCGGATTACAATATCTACCAAGGTAATATTGTAGATTTGACTCCTACTACAGATTATCATTTAATAGAATTGTCTTCTTCTCTTTTTGTTAACTATGCTGAAAAGCAACGCTTGGTTAAACTTCCTGCTGGAGGAAAAATAACAAAGATAGATAATGGTATCCCTAACTTTCCTAATGGTACCATCTTAGTAAAAACATTCTATTATTACAAAGACAAACGCAAACCTAGCTTAGGAAAAAAAGTAATAGAAACTAGGCTCTTAATTAAAAAAACCGATATGTGGAATGTTGCTACTTATGTTTGGAATGACGCACAAACTGAAGCCGTTTTAAACCTTAATGGAGTGAGTAAAAACATATCTTGGATTGATGCCAATGGTACTACTAAGACTGTAAAATATCAAGTTCCTACTGAACAAAACTGTACAACTTGTCATCAAAAAACCTCAACTGTAGAGCCTTTAGGGCCAACATTAACCAATATGAATATTGAGGTTATTAGAAACAGTACTGCCATAAATCAATTGCAGCATTTTCAGAATGCTGGATTAATGGATAATTTTAACCATGCTCAAATACCAACACTACCAAATTATTTAAATCCATCATACTCTATTGCAGAAAGAGGAAGAGCTTATTTTGAAATGAACTGTGCGCATTGTCATAATCCTGCTGGTTTTCCTAAAGCTGCTAAAAAGGGATATGATTTTAGATACACTACTCCCCTTTCTCAAACTAGAATTCCTTCAAAAAAAGGAAAAATAAATAGTGTAATTGCCTCAGGAGAAATGCCGTGGATTGGTACTACCACTTTAGACATTGAGGGATACGATGTCGTTAAACAATATTTAAACAGTTTATAAATAAATACTGATGAAACATTTATTAAAGTTTTTACGACTAATAACCACAATCTTTGTTCTTACTTCTTGTAATTCTAAAGACACATACAAACCTATACAAGGTAAATGGATTAAAGGTACTGAACAGGAAAAGTTACAGACTATTGAATCTCAGTTTAGAGGTTTTGATAAAACTATGGTTGAAGTTGGGTATCGCTATCAGGAATTGTATTGGGCTGGGCAAGATGAAAATTGGGACTATGCTAACTATCAATTACAAAAGATTAATAAAGCTATTAAACTAGGTTTGCAGCGTAGACCAAAACGCGCTGTTTCTGCTGAAAACTTCTTAAATTACGTAATTCCTGAGGTGAAAAAATCTATTAAAGCTAAAAATAAAGTAGATTTTGATAACAATTTTAAAATGATGCGTACCAATTGTAGTAGCTGTCATATGGCAGAAAGAGTCCCTTCTTTTACGGTACAAATTCCTACAGACAGACAATCTCCTATTAGAAAAGAATAATAGCTAATTAAAAATTTAAAAGACAGTGAAATAAATTATCACTGTCTTTTTTACTACTGCTGCTTCTTTTGTTTTCTAATTAAATTCAACTGTAATAATATCTTTACTGAGGTACTTTTGCTTTATAAATTACCGCAGTGTCTTTTGTTTTTATTTTGTATTTGCTTCCTGCTTTAAAGAAAACTGACTCTCCCTTTTTAAGATATAATGATGATTTTTCTTCTAAAATAGCTACTTCTCCGCCTATAACTATCAAAATCTCTACTGTTTTAGCCTCTGATTTATACGTTTTCTCTACTGAAAGATCTATTTTACTCAACTCAAAATCTTTTGCTTCTGTAGCATACACTCTTTCTAAACCATCCTCTTGTAAATCTCCCAATAATATATTTGGAATTGTTTCTTCAAAAAGTACATGTTTTAATAACTCTGGAACATCCACATGTTTTTGTGTTAACCCTCCTCTTAAAACATTATCAGAGTTTGCCATTAACTCTATATTTTGTCCTTCTAAATATGCATGTGGCATTCCTGCTTTCTGAAAAACAGCTTCTCCTTTGTTTGCTTTAACTATGTTAAAAAAGTAAATTGAAAAGATACCTTTATCTAAATTACTCTTATCTAATGAGGTCTCTACTGCCTTAGCTGCCCAATAATCTGGGGTACTTTTTTCTAATTTATCACTTTTATACAAAGGCATAATTCTTTCAATCAAAGGAGCTAACATTTTATTCGTTTCCTCTTTTGATTTTTCCATTACACTTTTATACAAACCAAAGTAGCCTTGCTTTTCAAAGACTGTGATTAAGTCTGCAAACTCTGGTATGTTTTTTAAAATTTCCATCAACTTCTCTTTTGATAAAAACCCATGTAATAGCCAAAATTCGCTTAGAGCAACCATTATCTCTGGTTTGTGGTTATCATCTTTATAATTTCTATTAACTGCTGTTAACGGTATTCCTAAATCATTTTCATGCTTAAAACCTTTCTCTGCCTCAATTTTACTAGGGTGTACCTGAATTGACAGCATTTTATTTACATCTAAAACTTTAAATAAAAAGGGTAATTTACCATAGGTATCGGCTGTTTTTTTACTTAAACATTTTTTTAAGTTTGATTTTAAATACTCTCTTAATGATCGATTTCCTTGTGCTGTTTTTATAACTGAAGGCGCTTTAATATGCGTTCCTAACCAGTATTCAGCAGTTTTTACATTGGAAATCTTATTATTCAACAATGTTGAAATGTATTTTTTCCCTCCCCATGCATAATTTTGCACCTTACCTTTAAGTGCAAACATGTTAAACGATTGTGATGTATTACTTATCATAACATGATATGTTTTTTTAAATTCAGAATCTCATCAATAGAAAATATGTCTCTTAGAATTCTGCATTTCTTTTTTTTCTTAAATAAATCAACTCCTACATTCAATTTTATTTGATTTTTTAACTCTTTGAAATAGGTTAACATGCTTGGTCTCATATAAACTATATAATCTATATCTCCTCTACTAAATAAATACCTTGCTCCTGCTTTTACTGCCGTATTAATGCCTTTATTCTTTTTTATATCTAAAATTGATATGCGCTTTTTCACATTATCTCTAATCATTTCTAAAGCTTCAAGTGTATTGTCTTTACTTCCATTGTTTATAAAACATATTTCAGAATCACTTTTTAAATTAAATAACTTTGCTTGTTTGTACTCTATAATTTCTTTTTCGTTATTACAAAATAATATCAGGATTCCTACTTTCATATGTTTCTACGGGTTTTAAGGGTTAAAAAAAAACGACTTTATACTAAATTTAGGTTCAGAAACACTTTTGGTGTTAGGCATGTTTTTTTTTCTATATGACCATGCTATTTGCCCTAATTGACCTATTATTTTAATAGAATCTTTCATTGACAATTTAGAACCATCTGCGTGAATCCATCTTTTTAATGGCTGCTCACACATCATTTCTCTTGCTTTATCTATTTTATAATGCTTTCTTATTCTTAAAAAAATCTCTACATCAAATAACCATTTCGTAATAAATTTTTTATCAAAAGCTATATTTATAACATCTCTATGGAATATTTTTGCTCCACATTGGGTGTCTTTAAAATTCATTGATAATATCTTTCTAATAATAAAGTTTATGGTTAAACTTATTATTTGTCTTGCAGATTCTTTAGTAATATTTGCTCCCATTCTACTAATTCTGGACCCACTAACGATTTTAAAATTTGAATTTTCTATGGTGGTAACTAAATCATCAAAATCGGATAAATCAGTAGATAAATCTGCATCTAAAAATCCTATATAATCTAAGCCTTTATCTTCTGCTAAATGCAACATTCCTAATCTTACAGCTTCTGCTTTTCCTCCATTTTTTTCACAATCATAAATGCTTATAAAATCTTCTCTTCCTTTTCTAAGCTTATTTAATACATCTAAGGTTTTGTCTGTACTACCATCGTTAACAAAACATAATAAATACCCTGTATGTTTATCTATAAAATCTGTAAACTCTTTACTTAATAACCTTTCCTCTTCATTATAACATGGAATTACTACTCCTACACATCTTTGCTGTATAATGGTGTCGTTAAAAACTTTCTTTTCTCCCTCTGCTTTAGGCACACCTATTAACCTTTTAACTCTAGCGCAAACCTCTTTTAAACTTAAAGGCTTTTTCATATAATCATTAATACCTAAATCAAATCCTTCAGTAATAATATCATCATCAGTATTTCCAGATAATACCATTACTGGCACCTCCGATTTTTTAAAGTTTCTAATGTGCCTTATTACTCCTAATCCTGAAATAGTAGGCATATTCATATCAACAATTACCAAATCTGGTTTAAAAGAATCAAACAATTCAATTCCTCTTACAGCACTCGTTTCTGTTTGAACTTCATATCCTAATTCTTTTAATCTACTTTCTAAAGGAATTAAGACTAATCTTTGATCGTCTATAGCTAAAATTTTCATATATGGATAGTTATTTGATGGTTGTACTCAAAAATAGCCTTGAAAGCAAAAAATAAAGGTTGAAATTACTTAAAAAGACAGTTTCTTTAGGTGAATGGTTATTTACTATAGACGAATAAGAAATTAAAGCTCATTAAAAACATTTATATTTACATAATTGCATAATGATTAATCCGTTAAATGAAAGGAACCTCTAATAAATTTTTAATTCTTGCCCTACTACTTGGAGTTACTTTCCATGGGACTGCTATTTTTTTTACTCTAGAAACTACTTATGATGCATTAATACATTTGTTTTTTGCTGAACATTATGCTGGCAGCTGGTTTGAACCTTGGAATTACAAATGGTACACAGGCTTTACCGTTATGAGTTATCCGCCATTAGTTCATCAATCTATGGCTGCTTTATCTTTAATTGGCGGGTTAAAATTCGGGTTATTTACGCTTGCAATAATTAGCGTGATTCTTTTTATAACAGGAGTTTATCGATTTTCCTATTTAATTACTTCTAACAAAAAAGCAGCGGGTTATGCTTGTATTTTAGCTGTGTTTTCATCTTCTTTTGTTGAAACACTCCATATTTTTGGGCAATTACCAAGTATTATCGGAATTTCCGTACTAATGCACTCATTACCGGAAATTTATCAATGGCTAAAAACGGGAAAATATAGATATTTAATTACGTCTTTATCTTTAATTTCTGTTACTGTTACCTCTCATCATGTTACTCCCATTTTTGGAATGATTTTTTTCATTTTTCCTTTAATAGGTATGGTCGTTATGGATGCTTGTAGAGAACGAGTGGAAACATCGAAAGAAATAACTTTTAAGCTTTTTTTAAAAGTATTTATAAAACTATTTAAACGAATAATAAGTTTTGGTTTATTGTCATTAGCTTCCATTATTTGTTGCTTATTACCTTATTGGATTAACTCTAAAAAAAATCCAATAACTCAAGTTCCGATTCCACATGGATCAAGAGATAATTTTTTAGAAATAACATCTTCTGGTTTAGTATTTTTCACAATTCCTTGGGGGATTTTACTTTTTATTTTACCCTATATATTTTACCGTTATTATAGTAAACGTTACTTATTTTTTGGTATTTCTATTACTATGTTAACTATATTAGGAACTGGAGGAACTACCCCTGTTCCTAAATTAATGCTTGGAGAGAATGCTTTTAATATTCTTACGCTAGATCGATTTACTTTATGGGCTTCTATAATGTCTTTACCTATTTTTGGGGAATTTGCATATCGATTTGTTGAGGGCGATTTAAAAAAGCTTATTCAACAAAAATACGGTCCTGTTTATCATAGGTTTATTGGTGGAATTTTAGCTAGTTTATTTATCCTAACTACTGTTTTTACTATGAGTTTAGGTTATTTTAGACCTTCTCAGCCTCAAAAAATTAAGATGTTGCCCATTATTAATTTTTTAAATCAAGATCAACATGATCAATGGCGCTATTTAACCTTAGGTTTTGGCGATCAAATGGCATGGTTAGGTGCACAAACAAAAGCCTTAACTGTTGATGGAAATTATCATTCTGCAAGGCGTTTACCTGAACTAACAACAAGACCTATTGAACGCTTAGAGAATTCTAAATTTAAAGGAGTTGCTGGAATTGGTTCTTTGCAACAGTTTTTAACAACACCTGCTAAATATAATTTGAAATATATTTTTTCGAATGATAAGTTTTATGACCCTATTTTATATTTCTGTGGGTGGCAACGTTTGCCTCAATTAGAAAATGGGATTATGGTATGGGAACGCCTTAACATTCCTCCAATGTCTTCTATTCTTCCTAAAGAAGATGTAGCTACTTGGCAAAAAATTTTATGGGGAATTGTTCCTTTTTTAACGTTTATCATTGCGTTATTTGTTAATACACAATCTCTAATTATTAAATATCTAAACCCTAAAAAGTATATTACTTCTGATTATTTAAAATTTAAAAATAATTATAGTAAGTTCTCTAATAACCTTTTACGGGCATCTCACATTTGGGCTATCATTTTAACCTTTATATTACTTTATAGCTACTACTTATTCCATATTAAAAACGATACACAACGATCTCCAGAAAATGTTATTGCTGCTTATTACGATCATTTAGACTTTA
This sequence comes from uncultured Tenacibaculum sp., assembly GCF_947494125.1. GTDB lineage: Bacteria > Bacteroidota > Bacteroidia > Flavobacteriales > Flavobacteriaceae > Polaribacter. The sequence goes on from NZ_CANLTU010000003.1 coordinate 117,821, forward strand.
AAAGGTTTGAAAAAGCACATCAGCTTATTAACCCTAAAAGAAATATTGCTATTTCTCAATATATGCTAGAGATATCTGTAACTGATGGTTTACTAAGTTCCTACGCGAAACTGGATGCTTTAAAAACCACAGTTCTTAAACAAACAGATAGTTTAGTTACTTTGAAAGTTAATACAAAATGGGTCACACCCTTAGAAAAAATTAATTTAACCGATTATAAAACTGCTATTAAATTAAAAGGTAAATGGTATTTAGAACCTGAGCCAATTGATTTAGACTTGCCTCCAGACCAATTATATTCTAATAATAAAACAGCTTATTTTAATCAAGGAAGAAAAAGAATTACTACAGAACAAACACACCATGAGGATATTTTAAAGCAACCTGTTTTAGAGATTGTTGAAGCTAAATTAGTAAAATACAAGAATCAATATTCAATTATTGGAGAAGTTCAAAATATAGATAATGTTCCTGCTGATGTAGTTTTAAAGGGTACGTTGTATAACGACGATAATAAAGAACTTGCTATATATGATGCCAAATATCATATGAAACATAAACTTATGCCAAAAGAAACTACTTCTTTTAGAATTGATTTTGAAGGAATTGCTTGGACTAAAATACACGATTCAATTCCAAAAACATTCAACCCAGATGAGTTTACACCTATAGAGTTGAGTGAACAGCCTACAAAATTTAATATACAAGCTGCTGGAAATGTTTCTAATTCTGATTTGTATAAAAATATTGTTTTAAGTGATGTAGCTTTAAATGGTAAAAAAATTAGTGGTAGTTTATTTAATAGCGGTATACAAGAAATTACTGTACCTCAATTAATCTTTACTTATTATAATGAAAACAAAGACATTCTTTGGGTAGATCATATGTTTTTAGACAAAGGGGTAAGACAGCAAAGAAAACAGTATTTTCAATATAAATTGTTAGATAATTCTAACATAGAAATTATTAGTAACGATATGGATTATTGTTATGTAAATGGATTACCTAACAAAGATATTTCTGACGAAATAGTCCCTAATAGAATTGAAAAACATATAGTTAATGAACTACAAAAAATAGACCATCCCATTTTTAGTTTTGTTAAAATAGAAATGAATATTTATATTGGAAATCCTAAATAATGCATATAAAATATACATACTTATTATTAATTAGCTTTTTTATACTTTCATCAACAATTGACCAAGAAAATATAGAAGAGACTATTGTATTAAAAACGAATACAAAAGTTTTTACCGCTGGTAATGAAATTTCATTAGTTTTTTCCGGAACACAAAATGATTCTATTAAGTTATATAGTTCTAACAGCTATGGTAGTACCATACTTAAATCTAACAGAGTAAATAATAATGAAATTCAATATACATTTCCCAAATATATTAGTAATAAAACAGGAGTTGTAAATTGGAAACTTCTAGTAAATGAAAAACCTCTTTTTGGAAATTTCACTATCCTTCCTAAAGAACAACCTATTACCTTAGAAACGTATTTAGGACCACCTAGTATAGAAGCTGGAGGAAAAGATTTTGCAATGTTTGTGGTAATACCAGCCGATGAACTAGACAACCCTGTTAAAACAAATACAGAAGTAAAAATTCAACACCAGTTTTTAGCTTCAGAAAGAAAGAAACAAGTACTTACCAAAAATCTAATTGCTTATAGAAATATATATTCACCTACAAAAAGTGGCAGAATATTGTTATCATCAAATTGTTTGGGACTTGATTCAAAAGAATATAACTTAAATGTTATGCCTGCTATTTCGGTAAATTTTGAAATTTTTGCAGATCGACATCATGAATATGCTGATGGAAATCAAATTACAACTTTTACTACTTCTATTTTAAAAGATTCATACGGTAATATTATAAGTGATGGTAGTTTTGTTGAATTTTTTATAACCAATACTAACGGAAATATTTTAAAAACTACTGGTACTACTATTAATGGAATTGCAACTGCTAAAATGATACATCCTGATCATGAAGAAAATTGGTCTGTAAAAGCCTATGTAGTTGGAATATCGGAAAGCAAAATATTAAAACTTAAATATAAAAAAATAATTCATGATTTTAATGTTACTTTTTCTAAAAATAATAGAGAAATACTAGTTGGTCCTTTAAAAAGCTTTATGGGGCAAATGATCCCTGATGGATTAGAAGTACGATTAGAAATTTATAAAAACGGTATAATACTCAACCAATATTTAAAAGAATCTCGAGAAGGTTATGTCAACTTTTTATTAAATAAAAATATATTTACTAATGGAATATATACTATTCATATTAAAACTGCTGGTATAACAGAAAAATTTAAAGATAAAAAGCTATGGTAAAAATTGACATGAATATTATACGAAGTCTTATAATTCTATCGTATACACTTATCATTTCTGTACTTATATTTCTTATAAGTTCTTCTTTTAGTTATTTAAATACTGGTGCAGATAGAAGTAAATTACTACACACTGAAGTAAGAAAACTAGATCAATACCTACCAAAAACAATTTGGAAAACAGATGGGAACGAAGGTAGATTTGTTGATTCTCAAACACTAGGAGAAGTTGAGAATGATTATTTAGATGCTTGGTATGTTAGGCATGTAGCTTATAAAACCAATAAGACTATTGGTATTGACGATTACTATACTGATAATGCTAGAAAAAACATAATTCATTTTATAGAGCAACATAAAAAAGATAATATTTCAATAGAATCTACAACTATTGAGCACCATCCAGACATCTTGTTTTTTAGTGAAGATGGTCAACTAATTGTGCTACAGGATAAAAATGTTATTGAGTATAAAAAGCTGTATGAAAAAAATAAGTTAATCTCTGAAATTACAGAAGTTTCAACTTATAAAATGATTTTATTATTAGAAGATGGTTTTTGGAGAATTCGTCATTTGGTTAAAGAAAACACAACAGTACTTGAAGAGAAGAACACTAGAGATACCATAAATTCATTAAAAATCAAAGGAATAAACTATTACCCTCAAGCAACTCCATGGGATATGTTTGGAAGTAAATTTGATATAAAAATAATAAAAAAGGACTTTGAAATTATTAAGAGTGCTGGTTTAAATACTATTAGAATTTTTATTCCATACGAAGACTTTGGAAAAGCAAAAGTGAAAGAGGATAAATTAAAAAAACTTAAACTAGTTTTAGATAGTGCTGAAAATGATAATATTGATGTAATTGTTACTTTATTTGATTTTTATGGAAATTATGACGTACTAGATTGGACGTTAAATCACAGGCATATTGAAAAAATAGTTACTGAATTTAAAAACCATAAAGCAATTTTAGCTTGGGACGTTAAAAACGAACCGAATTTAGATTTTAAATCTAGAGGAAAAGAAAACGTAATTGCATGGTTAAAAAGCATGGTTTCGTTAATTAAATCTATAGATACTAAACACCCAATTACTATTGGTTGGTCTGATGCTGATAGTGCGCCAATTTTACAAGAAAACATCGATTTTGTTTCATTTCATTATTATAAAGAATTAAATAATTTTGAAAATGAATTTATAGCTTTAAAAGAAAAAATAATAAATAAACCTATTGTACTTGGTGAGTTTGGAGTTTCTTCTTATGGTGGATTTTGGAAACCTTTTAGTGGTTCTGAAAAAAAACAAGCTTTATATTTTAAGAAAATGCAAGAAGTGTTAAAAAAACATAAAATTCCTTTTATATCATGGACTTTATATGACTTTAATAAAATTCCTGCTTCTGTTGTAGGGAAACGTCCTTGGAGAGTATATCCTCAGAAGAAATTTGGTTTTATAAATAAAGATGGCTTAAAAAAACCATCTTTTGCACATATATCAGAATAACATGTTTGCTATTCTTTTAAACAATTAAATCTCTAACGTATAGTTCTTTTTTAGACAAAATTGATTCAAATTCTTTCATATAAATATCTGTGATTTTCTCCATTGGAAATGCTGTTGCTGCTTTATAATTAGCTTTACCCAAAGCAACTCTGTATAAATCATTAGTTACAATCATTTTTATAGCATTAGCTAAGCTTTCTACATTTTCAGGGATAAAAAACTCACCTAAATATCCTTCATCTTTTACTAACGAAGCTAAATCACCTAAATCTGGCATTACAACTGCTTTACCATAGCTACCTGCCTGGTGTAAAACTCCTGAACTTCCTGTTGTAGATGTATATGGAAATACGACCACGGCGCTATCGTTAAAAATACCTTCTACATCTTCTTCTTCAACATATCCGGTAAAAGTTAATTGTGGTACATGTTCGTATTGATTTTTAACTCCTTCTAAATAACCTGGAACATTTGGGTTATCTGTACCAGCTATCACTATTTCTAAATTTAATCCTGTACTTTTTCTTACCTCAACCACAGCCTCAATCATTTTTTCTACTTTTTTGTAGGTTCCAAATTTACCGAAAGTCATAATTTTTAGAGCTACTTCTGGTAATTCATAAGATGGTTTTTGAGCTACTTCAAAAGTTCCGTGCGGTATATTCATTACATTGTTTGTAGCATATTTTGATTCTAAAATATCAACATATTTTTTCATAGTCACTGCAACTGTATCCGCTTTTAAAATTAACTTTGTAAGCGTTTTTCCTATATAATTATAAGTTACTTGTAAAAATTTGTTTGAAGTAAAACCTGCGCTTTCTAAATCTACTTGTTCTAAAATATTGTGCAATAAAACTATCGTTGGTATTTTTTTAATTCTACATATCCAAGGAAGACATAAACCTAAAGCTGCTGCTATTTTTTTATCTCCAAATTTCATAAACTGCAAATTAAACAGAATAGCATCTGGCTTCGTTTTATTAATTGCTTTTACTACCGAAAATACGTTAGCATAACTATTAAAACTCCAACATTCTTTTACAGTTATTTTGCATCCTTTTTCTGTAAAATTTAAATCTTTTTCTACTGGTGTTTTATCTGTTAATAAAATTAACTCTGTTATTTTATCTTTCTGACGAAAACTTTTAACTAAATGATAAGCATACTCATTTAAAGTCACTTTACTTGGTGGGTACGAAGTTACAATAGCTAATTTCATCTTAATTCAATTTTTAGTTATAACGTAAATTTGGTTTTAAAAAAATAGAATTAATGGCTTTTCCAGTTTAAATACCATTAAGTGTAGATAAAAGGAAAAAAAGCTTAGATATTCTGCTTATTTATAATTCCTTTCTTATTTTCTAATAAAAAGAAAAATAATTGAACAACTAATAGCAACAACATTGCTATAATTTGCACATGAACTACTTGCTCTAATGTTTTATGAAAAAGTACAACTAATACAATTTGTAACATTCCAAATAACCCAGATAGTACAACAGGAATGTATTTTTCTAATGATAAATAATAGTAAGCAAATATATTAGACAAGGCAAAAACACCTGTTGCTAATGCATATTTCCATAATAGTGGAGTAACACTTAAATAATCGCTTCCAAACAATAACTGAATAATACTTCTTGGAAATAGAAAACATGCAAAAATAATTACAGCAGAAATTATTGAAATATACCCTACATATTTTAATAAAACTGCATGTGTAGGTTTTCCTTCTTTTTTTAATTGAACTACCGTAGGTAACAGCATCATAACAAACATCCAAGCTATAAAGTAGACTACTCTTCCTATTAATGCTAAAGATGCATACAAACCTGCTTCATAAGCTTCAAAATAATGCTTTACTAATAGTATATCACTATTATTAATAATTATTTGTGTTAACTCATAAAAGGCAGTAATTACAAAGAAATTACGTACTAGTTTTTTCTGAGAATCATCAAGGGCTATTATATTAGAAAGAGATATTTTTTTTAATTTATATGGAAACAATCCAAAAATAAATGAACATAAAATTCCTATTGCAATTATTACTGAAGATTCTATATTGAGTACATATAATAAACCTAAAGTAATTAACAATCGACTAATCATTTCTATTTGATAAGTTATTGCTAACGAATTAAATAATTTTTTCCCCTGAAAAACCCCTCTATTAATACTCATCATAAAATAAAAAGGAACTCCTATTCCAAAAATAACAAACATATTACTTGTTTTTGTTTTGAAAAAGCTTTGTAATTCTGAAGAAAAAACAACTATTAGTATTCCTAAAATAATTCCTACAATACAGGCACCTTTAAAAACTTTTGAAATAAACGAGTCAAAAGCTGCTCCTTCAAAAACTATAGAAAACTTAGCTGTTACTAATTGAAATGTCATTGCTATAAAAGAAAGTACTAGTAAAAAAGTAATCATAATTGCAGCGTCAGCAAACATTTCTGGCCCTAGTATTCTACCTAATAAAAGATTATATAAATAATTTCCTCCATTTACAAAAAGAGCACTTATCATAAATAAATGCTCTTGGGAAATTTTAATTTTAACTTTTTTTGATAAAACAATCATCATTATATGTTCTTTTAATCTTATTAAGCAACACCTACTTTATCAAAATGATCGTAAATGTCTTTACATCCGTAACCTATTGTTGAGAATTTTTTTCGCTTTTTTAAAGCCATAGCCATTAATGTTTTTATTGCATCTAAACCAGCCGTATCAATTTCTTTAACCTTATCTATATTAATAGTTATGCTTTTACTTTGTGAAATATAATGTTCAAAATGAATAATAAAAGATCTTACTGTAGAACAGTTAATTCTTCCGTTTAAATAAAATATCCCTTTCTTTTCTAAAATTTGTAAAGCCATAATAAAAAAAATTAAATGGTTAATAATGAAACAAATATCTTTCTTATATTTAAAACAAAAATATAATTATCGCTGAAAGGTAACTTCCTTTCGATGAATGGTTAAAAACGAATGCTTAAATTGCATTTATAAAAAAAAGTTATGATTTTAAAAAAAGTCCCCTACCTCATACTTCTTTTAATTAGTATTTCTGTGACTTCACAAAATATGAAAGAAGGTTTTTCTTATCTAGAAACAGGAAGATACAAACAAGCTGAAACTTTTTTTAAAGAAATTTTAAAAGAACATTCCACAAATAAAACAGCGAGACTCTGTTATGGTAGAGCTGTTGGATTAAATGGAGATCCTAAAAAAGCCAAAAGTATTTTCTTGAACTTATTAAAAGATTATGAGAATGACTTTGAGGTAAAATTAAATTATGGTGAATCTTTACTTTGGAATAAAAGTTTTTTGGAAGCCAAATCTTATTATAAAAAATTAGTTGATGAAGATTCTAAAAGCTTTCCTGCTCTTTTAGGCTATGCTAATACTTTATCGAATTTAAAAGAATACAAAAATGCTATTATCTATATAAACAAAGCTTTGGCTGTATCACCTGGTAACCCCAACGCTTTAACTTCAAAGAAATATATTTATTTAGGATATGCATATCAACAACAACAGGAACAAAATTATATTGAATCTGAAGCTATTTTAAAAGAGAACTTAACTTTTTTTAAAAATGATGAACAAACTTTATTCAATTTGGCGAATCTATATTTGATTTCAAATCAATTAGAAAAAGCTAAAAGTATTTATTCACAATTAGAAAAAAAAGGACAAAGCAAACTCGCAGCTTTAAATGGTTTATCACTAGTGTCTCATCTTAATGGAAAAGAAAGTGATGCTCTAAAAATAAGCGAGCAAGCCTATAGTTCTTTGTCTGATAGTTTAAAACCTAATTTAATACGGCAAACAACAGAGCGTCATATTCAAGCTTTAATTTGGAATAAGAAATATAAGAAAGCTGAAATATTAATTAATGATTTAATAAAAAAACATTCTAATAAAAATTGGGTTTTGTCTTTAAGAGCAACTCTTAATATCTATAAAAGTAATTTTAAAAAAAGTATTTCTGATTATAATTCGATTTTAAAAAATGACAGTTCTTCTTTTGATGGAAATCTTGGAAAAGCAAATGCGTTAAAAGCTTTAAGTAATTATGATGATGCATATAAAAGTGCTGAAAACACCTTGTTTTTTTATAAAAATCAAAAAGATGCTACTAATTTTATTAAAAATTTAGATAAAAGTTTCACTCCTTTCTTAGATACTAAAGCCTCATACTCTTTTGATAATGGCGATAATGAAGCATTTTCTTATACCGCGAATACTGAGTTTCCTTTTTCTACTAGGTTTAAACTTTTAGGAAATTATAATTTTAGAACTACAAAAAATACAATTAGTAATATCAAAGCCACTTCTAATAACTTTTCAGTTGGTATATCATATGATTTATTAAGGAATTTAAATTTTAAAGGAATTGTTGGAATTTCTTCATCCAAAGCAGAAACAAATAGTTACAATCAAATATTAGGCGATATTTCTTTTAATCTCAAACCTTTTAAACTCCAAAACTTAAAAATAGGTTATAAAAGAGAAATTCAAAATTTTAATGCTGAATTAATAAATAGAGAAATTGTACTCAATAATTTTTATGCAAATTATAGTTTAAACACAAACTTTAAACTTGGTTTCTTTTCACAGTATTTTTACACTACTCAGAGTGATTCCAATTCTAGAAATTTACTTTTTGCTTCTTTATATTATACTATTTTAGACAAACCTTCTATTAAAGCTGGTGTTAATTATCAAAATATATCATTTGAAAACCAAGTACCTGCTATATATTTTAGTCCAAGTAAATTTAATGCTTATGAAATTTTTATAAATATTATAAGAGACGAAGTTGTTATTAAAAACAATGAATGGTTTTATGAATTAACTGCAGCTACTGGTTTTCAATTTATAGAAAACGATGCTAAACAAAGTACTTATAGAATTCAAGCAAAGTTAGGTTACAAATTGTCAGATCGTAGCTTATTAAATTTATTTGCTTCTCAGAGTAACATTGCTTCAGCAACTGCATCAGGTTTTACCTTTACCGAAATTGGACTGCGTTTTAAATGGTTATTATTTAAGAAACCTTTATTCAAGAAAAAAGAGCAAAAGAATTAACTTTTGCTCTTAATAGTTCTAAATTTTAAGGGGAATAATCACTTAATATTTTTTTAAGGAGATTAATTTATAAGTAATTTTAAAGAACTATATTTTTTTGTATCACTTACTATTCTACAGATATACATTCCCGACATTAAATCTTTTCTTCCAATTGGAATTAAATTTTTTCCTACTTCAGTACTATAATTAGTTTTATATACTAATTGCCCTAAATAGTTATATATATTTACTTTAACTTCTTCGTTTTGTTCTGCCATAAAAGATATATTTCCTGAAGTACTTATTGGGTTTGGTAATGCTAACACCTTATTATTTATAGTTATAGCATCCTCAAATTGTTCTGATTTCAATCCAAAAGCTACATCATTTACTTGCATTTCAAACGGAACATATGTACTATAATCTCCTTGCAATGAAAAAACTATTGTTTTTACGTCTGTAATTTCTACTGACTTACCACTTTTATCAAGAAAATCGTTAAAAGAAATACTATATTCTTTCTCACTATCATTTGCCGGTATTGTAATTCTTAAACGGTTATCCCAATCTGTTAATCCTTCCTGTACTAATATAACTTCTACTTCTTTTGTATTTTGAATTTTAAACTGGATTGATTCGTAATTCGATACATCTAATGTTTGATCTCCAGCAAGCACATGTCTAAATAAATTAATAGTCCCTTTTACTTGTCCACTTACCATTGGCTCTCTTTCTATTTGATGAATATCTTCGCTATAATCTTCATCATTATTTTCAATAGTAAAAGAGCTTACATTTACGTTCTCTTCTAGATAATCAATTCCCCATGGTCCATCTGCTAAATACAATGCATCTTGTTGTTTTGATAAACTAGTACTTAATGAAAAACCAACATCAAATAATTGACCTGTAGGAATTACAACTTCATCTTTCCATGTTCCTTTTAAATTAATTATTTCCGACATATTTGTTTTATCTGATACTTCTGTTTTTGATAAAACTGCTTCAAAATTCATAGAACTTGCCTTAACTTTATTAACGATATTTAAATGTAAATTTCCATTTCTATAATATCCTGAACTAACAAATACTGGAGGTACTACATCGTCTAGTGAGGCACTATTTAAAGGCTTTATTTCTGTGAATGTATCTAAGATATGATTACTCAACGTGAACACTTGTGAAAAAGAACTTCCCCATACTTGAAAGTTATAATAATCTCCACTAGGATATTGTTCTATATTCCAAAAGCTATATAATTCATTTGCTGCATCACCTAATTTAACTGAAAAACCTAAAGTATATTCTATTTCTCCAGTTGCTCTTTTTATTTTAGAGCTTATTACTTGATGCCCTCTAACCGTTACTGTTCTAATATCTTCTAAAACTGAATTATTTAATCTGTCGCATATTTCTTTTGAATGATCATAAACTTCTCCTTTTGTAGCTGTTGCTAAAACTGCAGATATTCTTTCTTCACCGTTATATAAATCAACCGAAAATATTTCTTTTGCATTTGTTATACCTAATAAATCTTTAGGTGTAGAAACATATGCTTTTTCCGAACCATACATTCCCGTTTCTGGTAAAAAAGCTTCAATGCTTGATGGGTTTACTCCTTTTGATAATAGTACAGCTTCCTTTTTATATCTTTTTTGTAACTCTTTCTTATTAAGAAAATTACCATTTTTCTTACGTTTAAAATTTCTTTGAGCAATTAAACTTGCTAATTTACCATTACTTTCTAAGCCTCCATCAAATGCTGATGTTACATTTGAAGCACTAGATACGTCTGCAAAATTTGTAGATGTTATTGCTGAATATGGATTTGCTGTTACATAAAAAACGGCATCGTTAAAATCATTATCACAAGAACTATAATCTCTTCTAATATCTTCAAAACCTAAAATAATTCTTTCATTATCTGGATCATTTAATAATACATTGTGGTGTCTTAAATTCTCATCTGCTTCAGGGTTATAATCAGGGTTTGAATATACTTTCCAATGACCATTTTTAACGGTACTTGTACTTGAACTCCAAGCGTTCGCTAATAAAACCCAACCAATTCCGGTTCCTGCAGGAAAAGTTCCTATTTTTACTTTATCTCCTACCTGAAGTCCTCCTCCGCTTCCTAATGCTGATGCATTTGGAAATATAATTGTTATGTCTTCTACCGCTGGTGCTGTTGGTGATGGGTTGTTTACATCATATGTATAAAAACCTAATACATTTCTATATCCTGCTCCTTCACTTACAAAGGTTACCCAAATATCTGCTGTTTCACTAAGTGCCAAATCTGTATCATAACCAGAAGATATATAATGTGGATTATAATCTGGAACTGGATAACTTTCTGGAATTGAATTACTAATCATTTCCAATGTTTCTACTGATACATTATCTCCTGGACTTTCTAAATAAAGTGGTGTTCCATTTGATGTATATTCACCTAAGTACTGGTAGTTTTGTGCATAGGTATTTGCCGTTGTTATTATAATTAATAATGTAAGTAATACTCTTCTCATAGTATTTAAGTTTTTATTGTTAATACTATAAAATTAGGCACTTATTAAGCTTCTTTATTAATTCTTCGGCACACTGAACTTAAGAACAGATAGAATACAAATTTCTTCAGATAAAGTTTTTTTTATACCATTCATCGATAGTTATCCATATTTTTAAATACTGAAGCCTTTAAAAAAACACATTTGCATAAATTATTCAAACAAAAAATATTCGCTTATATAAGCGAATATTTTTGTCTTCTGATCTTATTTTATTAGTTTAAAATCAACAATAAAATTATTAGTGCATTATTTAATGCACTAATAATTTAACTGGCTTAAATGTATACTTTTTGCTTATTAGCGTACAGAAGTACAATCCTGTTTGTAAAGATTGACGATCAAAGTCAATTTTATTTACTCCAACTCCTGCTTTGTAATTAGTTTTATACACTAGCTTCCCTAATTGATTATATACTACAAATTCTAAATCTTCTTGCTCTTGTGTTTTAAAATATAAACTTGTACTTAATGTCATTGGATTGGGTACTGCTGTTACCAATCCTCCTTCGTATTCTATTAGTTCTGAAAAATCTATTTTAGAAAAACGAATATCAGACAAGTTCATTTGTTTGGTTGTTATAGCTCCATTCTCTGACTCCATTTTAAAGACTATGGTAACTACATCATCTAATACTAACTCTTCTCCTTTTTTTGATGTAAAATTTGAAAATGGTAAAACATAATCTTTAAATGAATCTGAAAGTTGTATTGTTGATTTGTATTGCTCTTCAAAAGAAGAAATACTCTTTTTTACAAAGGTAATTTCTAATTTACCTGTTCCTTTTGCTTTTAATTTAAAACCATTATAGTCCGATAAATCAACAGGCATAAAACGTGGAGTTAATGCTCTATAAGCTGCAATAGAAGTACTTGTTGAAGCTGTCAATTCTATATTTCTTTCTACAGGATAATCTTTTGTTTCAAAAATAAAATCGTTGGGTGATACTGTATAATTAGATACAATTGTATTTGCTCCTGAAGCATCCACTCCCCATGGGCCATCTGACATAAATAAATCATCAGGCGTTGCAATACCATCACCTAATCTAAAGCCTATGTCAAATAGATTTCCTGTAGCTACTTTTAAATTTGTTATATAATTTTGTTCTAAATCTATCGTCGAATTTGAATTATTCAAATTACCTGTTTCTGTTACTCTAAAGCCTGCATCAAAATTTACTTGTTTACTTCTATTTGTATTTATAATTTGTAAATCTAATGCTCCATTATTGTACTTTCCTTTTCTAACAAATACTGTAGGTGGTTTTGATGTTTTGTAATTTGATATTGGCTTTTCTGTATTTAATAAACTTACTACTTCTTTTGCTAAAAGATATAAATCATCTAATGAGTTTGACCATATTTGAAAATTATAAAACCCTACATTACTTTCATATTTATCTAAATTCCAATGACTTTCTATAGCAAAGTTAGCATCGTTATTAACCATTTTTGCTGAAAGACTTAATGCAAATTCTACTGTATTATCTGCATTTTTAATTAATGATTTAATAAACTGCTGTCCTTCTATATCTATTGTTGACACTGATATTAATTCTGCTCCTAATAAACGATCGCAAATATATTTTGTATGTTCATAAACACCGTTTTCTGTTTTTAAAGCTAAAATTGAAGCTACCGTTGTACCCTGTTCGATATAATCTACAGCATATATATCTGTTGCATTTGTAATACTTATTAAGTCTGTTGGTGAGGATTCTACTACTTCATCCTCTTTAATTACTTCTAAAGGAATAAAATCTTTTAATTCAAATCCAGCCCCTGTTTTCTTTTTATATTTTGAAGACTTTTTTACTCTTGCTGCTTTATTGCGGTCGAATTTATAATTTACTTTTGCTCTATTATAATTTCTTTTATTTATTTGTTCTGATAGCCTATTATTACTTTCTAAACCTCCTTCATTTCCTCCCGAAGTTGGAGCAATCATAACACTACAATTTCCATAACCTGAGCATGAAGGGTCATCACAATCTACTAAACCATCACCATCGTCATCAATTCCATTATCACAAATTTCTTGTGGTACTGGCGCGGTAGGACAACGTGCTCCGTCATTACTTGAACTTGAAGGACCAAAGGCAAAAAGATTAGATTCTATTGAATTTGCCCCTGTTAAATCTTGAACACTTTGTATCACATATATTGTACCTGTTTGATTTGCTGACACATAAAATCTTCCAGAAGCATCAAAATATACTGCTCCATAGGTATAATTTAAACCTGATAATATAGGTACCTCTCCAAGCGATTGCACCACTCCGTTTGAAGGATCTACTCTATATAAAATATTTGTGTTTTTTTCTACAGTATACAAATTACCATCTACTGCATTAAAAGCCCAATCATGGATACTTAAGTTTTGAGATAAATTTTCTGTTGCTAAATGCTGTCCATAGGTTGCAGAGTCTGGATCTAAATCTATTTTATAATACGTTGTTCCTCCTCCTTTAAGATAATATACACCTTGGGCACTTACATCTCCAATATACCTTCCACTTGTAGGTAATTCATCTATATAATAAGTTGTTGTTAAAAAATCATTCCCTATACGAACTATCGTTTTTGAAGGGGTACTTAACGATCCCCATATAAAACCATCTTTTGGATTATATGCTGCTGCATTTATACTTCCTGGTGTTACATCTTCTGCTACTAGATAAGAACTACCTGAAGCTAAATCAATAGAATAAACATCATTAAATTGAAATAAATAAGCATTATAAACACAATTAAACGGAGTGTTTTGAGAAAAAATACTTAAACTAAAAAATGTAATAAGAATACACAATAGTTGCTTATAAAAAGTAATAGTTTTTATCATAATTTTAGAGTATAAATCTCTACTAAAATAAATAACTAATTACTCCTTAATTTAAAAGCTCGTTAAGCTGTAGTTTATGTGTAGACGAAATGCAATATTCCTTAGATTAAAAACTACAATAAATCTAAACGCTTCATTAGTTCTGGTCTTTTTGATCGACTAACAGGAATAACGTTTTTCTTTATTAATACACTATTATCTTCTATATCAATTATTTTTTTCACATTAATAATATAAGATCTATGTACTTTTAAAAATAATGAATCTGGTAGTTTTTCTTCTATCTTTTTTAGAGTAGAATGCACTACATAATCTTTACCTTCAGTTTTAATATTTATATAATCTCCTTTGGCTTCTATAAGATAAATACTTGGCAAATCAATCTTTATTAAACGCCTATCAATATTTACATAAAAATCATTATTAATTACCGGTGCTTTAGATGTTTCTTGAACTTTAGCCAATTCTATGCTTTTTTTATTCTGCGCCTTCTCAATCGCTTTATCAAAACGTTCCGCAGTTACAGGTTTCAATAAATAATCTACAATACAATCGTACTGAAATGCTTCTATTGCAAATTGTGGATCTGATGTTGTTAAAATAATTTGAGGAGGATTCTTTAACGTTCTTACAAAATCAAAACCCGTAAAATCTGGCATATGAATATCTAAAAAAATAAGATCTACTGTATGCTCATTTAAATACTTAATTGCTTGCAGTGCATTAGGAAATTCATCTACAACATTTATGTTTTCTTTTTCATTACAAAGTGCTTTTATAATTGACCTTGCTAGTTTTTCATCATCAATGATTATACTGTTCATAGAGTTTAAATAGTTTTCAAATATTCAGAAATTGTTTGTAAAGTTTTATCAAAATTCTCAAAACCTTCTAGGTTATCTTCTCTAAGATTATGTTCAAATTTATTAGCTTCTTCGTAACTTTTCTCAAGTCCTAAAATACTAATTTTATGTTTAATTTTATGAACATTTTCTTCTATTTTTTTATATTCTTTTTTTTCTAGGCTTTCTATATATTCTTTTTTTTCTTCAGGAAATTCTTCCTTAATTACATTAATAAGTGTATTTTTCACAGAGTCATCTCCTCTTGCTAATTGATCTATATAGGATAAGTTTGGTTGTTCCATATTTATTTCTTTATAGTAAAATAAAAAGTTGTTCCTTTTGTTAATTCAGATTCTATCCATGTTTCACCTTCATATTGCTCTATAATTTTTTTTACAATAGATAAACCTATTCCTGGTGATTTATATTCATTCTCTAATTTCTGAAATGCTAAAAATATTTTTTTAAAATATTTTTCCTCTATACCTTTACCATTATCACTAATACTAAACTTCCAAAAGCTCTTCTCATCTGAGTAACTAACTGTAATTTCCCCTTGCTCTTTATCATTAAATTTAACAGCATTATCTATTATACTAAAAAATAATTCTTCCATTCTAAAGTTATCTCCTTGAATCGTAGGTAAAACCTCAGGGATTTTAACTATAAAATTATCTGGTATAGCTATTTTTTTTAATATTTTATTTAATACTATATTAAGATCTACTTCATATGAATCTTTTACTTGTTTTCCAATGGTTGAATATTTTGTTATTCCTTTAACTAATTCATCCATTTTTTCGACATTTCCTCGAATTAGTTTAATTTTCTCTTTCCCTTCATCTCCCAAAACATCTTTATAATCTTCTTGTAACCAATATGTCAATGCATCTATACCTTGTAAAGGTGACTTTAAATCATGAGTTACCAAATGTGTATATTCATTTAACTCTTTATTTTGACGCTCTAAGTTTTCTAACAACCTATCTCGCTGCTTATTGATTTGAAGAATCTCTTTTGTTTGATTGTCAATAACATCAACTAATTTAGAAGAATCTAATTCTAAAATCTCATCACTTTCTTCTGTTAATTCGTATGATTTTAATGTATTAATTACGTTTTTAAGTTTTTCTATTATTTCTTTTTGTGAATCCGATTCTTTTTTAAGTTGCTTGTTAGCTTGAAATAGTTCTTCAGAACTAATTGCAGTAGCACGTTGTAACATTATAAACTGATCTTCTGAAGTTTTATAAGATCTATTTACTGCATCTAAAAGACTCATCACTTCTTTATTTTCTTGCAAAGAAGGACTCAAATATTTACGTAATTGTCTTTTTAATAATGGGTTCATTATTCACTAATTAACGTAATTGTCATAGTTTGATTATGCAACTGGCAATCTGTTTCGTTTCTAAAAGGTGCTATTTCTCCATACGAATACAAACCACAAATTGTTGTGTCCTTACCTACTACTTCTAAAACTTCTTCTACTTCTTCTTCCACTCTTTGATCTAAAACTAATTTTCGGCCAATACAACTAACTAAAATAGCTAATTCTGGATCTTTTTTTCTTTTTTTTAAAGCTTCTGAAGCCGCTTTTTCTGAAGCATTTACAATACTATCAACATTGGTCATCATTAATTGCACTCTAGAATCTTCTAAAATATCTCCAGCCAAAATCATAGAATTTTCTTCCTCATTAATATTTAAAATAGTTCTTACAATTGATTGCTTTTCATTTGTCGATTTTACTTTTAATGGATACAATAGAGCTGCTCCTGGTAATTCCTTCGATTTATCTCCTAAATACTTTTTATATAAATCTAGTGCAGGTAAATCATCTAGTTCATACAATATATTGTTTTTAGCTTTTGTTACAATTCGTTCTGGGCCAAAAGGTGTCCACCCTCCATTTATTGAAAAACTTATATCTAACGTTTCTCCATATAAGCCAATAGCTACAATTTCACCTTTCTTTGGTAATTCATTGTAAGAAGCTATCGTTTTTTCAAAACGAGCAGCATCACCACACAATGCTCCTGTTATTAATAAATCATTTTCTGTTGCTGCATTCATTCCTCTTGCTAACTGACTTCCATTTATAAAACTTCCTTCAGAAATTATGAATACATGCTTTAAACCTTCATTTGAAAACTGTTTAATTAAATTTTCTCCTGTTAAATAACTTTTCTTTGTTGAGTCGTTATTTAATACATTAGCTGTTTTTATAACATATTTACTTCTTTCAAATTCAATTGCTGTTATTGTTATACTTTCATCATCTACATATTGTGATGTTATATCACCAGATGTTGATCCAAAAACAATATGCCCATCTTTAAAAAGATCTCTAACTTCATTATAAATATTTTCGTCTTCTAGTAAATATCTATTTCCAAATACCAACACTAATGGTTTTTTTAATATAGCTTTCTCACTAATATATTCCCAATTAGAGTTTTTTGTTTTTCTTAATTGTATAGTCTTCATGTGTTGTTATTTTTTAATGGTAAAATAAAAAGTTGTTCCTTTATCTACTTCACTATCTAACCAAATAGTACCTTCATATAAGTCAACTATTTTTTTAACAATTGAAAGACCTATACCTGTTGATTCTTTACTTTTATTTAATGAATGGAATATTTTAAAGATACGGTCATGAAACTTCTTTTCTATTCCAATCCCATTATCTTTAACAGAAAACTGATAAAATGAAGACTCTTCTTTAAAATCGATTTCTACAATTCCTTTTTCTTTATTACCAAACTTTATAGCATTACTTATTAAATTTTGAAAAAGTTGTTGAAATTTTGTTGAGTCTCCTCTTACTGTTGGTAATTTATTTAGTATTACTACAGATGTGTTTTCTGGTATAAAAAGAATTTCTTTTAAATCGCCAACAACCCTATTTAAATCAACATCTTGTTTTTCTGTAGTAATAGAATCTATACTAGAGTATTCTAAAATATCAGAAATTAATGCTTCCATTTTTTCTAGCGTCTTTTCTATTAAATCAAAGTTTTGAAGAGTCATTGCATCTAAATTACCTTCATTATCTGCCTTAATCCATGAAGTAAGTGCATTTACACTTCTTAAAGGTGATTTTAAATCATGTGATACTATATGAGCATACTCATTTAACTCATCATTACTTTTTTCTAGTTTATTTAATAATTGTTTATTTTTAGTTTCTGCTTTTTCTCGCTCTCGTATATTTATAGCACTTTTTAATTGCATTGAAACTAAACTTGCTATATTTTCTAAAGTATCAAGATGATCTTGTCTAAAGAAGTTCTTATCACTATGCTCCGAATCTATTACGCCAATTACCTTCCCTTCACTTATTATTGGCACAGATATTTCTGAAAACCTTTTTTCACCATCTATAACATACCTCTTATCTTTAGAAGTATCTTTAATAATTTCCGCTACCCCAGAATTTGCTATATGTCCTACTATACCTTTACATATAGGCAAAGAAAACTTATCTATAATTTCCTTTGTTTCTCCTACTTTAGCTCCATAAGAAGCTACTTTTTCTAAAGTATTATCTTTATGATTTACTAAATATATTACACAATCATCTGTATCTAAATATCCAGCTATTTTCTGAGTCATTTCCCAGGCTATCTCATAAATATTACTTTTTCCTAGAATAGATTTTGCCAAGTCATTAATCATATCTATAATTAATGTTCGCTCTCTTTCATGTGTAATATCCTCAATAATAACTACTTGAAATTTCATTTCTCCTAAAGCATCTCTAACTGCGCTAACATTAGTCTTTGCCCACAAAACTGAACCATTTTTCCTTTTGTATCTTTTATTTAATACAAAATTATCTATCTGCCCAGAATTCATTTTATCTAATAATTTTTTAGATTCAGGATAGTCTTCTTTAAAAGAAATATCGGCTATAACAAGTTTAGAAAATTCTTCTTTTGTATAGCCTAATGCATTTTGAAAAGATTTGTTTGTTCTTAAAATATTTTGGTTTTGTGAAAGCACTATTCCAAATGATGAATTTTCAACAATTACATCAAGTTCTTTTTTTTGTTCTTCTATTAATGCTGAAGTACGTTTAGTTTCTGTTATATTTCTAATAATTCCTTGTGCTCCTACAGGGTTTTTATTTTTATCATAAACTAAACTAGCATTTATTTGTACCCATTTAACCTTTTTATCTTTACTAAAGATACGTGCAGTATAATTTGAAAATGTACCTTTTTCTTTTAATTCTGTAAAAGATTTAAATGCATATACTGCATCCTCAGGATATATTAAATTTACTACATTTAATTTTTCTTTCTCTATATCGTAGCCAAAAATTTCTGTTGCAGCATCGTTCATTCGAAGTACATCCCCTTTTAAGTCCATAATAAGGTATGCATCAATAAAATTTTCAAAAAGCCCCTCTAATTGAGAAGACTTCTCTATTAATAAGTTTTCGAGTTTTGTATTGGTGGCCTTTAACTCTTCAGATAGCAAGTATAGCTCTCTTGACTTATCCTCTAAGATTTTTTCAGCAGCTTTCCTGGCCGCCTTTTCTCTACTTAAAGCGCGCTGCAATAATTCTGTCGTTGGGGGACTCATTTATTTTCTTTTTAAAAAACTCTACTTCATTTTAATTTTCTAAAAAAACGATAACAAATGTGTTTTTAAAAGTGTGTTTCATTTCTTTTCATTAAAAAACTACAATTCAGTATAGCTTAGCTCTTAAACCAAATCTAATGTTTTTTTTTTATTTTTTAAAATTTCCACACAACTTTTTTCACTCAAAACTAAACTTATATAGTTCTAAATGAATTTATTGGGGTAACATGTTACCCCTTTGACAGATTTATTTTTTAATTTTTACTTCCGAAATAATTTAGTTTTTGTTAATAATAAACTTTACCTCACTACCATCTTTTTTTATTCTTTCTAATACAATAGTTGCTGTACTATTAAAATATTCAAATGTTTTATTCATTAACCCTAATCCAAAATGGTGCATTGATCTACTCGACTTATAAATTAAAATTAACGAGTTTTCTGTTTTTTCCTCTATAATAAATGTAGGTAACTCTGCTTTTGGGTATATTTTACGTACTTCTACATGTATGTGATTTTCTATTGATGCTAACATCTCTATTGGGTCATTATATGTATTTAAGAGACCTGGATAGCTCTCTTCTATAACGTTAAAAAAATGTTCTCCATATACCAAAAGTAAATTATCTGTTGAAATTCCAGTATTATTACTTAAATTCCCTAACAACTGAAGCATTTCAGAAAAACGATATGTTCCAATTGAAGTATAGGCTCCTTCTGATTCTAGTTTAGATTGAGTAATAATTTTGTCAACCATCTCCAATCCAAACTTACTCTCTACTAGTTCTAAGAACTCTGTAAAAACGATCCCTTTCAACTGTTAACTATTCTTTAATTCATTAATAGACCAATATGCAAGGGTAGCTTTTATCTTTGCTACATAATCATCATATTTTAAGGGTTTTAACATATAACCTGAAACTCCTATCCTATAACATTCATGAATATCTTTTTGATTATCTGAAGTTGTTAATATAACTGTAGGTATATGCCTTAAGTCTTCATCCTTTTTTAGGATTGTTAAAAATTCTATACCATTGATTTTTGGCATATTTAAATCTAATAAAATTAGATCTGGTAGGTTCTTTTTATTTTCTAAAATAACTAAAGCTTCTTCAGCATTTTTAGCTTCTGTGATATTATGTTTTAGTTCTAATAATGAAATTGTTCTATTCATTTTCATTATTTCTATCATATTATCCTCAATTAATAGTACGTCTAATATTTTTGCCATCGAATTATTACAAATAAATTATGGGTACAATTTAAGTTTAATTATTAAAAATAAAAGATTGTTTGCGTTTAAATTAAATTAAGTGTCGTTAAACGGTAAATAAGTGTCGATGAACAAATTCTTAAAAAACTACTATATATAAATCTTAAAAATCAGTACTCAATTATACTATTGAATATGTTTACTTTTTCTGTTTTTTAATATGAATGTATTCCTAAAAGAATAAATAGCTTTTTTAGTATATTAAATTATATATAAGTTTATAATATTTAGAGCTAAATTTAAACTAATTATTATAATTAAAAACAAAGCTTGAAAACCTGCTAAAGGAATTGTTTTTTGCTTTAAAATTGGTTTTAAAACTATATATAAAACCAATGAAAAAATTAATGATATAGAAAATAACACAAAAAAACTAACTATAGGAAAACTAACTGCGAGTACTATAAAAAACAAAAAATCGCCTAACCCTATAGCTTCAAAAATATTTTTCTTTAACTTATATTTACAATACAACTTTAGAATAAAAAATAATAATAAAATAAAAATTAAATTAACACCTATATTAATCAAAAAAACAGATAGAATTGAATTTAAATAATAAATACTCCCTCCAAGAAAAGCTGATAAAATAAACAGGAACACATACACTTTCCTTTCTTTAACATCTTGCAAAAAAATAATACTTAACAATAAGAGTAATAAATACGTCAATTTTTTATTTACAAAACTAACATAGTTTCTTTATATACTACACATTAGATTAAAAAAATAAAGTTATATTCTTTTTTTAAATTTCATTACTTAAATTTGCATCGCTATATATTTTTGCATGGAAAAGTTTTTAACAGATATACCTACCGAGTTTTTACAAAAAATAAACTCAGAAATTGCTTACAGTTACCGTATTATTCCTTTTAATTTTAAAGACAATGCTATACATGCTGTAACCGACACAGACAACCTTATAAATTTAGCTTCTGAATTAGAAGTTTTATTAGGTAAAAAGCTACATCTAACTAAAGAAGATAAAAAATCAATCGACTTTTTACTCCAAAAAAACTATAGAAAATCTAATAGTACTACGATAACATATTCTGAAGATTTTTTATTAAATATGATTCACGAAGCCAAACAAATTGGTAGTAGTGATATTCATTTTGAAGTTTTTGAGCATAAGAATAGAGTTCGTTTTCGTATTGATGGTAAGCTTTTAGAAAAATATATTATTTCTAAAAGTGAATATCCTAAAATTGTAAATCGAATAAAGATAATGGCAGGACTGGATATTTCTGAAAAGAGGCTGCCACAAGATGGTCGAATAAATTTATCTAATACTCAAGAAGATTTTGACATTCGTGTTTCTTCTCTACCTACTTTACATGGAGAAAAATTAGTACTCCGTATTCTTTCTAAAAACAGTTTAACTGTTCAATTAGAAAACTTAGGTTTTTCAGAAGAAGAATTAACTACCTATAAAAACTCTGTAAAAAGACCAAATGGTATTGTTTTAATTTCTGGTCCTACTGGATCTGGTAAAACAACTACTTTATACGCTACGTTAAAACTTTTAAATACCAACGATACTAATATTTTAACTATTGAAGACCCTATTGAATATACCTTAGAAGGAGTAAATCAAGTACAGTTAAAAGAAAATATTGGTTTGGATTTTGCTAGCACACTACGTACATTTTTACGTCAGGATCCAGACATTATTATGGTTGGGGAAATTCGTGATGTAGCAACAGCTAATATGGCTATTCGTGCTGCATTAACAGGGCACTTAGTGCTTTCTACAATTCATACAAATTCAGCATGGTCAACAATTTCTAGGTTAATTGATATGGGAGTTCCTCCTTTTTTAATTGCGAGTACCTTAAATGTAAGTGTGGCACAACGATTGGTTCGAAAATTATGCGACCATTGTAAAACTGAAGTTACTACAGATTCTAGTTCACTTCCTAAAGGAGTTCTCTTAGACAAGAAAATAGACTCTCATTATAAAGCTGTTGGTTGTCCTACTTGTTATCAAACGGGATATAAAGGTAGAAAAGCTATTTATGAAATAATCCCTATAACAAAAGAATTAGTTGAAAACATTCAACAAAAAGACTTAGACATAACCGATTATTTGAAAGAAAAAAAAATTGCTACCCTACAAGATAATGCTATTAATATGGCTAAAAATGGTACTACTTCTTTAGATGAAATTTATCCTCTATTAATTAATTAATTAATAATCTAATTACATACATAATTACTATGAAAAAATTACTTTTTATTGCTTTGCTGTTCTCTTTAAGTTTATCAGCTCAAAACTATAACCATACTCCATTAAATTACTATTTAAATGGAACTCCAACACATGGAATTAAAATTAAAACAAATTTACCCTATACAAATGGTTCTCATATGCCAACTATAATCATTGAAGGGTATAATTATGAAAAAGCAGAATCAATTGGAATTATTCTTAATTATTATATATACAATGGAATTTTTGCAAAATTTGCAGCAACAAGCCATGGTGCCTATGCTCCTCCCATTAAATTGGCTAATGAAAACGGTAAAGTTGTAATTTTCTTAGATTCAAGAGAGTATTTTAACCGATTTCAAGTAAGAACTTATGCAAAAGGGTTGTCTCAAGATTATGTAGAAACAAATTTCCAAAATTGGACTGCAGTAGATGAAGCTATAGCCGGTACTAACATAGTTGCCGTGCCATATAAAAATACAATTACGAAAGATCTAGAGGTACAGGGAGATGTTAATATTGGAGGAGCAACAAATAAATCTCTAAGAGTAAGACATATAAACGGAAAAGAAGGTCTTAGTGCTAACTTTGACCATTTATTTCTTAATTATAATACAGGAAAAGATGTATGGATAGGTAGTTCAGCCATAAATTCAAATTTATATACCTTCGGAAGAATAACAGGAAATAGTTTTACTTCTAAATCTTCTATTTCAATTTTTTCTAATGAAACTGGAGAACCTAATAAAAGATTAACTATTAATACTAGTGATGCAGACCAAACGTACATCTATAATCATGATTCAAACAGTAATACCTTCCATACAATCAATTTAGGAGGTACACATTCGTTATCAAGTGGATTAACCGTTTTTGGAAATGGTGATGTAGGAATAGGTACAACTGATACACAAGGCTTTAAATTAGGTGTTAATGGTAAAATAGCTGCTACAGAAGTTAAAGTTGCAGCATATTCAAACTGGCCTGATTTTGTTTTTAATAAAGACTATCAATTACCAACGCTAAAAGAAGTAGAAAAGCATATAAAAGAAAAAGGACATTTAAAAAACATACCTAGTGCCAAAGAAGTAAAAGAAAACGATGGTTTTGAACTAGGAGAAATGAATAGAAAATTATTGCAAAAGATTGAAGAGTTAACTTTATATACCATTCAACAACAGAATGAATTGAATGAAATAAAAAAAGAATTAAAAAAATTGAAAAATAAATAATTATGAAAAAATTGTTCATCATTATACCATCACTACTTTTAAGTTTCTCTATTTTCTCTCAAACTTCAGATAGAGTAAAAGTATTAGATACTAGAAATACAAATGAAATTCCTTATTATTATAACAATGAGGTCAAATTTGAGTTTAAAAAAAGAGATATTATTAATTCACCTGGTTTAGGGGCTTATAGTGGACTTTTTACCTTTGCTCCGTGGTCAGATAACTCCGGAGGACTAAAGCATCAATTAAATTTTAATACAGGTGGTATTTTTTATAGAAGAGGTTCTATTGGTACAGGTTGGAATAATTGGTATGAATTATTGACCAAAGATGCTGATGGCTCAATTTCTAACAAAGCTCCTATACGAATTACTACTAATTCAGATAGTCCTTTGAGTTTTATCAATACTGATAATTCGTCGCAATACATACAATTCATCCAAAGTGGAAGTAGGAAAGTATATGTGGGGCTAGATACTCATAATAACTTTGTTATAACAAAAGAAAATGGAGGAAATATAGCTTTACGAGGAGCTAAAGTTGGAATAGGAACTGTTTCAATTCCTACAGACTATATGCTAGCTATAGCTGGTAAAACTATTACTGAAGAGGTAAAAGTCCAAATAAGAGCTAACTGGCCTGATTTTGTTTTTAATAAAGACTATCAATTACCTACGCTAAAAGAAGTAGAAAAGCATATAAAAGAAAAAGGACATTTAAAAAACATACCTAGTGCCAAAGAAGTAAAAGATAACGATGGTATTGAACTAGGAGAAATGAATAGAAAGTTGTTGCAAAAGATTGAAGAGTTAACCTTGTATACTATTCAACAACAGAAAGAATTACAGCAACAAAAAGAAAAAAACAGTACTTTAGAGGCCCGTTTATTAAAACTTGAAAAACTAATTTCAAAATAACATTGACTAAGCAACAAAAAACATATGTATTATTAACAGCGGTACTCCTTATTTGGGGGATTATTGGGTATCAATTTTTTAATCAATTTTCATCGAATAATACTGAGGTTACTACAACTTCATCTTTTAATTTTATTCCTAAAAAAATAAAACAACAAGAAAGTTATACTGTTAAAGCTGATTATCGTGACCCTTTTCTTGGAAAATTACCTTCTGATAAAAAGAAAAAAATATACAAAAAGAAAAAAACACCTAAAACAAATATTCCTTTTCCCTCTATTATATATAGCGGAGTTGTAGAAGGAGGTTCTAAATCTTTTATACTTACTATTAATGGTGTTGAAGAAATAATGTCAGTTGGACAAACCCTACACAAGGTTACTTTAAAAAAAGCGAATCAATCGCAAGTAATTGTTGTTTTTAATTCAGTTTCAAAAACAATTCAATTGTTAGAATAATGAATTTCTTTAAAAAGCTTAAAGCAGGTGCTTTGCAATATGTATTAGCTATATCTATTATTATAGCGCTTGTTTTATTTGCTTTTATTTCATTGGTTTACTTACAACAGAAATTGCAAACAAAAAACTCTTTTTTTAAAGAAGCTGTACTCAATGTTCAGTTCGGATTCAACTCTTTAGCTAGCACAGCTCTTTCTTATAATGAAGTTAAAGAACTACAGGTTTCAGATAATGTT
Organism: uncultured Tenacibaculum sp.; assembly: GCF_947494125.1. GTDB lineage: Bacteria > Bacteroidota > Bacteroidia > Flavobacteriales > Flavobacteriaceae > Polaribacter. The sequence goes on from NZ_CANLTU010000003.1 coordinate 143,959, forward strand.
CAAGAAAAAACCAGTCTTTTAAAAAAACACTGGGGAGTTTTTGATCTTGCTACCGTTAGCTCTACAGTTAAAAACGAACATTTTTCTAAAACTGCTATTTTAGGGAATCACAATTTAAAAAGAGAGGCTTTATATCTTCAAGAAACCTATGCTCGTCTTATATTAGTAGGCAATTCTAAAATTGTAGGTAATGTATCGTTACCAAAACAAGGTATAAGTACAGGTAATATAGCTGGAACTTCATTTAATGGAGACAAACTATTTTATGGAAACAGAAAAACTAGCACTAAAACATTGCCTGAAATTGCAAACAGTGAGTATTTAAAAAGTCTACTTCGTTTAAATTTCTTGAACAATAATACTTCTTTTTTTGAATTAAATGATGGGCTAAAAAAGCAACAATCGTTTACAGATGCAACCTTAGTAAATACCAACAACGGTCATTTATATTTAAGTAATATTAGCTTAAAAGGAAACATTATTCTCCATTCTAGTACTAAAATTACAGTAAGAGCATCCGCAGTATTAGAAGATGTAATTTTAATTGCTCCAGAAGTAGAAATTAAATCGAATGTAAAAGGGAATTTTCAAGTGTTTTCTTCCAAAAAAATACAGGTAGAAAAAAATTGTCAACTAGCCTACCCTTCTGCCCTTGTATTACTTAATAAACAACAACAAAGTACCAATACAAACAATAAAGACAAAATATTAATTCAGATTGACACTAATTCATCTGTAAAAGGAATTGTTTTATTTAAACAAGAATCTTTAAAAAACACTATAAATTTCACTCCTCAAATACGTATTGCTAAAGGAAGTACTATTACTGGAGATGTATATTGTAATAAAAATTTAGAATTGTTAGGGAGTGTTTTTGGTTCAGTTTATACCAGTAAGTTTATTACATTACAATTTGGTAGCACTTATACAAACCATATATATAATGGCGTAATAAACAACGCTAAGTTGCCAAAACAATATTGCGGTCTGTCATTTAAAAATCCTAAATTAAAAGTTGCCAAATGGGTTTATTAAAACGTATAGATACTTATATAAACAAAAAGGTAAAAGCTTCTTCTTTAACAGAAGTTTTGGTAGCTACTACCTTAATTTTATTGATTTTTGGTATTGCTACAGCAACTTTAAACAATATTCTACACAATATTACCAGAGTAAACAATCAGGCTATAGAAACGGAGTTAAATGAGCTTCAGTACCAATACTTAAATAAAAGTTTACAAATTCCTTTTTATACAGAAGATGATGAATGGAAAATTGAGGTTTTAAAACATACTGAAAACAATAACAACTTCATTATTTTTGAAGCTACGCATATACAATCGAAAAAGAAACGTACAAAAAAACTAGTTGCTATTGAAACTAACTAAAAAAATACAGGCTGTAACCTTAAGTGAAATGCTAATTGTATTGGTAGTTTCTAGCATTGTTATTTCTTTAGCTTTTGTTACACTAACATTGGTACAAAAACAAGTATCATCAATTAAAAACAATTTTCATACAAGGCAAGAAACACAGTTTTTAGAACGTATTTTATGGCAAGATTTTAATTCGCATACTGTTAAATTTAATAAACAATCCGATACCTTTTTATTATACAATAGTATCGATTCTATTCAGTATAAATTTAACAATGCTTTTGTTCTAAGAAATAACGATACTTTAGAGGTACAAATACAAAACACACAGCTCTTTTTAAACGGAAAAACGGTTACTAACGGAACTATTGATGCTATTAAATTAGAAACCAATGTTACTTTTAGAAACAATAAACTGTTTGTTTACAAAATTAAGGACGCATCGTATTATTTAAATAGCAATTAATGGCTTTTCAGTTAGACAACATACCCAAACATACCAAAGAAAAAAAAGAAGGTTTTGACATCGATTCTTTGCTTAAAAAAGAAATTACGCTGTTTAGCAGTTTTTCTAATAAAAAGAAAGAAGCTTTTTATATTGAATTAGCCGTGTTGTTAAAAGCAGGCTTAGAACTGAAAGATGCTTTAGAACTCATTGCTACCGAACAGAAAAAAGAAGTAGATACGCAACTATTTAAAAACATTATTACCGACTTAATTGCTGGTAAAAACCTTTCTGATGCTATTAAAGCTCAAAAGAAGTTTTCTGAATATGAGTATTACTCAATACAAATAGGAGAAAAAACAGGTACTTTACAAAATGTTGCCGAAGAGCTTGGTAATTTTTACAAACGAAAAAATGAACAACGTAGAACTGTTATCAATGCTTTAAGCTACCCTATTGTGGTTTTATGTACTGCTTTTTTAGCCGTTTTATTTATGCTACAATTCGTAGTACCTATGTTTGCCGATATTTTTAAACAAAATAAGGTTGAACTTCCTTGGATTACTCAAAAAATAATTGCCATGTCTAATAGCTTTACAAAATACTATTGGGTGCTGTTTTTGTTTATAGTTTTAATATTTATTTTTATAAAAGTTTTTAAAACCAAAGAGTGGTATAAAAAAATCACCACGGCTTTCCTTCTTAAAATTCCTTTTGTAGGTGAATTTGTTCGTAAAGTTAAATTGGCACAGTTTACACAGGCTATTTCTTTGTTGGTAGGTGCTAAAGTTCCTTTGTTAAACGGGATTCAGCTTACTAAAAACATGATTGAGTTCTACCCGCTACAAAAAGCTCTTGAAAAAGTAGAAAATAGCATTCTAATAGGTAAAACATTGCATGAAAGCATCTCATTGGAACCTTTTTTTGACAAAAAAATGAGCTCTCTTATTAAAGTTGCTGAAGAAACCAATCAAACCGAAACTATTTTTAACCGATTAACCTACCAATACAACCAAGAAGTTGAAAATAAATCTAAAATGATTAGCGCTACTATTGAACCTTTAATTATTGTGGTTTTAGGAGGTATTGTTGCTGTTATTTTAGTAGCAATGTATTTGCCGATGTTTAAGTTAAGTACGGTTATGGGGTAATTAACGTCATTGCGAGGCACGAAGTAATTTGTCTTCTTAATAGCTCTAAACAATAGTATAAACCATATTTAAAAAGATTACTTCAGTCGCTTACTCCTTCGTAATGACGAATAGGACGTCATTGCGAGGCACGAAGCAATCTTACATATAATATAGTTTGTTTCTTTTTCGTTTGCACTCCATAATCATACGGAGTAAAGCTAAAATCTATTTGATATCATCAGCGAACTTCGCTGATACAATAAAATCTTTGCAGAACCATCAGCGAGCTTCGCTGACACAATAAAAACTTTGCAGAACCATCAGCGAGCTTCGCTGACGCAATAAATACTTTGCGAAACCATCAACGAGCTTCGCTGACGCAATAAATACTTTGCGAAACCATCAGCGAGCTTCGCTGAAAGAAAAAACTACCTTAATTCTAAAATTTAGGTAGTTTATATTAATTGAATTATTATCTGTTAATACTAACTCATATTAAAAATCCGCACTGTAGGGTTTATCTTTTTTAATTTAAAACTTTAAAACAGCCCATATTCTTGAATCTACAATTTTATCTTTATATTTCCCAGGTTTGAATTTAACTAACTCAACAGCTTCTCTTACTACCCTATTTATTTTATCAGATTTTGGGTATGCTTTAATTTCAACATTTACCGCTTTAGCTAAACTATTAACTGTTAAATAAACATAAACATCTCCTTTATAATCTATTTTTGTTTTAATATTTTTAATAATTAACTCACTCATTCTTTTTTCAGAGCAATCAATCTGTTTTTTCTGTGAAATACCCTTTTTACATTTATTATCGAAAGGTAATTCAGTTAAAACGGCATAGTGATAAATACCTTTATCTTTTTGAATAAAAGGTTTCAATTTGTAACCTTTTTTTTCAGATTTATCTGCATCTATAAAATGTCCATCAGGTATTTGTCCAACTAAAGAAAAAGGAATTATTATTAATACTCCAATCAAAAAAAATATTTTCTTCTTTTGTATTTTCATTTTTTAAAATTTTATTTACATTAATAAATGTAATTATTCTTTAATTAATTCAAAAATTTTTGTTCCAAATTTATATTTATTGTATTTCCCCAAATCTATATTGTTATTACTAGGGTCATCAGGAGAATAAATTACTTTGAATTTTTCTCCAACACATCCTTTTACTCCATTATCACATTTAAATGATAAAACTCTAGTTTCATTACTAATTTTTTTTCTATTTACAAAGAATACATATCTAATGTATAATTTACCTCCATCCCTATAATATTTTACAATTTTAGCTTCAGTTTTAACCCCATTACTAGAGAGTTCTTTTGCTTTACTTATACTATAAATTAAAGTTGATAATATAATTAGAACTATTACTATACCAACTACTGGGTTATCTTGCTTCATGTATAACTCCTTTTGCTATATTTCCAAAAATCCAACTATGACCAAAAACATGTTCATTTACATTATCTTCAGTAATTTTAACAAAGCCTCCAAGTAATGAAGAGCCTAAAAGTGATACAGGAGATTTAGTACTCATTAAACTAGTACTAAGTCTACCTGCATAAAAACTTACCATAGTTTGCTCAGCATTTTTCAATACCCATCCATCTTGAATTGTAAGATCTACACCAGCTCCAAAGACTTCCAGTGCTTTTAAAACTTTATTTCCATTTCCTGCAGTCAATGCAGAAATTCCAACTCCTAAGAAATTAACTTTCTTTATATTAAAATCATTAGCTACAAGTTCTGTAGTAAAATCATATGTCATTCTACCAGCAAAACCTTCAGTGCTTAATCCTAAAGCAGGCCCACTTACTAAGGCTAATTCCCAAGCAAAAGGGGCAGCAATTAAAACCATAACAGCCTGAGTCACTTCATGGTTAAAAAAATCATGTCCTGCTCCTCTTACTGCAGTTTGCATTTGCTTAAATGCCATTCTATCAATCGTGGGATGCAAACCTGCTAAATTCCCACTATTTCCCATTACAGAAACTAAATTTAATAAACTTGAATCTAAATTATTTCTAACAAAGAATTTGTTTGTGTCAAAATTATAATCAATACTAGTTCCTTTTTTAATACTACTCATTCCTAAATTACTACATGCATCAGGGCATTTAGAACAATCTGTACAACCTCCTGTTGGATCAGTTGATTGATTAGGTTTATTATCCATAGCCATATAAGGTGAAAAATATTGACCTTTTGGATCGATTGTTAACCATCTTCCTATTCTTGCATCCCACAAACGTAATTGAAACGCTTCTTTTCCAGTTTCAATATCTTTTTCTTGTCCTTGGTATTTATAACGATATCCGCCTTCAATATTTCTATTTGGCATTGGCATACCGTAAGGGTAATAATCTGTTTTACTAACAGCTATAGCTTTATCACCACTTTTTATTATTGCCGCTCTTACATTTCCTAAATGATCTGTTAATTGATAAACATTTACATTTGTTGTTTTATTATACACTCCAAGTCTTTGAAGCCCATAAACAGGTAATTCCTTTTGCTCTTGACCTTCATAAATAGCCATAGTACTACCCGAAGCATCTAGTACATAATTTGTTGTTTTTGTTAAATTACCATATTGATTATAACTCAACTTTTGAATTCTATAGCCTTTGTCATTGTATATAAATTTTACAACAGGATGGATACCTTTTTTTACCTCTGTTACTAACCCTCTAACATTATAATAATAACGAACTAGACCAGTAGGAACCTGAGTGCCATTTAACTCGTAATTTAATTGTTCTTGCAAACTTACATTTTCAAAATCTTCTATTAATTGGCCAATACTATTATATTTATAATTTTTTATTCTTTGCGTGTCTATATCTTGTACCCCTACACTTCCAGCGTTATCAATTATATGATCTAACTTATTGGAAGTACCTTCTTTATATTCATACTTTAGCTTATCCATAGAATTATCTGCTCCACTTACTGTGTTCTTATTTCTATCTAAGCTTTTTATATTACCATTAACATCATAAGTTATATTACTCACATTATAGTCATTAGGACCATAAACCCCATTCGAATTTACATTTATAATCTTTGCAGAAAATGTTAACGAATTACTTGCTATAACTTCAAACCCTGGTTTTAAAACTATAGAACTAGTAGCCTCTTTATTTTGCGTACTCGTTATTTTATCTTCTAATACTAAATCTGCAGGCAAAGTGTTTTGTTGATTTTCTAACCCATCAAATATAGCTTCTTTTAACCAATCATTCTTATTATAATTATATTTATACTGTAATGGTCTACTAATGTCACTTTTAGTGCTCTTTGTATTCCATGTCATAGCTTTTATATTTCCATTATATTGATCTTTAAATCCTGTTAAATTATTTGTTGAAAACCTAGTATCCTTTTTGTAATCCCCTACATAATAATCTAACTTTAAACCAAATAAATCATTCCCCTTTGGATTTAATTCTGAATCCGTTGCTAAATCTGGATGATTTATTCCTTTTAGCATACCATTTAATGTGTATATATAGTCAATATCTTGAATACCTCCAGCTAATACTTTTCTTTTTAAAGAACCATCTTTATAATAATCGTAAGTTGCATGAGTTGTAAATATATTATCGTCCGTAGATGTTTCAACTTTTTCTACAACTTTTGTATCATTTTTATAACTATATTTATGTATAAATTGTTCCATCATGTTACCTTTCTCAAAATAAACTTTTGTTACTTGGTTATTTATCGGGTCATATTCATAATCAATTGTTTTAGCATCATTAAATCCTATACTCTTTTGTACTACCCACTTTACACGTCCATATACATCATAACTATAATACGTTTCAGATATTATAATTCCATTAGAATCTTTATTATAAGTCCTTGCTATTTTTCCTGATAAAAAAACTGGTTTTTGATACTCTTCTCTAGTACCTGTAATTTCCTTTAAATGATTAAGACTTGTTACAGTTAAGAAATCATATTCAATAAACTTCTGTTCTTTTTTTGATGATGATGTAAAAACTAATATATCAGGATTTAAATTTATATTAAAACTTCCAACTGCTACTCCACTTTCTACTGGTCTTACAAACTCATCATAATTTGTATATGAAAATTCTCCATTGGCTTTTTGCTTACTATTTTGTGAAAAACGTATTTGGCCATCTTTACGATATTTAAAATGTACTTCTCCTTCATCTGGGCTTTTTGTTCTTATCAATTGCCCTAATGAATTATATACATAAGTACTTTTCAAACTATTATTATGACTTACTACCGCTTTTAGTTCATTTAAACAAGAATCATCAAACCCTAATGGCTGCAAACTTGAAGTTAATTGTCCTGCGTCATTATAATAATTTAAGCTATAATCATAATAATTAACCTTGTATCGTATTCCTACAGCATCTGATTTCACAGAGTGAATCGTTTTTGAAGATTTATTTATATAACTTAATATATGACTTTTTGTGAGTACTCTATCTCCAACATATTCCACTCTATAAAACCCCGCTTTTGAGATGTCTCCATTAGCTTGTTCAGTTTTCAAATTATATATTTTATAATCTGCACTATTTCCTAACAAAGATGCTGTATTGTCACAACCAATTGGAATATGTATGTCTACAAATTTTTGTTTACCTATTAAGGATACTACTTCATATTTCTGAGTTCCACCAGACCTAGCTCCTGCTAGTGTCTTACCTTCTGCATCCGTAAATATGATTGATTCATTTCCTTCTTTGTCTTGTAAAACACTTTTACCAGCTTTCAACCAAGTAATATGGTTATTATTATTATTTAAAATCGAAGAAATATTTGTGTAATTATTTGCTTCTGAAGGGGTACTTGGAAAAGTAGTATATCCATATACATAATACATTTCTTGAGCTGCTGACATAGAAAAACTATAACTTTGTTTCCATTCATCATTATTTTCATCTATAACTCCGTTTCCATTAGTATCATGTTTATTTCCTCCTACAACCTGTTTTACTTTCCCTGGATTCAATTTACTATAAATAGACTTTGAATATGGTCTATTAGTTTCATCTTGAAACGATTCTCTATTAGAATAGTGACTCCCTAATGAATTGCCATTAGGACTAATTTCTACTGAATTTTTCACATCTCTTGACTCAATATCATCAATAGTTAATAAGTTACCTGTTTTATTTTTAACAAAATTCTCTTTATATCCAAAAGAAACTGAAGCTCCTTCTGGACTAGTTGGAGCGCTTAAAGTTTGTAAAGCTGTACGGCCTTTAGAATCATAAAATATATGACTAGCCCAAGTTTGCTTGCTTTTTATATCATAAATTTGTGACTGATGTAACTTCCCTAAATCATCATAATAACTTTTATTAGCTCCTAATAACCTTCCTTTAATATCGTAATTTTTAGATTTTACCCAATTTCGATTTTTGTCTGCCAAATCATCCTCACATCCATTATTTATACTACTTGCTTCTTTTGGACACTTATCTAAATTATTAGTTACAAAACTTATACTTTGTCCATTGCTCCCAATTATTGGTAACGGTACATTATGAGCGTATATGGGCTCTGCTGTTTCATCTCCATAACTATCTCCATCTGTATCTATATAATATGTATTTAAACTAGAATCTCCTTGTTGTTCAATACGTATATTACCACCTAATAATAAAGAGTACAATCCATCACCATTATCTTCGACTATTGATATCCTAGCATATCTAGTTATAGGAGTATTGTTTGCGGGTATAGTAATACTTAAAACTCCTCCATTAAAAAAAGTATTAGATGGTAAACCTACCCAACCCTCTGTAGAAATTACTTTTAATGTTTTATAGCAATACTGCCTTGTTACATTAAAATTAAGTGAATGTACTGATTTACTTAAAGGTATCGCACTAATAGGTACTGGTTGTGAATTGTATTGTATTGTTAACGTACAATTATTATTACCTCCATCTCCACCATCTATTGGAATTAATTTCTCTAATTCTTGTTGCGAAAAAATATTTATGCTATTAATTAAAAATAATAGCATAAATGTGCTCAATAATTTTATCTTTTTCATAGCTTATTGGTTCTTTTTATAATTATATGAGTTGATAGATACTTTTACAAATCCTCCATCTATTCCTGATAATGTATTTGTAATCACTTCTACCCAAGTTTCTTTTATACGTCCTGCTTCATCATATACATAACATTTTGATAACCCATTAGGATTTGTTATAAAACTTAATTCATCCCACTCATTATATACATAACTCGTCATATTTGATGCTATTGGATGTAATCTAAAATCATCTAATTGTACAGTTCCATTTGTACTTTCAATACTAACTGTAGTTTCTATTGAAGGAATAGTTATATACCCTTGTTTTAGCACCCAATTTCCTGCTTGTATATCTTCAGAATTATTAAAACTATCTTCAGAATTACCTACATTTATTTTTAAGTTAGCCTCTTGTCCTTTCTTTACCCAAACAGATATTTTGAATTGCTGTTTTAATGTAGAATTTCTCTCAGATCTAGCTGGGACTATTACTTCAAAGGCTTTTACTTCTTGAGCCACTTCTACAATTCCTGTACCTGTGTGCGCATCTTTTTTATTTGTCACTTTTTTATGTCCAGTAGCTTTAACGCCTCCATCAAAAAAGTCTCCTTCTCCTAAAACATGAGCTGCTCCTCCAAAAATTGGGATTTTTGCATAATCTCTATCCTCAGCTCCACAATAATACATCTCATCATAATTTGCATTTGCCGTAGCAATTACTTTTGTATAATTGTCTCCATATTTTGTAGATATGTAATTATTATTAATATCCTTAATTTCTATTACTTGTGAGAATTGATTGTATTTCGTTACATGAGTAGTTTCTGCCCAACTTGAATTTTGATTTGCATTTATACTCCAATCAAAATTATCTACAAAATTTTTATAAGTACCATCCTCATTTAATTCACCCTTCCAAACAAATGTTTTATGCTTACGCCAAACATCGTTTGTTGAAACTATGCTGTTATTATTAAATTTATAATTCCAACTATTTTTCCACGTTGTTATACCAATTCCTATAGGTTTCCAATCATTATTTTTGTAGATATAATTATAAGTTACAGCTGATTGACTTAACATATTTTTATTTGTTATATCATCTACTTTTGATCCCATTTTAGGGTATTTAAGATACGCTTGCTCTGAACGGTTCTTGTATTTTAATCCAGTACTAGAATATGAATATACTTCCCTGGCTTGTCCAGTAATTTCATCCAAGTCATTAAATTCGGAAGTATAACTATATCCTCCTTTTAATTCTGTTGAACTTTTTATTAAGTTTGGATATGTAATACGGCTAGAGCTAACTCCTAAATTTTTAGAAGAACTCCCTTCTGTAATTTTTTTATAAGTTTGATAAGACTCTTTTGTTTCACCTAATTTATCAGGTGTTTCACCTGGTGAATAATATTCATTTTCTATACTACTTAAGATCTGTCCTTCTTCACTATAAGATTTAACACTTAAAAGTTGTCCTATAGCACTTAAATTATCCTTTATTGTAAAATCATGCAATTGTGTAGTAGAACTACTTGTTCCATTTGTCTGATTAGAAGTTAATTCGTAAAAATTTCCAAATTTAGCCTTTCCTTCTTCCTTACTTTTTAAAACATTAAAACGATAATCTGTTTTAATTCCATAAATATTATTCTCTGTACTATTATTACCAGTACTTGTTGTAGTACTAACATATTCATACATTGGTATTGGAGGTGGTAATTCTGAACTATATGGTAACTCTTTTGCTAATTCAGGTGCATATGGTAAATAAGTTACATGACCTACCCCATTTCCATTTTCGCCATAATTATAATTCATATTATAATATTTACCTGATTCACTTACTGTAGAAACTCTTTTTACTCTTATTCCTCCCTCTGTAATTGGATCCTTTAAAATATATTCTGCAGATAGATGAACATTACTATAATCACATCTCCATTGTGTTGGATTTGAACTACCTCCTCTATCTGTATCACATTCCCAATTAGCATTATCAGGTAATACAAAATACTTATTATCAGCTAATTTTTGAGTTACAACTCCTTCTCCATTATAAATACATGCATATTCATCATGTCCGCAATATCCACTACAACCTTGTGGATCTTCTTCTATAAAACAACTATAGTGGTAACTTATATTTAGTTTACTTCCTATTTTTATTCCAATATCTTTAGTTGTTTCAACTATAAAAGCTCTAGGTTGTGCTCCTGCATTTGAATTGCTTCCATCATAATCACCATAAATTTTATACTCCTTATCTGATTTACTCAAGGTTATTTTTGAATTTATAGCACTTTTAATTTTATGACTTTCATAATCAACTTTAATTTTACTACCTTGAGGAGTAGTAATTTCATTTAATGACCATATACTATTGTCTTTAGAATAATATCCGAAATGATCTTTATCATCAATATTAAAATTATAATATGGGTTAATATAGCTGAAACTGTATGGAGGAATAGTATTACTATCTAACTTCCCTTTAAATTTTACTCCCTTTAATGTTAAGCGACCTCCTCCCTCACTATTAGGTGTTCCTATTGCTAAATCATAATGATTATTATCTAATTCTACCACTTTAACAATTCTGTCCTTTAAAAGTGTAAAATCATCACTTGTATCAACCACACTACTTTTATCATCAAAATATAGCTTAGATACTTTAACTAAACCATTATAATACATATTTCCAGGTTTTTTATACTCAATATCTAATTCTTTTTTCCCTCCTCTTTGCTTAGTAAAACTAAGATCTAGCGTCCCATCTGGTTTCTTATTCTTAGTTAGGATAATTTTATCTAGCTTTAATAATTTTTGTTCAGGTATTATATAGTTAGATTCATAATCCATTCCTGAAAGATTTCCTGCATTATTATATTTACCTATTGAAGTTTTATAATTAAACTCTTTAGATTTAGCATCTTTTCGTTCTGACTTCACAAAATATGCTGTGTGAGTTCTTGTAAGAACTTTATCTAAATAATAAATTTCTTTCCTACCTTTTATCCATGTTTTTATATTTGGATCTTTCTCATTTTCTATTAATTCTTTTCCATATGGAGCAGACCAAACATATGCATTAGAATACTTACCATATTCAAAATTCACCCAATATCCATAATCTTCTTTATCAGCAACTCCATTATTATTTGTATCAACAAAATCTGGACCAGTTACTGTAGTTAATAACCAATGTGTTGCATAAGGTTCTAATTGTTTTTTTTCAAAATAGGCCTCAGATTCTGGTTTAATACCTGTTCTCCCATCCTGATATTTCATGGTACCGTATGTACGCTGAATTATATCATGATTATATACAGGTATTGCATAATGATAAGTTTTACCATCAATTCCAGTTATTTTAAAAGCACCAATACTTTCTGAAGGTATTTTGCCATATAGAGAACTAAAAAACTGTGCTGCCTCATAAAAATTTGAATTAGGAATGAAAGGTCTAGTATAACCAACTGGATCCAAATAACCTTCAGACCTCACCCTATCCTTATCCTTAACAATTTCGTTGTGCGTATAATATTGAATAAAATTTGCTGTTTTACGCTTAGAAACTCCAGTAGTAAAACCATTTGTATTTAATGTATTAGAAAAAACTGACAAATCTAAACTTGGTTTAGGCGTAGATAAATAAGTACTAATTTCATTCTTGAAATTAAATTCAACTTTTTTGTTAAATCTAAATTTTGCAGGTACATTATTCTCATCATTTATAACGTAACTCAAGTTTTTATTATCACTACTTGTTTTTTCACTAAAACCGTATAATGCACCATTTTCAAAAACTGTTGGTGCTATTGCCCCTGACAAACCTTGGGCTTGTACATTATATTTATCATAGTTAGGAAAATTAGGGCTAGCTGAGAATACATCTCTATTATTTGAAAAACCTGTAGATGATACAGCCAATTCATTAATATCCATTGATGTTCTTCTATTTAGACGTGTTAATTTATATACTTTCCCATTAACTAACTTGTCTAATTCCATCTGTGTATAAGAATAGGGTAAACTACCAACATTACTCCATACATAACTTCCCCCTGGAGTACAATAATTACAATTAATCACAACTTTTTCATCACTTCTTACACTAACTAAATAACCTCCAATTCTATTATAATTTACCGGACCTGTCATATAGTTTTCTTCAAACTTATTTAAAGAATATTTAAAAGTTTGTTTTCCGAATGAAAAGGAAAAAATACCTATCGGTGTTGGAATTGTTATTGGAATTACTAAAGAACTTGTTGATGTTGTATAGTCTCCCATTTTAACAGTATTATTAAAAGCCATAACAGTATTCATCCCCGTACCAGTACTTCCTGTCGCTTTATACGTCATTTTCCCATCTTCTCCTTTACCATTTTCTTTATAATCAGTACTTCTTACTGTTACACCAACCCCTGAAGATGAAAAGTCAATACCTACTGTAGATATATTTCCACTCGATTTTTCTCCAAAACCTAAACTAACTCCAAAACTACCACTTGTCGAAATATCAAAACCAGTACCATTCTCTGAAGCATATCCTACTGAGCCTGAAACTCCTCCATTAGTGCTTGCAGAAACACCAAAACTTAATCCGCTTGGTGTAGATAATCCTGCATTAACTCCAACTCCTCCATTACCAGCACTAGCACCAACACCTAATGTATATCCTCCTAGTTCAATTCCAATACCTGCACTCACAAAACCTCCTAAACTTCTATTACTACCCCATGATACCCCTGTTGCAACGGAAAATCCATAACCAGAATACCCCAAAGAAGCTTGATATTCTGTAATGCTTTCTTCACTACTATAAAAATATTCTGAGTTTTTTGTGTAAAAGGCATCATCTGGCATACCATTCACATTTCTATTTATAGCTCCTGGGTTTAAATTCCATCCTAAACCTACCCAACTTGCTTCTTGATCCATTCCTATACCTGCATGGTAACTTAGAGCTAGAGGATATCCCCCTTCTGGACTTGGCACATTTAATACTGGTAATACATAAGAAAAACCACCTGTTAATAAATTCACCATATCGGTTGCATCAACTGGTTCAAATGATGCGGCCTCTGGTGCATTTGGCCCTGTTGTTTGGGCATACAATTCATTGTATGGAAATACTGCGCTTAAAAAATTCAACAAGAAAAATATAGCTATTGTTTTTCTTGTTTGTTTGTTCTTTATCATAATCGTATTGGTTTTCTCTTAATATTATTGTTCTGTTATTGCTAACTAGAATGTTCTTTATTTACTTTATTTTAAATAGATTGCTTCGATAGTAAACCTCTTCGCAATCACGTTTATTTAAAATTTAGCTTGGGTTCGTTCTTTAGTAACTTTGTTGGTATTTTAAACTTCACCTCTCCTGTATAGGTTCCTAAATCTCCTATGGTTAAGTTTAAATATTCTCCTTTTAAATATTTTTGATCTCTTGGATATACAAACAACATGGTAGTTGCTTTACTCATTCCATACATTCTTGGATATACATAATCTAGTAATGCTAAGGTGTCTTTCTTTTGCGTAAATACATGTACTTTTTTGTCCATTCCAAATGCTAGTTCGTTTACCATACGTCCAAACTCTTGTCGGTTACGTGGCGTTGTACTCAACAATTCTTTATTGTTTCTAGACATGGATAAGGTGAAGTACAAATATTTGCTATACTTTTCTCGAAGTACGGTTACTTTCTCTTGATCTTTTAATTCTCCCAACTCTTGTAACACCAACAAATCTGTTGGTTTATACAACAACGAAAAATCATAGTTATTTACATTTTTCTCTTGTAAATAACCATGATCTGCGTCTCGTAAGTAGCTCCACATTTCTTCTTTTGTATCAAAAGATTGTGTTCCGCAACTACTTAGGAGTATACCTATAAGTAATACATAATAACGATTCATAGCTTAATCGTGTTTAATTCTTTTATAATAGCACTATTTTTAAAAATCTATTTTCCTTGAAACTCTGCGTTTAATCCTTCTAATACTACAGGAGTTAAATCAGAGCTTTTATCAGCATACATTACATTTCCTGAGCCACTTGCTCCAAATATAATTTTATAACCTTTTTCTTTTCCGTATTCTTTTACATAGTCATTAATATCATTAATAACTGTTTGTGTTGCTTTTTTATCAGCTTCTTGTATTTGCTTCTGAATAGCTTGTTGGTAGTTATTTATTTGCTGTTGTTTATTTCCTAACAACTCTTGTTTTAACGTTAACTCTTTTTTAGAATATCCTGAACGTTCTTTTTCGTATAATTTTAATTCTTTTTGCCAGTCTACTACTAAACTATCTACATTTGATTTTAATACTTTGGCTTTTTTCTCAAACTCTGCACGTACTACTTTTGTTCTTTTATAGCCGTCTAATAATTTATTTACATCTACATACACCAAGTCTGATGTGTTTTGTGATAAAAAAAAGGTAATAATTGAAAATAGTAAGGCTACTGCAGCCAAAGGAAAAGCTAATTTTTTCATGCTTGTTTTTTAATTATATTTTTATTGAGTTTTGCAATTTTTGGGAGACAAATTTAATATATTTATTTTGTTAAAAAAAGCTTAATTTAAATATTCTTCAACCTCTTTAAATAGATCTTCGCTATTAAATATTCTTTACGTGTTCTGTAATTTTTTTTCTTTTCAAAGTTCACAGAAAACAACTCTCCTAAATTACTTTTTTCTATATAATTAATGAGTTTTAATATTTTACTGAAATTACCTTTTACTTCAAATGAATACGTTTCTAATAAGGTTGAGCTATTTTTTATTATATGAGGCTTATTAAAAGCTCTTATCTCTATTTTATCATTCAAAGAAAACTGTGTAATCTTTTGCAGTAATATTTGCTGAAATGAACTATTTACAGATATTTTGTTCTCTTTTAAAAACACATCTAAATGTTTTTTCTTCTTATTTAAATAGTTAATCTCTGCCGTAGCATTGTCTAGTATTTTTTTTTCTTTTAACAAACCTGTATATTCCTTTTTTACTCCTAATGTATTTTTTATTGCAAAATTATACACTATAAATAAAGCCATTAAAAAACCTACTGGTAAGAGTATTTTCTTTTGAGAATTATTCATTAGAAATATGTATTAATAATTCAAATGACGAATTGGTTGTTTTTTCTTTTCCATACTTTACAATTGTAATATTATTCACCCAGTCATTCTTTTTTAAATTAGCTACTAATTTTAAAAAATCTTCATTACTTTTTGCAATTCCTTTAACCAGAATATTTTTTTCGTTTACAAATATTGGCTTATCCTTTTTTATTTGAGACTTTAAAGGCTGGTATTTAATTTCTTTAAGTAAAATTGTATTGGGAATTGTTTCCGCTATTATATCTATATACCTTGATACATTTGATAGTGATGCTGTTTCTAAACTAGAAACTATTTTTTCTTTTTGGACTATCTCTTTCTTTAGGCTCAATAAAAACTCTTTTTGAGTCTTATTTAATGCTACATGCTCTTTTAAAGCATTTGTTTTTGAGCTATAAGTACTAAATAACACAAAGTTTATTAATAAAACTACAAACAATAAACCTAAACCTGCTTTTAAGCTTATTCCAAACAATTGTTTAGATTTAAAATCCTTTAATAAACTTGAGTTTTTTTCTTCTAAACCTTTTTGATAAACACTTTTTGAAAAAAATATACTTAAAATACCTGCTAAGGTTAAAACTTCATTATTAGCAATATTTAAATCATTAATTACATAAATTTCTGATATTACATTTGTTTTTTCAATCGCATTAATTTGATTAACACCTACTGAAATTAATGCATTTGAAGTATGTACATTTTCTTTTAGAAAAGGCGCTAATTCTTTAATCGATAAATTCCCTAAAGAAAAACCTATAATAGAAATTTTTAATTCTTTATACTTTTCTATTAATTCATCTACGTAACTCCTTCTACATATTGCAATAAAAGTACTTTCATTACTTGTGTACATTTCATAATAAAAATCGGTAACAACTATATTGGGAAATGTATTTCTTAAAATTAGCTTTTCATCTTCCTCTATATTATCAACTTTTTTTGATAATACCTGCTGATTATTAATTATTAAATAAGAATGCTTTTGTCCTTTAAAACTAGTTAAAACCTCATTAGGTGTTTTGCATTGACTTCTATCCGTTATAACTAATTCATTCTTTTTCTTAGAAACAT
This sequence comes from uncultured Tenacibaculum sp., assembly GCF_947494125.1. GTDB lineage: Bacteria > Bacteroidota > Bacteroidia > Flavobacteriales > Flavobacteriaceae > Polaribacter. Next base: position 161,176 of record NZ_CANLTU010000003.1, read on the forward strand.
GTAAAACATTTATCTCTTCAGAGTTTTCTACAAAAGAATGCTCTATAGCACTATAACTATTCTCATAAAATAACCGTTGTTGTATTTTGTTCATTTTACTGTATTATTAAATACTAACGTATAATTGTTGGTTTAATTAATACAGAAAGTTTGGTTTTTGAATCTGTTCTTGTCTTTTTACTAAAAAGCCATTTTATTACTGGTATTCTAGATAAAAATGGAACTCCTTTTCCTGAATCGTTCTTTATGTTCTCTTCCAATCCTCCTAAAATAACCACATCTTGATCTTTTACTCGTATCGTTGAATTAAACTCTCTAGAATTCATTCCAGGAGGTGCTTCTGGTTCTATACGCTCTCCATTAAAATTAGATTGCACTACATTTATACTCATGGTAATTTGCTCATCTCCAGCAACCATTGGTTTTATACTTATAGATAAATCTGCATCAATTGGAACATAGTTTTTAATTTCTGAAGTTTGTGGATTTTGAGAACCGATAATATCTCTCCTTGTTACTGCATAATAAGTACGTTGTCCATTAGATAAGGTAGCCTGATGTCCATTTAATGTTGATAGTTTAGGTGTAGATCTAACTTTTACATTTCCATTTGTTTCCATTGCCTGAATACGAGCATAAAAGTTTGGAACTACCCTCCCTACATTTAACGAACCAAAACCATTAAAACCTCCAATAATTTTATTGATTGATGCTGAGCCTAATGTTAAATCTGTTGCTGAAAACAACGTTCCTTTATCTGCTACTGGTTTATCTCCTAGACCTAATTCTACTCCTGCCGAAACTGTTGCTGATTTTTTAACTTCTAAAATCATTACCTCAATTAATATTACAGGTACTGGTTTGTCTATTTTTTTAATAAATTTTTTAAACTTCTCTACTTTTTGGCTATCTCCAGAAACAACAAAACTATTTAATTCTATATCTGTTTCTATCTTTAAACCTCCTTTTATAGTTTCTGGAACTATACCTATCAATGCTTCTGATTTAGAACCATAATCGCTAAAAGAGGGTGAATTATTACTTGTAGATACTCTTTGCCTATTATTAAAGTTGTTGCTATTGTTATTATTTCGAGTTCCGTTAAAATTCTGATTCTGGTTATTAAAATTATTGGTACTATTATTATTTGAATTATAAATGCCTCCAGAAGTATATCCTGAATTAAAATTATTTCTATTACTTCTACTTTGAATCGGCTGATTCATAACCTCTATTGAACGATGCATTAAAGGCACAATAGCTGTAGTAATTAGAGATGCTTGTTCATCTGTTCCAAAATAATAAATACCTTCTCTCTTTTTAAAAGTAAATTTCTTGTCCTCTAATAATTCTTCTAATAATTTATCAAAAGTTATATTATTTGTTTTTACCGAAGCCATACCTATATTGTTCAATGGTGCATTGGTAAACATATTTATTTTTAAAGCATTTGCCACATCTTTTATTACAGATCCTATTTTTATATTCTCAAAATCTACATCTAAAAGTTGTTTTACACTGTCTTTTACTTTAAAAAAGAAGTTAGACTCTCTATACCTTTTAGGTCTGGTTATTCCTCCTTTGCTTCCATTTCTACTTCCTTGATACCCCTTAGAAGAAACCACTTTATCACTTTCAAATAAATAATAATTGTCTTTTGTTTTGGTTACTCTTAATTGGTTTGAAAAGGCTAATTTATCAATAGCACTTTCAAAGGATTTATTTTTTATGTATCCTGAAATTTTCTCTTTTCCTAATCCTGGAGAAAACACTAAATTCTTGCCTGTAACATCTGTTATTTTTTTAAAGGCTACTGCTAAAGAATCATTTCTTAAATCTATTGAAAATAAATCTTGGTTTTTATCATATTCCACCAATATATTTCTTGAAACATATTTTTTTATTTCTTTTTCAGGCATAAACTTTCTCAAAGAAATAATATTACCTGTAACATTAAAAGTTAATTGATATTCCTTACATAAGTATAAAACAATATCTCTAACTGAAGCATCAGAAAAGTTATGAGCCAATACAATATTTGAGACTCCATTTTCTAAACGTATACTTAAGTTTACCTTAGATTCTTTGCTTAACGCTTTAATAAATAATGGTAATTTTAAATTACTAACATTAAAATTAACTTTATTCTCTAAGTTCGGAATTGTACTTTTTAATGTATTTATTGTTGTTTCTAGCTTATTTATTCTTTCTAATTCTGTTTCTTTTTGTGCAAAAAGAACTCCTGAATAAACAAAAAATAGTACTATGAATATTTTTCTAATCAAAATAATTTATTTGTTTTTTAAAAGAAGATCTACTTTTTCTTCTAAGCGATTTAACCTTTTTCTATCTTTTTCTAACTCTTTTATTTTCTTTTCTTGCTGAATAGTATACAGTGTTAATTCTTCAATTTTCTGTAATAATTTTCTATTCATCTCTCCTAATTCTATCCCTTTATTTTCAATAACTTCTTTAGCACTAGGAATATCTTTTAAATGCCCTTTTTCTTGAATATGTTTTTCTACTTCTTTTAATGTTGGTAATTTATAAGTATTAGTAAAAACATAATCTGGCCACTGACTACTAACTTCCACTTTTACCTCCTTAGCTCCTATTCTTCCATTTACAGCCAATTTATAACCAAAAGTATCATTAGTTCCAATACCAATATCACCATTTGTTTTAATAACCATTTTTTCAGTTCCTGAAGTTTGAAAACTTAGGTTATTATCACTTCTTCCTGCTATTATTGCCTTACCTGTATCCCAACTAAGAAATCCATAATCTGAGTTTGCTCCCCAAGAAAATACCCCATCTCCTCTAAATTTAAATCTGTTATTTATTTGAAAAGAAGTAACTGAACTTAAACCAGAATCTGTAATATGTAATTTTGCATCTGGATTGGTTGTACCTATTCCAATATCTCCTCCTGATTCAATAAACATTCGATCTACCCCATTTGTTTGAAATTTTAAATATTCGTCTGCATTCATTTTCAATCCATAATGACTAGGTCCATCTGTAACTATAAAATGACTAGATGTTAGTCCAGTCGATCTTGCTCCTTGAAAAATAATTCCAGTCATATCGGTAGTAGAATTTGTTTTTAACTTCATTCTTGTAATTCCTTCACCTTCTATATCTAATCGTTCAGATGGATTTGTAGTTCCAATACCGACTTTTCCTTCAACAGCCAACCCATTTCCTGCTACTGAAGAAGCTCTATAGCCTGTTCCAATTGTTGTTCCTCCATTAATATGCAATTTTTTTCCACTTACATTTGAACCATCTCCACCAATTGAAAAAGTTCCATATGTTCCATTATAAAAAATAAAATCTCTTCCTTTTGAATCTTTAAAGTCTATTCCTGCCCATATATCATCACTATATAAAGAAACCTGAGTATCAGAAGTATTTGTAAAAACAGCTCTTCCATAAGAACGTAATAATCCAGACAACTTCATATTACCAGCTATGTCTAATTTTTCTGTTGGGTTAACTCCAATTCCAAAATTCCCATTATTTTTAAAATAAAAACGATCTACCACTGGTAAACCAAATCTAAAAACTAGATCTCCTCCATCTGTTTTATCTAAATAAGAAGAAAAATTTCCGCTTCTGTCAAAATGAATACTATTACCACTAAAATAGGTGTTATATGTTTCTGTAGAATTTGATGACTGTATGTGTAATCTTTGATTTGGAGTTGTGGTTCCTATACCTACATTTCCTGTATTTTCTATTTTATTATTTTGTCCAAATGAACTTATGGTTATTAATCCAATAAATGTTAAATAAATCTTTTTCATAATTATTTTTTTATTTTACTTCTACTATAAACGTGCTACTTTTTTCACTTTCGTTACCCGCTTTATCAAAAGATTGTACGTACCAATGGTAAGTGTTTTTTTCAACACTGTCTTTAGTAAAAGCTTTATTTGCTCCAATCCCTTTAAAACTCAATGTAGCTAAACTCGCATCTGTAAATACATAAATACTATCTATTTCTTCTGTTCCTACGATATTGGTTCTTTTCCACGTAAAGTTTATTGTAGTCTCCGTTTGCGAAGTATTATTTGCTGGCGCTATATTTTCTGGTGTATTTGGTTTTTTGGAATCTATACTAATAGATCTTGATGAGTATTTCCCATTTTGAGATGCACTTTGCGGCCTAACTTTCCATACAAAATCTCCCTCTGTAAAATCAAAAGTGAAAGAATTATCTGTTACAATTACATCCTTTACATTCGTCCCTTGATCATCTGGTTGCCAAATCTGTAATCTATATTCCGTTGCACTTGTAAGCTCTTTCCAAGTAAGCTTTTGACTTATTTTATTACTAATAGCTTTGTCCAATGGTGTTAATAACTCTACTTGCGCATTTGTTAAGTCTGCATTAATCACTTCCATCGCTTGAGTCGTATATCCTGTTTCATACTCCGAATTCTTTGCTTTTACTCTCCATTCATACATTCCTATTTTTACAGTATGTGAAAATGAGTTTTTTGTTATAAGAGTATCTAAAACAATTTGAGATGCTTGAGCAAATGTAGGCTTCGCTATTTGTAATTGATATGAAGTTGCATCCAGTATATTTTCCCATATAAAATTCACAGCTCCCTCCTCTACCTGTGCCTTATCTGTTGGTGCTATAACAACCACAACACTATCTGTTATATCTTCTAAAAAAACAGCTTCACATGCAAAAAAAACTACGGCTAAAAGCACGAATGATTTTTTTGCTATTTTTTTTATTCCTTTCATCTCTTTTAAAATTTAAAAGTGCTTTTTGTTAATTCTTTTTCTAATTTCTCTACATTTTTATTTGTAGCATTTTTACATTTTTCTCCTTCTTCGATAATCGTAGCTAATTTTATTTTTTTTCTATCTGTAGCCATCCAGCAAAACGATGCATTTTTATAAGCAAAAACATCATTCTTATCCATATATATTTCTCCTACCTTACTTTGGTTCTTATAAATATATAAACGTTGTTTTTTCTGATTATCTGTTGCTAAATAAAAAGCATCTGCTTCTGAAAGTTGATTATTTAAAGATTTTTGAGCGACAAAACGTAAACTAGTTACAATTTTTGCCTCAGGTGTATTTTTTATATAATTAAATAATAATAAATTATTATTTATTGCATTTACAACCTCTACTTTATCGTTAAGAGTTATTTCGAAATACTTTGGTTTACTTTTTAAGCTATCAACATATTTAATACTGTTAAGTACTTTTTTATTTTTAATAGCTTTTAAGTATTGATTATAGCTTTTTTTAGTAAAACTCTTCTCTATTAATGAGATTTTAATGAGGTTTTCATAGTGAGGAATTCCAATTTCTTCAAAATCTGTTTTATAAATTGATTTTTTCTTTAGCCCAATAACTCCTAATTCAACATTTTTTTCTGTTTCATTAAAATTATTTTTATGCGGTAAAACTCCACAGGACATAAGTATACTAACCATGAATAAGCATAGCAATTTTCTTATTTTCATATCTTTTTTTTATTATTTCGAATAAATTCAGCAAACAAAAGTAGTATTTTTTTTTATTTTTGTATCTTAAATCAATACCTATGAAAAATAAAAGTCTAGTATTTAAAAAAACTGACGCCTTTAATTTACAAGAACTACTAGTTGTTTTAGTTATTATTGGAATACTAATCTTAATTGCGCTTCCTAATTTAATGCCATTAATTACGAAAGCTAAAAAAATTGAAGCCCAAACACAGTTAAAACATTTGTACAATATGCAGCGTGATTATTTTTATATGCACTCTAAATATTCTAATGACTTAAATTCTGTTGATTTTATTCCTCCTAAAACAATTAATCAAGGTGGAACTGCTAATTACAGCTATGAAATTATACAATCTTCAAATAATTCGTTTAAAGCTAAAGCAATTGCTATTACCGACTTTGATGGTGATGGTGTTTTAAATATTTGGGAAATTGATCAGAATAATAATTTAGTTGAAGTTGTTAAAGACTAAATTATAAATCCAAACCAAAAAATAAAAAACCAAGCAAAATGCTTGGTTTTTTATTTCTATTATTTTTTTATCAGAATTTTATATTCCCATGGTTCTAATGTAATTTCATCTCCATTTAATTGAACTTTTTCTCCTGACATATAATCTACAAAATCACCTTCATATTTTATTTCTTCTTTAATTGGTAACTTTGAAAGATTAGCTATGAATACTACTTCTTTAGTATTCTTCTTTCTTGAAAATACTAAAGCTTCCTTAGCTGTATCTAATAAGTTATAAGACGCTGCTACTTTTCCTCCATTTAAAGCTTCATTAGTTGTTTTAAGTTTTCCTAACTTTTTTAATAAGCTCCATTCCTTTCCTTTTGTATGTGGTATAGAATCTTTTTCAAAAAACTTTAGTCTGTGATTTAAACCAAATTCTTGTCCAGAATATATTAATGGCATTCCTGGCGCTACATAACTTAATGCTGTGAACGCTTCTGCTGCATCTCCCATTCTTTCTTGAATTGTTCCATTCCAAGAATTTTCATCATGATTCGTTACAAAATTCATTAAAATATCATCTTTTTCATACAAAGAATCTATTTGTACCATTCTTTTGTTCCAATCTTTTACATTTTCTTCCCCTTTTGCTATATGATTCATTCTATGGTGTGTATCCCATCCATATCCCATATCAAACAAACCTTTTTTTAGTAATTCTGGTTCCCATGCTTCTGCTAACATAAAAATGTCTTTTTTTGCTCGTAATTGAGGAATTGCTTCTTGCCAAAAATCTGTTGGTACAGATCCAGCTACATCACACCTAAAACCATCTACTTCTTCATTTGTAATCCAATGTTGCATGTCTTTTACCATTTCTTTGCGTAAACCCTCGCTATCATAGTTTAAATCAGCTACATCTGCCCATCCTACTGGTGTTCCATCTTCATTTAGTGGATCTGTAATTTCTCCTTTAGCATTTTTAGTATAAAACTCTGGATTTGTTTTTAACCACGTATGATCCCATCCTGTATGATTTGGTACCCAATCTAAGATTACATACATTCCATTCTCATGTGCCGTTTTTACTAAATCTCTGAAGTTTTCTATGGTTCCAAATTCAGGATTTATTTTTGTAAAATCTGATACCGCATAATAACTCCCTAGTGCTTTTGCTTGCTCTTTCGGATCTGTTAATTTCGATGCAAAATCTCCTCCTGTTGCTTTTCTCTTTGTTTGTGAGATAGGAAAAACTGGCATTAACCAAATAATTTTTACTCCTAATTCTTTTAGCTGTGGTATGTCTTTTGTAAACTGTTCAAATGTTCCTTCTTTTGAATATTGACGAATATTAGCCTCATATATTACTGCATTTTCCATCATTGCATCTGAAACTGGAGCTAATGAAATCTCTTTTGGCTTTTCTACTTCTTTTTTAGCTACTTCCTTTTTTTCTGTTTTACAAGCAAATAATGTCGCTGCAACTAAAAATATACTTATTGTTTTTTTCATTCTTTATTGTTTTATAATACTTATAGCTGCACCCCCACCTGAAGCTAATTTTATATTCATTTTTGTTTTATTGGTTACTTCAATTGTTTCTATTTCTAAATCTAATGGATTGGTATTCCAATCTGCATTTTTTCCATCTTTATAAATTGTTGCTTTATAAATTCCATCTGATAAAAAATTAAAATCTATTGGTAATTCTCTTGATTTCTCATTTGTAATTGCTCCTAAAAACCAATTTTCAGTATTTCGTTCCTCTCGTGCAATTGTTACATATTCTCCTACTTCTCCATTTAAAATCTTCGTTTGCTTCCAATCTACTCCAACATCTTTTATAAACTGTAAAGCTTTAGGATTTGCTTCATAATGCTCTACTAAATCTGCTGCCATCTGTACAGGACTATAAATAACAACATACAACGCTAATTGCTGTGCTAATGTGGTATTTACTTGATTATCTTTTTTAAATTCATCAAACTTAATATTGAAAATCCCTGGAGTAAAATCTATCGGTCCTGCTAACATTCTTGTAAATGCTACGATTGATAAATGTTCTGGTGGATTTCCTCCATCTGAAGACCATGCATTAAATTCTTGTCCTCTTAACCCTTCTCTCGATATTGTATTTGGATATGTTCTTCTTAAACCTGTTGGTTTAATAGGTTCATGTGCATTAATTGCTATCTGATATTTTGCCGCTTTCTCAACTGTATTATTATAATGGTTAACCATCTTTTGCCCATGATGATACTCTCCTTTTGGTAATATTTTACCTACATAACCAGTTTTTACAGCATGCATTCCATACTTTTTCATTAAAGCAAAGGCTGCATCTTGCTGTTTTGTATAAGTAGCAGTTGCTGCTGACGTTTCATGATGCATGATAATAGCTACGTCTTTTTCTTTTCCGTAACGAACTATTTCATTGATATCATAATCTGGATATGGTGTTACAAAATCGAAAACTCCTTCTCTATCTTCAAATCCTATCCAATTTTCCCAACCGGTATTCCATCCTTCTACTAATACTCCTTTTATATTATTTTTTGCTGAAAAATCTATAAATCTCTTTACATTTTCTGTAGTTGCTCCGTGCCTTCCATGCGCTTTACCAGTATCAACCCATTTTCCATTTTCATCTTTGGTCATTCCATAATCCCAAGAAGATTTCCCTAAATGCATTTCCCACCAAACTCCTGTATACTTCATTGGTTTAAACCAAGAAACATCACCTATTTTATTAGGTTCATTTAAATTGACTATTAAATTCGATGCTATTAAATCTGGGGCATTGTCTGTTATTTGAATTGTACGCCAAGGTGTATTAAACGGTAATGTTCTCTTTACTTTGTAATCGTTGTTTTTAGATCCTACTAAAATACTTTTTAGTTTTAAATCTTTTGCATCTACACCTAAAGTCATTCCTGAATAATCTACCAATGCTGCTTCATGAAAGCTTAAATGCAATCCATTTTCACCAACCATTGTTACAGGTGTATTCACTGCATTATTTGGTATTTGTGTTTGTGCTAAATTGCTATGATTTGCTTTTGATAGTGCATCTACTTTAGACAATGGTGTTCTATTATATAAATGTTCATAACTATCCCAATCTCCAGGTATCCAAAAAGTTTTATAATCTTCTGTCAGATTAAATTCTGTTTTTTCTTCTGTTATTAAAACTTCTGATATTCCTCCTTGTTTTGGAAACTCGTATCTAAAGCCTACTCCATCGTTATAAACTTTAAATACTACTGAAAATCTACGTTTTGAACTTCCTTGCTCTTCTAAATCTATTTTTAATTCATTGTAATTATTTACAACTTCTTCTTGTTCTCCCCAAGGCATTTGCCAAGTCTCATTAAAAGTACTTGTTGTTGTATTTAATACTTTTAAGTTTTCTTTTAATGCTTTCGCATTTTTAAACTCAAACCCTAAATACGATGTATCTATTACTACTTCATTTTTTCTTTTTACAATGTAATATGAAGATTCGTTTTTATTTAATCCAAACTCAACTTTTAACTCTTCGTTGGGTGAGGCTATTTTTATATCCTTTTTACTTTTACATGAAACTACAAATAGTACTCCAACTATTAATAAAGATAGTTTTTTCATCTAATTTAATTTTTCTAATAAAATAATTGGTTGATTTCCTTCTATTGCTATTTTTCCATTTTTTACTGTATACGTATTATTCGTATAAGCATCTTTTAATTTATCGCCATCATTAAAAATTGGAGCTACTGGAATTTCCTTTATTTCTTTTGTTAAATTTAATCCTATTACTACTTTGTCTGTAAATTTTTTATCTGAATAAACTCTAGAAAAAACATACGGTTCTTTAGATATCATTTGATGTTTTCCTGCACCTACAGCTGGGTGATTTGCACGGAACTGCCCTAATTTTTGCCAATATTCTAAAACTTTTTGATTTTTCTCATTACTTGCTATTTCATCCCAATTCATAAATGAACGTAATGTTGCATCTCCGTCTGTTCCTTCTATTACTAATGAACGTGCTGACTCATCTCCATAATAAACTTGCGATGTTCCTAATCCTAATAATAATCTGTTTGCTGCTTCAAATGGTTTTTCTCTTTTTGGATCAAAAGGTTGTCCATCATCATGAGAACTTATATAATTTAAAGTTCCATAACCTTTTAAATGATTGTTTAAAATACTATCGTATTTAAGGTTAGAATCTTCACAACTTAGTTGTTTAGCATTCCATTTAAATTCAAAATTGATTAAGCTATTAAATGCTTTATCAAAATAATTTACTTTTTTATCTCCAAAATTATAATCTTTTCCTCCGCTTATACCGTAACCATAAACTTCTCCTACTAAATAAAACGGCGTTTCATCCAATACCTTTTTAGGATGTTCTTTTTTCCATTTCTTAAATGCATAATCGCATTCTTTTTTAAATTCTTGCCATACATTTTCTTCTGTATGTTTTACCGTATCTACTCGGTATCCATCTATTCCAAATTCTGTAATATAATCTGTTAACCATTTTATAATATAAAATCTTGGTGCTCTTGGATATCCTGTTCTTGCAAAAAATTCATCTAACTCTTTTAATTCTTCTTCATACCTTCCTTCTTTCTTCCATTTTTCTACCAATTGCGGAGGCAGCTCTACATGCTCATTACTCTCTGTTTTTACATCTGGTAAATTCTTTACTAGCGTACAAGTAACTGTATTCTTATAATTATTATAAACACATTGTGGGGCTGTTCTTACCCATTCCGATGGCCATACTGGATCTTTCTCTGTTACTGGACCTGTATGGTTTATTACAGCATCTAACAAAATTCTAATTCCGTTTTTATGTGCTGCTGCTACAAGTTCTTTTAAATCTTCTTTGGTCCCATAATTAGGATCAATTTTGGTCCAATCTTTAGTCCAATATCCATGAAATCCATAAGTTACACCTGTTCCTTCATCTGTTCCTCCATGAATTTGTTCTACTACAGGAGTCATCCAAATGGCATTGATTCCTAACTTTGCAAAATATCCTTCTTTTATTTTTTTTGTTATTCCTTTTAAATCTCCTCCTTCAAAACCTCTTAATTTCCCTGACTCTTTTGTTCTATCAAAATTAACATCATTGGTCTCATCTCCATTATTAAATCTATCAGTTAATAGAAAGTATAAATTTGCTCCATTCCATACAAAAGGCGCCTTTTGTTTTTCTTTTACTGGTTGCTGCTTTTTTGTTTTGCATCCTACAACACTTACTACCAAAAGAATTACAACTATTAATTTCTTCATTTTTTAAAACTTTATATTTATTTTTTTAGAAGTTTTTGTTTTCCATGTAACTGGTATTTTTAAAACCTTTGTTTTAGCATTCCAGTTTATAGCTACTTTCTCTCTTCCTGCTTTAACCTTACTTGGTTTAGTAGCTACATTATGTATTATTAAATTAATCTCTTTTTCTACTGAAGTATATAAATTTCCTTTTTCTGAAGTCAATTTAATTTTCAAACTCTTTTTATCTGATTGGCTTTCAAACGTTATCAATTCAAATTTTCCTTTTTCAAATGCTTTTGCTGTTTTTCCATCGTCATTATATAATTCTCGTTTACTTTTTTCTACTGAAGCATCATGATAATAATGTACATCTATTTTATCTTGATTATATGCTTCTGTATTCTGAATTATTTTTGTCATTGGTATAAATGCTCCCGCTCTAACATAGGTAGGTATTGATGCTTCTTTTACCTGTACGTTTTTTGTTTTTCCTCCTGCTATTTTTTCATCAGTGTAAAAATCAAACCACACATTGTCTTTTGGAAAATACACTTCTTGTTCCGTCACATTCGATTTCATTATTGGAGTTACTAAAAAATCATTTCCCCATAAATATGTCGATGCTTTTTCAAACAATTTTTTATTTTCTTTTTCCTCAAAAAACAAAGGTCTCATTAATGGTTTCCCATATTGATTATTCTCATAAACTAAATGATAATTATACGGTAATAACTGATATCTTAATTCTATTGATTTTTTTGCTAATGCTTTTGTTTTTGGTTCTCTAAACACTGGCTCACTGGCTACTTCTTCTTGTGCATGAGGTCTGTATATTGGTTGAAACACACCATATTGTAACCATCTTGTGTACAATTCATCATTCAAATTTGCTCCTGCAAAACCTCCTAAATCTGAATGCATATACCCCAATCCTTGCATTGCCATTTGTAATGCTATTTCTGGCTGACTTTGTAATCCTCCCCAAGTTCTATTTACATCTCCTGACCAAGGTACCATTCCAAATCTTTGTGATCCTGAATATCCTGCTCGCATTAAAATAAATGGTCTTTCATTTGGAAACTCCTCTTGATATCCTTCAAAAATTAATCGTGCCCAATCGTGCCCGTAAATATTATGCACTTCGTCTGCACTTCCTGTTGCATGTTGTACCCAAGTTGGATGCACTTCTGGCTCTCCTAAATCTCCCCAGAAACCTTGTACTCCTAAATCTTTAATATCTTTATAAATATTCCAAAACCACTCTTTTCCTTGTTTGCTATAAATATCTACAATTCCGGTATTTCCAAAATAAAAATCATAAGTAGCTGGCTTACCTATTGAATCTTTTGCCAATACATTTTTTGCTACTGCTTCTTTCCATTTTTTAGAAGTCGATAAAATAAATGGTTCTGTTATTAAAACAGTTTTTACTCCTTTTTTTCTAAAGTTTGAAACCATCTTTTTCATATCTGGAAAAGAATCTTTGTACACTTCTAAATTACCCATTGTGCCTTGAATATCTTTTCCAAACCAGTATAAATCAAGAATTACTGCATCTACAGGTATTTTTTCTGATTTAAATTTAGCAATGGTATTTTCAGTTTCTTTTTGTGAGTGATATCCAAATCGACTAGAAAAATTTCCTAAAGCCCAACGTGGTAACATTGGTTGTTTTCCTGTTAAATTGGTATAATTATCTATTAAATCTAACCATGAATTTCCTGCTATTACTTGATAAGTTTTTCTACCTGAAATAGTTTCATAGGTTAAGGTGTTATTTTGCTTACTATCTAAATCTAAATAACCAATCGGAGCATTGTCAAAATGAATCGCATACAGATTAGAAGAATATACCAAAGGCATCGTAAAGTTCATTAGTTTAGACTTTTCTTCGTAACCATAATGTGCTTTATTATATAACTGTAAGCGGTTACCTCTTCTATTCATACCTAAAGCTCTAGACCCTCCTCCATATAGAACTTCGCTTGGCTTTAAATTGAATTGTAATGTTTCAAAATTATCATTTCTTTGATATCCATTTTTCTCAGAAACTAATTCTTTTCCTTTGTACCAATAAGAAACATTGAATGGTTTTTTCTTAATAATGACTGATACATCATTAGTTTTAAACTTTATTTTCTGTTTGTCTTCTTTAAAATCGACATCAGCATACGTTTCTTTTAAAACGACTGCATGTGAAGCTTTTTGTGTTGTTTTTTGATTTTTAGGTGTAAATGTTGTTTCTGCTATTTTTGAATTCAAAAACTTAATAGAATAAGAACCGTCTGAAACTTTTAAATGCAATTCGTTGTTTAAAAATTCTGCTGATTTAAATTCTCTTTCTTCAATCTCGTCTTTAAATAACCACAAAATGGTTTCTTCAAAATTAGTTCTCCATAATTTTTCATTATGCTTTCCTTCTGGAACAACTTTAGAGTGGATATTTTTTGATGGGAAGTTTTGCTCTTTAAGAACATCTACCATCAAGTTCATATCTCTAACTGTTTTATTTATTTCATTAAAAGCAGTGTTATCTCCTTCTTTTCCTCCTGCTAAAAAATACATTTTTGTGTCAGATAAATTCCCTCGAGTCTTAGAAAAATCTACAATTTCTGGAGCAAACCAAAAAGCTGGTGAGTACACGCCTATTTTTCCAAAAACCTTAGGATAATTTAGCCCTGCATAATGAGAAATTAATCCTCCCATAGAACTACCAATAATTCCTGTATTTGATTTATTTTTTAGTGTTCTGTAATTTTTATCTATATAGGGTTTTAATGTGTTTACTAAAAAATCTAAGTAAGCTTTACCTTCTCCTCCACCGTATTTACTATTCTTCCAAGGAGAATATTCATCTAATCGTTTAGCACCTCCATTATCTATTCCAACAACAATTAGCTGTAAATTTTTATCCTCGTATAATTTATTTAAAGTTTCATCTACACTCCATTCTCCTGAAAAAGAAGTTTTTTTATCAAAAAGATTCTGACCATCGTGCATATACACTACTGGATACGATTTTTTCGATTTAGAATAACCCGGTGGTAAATACAACCGAACTGTTCTTTTTCTTTTTAATTGTGGAATTTCAAACGTTTCTGATATAACCGTTACATTTTTAGAAGCTGTTGAGCTTTTTTCTGAACTCGTTAAATGTGTCCAACCTTCTATCTTTACTTTTAATGTATCATTAGCTTTATTGAACTTATACGTTCTGTTATCTATACTTGTTCCGTCTTCTGCAGACTCTACTGTTTGCCAAGATCCTTGAGTTAACTTAAATAGGATGTTTTTTGATTGATGCGGAAGCGTTATAGAATAAACACCTTCTTTTTTATCTAGTTGATATTCTTTTTTTCCTCCAGACCAACCTTCAAAACTTCCTGATATAAATATTGAAGCTTCTTTTGGTGTTTTATTTGGTAACTCATCTACAATAATGGTTACTTGGGCTGATATATTTAATCCAATTAATATAAATAATATGTTTAAGAGTTTTTTCACTTAAATTTATTGTTTTGTAGTTAATAACAAGCTTCCTTTTTCTTGTAAAACAAGACTATCTTTCCATACAATAGTTTTGTCTGTTATTATATTTTTAAACTCTTTTCCTTTTAGATTCATTTCTTTAAAACGGTTTAAATCTATCGTTAAAGGTTTATCATTCTTATTCAAAATTAAGGCAACTATTTCGTCTTTATATTTTCTAAACAAGAAATATACTCCGTCTTTTGGAGCAAAATGAATTGTTTTCCCTTCGTGTATTGCTTTACTATTTTTACGATAATTCAACAGTTTTGTAACAAAAACCTGCATTTCTTTCTGCTCTTGAGACAATCCTTCTTTTGTAAATACATTTACTTTATCTCCATCCCAACCTCCAGGGAAATCTGTACGAATTAATCCGTGATCTCCAGGATTGGCTGTATCATCCATTAAGATTTCTGTTCCATAATACATTTGCAAAATTCTTGGTAAAACTGCATACGTAGCTAATGCCATTTTTGTATTTATAACATCTTCTTTTAACTGTGTAAAAATTCTACTTTTATCATGATTGTCTGGAAAAATCAGAATGTCTTTAGGTGATTCGTAATGAAAATCATTAGCTAAACCCTCATAGATTTTCACTAAACCTTTATCCCAACTTTCTGATTCATTTAAAGCATCTACTACATTTTTTTGCATTGCAAAATCCATTGTAGATTTCAAATTCGATTGATAACCGTCTTTATTCTTTTTTCCTTTTTGCCAATAACCAATTAATAAAGGATTATAACTCCACTCTTCTCCAACAATTGAAAAATTAGGGTATTCATTCATAATTGCATTTACCCAATTTGCCATAAACTCTTTATTTGGATAAGGATACGTATCTTGTCTAATTCCGTCTAAACCTAATGTTTCTATCCACCAAATAGAATTTTGAATTATATAGGTTGCCATAAAAGGATTTCTCTGATTTAAATCTGGCATGTCAGATACAAACCATCCATCTGTATTTCCTTTTTTATCAATTTCTGAAGCATACAAATCCTGATTAGTGGTTCTCCTATGATTAGAATGTTTTACTGTTTTCCAAGACCAATTCTCTTTATTT
This sequence comes from uncultured Tenacibaculum sp., assembly GCF_947494125.1. Taxonomy (GTDB): domain Bacteria; phylum Bacteroidota; class Bacteroidia; order Flavobacteriales; family Flavobacteriaceae; genus Polaribacter. The sequence continues at coordinate 177,029 of NZ_CANLTU010000003.1, forward strand.
TTCTCATAGTGCGCTTGATAATTAATCCAATCTTCAAAAGGTAAGTCTTTCATCCACCAATGCTCTAATCCGCAATGATTTGCTACTTGATCCATTATTAACTTCATCCCTCTGATAGATAACTCTGATGATAATCTTTTATAATCATCTAAAGTCCCAAATCGAGGATCTACTTGATAATAATCGGTCATAGCATACCCATGATACGATCCACGAGACATATCATTAACTAAAACGGGAGTTGGCCAAATAGCGGTAAATCCAAGATTTTTTATATAATCTAAATGATTTGTAATTCCTTCTAAATCTCCTCCGTGCCTTTTGTAATTGTGTTTTCTATCTACTTCTGTTTCCTTAAGGTTTTGAAAACTATCGTTTTTAGGATTAGCATTTGAAAAACGATCTGGAGTTATTAAATAAATAGCATCTGAGCTATTAAAACCTGTAAATTTATCTGCAAGCTTTTCTCTTGATTTTAATTCGTAAGTATATCTCTTTTCTGAATTGTCTTTTAAAGTAAAAACTATATCAAACTTTCCTGCTTTTGTTTTTTTATCAATCTTTAAATCAATAAACAAGTAATTATTACTTTTAGACTTATGAACTTTGTCTATTGTAACTCCTTTATAAGAAATTGTAGGTTTTGCGCTAGCTATATTATCTTCTTTAACTAAAAGTTGAAGTTTGTTGCTTTTAAAATTAACCCACCAATTTGGCGGTTCAACTCGCTCTAAAGATGCGTTAGACACATTTATTTGGACTTCATTTATTTCATTTTCTTTTCTACTAGAATTGCATGAAATAAAAACTAAAATAACAATATATAAACCTATTTTTCTCATAAGATAAAAACCTCACAGATTACTCTGTGAGGAATTAATTTAATTACACAGTAATCATACTATTAGGGGTAATCTTTATACTTTTATCTTCAAATAAGACTTCTAAATCTTCTGTTCCGTCTAATTCAAACTTTGTTTCTTCCTGATTTACAGATACTTTTAAAATTTGATTTCTAAAGTTTACTTTAAAAGAGTATCCTTTCCATTGTTTTGGAATTTTTGGTTCAAAAGAAAGTGTATTTCCTTTAATACGCATTCCTCCAAAACCTTCTACAATACTCATCCAAGTTCCTGCCATTGAAGTAATATGTAATCCTTCTTCTACTTCTTTATTATAATCGTCTAAATCTAAACGAGAAGTACGCAAATAGAATTCATACGCTTGCTCCATTCTACCCAACTTAGCTGCTTGAACACTATGAACACAAGGAGAAAGTGAACTCTCATGTACAGTAAATGGCTCATAAAAATCAAAATGCTTTTCTAATTCTTCTTTTGAAAAGTGATCTTCAAAGAAATAGAAACCTTGTAATACATCTGCTTGTTTAATATATGGTGATCTTAATATTCTATCCCAACTCCATTTTTGATTAATTGGTCGATGAGACTTATCTAAATCTGCTACTGAAACCAATTCTTTATCTAAAAAACCATCTTGTTGTAAAAATACATTATGCTTTTCTGAATATGGAAAATACATGTTCTTTGCTACTTCTTTCCATTTCGCTAATTCTGTATCGTTAAAACTTACTTTTTCTTTTATTCTAATGTAATCTGAAATATGTTCTTTTTGAACTTTCTCAATAGACTCTAAAGCATACTCAATACACCATTTTGCAGCATAATTGGTATACCAGTTGTTATTTACATTATTTTCGTATTCATTTGGTCCTGTTACTCCTAGAATAACATACTTATCTCTTGCCGATGAAAATGTTGCTCTTTGTTGCCAAAAACGTGCAATTCCAATTAAAACTTCTAATCCTTTTTCTGGGATATAAGATTCATCATTAGTATATCTTTCATAATTATAAATAGCAAAACTTATGGCTGCATTACGATGAATCTCTTCAAAAGTAATTTCCCACTCATTATGGCATTCTTCTCCATTCATAGTTACCATTGGATATAATGCTGCCCCATTATTAAATCCTAATTTCTCAGCATTCTCAATAGCTCTATCTAAATGTTGATAACGGTATTCTAATAAGTTTCTTGCTACTTTTTCATCTTTAGTTGCCATATAAAATGGTATACAGTATGCCTCTGTATCCCAATAGGTGCTTCCTCCGTATTTTTCTCCTGTAAATCCTTTTGGGCCTATATTCAATAAAGGATCTGTACCTAAATATGTTTGATTTAATTGAAAAATATTAAACCTTATTCCTTGTTGCGCTTTTACATCTCCAGAAATAGTTATATCTGCAGTTTCCCAAATCTTTGCCCAAGATTTTTTCTGTAATTCTAACAAATCATTAAATCCTAATGATGTTGCTTTCGTTAAAACAGATTTTGCAGCTAAAGTTAGTTCTGCTTTGTCATGATTTCTATCTGCTGTATATCCAGCAAATTTATAAATGGTAAAGCTTTCATTTTTCTTTACTGAAGTACCATAGTTAAACGAAATATTTTTATCAGTTTTAACTACTTCTGGGTCAATATTTATTTTTTCTTCGTTCAATTCAAATTGAGATTCCATGAAAGTACAAGTATGAAAATCTGTTTTCATTGTATGTGCCTCTATAAAAGCTTGAGAACCTTCTGAAGAAACACTTAAAGTATTCCAAAATTGAGCATCCCAATTTGTATCTTCATTTGTAATTTCACTATCTAAATAAGGTTCAAAATTAATTGTTGCATCTGAACTTAAAGGTGTAATTGTATATTTTATAGCTCCTACTTCATCTAATTCTAAACTTAAAAAACGCTTTGCTTTTACAGCTATTTCTATTCCGCTTTTTAAAGTTGCTTTGAAGGTTCTTGCTAACCAACCTTCCTTCATATTCAATTCTCTTCTAAACTCTGTAACTTTCAAACACGTATTTAAATCTACCTGTTCTCCATTTACTTTTACATTAATTCCTATCCAGTTTGGAGCATTTAAAACTTTTGCAAAGTATTCTGGATATCCATTCTTCCACCAACCTACTCTTGTTTTATCTGGATAATAAACTCCAGCTATATAACTTCCCTGAAAAGTTTCTCCTGTATACGTTTCTTCAAAATTGGCACGTTGCCCCATTGCTCCATTTCCTATACTGAAAAGGCTTTCTGAAGATTTTACACGTTCTGTATTAAATCCTTCTTCTATAATACTCCATTCGTTGGATTTGATATAATCTTGATTCATTTTAAATCATTCTATTTTTTAAAACTCTAAGTAAGTTTTGTTTTCTATTTCTTAATTAACTCTTTTAAAAAGTCTACACTTATCTCTGTAAAATCATTAAAGACATAATCTGCTTCCTTTAAAACTTCTTTTTCTCCAATACCTATTGATATCATACTTGCATTATTAGCTGCTTGCACCCCTGCTAAAGAATCTTCAAAAACAATACAATTCTCCGGTGCTACTTCTAATAATTTTGCTGCATTTAAAAACACTTCTGGATCTGGTTTTGCATTTGACACATCATTACCATCAACAATAGCGTTAAAATTCGAGATCAAATTAACTTTTTCTAAAATTTGTCTAGCATTTTTACTTGCTGAACCCAATGATATTGGCTGCTGTTCTTTTATTAAATAGTTTAATATTTTAGGAACATCTGGCAAAATCTCACTTTCATCCATCTTAGCTATATAACTCAAATAATCATTATTTTTTTTTGCCATGAGTTCCATAAATTCATCTTGAGAGATTGTTTTATTTCCCCAAGACAATATTTTTTCTAAAGATTTTACTCTACTTACTCCTTTTAATTGTTCGTTTTGAGTTTCTGTAAAATCTATCCCTATATCATTTGCAAGTTTTTTCCATGCTAAAAAATGATATTTCGCGGTATCTACTATGACACCGTCTAAATCGAATATAAATCCTTTCTTCATTTTATTCTTCTACTGTTTGATATGTAATTGCTTTGGGATTTGTAATTAAAAAGTTTGCTAACCCGGCTAATAATAAACTTATACCCGCTACAGTCATAGCGTTAATAGCTTGTTCTCCCAATAAACCAGATATAAAATTAACTCCCCCAAGAGCTGCAACTATTTGTGGTATTACAATAAACATGTTAAATATTCCCATAATTACCCCCATTTTTTTAGGATCTACAGAACTTGATAACATTGCATATGGCATTGATAATATACTTCCCCAAGAAAAACCTATTAAAATAAATGAGATTGTTAAATACTCTGGTGATGGTATAAACTTCATCATTAAGAAACCTAATCCCCCAAGGATTAAAGAAACCATGTGCACATATTTTCTATTAATTCTTCTTTTTGATGTATACAACACTAATAACAAAGCAAAAACCATAGATGATAATCCATATGTCCCCATATACGACCCTACTAAATTTGACGATTTTTGAAATGCAGTATTGGCTATATTAAAAGCTTCTGCTTGTGCAGTTACTGCCATATCATAATTAGCTTCAATTGGTGCTGGTGTATTAAATACATGCTCGGTAAGTGCTGGATTTGCCATACTCCACATTGTAAAAAAAGCAAACCAACTAAAAAATTGTATTACCCCTAACCTTTTCATTGTTGAAGGCATACTTCCTATATTATTTAAAATATCAGGTATAAATTGGTTCTTTTTTGCCTTTTCTTTTTCAAAAGCCTCCATATCTTCTGGTGGATACTCTGATGTAGTAAAAACTGTGTATAGAATGCTTATTAAGAATACAAAAGCTCCAATAGCAAAAGCTACTTTTACAGACATTGGTACAACTCCTAAAGTAGCTGAATCACTTACTCCGAATTGTGATACCATCCACGGTAAATTACTTGCCACCCAGGTACCAATTCCTATTATTAAAGTTTGTACAACAAAACCATAAGAACGTTGCGATTCTGGTAATTTATCTGCAACCAAAGCCCTAAATGGCTCCATAGACACGTTAATAGAAGCATCAAGAATCCAAAGAAATCCTGCTGCCATCCATAATGCTGATGAATGTGGCACAAAAAATAATGCTAGTGAGCTTAAAACTGCTCCTATTAAAAAATAAGGACGCCTTCTTCCCCATTTCACACTCCATGTCCTATCACTTAAATATCCTATAATAGGTTGTACTAATAATCCTGTTAATGGAGCGGCAATCCAAAGCATTGGAATGTCATCCTTAGCAGCACCAAGAGTTTGAAATATTCGAGACATAAAGCCTCCTTGTAAGGCAAAACCGAACTGAATCCCTAGGAAACCGAAACTCATGTTCCAAATTTCCCAAAAACTTAATTTACGCTTATTCATTATCGTAATTAATTAGTTTATACTACGATAAGCGCTATGACTTATCTATTTATGTGTGGAATATAAATTATTGATAAGTCTTTTTGTCGTGATAAAGATATAATTTAGATCTTTAATTATAAAAAAAAATCACTATTACGATTTCGTAGATTCTCTAATTTTCAAATTACTAGAGATCACTTTTGTTTGAAACCTTCTATTTTCATCTTCATTTTCTATTCTATCAATTAACATTTCTGCAGCTTGTTTTCCCATAGTAAACCCATGTTGAACAACAGTTGTTATTGATGGTGATGAGTATTCAGATATTAAACCATCTGTAAAACCAACTACAGAAATATCTTCAGGAATTCTCATTCCTTTTTCTTTTGCTATTCTTATAGCTATAGCCGCATAAATTTCGTTTACTGCAAATACAGCATCTATTTTTTGTTTAAACAACTCATTTATTTGTGTATAGATATCTCTATCTTCATCTACTTCTATAATTAAGTTTTTATCTATATCTTCACCTACTTCTTTTAATGCTTTCTCATAACCTTGTTCTCTATGTAAACCAACTGTAACATGCTCTGGAGTAGTTACAATTGCAATATTCTTACATCCTAAATCTAATAAATGTTTCGTTGCTTTATAACCCGCTCCAATATCGTCTACAATTACTTTGTCACAATTTATAGAAGAATGTGTTCTATCAAACAAAACTAAAGGAACTTCATTAGATGTTAATCTTTCAAAGTGTGAAAAAGTATTATTCTCTAAAGTTTCTTTTGCTATAGATACTAATAAACCATCAACGCTTCCGTTTGTTAATACATCTATGGTTTCAGCTTCTTTTTGTTCATTATTATTAGAAAAACAAACCATTATGTTATACCCCTTCTTATTTGCTTCATCTTCTATACCTTTTATTACTGTGGAGAAAAAATGATGTACAATTTTGGGTAAAATAATACCAATAACTTTCGTCTTTTGATTTCTTAATTGTAATGCTAAGTTATTAGGTCTATAGTTATAATAATCTGCGTATGCTTTTATACGATCTTTAGTTTCCTTACTAATCTCATAGCTATCTCTTAAGGCCTTAGAAACTGTAGACACTGACACTCCTAACTCCTTTGCTATTATCTTTATGGTAATTTTTGGCTTCATATTTTACAAAACTGATAAATTTTTCGTTTAATATTATCGATATGTTAAGTTAAAGTAAAAAAGTTATTAACACGAAAACGTTTTCGTAGTGTTAATAGTACTTAGATAGACATTTTAATGACTACCTTCACGGGGTGGAATTTAAATTATTGATTGCTTATAAATCAAATTTACAGTTATTATTTAATAATTTATACATGAAAAATTTAAAATTATTGTTCAGTGGAATTCTACTACTTTCCTCTATAACAATGTTTGCTCAACAAACTGTTACAGGTAAGGTCACAGAAAAAGCCACAGGCGAATCTTTGCCAGGTGTAAGTATTATCATAAAAGGAACAGTCAAAGGGACTGAAACCGATTTTAATGGTAATTACAGTCTAGAAAATGTTAAACCTACAGACATCCTAATTTACTCTTTTATAGGCTTAAAAACAAAAGAAATTTTAGTAGGTAATCAAACAAGCATTACTATTACTTTAGAAAACGACGATCAAAACTTAGATGAAGTTGTTGTAATTGGTTATGGTACTACTACAGTTAAAGATGCAACTGGTTCTGTAGAAGCTATAACATCAAAAGATTTTACAAAAGGTAACGTTGTTACTCCTGAAAATCTATTAAGCGGTAGAGTTTCTGGTGTAGAAGTTAAAACAAGTGGAGCTCCAGGTTCTGGATCACAAATTACTATCCGTGGAGGTTCATCAATTACTGCTTCAAACACTCCCCTAATTGTTATAGATGGTTTGCCTATTGAAGAAAATAGTGTAGCAGGTTCTCGTGGTGTTTTAGCTAATATAAACCCAAATGACATTGAATCATTCTCTGTTTTAAAAGATGCTTCTGCAACTGCCATTTATGGTTCTCGTGCTTCTAATGGTGTTATTATTATTACCACTAAAAAAGGTAAAAAAGACTTCACGTTAGATCTAGATTACCAATTTACTTATGGTGAAGTTAGAAATAGAATTAATGTTTTCTCTGCTGACGCATTTAGAAATATAATTCAACAAAAAAGGCCAGGAGATGTTGGTTTATTAGGAACAGCTAATACAAATTGGCAAAATGAAATTTTTAGAACAACAGGTTCTTCTTTAACAAACTTAACTGCAAAAGGTCAAATTTTTGGAGCAATACCAACAAGATTATCTTTAGGTTTTGCTAATCAAGAAGGAAGTTTATTAACATCAAATTTTGATAGAAAAACTATATCGTTATCGATGAATCCTTCTTTTTTAAACGATCATTTAAAAATAAACTTAAACTATAATAGAAATTTTGAAGATAGTCGATTTGGTGATTCTGGTCAAATAGGTGCTGCTTTACGCTATGACCCTACACAACCAGTTTACGATGCTTCTTCTCCTTTTGGAGGTTTTTATCAACATAGAAACGGAAACTTAGTGTTAAACGGAACACAAAACCCTGTTGCGGCTTTATTATTAGCCAATAGTTACGGTAAAGTGTTTAGACATTTTGGAAATTTAAATTTTGATTATAAATTTCACTTTTTCCCAGATTTAAGAGCTGTTGTTAATGTTGGTTTTGATAAAGCTGAGGGAAAAACTTCTTACACAAACGCATTTGATATAGGAAACGCAGATGAAACATTACGTTTTGCAGGTATAGAATCTTCTAGTTACTCAGAAAGAAGTAACCAACTATTAGATGGGTATTTAAATTATACTAAAAAACTAGAGAAAGTAAGCTTCGATGTTACTGCTGGGTATTCTTACCAAAAATTTAAAAATTTTGGAGGAGGTTCAGGAAATATATTAAATCCAACATCTTTTGCTACAACATTTGCAGATCCTAATGTTGTTAATATTGGTTTCTTTGGTAGAATAAAAGTAGATTATTTAAATAAATATTTACTTACCTTAAATTATCGTAAAGATGGAACTTCTCGTTTTAGTAGTGAAAATCGTTGGGGTGATTTTGGAGGTGCTGCCTTGGCTTGGAAAATAAGCGAAGAAGATTTCTTAAAAGACTCTGAGGTTATATCTAGTTTAAAATTGAGAGCTAGTTATGGTTTAACAGGGCAACAAAACTTGCCTGGAGTAAATGATATTTATTTAAATAGATATCGTTTTGGGAATCAAAACTCACAATTCCAATTTGGAAATAACGTTATTAAAGCTACAATTCCATCAGTAATTAATCCAAATTTAAAATGGGAAGAAACTGCTACTTTAGAATTTGGTATTGATTATGGATTATTCAATGATAGATTTGATGGTTCTTTAAATTATTTTAATAAAAAATCAACCGACTTATTATTCAATACTGGTTTACCAGATGGTATTAACTTTAGTAACCAAGTAATACAAAATGTGGGAGATTTAGAAATAAAAGGTATTGAGTTTACTTTTAATGGTGATATTTTAAAATCCGAAGATTTTAACTGGAATTTCACTTCCAATGCAACGTACCTAGATAGAAAAATTACTGCTTTAGCTAATAATAGTGATATTAGAACTGGAGGGACTGCAGGTGGTACTGGTAATACAATACAACTTTTAAGAGAAGGGTTTGCCCCAAGTTCTTTTTATGTATTTAAACAATTATACAACAGTGCTGGTAAACCTATAGAAGGTTCTTATGCAGATTTAAATGGTGATGGTATTATAAATGATAACGATCGTTATTTAAAAGAAAATCCAGCAGCAGATATGATCTTTGGTTTCCAATCTAATTTTAATTATAAGAACTTTGATTTATCTTTTAATTTAAGAGCAAATATTGGTAATCATGTATATAACAATGTAAATTCTGCGAGAGCTCAATATGCGTTATTACAAGACAATGCTTTATTAGGAAACATTCCTACTTCTGTATTAGCTACCGATTTTATAAATACTTCAGATGTTTTAAACTCTGATATTTATATAGAAAACGCTTCTTTCTTAAAAATGGATAATATAACTATAGGATATACATTCGATAGACCTATTAAAAAGTTTTCTAAAAATAGTATTCGTATTTGGGCAGGTATGCAAAATGTATTTACAATTACAAACTATAGTGGTTTAGATCCTGAAGTTTTCGGAGGACTTGACAATACAATTTACCCAAGACCTAGAAACTTCCTTATCGGTACTAATATTAAATTTTAATACTAAAAAAATGAAAAAATATATTCAATCAATAAAGTTCTTATCGTTCTTTGCAAGTATAGCCTTGGTTGTTTCTTCGTGTACTAAAGATTTAAATATTACACCACAAGATGATCAAACGGTATTAAGTGAAGAACTGTTTAAAAACGAAAGTGCTTATAAAGAAGTTTTAGCAGGTGTTTATGCTAATCTTTCATTAACAGGTGTAGATGGACCTGGAAGTTCTAACATACAAGGTTTAGATGCAGGTACTAGTCAATACGGTCGTGTATTATTATATCTACAAACTTTATCTGCTGATCAAATGATTTGGTCGTATGAAAATGATCCTGGGACAAGAGAAATTCAACGTAATATATGGACTGCTCAGAACCCGTTACTATATGGTATGTTTGGTAGAGCATTTGGTTCTGTATCATTTGCTAATAACTTTTTAAGGGAAACTACCGATGATAAATTAGATGCTAGAAATGTTTCAACAGCTACAAGAGCAGAAATTAAAACTTTTCGTGCAGAAGCAAGGTTATTAAAAGCATTAGCTTACTATCATTTATTGGATTTATTTGGAAAAGCTCCAATGGTTACAGAAACAGACCCTGTTGTTAATTTCTTTCCTCCTCAAGCAGATAGAGCCCAATTATTTACGTTCATAGAAAGTGAATTAAAGGCTATAGAAGCTGATTTATTAGATCCTATGTCAAATGAATATGGTCGTGCAGATAAAGGCGTTGCTTGGATGATTTTAGCTAAAATTTATTTAAATGCTAAAGTATATACAGGACAAGATAAATATACAGAATGTTTAACGTACGTTAATAAAATTATTAATGGAGGTTATACATTAGCTCCTAATTATTTAAATAATTTTATGGCAGACAACAATACAAACCCTGCTAGAAATGAAATTATTTTTCCATTAATTTCTGATGGACTTACAACTCAAAACTTTGGTCCAACTACAGTTGCCGTTAACGGAGAAGTTGGTAGTATTGAAGCAAACGGACTTTCGTTAGGTGTTGGTGCCGGCGGATGGGGTGGTGCCTTAAGAGTGAGAAAGCAATTTGCCGATTTATTTAATGGTGGTGTGTTTTCTGGAGATGCTAGAAACACTTTAATTACTGCCCAAAGAGACGCGAATATTACAGATATTTCAGATAAAGATCAAGGATACATTATTGCCAAATATTCTAACCGTACTTCAACTGGAACTAATGGTAGTGATCAGACATTTGTAGATACAGATTTCCCTTTATTTAGACTTGCTGATGTATATTTAATGTATGCAGAAGCTGTTTTAAGAGGAGGAACAGGTGGTACAAATGCCAATGCTGTTACTTATGTTAATCAATTAAGAACTCGTGCAAACAATCCACAAGCAATTACCGCAGCTGAATTAACATTAGATTTTATTCTAGATGAAAGAGCTCGTGAATTACATTGGGAAGCACACAGAAGACAAGATTTAATTCGTTTTGAAAGATTTACTGGTGGTAATTATAATTGGGCATGGAAAGGTAATGCTAGTAATGGTATTTCTATCCCTAATCATATGAATGTATACCCTATACCTAGTAACAGTTTGGCTTCAAACCCTAACTTAACTCAAAACACTGGTTACTAAAACTTGAAAACATTAATTATGAAAAATAAATTTTTAAAACTAACAAGTTTAGTTATAGCATTAGTAATGCTTACCGTATTTAATGCTTGTGACGATACTTCAGAAATATTTACAGTATCAGATGGAACTGCAGCTGTTTTAGCAGATGTTACTATAAATAAAATCACATTAGATCCTATTAATACAAATACACCTGCATTAACTTTAAACTGGTCTGATGCAGATTATACACAACAAACTGCTATAAATTATGCTATTCAGTTTGCTAGCGATGAAGCTTTTACTTCTCCAGTAACAGCTACAACTTTAACAGGTAAAAATGACGTAACATTTTCGATGGCGGAATTAAATTCTGCTGCAGGAAATGCTGGTTTAAATCCATTTGAATGGAGTACTATATATGTAAGAGTTGTTTCTTCTTTAGGTACTCAGAATGGAAATCCGGTAAATTCAAACGTAATTAACTTAATGGTATACCCATACTTTAACTATGTATTTAACGACTTTTACTTAGTTGGAAACGCTACAGCTGCAGATTGGAATAACAACAATAACAACCCAGCTTTATTCCGTAATCCAAATGATGAAAATGAGTATAGTTATACTGCTTATTTTGGAGCAGGAGAATTTAAAATACTTGAAACAAAAGGTTTATGGCAACCACAATGGGGAACAAATGATGGTGTATTAGCTGGTGGTGAATATTCTGGGACTATTGAAGTAAATCCTGGTGGAGGAACCGACCCTGGTACTTTCCCAAATAATAACAATGCAATTACAGCTGGTTTTTATACGCTAACAATAAACTTTGCTAGTAAAAAATATTCTTTCAAATCGTACGATGCTTCAGGAACAACTAGTCCTGCTTCATTAGCTTTAGAAGGGTCTTCCGTAACTGCATCTACGCCGTTAACTGCATTAACCTTCGATGGTCATATTTGGAATATTAGTGGTGTACATTTAACGCCAGGGAATTTAAAATTTGTAACAGGAGCAGGAAGCTCTTGGGGTAGTAACACTTCGTTCTCTGGAACTGCAATAGATGGTGGTGCAGATATTCCAGTAATTGTTGAAGATGATTACGATGTTTGGTTTAATGATTTAACAGGAGAATACATTCTTGTTCCGTTAAACTTATAAAAAATAGATTTTAATATAATCACAATAAAAATGAAATATTTACATAAATTAAGTCTGATATTAATAGCTTTTACGCTAATATTCAGCTCTTGTGATACAGAAGAAAGTTTAAATATTGTTACTCCAGAAGCAAAATTTGTTTTGAATACTCCTGGAATATCAAATGTGTTTTTAAATTTTTCTTTACCAGATAACCCTGCTTTTACGATTACTTGGGTAGATGAAGTTACTGGTAGTTCAGACTATATGGTAGAAATGTCTTTAGAAGATACTTTTGCTAGTCCTATTCTTTTAGGTACAACCGATAAGAATAGCTTTACAATGACAGTTACAGAATTTAATACTGTCTTAAGTAACGCTAATATTAAATCATTTACAGAAACTGGTGTTTATATCAGATTAAAAGCAGGCAGCGTAACTTCTAATACTATCTTATTTCAAGTATCTAAATTTGCTGTAAAAGTTCCTGTAATAACAAGTCCTGATAATACTTTTATTAAGGTATTATCTGATACTGATCCTAGTTTAACTGCATTAACATTAACTTGGGATGATCCTGAAGCAGCAGACAATAGCAGTGTAAAAATTAGCTATGAAGTTGAAATGGCACTTGGAGGAACAAATTTTGCTACAGTTAGTAATATTGGAAGTGTAGAAACTAAATCATTTGAAATTTCTCATGAGGCTTTAAATGATGCTATAATAGCTGCTGGAGGAGTTGCTAGTACTGCTGCTAACTTTGATTTCAGAATAAAAGCCGTTGCAAAAACTGCCTCAGGAGATTTATTCAGAACTTCAGAAATGATTACTATTTCTTTGACTCCTTATAAAGGTGCTGTGCCAGATAACTTATTTATGGTAGGTGCTCATAATGGATGGAATAATGCAGATGCTACGCAACAATTTTATAATGACGGAAATGGTGTATTCTCAAAAGTACAAATGTTCAGTGCAAACGATGAGTTTAAAATGTTACCTACTTCAGGGTCTTGGGACGGAGACTGGGGTGAAGATCCAACAAACGCTGGTAAAATAGTTCAAGATGGTGAGCAAAACATTAAAGTTACAGATGCAGGAAACTATATCGTAATTATCGACTTTAACACTTTAAGTTATAAAATTTCAAAAATAGATAACTTATACATGGTTGGTGCTCATAATGGATGGAACAATGCAGATGCTACACAACAATTCAATACTTCAGGTAACGGAGTGTTCACAAGAATGCAAGCTTTTTCAGCTGGAGATGAATTTAAATTATTACCTACATCAGGATCTTGGGATGGAGATTGGGGTGAAAACAAAAACTCATCAGGAAAAATTATACAAGATGATGAGCAAAACATAAAAGTAGCAGATGCTGGTACTTATATGGTAACTGTTGACTTTAATAATTTATCATATTCTTTAGTTTCAGTTCCTGCAGCTTTACATTTAGTAGGATCGCCAAACGGATGGGATAACACTACTGCTCCAGCATTTACAAAACTTTCAGAAGGTGTGTTTGAAATTTCTCAAGTTTTAACAGCTTCAGATGAATTTAAATTTTTACCAGTACAAGGATCTTGGGATAACGATTGGGGTGAAAGCTCTAAATATCCTGGAATGATTGTAAGAGATGGTGAAAGCAATGTGAAATCTCCCGGAGATGGTACATATAAAATAACTGTAGATTTTAATAAAGGTACAGTAACTGTTGAATAATTTTTTAAAGACTGGTTTAATATTAAGCCAGTCTTTTCTTTTTCTATCAAACTACAATGAAAAAAATCTTACTACTCTTTTTTACATTTATAGTATCAGTTAGTTTGTTTTCTCAACAACAAACTATTGATTTTTCTATAACTCCTAATACATTCAATGAAACAGATGATATTACAATTACTTTTTCAAATATAAATACTGCCACATGGGCTGTGAGTGATTTATATTTATGGAGCTGGTCTTATGATACAAATGATTTAAACTCAATTGATGCTCCAAATAATGGTGCTTGGACAGATTCTAATGAAGCTCATAAATTAACAAATAACAATAACGGAACCTATTCAATTACATTAAAACCTACAACTTTTTATAACAGAACCGGAATTGGTAAAATAGGTTTTTTGGTTAAAGCTAAAGATGGTACTGGAGATAAAAAATCACAAGATATGTATGCCGAAGTTGGTGGATCTACTCCCCCTCCTACTGTTACTGAGGCTCCATTGCCTAGTGGAATGAAAGATGGATTAAATTTAGATCCTAATGATAATACTAAAGCTACTTTTGTTCTTTATGCTCCTCTAAAAGATTTTGTTAACCTTATAGGAAGTTTTAACAATTGGCAAAGAGACGACACAAACTATCTATTAAAAAAAGATAGCAGTAAAGATCGTTTTTGGATTGAGTTAACCAATATAACCCCACAAACAAATATTACTTATCAATATTTAGTAGATGGAAATTTAAGAATTGCTGATCCATACTCAACAACAATATTAGATCAAAATAATGATCCTAATATTAATGCATTAACCTATCCAAATTTACCAACCTACCCTGCTGGTAAAACCGAACACGCTGTTTCACTTTTTAAAACAGGAGAGACAGCATATAACTGGCAAATAACCAATTTTACAAAACCTGCAAAAACAGATTTAGTAATATACGAGTTACTTATAAGAGATTTTGATCAATTACACAGTTTTGATGCAGTTAAAAATCGTTTAGATTATATAGAAAACCTAGGTGTAAATGCTATTGAACTAATGCCTGTTAGCGAATTTGATGGAAATGAATCTTGGGGTTACAACCCTTCTTTCCACATGGCTTTAGATAAATATTACGGAACAAAAGAAGCTTTTAAACAATTTATTGATGAATGTCATAAACGTGGAATAGCTGTTATTTTAGATGTTGTTTATAATCATGCTACAGGGCAAAACCCATATTACAGAATGTGGAATACTAGTAATGGTGGTTATGGTGGACAAGCTGCTGCTGATAGTCCATTCTTTAATGAAACTGCTAAGCATTCATATAGTGTTTTCAACGATTTAAACCATAGTAAACAAGCTACAAAAGACTATGTAAAAAGAACTTCTCAATACTGGATTGATGAATTTAAAATTGATGGATTCCGTTGGGATTTAACAAAAGGATTTACTCAAAATTGTTCAGATGGTAACGATTCTTGTACCAATGCATTTCAAGCAGATAGAGTTGCTGTTTTAAAAGAATATGCAGACTATCAATGGGAAAAAGATGCAGATTTCTATGTTATTTTTGAACATTTAGGAACAAATCAAGAAGAAACCGAATGGGTAAACTACCGTTTAAATGAAGGAAAAGGTATTATGCTTTGGAGTAATTTAAATCCTAAATATAATGAAGCAACACTTGGTTTTAATACTAGTGGAAAATCAGACTTTTCATGGATAGATTATCATAATAGAAACTGGACTGTTCCTGCTAATATAGCCTATATGGAAAGTCATGATGAAGAACGATTAATGTATAAAAACCTTCAATTTGGTAACTCAAATGGAAGCTATAACGTGAAAAATTTAGCTACTGCTTTAGAAAGAATGAAATTAGCAGGAGCATTTTACTTTACCATTCCAGGTCCAAAAATGATTTGGCAATTTGGTGAGTTAGGTTATGACATAAGTATTGAAGAAAATGGAAGAACAGGAAACAAACCTATTCTTTGGAACTACGAAAATGAGCCTAATAGAAAAGCTATCTATGATACTTGGAAAGATCTAATAAAATTAAAAACCGAAGAACCTATTTTTAAAACTGATAATTTCACTCTAAATGTTGCAGAAAGTACTGGGTTAAAAACAGTACACTTAACATTAAATTCAGCAACAGGAAATGAGATAAAATATGTTACAATAATTGGTAATTTTGGTGTTACAGAACAATCTATAGACCCTAAATTTCAAGAAACTGGTGATTGGTATGAATTCTTAGATGGAAATAAAAAAACTGCTATTACCAGTGTAAATAATCTAATAACATTAGCTCCAGGAGAATTTAAAATCTTTGGAAATAATCCTTCAAGCTTATTTACTAATAATGATACAGATGGAGATGGTGTTTTAAATGCTAATGATAGCTGTCCTAATACGCCAGCTGGAGCAACAGTTGATGTTTCAGGCTGTGAAATATTTTCATTACCAGCAGACAATTTTTCATTACAAATATTAAGTGAAACATGTAGGGTTAGTAACAATGGTGTTATTATAATTTCTGCACAAAAAAATCTAAATTATACAGCTACGCTTACAGGAAATTCAGTTTCATTAACTAAAACATTTAATACAACACATAGTTTTGAAAATCTTTCTGCAGAGAAATATGAAGTTTGTATAACTGTAGATGGACAACCTAATTATAAAATATGTTTTAATTCGGTTATTACAGAACCAGAAGATATCACCGTAGCTTCTAAAGTAGTAAAAGAAAATAAAACACTTGAACTTAAACTTGAAGGTAGTAAAAACTATAGCATAACATTAAATGATAAAATATATAAAACATCTAATTCATTTATAGAATTACCTCTTGTACAAGGAGAAAATACGCTAAAGGTTGTGGGAGATAAAGACTGTCAAGGAATTCATGAGAAAACAATTTATCTAGGTGAAGAAGTTAGCACCTTCCCTAACCCTTCAAATACACATATTAATGTCTATTTAGGTACTTTAAATGAGAAAGCATCAATAGCTATATACTCATTAAATGGAAGTTTAATTTATCAAGCATCAGCTAATTCTGAAACAAAAAGAATAGATATTTCAAACTTAACTAAGGGAATGTACATTTTATATGTAATAAAAAACAATGAAAGTAAATCGTTTAAAATAATTAAAGAATAATGACTTTTCGTAATATATATATTGTCCTTTTTTCAAGTATAATTTTAACTTCTTGCGGAGGAGGTGGTGGTGCAGAGGATATTCCTCCTGCAGCTCCTACTAAAGCTACCTTAGTCTTTCCTGAACAAAATTCAGAATGCAACGAAGGAACTATTATAAGTGATGTTCAAAGTTCAGTAACATTTAATTGGTCAGATGCCACAAACACTACCAATTATGAAATTTTTGTGAAAAACTTGGATTCTGATGTTACTTCTACGTACACAAGTAGTACTTCTGAAAAAATAATTACTATTAATAGAGGTACTCCATATTCTTGGTATGTAGTTTCAAAAAATACTGGAACACAAGTAGCGCAAAGTAGCACTTGGAAGTTTTATAATGCAGGAAAACCAGTATCGTCGCATGCTCCTTTCCCTGCAGATATAGTAAGTCCAACAATGGGAGCAAATTTATCAAATACAACAACGTCTGTTAATTTAAAATGGACAGGTAGCGATGTTGATAACGATATAAGTAAATACACTATTTTATTAAATACAACAAGCCCCCCTACTACCGATATTGGTAATACAACTACAACTGCATTAGATACAAATGTAAGTTCTGGTAATACTTATTATTGGAAAGTGATAACTGAAGATTCGCAAGGAAATACATCTTCTTCCGAAATATTTCAATTTAAAGTTATCTAATAAAAAAGGCATTTACTAAGTAAATGCCTTTTTTATTCTCTTCATTTAGGTGTAAACACTAGCCCTAACCTCTTATTTTTCAAAAAAATAAAAAACAATAGCATTAATTCAAAAAAAAGTATACATTTGAAATGATGTTAAACAACAAAAGAAATATTAATTCTTTACCAGTCGTAAATCTTACGACTACTTTTGTTGGCACAACAATTTCTACAATTATTACGGGTACCCTTTAGGGGGTTCGTTATTTACATATCATCTTAGGTTATAGTTATATTTTTGAAAAACTCAAAAAGAAGATAACTCCCACAAAATCAATTTATTATTTTATACATTTAACAATGAAAGTTTTAAAATTTGGCGGATCATCTGTAGCCAATCATCAAAACATCAAAAGAGTTTTACATATAGTAAAACAAGTTTCGAACCAAGAAAAAACAGTGGTGGTGGTATCTGCTTTTGGTAAAACTACCGATAAGTTATTAGCCACAGCTCAAGTAGCTTTAAAAGATAACGATCTTGCCGCACAAGCTGTTTCTGAATTAGAGGAGTTACATTTCTCGGTAATTAATGAGTTAATTTCTGAAGAAAAACAAACAGAAGTAATACAGGAAATACAGCGTCTTTTTAGTAGGTTAAAAGCTATATACGAAGGTATATTTCTTCTACAAGAGCTTTCTTCTAAAACACTGGCAACTGTTGCTAGTTTTGGAGAAAGACTATCTTCATATATTATAGCACATGCAGCAAAAGAATTATTAAACGCAGCACATAAAGATAGTAGAGAACTTATTATTACTAATAATGATTCTTTAAACGCTCAAGTTAACTTTAACCTTACTAACAAAAACTGTAACAACTACTTTAAAGAAAATTCTTTTGATGCAATAATTTTAGGTGGTTTTATAGCTTCTGATGAAAAAGGAGAGACTACTACTTTAGGGCGTGGAGGTTCAGATTATTCTGCAGCTATATATGCGGCAGCTTTAGAAGTAAATGAATTACAAATTTGGACAGATGTTAGTGGTATGTATTCTGCCAACCCAAGAGTTGTAAAACAAGCTTTTCCTATTACACAGATATCATACGAAGAGGCTATGGAATTATCCCATTTTGGAGCAAAAGTTTTATACCCTCCTACTATTCAGCCAGTATTAGAAAAAGAGATTCCAATTCGAATAAAAAACACTTTTGATCCAGAGAATAAAGGGACTCTTATATCAAAAGAATCAACAAACAACAAGCCCGTAAAAGGAATTACACATATTGAGAACATTAATTTATTAACTCTTGAAGGTAGTGGCATGATTGGTATTCCTGGTTTTTCAAAACGTATGTTTGAAACACTGTCACTTCAAAATATAAATGTTGTATTTATTACCCAAGCTTCATCAGAACATTCAATATGTATTGGTATATATCAAGAGGATGCTTTACTTGCTAAAGAATCTTTAAATGAAGCTTTTTCTTTTGAAATTCAACAACATAAATTAAACCCTGTTTTAATTGAAAGTAATCTAGCTATTATAGCATTGGTGGGTGATAGTATGAAAAACCACCAAGGCTTAAGTGGTCAAATGTTTAGTGCATTGGGAAAAAACAATGTAAATGTAAGAGCAATTGCACAAGGAGCTTCTGAGAAAAATATTTCAGCGGTTATTAATAGTTCCGATGCAAAAAAAGCTTTGAATACTTTGCATGAGCAATTTTTTGAAGAAAAAATAAAACAATTAAATCTGTTTGTTACTGGAATTGGAAATGTAGGTGAACGCTTTTTAGCACAAATACATCAACAAAAAGAATTTTTAAAAGAAAATTTAAAACTCAATATTCGAGTAATTGGAATTTCTAATTCTCGAAAAATGCTTTTTAATGAAAATGGGATCGATTTATCTAATTGGAAAGGTCAATTAATTACAGGAGAAAATAGCTCTTTACAATCATTTTTTGAACGCACTAAATCATTTAACTTACGAAACGCTGTTTTTGTTGACAACACAGCGAATCAATTAGTTTCAGAAGTTTATGAAAACTATTTACGTAATAATATAGCTGTAGTTACTTGTAATAAAATTGCATGTGCTTCCAATTTTGAGAATTATAAAAAGCTAAAGAAAATTTCAAGTAAATACAATGTTCCGTTTTTATTTGAAACCAATGTAGGTGCTGGATTACCTATTATTGATACTTTAAAAAATTTAATTGCTTCTGGAGATAGAGTTCATAAAATACAGGCTGTTTTATCAGGTAGTTTAAATTTTGTTTTTAATAACTTTAATGCAGGTTCAACTTTTCACAATGTAGTTCTTGAAGCTCAAAAACAAGGATATACAGAACCAGATCCTAAAATTGATTTAAGTGGTGTAGATGTAGCTAGGAAAATTCTAATTCTTGCTCGTGAAAGTGGATTCGATTTAGAATTATCTGATATTAAAAACAATGCCTTTTTACCTGAAAAAAGTTTAAATTCCTCTAATAATGATGATTTTTACGCAAATTTGACTGAATATGAGGCTGTTTTTCAAAAAATATTCAAAGAAGCAAATGATAAAAACTGTCGCTTAAAATATGTTGCTGAATTTGAAAATGGAAAAGCAAATGTTGGTTTACAACATATTCCTTCAGATCATCCTTTTTATAATTTAGAAGGTAGCGATAATATTGTGCTATTCTTTACAGACAGATACCCAGTAAATCCTTTACAAATAAAAGGTGCTGGTGCAGGTGCTGAAGTTACAGCTTCGGGGATTTTTGCAGATGTAATTAGAATAGGCAACAATTAGATTATGGCAGTGGATAAATATCAAAATATTATACAGACCTATAATAAAGTATCACAACAGTATTATGATAAATTCATGAATACAACTGTATATCATCATAGTTATGGTAAGCTTTTAAAACATACTCAAAAAGCTCATGAAACAGTTTTAGATGTGGCTTCTGGACCTGGAAATATTACTAAATATTTATTAAATAAAAGAAGTGATTTTAAAATCCTGGGTGTTGATGCTGCTGAAAACATGATTCAGTTAGCTAAAGAAAATAATACCGATGCTAATTTTACAGTATTAGATTGTAGAAATATTAAAAAATTAGAACAGAAATTTGACATTGTAATTTTCGGTTTTTGCTTTCCTTACATTTCTAAAGAAGATTGTATCCAACTAATTGAAGATGCTTATAAAGTTTTAAATAAAAATGGATTACTTTATATAAGTACTATGATTGGAAATTACAATACTGATTCTGGTTACAAAACTAGTTCCGATGGAAAAAACAGCATGTTTATTCACTACCATAATCCAGAATATTTAATTGAAACTATACACAATAACAAGTTTCAATTGTTAGAAAATTATACAAAAGAATATCAAGAAGGTACTACTATTGGTGATACTGACTTGTTTTTAATTGCAAAAAAATGAAGTATATAAAAATATTTGCTCCTGCTACTGTGGCTAATGTTTCTTGCGGTTTCGATTCTATGGGTTTTGCTGTAGATACTGTTGGAGATGAAATGTCTTTTACTAAAACCGTAGAAAAAGGAGTAAAAATAACACAAATAACAGGGGCTAATGGATTATCATTAGATCCTACAAAAAATGCAGCAGGTGTTGTTGCCTTAGCCATGCTAAAAAAACATCCTGCAGACTTTGGGATAGAAATTAGTATGCACAAAGGCTATTCACCAGGTAGCGGTTTAGGAAGTAGCGCTGCAAGTTCTGGAGGAGCTGCTTTTGGTATAAACGAACTTTTAGATAGACCCTTTTCTACTTTAGAACTAACAAAATTCGCTATGTTAGGTGAAGAGGCTGCTTGCGGTACTCCTATTGCCGACAATGTTGCTTCTGCAATATTTGGAGGTTTCGTGTTGATTAGAAGCTACGAACCTTTAGATATTGTAAAATTACCTGTACCAGATGAATTACAATTAGTCGCAATCCATCCACAAATAGAGGTTAAAACAAAAGATGCCCGAGAAGTTTTACCTAAAGATGTACCTTTAAAAGATGCCATTACACAATGGGCAAACGTTGGCGGTTTGGTTAGTGGCTTGTATACAAATGATTATCAATTAATAGCTAATTCATTAACAGATGTTATTGTTGAACCAGCTAGAAAACATCTGATTCCTCATTTTGATTTGGTAAAAAATGAAGCAATCAAAGCTGGCGCCTTAGGTGCAGGAATATCTGGTTCTGGCCCAACTATTTTTGCTTTATGCAAAGGTGAAGAAGCGGCAGCCAATGTATACAAAGCCATACAAAATGCTTATAGTGATAAAAACATTGATTTTAATCTTTTTACGTCAAAAATAAATACGCAAGGAGTTAAAATATTAGAAACAAAATAAACACAACTATGAACTATTATAGTCTTAATAAAAAATCGCCCAAAGTTAATTTTCAAGAAGCTGTTGTAAACGGATTAGCTCCAGATCGTGGATTGTATTTCCCCGAGAGTATTACGCCTTTAGACAACGATTTTATTCAAAATATTGGAGAATATTCTAATGAAGAAATTGCTTATCAAGCTATTAAACAATTTGTAGGTGATGAAATACCTACCGAAACATTACAACAAATCATCAAAGAGACATTATCCTTTGATTTCCCTGTAGTTGAAATTGAAAAAAATGTAGGCACTTTAGAGTTATTTCATGGGCCAACAATGGCTTTTAAAGATGTAGGCGCTCGTTTTATGGCTCGTTGTTTAGGTTATTTTAATAGAAATAATGATAATAAAGTTACCGTTTTAGTAGCTACTTCTGGCGATACAGGAGGTGCTGTTGCTGATGGTTTTTTAGGTGTAAAAGGTGTAGAAGTAGTTATACTCTACCCTAGCGGTAAAGTAAGTAATATTCAAGAAAAGCAATTAACTACTTTAGGGCAAAACATTACTGCTTTAGAAGTTGATGGTGTTTTTGATGATTGTCAGGATATGGTAAAAACTGCTTTTTTAGATACCGAAATAAACCGTGTATTAACCTCAGCTAATTCAATTAATATTGCACGTTGGTTACCTCAAATGTTTTACTTTTTCTTTGCTTATAAGCAAGTCTATAAACAAAATAAAGAGGTAGTATTTTCTGTTCCTAGTGGGAATTTCGGAAACATTTGTGCTGGTATTATGGCTCAGAAATTAGGCTTACCTATTAAACATTTTATTGCAGCGACTAATGTTAATGATACTGTTCCTAATTATTTAAAAGAAGGAGTTTATAACCCAAAACCATCAAAAGCAACTATTTCTAATGCAATGGATGTTGGAAATCCAAGTAACTTTATTCGTATTCAAGAATTGTTTAATAACGATTTAGCTTCTTTAAAAAATGCTTTCTCATCCTATTCCTTTACAGATGAAGAAACTCGTAAAGCAATGAAAGTTATTTATAAAAACAGTAATTACGTTGCTGATCCACATGGAGCTGTTGGGTACTTAGGAGCAAAAGAGTATTTAAAAAACAACTCAGACACACTGTGTCTATTTTTAGAAACTGCACACCCTGTAAAATTTTTAGATGTTGTTGAAGATACTCTAGATACACAAGTAACCATACCGGAAAAGATTGAAGCTATTCTACATAAAAAAAAGAGTGCAATTAAAACAAGCTCTTATGATGGTTTAAAAGAATTTTTAAACAGTTAAATAAAAAACCTCATTAAGTGAGGTTTTTTATTTAAAGTTTTAATCTTTCTAAAGCATTCTTTTTATACAAATCTCCAATAGGTATCTCAATTTTATCTATCTCAACATCTTGTTTTGTGTAAGCAGTTATTTTTTGAGAATTAATAATATAAGATCGATGGACTCTTATAAAGCGATTATCTAATTTATTTTCGAAAGCAGAAATTCCGTGTTTAATTACAAGTTTTGATTTTTTAGTATGAATTTTAATATAGTCTTTTATACTTTCTATATATAAAATATCGTTTAATAAAATTTTAATATTCTTTTTGTTACTTTGAACAAAAATATGAGTTGATTCTAATTGTTTTTCACCTGATTCTTTTATTACAATTTGAGTATCTAAAAACTTCTCTATTGCTTTAAAAAAACGATTAAAAACTATAGGTTTTAATAAATAATCTACCACATTTAACTCGTAACTTTCAATTGCATATTCCCTGTGTGCAGTGGTAAATATTACCTTAGGCTTTTTTGCTAAATTTTTTAAAAAATCTGTTCCCTTTAAAACAGGCATCTCAATATCAAGAAACATTAAATCGATATTTTCATTTTTTAAAACTCTATTGGCTTCAATTGCAGAAGCGCAAGTTGCTATAATTTCAAAATCTAGTAATTGACTCAAATGTGTAGCTATTAATTCTCTCGCTAATTCTTCATCATCTACAATAATACATCTATATTTTTTCATCTAGCTTAAGTATTAATTCTAAAATATACTCTTTATTAGTCTCCTCTATTTTTAAAGAATAAGCATCTGCATATAACAAATCTAATTGCTTTTCTATATTCTGCATTCCTATAGATTTTCTGGAAGATTTTTTAGTATCTATATGAGAACTAGGTCTTGTGTTTTTTAACTTAAAGCTCAATTCTTTTTCTGATGCTAAAATATTTAATTTTATCAATCCTTTTTTAAGTTCTTGACTTATTCCATGCTTAAAAGCATTCTCAACAAAGGTTAGTAGAATCAAGGGAGCT
Organism: uncultured Tenacibaculum sp.; assembly: GCF_947494125.1. Taxonomy (GTDB): domain Bacteria; phylum Bacteroidota; class Bacteroidia; order Flavobacteriales; family Flavobacteriaceae; genus Polaribacter. The sequence goes on from NZ_CANLTU010000003.1 coordinate 201,561, forward strand.
ATTTTTACATCATACTTAATTTCTTTTTCAAAAATTACCTCTACCCTATTTCCATACCTTACTTTTTCTAAGGCTATATAATTTTCTAACAATTCTATTTCTTTATATAAAGGAACATAACTCTCTTTACATTGATATAAAATATAATCTAATATTTCAGAGAGTTTGGCTATTACTTCTGGGGTTTTATCAGATTTCTTTAAAGCCAAGGCATATAAATTATTTAAAGTATTAAATAAAAAGTGTGGATTTAATTGATGTTTAAGTAAGTTTAATTCTGTTGTTTTTTTCTGTTCTCTTAAAGTTATCATATCCTTTTGATCTCTATAATATTTTATAGCAATCAATATTACAGTTGGAAAAAGAACCCAAGTAATGTTTCTTATGAATACCAGAACTGAAACCATTCTTTCTTTCAAAATATATGGAGGCATTCTACTATAAACCTCTGGATAATTTCTTTCAAAATAATAAACTCGAACTATACCGTAGAGTGATTGCATTAAATATATTGCTATAAGACTAAACATAATAAATAGAAAAGTCTTTCTTTTATTCAATAAAAATGGAATTAGAGTGTATACTATAATTATACTTAATAAAAACTGTAAAAGAACTTTAAACCCTATATAGGTTACTATATAAACTTTATCATGTTCTCGATACCAATATGAGCTCAAAAGGTATAAAAACATAATAACCCAAAAAGTTATATTCCTTATTGTATTTTTTGATAATATCTTGTTCATTAATGCTAAAATATAATAATAAAATACATTATGCCGTCACCCAAATTAAGTAACAAATTTAATTATATAAGTTTCTTTTCAGTATTTAAATAGATAGATACTCATTTAAAGATGCTAAAAACAGTTTTCCTAACTACAAATAATTCCAAACTTAAGAAATCTCTATCTATTTACTAAAAAATACCCTACATCTATTTTTTTAAAAAAAATATAGCTCCTTTTCTAGATTGCAATTAATTATAAAACAAATACAAATGAAAAGATTCCTTTCCTTACTATTTATAATACTATGCTCTATAATAACCTTAACGGCACAAAACAACACAAAAAAGTACTCAGAACTAATTCGAGAAGGTTGGAAACTGTGTTTAAAAAAAGACTTTACAAACTCGGCAAAAATTTATGAACATGCATTTAAAATAAATCCAAAAGCACCTTTGAATGATAGATATAATGCAGCATGTATTAATTCTTTAGCTAAAAATATAAATACTGCATATAAACATTTATTTATAGCTGTTAGAGAATTAAAATGGCATGATATAAACCATCTTAACAACGATACAGATTTATCCAATATGAAAAAAGATAAAAGGTGGGATCAACTAATTTCTTTAATGCGAAAAAATAAGAATAATATTGAAAAGGATTATGATCAAAAATTGGTTTCAATTTTAGATAAAGTCTATTTTGATGATCAAAGTACTCGTAGTCAAATTAGAACAAAAGAAAAAAAATACGGGAGAGATTCGAAAGAGATGAGAGCTTTCTGGGAAACAATTTTAGAGAAAGACTCAATAAACCTACTAAAAGTGAGTAGAATCTTAGATTCACAAGGTTGGCCTAGTAAAAAGAAAATTGGTCAAAGAGGAGCATCTACGCTATTCTTAGTTATTCAACATGCCAATCAAGATACAAAATTGAAATATTTAACAATGATTACAACTGCTATGAAAAACAACGAATTACCTAAAAGACAATATGCAATGTTTTATGACAGATTAGTTCTTGGTCAAGGGAAAAGACAAATATATGGGACACAATTAGCTATGGATAAAAATAGTAAAAAACCATATGTATTACCATTAGAGGATGTTAAAAACGTTGACAAAAGAAGAGCTCAAATGGGCTTAAATTCGATGCAAGAAAACTTAAATAGATGGGACTTAACTTGGGATGTTGAAATATATTTAAAAACGTTGCCAAATATTGAAGCAAAAGAAAAAACATTAAATAAAAAGAATAAATAATGAAATTAAAAAGTTTACACATAGCATTAATTATATTGTGCATAACTAGTTTAACATATGCACAAAACTCTACTAAAAAATATTTTAGACACTTAAAATACAATCATGTTTCTCCTTATATCAAACTTACAGGAATTTATCCAATAGATGAATTAACTGCAAGAAACACATCTCATTATATTTTTATATACAATAACGATAATCAATTAATAGAAATCACTAATAATCATTATTTCACCGAAAGAAGACATCCGTTGGCTTCTATTGGAGCTTATAAAACAATTATTTCCCATAAAAATAATAAAGAAACGAGGGTCTTTTTAAACAAAAATGGAAAACGTATAACAAATGATAGACAAGTTTATAAAGAAATTTTTACTACAAATAAAAATGGCGATTATAAGAAACTAGCCTTTTTTGACTTGAATGATAAAACAATGGAATCCAATTGGAAAATATCAGAATATAATTGGTTTAAAAAAAATGAAATGATAATTGAAAAAAGGTATGGTTTAAAAAAAGAACCTAGAAATCTTTCTACCTATTTTGAGTTCGGTGTAACTGGAATGACGTTCAAAAAAGATGGGTCTCCAATAGGAAATTATAATTTAAATAAAGATTATAAAATAACTAATAATTCTGTAGGAGTAGCTTCTTATCAAGATACCTATGATAAAAATGGTAATCATATAAAATACACTTATCATGATAAAAACAATAAACTTGTAATAAATCAATTTGGTTTAGCAATAGGAAGGAAAGAATATGACAAACTTGGAAACTATATAAAACAAGGACATTATGATATTGATGATAATTTTATAAGAGGTAGAGACATCGCAAACAACCAACATATTGTATTAAGTAAAAAAGCATCTAGAAAAGATACTTTAGAAATTAAAAGAGTTTCATTGGGTTATTTAATTGCTTTACAGGAGTTAAAACCTAACCTAATGAAAGTAGTGATGAATGATAGTTTAAACAAAGTTACCCTAGGCTATAACAGAAAAATAAAAAAAGAAGTTGTTACTGCTATTTCAAGAAAAAGAATGATTCAAAATGCAAAAAATTGGAATAAATCTAATACTAAGTTTCCTCCAGTACCTAATAATCAAATAAAAATATTAGATATCTACCATAGAATTGCTACCGTTAAATTATATTCTGATAACTGGATAGAGTATTTACATTTAATTAAAACAAATGATAAATGGAGTATTATTAATTTATTATGGCAGCATAAAAACACAAAAATGTATCCTTTTTAAATTATTTTTTTATAACCCAAAAGGCACTTCCAATTGGAAGTGCCTTTTGGGTTATAAAAATATTTTCTTTAAAGTAAATATTTATAAGTTATTTTTTGATTTTTTTACCCCTTCTCTCATTGCTTTATCAAATTGAGAATTAGGATATTTTTTTATTCCTTTTTCAAAGAATATAACAGCATTTTTATAATCTTTATGCTTTAAATAAAATTGCCCCAGTCTATTTTTCCAATAGGCACTATCATATCTTTTAGTTTCTAAAACGCCTTTAAACTCTTCCATAAAGAAACTAAAATATTTAAAATTATCACGCTTCCATGCTAACCAAATTAATGAGTTCTTTGTACTGTCATCAATTTTCTCATCTCCTCCAAAACGTTTTGCTCTCTCCTTGAAAAAAGATTTTAAATATGGAATTCCTCCTACTTTCTTATAGGCCTCTATACTTTCAAACACCAATGAATCGTAATTATGATAATAATACATAATACCTTTATACATGGCTAAATGTGGCATTGTTTCATGTACCTCTTCATTAAACAGTTCATACTTCCAAATCAAATTTTTGGGATTATATTTTTTTAATCTTTCATTAAACTTTTCTGTTGAGGCTATATAATAAATATCTCTTTTAGAATTAGCTATATATAAATAAACATCTTTATCTGATTTAAAATCTTTAACAGTTTTCTCTGGTGCTAATCCCCCATCTGTTATAATTGCTCCTTGAAATAAATCTTTTTCTTCTAGAATAAGCTTGCTTATATAATACGCTGCAGCTTCCCATCCATAAATTACTCGCTCGTTCGTAGTTCTAAACTTAGTATCTATAAAGCCAATTACTTCTTTTTTTAAGAATGATGTAAACTTTGCTCGTTCTTTATTAAATAATGTTCTCCTTAATGGATTTTTAGTTTTAATTCCAACGATAATCATTTCAGGAATTGCTCCTGGAGTTCTTAATGATTTCTGTATGGCAACACCATTCGCAAAAAACCACTGACCGTCTAAAACGTACAGTACTGGATATTTTTCTTTAGTAGTATTATAACTTTCTGGTAAATAAACTTGAATTTCCCTATCCTGGTTTAAAACACTAGATTTAATTGTATAATTGGTACCAATAGTAATCTTACTTTCTTCTATTTGAGAATAAGAATGAAAAGTGCAAATTAGAGTCAGTATTAAAATAGCGTGCTTCATCATTTGTTTAAAAGTTAAACTCAAATGTAAAAATATGATTGTCATATGATTCACATTTGAGTTACTTTATATTTTTTTTAACTAAAACTAAAATCTTACTGTATTGTCTACCAAATTCTCATCAGATCGTGTTCCATATGGATCGATGCTGATATAACTAGGCTTTTCCTTTACAATAATTTTAATCTCAGTTTCTTCTTTATTAATTTTTGAAGATTGGTAATATAAAACTGAACTATCATCTTTTACCATAGATGGATGCTTAGTAAATACTCCTATCTTAATAGGTTCATTAATAGAAATTTGTTTAATTTCTCCAGTATTCATTGTTTTCAAACGTTTCGATTTTACTTTAACAGTAACTTCGTATGTTCCATTTGCTAACTCCTTATATGAACTTTCTTCAATTCCTAAATCATAAGTAATCACTTTTTTAAACCAATCATCAATTAATTTATGATGTTCTTGAGGTGTTACTTTATAAAGTTCATCTAAAAATTCAATAGAGTTAGCCTCTAACTTATTAATGTTACGATGTTTGTCTGTAATAGTTTTCAACACATTATTTACTTGCTTCTCGCCTATTAAATCTCTTAATGCCATCATTACAGTAAATGCTTTTCCATAAGCAATATAGCTTTGACCTTCTACTTTGTAAACTGGAGGTTCAAGTTCGCTTGCAAAAGATCTACCTCTAAAATATCTACTTCTAACATTTTCAGTTAAAGTATATAATGCTCTTTTTCCATACATTTTTTCTAGAACAACTGCTTCTGTATATTTTGCAAACCCTTCTACAAATAATGAACCTCCAGCAACTGGTTTAGCTGATAAAGTATGTCCCCACCATTGATGAGCAACTTCATGAATTGTTCTTTTTGCTACAACATTAAAAATATCTTCATTAGTTACATTGGTTAAATACAATCTATCTTCTACCATACTTATAACTCCTGGGTGTGCAAATCCTCCAAATGGCCAATATGCAGGAACTTCTGCTATTCTAACATGATTAAAAGCATATTTCCCAAAGTTTTCCTGACAATAATCTAAGGTATACTTTACACTATTTTCAATTTCTTCTATATTAAAATCATGATTAGCATCATAATATTGCTCTATTGAAATCCCTTTATAATTAGTTTTTTTTAATGCATATTTTGCTGAAAAATAACCAACCTCTGGTAAAATTTTTGTTTTGGATTTATAATGAAAGTAGTTCCTATTATTTTCTGACCATTCTTTTAATAATTCACCAGAACTAATAGCTGTTTGATCTTTAGAGGTCGAAATTATTGTTTCAAAACGAATTCTTTCATTTTTAACACTCTCTAAAACTATATGTGAATCTGAACTATCTTCTTTAACTCTTTCGGGTAAATTTCTTTTTTTACGTTCATTTTTATCAGAAATTTCAAACCCTGTAGTATATCCTAAAATAGGTTCAAAATTCCCAAAACGATTAATATAAGTACCATTATTTACAATTGAATTATCTTCTTCATAACCCTTTACTTCTTTCTTTAATTTAAAAGTACATTTTATAGAATCCTTAGGTTGTAAAGGTTTATTATATTTAAACAAATACGTTCCATACAAAGTATCATGAGTAACTAAATGTGCATTTTCTATCGTGATATTTTCTAAAGAAATTCTTTCTGTTATAAACAGTTCTAATAAAGGTTCTTCACTTTTATTTTTCAACATATAATCTGCTTCAACCGTAAACATTCTCTTTTCTGGATAGATAGCTACTTTTGTCTTTTTTGAAGTCGCATATAACCTCTCTATATTTTCATATTTCTTAAATTTTCGTTCATACCCTTCTCTAAACTCTAATTGATCACTAATTGTTTCATAATTTGAAACAATATTAACGTTGTAATAAACCAAACTTCCAGCACTTAAAAACAATACAAATAATAAAGTAACTACAATCTTTTGCTGGTTTGTCCAATAAAAAACTAATTGTTTTAATTTAACCAAAAAACTAGCTACAACCCCTCTATTCCATATCTTGAATGATAATACAGTTAGTATTAAACCAAAAACCAACCAATACATAGCTAAGTGATTATATAAATTTGAAATACCATTAAAACCATCCATATTATTGTACTCTAGCCTTGGTAAAAAACCTAAACTTATTAATGGATGTTCTAATCCTAGCATATTAGATTTTGTAAAAAAAATAAGAATCAATCCGAAAATCCCCATTCCCATATATTTATTCTTTGCAATACTATTTACAAATAAGGCAATCATACTATATACTACCAATTGCAAACCATAATGGTAATAAATAGAAGCATACAAACTAAATTCAAAATTAGAATACCCTAATGCAACTTGAAAAAGAAGGCACATAATAATCCCAGAAGTAATCAAGATAATTGGCAATAATACCAAAGCTCCAAATTTTGATAAAAAGAAAACCCAGTTCTTTACAGGTGTTGCATCAATAATTAAATTAAAGTTTAAACTACGCTCTTTCCAAACAATTTCTGCGCTATAAAACAATATTAAGATAAAACTAAAAAGAGTTAACGGTGAAAGAATTAAAGCTATCAAACTATTCGTAAATGGATAGTTACTTACTCCATATTCTCCACCACCTATTACTGTTGAATATAATTCTGAAAACACAATAAATAACCACATTACAAGTACTGCAATAAATGGCAAACTTTTAAAAATACTTTTCAACTCTAATTTTAGCAAAGCAAGGAAAGCAAGTTTCTGTGCTTTCAAATTGTGCAATGTTTCTATTGGGGTATATCTTAATAATTGTGTTGTTTCTTTTTTCTGTTTCGTTTCTTTTTTTACTTTTTTAGAAATTTTCCTAAACGAAAAGACTCTATAAGTAGCTAATAAAACCCCTACAGATAATAATACCCAAACTAATCTATTCAATAAAAATAATCCTGAAAAAGATAATAATTGAGTGTTTTTTTGAAAAGGAGTCCAAAATTGAGTTTGCTCAAAAAAAGCTGCTACTCCAAAAGAATCCGCAACAGCAGCTAATGCCATAGCTTCAGGAGTTGCTGGAACAGATTGCGCTAATAACGGAGAGTTTAAAAAAATAGCACTTATAAAATACAGCATATAAATAAATACTGCACTTGCATAAGTTGCAATGTTACTTTTAGTTAATGTACTCACGGAAAACACAATTGCTGAACAAATAAAAATATTAGGTAACACAATATAAAGCCATGGTTGCACATAGGTCATTAATTGAAAGTCTCCTAATCGTTCTGGGGCTAAATTCGAAAAATAATTTCCAAAAATATATCCTATCAAAAATGGAGAAAATGCTAAAACACTAAATAAAAATGTTCCAAAAAATCGGCTCCAAAAATATTGACTTTTTTTAATAGGAGAACTATAAATTAAACTCTCCATATGATATTGCCTATCTCTAAGTGTTGCACTAACAGCAAAAAACATAATAATAAAAACGCTTCCCAAAGTAAAGAGACTTGTATGAAAATAAACTTGGTAAACAGAATTAAAATTTACTCCACTAGGAGCAAATCCTTGCCTACCAACAAAAACTCCTAAAGCTAAAGACAATAAAGAGAATAATGGAAATGCACGCTGTTTTAACTGGTAAAAAACTTCAAACTGTAATATTTTTTTAAACATAATTTAGGCTTTATTACTTGTTTGGTTAAATAAAGTAGTGAAATAAAAATCTTCTAAGTTTGGAACTATCAATTCAAAACTAGCATCTGGTTTTGTTTCGGATAAAACTCTAATTTGTGTTTTTCCTGACACCAATTTTGTAGAAATTACATTGAAAGCTTTCTTATAAACATTAACATCTTTTTTAGGTACTATTTTACTCCAAATTTTCCCCGTAATAGTTCCTACTAATTCAGACGGGTTGCCTTGTGTAATAATTTTGCCATTAGATAAGATTGCCATTTTTGGACATAAATCGCGAACGTCCTCAACAATATGTGTAGATAAAATAACAATAACATTCTCTCCTATTTCACTTAGTAAATTCAAAAATCGATTGCTCTCTTCTGGATCTAAACCTGCAGTAGGCTCATCAACAATAATTAATTTTGGATTTGCTAATAATGCTTGTGCTATTCCAAATCGTTGACGCATACCTCCTGAAAAAGTATATACCGATTTTTTTCTATGCTGATATAAATTAACTTGTTGTAATAAAGCTGTTACTTGTTCTTTTCGCTCTTTTTTATTTAATATTCCTTTTAAAACAGCTAAGTGATTCAATAATTTCTCTGCAGAAATTTTTGGATACACACCAAACTCTTGAGGTAAATACCCTAACTGCTTTCTTATTTCATTTGGCTGTTTAACTACATCTATATCATTAAAAGAAATAGTACCTGAAGATGGTTCTTGTAATGAAGCAATAGTACGCATCAAAGAAGATTTCCCTGCTCCATTAGCTCCTAATAACCCAAACATTCCATTGGTTATTTTTAAATTAATTCCATCTAGTGCTTTTACGCCGTTCGAATAGGTTTTTGTTAAATCATTAATTAGTAATGTATTCATAAATGTTCTTTTTGATGATTTCTATTTTCAACAAACTTATATTTGAAATTAAAAGCTTACTAATAAATATGATTTATCACTACATTATATAGTTATACACAGCTTAAATCATTATAAATTGAGTTCATCAAGAAAAAGTAGTTGTTGAAGTTAATAATTATAGTGTCTATCAATTTTCTTGTTAAGACTATATAACATGAGTATTTTTGAACTATGGTAGATTTTTTAAAGAAATACAAAGCCTTTGGATTCGGTTTTATAATTGTTCTATTAGCAATTATTCTAATGCAGTATTACAAGATTCTTCTTATTCCAGAAGATGCTCCTGTTGAAATTTTTTTCGTATTTACTTTTTGGTGGTTACTAATTTCGATTCCAATCTATAAATTTTCATACCTAAAGAAGAAAAGAAAAACTATCTATAAGTTTTTAATACTTATTATCCTTTTCATAATTACTTTGATAATAGATTCTAATATGAAAATGCCAGACAACCCAATTACATTTTTATTTTTAATGGCATTTTGGATAGGAATTGTATATTTATTAGTACCTGCCTTTGTTCTTAAATATTGGAAATTAATCGTATTATTTTATATTCCTTTAGTATCATACTTCATATATCTTCGTTTATTTTCAGGTGATTTAGAAGCTTATTTAAGAATTAAAAAAGAAATTCCTTTTGCAATTTTCTTTATACCCATTCCTATTTTTTTTGGTTTATGGTTTTACGAACAATGGAAATGGTTAAAAAACTTAAAAGCAGAAAAATCACAAGCAGAATTATCATTATTACGAACTCAAATAAACCCTCACTTCTTTTTTAATACCTTAAATAATTTATATGCTTTAACAGTTACAAACTCAAAACAAGCTCCTGAGGTAATTTTAAAACTCTCAGACATGATGCGCTATACTATTTATGAAGGAGAAAAAGAGTCTGTAACAATAAAAGACGAAATTGAATATTTAAAAAACTACATAGAACTCCATAAAATTAGATATAGAAAACTAGTAGAAATTACCTTTAACCATACCATAAATAATGAATTAACTATTGCTCCATTGTTATTTATTATTCTTTTAGAAAATGCTTTTAAGCATGGAATAGAAACACTTACAGAAAATGCTTACATACACATAAACTTATATGAGGTTAACGATTATATTTGTTTTATAGTTGAAAATAATTTCGATTCTAAAGAGATAAACAAATCAACTGGTATTGGTTTAAAGAATCTAGAAAGAAGGTTATCATTATTATATAAAGAGCAACATAACCTATCTATTAATAAAACTGAAAACACTTATAAAACTATTTTAAAAGTAAAAAAGCATGCTTAAATATATTATAATCGACGATGAACCTTTAGCTCATGAAATTATAGAAGAATTTTGTAGTATGTTACCACATATTCAGTTAGAAAAAAACTGCTATAATGCTATGGAAGCAATGCAATATTTAAATGAGAACACAATAGATTTTATGTTTTTAGATATAAATATGCCCAAATTAAAAGGTTTGGATTTTTTAAAAATATTGACAAAACCACCCAAAACAATTATTACAACAGCCTACAAAGAACATGCTTTAGAAGGTTTTGAATTAAATGTTATCGACTATATTTTAAAACCTTTTAGTTTTGATCGTTTGGTTAAAGCAATTAATAAAGTTTCAGAATCTCAAACCACAAAAACAATTATTAAGGAAATTTCTAGTAATTCTTCTTCAACTAATCGACTCTTTGTTAAAGGAGATAAAAAACACCATCAAATAGATTTAAATAATTTGTTATTTATTGAAGCTTATGGAAATTATACGAAGTTATTTTTAAACGATGAAATGATTATTAGCCACGAAAAAATTTCTCATTATGAAACAATATTAACAAGTGGTAATTTTTTAAGAGTTCATAAATCATTCATCGTTGCTATAGATAAAATCAAATTCATAGAAGGAAATAGAATTCTTATAAAAGAGCATAAAATACCAATAGGTCAAACCTATAAAAACGCTGTTAATAGATTGTATAATTAACTTTTATTAATAACCTCTTTCGCTTTTTTTTCTTAGATTTATGCCAAACCGCTCATCTATATGCATAAACCTACTGATGTTACTCGTCTTTTTGATTTTCCTTATTATCAATTAAAAACATATCCTCAACAAAAATGCTTAGTTTATAAAGATGAAAATACTTGGAAAGATGTTTCAACAGAAGAGTACATACAACAAGCAAATCAAATAAGTAGAGCTTTATTAAAATTAGGCATTAAAAAAGGAGATAAAATAGCAGTAATTACATCCGTAAATCAACCAAAATGGCACATTTTAGATATTGGAGTAATGCAAATTGGAGCCATCAATGTGCCGCTATATCCTACCTTTTCTGAAAAAGATTATGCATATATTTTAAATCACTCCGATAGTATATATTGCTTTGTTTCAGATGATGAGTTGTATCAGAAAGTAGTAAAAATACAAGATCAAACACAGCTGAAAAAAGTGTATACTTTTCAGGAAATTAATACTGATTATGATTGGTCTACATTTTTACTACTAGGAGAAAATAATGAACTACAATCTGATGTAGAAAAAAATAAAGAAAATGTACAAGCTAAAGACCTAGCAACAATAATTTATACATCTGGAACTACTGGAACACCAAAAGGTGTTATGCTTTCTCATAAAAATGTAGTGAGTAATATTTTTGCTGTAGGTAACTCTTTAGATTTACATGACAATCAAAAAAAAGCAATCAGTTACCTTCCAATTTGTCACATATTCGAACGAGCCGCATCTTATTATTGTCAATACATGGGCTTTGAAATTCATTTTGCAGAAAGTATTGAGAAAATTGGAGATAACCTCAAAGAAGTAAAGCCGAATTTTATGGCGGTAGTTCCTCGATTATTAGAAAAAGTTTTTGATAAAATTGTTGATAAAGGAAGTAATTTATCCGGTATTAAAAAACGGTTATTCTTTTGGGCATTAAAACTTGGTGAACAATACAAACCTTATAAAGAAAATGGTTGGTGGTACGAATTTCAATTAAAAATAGCACGTAAACTTATTTTCTCTAAATGGCGAGAAGCTTTAGGTGGACAGTTAGATTTTATGCTTGCAGGAAGTGCACCAATGCAACCAAGACTTATTAGAATTTTTACTGCTGCAGGAATTCCTGTTTTTGAAGGGTATGGGATGACCGAAACATCTCCCGCTGTTTCTGTAACAGATATGCGAAATAATGGTTTTAAAATAGGAACCGTAGGAAGAGTTATTGAAGATGTTCAAGTTAAAATTGCTAATGATGGAGAAATTTTAGTAAAAGGGCCAAATACAATGATGGGCTATTATAAAAACCCAGAACAAACAAATGAAACCATAAAAAATGGCTATTTACATACAGGTGATATTGGAGAAATAAACAATGAAGGTTTTTTAAAAATAACTGATCGAAAAAAAGAAATCTTTAAAACATCTGGAGGAAAATATATCGCACCTGCTGTTTTAGAAAGTGAATTAAAAAAATCTCGTTTTATAGAACAAGTTATGGTAATTGGAGAAAGTGAAAAAATGCCTGCTGCTCTAATTCAAATATCTTTTGAATTTGTACATGAATGGGCTAAAAGGCACAACCATAAAATTAGCAACGTTTCAACAGATGAAAGACTAATAGAACGAGTTCAAAAAGAACTAGATTACTACAATAGAAAGTTTGGGAAATGGGAACAGATAAAACGATTTGAAATTACTTCAGATGAATGGACAACCGATGCAGGTCATTTAACTCCCACATTGAAGATGAGACGCAAAATTATCTTAGAAAAATACAAGGATTTACATAAAAAAATATATAATTCACAATAAATCAACTATTAAGCACAAACTTGTGCAATCGGGCTATTTTTCCTAATTTGCAAAGCCCAAAAATTTGAACTTATGTCGATTGAAATTACCCGTCTTTTTGATTTCCCTTATTATCAACAAGAAACTTATAATTTAGAAAAAGCTTTTACAACAAAATACAATGGTAAATGGCAATCAATATCTACTAAAGAATATATTGATCAAGCAAATGCTATAAGTAGGGGTTTACTTCGTTTAGGTGTACAACCAAATGATAAAATTGCGGTAATATCAACAAACAATAGAACTGAATGGAATGTTTGCGATATAGGTATCTTACAAACTGGTGCTCAAAATGTACCAATCTATCCAACAATTTCTAAAGAAGATTACGAGTATGTTTTAAATCACTCAGAAGCTACTTACTGTTTTGTTTCTGATAATGAAATTTTAGAAAAACTAAATCAAATTAAAGGAAATACAAAACTTAAAGAAGTTTATACATTTGACGATATTTCTGGAGAAAAAAATTGGAACGAGATTTTAGAATTAGGTAACGATAAAAGTAACCAAGAAGAAGTTGAAGAAAGAAAAAATAATGTTACTTCTGATACTTTAGCTACATTAATTTATACTTCTGGAACTACAGGAAGACCAAAAGGCGTGATGCTTTCACATGGAAACATTGTTTCTAATGTTTTATCTAGTGAAAAAAGAGTACCACTTTTATATGGACAGGAACGAGGACTTAGTTTCTTACCTATTTGCCATATTTTTGAGCGTATGATCTTATATTTATATCAATACTGTGGTGTTTCTATTTATTTTGCTGAAGCAATTGATAAATTAAGTGAAAATGCTCAAGAGGTTAAGCCTCATGTAATGACAGCCGTACCAAGGTTATATGAAAAAATATACGATAAAATTTACGCTAAAGGTGCTGACTTAACTGGTGTAAAAAAGAAATTATTCTTTTGGGCAATTGATTTAGGTCTTAAATACGAGCCTTATGGAGCTAATGGATGGTGGTATGAAAAACAATTAAGCATTGCACGTAAATTAATATTTTCAAAATGGCAAGCTGCTTTAGGTGGCGAATTAAAATTAATGGTTTCTGGTTCTGCTGCTTTACAATCTCGCTTAACAAGAGTATTTGCTGCAGCTGGAATGCCTGTTATGGAAGGTTATGGACTTACAGAGACATCGCCTGTTATTTCAGTAAACGATGTCCGTAATGGCGGTTTTAAAGTTGGTACTGTAGGTAGAATGATTGATGGTGTAGAAATAAAACTAGCTAATAACGGAGAAATATTAGTAAAAGGGCCTAATGTAATGCAAGGGTATTATAAAGATCCTGAAAAGACTGCTGAAGTATTAAAGGATGGATATTTTCATACTGGAGATAAAGGTGAAATCTGTGATGATGGATTCTTAAAAATTACTGGTCGTACAAAAGAAATGTTTAAAACTTCAGGTGGTAAATATGTAGTACCGCCTTTATTAGAAGGAGAATTAAAACAATCGCGTTTTATAGAACAAGTAATGGTTATTGGTGAGGGTGAAAAAATGCCTGCTGCATTAATACAACCTAATTTTGAATTTATTAGAGAATGGGCAGTAAGACATCAGGTAAGCCTAGGAGATAATAATGATTTAATAAAAAACCCTAAAGTTATAGAACGTATTGAAGAAGAAGTTTCTTTATGTAATTCTAAATTTGGTAAGTGGGAAATGATTAAAAAGTTTGAATTAACTGCTGAAGAATGGTCTATTGATGGTGGTCACCTTACTCCTACCATGAAAATGAAACGAAAAATAATTAAAGAAATTTATAAAGATTTATACGATAAAATTTATAAAAACTAATTTTATAAAGTGTTGTGAAAGCAACGCTTTTTTCTTTTTAAATTATGACTAAATTTATTCATTTCTCAACTAACATAAATTCAATTTCTTTACCTAATCAATTTGATTACCCTCATAATTATACACCTCATAAATTAGCTAAAGAAGCTGCAAAAGAATTACAAGAGTATTTAAAAAATCAAACAGATTTTAATCACAATTTCGGAATAGATAATTCAAATTCAGAAAATGTATTAGGTAAAATGTTTGGGGTTTTAGTTGTTAAAAATACTAACGAAGAAATAGGCTATTTAGCAGCCTTTTCTGGAAAAATTGGTGATAATACTCAATACAAACATTTTGTTCCTCCTGTATATGATGTATTAGATAAAAATGGTTTTTATTTAGCTACTGAAGAAAATCTTAATCAAATTAATCAAGAGCTTTCAAATTTAGAAAATAATCCTAAATATTTAAAAATTAGAAATGAGTATACTTCGCTTCAATTATTAAATGAAAAATTACTACTTGAAGAACAATTAAAAATAAAAACTAGAAGAAAACTACGAAAGCAAGAATCCAAACAAGATAATCAGTTAAATATAAATGAAGAATTCTATTTACGCGAATACGAAGTTTATTTAAATGCAAAAACACTACATATAAAAAAAGAATATGCTAGATATCAAGAAAAAATAGATCAATTTAAAAAGCAGCGTAAAGAGCTTTCTGCTTGGGTACAAACAGAAATTTTTAAGCACTATCAATTTTTAAATTCTGAAAAAGAAAGCCAAAACCTTTTAGATATCTTTAATGATTCAAAACAAAACATCCCTGCTGGTTCAGGTGATTGTTGCGCTCCAAAACTTTTACAATACGCTTTTAAACATGACTTAAAACCTATTTGCATGGCAGAGTTTTGGTGGGGAAAACCTTTAGCTACTTCTGTACGAAAACATAAAAATTTCTACGCTGCTTGTACTGGAAAATGCAAGCCTATTTTAACTCATATGCTAAAAGGAATTCCTATTTCTAAAAATCCTTTATTAGAGCAATTATCAACTTCTAAAAAAGAAATAGAAATTATATATGAAGATAGCTTTTTATTAATTATCAATAAACCTAATGAATTACTTACAGTATCTGGTAAAGAAATAGAAGACTCTGTTTATCTACGTATTAAAAAACTATATCCAAAGATTACAGGTCCCATAATAGTTCATCGCTTAGACATGTCTACTTCTGGTATTTTATTAATTTCAAAAAATGAAGAAATATATAAAGCATTACAAGCTCAATTCATTAACAGAACCATTAAAAAACGCTACGTAGCCTTATTAGATGGAAAACTACAAAAAAACAACGGTAAAATTAATCTTCCTTTACGAGTTGATCTAGAAGACAGGCCAAAACAATTAGTTTGTTATACCCATGGTAAAGCTGCTTTAACCAAATGGGAAATTATTAAAGTTAAAGATGGTAAAACAAAAGTTTACTTTTACCCTATTACTGGACGTACACATCAACTACGTGTACATGCAGCACATAGCTTAGGTTTAAACACTTCTATTGTTGGTGACGATTTATATGGTACAAAAGCTGACAGATTACATTTACATGCCGAATATATTGAATTTATTCATCCAATAACAAAAGAGAAAATGAGTTTCACCTCAACTTCTCCTTTTTAAAATAACACAAAATTATAATAAACTATAGCTGTTCCAGTACCATCATTTTATATATATCTTAAATAATTAAACATTTAGAAAGTATTAGCTTCATTTCGGAAAGTTTTTAAGCTTTTCATAAACCTTTAAATTACTTTTGAATAAAGAAAAAGTAAAAAAAGAAATGAAGTTTACATCAAACTGTTTAACCATATCAAAAACGAAACTTAAAACGCATAAGGATGCTTCGTTAATATTAAAAAAAGCTAAATCAATATCAAAAGAGTTAGGCGTTATTGATGATGATTTATATAAGCATCACACAACAATGACAAATTATCTATATGTAGATGCTCCTATAAATAAAATGGTTAATGCAGTGGTTACCTATGATGTTTTATACTTTCTTGATGATTTTTTTGGAGAAGATACTAATAAAGGATTATTAGTAGACTTAAAAAAAGTACTAGCTATTTGGGCTGGTAATACTCAATATAGTGATTCTAATACTAAAATTGATAACTTATATAAATCGATATTTTACATAAGTAATTCTATAAAAAAAGACAGTCCTTCTTATTTTTTTAATAAGTATACGCAATCTATAACTGAACATTTATCATATTCTTTAAAAAGTATTCCATACACTACAGTAGATGAATATATTGCTATTAGGTTATATACTGGAGGAATGTTTCCTGTAATCGATTTAATAGAATATATACACTCTATTTATATATCTCCTGAAATACTTAACAAAGTTTCTTTAATAAAAAAGTTACGAGAACAATGTGCCTTGATCGGTGCTTTATCAAATGATTTATTTTCTTATGCTAAAGAAAAACATAGTAACTATAATTTAATTAATGCATACCTCTTATCTAACGAAGCTGACAATTATAACGATGCTGTAAATAAATCGATTATAAAGGTAAATACTATACATTCAGAATTTCAATTGACTTTAGAAAGAATAGTTCAAAAATCAACAGAATTGAACCCTACACATAGAGCTATTGTTTTAAAATACATAGATGCTATAAATGTTATCGTCTCTTCAAGTTATCATTGGCAAAAAAGCACCAAACGATACCTACATTCAGAAAATATCTTTGAAGATATGAAAGTATAAAAACTATTCTACATATTTTGTTTTCTTCAATGTACTTAAGATAATAAACGATATTAAAAAGAAAATAGCTAAGCATAACACACTCCATTGCATTGAGTTTGTAATAGCATATAAAGCACCATAAACTGCAGTTCCTAATACGATTGCTATTTTTTCGGTAACGTCATAAAAACTAAAATAGGTCGCATGATCTTCTGTTTCTGGTAATAATTTTGAGTAGGTTGATCTTGTTAATGATTGAATTGCTCCTTGCACCAAACCTAACAAACCTCCTAAACCATAAAAGTAAATTGCTACATTTTCTTGATTCTTATCTAACATAAATGCAGCAAAGCAAACCAACATCCATATCCCAATTGTAACTTTTAAAGCTGTAAAGTTACCATACTTATCAGAAAACCTTGAAAAGAAAAAAGCCCCTGCAATAGCTACTATTTGCACCAATAAAATAGTGATAATCATATTTGTTGATGGTAATTCTAATTCTGTTGAACCAAAAATAGCTGCCATTAAAATTATTGTTTGAACACCAATGCTTAAAAAGAAAAAGGCTAGTAAAAATCGTTTTAAAGTAGGGTAGTTTAAAACTTCTTTAAAAACTATTTGTAACTCTCTATATCCTTTCCAGATATAATCATTGTCTGGTTGTTTATTATAAATATCACCTGGTAACTTACGAAAGGTTATTTGTGCAAAACCAATCCACCAAATTCCTACCATAACAAAAGAAAGTCTTGAAGCCATTCCTGATGTAATACCTAATGTCTCAGGAAACATAATCATTCCTAAGTTTATTAATAATAAAATTACAGAACCTATATAACCATATATAAAACCTTTTGCACTCGCCCTATCTTGCTGTTCTGGTAATGCTATCTCAGGTAAATAAGCATTGTAAAATACCCAACTTGCCCAAAAACCGATACTTGCCAAAATAGTAAACCAGATTCCAATCCATACTGTATCTATTCCATCAAAAAAGTATAATGATGCTACAGACAAACCACCTAGCCAACAAAAGAATTTCATAAACTTCTTCTTACTACCAGTATAATCTGCAATACCAGATAAAATAGGTGAAATAAAAGCTACAACTAAAAAAGAAAAAGATAATGCATAGCTATACAAACTATCAGGATGCTCCCAATCCATTCCTAAAAAACGAACCGTTTTACCTTTTGTTACTGCGCTATAATACAATGGAAAAACAGCTGTACTAATTACTAATGAATATACCGAATTAGCCCAATCGTAAAATGCCCAAGCATTAATTAGCTTTTTATCTCCTATTTTATACATATTTTAACCTCTTCTATAAATAAAAAAACCGTTCAAAAATTGAACGGTTTGCAATATAATATAAATTATTGAGCTCTTTATTTTTTAGCAGGAACATTGTATTTTGCTGCTAAACGCTTTGCTTCTGGTAAAAACGCTCTTAACGTTTGTATACGATCTTTGTTTGATGGGTGTGTACTTAATATTTGAGATGGTTCTTTTCCTTTTGAACGTTCACTCATTCGTACCCAAACTTCAGCAGCTTCTTCTCCATTATATCCAGCCATAATCATAAAAACTAAACCTAATTTATCTGCTTCTGTTTCATGACTTCTACTAAAAGGTAACATAACTCCAACTTGAGAACCTATACCATACGCCATATTCCAAATTTTAGCATTCTTACTATTTTGTGTTCCTAAGGCTACTGCAGCACCTCCTAATTGTTGTAATTGTCCTGTAGACATACGCTCTTGTCCATGTTTAGCAAAAGCATGCGCTACTTCATGTCCCATAACAGCTGCTACACCATCTTCATTTGCACACATTGGTAAAATTCCTGTATAAAAAACTACTTTTCCTCCTGGTAAACACCAAGCATTAACCGTTTTATCTTCAATTAAGTTAAATTCCCATTTGTAAGCATCAGCTTCTGCTTTCATACCATTTGCTCTCATAAAACGATCAACTGCTGCTGATATTTTTTTTCCAACTCTTTTTATCTGATTTGATTTAGCTACATTTTTAGATAATTTATTTTTCTCTAAAAATCCTTTATACTGTGCAAAACTAGCAGGTAATACTTGTGAATCATTTACAAAATTAATACGCTTCCTCCCTGTAATTGGCACTGTGCTACACTGCATTAAGAATACTGTTAAAAACGCTAAGGCTATACTTCTTTTCATTATTAATGTTTTTATTTGTTTGAGTTATATAATTGTGACACATTACTAAAAAAAATGTCACAAATTTTAGAACGCATTATATCTTTTAAAATTACAAATTCTATCTTTATCCTAAAAATCAATTTCATGAATTTTATCAATTCAAATATATTCCCTCCTAGCCTATCAATTCCCAAGCCTGTAATTGCTGTTGCTAAGCTTACCCAAATTATCTCAACTTCTTTAACTGCTAAATTAGGAGCAAGGCTTTTTATTACGCCAATTAATTTCTCAATTCCTAAAAGAGAAAAAGTAATGTTAGAAAGTGCTCAAAAGAAAACACTAAATGTTCCATCAATAAATCAAAATATTCAAGTTTTATCTTATGGATATTCTAAAAAGAAAGTTTTATTAGTTCATGGTTGGGCAGGTAGAAGCACTCAATTGTTTATGATTGCTGATAAACTTTTAGAGAAAGGATATATGGTTATTTCTTTTGATGGTCCAGCACATGGAGCTTCTACAGGTAAAACTACTATGATGCCTGACTTTTTAGATACTATTATTGAAATTGATAAACAATATGGTCCTTTTGAAGCTGCTGTTGGGCATTCTTTTGGAGGAATGTCTTTATATAATAGCATTGATAGAGATAAGTTTACTATTAAAAAACTAGTTACTATTGGTGCTGCTGATAAAATTTCTGATGTTATTTTAAACTTTACTAATAATTTAAAAGTGAAGCCTATTGTTGCTAAAAAAATTAAAGCTAAGTTCGATAAACAATGGCAAATTGATATTGATAAACATTCTCCAAGTATAGTTGCCCAAAACGTTACAATTCCAACTTTAGTTATTCATGATTCTCAAGATGGTGATGTTCCTGTAAGTTGTGCCCAAAACATTCGTCAAAATCTACAAAGCGGGACATTACTCATTACTCAAGGTTTAGGGCACACCAAAATTTTACGTAATAAAAATGTAATAAATCGCGCTGTTAACTTTATTATACAAAACGAATGAAACAATTATTAGCTATCTTATTTTTAAGTCTATTTGTTAGTTGCGCTGGAAATGCTCAAACAAAAGATAAAAAACAATATAAAGTTGAAAAAACAGCATCTGAATGGAAAAAAGCGTTAACTCCTAAACAATACTACATATTGAGAGAAGCAGGAACCGAACGTGCTTTTACTAGTAAATTAAACAAAAATTATTCTAAAGGCTTGTATGTATGTGCTGCTTGTAATACTCCTTTGTATAAATCTGAACATAAATTTGATTCTGGTTCTGGTTGGCCTTCTTTTGATAGAGAAATTAAAGGAAATGTTGAATTGGATGTTGATTATAAAATAGGATATGCCCGTACAGAATTAAAATGTAATACCTGTGGAGGCCACTTAGGACATTCATTTAACGACGGACCTCGAGAAACAACAGGTAAACGTCATTGTATAAATGGAGCCGCTTTAAAATTTATTTCTAAAAAATAAATTCGAAAAAACAACGTACATTAGAGCTAATAAAATTAGCTCTTTTTTATGGATACATCTTACTTAACTAGCGTTAAAAAACAATTTGAATACTATAAAAGTTTAGGTGACAAAACTTTCGCTCAACTTACGGAAAAACAATTCTTTTGGCTACCAAATACTGATGACAATTCTATTGCGATTACAATAAAGCATATTGCTGGAAATATGCTTTCTAGATGGACAAATTTTTTAACTGAAGATGGTGAAAAAGAATGGCGAAATAGAGATGACGAATTTATAAACTCTTTTACCACAAAAGAAGAGGTTATTACTTATTGGGAAATGGGATGGCAATGCTTATTTAATGCCTTAAATTCAATAACTCCAAAAAACTTTGACTCCATAGTATATATAAGAAATCAAGGTCATACGATTACTGAAGCGATTAACAGGCAACTATGTCATTATTCTTACCACATTGGTCAAATAGTGTTTTTAGGCAAGTTGCTTTTAGGTAACGAATGGGAATCATTATCTATAGCAAAGAATGCTTCGAAAGATTATAATACTGATAAATTTTCAAAAGAAAAATCACGTACACATTTTACAGATGATTTGTAAGTAAAACTATAAATTTGCCACATGCAAAATTATCTTTTCACCTCAAATCGTTTAGGCTTTAGGAATTGGAAAAAATCTGATGTTGATACTTTACATGAAATTAATTCTAATGAAGAAGTAATGCGTTATTTTCCAAAAACTCAAAATAAAGAACAATGTTTAGACTTTATTCATCGAATGCAAAAGCAATTTTATGATAAAAAGCTTTGTTATTTTGCTGTGGAAATTATAAATACTAAAGAATTTATAGGTTTTATCGGACTTTCTGAGCAAACCTATGCTGCAGAGTTTAACCCTTCTATAGATATTGGATGGAGATTACACCCTAATTTTTGGGGTAAAGGTTTTGCTACTGAAGGTGCAAAAAGATGTCTTGAATATGGTTTTTCTCAATTAAAGCTAAAAGAAATTGTATCTGTAGCACCTGTAATAAACATTCCTTCCATTTTAGTAATGGAAAAAATTTGCATGAAAAAAGTAAAAGAATTTAAACATCCGCTTTTAAGTAACTTCCCTAAAATAGAACCTTGCGTTTTATATAGCATTAATAGTTAGTTCCCTTCAAACCAATTTTTAAAAGCAGCTACCTTTTCTCTACTTACAATGATATCTTTCTCTACATTTACTTTAGGTGTTATTTTTAAACGACTACTAGAATAAACTACCACATCTTCTACGCCATTAAGATTTACAATAAAAGTTCTATTTACTCTAAAAAAATCTGATGAATCTAAAATATTGATTAAATCTTCTAATTTATAATCAAGAATAAATTTTTTATTTTCTTTGGTTACTAAATATACAGTTCTACCTTCTGCATAAAAAAGTAATATATCTATTGTTTTTATTGAGTGAATATGGTTACCTAAACGAACTAAAAATCGATCTTTTGTTTTTAATTTTGTTATACTGTTTTTTACTTCGTTGATAGTTTCTTCATTAACAAATAAATTTTGCATAGCTTTTAACTTTACCATTGCCTTTGATACATCGGTAAATGTTATGGGCTTTAATAAATAATCAATACTATTTACTTTAAATGCATCTATGGCATATTCATCAAAAGCTGTTGTAAAAATCACTGGTTTATCTATTTTTACTTGGTTAAAAATTTCAAAACTTAATCCATCAGTTAGTTGAATATCCATAAAAACAACATCGTACTCAATCTCTTTTTGAAACCAATCTACAGCTTCTTCTATACTACTAAGTTTAATTACTATTAAAGCATCTGCGTTATATTTCTGTATATATCGTTCTAACTTTTCTGCAGCTAAAGATTCATCTTCTACAATTACTACATTCATTTTTTAAGCCTTTTGTATAGTTAACTTAGGTACCAAAATTCTCCTCATCATATTAGTTTCTTCTACTTGTATCTTTTTAATGGTATAAATGCTAAAAACTCGTTCTATTTCTGATAATATTTCAGGTTTAAATTGTGTTGTAATTTTATCGTTTGGATGATATTCTATTATATAATAACCTTCGTCTTCTTGAAGAACGATGTCTAATACTATTGCTGATGAAGTTATAGTTGTTCTTACTATTTGCTCTATAATAAACAATAAACTTTTTGGTACCGTTAAAAAAGTAGATTTTAAACTATTAATCAAAACTATGTTTCTATAAGGCAAATAATTAAATAAATAAATTAATTCATTAGCTATATTTATTTCTTCTTCCAAAGCAACAAGTTGCTTCTTATTACTCGATAAAATGTATCGGTAAATAGTTGCTAAATAATCAATAAAATCATCTGTTTTATCTTTTTCTTGTTCAATAAGAATTAACAATACTTCAAGGCTTTCAAATAACAATTTAGGGTTTATTCCTTGTTTAAAATCAATAAAATCATCTTCAACAGTTTGTTTTATTTTCTGCTCTTTATACAGTTTTTCAGTATTGATTTTATATAAGTATTGATGACTTATAAATAGTAAAATGTAAATAAGTGTTATTACACAAAAAACACTGTTAAAAAGCCATAACTCTTCTGTGTTTGGTGAAAAACCTAGTATTTTCTTATAGTACAATGTAATAGATATGCTAACTATAGTAATACATAAAAACAACGAAATTAGTATTTGTACTCCTATATTTAGTACAATAATTTCTAGTTTAGGCATCTTTTTAAAAAAGATTAATAATAGTCTTGAAAACTCTTGAACTATATACGACAAACCAATACACACATATAATTCCTCTCCTAAAAATTGCTCTTGTAATTGCGGTACATTATTATTTACCAATAATATTAACAAGTAAATAACGGCTCCACTAAATGCAGGACTTAATAATCTAAATAAAGGTTTATGGATAAATAATTTCTTCATCGTATGATAGGCACTTTAACAATAAAATTATTTCCGTTAGTTATAATGATTCCTTCACCGTGTAATAATAAATACCTAGAACTAATGTTTTTCAATCCTATTTTAAAAGAATTTACCTTAAATGGTATTGAAGTTATGTTGTTTTGAATAGTAATATATTTTTGATCTGAAGTAATATGAATAGATAAAGGTTCTTCATCACTCATAATATTATGTTTTACAGCATTTTCTATTAACATTTGTAATGTTAAAGGCGGTATTTTTGTTTCTAATAAATCATCACTTATTGATATTTTACATCTAAATTTATTTTCAAAGCGAGTTTCAACCAAATAAATATAAGAATATACAAAGTCCAATTCTTCTCGTATAGTTATCAATTTTGAATGATAGCTTTTCAAAGTATAATCGTACATTTTTGCTAGCTTACGTATAAATAACTTGGCTCTTGTTTCATCTTTATAAATTAAGGATGATATCGTATTTAATCCATTGAATAAAAAATGAGGACTTAATTGAGATTTTAAGGCATTTAACTGCAATTCTACTTGTTTACGTTCTTGCTTAATTTCTTCAACTTGAATAGTTGCATATGAATAATAAGAATAAAGAGCGAAATATATAATTTGATATATGATGGTTATTATAAATAATAGTATGCCTAGTTTTATGAATGCTGATTGATAATTAACCAAAACGCCTTCAGGTAAACTGTATAAATAAAACAATATCAAGAACAACGAAGAAGCAACTATAAAATGAGCTATAATTCCTAATAATAACCTGGTTCCTACTTGTTTTTTCCAAGGAATACTTTTATCTAAAAGTTTAGTTGTTATATAACAACTATATCCTATAATTATCCCACTTAATGCAGTTAGAACAAATTTATCTAAAGTGAAATTTTGTTGTTCGCTAACAATCAGATAATATCCTAGCAAAGTTCCAATTAAAACTCCTAATAAAACTATGAAAAAATGTTTTTTCACTTTAGGTTGATTGATTAGTTGATTGATTTTTTGCATAAAACTAAGGTAAGTAAATTTCGTGTTTGATATTTACTTACCTCAGTTTAGTTTTAATAGATAGCTTTCATAGCTCTTCCAAAATAAGTGTCAGAACTTAATGATTTTGCTACGTTCATGTACGTATCTTTTACTCTTTGATTACTGTTTTTTACTTGAGGAGCAAAAGCAACTAAAGAACTTGATAAATAATTATTTGAACTCATACTCTTTTTCATCGACTTTAAAGTTCTTATCAATTGACTTTCTGTTAATTTTTTCTTTGCTAATTTTTTATAAATACCAGAAGCATAATAGTCTGAACTTACATTTTTAGAAACTAATTCTAATAATTTATCTAATGATTTATTATCTAAATCTTTTTTTAATAATTCCTTAATAATATTTGATGCATAATGATCTGAACCAACATCATCCATTGATGAAATAAAAGTATCGTAGTTTTCTGAAGATAAATTCTTTTTCTTTAACGCTTTCTTTAAAACTTGTGTTTTATAATAGTCAGAACCTATATTCTTTGATAGCTTCATTATTTTATTCATATTAGACTTATTCAATTCTCTATTATTTAAAATATCCGATAATACCTGAGATAAATAATGATCTGAACCAATACTTCCCGAAATTTGTAACAAATCAGTTAATTGATTATCTGAAATATCATTCGTTTTAATAGCCTTTCTTAATACTTGAGATAAATAATAATCAGAACCTATATTATTTGAAGCTTTTATATAAGCAGATAACGTTTCTGAACTTGAAAGAAATGCTTTTTGATTTTTTTGTAAAGTCTGCGCCAAATAATAATCAGACTTAATATTCTTTCCTGCCGACTGTATTACTTTAACTAGTGCACTATTGTTTAAATCTTTTTCTAATAAATAACCAAAATATTTTGACTGAACAAAATCGCTTTCTAACAGTCTAATTTCAGCTAATACTGCATCTACTCCTCCTCTATTGTAAAATCTATTTACTCTAGATTCAGCTGCTATAACAGTACTCCTTACAATTTCTGGTAAAATTTCTGCTAACCATGCTTTTCCTTCCGGGTTATAAGCTTTTTCGCTCCACCCAACATAATATTTTTTATTTAGCTTTCCACTTTCAGCTTCAATAACAATTTTTCGTTTTTTACCAAAACTCGATTTTTTTATTTCTATAAAACCCCCTCTTGAAATATCAACAATATCCTTATCATCGTCAGACAATGTAATTTTACCTTCGTACTCTACGCTGAAATCATTTTTTTTATTTTTTACATGAATTTTACTTACTCCATTACTTGTTGAAGTAACATGTGTATAAGTATCTTTATTAGAAACTTTAGATGTCTGTGCTGAAGAAATAATTGTGCTAAACATAAACACAACTAAAAAAGCAATAGTACTTACTCCTTTTTTAAAATTGAAAATTGATTTCATAATACCTGTTTTTGATTTTGATACTTCAAAAGTATTCTCTCAATAGAATAAAAAAAAATCGGATGTAGTGAATTGCAGAATTAATGTAGTCAATTGTTGTTCCTTTTTATTTTCATACTTTTAGGTCCTTAAATAAGATCATTATGAACAAAGAAAATATTGTTGATTTACTAGAGAGAAAGCACCAGGAGTTATTCAAATGGATAAAAAACCAACCTGAAAACAGCTTTGAAAAGGGACCTAATGGTAAATGGACATTAGGGCAACATACTGTTCATTTAGTAGATTCTATAAAACAATTAAATACAGCATTAAGCATACCTAAATTTATTTTGAAATATAAATTTGGAACCTCAAATCGAGAAGTTCGTTCGTATGATGAAGTTTCAAGTCGTTATCAAGAGAAACTTTCAAAAAATCAAGATAGAGCAAGAGAGTTTAATATTTCAGTAAAAACTCCAAATCAAAAAAAGTTTAAGCAATTACTCAGCACTCTTCAAATTCAAAACAAAAAATTACAATACAAAACGCAACGTTGGAAAGATAAAGATTTAGATAATTTAATTCTACCACATCCACTTATGGGTAAAATGCCTGTGCGTGAAATAATTATGTGGACAGCATATCATACTGATCATCACATGAATATTTTAAAAGAAAAACACAATTTTTAAATTTTCTATTTAAAATTAAAATATTCAAACAAACTGCTTATAAAAAACCTACAGTCCTAACAACTAAATTCTTATATTTGTGCCTCTAAAAATGAAGCCGACACATGTTTAATAATTTAAGCGAAAAGTTAGATAAAGCGTTACATACGCTGAAAGGACACGGGAAAATTACCGAAGTTAATGTTGCAGAAACTCTAAAAGAAGTTCGTAGAGCTTTACTAGATGCCGATGTTAACTTTAAGATAGCCAAAGAGTTTACTAAAAGAGTACAACAAAAAGCAATAGGACAAGACGTATTAACTACGTTAAATCCTGGGCAATTAATGGTTAAATTAGTTAAGGATGAATTAACTGAATTAATGGGTGGAGACACTGTTGGTATTAATTTAAAAGGTTCACCTACCGTTATTCTAATGTCTGGTTTACAAGGTTCAGGTAAAACTACCTTTTCTGGTAAACTGGCTAACTTCTTAAAAACAAAAAACTCAAAACAAGTTTTATTAGTAGGATGTGATGTTTATCGTCCAGCCGCTATTAACCAATTACAAGTTGTTGGAGAACAAATTGGTGTTGAAGTTTACGCTGAAGTAGGAAACCAAAATCCTGTAGAAATTTCATTAAACGCTCTTAAGCATGCAAAAGCAAATAGCAAAAATGTGGTTATTATTGATACCGCAGGTCGTTTAGCTGTTGATGAAGAAATGATGAATGAAATTTCTAACATTCACAAAGCAGTAAATCCTCAAGAAACATTATTCGTTGTAGATTCTATGACAGGACAAGATGCTGTTAATACAGCAAAGTCTTTTAATGATGTTTTAAATTTTGATGGTGTAGTTCTTACCAAATTAGATGGTGATACTCGTGGTGGTGCAGCTTTATCAATTAAATCGGTTGTAGACAAACCTATTAAGTTTATTGGTACAGGCGAAAAGATGGATGCAATTGATGTATTCCACCCAGATCGTATGGCTGATCGTATTTTAGGAATGGGAGATGTTATTTCATTAGTAGAACGTGCCCAAGAACAATACGACGAAGAAGAAGCAAGAAAATTACAAAAGAAGATTGCTAAAAATCAATTTGGTTTTGATGACTTTTTAAGTCAAATTCAACAAATCAAAAAGATGGGTAGCATGAAAGATTTAGTTGGAATGATTCCTGGAGCAGGAAAAGCTTTAAAAGATGTTGATATTGATGATGATGCTTTTAAAGGAATTGAAGCTATTATACAATCTATGACTCCTCTTGAAAGAAGTACACCTACAACTATAAATGCAAGTCGTAAAAAAAGAATTGCAAAAGGTTCTGGAACTTCCGTACAGGAAATAAATCAATTAATGAAACAATTCAACCAAATGAGCAAAATGATGAAAATGATGCAAGGCGGTGGCGGAAGAAAAATGATGCAAATGATGAAAGGTATGAAATAATACAAAAGAGAAGCTTTGGCTTCTCTTTTTTTATATATACAACTTAACAACAAACCCACACAACACACTAAAAATGATTTTACTAGACGGTAAAAAAACATCTGCAAACATTAAAGAAGAGATTGCTCTTGAAGTATTAGAATTAAAAAACCAAGATAAAAAAACACCTCATTTAGCTGCTGTAATAGTAGGTAATGATGGAGCTAGTTTAACTTATGTAAATGCAAAAGTTAAAGCTTGTGAGCGTGTAGGTTTTGAATCTACTTTAATTAGATTACCCGAAGAAACTACCGAAGAAGAACTCTTAAATGAAATAAGTATTTTAAATGTTGATAATGATATAGACGGATTTATTGTTCAACTTCCACTACCCGATCATATTAACGAACAAAAAATATTAATGGCAGTAGATCCTAATAAAGATGTAGATGGTTTTCATCCTACTAATGTTGGAAAAATGGCATTAAACTTACCTACGTTTATTTCTGCTACACCTTTTGGTATTTTAGAATTATTAGATCGTTATAATGTTGAAACTAGCGGTAAAAACGTAGTAGTTATTGGACGTAGTCATATTGTTGGAAGTCCAATGAGTATATTATTATCTCAAAAAAGAAAAGTTGGTAATGCTACAGTTACTTTAACCCATAGTAGAACTAAAAATTTAAAAGAAATAACTTTACAAGCAGATATTATTATAGCAGCAATTGGTATTCCTGAATTCTTAAAAGCAGATATGGTAAAAGACAATGTTACTGTTATTGATGTTGGAATTACTCGCCTTGCTGATCCTTCTAAAAAGAGAGGCTTTCGTTTAGTTGGTGATGTAGCTTTTAATGAAGTTTCTAAAAAAGCAGATTTTATAACGCCTGTTCCAGGTGGTGTTGGTCCAATGACAATTGCAATGCTTTTAAAAAACACATTACTATCAGTAAAAAACAAACAAGTTTAAGTCTAAAATATAATTTATAACAAAATGGAGATGTTTAAAACATCTCCATTTTTTATTTAAGAAATTTAATCTAAGAAATAGATTTTATATTGTATTGCTATTCTATCATATTCACCTCCATAATATCCATCTATAGAATTTAAAAATTCATAATGACTTCCGTCATTTGTATTTGGTACAGAAATTCTACTATTACGACTGTCATAACCTACCCATTCTTTCTTTTCTGCATTATATTCATATACAATAGCTGCAGTACCTCCATCAGCTTGAACTACATAACTAGCATCAGCTTCTCCAGCTACAGAAACAATTCTAAAACGTTCTCCATTTATTTGATCTACTTCAAAATCTATAAACTTACTACGGTTCCAAATATTTTTAGTGGTATTAAAACGATAAAAATCCCTTACAGAATGCTCTCTTCCAAATCCCCAGTTAATCGAAGATTCAACATTATACCAACTATTTGTAGTTTCATTATACTTTTGTACACTAAATGCTCCAAACAACTCTAAACCAGATGTACCATGATCATATCCCCAATAATTAGTAGAAACTGATAAAGGATTAAATCTAACTTTTCTTCTACTTACTAATTCACAATCTCTTTGTGTGTACTTAACATTACTAACAACTTTGAATGGTGAATTATTTGACACATAATTTACTTTATATGAAATTGGGTATCCAGGATTCGTTCTAGACACATTTGCTCCTTTCTCTAAAAAAGAGTTTATAGCCTTTAAATCTCCTCCAAGTGCGCTTAATCCAGCTGCAATACCTGGTTGCGCATCACCTCCAATTTGCTTCACTTTTACTGTAGTATTCTGTAATGTTTCACTATACTTAGTAGACAAGTCAGCACTTATAGAACCTATAGCTCCTTTATATGCAAAATTTAATGCAGCTGACACATTTCTAGCACTTTCAGACGATTCATAAATTAGAGTAAATAATCTACCATAGGTTACAGACTCTACATAACCAGCAGGATTCATATCTACATTTGATACATTATCCTTATAATCTGTAATATAAGTACCTAAATCATCTGGAGTAACATTAGTGTTATACCAACCTCTTTCTCCTATTAATTGTGCTTTAGGTGTAACAGTAGCTGTAAAAAAACGTTGTTTTAATGTTACCACATAACGTGTTTTTTTCTCGTTAAAATTAATTCCTAATTCACCAGCTACATCAGCTCCATAACCTGAATATCCAGCTTTTAATGCAAACTGTAAATCACTAGAATTATGCACTCTTTCTATTGAAACTTCAAACGCTGCTGGAAAGCGTGCACCAGAGTCATAGTAATTCCCAAGAATTCTATTTAACTCATTTCGTACAGTACCAGGAGAAGGGTTTCTTACTACTGTAGATGTTGATGCAGCTGTTCCAGAAATAACGTCCAAGCCTATTTCTATTGAGTTTCTATCTTCTCCATAAAAAGGCACCGATGTTGGCGCTCCATTTTGAATTGATCTAGCAGCTACTATATTACCTGGCCATAATAAGCTACCGTTAGGATTAATTAAGAAAAAATCTGAATCTGTTTTGTCAAAACTTACTTCTCTCTCTACACAATTAGCTTCTACTTCTGATCTAGATGCTGCATTGCTTTTAATCTCTTTAATTTTTACATTACTTATTCCATCAGGAATATCTTCATTTAAATATTGACCATTAGATTCTTTCAAGTTACTTACTTCAAAGACTTCCTCGTCTTTACAAGACACAAACATTGTTAAACACAATGAAAGTACTGTATATCCTATATATTTTTTCATTTTTGAAAAATATTTTTATACGTTAATTATAATTTATTAATAAAAAATAAGGAAAAACAAATCAGTTTAGATGATTGTTTTAAAAAGGTATTCCTACCGAAGAAATCAATCCTTTATTATATTTCTTAGAAACGAAATATGTATAAATGGATATTCAATAACTATAATGATATATTTAATAATTCATTACGTATTCTGATTGCATCCGGGGGGCTATGCCATCTCTTATTTTCGCAATAACTAACTTATAATTATGTTGACTAGTATACCTAACTAAAATTAAATTATTGGCTGCCAAAACTACACCTTTATATCTAAAAAACAACACTTTATTAATAAATATTCATAAAAAACACACAAAACACAACAATACCCTATTAAAACAAGGATTTACATGAATTAAATTCAAATAAAATTAATACTCTTTTTTAATTATTTGAACGTAAAAACATATATAAAAACAAAAAACGGCTAAAATGTTAGACACATTTTAGCCGTTTATATTTTAAGTTGAGATTTATTTTTATTCTGCTACTTTTACTTTAATTTCTTTTCTTTCCTCATCTTTAATAACATTTCCTCCTAAAATAGATCTGAATTTACCTAAATCTAAATTCTTATCATCCATTTTAGTTTTCTTCATCATCTCCATTATTTTAGCAGGGTTCATGTTATCTCCTAAAAGACGAGCTATACCAACGCCCATATCTTTACTATAACCAAAAGCAATTATTTCATCAATAGCATCCGCTTCACCTGTATAATAAATTACAGCTGTAGCTCCATCTTTTTTAAAATTGATTAATTTTTTATAATCAGATTTTTTTAAAATTTCTTTTAATTTGTTCTTTTCAGCTTCATAAGTTGCTTCGTCTGTATCCTTAAACGGTAAACCTGTAATGTTTATCTTACGAATACTTTCGTATGCTTTTTTATCCTCCTCCGATGCATTATCCATACTTAACTGTAAAAGACTAGCAGGTACATCTAGAGAAACGAATCCTTTTTTATCTTGACTTTCTACTAAGTAACCTTGTAATGATTTTTCGTTTTTACAGGAAATAGTAGCGAATGCCACCAATAATAATGAGTATATAAATAATTTTTTCATCAGAGTATTTTTTAATTTAGTTAGAAAGTGAAAGTTGAGAAAATCTCAACTTTCACTTTTTTATTTGTTTTTAATTACTTCTTTTTATCAGAATATTTACTAGCTATTTTCGATAATTTATTTACATCGATATCTCCAGTTAAAGAAATAATTGTAGAACTTAATTTTCCATCTTTACTACCTCTATTCATGTTCTTTACAAACATTAACACTTCACTAACAACATCTTTATTTTTTGTTGCTTTTACGTAAATTTTCACTCTAGATCCTTTGTCTTTAACACGCATTAACTGTGTTAAATTAGATCCTTTAATTGCCGAATTTACCATACTCTCCATTCTTGAAGCTACACTTGAATCTTCTGTAGAAAATACTTTTAATTCATTTAATCCTTTTGCTGTATTAAAAATTTCCATGTCTTCTGATTTTGCATCTGGAAACTTTTTTAACAGGTCAAACATATCTTTAGTTACCACTACAGATGATACTTCATCAATATCTTCTAATTTATCAAACAATGATTGTCCAAAACTAAAGTTTGCTGTGATAACAAATGCGAATAATAATATTATTTTTTTCATGATTTTCTTAATTTAAAAAGTACTTGGTTTACTTTGGTTTACTTAATAGTTTACTTTGTTTATTACTTTGTTTACTGTTTCTTCATAGGTGTTTAATTGTTGTATCGCATCATTCCCTTTGTTTAAGTTGTTTGAAACTGCATACAATGCTTCGTTTCCTTTGTTTAAATTGACTGAAACCATTTGCAACGCTTCTTTAATTTGTGCAAACTGTTTTCTTTGCTGATGCTTTTGATACTCCTCATTACCTATAAAGACACTAAATAGTAAGACTACTGACGCTGCTACTGATAACCATTTCCAGTTCTTCTTAGTTTTCTCAGGTTTTAACTGAATGGTTTTTGTATAGGTTTCGCCTTTACTTTGTTTAAAATAACCAAATAACATACTATACTCTTCTAAATGTGGTGCCACATTACTAGAAGTAAAATACTCTTGTAGTATTTGTTCTTCTTGAAGGGTAGTTTCTGCGTCTAGATATTTATCTACTAATTTCTCTATGTTAGCTAACTCCATAGTTGTGTTTTTTTATTAGTTCTTCTCTTATTGTTTTTCTTGCTCTTGATAAAGCTACTCTAACAGCGGTTGGTTTCATATCCACCATTTTACATATTTCATCAAAATCATATTGTTCTATATCTCTTAATTGAATAATTATTTTCTGTTGTTCTGGTAATTTTTCAATTAGTTGATGTACTTGATTTACACTATCATTATGTTCTACTTTCTTGTCTAAAGACGTATCTTTTTCTTTATAATTACTATGAACTAATGTTAAATTACTAGCCTGTTTCGATTTTAATCGATCATAACAATAATTTTTTGTCATTGTCATAGCAAATGCTTCTACATTCTTATAATTAGACAATTTCTCTTTGTTTCTCCACAATTTAAAAAACAACTCTTGTGTAGCATCTTCAGCTTCCTCTCTGGAAACTAAAAGTCTTTTTGCTAAACGAAAGACTTTGTCTTTAAATGGTAATACAACTTTTAAAAAGTCTGATTGGTTCATTGTTTAGTTGATTAGTTTAGTGCAAACTGAAATACTATATTAATATCGGGTTTACATAACTACGACGAGATAGTTATAAGTTTGTTACATCAATTTTAAAAAAAATAATATTATTGTTTAAATTGCGTTGTATTATAGCTAATATATTCCATATGAAATTACTTAAAGCATTTTTTATTGCCTTTATAATTATATCGATTACATCTTGTAGTGAGAAAGAAGACACACCAGCTGATATTCAAATTCAAAACTTTGTTTGGAAAGGATTAAACGCCTACTATTTGTGGCAAGATCAAGTTCCTGATTTATCTGACAGGCGTTTTAAAAATGATCAAGAACTATATAGTTATTTGTCTGGTCAAAGTGATCCTGCTGCTTTTTTTAGTAATTTATTATACATTCCTAATGAATATCCTAAAGATCCTAATAAAACATATTCTTGGATTGTTGATGATTATGTTGCTTTAGAACAAGCTTTTCAAAGTATTCGTTTAACGAGTGGTATGAAAGTTAAAGGTAAAGATTATTTAGACGGTTCAGGTAATTATTATGTATACGTTTATGATGTTGTAAAAGGTTCTAGTGCTGAAGCAAATGGAGTAACTAGAGGAATGTTAATTACTCAAGTAAATGGTACTGCAATTACCGCCACCAACGTAAACTCTTTATTTAGTGGTAATTCTTTTACTATACATTTAGCTGATTATAATGCTGGAAACCCAACTACTAATGGTGCTACCATCGTATTAACGAAGTCGCAATTAACAGAAAATCCTATAAAAGAAGCTAAAGTTATTACAAGTGGTACTAAAAAAATTGGATATATTATGTATAACCAATTTTCAAATTCATTTGATGGGGAGTTAAATGCTAAATTTTTAAAATTCAAAAACGAAACTATTGATGATTTAATTATAGATTTAAGATACAACGGTGGTGGTTCTGTGCAAACAGCAGTATATTTAGGAAGTATGGTTACTGGACAGTTTAAAGATGAACTTTATTCTAAACAAGTATGGAATAGTAAAGTAATGGCTGTAACAGACCCTAACCTGTTAATTAACAACTTTACGGATAAAATTTTAAATAAAGATGCTAGCGGTACTATAGTTTTAAACGAAACTATTAATAGTTTAAATTTAGGTACCATCTATTTTATTGTATCAGATAATACAGCTTCAGCTTCTGAACTTATAATAAATGCTTTGTCTCCTTATATTAATGTAAAATTAGTTGGAGTTCAAACTTACGGTAAACATGTAGGTTCTATTACTCTGTATGACTCTGAAAATTTCAGAAAAAATGGTCCTAATTTTAGAACAAACCATACATGGGCTATGCAACCTATAGTTTTAGAAATACAAAATAAAGATGGTCAAAATAAACCTGAAGGTTTTATTCCAGAAGTTACTTTAGAAGAAAACCCTGGTAATCTAGGTATTATAGGAGATCCTAATGAACCTTTATTACAAAGAACCATACAATATATTGTTACAGGATCTAAAGGTATTTCTACTCCTTCAAAAAGTAAAACATATACTTCATGGAATTCATCTATGAACAACATTGATTATAACAATATGTATATTGATTTTAAATAATCTTTATAAAAATTATTTAAAATAAAAATCCAGCATAAATGCTGGATTTTTTTATAATAAACTCATTTGTTGATTATTTTCTTCATTAGGTATTTTTAAATTAACACCTAACTCTTTATTTAGTTTCTTAATAAAATAAGCTGCTAATAAAGGAGATTCAACTTCTAAATTTTGATGGATAAAAAAGTGAATATTTTCTAATCCTAAATTACTCCATTCTTTTAATCTGATAATCCAATCATCTAAACGTGAATAATCAGATAAATGATTAGCTCCAACATAACGTATAAAAGCCTCGTTATTTGTTAAACGCATATGCATCATATCTCTTCTACCAGCAGTATCAACTAACACATTAGCTATCTTATTTTTTTCAAACAGTGTTGTAAATTCATCAAAAACAACTGAATCTGCATACCAATCTTTATGCCTTAACTCTACAGCTAAAGGAATTCCTTCAGGCCAACTAATAATAAAGTTTTTTAGTGTTTCAAAATTTTCAGGTCCAAAATTAGAATGCATTTGTAAAAAAATAGTTCCTAATTTTTCTTGCAAATGTGCCGAATTATCCAAATATAAATTAACAATATCTTGTACTCCTTGTAAACGTTTCCAATGGCTTATCTCCTGCCCTATCTTTGGAAAAAACTTAAAGTTTTCTGGAGTTTTCAACTTCCATTTTTCAAATTGCGCTGCTGAATATTGACGATAGAAAGTAGCATTTAACTCTATTGAATTAAACTGCTTAGAATAATAAGCTAATTCATCTTTAGTACCTTTAGGGTAAAAACCTTTTAAATCAGCTTTGTTCCATTTGGCACAACCAACATATACACTTGGAGTATTACTCTTTTTATAAGAGCTCAATAAATCGTTCGTTTTTTTATGGGTAAATGGTAATGAAAAATCTATTAATTCAGGATGATCAACTTTTCCAAATTTCATATGTTATGCATTTTCTAAACCTTCTTCTATTTCTTGATTATCTATCATTTCTGGTCTAAATTCGCTCATCTTTTCATCATCAAGTTTCTTCGCATACTTATATCCTGATTTCCACCATTTTTTCATTTTCTCTTTCTCAAAAACCAATGAATTTGTTGTTAAAACAGTTGGTGTATAGTACAAATTCAATTTCACATCATGTTGCTTTGCAGATAATTTACCTATAGTAATATTATGCTTTTCAACATTTTCAAGCATAAAATCAAAAGTATCCATCATTAAAGAAAACGGATTTTTGGCTGGTAATCTATTAATTTGAGTAACTTCTGTAGCTAAGATTATAGCGTCAACTTCTTTTGCTCCTCTTAAAATAGCTTCTCTAATTGGAACTAAACTTCCAAAACCTCCATCAGCATATTGACAATGATCTTTTTCTAACAAACTCATAAATGGCACATAATTACACGAACCCCAAATCCAATCGCAAAAATCATCATAACTACAATCTAAAATAGACTTATATTCGATTTGATTTGCTGTTAAATTAGAAACAGTTACCACTACATCTTTGTTAGCTTCTCGTATTTGATGATACATCTTTTTGCTAACGCTTCTTTTTATTAACTTTCTAAGGTTTTTACTTTCTCCAAAAGTTTTTCTTCCATTTAAAAAGTTCCAAAAAGTATTTCTATGCCTTATAGAAATTACTTTAGCTCCATTTACTCTTTTTATTTTAAAAGGACTATTGCTAAAAATTGCTTTTTGATCTACCGAAGTATAAACCTCTTTTAACTCATCAACCATACCTAAGGCTAAATGAGAAACCATTAAACTCCCCGTGGAAGTACCTAAAAACATATCGTAATCCTTCTTCTTTTGCTTCATTAAATATTGAGCAACACCACCTGCAAATGCTCCTTTACTTCCACCCCCAGAAATTACTAATGCTTTTTTCATAGAATTAAATTGATTTATCTATTTTTATTTCTGTAAAAATATCAAAAAATGAAACGATTTTCACTTTTAATTTTAGTCGCATTTATTTCTTTTTCTTGCAGAAAAGAATATACGCCAAGAAATATTAATTCAGTAAAAATAACTGAATATAAACAAGATAGCATAAGCATTCGCGCTATTAAAGTAATTAACCAAAATGAATTATTGTATGCTGGTTCAAAAGGTGCTATAGGTTTAACAGAAGATGGAGGGAAATTCTGGGATATAAAAAACTTAAAGTATAACGATTCTATTATACCTAATTTTAGAAGTATTGCTGTTAATAATAAAGGTGTATTCGCTCTTTCTGTTGCTAACCCTGCATTATTATATAAAGTAAATTTAGAAAAAGATACCATTGTTTATAAAGAGGAACATGAAAAAGTATTTTATGACAGTATGAAATTTTTTAATGATGGTGTACATGGGATTGCTGTAGGAGATCCTACCGACAATTGCCCTTCAATAATTTTAACTAATAATGGTGGTGATTCTTGGACTAAATTAGATTGTGAAAAGTTACCTAAATTTGAAGAAGGAGAAGCTTTCTTTGCCGCTAGTAATACAAACATTGCTATTATAAATAAAACTGTTTGGATAGCATCTGGAGGTACAAAAGCTAGGATTTTAAAATCTACTGATTATGGTAATACTTGGAAAATATACAATACTCCTATTATACAAGGAAATGGACCTCAAGGAATATATTCTATAGATTTTTATGATGAAAATAACGGTATTGCTATTGGAGGTAACTACGCTAAAGAAAATGATAATTGTGCTAATAAAGCAATTACTTCAGATGGTGGAAAAACATGGACTATAGTCGCCGATAACCAAAACCCTAACTATAAAAGTTGTGTGCAATATGTACCAAATACTAAAGGAAAGGAAATTTTTGCGGTAGGTAAAACTGGTATTTCTTTTTCTAATGATGGAGGACATACTTGGAAGCAGGTAAGCAAAGACAGTTATTATGCTATTCAATTTGTAGATCAAAATACAGCTTGGTTATCTGGACATCAAAAAATTGGAAAACTAACTCTTTCAACAAAATAAGTTAAAACTAAATTTCATCTTTAGTAAATCTTAATTATTTGTTAAAACAATATACATTCTGTTATAAAAAGATACCTTTATCCTAATAATCAACTTAATCATCAATGAAAAAAACACTCTTACTCCTATTATTCATGTGTTTATCTACAGTATACGCACAAGAATATTTTCCAAGTAACACTGGAGTCAAAACATCAAAAAACAAAATATTTGCATTTACAAATGCTAAAATTTACGTTAGTCCTAATACAATTATTAAAAAAGGAACATTACTTATTAAAGACGGTAAAGTTTTAAGTAGTGGTAAATCTGTAGCAATCCCTAAAGGAGCACAAGTAATTAATTTAAAAGGAAAAACTATTTATCCATCATTTATCGATGTCTATTCAACTTTTGGAATTCAAACACCAAAAAGAGAAAGAGGAACTGGGAAACGTCCACAATATGATACAGGTAGAAAAGGATACTACTGGAACGATCATATTAGACCTGATGTTGATCCTTTTAATAAATTTAAATTTGATGCTAAAAAAGCAAAAGAATTATTAGACTTAGGATTTGGAGTTGTAAATACACATTTAGAAGATGGTATTATGCAAGGAAATGGAGTGTTAGTCGCTTTAAATCCAAATAGTAACAATGCATATCGAATTTTAAATAAACAGTCTGCAAACTATTTATCATTCAGTAAAAGTAAAAAATCTCGTCAAATGTACCCTACTTCTCGTATGGGGGCAATGGCTTTATTAAGACAAACTTATTTAGATGCAAATTGGTATGCAAAAGGTAAAATGAAAAACACCGATTTATCATTACAAGCATTAAATAATAAGAAAGACTTACCTCAAATTTTTAGAGCTGGAAATTATTTAGATGATTTAAGAGCTGATAAAGTTGGTGATGAATTTGGAATTCAATATACAATTGTTGGTGGCGGAGATGAATTTGAACGTATTCATGATATTAAAAAAACCAATGCTACTTTTATAATTCCAATAAACTTTAGAAAAGCATACGATGTAAGTAATCCATTTTTAGCAAATAAAATTGCTTTAAGTGATATGCGTAAATGGAATCAAGAACCATCTAATCCATCGGTATTGGCAAAAAATAAAATTCCTTTTGCTTTAACAACCTATCAATTAAAAAAGGTTTCAGAGTTTACAACAAACTTACGTAAAGCAATTAAGTACGGGTTAAACGAAACCAAAGCTCTAGAAGCTTTAACAACAGCTCCAGCTAAAATTCTTAAAAACAATAAAATTGGAAATTTAAATAATGGAAGTTATGCTAACTTTTTAATTACATCTGGAGATATTTTTGATAAGAATACAACCTTATATGAAAACTGGGTTCAAGGAAATAAAAACATTGTAACCCCAATAAATATTAAAGATCTTTCAGGAGATTATACATTAACTGTTAATGGTAAAACATATAAAATGACAGTAAGTGGAAAAGGAGCTAAACAAAAAGCTGCAATAAAACTAGGTGATAAAAAAGTGAATTCTAAATTTTCATTTAAAAATAACTGGGTATCGATTACTTTAAGAGAAGGAAATAATTTTACTCGTTTAACTGGCTTA
This sequence comes from uncultured Tenacibaculum sp., assembly GCF_947494125.1. GTDB lineage: Bacteria > Bacteroidota > Bacteroidia > Flavobacteriales > Flavobacteriaceae > Polaribacter. The sequence goes on from NZ_CANLTU010000003.1 coordinate 241,853, forward strand.
GTAGAAACCAAAAACTTAAAGGGAATTGCTGTTGACAATAACGGAAATGAAACACAATGGACTGCTGTTTTTAATTCTAAAAAGAAAGACAAAAAAGCAAAAAAAGAAGACAAAACTCCTGAAGTATTAGCCGTTTCTTATCCTAATATAGGATATGGTAATTATACAAAACCAAAACAAGAAAACATTTTAATAAAAAATACTACAGTTTGGACTTCAGATAATGGTAATGTTTTAAACAATACAGATGTTTTAATTAAAAATGGAAAGATTAGCAAAATAGGTAAAAGTCTTTCAGGTAGAGGCGCAAAAATAATTGATGGAGCTGGAAAATATTTAACAGCTGGTATTGTAGATGAGCATTCACATATTGCTACATCAGCAGTAAATGAAGCTGGACATAATTCAACTGCAGAAGTTACTATTGAAGATGTTGTAAATCCAGATGATGTTAATATATACCGAAACTTAACAGGAGGTGTTACTTCAATACAGGTATTACACGGTTCGGCAAATCCTATTGGTGGTCGTTCAGCTATACTTAAATTAAAATGGGGTGAAAATGCTGATGGATTAATTTATAAAAATTCTCCTAAATTTATCAAGTTTGCTTTAGGAGAAAATGTAAAACAATCAAACTGGGGAGATTTACAAACAGTACGTTTTCCTCAAACACGTATGGGAGTTGAACAAGTATATATCGATTATTTTCAAAGAGCAAAAGAATACGATGCTAAAAAGAAAAGTGGACAACCATACCGTAAAGACATCGAGTTAGAAACTCTAGCAGAAATTATTAACAAAGAACGTTTTATTTCATGTCACTCATATGTGCAATCAGAAATAAATATGCTAATGAAAGTTGCAGAGAAATTCAACTTCAACATTAATACATTTACGCATATTTTAGAAGGATATAAAGTAGCTGATAAAATGAAAAAGCATGGTGCTGGCGGATCTACTTTTGCCGATTGGTGGGCTTATAAATATGAAGTAAATGATGCAATTCCATACAATGCAGCAATTATGCATAAACAAGGAGTTACAGTAGCAATTAATTCAGATGATGCTGAAATGTCTCGTAGATTAAATCAAGAAGCTGCCAAATTAGTAAAATATGGAGGTTTATCGGAGCAAGAAGCTTGGGCAACTGTAACAATAAATCCAGCAAAATTATTGCATTTAGACAAACAAACAGGAAGTATTAAGGTTGGTAAAGATGCAGATGTTGTATTATGGAGTGGAAACCCGCTTTCAGTATACTCAAAAGCTGAAAAAACAATTGTTGATGGAACAGTTTATTTCGATATTGATAGTGATTTACAAAAAAGAAAATCAATAAAAGAAGAACGTTCAAAATTGATTAACATGATGTTGAAAGAAAAATTAAAAGGAGCAAAAACACAAGCACCTTCTAAGAAAACTAAAAAATTATTTCACTGTGATACTGAATAAGAATATAAAAAAATCAAACATGAAACTAAAACTAATATATAGTCTATTATGTTTCTTATTCATAGGAAATATAATAGCACAGCAAACCCCAGCGCCAAAGCAAACTAGTGATTATAGTATTGAAGGTGCTACTGCACATTTAGGAAACGGAGAAGTAATAGAGAATTCATTAATCATGTTTTCAAAAGGTAAAGTTTCTTTTGTTGGAAGTGCTAATATGAGAATAGCTCGTATAGGAACAATAATTAATGCAAAAGGAAAACATGTATACCCAGGTTTTATAGCTGCAAATACATCATTAGGATTGGCAGAAATTGATGCAGTAAGAGCAACGAGAGATTTTGATGAAGTTGGAACAATGCTACCACATATACGTAGTATTATTGCCTATAATACAGAAAGTAAAGTTATAGAAACCATGAGGCCTAACGGTGTTTTTATGGCACAAATAACACCAAGAGGAGGAGTTATTTCTGGAACATCTTCAGTAGTACAATTTGATGCCTGGAACTGGGAAGATGCAGTTTTAAAAACAGATGACGGTGTACATATGAATTGGCCAAGTAGTTTTAGACCTACAAGCTGGAGCTTTGGTGGCGTTGGTAACTTTAAACCAAACAAAAACTATCAGAAAAGTATTGACCATATAAAGAAATACATTACCAATGCTAAAACTTATTTAACAGGTAAAAAAGAGGCTAAAATACTTCCATATGAAGCATTACAAGGAGTACTGAATGGTACACAAAAAATGTTTGTTCATGTAAATGGTCAAAAATCAATAACAGATGCTGTAAATACTTTAAAAAAGTTGGGTATCAAAAATATTGTAATAGTGAAAGGTAGAGAAGCAGAAAAAGTAGCTGATTTATTAAAAGCTAACAATATACCTGTTATTTTAGAAAGAGCTCACCGATTACCAGGAGGAGAAGATGAAGATTATGATTTGCCTTTCCGTTCTGCAAAAATATTAAGTGATGCAGGTATTTTAGTTGGTTTAGGTATGGAAGGAGACATGGAACGTATGAATGCTCGTAACTTACCTTTTTATGCAGGTACATATGCTGCTTATGGTTTAGGAAAAGAAAAAGCTATACAGTTAATAACTCAAAACAATGCTAAAATTTTAGGCGTTGATAATAAAGTAGGAACACTAGCAGTAGGTAAAGATGCAACCTTATTCATATCTGAAGGAGATGCATTAGACATGCGAACAAACATTTTAACAGATGCTTTTATACAAGGTCGAAAAATAAGTTTACAAACACATCAAACAAAATTATGGAAACGATATTCCAACAAGTATAAAAATCAATAAACTAAAAGCTCGGTATTTACCGAGCTTTTTTTTATAACAAAATAAAGTCTTAAATATTTATCTAAAAACTAGTAAATCAAACACCTTATATTAGGTATTTTTGCAACATGAAAATAATTAGCAGTACACAGAATACATACATAAAAGATTTACTAAAACTGCAAGACAAATCTCGTGAACGAAAGAAAAAAGGTTTATTTTTAGTAGAAGGACAACGCGAAATTTCATTGGTAATTAAAGGAGATTATCTAATAGATACCATATTATTTGTAGCTGAATTATTTTCAGAAAAAAGTTTACAAGAAATACAACAACACACCTCACATTGTATTGAAATAACAAAAGAGGTATATCAAAAGCTAGCTTATCGTGATACAACAGAAGGAGTAATTGCTGTTGTAAAAACTAAAAAATTTGAACTGGATTCAATTCAATTTAATACACCTACTCCACTTGTTTTAGTATTAGAAGGCATTGAAAAACCAGGAAACATAGGTGCTATGTTACGTTCAGCAGATGCAGCAAATATAGATGCTGTATTTATAGCCAACCCTAAAACAGATTTATTTAATCCTAATATAGTGCGATCAAGTGTAGGTTGTTTATTTACCAATCAAATAGCTGTGGGAAGTACAGAAGAAGTAATTACTTTTTTACAACAAAAAAACGTTAATATCTACAGTGCAACTTTACAAAATTCTAACGAATATCATATAAATGATTATACGCAAGCTACAGCATTAGTTGTTGGTACAGAAGCAACAGGGTTAACACAGGAATGGAGAGAACAAGCAACGCAGAATATTAATATCCCAATGCAAGGAGAAATAGACTCTATGAATGTTTCAGTAGCAGCCGCTATATTAACATTCGAAGCCAAGAGACAACGAAATTTTAAATAACATATTTAAAGGTCTCTTAAATTCAAATCTATTTGTATGAGCTTGATCTTTTAATTACTTTTGCGGTCGATTATATACTTATGGAAAAATTAAAACAACGTTGGGGTATTGAAAGTAATTGGGCAATTGTAGCTATTTTAATTGTTTTTGCAATTAATGGTTCATTTGCTGCTTGGGTTGCTAAACCAATTACTGCTTTTTTGGGACTAGATCCTAACACTACAGCTGCTTGGTTGTATTGGCCATTACGTATTTTACTTATTTTTCCTATTTATCAAGCTACATTACCAATAGTTGGTTGGATATTTGGTCAATTTAAATTCTTTTGGGCTTTCGAAAAAAAGTTTTTAGGTCGTTTAGGCTTAGGATTTTTATTTAAAAACTAATTCTCAAATCACATCATTATAATTAATTATATAGTCAAAATTAAACTATATATAATTTCTTACGAAAAGAATTAATTTTCTCACAAGGAGAAATCACTCTAAATCTATTTAGTTATTTTCACTTTTTATAAAGGGGGAAAACACCTATTTTTTAAAATATCACTTTTCAACAATGATCTATATACATCTACAAACAAGATATTTAGGTATTTAATTTTAGTAAATTACATTTTAAACTCTGTAAAATTCGATTCATTTTCTTAACTTATTTTAAGTTTACTAGAAGCTAACTAGTAAGTTATAATAACTTTTTATGTCCCCCTTTTATCTCTTTAGCTTTTAAAATAGTTAGCATTTGAAAGGTCGTATAATTAGTTATAAACCAACCAAACTTAAAATAACTAACAATGACTAACAAAGACAAAGAAAAGCCAACAGCAAATAATGTAAAATGCTGGGACAGTGATGGAAGTACTCCTTTAGTAACGCAACGCCTTAAAGAGATGTTTGTAGAAATGGGGCAAAAAACCAGAATTGAAAAAGGGCAAAAACCAGCAGAGCGTGCAGTTTTCAGGAAGCAACATGGAATTGTTTATGGAAATTTTATTATAAATAAAGACATTCCTAAAGAATACAAAATAGGAATATTTGCTGGAGATTCTTATGAATGCGCCGTACGTTTCTCAAGTGACACTTCTCCTACTTCTCCCGACTTACACAGTACATTAGGATTAGGTTTAAAGTTATTTGGTGTTGAAGGGCCTAAACTATTTGGAGAAGGTAGCAATGCTGATTTTATTTTTCAAAATATAGATCGTTTTTTTGCGCGAGATGCACAACAAATGTGCAGTTTTACAACAGCTGGTGCCATAGATCATGATTATGACGCTTATATAAATAAACATCCTAAACTTCATAGCATATTAACAGCAATGACCAAAGAAGAAGCTAGTTGCTTAAGTGCTGGTTATTGGGCTATCTTACCTTTTCAATTAGGAGAAAATAATATTGTAAAATATCGTTTAGTACCAGACGAGACTTATAAAGGAGCTCCTTTTGACGATACTAATTACTTGAAATTAGACTTAGAAAAACGCTTACGAAATAAGAGCGCTAAATTTAGGTTTGAAATACAACCTAGAACTAATGAAAATATGCCTTTGAACGATGCTCAAGAAGTTTGGAGCGTAGAAGAAAGTCCATATATCTGTATTGCTGAATTATATTTAGAACAACAAGACATTACCGCTATTGGACAAGCTGAATTTGGTTCAAATTTATCATTTAATATATGGAGAACCTTAGAAGCTCATAAACCAATAGGCTCTATAGCTGAAGCTCGAAAAACTGTATATGCAGCAAGTGCTGAAGCTCGCCATCAAGCAAACGGGCAACAGCAACAAGAACCAAAAGAACGAGGCTTAGATTTTAAAGGAAATACTGATGAAGATAGTAATTGTATAGTAAGAGCAGGTATATACCCACCTATCGGAATTACTAGAGTAGGAAATAGTAAAGACGAATATTTCATTGGTCCTTTGGTTGATGAACCAGAAGTTAAAATAGATGAATATGCATACAGAGATAAAACTGGTGCTTTAAAAAGACAAGCAGCACAATTTAGAATTTACGGATTTAATGCAGCAGGAAAAGCGGTAAAAGAATTAACATCTGACAATGCAAAAATTACTTGGCATAGTCATTTAGCAAATCAAAAAGCATCGTGGTATCAATTTCAAATAGCTTTAGATATTCCAGATGCACAAGATCCAAATATACCACCATCGTTACTTCGTAATATTGATGTAAAAGATAGAAGTACTTTATTAATAGATGGAGGTGCACAAAGTATTTCTGAACCTAATGTAAAAGAAGGGCATCAGTTTAAGGGTGAATTTCAATCAAAAGAAGTATATCTTGGAGAAATGCGTACCGATGAAAAAGGACGTTTAATTATGTTGGGTGGTCATGGAAAATCAGAAAACATTAATGGTGAAATAGCCATTACATTTGCCAATAATGAAGGTTGGTACGATGATACTTCAGATGGACCAATTACTGCTGAAGTAGAGTTTGAAGGTGTACAATTAAAAGTTGAACCAGCTTGGGTTGTTTGTGCTCCGCCAGATTATGCTCCTATGCAAAAATCGGTTCGAACTATGTGGGATTTAATGCGTGATGTTGCAGTAAATTCAGGTATGTTAGAACGCCCTGCAAGACCTTCATTTAAAAAAGATATTCTACCTATTTTCGAAAGAATGACAAATTTGCAATGGGTAAATGCTGGATTTGCTGCTGCTTTTGGTTGGGGAGGTCAATTTGATTATACAACTATTGAATGGGTAAAAAAGCTAAACGATCCTTCTTCTGCTAATTATGAAATGCGACGTACCATTTCAAATAACTTCCGTCGTTATGATGTTTCTGGTGCAGAAGCACCACAGTTATGGCCTTGGACTTATGGAGATGCCGTAGCAATTCCTACAACGGGATCTGTGCGTCAACACTCTACATTATCTGGTTTACAATTAGAATTTTTAGATCAATGGGTTAAAGGAGATTTTGATGCTGATTTTGTTGATATGACCGGTTGTCCACATGTTCCTGAACCTATTAAAATTGACAATTTACCTATTGCTGAACAACCTGATATGCTTACCAAAGCGGCTATGGAATTTTGTTTAGCTGATGCTTTTCATCCTGGTTGCGAAATGACTTGGCCAATGCGAACTTCTGGAATGTATTCAGCTCCATTTAGACTACAACATGCTCCAAAAACTCCTTTAGTAGATACTTCTTATTATGGTTCTACTATGAATAGTGATGTTTTAACGCTATCTGCTGGACCTTTACTAGGTGGGCAAGTTGCTGGAGGAATTACACGTTGGATGGCAATTCCATGGCAAACAGACACAGCAAGTTGTAGAGATGGTTATACCAAAACTTACGATCCGTATTTACCAACATTTTGGCCTGCAAGAGTTCCTAATAATATTTTAAGTGAAGAACGCTATAAAGAGGCTGTAAATCCAGACATTTCAGAAGAAACACGCAAAGAAGCTTTTGCATATCGCTATGCATGGTTAGATGATTTACCTTTAGATGGCGAAGCGCCTACCCAAACAAATCAGATTAATAGCATGATTAAATATTTTGATAAACTTGCTGTTGTTCAAGCTCGCCCAGGAACACCACAGGATTCAAATTTCCCTCCAGAAATGCAAGTAGGTATTATACCTAATGCTGAACAGGAAGCTCTTCTATTTACTGAAGCAATGGATGAACTTCATCGTATTTTAGGTGATAAGAAAAGTTTAGGTAAAACAGAAGAAAATTTATTAGAAACTGCAGTAAAACAATTATCTGATAAAGAATTATTTACTGAACAGGAATTAATGAAAAGTGCAAAAAATGATTTAATAGCATTGGTAGAGCATGAATTAATTGAAGACTTTAATGCTACTGAAAGTGTACGTAAATTAATAGGTTTATTAGCTTCTAAAACTCATGAAAAAGCAAAAACACAAACCATGCAACATCAAAAAACTTCAAGAAAAGAAGTTGGTGTTCCAGAGAAAATGGTTCGTTTCCAAAGATTCATGCCTAAATAAAAAATAGTTGATCCATTTAGAAACAGATATTTTAATTATTGGTGGCGGCATTGCTGGTTGTATTGCCGCCATTTCATTAGCGAATACACATCGAGTAATATTAATTGACAAAAATAAAGAACCCAATGAACGTATCGGGGAGTCTTTAGCTCCTGCTGCTCAACGTATTCTTAAACAACTTAATTTAATAGAAGATATAGATAAAGCATCTGTATACAATGAACCTTTATATATTAAAAATATGGGAATGCAATCCTTTTGGGGAAGTGACAAAGTACATATTGTTGATCATTTACGAAACCCTGATGGATTTGTTCAAAGTTTAAATAGAAAAAAATTTGAAAGTTATCTTAGAGAATCTGCCTTAAACAGAGGTATTAAATGTCTTTGGCCTGTAAAATTGCAAACTAGCAATTACGAAACTAATTACTGGCATATTACAGCAAATTCAAATGAAAAAATAGGTCAGAAAAACTATCATATAAAATCTAAATTTGTAATAGATGCATCTGGAAGGCAATCAAATTTTGCACGTAGTTTGGGTGTAAAACGTGAAACTATTGATAAATTAATAGCATGTTGGGCAACCATGCCTAATTATTTGCAAAATACCATGAGTACCATTTCTGCTTGTAAAAATGGTTGGTGGTATAGTGCTGTTCTTCCCAATAACAAAAGAGTAATGGCTTTTCAAACTGATGCTGATTTAATTGATAAAAATGATATTAAAAAATCAACTTTTTTTATTGAATTGGCTAAAGAAAATAAAGAAATGGAATGTATTTTAAAAGAAACTAAAAGCGAGCTTCAATTCCATGGAACTGTTGCTGCTAATTCGTCACGATTAAAACAATTTACAGGAAAACAATGGGCTGCTTTAGGTGATGCTGCTATAAGTTTCGATCCTCTTTCTTCGCAAGGGATGTACAATGCAATGGCTAGTGCTATGCAACTTACAACTCTTATTATAAATCATAATTTAATACATGATTATACCATTGAAAAAGATAAATCCTTTCAACATAATTATACTCAGCAAATTAATGCCATTTGGAGTCACTATCTACAGCATAAAAAACTGTTTTATAGTGCAGAAATGCGTTGGAAAGAAGCCTCTTTTTGGAAAAGAAGATTTTAGATAACAATATTATACTTTAATTATTTTATGAATAGGAATTGGAAGTTGTACTCCTTCGGCTAAAAAACGTTTATGTACCGCTTCTTTTAATGCACATTTTGTTTTAAACTCACGGAAAGGTTCATTTAACCAAACATAAGCACGCATATGAATATGATCTGTATGTACGTCAATTACACGCACATCTACTTGTTCTGCATCTGCCATTACTTGTTCTGGAGTTCTAAAATCAATTACTGTAGGTAATTTTATAGCTTCTTCTTGTATAATTTGTCGTGCTAAATCGATATCGGCTTTTATACCCAACTTAAAATTATTAAAACTTAATACATGAGAATCCTCAATAGTATGATTTAATACCGAATCTGTACTAATTACCGAATTTGGTATAATTAATCGCTTGTTCTCAAAATTATTAATCACCGTATGACGTAGCGTAATATCTTCTACAATTCCTACTCTAGTTTCATCAAGTTTTATATAATCTCCGACTCTAAATGGTCGAAAAATAACAATAAATGCTCCTGCTATTAAATTAGATAATGCTGCTTGTGCGGCAAAACCAATAATAGCTGCTAAAATACCAGCTCCAGAGAATATTAATGTAGCTTTACTTCGAAAAGCAGGTATAGTCATAATAATATAAACTATCCCAAAAAGGCCTAAGAAAAACTTGACTGAATTTCGTAAAAACAAAATACTTGTTCTTCCATAACGATCTGTTTTTCTACGCTTTATTATTTGAACGATGATATAACGAATTATTCTCGATAATATCCAAGCTACAAGTATAACTATAAGTATATAGCCTAGAATTCCAAAAAAAGAATCTAAATTAAACTGATATGTAAATAGGTCTTTCATTATTTTGAAAGATTAAATGCTTTAGTCGCGTGAATTGTAGTTGTATCGAAAACAGGGATTGATACATCTTCTTGTTTTATTAATAAAGGAATTTCTGTACATCCTAAAATAACTCCTTCTGCTCCTCTATTTTGTAATTTATTTATAATTATTTGATACACTTTTTTTGATGTATCGCTTAAAACCCCTCTTGCTAATTCATTATATATTACATCGTGAATTATATCTCTATCTTCTTTTTCTGGTAGTACAGTTTCTATTCCCATACTTTTTAAGACATCGATAAAAAAAGTTTTTTCCATGGTATATTTTGTACCTAATAAAGCTACTTTTTTAAGTTTCTTTTCTATAATTATCTCACTAGTGGCTTCTGCTATATGAATTACTGGAATACTAACAGCTTGCCGAACCTCTTCAATAGTTAAATGCATGGTATTAGCACAAATTAGAATACAATGAGCACCTGCTACCTCTAAACTCTTAGCTGCGTTTACCATTATTGTTCCTAAAAGATCCCACCTGCCTTCTATCTGTAATCTAGAAATCTCTCCAAAATCTACAGAATTAATAAGTATTTTAGCCGAATGCTTTTCGCCATACATATCAGCTGCTAAGTTATTTAGCACTTGATAATACATGATAGTTGACTGTGGTGTTATACCTCCTATTAATCCTATTGTCTTCATTTAGAATAAACTTTCTTGACTATCGTCTTCTTTTGCCTTTTTCTTTTGAAGTGCACGTTCTAAAGCCTTTTTTGCTTTATCTTCTTTCGAATTTACAAATTCTTTTTGTGGCACTTCCTCAATATCTAAAGGCAAACTATTTTCAACAACTTCTTCCTCTTCGTTTACCTCAATTTCCTCTACTTTTTCTTCTTCTGGTTCTTCGTATGGCAAAGACTCTAATAAATTAACTGTACGTATTTTATCTGTTGTTAATTGATTTCCTTGTGCTTTTATTCCTTTTATTGAAATAAAATCCTCGAAATTTACAGTTATTTTATCTAAGCTTCGCTTAGAAAACAACACCTCAGCCATTGGACGGTAATCTGTTGAAATAATTTCTAATTTCGCTTTCTGATCATCTGAAATAAAAAGCTCTTCTTTATCGGCTGTTTCTATTAAAAAACGTTTTACATAATAACGTTCTTTTTCTCCATCAAAGTAAATAGCAGAAATAGGTTTATTCGGCTTCCATTTTTCTAAGACAATCATGTCACTTTCAAAATGCATTGCTAAATCTGGTGCTACTGCTTTAATTTTTCCCGATTGGGTTGCTATTAATATTTTATCTTCAGCCCTAAACTCTCCTAATAATTCTCCTCTATCATCTACATTTAAACGTTGAACTGCATCGTCAAACCATATTTTACGGGGTTTTAACGTAGAAACTCCTGCTGATTTAAATTCAATTTTCTTAATTGCAAACTTCGTTATTTGATTACCACGAACTGCACGTCCTTTAATAGCTAAATCGGCAAAATCGATATCCCATTTTAGCTTTTTTATACTACCTACAGATCTTAAATTAATAGTAACAACCTCTGCTTCGCCATTAGGATTTACTGTAAAATATAAAACCTTAGAGCCTTTATTTCCTGTAGTTAAATCGTACTCTTTATCGCGTGTTACACTCGTTACATTAAAACGCTTCATATAACTCGGGCCTTTTACACCGTCTTTATACATCATATTATACACGGTACGCTTGTCTTTCTTTTTAAAGATTGCTATGTGAATAATGTCTTTACCTACAAATGTTTTAGAAGCTACCTTGGTAACAATCATTTTACCATCACTTTTAAAAATGATTATATCATCAATATCAGCACAATCTGTAATATATTCGTCTTTTTTAAGTGAAGTTCCTACAAAACCTTCTTCTCTATTTACATAAAGTTTTGTGTTTCGCATTACTACTTTGGTTGCTACAATATCATCAAAAATTCTAATTTCTGTTTTACGTTCGCGGCCTTTACCGTATTTCGCTTTTAAGTTTTTAAAATAGTTTACAGCAAATTCTATTAAATTATCTAAATGATGTTTTACCTCTGCTATTTTCTCTTCTAAACTTTCAATATGTTGTTTCGCTTTGTCAATATCGAATTTTGAAATTTTCTTTATTCGAATTTCTGTTAAACGAACAATATCTTCTTCTGTTATTTCTCTTTTTAAATGCTTTATATGTGGTTGTAAACCTTTGTCAATTGCTTCAATTACACCTTCCCAAGTATCAACCTCTTCAATATCACGGTAGATTCTGTTTTCAATAAAAATTCGTTCTAAAGATGCAAAATGCCATTGCTCTTGCAATTCATTTAATTGAATTTCTAATTCACTTTTAAGCAACTTTACTGTTAAATCTGTAGAATGTTTCAACATTTCAGAAACTCCTACAAATACAGGTTTATTATCTTCAATAGTACAAGACAGTGGTGATATTGAATTTTCGCAATTCGTAAATGCGTATAATGCATCTATTGTTTTATCTGGTGATATTCCGGCAGGTAAATGCACTAAAATTTCTACATTTGCTGCTGTATTATCTTCAATTTTTTTAATCTTAATTTTACCTTTCTCATTTGCTTTTAAGATGCTATCAATTAATGTTGTTGTCGTTGTAGCAAATGGGATTTCGGTAATTACTAATGTCTTTTTATCTAATTGAGATATTTTTGCTCGTACACGTACCTTACCTCCTCTTACTCCATCATTATAATTTGTAAAATCTGCAATTCCTCCAGTTAAAAAATCTGGAAAAATAGTAAAACTTCTTCCTTTTAAATATTTGATTGAAGCATCAATCAACTCATTAAAATTGTGTGGTAATATTTTTGTTGATAAACCAACTGCTATTCCTTCTGCTCCTTGTGCTAATAATAATGGGAATTTTACAGGTAAATCTATTGGTTCTTTTCTTCTACCATCATACGACATTTTCCAATCTGTCGTCTTTGGATTGAAAACAACTTCTAAAGCAAATTTTGATAAACGTGCTTCAATATATCTTGATGCTGCTGCTCTATCTCCTGTTAAGATATTACCCCAGTTTCCCTGCATATCAATCAACAGTTCTTTCTGCCCAATTTGCACCATAGCATCTGCTATTGAAGCATCTCCGTGCGGGTGATATTGCATCGTATGACCAACGATATTCGCTACTTTATTGTAACGTCCATCATCTAAATCTTTCATAGAATGCATAATTCTACGTTGCACTGGTTTTAATCCGTCTTCTAAGGAAGGAACTGCCCTTTCTAAAATTACATACGAAGCGTAATCTAAAAACCATTCTTTATACATCCCGGTAACTTTCGTTATCGTTTCGACCGAATCGGTCTGATGATGCATTTCTTCGTCGTGTTCGTTTTCGTTTATTTCTTCACTCATTGAATAATATGTATTCGTTTAAGAGTTTATTTATTGTTCTTTTTACTAAGCATGAGAATTAAAATGCAAACCAATGCAGCAACAATCATGTTTATATAGTGCTTTTTATTAATTGTCCAACTCAAATTATCAAAATCAACATTTAATAAATTAATGAAAAAAATAGTAAAAGCAATTATAATATATATCCTTACTCTCCTTGACTTATCCATTATTGCTTTTATTTTTAATTTGTAGCGAAACTATAATCAGAATAGCCGCTAAAACTCCGAAAATAGCTCCTGAATTATCTTTACTTAATAGATTATTCCAATCTATTTGAAACAACCAAAAGAATAAAAATAGTACAAATAAAGCTGTTATAATATTCTTTATTTTCTTTATATTATACTTCTTCTTCCACGACATCTAATTCAACTTTTAAATTTTCAATAATGAACTTCTGTCTGTCTGGTGTATTTTTTCCCATATAGAACTCTAACATTTGTTCTATCGACATTTCTTTATCTAACATTACCGGATCTAAACGGATATCATCACCAATAAAATGCACAAATTCGTTCGGAGAGATCTCTCCCAATCCTTTAAATCGAGTTATTTCTGGTTTCCCTCTTAATTTATCTATCGCCTCTTTTTTCTCTTCTTCTGAATAACAATAGTAAGTATCTTTCTTATTACGGACTCTAAATAGCGGGGTTTCTAAAATATATAAATGTCCTTCTTTAATTACTTCTGGAAAGAACTGTAAAAAGAACGTAATTAATAACAAACGAATGTGCATACCATCAACATCGGCATCGGTAGCAATTACAATGTTGTTATATCGTAAATCTTGTAAACCGTCTTCTATATTTAATGCTGCTTGTAATAAATTAAACTCTTCGTTTTCATATACTATTTTCTTACTTAATCCGTACGAATTTAAAGGCTTTCCTTTTAAACTAAAAACAGCCTGTGTATTTACGTTTCTAGATTTTGTAATAGATCCAGATGCTGAATCTCCCTCTGTAATAAATAACGTTGAATCTAAATAAGCCTCTTTTTTTGTATCTCCTAAGTGTATTCTACAATCACGTAATTTCTTATTGTGTAAACTTGATTTCTTTGCTCTATCTTTTGCTAACTTTCTAATTCCCGAAAGCTCTTTTCGTTCTTTTTCAGCTTGTATAATTTTACGCTGTAACTTCTCTGCTGTTTCTACATTTTTATGTAAAAAATTATCAAGTTTCGTTTTTAGAAAATCGTTAATATATGTTCTTACCGTTGGTAAATCTCCTCCCATATCTGTAGAACCCAACTTTGTTTTTGTTTGACTTTCAAAAACGGGTTCCATTACTTTAATGGCAATGGCAGAAATAATTGATTTCCGAATATCTGATGCTTCAAAATTCTTTCCGTAAAACTCACGAATGGTTTTTACAATAGCTTCTCTAAATGCTGCCTGGTGTGTACCTCCTTGTGTTGTATGTTGCCCATTTACAAATGAATGGTACTCTTCTGAATATTGTGTTTTACTATGCGTTATAGCAACTTCTATATCATCTCCTTTTAAATGAATAATCGGATATAACATATCCTCTTGACTATTGTTATCTTCCAATAAATCTTTCAACCCATTTTCTGAAACATATTTTTCGCCATTAAAAACAATAGTTAACCCTGTATTTAGATATACATAATTTTTAAGCATTTTAGAAACATACTCGTTTCTAAACTTATAATTTTTAAAGATAGTTTCATCTGGAATAAAAGAAACTTTCGTTCCTTTTCTACGTGAAGTTTCTTCTAAAAATTCTTGATTGGTTAAATTACCTTGCTCAAATTCTGCTGCTGCAGATTTACCATCTCTTGATGATTCTACTCTAAAAAATGAAGAAAGTGCATTTACTGCTTTGGTACCTACCCCGTTTAAACCTACCGATTTTTTAAACGCTTTAGAATCGTACTTACCTCCTGTATTCATTTTAGATACTACATCGACCACTTTACCTAAGGGAATACCACGACCGTAATCTCTAACAATTACTTTATTTCCTTGAATAGAAATTTCGATGGTTTTACCCGCCCCCATCACATATTCATCTATTGAATTGTCAAGAACTTCTTTTACCAAAATATAAATTCCATCGTCTGGAGAAGATCCATCTCCAAGTTTACCAATGTACATTCCTGGACGCATTCGGATGTGTTCTTTCCAATCGAGCGAACGTATATTATCTTCGGTATATTTTGTTTCTTTAGTCATAAAGTATAAGGAAATTGAAGTCTCTGCTAAAATAGTATTTACTCTGTAAAAACAAAAAACTCTGTTGAATTAGTTTTCAACAGAGTTCGTTTTTTTATTTTAAATACCTAAAGTATAGGACTATTTTTTTATAACATTAAAATACTGCAAGTATGTTTTAAAAAACAGATTCAATATTTATTGTAATTATAGCAGATGCTTTTAAGTTAGTATCTGATACTTCTACCTCTATTATAAATTTATCCTCAACAAGTTTTTTTGTTTCTGGTTTTACTCTTAATGTTCCATCTTCTGATATCATAAAAAAATTACTATCATCCTTTTTTATTGAGAATGTTAATGCATCATCTTCTAAATCTGTTGCTATTATTTTTAATGTTATTATCTCATTTTCTTTAACTTTAAATGTTTGTTCTTTTATAATTGGTGCTGTATTTACAATAGCATTATCCTTTGAACACGAAGCAAATTGAATTAATAAGAATAGTGCGAATAACGTGGTGATTTTTTTCATTTTATATTATTTATATGTTTTTTGCACACAAACGTATAGCATACCTTTTGTTATTAATTAATTTTATTTCCCAGCGTCCTTTTTTTATTTCCAGATATAAAAAATGCTGTTAGTTTGTATACTAACAGCGTAATTATTTACTTATTTTCTAATCGCTTTAATTAATCATATACTATTTAAAACATCTCAAATACGATCAATAATACTTGTTCTAAATCAATCCAAAATCTTTAGTAATTGCTATTAACTGAGTAGGATTATTTGCATTAAAACTTTCTTTTAATATTTTTAATCTTTTTTCAATAGAACTAATACTATTCGGTTTGATTTCTTTTATTTTTAACTCTTTACTAATTTCTTTTTGGTCTAGTCCATTTGCTAATTTCTTTAATAATATCACATCATAATCTGTAATTTCAAAACTCTCTTTTTGTTTTAAAACATGCGATAATTTTGGAGATATAAAAAACGTATTATTATCTATATCTTGAACTGCTTTTTTTAATTCTTTTTCTCCATGTATTGATTTCCATACATAAGCATTTATTTTTAGTTTATTACACAGTTGTTGCACCCTGTATGGTTTATCTTCTACAGAAAAAACAATTGTTTTTAATAATGGTTGTATTTTTTTCGCTTCTAGTATTAAATCTTCTCCTGTATGCAATCGTTGCGGATTTGGATTTTCTAAGAATGATAAATCACTAATTAGTAAATCAAAAGGTTCTTTATCTAGCCATGCTTTCTTTAACTTTAAAAATGCTTCATCGCAATATTTTGCGTATTCAATTATTGGAATTTCTATACTCTTTAATGCTGATTTTATTCCGCTAGACATAAAATCTGCGTCTTCTGCTATCAATACTTTCTTAAACATAACTACTTTTTAAACTGAAACTTAACTTGAAAACCTTTTTGTGTTTCTAATTCAAAAATAATAGTTCCTTTAATCGATTTAATACGGGTTTCCATATTTTGCAACCCACTTTTTATTTTTAAAGTATCTATTCCTATTCCGTTATCCTTATATTGTACCTGTATAGTATCCTTTGTAATTGAAAATGTAATTATTACTAAACTTGCTTGGCTATGTTTCTTCATGTTTACCAGCAATTCTTGCAATAGTCTATATAAAACTATTTGCTTTTCTTTACGTAAAATATTTACATGAACTTCAGTTAATCCTTTGTTCATTATTTTACAGGTATCTGTTGTAAAATCTACAAACAATTGTTTTAAAAAATCTTCAAATAAATATCCTGTAATTACTGGGCTATTTTCATGTGAAATATTTCTGGTTAGTGAATATATTTTTTCTAAATCGTATAGTATAGAAGTATCTTCTCGTTCTTCTTTTTGCAATTTATTCATAACTAAATACATATCATTCGCTAATACATCATGAATTTTTTTAGCCAATCGAGTTTCTGTATTATAAACTTCTATAATTTTTTCTTTTTTAGTTTTCTCTCTCTTGTAGAAAAAATAAGTTATAAATCCTAAAAATGATGTGAGCCCTATAAAAAACCATTGTTGTTTTTGTGATTTTTGTTGTTCCGCTATTAATTTATTTTCAATAGCCTTTTTCTCATTTTTTTCACTTTCATACTTTATTAAAGCATATTTATATTGCGATTTCTCTTTTGCTAATTGCAAGCTATCACCTATTCTAATTCTCTCATTTAAATAAACAAATGTCTTTCGAGGTTCTTCTTTTGAAGTAATTTTATCTATAGCTTCCATAACGTCATAGGGGCTTTTCTCTTTCTTAGAAACCTTATACATTTTATAAGCATAATCTAATGATTTCCTATTATCTAAGCCATCATAATAATCTGATAAATGTGAATAACTAGCCATTAAACCGTTAAAGTCTTTTTTATCTTCTCTAATTAATTTAGCCTCAATAAATTGGAACAATACTTTGTTTTTATAATTTCCCAACCACCTTGTATATGCTAAATTATCAATAACTCTAGCTTTACTTTTTAATTTTTTTCTATAATTAACAGTATCTAATAAACTCTCAAAAATGATTATTGCATCTTGAAATTTTTTATTATATCGTAGTGCATTAGCTTTAGCATTTAAATAAATATATGTTTGATCAGATTTACTATTTATCGCATAATCATAATTTTCTATTGCTTCATTATAAAAACCTCTTTTCTTATAATTTACTCCAATATTATAATAAGTCCTAGCTATATCCTTTTTATTTTTTTTATTAAAATGACTTAAAGCTTCTGTATATGTTTTATTACTTAATATTAAATCTCCAAAACTAGACTCTAATTGAGCTAAAACTCTATATATTTTCCCTACAATTAAACTATCTTTTAATATTATAAATTCCTTAAGACTTTTTCTATAATATATATAAGCTGAATCTTTTATACCTTTTTTTGAATAATAATTCCCTAAATTAAATCTGCTTTTACCTTTATACTTAACGTCATTTAACTTTATCGATTTTTTTTCTATTTCTTTTAAATAAAAAAATGAATTTTTATTATTTAATCTTTTTTTTGAAAGATTAAACATCATTTCTAATGTTGATAATTTTATAGTATCATATTTTTTTTCTTTTAATATTTTTTTTATCAATAAATCTTTTTCTTCATAATCTAAATTAGTAGTTTCTATATTAGCTTTGAACTTATCCTTTTCATTATTAAAATCTTTTTTTAAACAGCTATTTATTATAGACATTAATAATAATACAACTATGCTTTTTCTAAATTTCATCATTATCCAAATATAAAAAAGGATATGAAATATTTCATACCCTTTTTTTAAACTTATAATAATCTATTATAAATCTTCTTCTTCTATTGGATCCTCTTCTCCTCCTGTATCATCATTATTTCCTGTATCACCATTACCTGTGATATTTTGAAGCTCTTGTTCTGGAACTACTTTCTCTTCTAAATCTGTACAAGATGTAAATACTCCACTTACTACAAAAACTATGATTGTTAAAAATACTTTTCTCATTATTTAAACTTTTAAAATTATTACCCTGTCCAAGCATTTTGCTTAGATCTTGGAAGTGTTTGAGAACACTTAAAATTTTAAAAGAGTCGCGCGCCTCTTTCGCGGGAAGTGAAGATTAAAATCAGTGGCATTTAGTAGCTTCCCTTCTAAGAAAATTCACTGATTTAAAATCTATTAGAAGAATTAATTGATATCTGTTTTATTATTGACATCAACTAATTCTGAAGCAAATATTGTAGGTATTTTGAAATTACTATGGAAAATAATTAGAAAAAAAATGGAAAATATCTTTCTCTTTTACGGGTTCCCTTTTCTTTACTTTTTTCGCCCTATCTACATTTGCGAAAACCCATAAAAACCTACAATGCTCAAGGAATTATTAAAACAACTTTATTTAAATCTTGAAAACGAAATTGAAAATGACAGAAAAAATAAAACAGGAAATTTTGATTTTTTTGAAGAAAGAATTTTAAAACAAGAACGCTTTAGTAAATATAAAAATGTAAGCGTTACACCGAAAACAATGAAAAATTATTATGAGAAACATGTTGAAGGCAGAAAAAACAAATCAAAAGAGCCTACTATAGATTTAAAAAACCTAATAGCCGAATACTTAAATTATAAAAACTATGCAGACTTTGTATCGAATTTTACCCCCGCTAAATTTTCTAAAGGCAAGATTACTAAATCAGTAAAATACTCTCCTTTAAAACTATATAGAAAACTTAGTTATGAAATAACTGTAAGTTACTCTATTTTATTCATGACTATTTTCTCTCTATTTATTTATAAAAATAATTATACTACAAACAATAATTGTATTCTTTTACATGATGTGTATTATGAAAAATCTCCTTGTCCCATAAAAGTACCTATTAATAATCATGCAATAAATATTACTGTTTTAAAAAAAGAAACTGCAGAAAAAAATGCTTCTTTTTTTTAATTAAGGAAAGCTACTATTTAGTATTGAAAGAATAAAAGTATCTTTCAGATAGAGTCCCCCATCCCCCGATTAAAAACACATTTTTTTATAAAAAAACGCCATTAGTTTAATACTAACAGCGTTTAATAACTTATTATTTATAAGATATTTTATCTTCTACTATAATTAGGAGCTTCTTTGGTAATTGCAACATCATGTGGATGACTTTCGTTAATTCCACTTGCGGTAATACGAACAAATTTTCCTGTATTTTTTAAGGTTTCAATATCTTTAGAACCACAATAACCCATACCTGCACGTAATCCTCCAACAAATTGGTGAATACTTTCTTCCAATTCTCCTTTATATGGTACACGCCCTACAATTCCTTCTGGTACTAACTTTTTAATATCATCTTCTACATCTTGGAAATAACGATCTTTAGAACCTTGTTTCATTGCTTCAACAGATCCCATTCCTCTATACGATTTGAATTTTCTTCCATCGTAAATAATGGTTTCTCCTGGAGATTCTTTTGTTCCTGCTAATAACGATCCTAACATTACACAATCTGCTCCCGCTGCAATTGCTTTAGGAATATCTCCTGTATAACGAATTCCTCCATCAGCAATTACTGGAACACCCGTTCCTTTTATAGCTGCTGCTACTTCAATAACTGCAGAAAATTGTGGAAATCCTACCCCAGCAACAACACGCGTAGTACAAATAGATCCTGGTCCAATTCCAACTTTTACAGCATCTGCTCCAGCTTTCACTAAATACTTAGCAGCTTCTGGCGTTGCAATGTTTCCTACTACAACGTCTAACTGTGGAAATTTCTCTTTAACCGCTTTTAATACCTTAACAACACCTTGTGTATGTCCATGTGCCGTATCAATAATTACAGCATCTACTCCTGCCTTTACCAACGCTTCTGTTCTTTCAACAGCATCGTGTGTAACACCTAATGCAGCTGCAACACGTAAGCGACCGTAGCTATCTTTATTTGCTGTAGGTTTTAAAGTAAGCTTGGTAATATCTCTAAATGTAATTAACCCAACCAGTATATCATTATCATTAACAACTGGAAGCTTTTCAATCTTATTTTCCTGTAAAATAACTTCAGCTTGCTTTAAGGAAGTACCTTCAGCAACAGTTACTAAATTTTCAGAAGTCATAACTTCTACAATAGGACGATCGTTATTTTTTTCAAAACGCAAATCACGATTGGTAACAATACCTACCAATTTTCCTTCAGCATCAACAATAGGAATTCCTCCAATTTTATGTTCACGCATTGCTTGTTTAGCATCTAAAACAATTGCGCTTAATGATAAAGTAATTGGGTCGATAATCATACCGCTTTCTGCACGCTTAACTTTGCGCACTTCTTGTGCTTGTTGAGCAATAGTCATGTTTTTATGTAATACTCCTATACCACCTTCTCTAGCCATGGCAATAGCCATTGCAGATTCGGTAACAGTATCCATAGCAGCAGAAACTATTGGAACGTTTATCGTTATGTTTTTTGTGAATTTTGTTTGTATCGAAACTTCTCTTGGAAGTACTTCAGAGTAAGCTGGAACTAATAAAACGTCGTCGTACGTTAAACCTTCGCCTACAAATTTTGATTGATGAGCTTGCATGTGCAATTAATTTAGTGTGTTGTTAATTAATTGCGTACAAATATACTATAAATAATGCAAACTTTATCTTTAAATTAAGGTTAACATAAGTCGCTTTAAAACTTTATTTAAAATAAGTCTAAATAAAATTTGCGTAAACAAAAAACTAAATTACATTTGCATCTTATTTTAAATAAATCTAAATAAAACACAATGAATTTTAAATTTAAATCCTTATTTGTAGCTATTATTACTGCTACATTATTGGTTTCTTGTAGCGATAACAATGATGTTCCACTAACTAAAGTGAGTAAAAAACTAGTTATTGAAAACTATGCTGCTATTGTATTACAAAATTATAAAGATGCACTTACTGATGCACAAGCTTTAGAAACTGCTATTAATACTTTTGCAACTACGCCTACTGAGGCTAACTTTACTACTGCTAAAGCTGCATGGAAAACTGCAAGAGAAAGTTATGGAACAACTGAAGCTTTTCGTTTTGCTAGTGGTCCTATAGATATTGATGATGATGCTCCTGAAGGTTTATTAAATTCTTGGCCATTAGATGAAAATTATATTGATTATGTTGATACTGATGCCAATTCTGGTATTGTTAATAATCCAACTACATATCCTACAATCACAAAAGCTTCTTTATTGGGTGTTAACCAACCTGGAAGCAACGAAAAATCAGTTAGTATTGGTTACCATGCTATTGAATTTTTATTATGGGGACAAGATTTAACTGCTCCTGCTGATAAAAAAGCGGGTCAAAGAGCATATACTGATTACACGACTAAATCTAATGCAGATAGAAGAAAAGAATATTTAAAAGTTTGTGCAGATTTATTAACAGATCACTTACAGTTATTAGTTACTGCTTGGGAAGGTTCTTATAAAACTACTTTTTTAGCTTTATCTGAAGAAGTCGCTTTAAAAAACATGTTTACTGGTATTGCTATTTTAACTAAAGGTGAATTATCTGGTGAGCGCATTTTTGTTGCTTATGACAACAAGAATCAAGAAGATGAGCATTCTTGTTTTTCTGATAACACAGACAGAGATATTCGCTTGAACCTAAATGGTATTGTAAATGTTTACAATGGTACTTATAAAAATATTAGTGGCCCATCTATAAAAGACTTAGTTAATGAAGCTAAAGCTACATTAGGATCAGAAATAGCTACAGCTTTAACGGCTGCTCAAACTGCAGTAAATGCAACAGCTACTCCTTTTGACTTTGCTATTTCTGATGCAACTGAAAGACCAAAAGTTTTAGTATCTGTAAACTCATTGAACAGTTTAGGAGATAAATTTGTTGAGGGAGGAACTGCTATCGGATTAAAAATATCTGCAGAATTACCTGACTAATTAAATCATTACAAATTATAATTAATCAGAGTCTTGAAAAAGGCTCTGATTTTTCCGTATAAAATGAATACATACAAACATTTTTTATTTTTAGTATTATTAACTTCTATTATAAGTTGCTCTAAAGAAGATGTATATACTCCTTTAGTTGCTGAAGAACACGAAGAACTCTCTGGTGGAGAAACTACTATTTTTGATGGAGGCGTTAATGCTTTTGGTATACAAGCCTCTAATTTAAAAGGAGATAATGCTTTATTTTTCTTCACAGGAAATTCATTGTTTAATCAGAATTGGGTTACCGCTCCAGCATCAACGACTGCTAGAGATGGTTTGGGGCCTTACTTTAATGCTCGTGCTTGTTCTACTTGTCATTTTAGAGATGGTAGAGGTCGTGCTCCAGAAGTAATTGGTGAAATAAATCACGGATTATTATTACGTTTAAGTACTCCTGGAATAACTAGTACTGGTGCTAGCAATCCTGACCCTATTTATGGTGGTCAATTACAAGATCAATCTATTCAAAACACTACTACAGAAGGTAGCTTTGATGTTACTTATACTCCCGTATTTGTAAACTATCCTAGTGGGGAAACTGTTACTTTAAGAAAACCTAGTTATACTATTAAGAATTTAGCTTATGGAAATTTAGCTTCTAGTGTTCAAATTTCTCCAAGAGTAGCGCAACAAATGCCTGGATTAGGTTTGTTAGAAGCAATTCCCGAAGCTACTATTTTAGAATTTGCTGATGAAAAAGATGTTAATAACGATGGTATTTCTGGTAAACCAAACTATGTTTGGGATGTAGAAAAGCAAGCTGAGAGTATAGGTCGTTTTGGATGGAAAGCAAATCAACCCTCTATAAAACAACAAGTAGCTGGTGCTTTTTCTGGCGATTTAGGCCTTACCTCTTCTTTATTTCCTAATGAGAATTGTCCTGATGGTGTAGATTGTTCTCAATTTCCTAATGGCGGAACCCCAGAAGTAACAGATAAAGCTTTAAGTAGAGTTACTATTTATTCTAGTACTTTAGGTGTACCTGTTCGTAGAAATCATGATGATCAAGAAATTTTAGAAGGAAAAGAATTATTTAATTCTATTAATTGTAAAGCTTGTCATATTCCAAAAACTATGACTGGTACGCATTCTATACCTGCACTAGAAAATCAAATTATTAGACCTTATACAGATTTACTATTACATGATATGGGTAATGATTTAGCTGATAATGCTCCTGATTTTAAAGCTACTGGTAATGAATGGAGAACTCCTCCTCTTTGGGGTATAGGGTTAATTGAAACCGTTAACGGACACACTAATTTACTACATGATGGTAGAGCCAGAAATATAGAAGAAGCTATTTTATGGCATGGTGGTGAAGCTGAGAAAGCGAAACAAGACTTTGTAAATTTATCATTAACTGAAAGAAAGAAAGTATTAGACTTTATAAAATCATTATAAGAATGTTACATTTTAATAAAAAAATATTAATCGTTTTTAGTGCACTATTAATTATTACTTCTAGTTTATTTATAAGCTGCGACGATAAAGGAGTTACTGAAGATAGATATCAAATAGAATATTATAGAACAGCTCAATTAAAAAATATTTACAACAATGGAATTGTAACGTTAACTGATACGTTTGGTCAAGAAGTAATTCAATTAAAGGAAAGTATTAATAATTTAAAACAAACTACTACACTTAACAATTTAGTTAGCGCTCAAAACAATTGGAAAGATGTAATGAAAACATGGAAACAATTAGAGTTATATAATTTAGGTGCTATTCAGAATAGTTTTATTCATTTTGAAATAAATCGTTGGGAAACCAATACCAGTTTAATTAACGACTATATTGACGGAAGTGATGCTATTAACGAAACATATGTTGAATCTAAAGGGTCTTCTGCTAAAGGATTATCTGCTATAGAGTTTTTACTTTTCTCTTCAGAAAACAATCAAACTGTGTTAAACACACTTACTACTGCTTTAAATAGCCAAAGAAGATTAGACTATCTTTTAGCATTGTCTGAAAATCTTGAAAAGAAAGAAACTAAATTAAAAACACTTTGGACAAACAGTGAAGATACTTTTTTAAATTCTTTACAAAACGGTATTAGTGGTAGTCAAAACCAACTTACCAATGCTATGGTTTCTTTAATAGAGGAAATTGTTATTTCTAAACTAGGAAAACCTTTAGGTGAAAAAACAGGAGGAATAATCTCTATTAATTCATTAGAAGCTTATAGAAGTGGTTTTTCTCTTGAAATCATCAATCAGCATTTAATTGCTTTAGAAAAATGTTACTCTGGTAATTTTAAACAAAACTCTATCAAATGGGGCTATGATAATTATTTAGACTTAATTGGTTCAATTACTTTAAATGAAAAAATTAATACTGCATTTGCTAATTGTAAATTAAAGATTGAAGCTGTTAAAAACCCATTACGTGAAGAATTAATTAATAACAAACAAAATGTTGCTGAGTTACGTAGTTCTTTTACCAATTTATTAGTTTTAATAAAAGTAGATTTAGCAAATGCTATTGGATCTACAATTACTATAAGCGATAATGATGGTGACTAGTAAATTAAAATCATACTTATTAAAAAACACATCTATATTACCTCTTGCCATTTTTAGAATGGCATTTGGTTTTTTATTATGTTTTTCTTTGTTTCGTTTCTTATATAATGGCTGGATAGAAGATTGTTATACGAATCCAAATTTTCATTTTACATATCAGTTTTTTGATTGGATACGTCCTTTTAATGTTACTACCATGTATACTATTGTTATTATCTGTGCACTTTCTGCTCTTTTAATAGGTTTAGGTTTCTTATATAGGACAGCAACCATTGTATTCTTTTTTACATTTACGTACTTAGAATTAATAGAAAAATCGTGGTATTTAAATCATTATTACTTTGTATCACTCGTTGCCTTTTTACTAATTCTAGTTCCAGCAAACCGAAATTTCTCAATAGATATAAAATTATTCCCGAAGATAAAACTGAATAAAACACCCAATTGGACTGTTGATATTTTTAAACTTCAATTAGTTACCGTTTACTTTTTTGGTGGAGTAGCTAAACTAAAGCATGATTGGTTGTTTAATGCTCAACCTCTTAATATTTGGTTAAAAGCTAGAACAGACATACCAATAATCGGTTCTTTATTTGAATATGATATTACTCCTTATATTTTTAGTTGGAGCGGAATGTTGTACGATTTAATAATTCCATTTTTATTATGGACAAAGAAAACGCGTCCTATCGCTTACTTTTTTGTTGTTATATTTCATGTTTTAACACACATATTATTTAACATTGGAATGTTTCCTTGGGTAATGATTTTTGGTAGTTTAATTTTTATTACACAGCAGGAATGGAAGTCTATTTTTTCATTTATTACGTTTAAGTTTAAAGGCAATGAAATTAAAACATACGCTCCATTTAAAACACCAAAATTTATACTCTCTTTTTTAGCGTTCTTTTTTACTTTTCAAATTCTATTTCCATTACGTCATCACTTATTAACTGATAATTTATTGTGGACAGAAAATGGTTTTCGTTTTTCTTGGAATGTAATGTTAATGGAAAAAAATGGGTATACTGAATTTAGTATTATTGACAAAAATTCTACTAAGCATTGGGTTGAATATCCTTCTAGTAGATTATCTATTGTTCAAGAAAAGCAAATGAGTTTTCAACCAGATATGATATGGCAATACGCTAAATATTTAGAAAAGATATACTGTGAGAAAGGCTATAAAAATCTTGAGATTTATGTAAACTCTAAAGTTTCTTTAAATGGACGAGCATCTCAAACATTTATTGAACCCAAAAAGAATTTACTCGAAATAAAACAAATTGATGATATTTATAACTGCGTTACTAAATTACAAAATTAAAGAAGTTTTTTTAAGCTTCTTTTTTTATGCGTAATTGACTCAATATTATAAGAACAGATAATCCAAATGACATAGTCATAAATAGCCCTGAAGCCATAATAATATACTTCATCCAAGTAATTCCTGTCCACATTAAATAAATACCTCCGAAGGTTAAAACAATAGAAACAAAAGGTTCAATCATTAAAAACAATTTTACTTTTTTATTTATGCCTGTAGTAGATAAAATAGCTGCTAATAAAAAGAAAATTACCGACAGTGACAATATATGATTATGCACCATAGTTTTTATCTCTCCCTTAGACTTTTTAAACTTCATAGTACTTGCCTCTTCATCATTTTCATTTCCTAAATAGCGTTCTTCAATTCCTTTAGGATTAGAGTTTGTAGTATCTTTAACAAATGATATTCCTCCAAAAAAACCAATACTTAAAGTGCATATGAAAGCAAGTATTAATAGTTTTATTTCTTTTGGGAAAAGGTGAATTATTCCGTGAATTTGCATTTATAGCACTTTATTTTGGTGAAGAATTTCTAAATTTTTAAGAAAATTATTTACAGCAATTGTCATAGAAGAAGCTGAAATTGTAGCTCCAGATATTGCTACTATATCTTTTTCATATCTCAATTTATCTTTTGGTGTTTTACCTATAAATTGCTTTAACCAACGCTTACTTCCGATTTCTCCTCCGTAATCTTCTCGGTAAATTAATACTTTAGTTTTAGCTACAATTAAATTTTCATCTAATAAAATTAAATAGTCAAACTCATCTGTTTTACTAGGAGCCTTATCTAAAAAAGCATACCCTATTGTTTTTTCGTTTATAGCTATTTTAAATAAATTATCTTCTTTAATTTTCTCTTTTAACTGATTGTTAATTGAATCTGGAACTATTACCTTATCTAAAGTAAATTTTTCAACACTAAAAGTTTTTCTAATTTCTTTTTCAACTTTTTTCTTAAGTCTTTTAGGAATACTAAACGATACTAAACCTATCGATGTAATAATTGCCAAAAAAGGTAAAAACATTCGTATTTTCATATTGCAAAAATATTAGAATTAGTCTAAATAAAAAACAAAAATCGAACCAAATTATAAAAACTTGATTCGACTTTTGCAAATAATAACAAACTTTTAATTGGAATTAGAACCAAACACCAAAACCTAAGTTTAATTGTTTAATTGTTTGACCTCCAACTACAGCATTGTTTTTAAATTGGTAATCTGCTTTAAATGCAGCTCCTGGAGCAACTTTATAAGTTAAACCAAAAGTCCATTCATTACGATCGTAAGCAAGATTTTTAACTAATCCTCCTTCTGTTGATGCATGCGTATCATAATCTTCGTAACGTGCAAAAGCAAATAATTGTTGCTTTTTATCTTGTGGTAATAAGTTATATGCAGTTTCTAAATACCATCCTTGTAAAGCGCTTCCTAAATCAGAACCGTAATAAGCATTGTATTCTTTAGAATCTGAAACACTAGCATGAATAAACTGACCTCTAGCAGTAAAACGTTGGTATGCATAACGAGCATCTAAACCTAACATTGCAACTCCTACATCAGATCCTGCTATATCTTGAATAGCTCTTTCAGATTGAGTTCTTCCAAAATATCCAGATAAACCTAAACGTAAACCTGGTAATCCATAATAATCTAACTTACCAGAAAAGTTAACATTATTCATCATAGATTCAGCTCCTTTTTGACGTCCATTACGGAAACCGTTTGATCCTCCTAATAATTTAGAACCGTTTTTAGAAACAAATCCGTTAAACATATAAGCTTGGTAGCGTAAAGATGCTTCATCCCATCTACCTGAAACTCCTAAACCAATTTCTCTCCAAGTTGAAGGTATAATTGATTTATCCATACTTGGTCTTTCAACTCCATTGAAAGTTGTTGGCTCGTGGTATTCATTTACAATACCCATTGGTACTAACATTAAACCTGCTCTTACATTTACATTATCAGTTACACTGTACTGTAAGAAAGCTTGCTCAACATATACTTCTTTTACGTGTTCAAACTCTAATTCTGTTATGAATTGAGTTCTTTCGTTAAATTTATAACCAAATAACATTACAACTCTATGAACATCTAATTCTGCATTCTTTCCTGTTGCTCTGTTATAATGTACTTCTCCGTATCCACCAACTGTTAAACCTTTTTGATTTAAGTTTGATGATAAAATACGTTGTGCAGCATTCTGCTGACTTTGTGGGTTTGTAGGTATACTATCTTGTGGTGCAGATTGTGCATTTGCAAATAAAGATGCCCCCGCTAATAATGAGAAAAATATTTTTTTCATTTTTATTTAGATTTACTTTAAATAAGTTTTTGTTTACGGGTGCAAAAATAGTGGAGTTTATTAATTCAACAAAGTTAATTAAGATTTATTTTAAATAAACTTTAACAGTCTATTTAAAATAAATCTTAATTAATTATAAATCAATAAATTACTTATTTTCTTTCAAAAATTCTATAACAGCTTTTCTTATATCAAAGCTCAATTCTGATGATTCTGGCTTATAAACATTAAGAACTCCTGGGTTTTTATCTGATAGCATTGGAATATCAAGACCTCTAAGTAAGTAATCTGAAAAAGCTACTTTGTAAACTTTTTTATCTTCTATTACTTTTCCATTAATTACCCATTCTTCACCTGCCTTTTTAACGTTATAACGTTGTAAATAAGCTCCAGTTCCTACAGATTTTAATCCGTAGTCTAAAACTTCTTTAAGTAAACTTCCTTTAATATCAACTTTAAGAATAGCTCCTCCATATGGTAATACTCTAAATATATCAACAATATTTACATCACCTTCTAATTCGTCATCTATACGAACTGAACCTCCATTTACCAAGGCACAATCTACTTTATTATCATAAGCAAAGCTCATTGCTTTTGTTATGATATCTCCCATATTTGTTTGTACTGTTCTTATTGGTGTTTCTCTAGCATCTAAAGGAATAGTTGCTTTGTAAATTACTTCATACGGATTTGGTACAATGTCTTGTATTTTATTATTTAGAACCTTTTGCCATTTTTCTACAACAACATTTACCTTTTCATCAGGTAAAATTTGATCATTTATTTTTTTTAATTCAGATTTAAATTCAACTTTTTTTGTTGTTGGATCGTATTCAAATCTATGTATGTATACCGTTTTTGCATTAGCATCTGCCTTAGTAATAATAACCTCTCCTACCTTATCGTAACTATTTGTATGCTCATGTCCTCCCATAATTAAAGGAACATTTGGTAACATTTCAGCTATCTTTTTATCTTGAGTTATTGAAGCATGTGTTAAACCAATTACAACATCAACTTTGTCTTTGATGTCATTATAAGATCGTTCTATTTCCTTATACATGTCTCCATAATACACATAACTTCTTGGATTTGATGGAATACATACACTTATAAAACCTACTTTTAATGTTGTTCCATCTTCATTTTTAAATTCTTTTATAAATGAATCTTTTAACGATTTTTTTTCTCCGTTAACTATTTTATGAAAATACTCATGTTTACCGTCAACATTATGCAAAACATTGGCTGATATCCAATCAAACTTACTTTCATTTAATCTTTCTTGTAAGTTCGTATAACTTAAATCAAACTCATGGTTTCCAAACGCTACTAAATCAAAATTCATAGCATTCATTACTTCCACCATTTGCTTCCCTCTAACTCTAGAACCATTTACTTTCATAGTTCCTATTAATGAAGGGTTTAAAAAATCTCCTGCTAATACAAGCATTGTATTTTTATCTTCTTTTAATAACTCTTGATGTACAGTTTCTACTCTAGCCATACCTCCAAACTTACCTCCTTGAATTGGTGCTATTTCATATACGTCATTTAATTGAAGTATATTAAAGTTGATTTTACTTGTTTCTTTTTTTGAGTCACAACTAACCGTAACAATAGCTATGGCTATTATTAAAAAATATTTTATTGATTTCATTAAGCGTTTTTTTAAATTTTACTTTACAAACTTAGTGTAAGTACTTGCGTGTATTCTTTCTTATTTGTTTTCGATAAGCTACTAACTCAGGAAATTGATAAAAAAAATTTATTTTTTTGTCAGCTATTGTACGTGGCTTTCTAATTCTTCTTGATCTCAAAACAAAAGCAGTCCAGCTTTCTACAATATCTTCTTCAGGGCTTTCTGCAGCATAATCTGTTAAAAATTCTGAACGATTATTATTATACAAGTCGTATAATTTCTCTACACAATTTGCTTCTGTATAGCAGTATTTTTTCTGAATTGTATCCCACCTTTCTAACAAATTTCCTTTCCAAAATAAGTTTACAAATCTGTTTATATAACTATTCTTATAGGCTTCTCCCTCCAAGGTTAAATACAATTCTCCCTCTTTTTGTCTTTCTTTAGTAGTTGGCCTTATTTGAGTTCTATTTAAAGTTAACAAATGTCCAAACTCATGAACCATTGTGTATACAGATTCATGTAACCTTCTCTTATCCTTTGTTTTAAGATCTACATCTTTAATATCGATTTCTAACTGCCATTTATCATTTCTAGAGTTTAAAGAAACAAGAGCTCCTGTTTTCTCGTCAATTCCATCAGTCATTAAAACAATACGTTTAATGTATTTTTTTGTTAGCTTTTGAGGGAAAATTCTATTAAATTCATTCCAATAATAATTAGCTAAATCATTTTTATTAGATTTATTTTTTAATAAAATTCCATTTTTTATTTGCCATACTCCTACTCTTCTATCAATTGTTGATTGATAAAATGTAGAGAATAAGAAAAAAAGAGTTATAATTTTAAACTTCATTATTTATTAAAAAACTTCTAGTGCTTTATTATACGCACTTTCAAAACTCATTGGTTTAATATTAGTTTCAACTTTCTCAGCTGTAAAATAAGATAATAATTTTTCAGTTGGCATATTACCTGTTAATTCATCTTTTGCCATTGGACAACCTCCATACCCTTTAATTGCTCCATCAAAACGACGACAACCTGCTTTAAAAGCACTGTTTACTTTTTCGTGCCATTTTGTAGGGGTTGTATGCAAATGAGCTCCAAACTCAATTTGTGGGTAACTTGGTATCAAATTTGAATATAAATAATTGATATCCTCTGGAGTTGAACTACCAATTGTATCTGATAATGATAATATTCTAACACCTAGTTTAGATAATTTTTCAGTCCACTCTCCTACTATATCTACATTCCAAGGATCTCCATACGGATTTCCAAATCCCATTGATAAATATGCTACAACTTCTTTATTTGTTCTATTTGCAATAGCCAATACTTCCTTTAATGTATCTATTGACTGTTCTATTGTCTTATGTGTATTTCGCATTTGAAAATTTTCGGAGATTGAAAAAGGATATCCTAAATAATTAATCTCTTCAAATTGAGATGCATCATTTGCACCACGAACATTTGCAACAATTGCTAATAATTTACTTTTTGTTGTTGATAAATCTAATTTTGATAAAACCTCTGCGGTATCTCTCATTTGAGGAATCGCTTTTGGTGAAACAAAACTTCCAAAATCTATTGTATCAAAACCTACTTTTAACAATGAGTTAATATATTTTGCCTTCAACTCTGTTGGAATAAAATGACTTTTAATTCCTTGCATTGCATCCCGTGGGCATTCTATAATTTTAACACTGTCAATCATTGTGCCAAATATACATATTTAGATTCATTTTTTCTGTTCAACTTTCTCTTCATTTGAACACGATAATTTAAAACAGCTAACCTTTTAAATAACAAATATTTACATTCCAAAAACAACAAATCTCAAAAAAAAAGTTACTTTTATTAAAAATAAACTGTCACAATTTAAAAAGTAAATTGTCTCTAGTATAGAATGATTTCTTTGGAGTCTAAAAAAACACATATCAACCAACTAATCGAACGCTGTAAGAAAAACGATAGCACTGCGCAAATGCAAGTGTATGATGCCTATTATAAAGCAATGTATAATACATCATATCGTATTTTAAAAGACGAGTTTGAAGCTGAAGATTTAATTCAAGAAGCTTTTTTAACCGCTTTTTCTAAGCTACATACTTTTAAAGGTGAAGTTACCTTTGGAGCTTGGCTTAAAAGAATTGTAATTAATAAAAGTTTAACCCAACTCAAGAAGAATATTCGTTATGATGAAGTAAAAATGGAGGTAGTTTCAAACTATGAAGTTGAAGAAACAACTATAGATTATAGTTCTTTAAATGTAAAACAAGTAATGGATAGTTTACAAAGTTTAAAAAACAGCTATCGAGTTATACTTACATTAAATTTAATTGAGGGATATGATTATGAAGAAATTTCTCAAATATTAAAGTACACCAACGAAAATGTACGTACTACTATATCTAGAGCAAAAAAGAAATTAAAGCAAGTTTTACTTGCCAACACTAATAAAACACAAGTATATGGAGGATAAATTACATCAGTTTTTTGATGAAAATGATTTCGATATTTTCGAACCTCATTCTGGTCATTTAGATCGTTTTAAAAGAAAACTAGAGCAGCCTAAAAAAAATAACAAGCCAACTATATTTTGGATGAGTATTGCTGCTTCTGTTGTATTGGTCTTAGGTTTTTATCTTGGTAGCTATCAACAAAAAAGTGTTTACGATTTAGCAGATGTGTCACCAAAAATGGCAGAAGCGCAAAGTTTTTTTGTTTCAACAATTAATCAAGAATTAAAAGAAATTGAACAGTATCGAAATATTGAAACAGAATCAATAATAGAAGATTCTTTAGATGAAATTGAAGATTTAGAAGATCGCTACAAGACATTAATTACAGAGTTAACAAAGAATGTAAATAAAAGACAGATCATTCAAAAAATGATCACAAATTACCAACAAAGATTAGAAGTTTTAGAAAGACTTTTATTACAATTAGAATTACAAAAAAACCCAGCAAAATTAGAACTTAAAGACGATGAAATTATATAAATTACTTTTCTTATTTATTCTTTTTCCTACTATTTTAATAGCAAATGATGATAAGAAACATGAAAAAAGCAAAACCATAAGTAAAAACTTTACAGTTAATAAAAACGCAACTTTATACATTAGTAATAAATATGGAAACTTAAATGTTACTACTTGGAACCAAAACCGTATAGAGATTGAAGTTAAAATAACTGTAAAAGGTGATGACTTAAGTAATATTGAACAAAAATTAAATGCTATAGATGTTCACTTTGAAGCTTCAGAAAGCTTAGTTGAAGCACGTACTAAAATTGAAAGCACAAAATCTAAATGGTCTTGGTGGGGTAAAAGTAACACCAATTATAAAATTAATTATTTTGTAAAAATGCCAATAACCAATAATGCTGATTTAAATAATAAATACGGTAGTATTGAACTTGGATCTTTAGAAGGTAAGGCTAATTTAAATTGTGATTATGGAAATGTAGAAGTTGACAAACTTTTAAACGATACAAACTCTATTAATTTAGATTATTGTGGTAATTCAGAAATTAACTTTATGAAATCTGGGAGTGTTAATATTGACTACTCTAAATTACGAATTGTAAACTCTGAAGATTTAAAAGTAAATGCTGATTATTCTACTATAAAAATAGGTACCACTACAAATCTTAAATTTAATAGCGATTATGGTAGTATTTCTGTGAATAATGTTTCTACTATTGTAGGTGGTACAGACTATGCTGCTATTAAAATTGGAACGCTAAAAAAAGCGCTGAAAATTAATACAGATTACGGTAGTATTAGAGTTCAAGATATTGCCAAAGGTTTTGAAAACATTACTATTGATGGTAGCTATGCAGGTATTAAATTAGGTACTAGTAGTGATAATAATTTTAACTTTACTATAGATTTAGGATATGCTGGCTTTAATTATCCAAAAGATAATGTAGATATGTTTAAAAGCATCAAAAAAAGCTCTAAAAAGCATTATGAAGGTACTTTTGGTAAAGGAAACTCAAACTCAACCATAAATATAAAATCTAGGTATGGTGGTGTTTCTCTTAAAATTAATGATTAATTCTTTTTCTTTTAATCATAGATAAACAAATTAAGTAACGTGCAACATAATACATAGCTGTATATACAATTACGTAAACTAGATTATAGTCTAAAAATTTATTAAAAGCTATTAAAACATCGGCAGTTACAATAAGTAAAATACCAAATAAAAAGAACTTACTTTTTTTATTCATTTCATTTAAATAATTAAAGAAAGCTAAGCCTATCATTATTGCTGAAGTTATTCCCATGAATAAAAACGATAACGATATTTCTTGCAGGTATGGTTTTAGCAAAACAAAAATAGTAGTAAATAAAAGTAAACTAGGGATTACATAAATTAATAACATCTTAGGTTTTGTTTCAAACAATGCTCTTCTAGATATAACAATGTATAAAACTCTATTTGCTAAGAGTAAGAAGATTCCAAGCATCATAAAAGAATCGTCGAAAATTAAAAATGTATCTGATGCTATCGAGTTCATTAAAATTAATAAGTAGAAATAATCAATTTTTTTTGAAGTACTTAAATACAAGAACGACAAGGACATCAATGATAAAATTTTTATAATCATCTCAGTAATTGAGTTGCCCGTATCAATAAAAAACAAAGAAACAAAACACGTTAAAAAATAAGCTACACTATATAAATTAATATTCTGGGGCATATGTACAAAACTTAAATATAACCAATTTTAACTTTAAAATAAACAAAATGAAAAAACAACTTATTACAGCCATTATAATTTTACTTTCTCTTAACGTTAGTGCTCAAAGTTGGTGGAATTCTAAAAAGGTAAAAGGAAACGGAAATGTAGTTACTAAAACTAGATCTATTGGCTCTTTTGATAAAGTGAGCGTAGGTGGCTCTTTTGACGTTAATCTAGTAGATGGTACTGAAGGTAAAATAACTATTAAAGGTGAATCTAACTTACTTCCTTATATTGAAACTGAGGTAAGAAACGGTAAATTAAAAATTAAATTTAAAGAAAACACAAACATTAGAACTACAAAGCGATTAGTTGTTACTGTTCCTTTTGAAAGAATTGAAGCTGTTTCTTTAGGTGGTTCTGGAAATATTTCTGTGCAAAAACGTATGAAAGCTGACGATGCTTCATTTAATATTGGTGGTTCTGGTAATATTACTGCTAATGTTGATGCTAACAATGTAAAAGCTTCTATTGGTGGTTCTGGAAACATTAAATTAAAAGGTAAAACGGACAACTTTAAATGCTCTATTGCTGGTTCTGGTAGTGTAAAAGCTTACGATTTAGACACAAATACTTTAAAAGCTAGTATTGCTGGTTCTGGTAGTGTACAAACAAGTGTTAGCTCTAAAATTAAAGCTAGTGTAGTTGGTTCTGGTAGTGTATATTATAAAGGGAATCCTAAAATAGACAGTAATTCTATTGGTTCTGGTGATGTTATTGACAGAAACTAAGAATTAATTAAAAGAACTTAAAATAAAAACCCTCATTGAAATTATTTCAATGAGGGTTTTTATTTTATTAAGTGTAGAAAAATGTTAGTTTTTTTGTTCTAATAATTTTTCTATTTTCTCTAACCTAGCTGATAAGCTTTGTAATTTCTTTAACTCATTCTCTTGCGCTTTTATCTTCTTTTCCTGTTGAATTGTATACAAGGTTAACTCTTCTATTTTCTGTAATAACTTAGCATCCATTTCTCCTAAAAAGAAACCATCTTTTTTTACTTTCGCAGCACTTGGTATATCTTTTAAATGTCCTTTTTCTTTAATATGAGTTTCTACTTCTTTTAACGTTGGTAGCTTATAATCGTTATAAAACACAAAATCTGACCAGCCTGTTGCTTGCACTTTAATTTCTCTTGCTCCTATTGATCCTTCTACTGCTAATCTATGGCTTCCTGTAGTTGTTGTTCCTATTCCTACTTTACCATCTTTTGTTATTCTAAACCTTTCTACAGATGCTCCCGTTAAAGTTGGAGATGTAAAAATTCCAAAATCTGCTCCACTACTTCCTTGTCTCATATGCTTTAAAAAAGTACCACTAGCCCCTCCTCCTGCATTAAATCGCATAGACACTACATCATTTACACTCCCTGATAAATTAGTTAAACTTAACACGCCATTTGTTGTATCCGCACTATTTTCATTAATTGTTAATTTTGAATCTGGTTCTGTTGTTCCTATTCCTACATAACCATTATAATCAACTCGCATTCTTTCCAAAGGGGCTACAGTTCCTGAACTTAAAGTTTTTGTTGAAAATGTAATCGCACCTCCTCTATCTGCTGTAGAATAACTTCTTTCTATAAATGATATTCTATTTACAGCGTGAGGAGTACTATTTTTATAAGTTCTTCTAAAGTCAACTATTCCAGTACCAAATCCATCATAACCAACATTTGAATGGCTAGTTGTCAGATATATTAAATCTTTAACTGATGTTCTCGATTCTGTATTTACTTCTGCTATTTGAAGTTTTGCTTTAGGAGCTGTAGTTCCCATCCCAATATTACCATTATACTCTATAGTTAATTTAGCATCCGTTAAATTTGCCGAAGCACTGTTATTGGCTCCGTTATTCAAGATGTGTATTTTACCTCTAGCAGCAGCATCTTGTCTTTCAAAAGCAATAGCAGACTTTCTATAATAATTGTTCCCCGGTTCTAAATAGCCAAAATGAATACCAGTCCAAGTGCCAGAACTTATAGTACCACCAAAACTTGCTGCTAAATTATTTGGCGAAGCTGATTTAACATCTAAAGGTGTTTGAGGTGTTGTTGTTCCTATACCTATATTACCTGTAAGCTCTAACTTATTTTGAGCTCTCAAATGAAAGCATACTAATAAAACGCCAATACCTAATATTGTCTTTTTCATAATTATTTTTTTAAAAAATTTATAAATTAAGAAGAAATAAAAACACGAAAAATCCTTTAATTACCTAGCAAAATTTATTTCTTTTTAAATACAAATATACATTTAAAAACAAAAAAAGAGTTCCCATTTAGAACTCTCTTATTAACAAAATAATTATTGTTTTATTTAGTATTTAATCTTGCTTCTATTTTAGACAATCTGTTAGACAAATCCTTCAAAGACTTTAATTCTCCCTCTTGTTTTTTAATTTTTTTATCCTGTAAATTCATTTTCTCCTCTTGTGCTTTAATCTTCTTTTCCTGTTGAATTGTATACAAGGTTAACTCTTCTATTTTCTGTAATAACTTAGCATCCATTTCTCCTAAAAAGAAACCTTCTTTTTTTACTTCTGCAGCACTTGGTATATCTTTTAAATGTCCTTTTTCTTTAATATGTTTTTCAACCTCATTTAACGTTTGTAAATTATATTCTTTTTCAAACACAAAATCTGCCCAATTCGCATAAGTAGCTACCTTAACCTCTGTAGTTGCAATTTTACCATTTACCCCTAGTTTAAAACCTTTAGTATCTGTTGTTCCAATTCCTACATTACCATCCACAACTAAACTATGAACTGTTTTTCCGTTTGGTTGAGCTGCATTTTTAAAATAAGTAACATGTTGAGCAATACCACTTCCTGGTATTGTTTTAGGTGCTATTTCAAAAACACCGTTGTATCCTGTAATAGCTGCTCCAGTTTTTAAAACTACATCTTTATATACGTTACCTTCTCCAATTCTTAAATCTCCTCCTACTGTTAGTTTTGAAGATGGATCTATTGTTCCTATTCCAACATAACCATTTGGAAGGATACTCATTACTTCTTCTTCTGAAGTATAATCTGCTCCTCCATGCTGAAATATAGCTAATCTTCCTCGTCCATAACCACCTATATTAATTTTTTGTAACGACGGTCCTGTTATTTGAGTTCCGTTTGAATATCCAAACAGAGAAAGCTTTGGGCTATTTAAATTAAAATTCACTGTTTTATTTGACAAAATTATCCTGTCTGAATCTTCTCCAGAAATTTGTAATTTAGCTCCAGGAGAAGTTGTTCCTATACCTACGTTACCATTATCTCCAATAACCATCCTTGTTTGTTGAGTTCCTGCATAACCATTTCTTGTTCCAAAAGCTAATCCATTATTTGATGTTTTATCCTCAATACCAAAATCAATAAACCCTTGAGGTGTAGCATCAACTACTCTTTGTAACCTTACAGATGTATTAAACCATGTAGTACCATTTGTATTTCTCTTATTTAAAATTTGAAACTTTGAAAAATTACCCACTACATTTCCTTCAAACTTAGCTAAAATTGACCTATCATTACTTATAGCTCCCAACTCTGCTGCTCTAATATGTAATTGGGTATCTGGATTAGTAACTCCTATCCCAAAATAACCAGCATTATTCATCACAATTTGCTCAGTTCCACTATTACCAAAAGAAATCCCTCCTGTATAAGAGGTTAAAAAAAGCTTTCTTCCTACAGATTCAATTCTGTTTCTAGAACCATCCCACTGGCCTAATTCAATTGAACTTGTATTGTCCTTAATTTTAAATCGGGTATTAACTTCATTATCTTGTTGTGCCTTAATGTTAGTACATAACATTAGCAACAAAACTCCTAGTATTGTTTTTTTCATTGTAATAAGTTTATTTTTAATTATAGAAATAAAAAGCGCGAAGTAATTTTATATTTATTCATAGCAATATTTATTTCTTTTTCAACACAAGACTACAGATTTTTTTTTAAAAAAAAGCTCCCAAATGGGAGCTTAATATTTTATTTTAAAATCTTCTTACTTTAACGAAGCTAAACTCGATTTAATGGTTTCTATTTTAGCTAAAGTGTCTGATTCTTTTTTCCGTTCTAAAGTTATTACTTGTTCTGGTGCATTACTTACAAAACGCTCATTAGATAATTTCTTTTGAATTCCAAATAAGAAACCTTCAGCTCTTTTTAACTCTGCTTTTAACTTCTCTGTTTCTGCCTCTACATCTATATTTTCAACAGATATTGGTATAAAATATTCATTTGATTTTACTCTAAACGAAGCTCCTTCAACCTTTTCTGAAACATAATTAATAACCGAAGCATTGGTTAATTTTTGAACTACAACATCAAAATCTTTTGTGAAATTTTCATTATTTACAACAAACAATTCTACTGCTTCTTTAAACGAAATGTTTTTATTTTTTCTAATCGTTCTAATACCAGAAACAACATCCGTAGCAAATTCAAACTGACTAATGATTGTTGTATCAACTTTTTTAACCTCAGGGTATTTTGCTATAATTAAAGCTTCTTCTGGAGTTCTTTCTGTTATATGCTGCCATACTTCTTCTGATAAGAAAGGCATAAACGGATGTAATACTTTTAAATTATCTTCAAAAACAGCAATTATCGCATCAAATGTTTTTTTATCAATTGGTTGTTGATACCCTGGCTTTACCGCTTCTAATAACCATGAAGAAAAATCATCATTGATTAGTTTATAAATTGCCATTAATGCATCCGATAAACGATATTTAGAAAAATGATCTTCTATTTCTGCCAATATTGTTTGAAACTTCGCATTATACCATTCTAATCCAATTTTAGCAGCTTCCGGTTGCTCTAAAGAAGCATCTACTTCCCAACCTTTTACTAAACGGAAAGCATTCCAAATTTTATTAGAAAACCCTTTTCCTTGCTGGCATAAATCTTCATCAAACATTAAATCGTTACCAGCCGCAGAACTTAATAGTAATCCAACACGAACTCCATCTGCACCATAATCTTCTATTAATTTTAATGCATCCGGTGAATTCCCTAACGATTTAGACATTTTTCTACGTTGCTTATCACGTACTAAGCCTGTTAAGTATACATTTTCAAATGGTCGTTCATCTTTATACTCATATCCTGCAATAATCATACGAGCTACCCAGAAAAATAAGATATCTGGACCTGTAACTAAATCGTTTGTTGGATAGTAATATTTAATTTCCTCATTTTCTGGATTGTTAATTCCATCAAAAACAGACATTGGCCATAACCAAGAAGAGAACCAAGTATCTAAAGCATCTTCATCTTGCTTTAAATCGTTAATTGTTAGTTCTGCATTTTTAGTTTTTTCTTTCGCTAAAACTAAAGCATCTTCAATATTCTCTGCAACTACAAAATCTTCTTTACCATCTCCATAGAAAAATGCAGGAATTTGTTGTCCCCACCATAATTGACGAGAAATATTCCAATCGCGAATATTTTCCATCCAATGACGATAGGTATTTTCAAACTTCTTTGGATATAATTTAACGTCGCTATCTTCTCCTAATACAGCTTCAATAGCTGGCTTAACTAAATCTTCCATTTTTAAGAACCATTGATCTGATAATCTTGGTTCAATAACAGCTTTTGTTCTTTCTGAAGTTCCTACCTTATTTGTATGAACTTCTGTTTTTACTAAAACTCCGTTTTCTTCTAATTCTTTTGTAATTTCTTTACGAGCTACAAAACGATCTTTTCCTTTATAATGTAATCCAAAAGAATTTAAAGATGCATCTTCATTAAAAATATCAATTACTTCTAACTTATGCTTATCTCCTAAAACCTTGTCATTTTCATCATGAGCTGGTGTTACTTTTAAACATCCAGTACCAAACTCTACATCAACATATTCATCTTCTATAATAGGAATTACTCTATTACATATAGGAACTATAGCTTTTTTACCTTTTAAATGGGTAAAACGCTCATCATTCGGGTTAATACAAATTGCCGTATCTCCAAAAATAGTTTCTGGACGTGTTGTTGCAATTGTTAATTTTTCATAAGATCCTTCAATTTTATATTCTAAATAATAAAGGTTCCCTTGTTTTTCAACATGAATTACTTCTTCATCTGATAAGGTAGTTTTTGCTTCTGGATCCCAATTTACCATTCTATAACCTCGATAAATTAATCCTTTGTTGTATAAATCAACAAATACTTTTATTACTGATTCAGACAAGGCTGGATCCATAGTAAAAGCTGTACGTTCCCAATCACAAGAAGCTCCTAACTTTTTTAATTGCTCTAAAATTATTCCCCCATATTCATGTTTCCACTCCCATGCGTATGCTAAAAACTCCTCACGAGTTAAATCATTTTTATCAATTCCTTGTTCTTTTAACTTCGCTACAACCTTTGCTTCTGTTGCAATTGATGCATGATCTGTTCCTGGAACCCAACATGCATTTTTGCCTTGTAAACGAGCACGACGTATTAATACATCTTGAATTGTATTGTTTAACATATGCCCCATATGTAATACTCCTGTTACATTCGGTGGTGGTATTACAATTGTATATGGCTCTCTATCATCTACTTCCGAATGGAAATAATTGTGTTGCATCCAGTAATCGTACCACTTTCCTTCTACCTCTTTTGAATTATATTTTGAT
Organism: uncultured Tenacibaculum sp.; assembly: GCF_947494125.1. Lineage (GTDB taxonomy): Bacteria > Bacteroidota > Bacteroidia > Flavobacteriales > Flavobacteriaceae > Polaribacter. Next base: position 283,850 of record NZ_CANLTU010000003.1, read on the forward strand.
GGAATATTCATATATTTGTATATCTTTATGACCAATTATTATCTAATACTCAGTCTTTGGCATTATTTTTGAAATTTAGAAAGCAAAAATACAACTATCTATGAGGTACAGAAAATATGATGTTGGTTTTTTTGGTACTAAAAAAATAATACTAAATTTGTAACGGTTTAAACCCCTAAATTAATTTTATCAATTATGAAAACAATTTTATCATTCCTAGCTGTTTGTTTTATTACGTTAACAGTAAATGCTCAAGAATTTAAATTTGAAAGTGAAACTATTGACTACGGTAAAGTAGCTATTGGATCTGAAGGAAAGCGTACATTTGAGTTTACCAATGTTGGTGACGCTCCTTTAATTATTAAAGATATAAAGTCAACTTGTGGTTGTACTGTTCCTAAAAAACCTGAAGCTCCAATTATGCCAGGTCAAAAAGGGCAAATCGAAGTTTCTTACGATACTAAAAGACCAGGAGGTTTTTCAAAAGCTATTACAGTAATTTCTAACGCTAAGAAATCTAGAACAATGCTTAAGATTAAAGGTTTTGTTTCTAAGAAAGCTGCTCCTGCTAAAGAAAAAAGCATGATGAGTGATAGTGAATAATTATACAACTTTCATTTAATATAAAAAAATCCTCTCCAAATTGGAGAGGATTTTTTTATATTCTTTTTTCTAATCTAAATTCAAATTTAAGGTTAGTTATTCCTCTTTTAACCTTTATTTTCATTCTTCTATTTGGTTTTGTTTGAAAAAGAGTTATTATTTCTTCTAATTTAAATTCATGAGCTGGTTTATTATTAATAGCCACTATAACATCATCTTTTAAAATACCTGCCTTATATGCTGGTGAACCTATAACCACTTTATCTACTTTAAATTTAGGTTTAAACCGGTAATTATAAGTATTTACAAATGAAATTATATTATTTGATGATTGATTTCCATCGCTACGAGAATCTAACATTCTTGTTATTGCCTTTTCTTTAACTAATTCTTGTCCATCATAAATAACATGTAAACCACTCATGTTATAGTAAAATCCACTTTTTAATGATGCATTCTTTTTTAAAGAGATTTTTTTATTCGGATAATCGATCCAAATTTTAAAGCGTTTTAAAATATTGCCTCCTATACTTCCATTTCTTTCTTTAAATTGACGTGCATTAAATGTTGATGATGAATCTAAAAAAGATACTGTAGGCTCTTTTAATATAAACTTCCCTATTGATACTGAAGGAATTTTACTTCTATTTCCGTAAATAGTACCACTAATACCTTCACCTAATATATCTTTAAAATGCTTTATAGGTGTTCTTATCATTTCTTTGGTACCTTCAAATAGCCACATTGCATCACTACCACCAGTATCAATCAATAATTTTAAAGGAGTCACTATATTATTTACAGTATCAATTCTTGCTCCTACATTTATATATGGTTTTTTTCGATAAAATTGCAATGGAAAGACTTCACATTTTCTACATTTTCGGCTCTTATATGTTTTAGGATTGTAAAAAACAATTCGTTTAGTATTATAATTTATTTTAACTATTACATCCTTTAACAAATCATAACCTATAATACCATGTATAGTAGTTCCCATTTTTGCCGATAAATTAAAGGCATCTTTTAAAATTACATACAAATCTTGATTTGAACTCATCAATTTTTTAACTCTAAATTGATTTCCTTTTGATAATAACGCTTCAATAGGTTCTCCATCTCCAAGCCCTCTTATAAAAACTTTTTTAACATTATTCAATCCTATACTATCTCTCTTTGTTAAATTAAATAAAATAGTTTTATTTACTCCAGTATCTAATATAAAAGATAACTGATGTCCATTAATCTCTAGTGGAATAATAATTAAATTATTTATCAAATCAAATGTTAACTCTTGTTTATCAGCATTATTCCCTAAAAAATGAAATTTTTTTTGAGAATAAATTGATAAGCATAAAAAGAAGCAAATAATATAAAGTATACGTATTTTCAAATGGGAAAGTTTTAAGGTTAATCTTAAATATACAACCTTCAGTTCATATTTTCATTTTTTTAAGATTTTTTTAACCTCTCATTTTCGTAAGAAACTAGTTTATTTTATCAATTTTATTTTGCAAATTTGCCATACAAATAACTAATTCTATTTACAATGCCATCTATTTCTATAAAAGGAAATTCTATGCCGCAGTCACCAATTCGTAAATTGGTACCTTTTGCTGAAACTGCTAAAAAGAACGGAACAAAAGTTTATCATTTAAACATTGGTCAACCAGACATAAAAACTCCTCAAGTTGCCCTTGATGCTGTTAAAAATAATACGATTGAAGTATTATCTTATGCTCGTTCTGAAGGTTCTGAAGAATACAGAACTAAATTAGCTAATTACTATGCTAAAAATGATATTCATGTAAACGCTAATAATATCATTGCTACTACAGGTGGTTCTGAAGCTTTATTATTTACCATTGGAAGTATTACAGATCCAGGTGATGAAATTATTATTCCTGAGCCTTTTTACGCAAACTATAACGGTTTTTCAACCGCTTCTGGTGTAAATGTAGTTCCTGTAATTTCTAAAATAGAAGACAACTTTGCGTTGCCTGCTATTGAAGATTTTGAAAAGTTAATCACTTCAAAAACCAAAGCTATTTTAATTTGTAACCCTGGAAATCCAACAGGATACTTATATAGTGAAGATGAGATTGAAAAACTTAAACAAATTGTTTTAAAGCACGACTTATTTTTAATTGCTGATGAAGTTTATCGTGAATTTACGTACGATGGTGAAAAACACAATTCTGTAATGACCTTAGAAGGTTTAGAACAAAATGCAATTATGATTGATTCTGTTTCTAAGCGTTATAGTATGTGTGGTGCAAGAATTGGTTGTATTGTTTCTAAAAATGAAGCTTTTATTAATACAGCTATTAAATTTGCACAAGCGCGTTTAAGCCCTCCTACCTATGCTTTATTAGCTAGTGAAGCTGCTTTAGATACTCCTCAAAGCTATTTTGATGAAGTAATTGAAGAATATGAAGATCGTAGAAATACGCTTATTTCTGAATTGCAAAAAATTGAAGGCGTAAAAGTTGCCAACCCAAAAGGAGCTTTTTATTGTGTTGCTGAATTACCTGTTACTAATGCTGATGATTTTGCTCAATGGATTTTAGAAGAATTTAATCATAATAACGAAACTATTATGGTTGCTCCTGCTAGTGGTTTTTATTCTACCAAAGGTGAAGGAAAAAATCAAGTTCGTATTGCTTATGTTTTAAACAAAACAGATTTAAAACGTTCAGTAGAAATTTTAAAAATTGCCTTAGAGCAATACAACAAATAACATTGAATATTCAAGAAAATATATCATTAAAAAAATACAATACGTTTGGTATTCATGTGAATGCTAAACGTTTTGTATCTATTGATTCTCTATACGGTTTACAACAATTATTAAAAAAAGAACAAGATATTTTTTTAATTAGTGGCGGCAGTAATATGTTATTAACTAAAAATATTGAAAAGCTAGTTGTTCACTTAAATCTAAAAGGAATTTCAATTGATCGAGAAAATCATAATGATATTTATTTAACTGTTAATGCTGGTGAAAACTGGCATGAATTTGTTCTTTGGTGTGTTTCTCAAAACTATGGAGGTATAGAAAATTTATCTTTAATACCTGGAAACGTTGGTACTTGTCCTATTCAAAACATTGGTGCTTATGGTGTTGAAGTTAAAGACACTATTACCCGTGTTGAAGCTATAGATATTAAAACAGGTAAATTGATTGAATTCTCAAATACTGAATGTAAATTTGGTTATAGAAACTCTATTTTTAAAAACGAGGCTAAAGGCAAGTATATTATCACTTCTGTAAGCTTCCAACTTACAAAAAGCGAACACAAGCTAAATACCTCTTACGGTGCTATTGAAACAGAATTAACTTCCAAAAAAATTACAAATCCAACTATAAAAGATGTCTCAGATGCTGTAATTGCTATTCGTCAAAGTAAATTACCTGACCCTAAAAAAATTGGTAATAGTGGTAGTTTTTTTAAAAATCCTGTAATTTCAAAAGAACACTTTGATAAATTACAAAGTAAATACCCTAATATTCCTAGTTACGTAATTTCTGACACTGAAATTAAAGTTCCTGCTGGATGGTTAATTGAACAAAGTGGATTTAAAGGGAAACGTTTTGGTGAATATGGTATACATGAAAAGCAAGCTTTAGTTTTGGTTAACTATGGAGATGCTACTGGTAAAGAAATTTACGAGTTAGCTCAAGAAATCCAAAACACTATTAAGAATAAATTCGATATTAATTTAGAAATAGAAGTAAATGTAATTTAACTTTCTTTTTTCAAAATTTCTATATGGCGAATTAAACGTTCTGTATCTAAACCTAAAGTACCGTTATAAACTCCACGTATTCTTCCTTTTTTATCTATTAGTACAAAATTTTCTGTGTGAATAAAAGCATTTTCATCTTGAGTTTTTTCAAAATCCTCGTCTGCAAAATACGCCTTCCTAGCTAGGTTATAAATTTGCTCTTTATCGCCAGTTACTAAATTCCATTTTTCAGAATCTATATCATTATCAACTGCATATCTTTTTAAAACAGGTACAGAATCTTTAACAGGCATTACTGTATGCGATAATAACAATACATCTCCATCATTTTTAAACTTCTCTTGAAGTTTGCTCATGTTCTTTTCCAGAATCGGACAAATTCCTGGGCAAGAAACAAAAAAGAAATCAGCAACATAAATTTTCCCCTTATAAAATTTGTTTGTGATTTCCTTTCCGTCTTGATTTACCAAACTAAAATCTGGTATTGCATGTATTTTATTATATTTTAAAGAATCTTCAGAAATCCACTCTGGAGTAAATTCAGCTGAATTAAAAAACGGCAATGTTATATCTTTATTCACATTAGCTTCTTTTTTACAAGAAATAACCAATACTACTAGCGCTAATAATGAAATTACTTTTTTAAGTTTATTTATACTCTTCATTTGTTGTATTTACTGAATAACATTTTTTTAATCCTATTAACCCAAATCGCTCACCGTTTTTAGTTACAAAATTAGCTCTTAATTTTCCATCTCCTTCCCACATTCTCTGACTGCCGCTCTCTTTTCCATTCTCGTAATTAAAATCCTTATACAACTGTCCGTTCTTATACCAAATTTTAATATTTCCATTATATTCTCCTTTCTCATTAAAATGATATAAAAATTTTTGGCTACCATCCTGCCACCAAGCTTTATGTATTCCTGTTTTTAATCCTTTTTTATAAAAACGTTGCTCTGCCACAATATCATTTACATACTTTTTTAACTCCTCTCCTTCTTTTCTTCCGTTTAAATAACCGACAATATCATTTGTTTTATTAACCTCATTAAAAGAAGTTAGAATACCTGAAAATGGAGTTCCTTTATAAAATAAAACTCCATTTTTCAATCCAATATTTTTATTAGAGTATTGAATACTTAATGTTCCTTTCTCTTGTTGTTTTTCACAAGAAAAACAACTAATTAATATCCATATAAAAAATACTTTCTTCAATTATTGAGTAATATTACCTGGTGTACCATAAAATGCACTACCATTTATATAAGGATCATCTGCAGTTATATGATAATGATAAATCCCATTAGGAAAATCTGCTGTTGCTGTAGTATGTCCATGATATACATCTAAATCTGCGCTAGTAATTGTCCCTCCATTTTCTTCTGGTCCATATACAGGAAAACCATCAGCTAGCAAACCTAAAAAAGCATCTTTTCCTTTTTGTCCTGTAATATAGATAGGCTCTTGATGGTAATGATATTGCCCTGTATTTTGTGGATGTCCTAAATATTGATCAAAAGAATTTATCTCATTAGTTAAGGGCTGATTGTTAGGCCCTGCATATTGGTTATAAAACGCAACTCCATTTAATGCTATTCCCATTGGACCTAAAGACGTTCCTGTTTTTGTTGCTGCAGCTGTTGGGTTTAATGGTATTTGAAAAGTAATATTCTGAGATGCAATTGTATTTGGGTTTTGATTCCAATTTGGATTTGTACCATTATATGCCTCATAATTTGTATTTCCAGCTCCCCAATATGGACTTTTATGATCTGGTAAGTTATTTGTTGTAAAGGTTACTACATTTCCATTTATAGCATATGAAACACCTGAAACCCCATCAAATTTTGATAAAACTGGTGTAATATCATAATTAGTTGTTCCAGAAGAATTATCTATATCTTCAGCTACATTATCACTAGAACTACACGCATATAATACACCTGATAGCGCAAACAATACTAATAATGTTTTAATTAATTGATTTAATTTCATCTCTTGGGGTTTAAATTTATAAATGCACTCACTTATACTAAGACCCTTATAACTCCAAAAGGTTTAAAATTAATTTATTTTAAAAAAAAATAGACACAATAAACTTTGCATCTATTTATAGTACACAATGTGTAGATAATATTTATTCTTTGCCAAATAAGATTTTATAAATAAATCCTGCTCCCACTGCCCCAGCAATTGGAGCGACCCAAAACAACCAAGACTGTGTTAAATATTCTCCTCCTACAAATAATGCTTGACTCATAGAACGAGCTGGATTTACCGAAGTATTTGTTATTGGAATACTTATTAAATGAATTAATGTTAATCCTAGACCTATAGCTATTGGTGCAAAACCTTTTGGTGCTCTTTCACTAGTACTTCCTAAAATAATTAATAAAAAGAACATTGTTAATACAAATTCTGCAATAAAAGCTGCTGTAAGGTTATACTCTCCTGGTGATAAAGCTCCATAACCATTAGCTGCAAAACCTCCTATAGATTCAAATCCTTCTTTATTAGAAATAATTAAAAATAAAAAACTCGCTGCTAAAATTGCTCCTAATAATTGAGAAGCTATATAAGGAATTAACTCTTTTGATGAAAACTTTCCTCCTGCCCATAAACCCAATGACACTGCTGGATTAAAATGCCCTCCTGAAATATGACCAACTGCATAAGCCATAGTTAATACCGTTAAACCAAAAGCAAAGGCTACCCCCATAAACCCTATGCCTAGTTCTGGGAAACCTGCTGCAAAAATAGCGCTACCACATCCTCCAAAAACTAACCAAAATGTTCCGAATAATTCAGCTAAATATTTTTTCATTTTCTTATTTTTTAATTAATTGATTATTAATTATGACACCTAAAAAAATAAAAGTCACACACTTACAAACTACACAATATCCATTTATAAAATCAAGGAAGTTTGTATCTTTGCATTACTAAATTTTTAAAAAATGAAATTAGTTTTTGTTACAATTGGATTATTAGCATTAGCCTTTGCTGGAATTGCTATTAAAATTTGGGCTAAAAAAGATGGTGAATTTGCTGGAACTTGCGCTAGCCAAAATCCAGTATTAAATGAAAGTGGTGATGCATGTGGTTTTTGTGGAAAAACTCCAGACCAATTTGATACTTGTAGCGAACCACAACACGAAAACTAAACCTCTTTTATTTATATGATCTTTACTGTAGTTTTCTACATTTTTGTAGCAGTTTCGATTGTACAAATATTTTACTTTTTAAGTTTTTCTCTTTTTGCTTTTGAAAAAGGAAAAAAAACAATTTCTAAAAACATCCCCGTTTCAGTTATTATTTGTGTAAAAAATGAAGCCGATAATTTAGCTAATTATATTAACGCGTTTTCTAAACAAAGTTATACTGATTTTGAAATGGTTTTAATTAACAATGCTTCTTCTGATAATACTCTTGAAGTAATGGAAAAACTTCAACTAGAATATACAAATATTAAAATAGTAAATGTAGCTAACACTGAAGCTTTTTGGGGAAATAGAAAATATGCTTTAACCTTAGGAATAAAAGCAGCTAGTAATGAGCATTTACTATTTACAGATATATCATCTAGTCCTATTTCTAATTATTGGATTCAAGAAATGGTTTTCAATTTTTCAGAAGAAAAATCAATCATTTTAGGTTACCAACAAATTAAACCTAAGAAATTCTCTTTTTCAAACTTACTTATTCGGTTTGACAATATTATTAATCATATTCAGTCATTTTCATATACTAAATTAGGAAGTCCATTTAGTGCAAACACTAAAAATTTAGGGTATACAAAAAGTGTTTTTTTTAAAGTAAATGGTTTTATTAAACACATGAATACTTTTCTAGGTGAAGATGATTTATTTATAAAAGATGCTGCGAACAATAGAAACACAACTATTTCTATAACTAAAAATAGTTATGTTATTTCTAATGAATCTATTTCTTTTAAGAATTGGTTTTCCTATAAAAGAAAATCGTCTATTGTGTTTTCTTTATATAAATTTAAACACCGCTTTTTCTTGACTCTTTTTAAGGTTACTAAAATTATTTTTTTTCCATTAGCTATTTATTCATTGCTTATAAATTGGAAACTTGCACTACCTATTATTTTACCTTATTATTTTATACAATATTTAATTATAGGTAAATCAGCTTTTAAGCTTCACGACAAAAAAATTCTTTACTTTTTACCTTTACTTGACATTTGCTTAGTCTCATTACAAATCATTATATTTATATCAAATACAATTTCTAAACCTACACATTGGAAGTAAATAAAGAAAAAGTTCTTAAGCATATACAACTTGCTAAAAAAGGTAATCAGATTTCATTTAATTTTTTATTAGATACTTTTTGGGGTAATGTATATAATTATCAATTATCAAAAATTAAAAACGATAATGATGCTGAAGATATAACTATTCAAACCTTTTCTAAAGCTTTTGATAAAATTGATACATTTAATGAAGATTATCAATTTAAAACTTGGTTAATTACCATTTCTAAGAATGTGTATATTGATTTTCTTAGAAAGAAAAAATCTACAATTTCAATAGAAACATCTAAAGAACAAGAAGAAGCTGCTTTTCAAGTAGTTGATAATGCTCCCTCTCCTGAGGATAAAATTATTACTGAGCAAAATTTAGCTAAACTTTTAAAGGACATAAAAAAACTAAAACCAAAATACCAGGAGATAATTAATTTACGTTTTTTTCAAGAATTAAGCTATAAAGAAATTTCAGAAAAAATAGGGGAACCTATGAATAATGTAAAGGTAAAACTGTTAAGAGCTAAAAAATTATTAGCAGAAATAATAAAGAAATCTTAAATTGCCTGAGATTTAGCAACAAAAATGCTAAATAATTACACATTTCATTCAACAGACTCAATTAGTTTAACATTTTCTTTCATTATCCCCTTATGAAAAAATCTTTTCTAAATTTACTTGGTCCTGGTTTATTATTTGCTGGTGCTGCAATAGGAGTTTCTCATTTGGTCCAATCTACAAGAGCTGGTGCCGATTTTGGGTTTGGTTTACTTTGGGCTCTTTTAATTGTTAATATTTTTAAATATCCTTTTTTTCAATTTGGCCCTCGCTATGCTTCTGCTACTGGAGAAACTTTATTAGATGGTTATAAAAAATTAGGCAAGTATGTTTTAATTAGCTACTATATTTTAAATTTTACCACTATGTTTACCATTCAGGCTGCCGTAACAATTGTAACCGCAAGCTTGGCTTCAAATATTTTTGGTTTTACAAACGATTTGGTAGTTTGGTCTGTAATAATAATGTTTATAAGTGTTATTATTTTAGGCATTGGAAAGTATAAATTACTTGATAATTTAATGAAATACATTATAGTTATATTAACTATAAGTACAATTTTAGCTGTAAATATTGCTTTATTTAGTACACAAAAAGGATTTAGTTTTCAACAAATAGTACCAAGTGGAACTGCACAAATAACCTTTTTAATTGCTTTTTTAGGTTGGATGCCTGCTCCTTTAGATATTTCTATTTGGCATTCAATATGGTCAGTTGAAAAAAGTAAAACTACTTTTGAAAAGATAAAACCTAAACATGCTATTTTCGATTTTAATGTTGGATATATTGGCACATTTTTTCTAGGTGTTTGCTTTGTTATGTTGGGCGCATTGGTTATGTACAGATCTGGCGAATCTTTTTCTAATAAAGGCGCAGTATTTGCCTCTCAACTTATTCATTTATACACAAAAAACCTAGGCGATTTCTCTTATTTATTTATAGGTGTAGCTGCATTTACCACAATGTTTAGTACTACTTTAACTACCTTAGATGCATCTCCAAGAGCCATGAGTAAAACATCTACATTAATTTTCAATAAAAAAACAAAACTTACTTATTGGTTTTGGATGTTATTTTTAACTATTGGAACTTTTCTTATTTTGAAATATTTTTTATCAGATATGGGATTTTTAGTTAGAATAGCCACTGTATTATCATTCTTAACGGCTCCATTCTATGCGATATTAAACTACATTTTAATTACAGGTAAGCATACTCCTGAAAAACATAGACCAAAGTTAGGCTTACGTATTTTAAGTATTACAGGAATCATTTTTTTAGTAGTATTTAGTATTTGGTTTTTACTTAATTTATAACTCTTTTCTTTGTAAATTTGCAGTTCAATTTTTTTTATAAAATGGAAAACAAATCTGTAGTATTACCAGAAAGAACAAAAAAACCAAAATGGTTACGTGTAAAATTACCTGTAGGTAAAAAATACACAGAATTAAGAGGTTTGGTTGACAAATACAAATTGAATACTATTTGTACTAGTGGTAGTTGTCCTAATATGGGAGAATGTTGGGGTGAAGGAACAGCTACTTTTATGATTTTAGGTAATATTTGTACTCGTTCTTGTGGTTTTTGTGGTGTAAAAACTGGTAGACCAGAAACTGTTGAATGGGATGAACCAGAAAAAGTTGCTCGTTCTATTAAATTAATGAGTATTAAACATGCCGTATTAACTTCTGTTGATAGAGATGACTTAAAAGATGGTGGCTCTATTATTTGGGCAGAAACTGTAAACGCTGTTCGAAGAGCTAATCCGAATACTACTTTAGAAACTTTAATCCCAGATTTTCAAGGAAATGAAAGATTACTTGATCGACTTATAGAAGTTGCTCCAGAAGTGGTTTCTCATAATATGGAAACAGTTCGTAGATTAACTCGTGAAGTTCGTATACAAGCTAAATATGATAGAAGCTTAGCTGTTTTAAAATATTTAAAAGATAATGGTATGCGTACCAAATCTGGAATTATGCTTGGCTTAGGAGAAACTGAAGATGAAGTTATTCAAACTATGAAAGATTTGCGTAGTGTTGGATTGGATGTAATTACTATTGGTCAATATTTACAACCAAGTAAAAAACATTTACCCGTTAAACAATTTATTACTCCAGATCAGTTTAAAAAATATGAAACTTTAGGTTTAGAAATGGGCTTTATGTACGTAGAAAGCGGTGCATTAGTTAGGTCGTCATATAAGGCACATAAGCACGCTAGCTAACAAAAGCATTAGTTTATTAATAATTTGTTAAAATTAACATTTAAACTATGTATTTGTTAATAGAAACACTACTAATCGTTAAAAAATTGTGAATTATTAAATACAGTGATTAAAAATATATTCTTAATTCGTAGTTTTGGCACAGAATTTGAGAGCAATAAACTGTAAACAAGTAACATTGTTTTCATTGTGTAAATTATTTGAATTAGTTGATTAACAAAAGCCCACTCATATGAGTGGGCTTTTGAATTTTATCCAATAAAAATTTATTATTTTTGATTTCAACTCTTTCCTAATATGTTTTTAAAAAAACTTTTATTCTTCTGTGTTATTTCTTTTTTTATATCTTGTAATAATAGTCTGACTAAAAATAAATTGAAAGAACACAAATATACCAATAGTTTAATACACGAAACGAGTCCATACTTATTACAACATGCTCACAATCCTGTAAAATGGTATCCATGGAATGATAAAACATTAGAACTAGCTAAAAAAGAAAACAAACTTATATTAATTTCAATAGGATACTCTTCTTGTCACTGGTGTCATGTTATGGAAAAAGAATCTTTTGAAAATGAAGAGGTAGCTAAATTAATGAACGATAACTTTATTAATATAAAAATTGATAGAGAAGAACGCCCTGATATAGATAAGATATACATGACCGCTGTGCAACTTATGACTGGTAGTGGTGGGTGGCCTCTAAACTGCATAGCTTTACCTAATGGAGAGCCTGTATTTGGTGGTACTTATTTCCCAAAAGAACAATGGACTAATGCTCTTGAGCAAATCTCAGATTTATACAAAAAAAATCCCGAAGAGTTAATTAATTACGCTAACAAACTAACTCAAGGAATTAAAGAAAATTCTTTAATTACCCTAAATAAAAACAAACAAGACTTCAATAAAATTTATATAAAAGATTTATTAAGTAATTGGGAGAAATATTTTGACCTTTCTTTTGGGGGTACTAATAAAGCTCCAAAGTTCCCAATGCCCAACAATTATAATTTTTTATTACAATATGCATACATAACAAAAGACCAAAAGCTTTTATCTTATGTAAACACTACACTTACAAAAATGGCTTTAGGGGGTATTTTTGATCAAAGTGAAGGTGGCTTTTCTAGATATTCTACTGATAAGAAATGGCATATTCCTCATTTCGAAAAAATGCTATATGACAACGGGCAATTAGCTAGTTTATATTCTAACGCATATATGGCTACTAAAAAACCTGTTTATAAAGAAACGGTATATCAGACACTCGCTTTTATAGAAAATGAATTGACAGATAAAAATGGTGGTTTTTACGCTTCTTTAGATGCTGACAGCTATAATGAACACAACGAGCTTGAAGAGGGTGCCTATTACGTATGGACTAAAGAAGAATTAACTACTATTATACCTAAATCTGATTTTAACTTATTTTCTAATTACTTTGGAATTAATTCAACTGGATTATGGGAGCATAAAAAATATCACCTGATTAGAAAATATACTAACGAAGATTTTGTAAAAAAATATAATATCACATTAGCCCTTTTAAATCAAAAAGTTAAAGAATGGCGAACACTCCTAAGTTCTTATAGATCTAATAAGCCTAAACCAAGATTAGATGATAAAATACTTACTTCATGGAATGCCTTAACCTTAAAAGGATATATTGATGCTTATAAAGCTTTTAATGATCCTCATTTTTTAAATATAGCTCTTAAAAATGCTAATTTTATTAAAAATAATTTAATTGAAAGCGACGGTAAAGTTTTTAGAAACTATAAAAATGGGAAAGCTAGCATAAATGCTTATTTAGAAGATTATACAACGTTAACTGAGGCTTATTTGACCTTATATCAAGTTACATTTGACTTACAATGGTTATCCTTATCAAAAAAATTAACTGATTATACTTTTACTCATTTTTACGATAAAAATAGTAGCTTTTTTTATTATACTTCTAATTTAGAAAAAGAACTTATTACTAAAAAAATTGAAACCAATGATAATGTAATTGCTTCCTCAAACTCTATTATGGCTAAGAACTTATTTCTATTAAGTCATTTTTATGAAAATAAAGAGTATTTAAAAATTAGTAAACAAATGTTACACAATGTAACTCCTGACATGACTGATTACCCTTCCGCACATGCTAATTGGCTTACTTTATATTTAAATTACACCTACCCTTTTTATGAAGTTGCAATTTCCGGTACTGATGCTCTTGAAAAATCTATTCAATTAAATAAAGTTTATTTACCCAATAAATTAGTTGCTGGTAGTTCTAAAAAAAGTAATCTTCCTTTATTAAAAAACAGGTTTTTAACAGAAGACACTTACCTATATGTTTGTGTTAACAATACTTGTAACTTACCTACCAATAATACTGAAATTGCTATAAATCAACTTAAAATTAAATAACAATTAATTAATGTATTCTGAGGAAATAGTAACATCATCGATCCATATCTCTCTATTTCCTCCTCCTTTTTGATAATCTACCCATCCAATACTTAATTTTTCAAAAACAGGAAAATACCAATTACCATTTGTTTCGTTATTCACACATCCCTCTCCTTTTCCTTTAATAGACAAGTCTGAAATCAATTTATCATTAATCCATAACTTCATTAAATTCTTATTTCCATTAAAATACCACTGAATTCTAAACCATTTATTTTCTGGTATTTTCGTTTTTGAATGTTGCCAACAATCACTCTCTACCTCAACAGTATCGTAATTAGCCATTAATTTTTTATTATGTTGTCCTCCGTACCTTATCTCAGCAGTATACGCATTCTTAACTTTCCCTGAACCTTGTATCATAGTCCAATGTATTCCATCTGGTGAAGCCTTTTTCACAAACATTTGCATTTTCCCGTAATAAGCATTTTCTTCTAATGGAAAAATATTAGATAATGATAAAAAAGCTCTATTCTTATACCCTTCTCCGCTAATTATATGTACTGACTTCTTACCTGAATATGCTCTTGAATTATCAACAAAAACCTTTCCTTTACCACATATTACCCAAGGCTTTAAAGGTTCTTGAAACAATGTTGCCTCTTCAAAACCATCTTCAAATATACTTGATGATTTACTACAATTAATCAAACTGAAAAATGTAATTATGTATAAAAATTTCTTTAATAAAACAGCACTACGCATTATTATTTGTTGGCATTATATTTAAGCACATTCTAACTATATGGTATGGTGTTTTCCACATAGTTACTTTATTCTCAAACTTTTCTCCTTCTTCTGTTATTTTAGAATGCCATTCTCCATTATCGTAATCGATAAAATTATTTTTAGTAAAATTCCATATCCTATTAAAATTATCAATGTATTTCTTTTTATCTGTTTCTTTATACAAAGTGTAACAAGCTAGCATTGCTTCAGTTTGCACCCACCAATTTAAATCGTAATCTAATTTTCCTGAAACAATATTTCTACCTGCTAATACCGTTCCTTCAATAGTAATTGCTTCTTTTAAAAAACTAGCAATATTCTGCTGCATTTTTTTTAAAATAACATTTACGTATTTTTCTCCCTCTAAAGTCTTTGCTATTTCTAGTAGCATCCAAGGCACCTCAACATTATGCCCAAAAGAAATTGTTTTACTAATATTCTTCCAATTTTCATCAAATTCTAACACCAGAAAATTATCGTTTTTCCAAAATTTATTTACAATCGTTTCGAATAAATAAGTTATTCTTTCTTCTAATGCTTCATTTTTATGTATCCTATACAAAGTTGTGTAGGCCTCTAATAAATGTAAGTATGTTCCTAATGTTTTTGCTTTATCTAAAACACCATCTTTAGTCTCTTCATTAAGGTAGCTTCCATCAGAAACTTTAAATTTCTTTTCTATAAATTCAAATAGATCTACAGCCCAAATTTTTACTTCTTCTTTTTTAGAGAAAATATAATATTCTGACAGTGCTAAAACTGTATAAGCTTGCCCTATTGTTTTCTTAGTTTTATCTATTGGGTTCCCATCATAATTAAGCTCCCAATGCACTCCTGAAGTTTGTTTGTCTTTAAAAAAATATTTTAAATATTGATATCCTCTATTTGCACACGCTTCATTAGAAGCATCAGTAAAACTTTGATTTAAAACTGCTGAAAAACTCCATAGGATACGAGCATTTAATATAATTCCTTTTGGTGCTTTTTTAATTATATTTCCTTTACTATCTATTTCTCCTACAAAACCACCTTCTAAATCATCTATAGTATGCGTAGTCCAATAATCTAATACATTTTCTAACGTTTTTTTTATTTCAATTTGTAGTGCTTCTTCAACACTATTCTCTAACGTTATCATATACTTATAAATTTCTCTTTTTTATTAACTCTTGCTCTACTTCTTTCATCTTCTGTGTAGTCAATGGATAATAAAGCAATGCTACCACTGCTAACAATACAAATAACGCTGGAACTAAACTCATATTTAACTTTATACCGTGAAGCATTTCTACTGTTTTAACGGCTACATTTCCTTCATAATTATACATATTCAAAACTGCTAAAGTAATTGCCCCTGCGACTCCTCCTCCAAATTTCATTGCAAATGTACCTGCTGAATAAATTAAACCTGTAGCTCTTCTTCCATTTTTATATTCTGAATAGTCAGCTGAATCTCCTAACATAGCAAAGAAAAGAATAGGCATAAGTCCTGCTCCAAATTCTGCTACTATTCCAAAGAAAAATATGCTTCCTACTTGAGTTGCTTCTAACCAATAAATAGCACCTGTTGCTAATGAAGAAAACAAAATACTTAAAATAAAAAGCCTTTTCTTCCCTATTTTCTTTGATAAATATGGAGCAAATAAAGTTGAGATCATAGATATTACCAATAACGAAAGCAAATACAATCCTGCTAATCCATTTTTACCTCCCCATCTTGATAAGCTACCAAAGAAATTAGTATCATCTTGCACATAATGCGTAAAATAATACATTGTTGCACTTTGTTTTATAACATTGTATGTTACAAAAACAAAACCTAGAAATAATAAAATAAGCCATGCTTTATTCGTTATTAAATCTTTATAATCTTGCTTCACATTACTTTTACCTTCAATAGCTGGTACTCTTTCTCTTGTTGTTATAAATGTTATTATAGAAAACACAGCCAATATAAATGCTAATACATACATTGTATATTGATATCCTATATTCTTGTTTCCTTCTCCAAGAAAATCTACTAACGATATAACTCCTATCGTTGCTATTATTCCTCCTAAATAGGCTCCAAAAAAACGATATGATGATAAAACAGTTCTTTCTTTTACATTTGAAGTCATTACTCCCATTAAAGCAGAATACGGAACATTATTAGCCGTATACATTAATGTGTAAAAAATTGAAGTTGCATATGCCCAAATTAACTTTCCTGATAAACTTAAATCTGGAGTGGTAAACTGTAAAATTAAAGCCACACCAAATGGTAAAGCTGTCCAAATTAACCAAGGTCTAAACTTACCCCATTTTGTTTTGGTTCTATCAGCTATATTCCCCATAATTAAATCTGTAATCCCATCTCCTAAACGAATAACAAACAGTAACATTGCTACTGCAGCTGTACCTAACCCAAAAACATCTGTATAAAAAATAGGTAAAAAAGGACCTATGGTTCTCCACGCAATATTAGCTGCTGTATCACCTAAAGCATACCCTATTTTTTCTTTTATTGATAATTTATTTTCGGTTGACATATGTATCTTTTATTTTATATATTTTTTGTAGTTTCTCTTAGTTCTATACTTGTTTTAATAACTTTTGTTATTTTTTGTACTGAAGCTTTCTTTTCTATTCTATCGATAATCATACGTACTGCATTTTCACCTATTTCTTCTGAATGCTGCGTTACTGTAGATAGTTTTGGATTGCAAAATGGTAGTACATTATAATCTGAAAACCCTATAATTGAAATATCTTTAGGTAATTTATAATCAAAATGTTTTGCTTTATTTATTGCTATTACACCTAGAGTATTATCTATTGCTAAAATGCCATCTAAATCTTTATATTCTTTAAACACTTTACTTACTTGTTCCTCTAAATCAATTGCTGTATTAATATTTACTACTATTGGATTTTCTTTATATACTTTATTCTCTTCTATTGCTTTTAAATACCCCTCTGTTCTTAGCTTACCAACATTTAACCCCTTAAGAGTACTAAGCAGTACTATTTTTTTTCTTCCTTCTTTTAATAATTGATTCGTTGCTTTATAGGCTGCTCCAAAATCATCTATAATTACCTTATCACAACTAACATCTTCAATCATTCTATCGAACATAACAATAGGTAACTGCTGCCTTAAAACTGATTTAAAATGTTCTACTTCATGTTTTTTTTGTGTTTCTGCTGCTACTGATATTATATACCCATCAACACTACCATTAGCTAGAAGTTCTATATTTTTTTTCTCACTTTGATATAATTCATTTGATATACATGTAATTATACTATATCCTAACTTAGAAGCTTCTTTTTCGATTCCATGTAACGACTTTGCAAAAAAATGATTTAATATATCAGGAATAATTACTCCAATTGTTTTTGTCTTACTCTTTTTTAAACTTAGTGCTGCCTTATTTGGCTTATAATTATATTCTTTTGCTAATTTTTGCACTTTATTAATAGTCGCTTGACTAATTTCATAACTATTATTTAGTGCTTTTGATACCGTTGATATCGAAATACCTAGTTCTTTTGCTATATCTTTAAGTGTTATCATTTTTTTCTTATAAAACTAATGAAATTAGGCCTACGGTACTTATACCTACTAGCGCCAAAATTGTTGTCATTACTGTCCAACTCTTAAATGTTTCTTTTTCCGTTAGACCTAAATACTTACCTACCAACCAAAAACCACTATCATTTACATGTGAAAGTATAGAGGCCCCTGACGCTATAGCAATTACCAAAAGTGCTCTGTACATATCTGAATAAACACCTACAATTAATAAGGGCGCAGTTATACCGGCGGCAGTAATCATAGCAACTGTTGCTGATCCTTGTAATATACGAACTATGGCTGCGACTAAAAAACCTAAAAACAATACGCTTATACCTTGGTTGGCTATATAATTTGCCAACATCTCTCCTGCACCTGTATTAACTAGCATTTGTTTAAAAACTCCTCCAGCTCCAGTTAGCAAAATAATTATCCCTGCAGGTCCCATGGAATTTGTTGCTATTTTTAATAATTTATTTTTATCTACTCCTCTTCTTATACCCAAAGTATACCAAGCTATTAGATTAGCTATAATTAATGCCACAAAAGGGTTTCCTAGTAAACTAATCCAGTTTTTCATAGTATCAGACAAAAATCCATCTGGTAATAAAGCACTATTTAATACTGTATTACACACTATTAACCCAATTGGAATTCCAATAATGGCTATAATTAATTTTACTGCTGGATATTCTGTTTCTAAAACTTCGGTCGTATCTAATTCTGGTGCTTCAATATAAATTTTTTCGGCAATGTATTTTGCAAAAACTGGTCCGCTTAATATCGATGTTGGTATTCCTACTATGAAACCAAATAAAATTACCCAACCCAAATCTGCTTGTAAAATATCAGCTACTGCTACAGGTCCTGGGGTTGGAGGTATAAATGAATGAGTTATAGCTAAGCCTGCTAATAAAGGAATAGCATAGAGTAGTAATGATTTTTTTGTTTTACGTTGCAAAGAATATATTATTGGTATTAATATAATAAATGCTACATCAAAAAATACGGGTATTGCTACAAAAAAACCTGTTAACATTAACGCCCAGGAGGCTCTTTTCTCTCCAAATTTACTCAACATAAATTTAGCTAAAGCTTCTGCCCCGCCTGAATGTTCTAAAATAGCTCCAAAAATTGCTCCTAGCCCTACAACCAATGCCACAAAACCTAAAGTACCTCCCATACCTTGCTGCATGGTATTAATTATTTCTTTAGGATCCATTCCTGCTACAACACCAACTGTTATACTTGCAATTAACAATGCTATAAATGCCTGTATCTTAAATCTAAGTATTAAAAGAAGCAATATAAAAACTCCTAAAACTACAGCTATCAACAAATTATAATCTAACATACCAATTACCAATTATGATGAAAAAACACACTTTCTTCGTTATCTGTTCTATTAAATGTATGAGCTCCAAAATAATCTCTTTGTGCTTGTATTAAATTAGCTGAAGAATTTTTATTTGTTATTGAAATCCAATAATTATAAGCAGCCATAATACAAGGAATACTAATTCTATTAGAAACTGCATAACTTATAATTGCTTGCACAGCTTCTTCTTGTTCTCTTAATTGCCCTACAATTTCTCTATCATCTAATAAGATATCTACCTTTTGTAATCGCTTACTATACTCTTTTATCTTTTCTGATTTTATAATGCAACCATTTGTCCATATTCGACAAACTTCCGATAAGTTTAGCTTCCAACTGTATTCCTTAGAAGCTTCATAAATTAATTGTAAACCTTGATGCAAATTAATTGTTCTTGTAAAATCGTAAGCTTGTTTTAACAATTCTTCATCAACGGTATTGTATTCTTTTTTTGTATTTTCTTTTTCATTTGAGAGCTTTACTCGAGTTGTTTTATATGATGATATATATCTAGCAAAAACCGCCGCTGTTTTAACTGTAGTTGGTACACCTAGTTCCAAAGCTGCCGTACTAGACCAAGCCCCAGTTCCTTTATTACCTGCTTTATCTAAAATTTTATCTAATAAATACTCCTCCCTTTCTTTTACTTCTAGTATTTTTGCAGAAATTTCTAATAAATAACTAGATAACTCTTCTGAATTCCATGTAAAAAATAATTTTGATATATATTCATAATCTTTAGTTTTTGATAATACATCAAATGATTCTGCTATTAATTGCATATCGCCATATTCGATACCATTGTGTACCATTTTCACAAAATGTCCAGCTCCATTATTTCCTATATAGGAACAACATGGTTTTCCTTCTTCATCTTTAGCTGAAATTTTTTCTAAAACATTAGCTATTTTCAAATAACTTTTTTCGCTACCTCCAGGCATCATACATGGTCCTTTCCTAGCTCCTTCTTCTCCTCCCGAAACTCCTAAACCTATTAAATGTATTCCTTTTTCCTTTAAAGTTTCTGCACGTTTTATTGTTTCTTTATAATGAGAATTACCTCCATCTATAAGAATATCATCTGATGATAAAAATTGTTGAATCGAATCTATAACCGCGTCAACTGCAGCGCCAGCTTTTACCATGATCAAAATTTTCCTTGGACTTTCTAATGATGCTACAAACCCCCCTATATCTGTAAAACCTAATATATCTTCAGTTGTATTTTCTGCTATAAAATTAGGCACTACATCTTTTTCTTCTTCAGTTAACCTATTATATACTGATAAAGGTATTTTATGGCTGATAGCATTTAATGCTAAGCTCTTCCCCATAACTCCTAATCCGATAATTCCTAATACCTTTTTACTCATTTTTATTTATAATATAATCTAAAATTCTATCTGGATTTAACGCAATACTTATTCTAACACCATATCTCGGTTCTTCTAAACAATCAAACTGAGATTGTAATAAATCTGGGTTAAAAAAATGTGAAGCTCTTCGTTTTAATCTTTTTTCAATTATGTCATAATCTCCTTGCAAATACACCCAGTTTATATTTTTAATATTTGCCGACAATAATTCTCTATAACTCTCCTTTAATGCTGAACAAGCTAATATTACTCCTTTTAACTGAAGTTCTTTTAATTTAAGGTTCACAGAAGTTAACCAAGGTTTTCTATCAAAATCTGTTAAAGGAATACCTTCGGACATTTTTATTTTGTTCTCTTTTGAATGAAAATCATCTGCATCTATAAAAGGTAAATCTATTTTTTTTGATAGCCTTTCACCTATTGTTGATTTACCACAACCACTCACTCCCATAAGAATATATATCTTACTCATATACAAACTTTTCTTTTACCTTAGAAGCTGAATTTGCACCTATCCAAATATTAAATTTTCCTTTTTCAACTCCGTATTTCAATTCATTATTATAATACTTTAAATCATCAACTGTTATTTCAAATGTTACTTTCTGTTTCTCTTTAGATTTTAAACTTATTCTTTTATACCCTTTCAATTCTTTTACAGGCCTTGTTATATTACCTGCAACATCCTGAATATAAAGCTGAACTAATTCTTCACCCGCTCTTTCTCCTGTATTAGTTATATCAATAGAAGCTATTATATTATTATCATCTGTTAAACTAGTTGTAGATAATTTTAAATTTGAATATTCAAAAGAAGTATATCCTAACCCAAAACCAAAAGGATATTCTGGTTCATAACCAACATCTAAATAATGTGATGTATTTCCTAATGAACTTTGCCATGCTCCTATAGGTATACTATCTATATGCACATATTCCTTTGAACTTGCTGGTCTTCCTGTATTTTTATGATTGTAATATAACGGTAATTGCCCTGCCACTTTTGGCCACGTAATTGGTAACCTCCCTTTTGGTTCTTTTATCCCAAAAAGAATATCATAAATGGCATCTCCTCCCATAGTTCCAGGATGCCAAGTCATTAAAATTACATCTACTTTACTTTTTATATTCTGAAGTGTTATTGGACGACCAGCCATTATTATTAAAATCACTGGTTTCTTTATTTTTGCCAACTCTTTTATTAATTCTTCTTGTGCTCCTGGTAAATTTATATTTGCCCTACTATGTGCTTCTCCTGATAAAATTGCTTCTTCACCACCTATAAACAAAACAACATCTGCATTACTTGCCTTAGTTAGTACTTCTTTAAAATACTTTTTATTAGTATCTCTACTATAAGTTAAACCTTCTATAAATTCAAAATTTGCATTATTTTTTTCAAAAGAAGCTACTGGTGTAACTGTATGTTCTTTATCTCCATCAAAAGTCCATGTACCTAATTGTTCTCTAGGTTTATTCGCTAATGGTCCTACGATAAGCACCTTTGTTTTTTTATTTAAAGGGAGAACATTGTTTTCATTTTTTAATAAAACTGAACTTTTTATAGCTGCCTCTTTTGCTAATTCTAGATGTTTACTGCTATAAATTTCTACATCTTTATTTTTATTTCTATATGGAGTTTTAAATAATCCCATTCTAAACTTTACTCGTAAAATATCTCTCACCATGTTGTCTATCTGATTTATTGACAACTTATTTTCTTTTAAAAGTTCCTTTGCGTTATCTTCATAGGATTTACTTGTCATTTCCATATTCAACCCTGCATCGATAGCTTTTTCTGCTGCTTGTTTTTCATCTTCTGCATAACCATGCGCTACCATCTCTGTAACTGAATTCCAATCACTAACCACAAAACCATCAAACTTTAATCGCTTTCTTAAAATATTTGTTAGTAATTCTTTGTCTCCTGAGGCTGGTATTCCATTTACTTCATTAAAAGATGTCATTACGGTTTGTGCTCCTGCTTTAAAAGCCGATTCAAATGGTGGTAGATACGTATTATGTAACTGCTCTTTACTAATAATAGCTGTATTATAATCTCTACCTCCTATGGCTGCTCCGTAACCAATAAAATGTTTTGCACAAGCTATTAAACTTGTTGGATCTGACAGACTATCTCCCTGAAATCCTTCTACATAAGCTCTTGCTAATTGACTTGCCAAGTATGGATCTTCTCCTGGAGATTCTGCAATTCGCCCCCATCTTGCATCTTTAGCTATATCTAACATCGGTGCAAAAGTCCATCGTATTCCAAAAGAAGAAGCTTCTATTGCTGCTACTCTAGACGAGTTCTTTGCCACTTCTTCATCCCATGAGGCTGCCATACCTAGAGGAATTGGAAAAATGGTTTTAAATCCATGAATTACATCTCTTGAAAAAATTAACGGTATTTTATTAGGACTTTCTTCTACTGCTATTCTTTGTAATTCATCTACATACTCCTTATTCATTACATTTAAAAGTGCTCCTACTTTTCCTTCTCTTACTTTTTGCTTTAATTCTTCCGATAAGGTTTTAGCTCTACTAGAAGTACCTCTAAGGTTTAACTGACCTATTTTCTCTTCTAAGGTCATTTTAGATAAAAGCTCCTCAATATTGTATTCTAATTGATTGCTTACTTTTTTCTCTTTTTCACATCCTATTGCGAAAACCATTATTATCCCTAATAAAAAAGCATAAATTGTGCGCATATCTTTTTATTTTACTTGTTCTACAATTAACTTTTCTTTACTCAAAACTGGCTTTTTAAAATAACTGCTTTTTACTCCTTTTACTCCTGGTATTGCTATAAATACTGAACCTGCTAAAGGATATTTCGCTCTTTCTTCTTTTGTCATATCTACACTTGCCGTTGTTATATACAGCGTATCTAAATTATCTCCTCCAAATGCACAAGAAGTAACATTATGTGCTGGTACTTTTATTTTTGAAATTAATTTTCCTGTTTTAGGATTGTATTGAGCTACAGCATTTCCATTCCACATTCCTACCCACAGCATATCATTTTCGTCTATCGTCATTCCATCTGGAAAACCATCTTTTTCATTTACTTTAACTACTATTCTTTCATTGGAAATTGTGCTTGTTTTAAGGTTAAAATCAAAAGCTCGAATATTTCCTGTAGGCGTATCTATATAATACATAACATCTCCTTTTTTTGTCCATACAATTCCATTTGAAATAGTTACGTTTTCTAACATTGGTGTAGTTTTTCCATGGTCATCTATTTTATACAACTTCCCATTTGGTTTTGTTTGTTTTAAATGCATGGATCCTACCCACAGATTTCCATTTGGATCACATTTACCATCATTAAATCTATTTTCAGTAACTAATGCCTCTACATCTGACAATAAGTTTATTTCTTCTGTTTCTATATTAACCACATAGATTCCATCCTCTAAAGCTACCACCACTTTACTCTCTTCTTCTGAAGGTACTATTGTACCTATTTTTGAAGGCACATTAATTATTCTATTTTCTTTTTTTAAAGGATTATAAATATGTAATCTCTTTTTCTCTATATCTACCCAAATGAATTGTTTCTTTTTATAATCCCAAAATGCTCCTTCACCTAATTTTGCAGATATTTTATATTCTAAAACTGCCTCTACTGCATTTTTTTTTGCTTTACATGCTCCAAAAACCATAATTACAACCATTAGTAATAGCATATTTACATACACTTTTATTCTATTTTTTTTTAGCTTATTTAATAACATATCAAATGAATTTTTCTTAAAAAATTGCGTATTTTCCCTACCTACTTATAACAAATAGGCTGTTAAATAGCATTAGTTACGTACTATTTTTTATTATGAAAAGTACAAGAATGTTGCTATTACTATAACACACACCAATATTCCTACTAATTTCACATGCTTCCAAGGTGTTATATCCACCTCCTTAGTAAACTCTTGCACATAATTCTCGCCTCTTGGATACAACTTCCCTATTATTAACATTATTACCACATTTAAGACAAATAATATTGCCATAATATGTAAAAAATGCGGGTAATTATCTTCTCCAAACACGTAAGGTTTTAAATAAAATTGACTAATAATGTATAATACTGCACCTGATATAATTGCCACTTTAGCCGCAATTGCTGGTACTCTTTTTGTTAAATAACCTACTACTATGATAGTTAAAATTGGAATACTATAACAACCATTTACTTCTTGTAAGTATCCAAATAACCCATCGGGTGCATTGGCTATAAGAGGTGCCACAAACATTGACAATACTGCTAATAGAACTCCAAACTTTTTACCTGCTGAAACAATTTGCTTCTCGTTTGCTTCCTTATTTATATACTCTTTGTAAATATCTATACCAAACAAGGTTACTGAACTATTCAACGCACTATTAAATGAACTTAAAATTGCTCCGAACAATACTGCTGCAAAAAAACCTACAAATGATAATGGTAAAACCTGTGTTACCAATTTTGGATATGCTTCATCTGCATTTACTATTGACTCTCCAAAAAGATGAAACGCTATAATTCCTGGAAGCACCACTATTATTGGTCCTAAAATTTTAAAAACTGACGCTAATAATAATCCTTTTTGCCCTTCTTTTAAATTTTTAGCTCCTAATGCTCTCTGTATAATTGCCTGATTGGTTCCCCAATAAAATAATTGAACTAACATCATTCCCGTAAAAATTGTAGCAAATGGTATTGATGATTCATTATCTCCAATTGCATTTAATTTTTCTGTATGTGTTGTTGTTAAAACATTTATTCCCTCCAAAAAACTTCCTCCTCCGACTTCTATTAAACCGAAAACTGGAATTAACAAACCTCCAATTATAAGTCCAACTGCATTAATTGTATCTGAAACTGCAACCGCTTTTAAACCTCCAAAAATTGCATAAATAGAACCTATTATTCCTATAGAAAATATACATATCCATAATGCTGTTTCTTTTGATACTCCTAACAAACCTGACACATCAAACATTGTACTTATTGCTAATGAACCTGAGTATAATACTATAGGTAAAAAAACAACAACATATCCAGTTAAAAACAATCCTGAAGTAATTGATTTTGTTGTTCTATCATAACGGCGTTCTAAAAAAGTAGGCACTGTTGTTAATCCTCCTTTTAAGTATCTAGGTAATAAAAACACTGCTGTAATAACCATAGCTATTGCTGCTAATGTTTCCCAAGCCATTACTAATATACCTTCTGTAAAAGCTTGTCCATTTAAACCTACTAATTGCTCTGTTGATAAATTTGTAAGTAATAATGATCCTGCTATTACTGTTGCTGTTAGACTTCTTCCTCCTAAAAAATAACCTTCTGAAGATTGTTCATTTGTTTTTCTTGTTGCTATATAAGCAACAACTGCTACTAAAACTGTAAATCCTATAAATGAGATTAAACTTAACATATTTTTTTACTTGTTAATTTTTATAAATTGTAGGTAATCATTATTCTTTACTGAAATAATATATCTTTGATTATCTACCGTGATTGGCACCAAATCTTTTACATCTCCCTGAGTATAAAATCCGCTATCTGTAGTTGGTACAGATGTAAAACCTCCTTTTCCATTTCCTTTTAAGAAAAGACCATAACTCCCGTCGTTTCTTGGTGTTTCTACTTCTGAATTATATAGATTACCTGCTAAAACTGCATCTAAATTTCCATCGTTGTTAAAATCATTAACTACTATTTGATTAACACTTGAAAATTGTGCTTCTACAGGTAATTTGTGTACTATAAATTTACCTTCCTTATTTTCTAAATAAACACTTGCAAATGAACTCACTTGATAATGCAGAGAGTTTTTTAAATTTTTACTACCATAAACATCAACCAAAGTAGCTGTTGAAAATTCATTGTAATTTTTAAATTTACTTTTTAATGATGGTATCTGTTGCGACGAACATTGTTTACCCCTTACTGGATACTGTTTCCCTTCATTATAGTAACTTAATACAATATCGTTTTTATTATTTTTATCAAAATCATTTACATAAATATCAAATGTTTCTTTTTCTGATGCTTTATACTTATAATTCAAACCATTATTTCCTATGATATAATCCGTATCTCCATCGTTATCAAAATCACCTTGATTAATACTCCACCACCATCCTGCAGTATTTTTTGTTAATCCGTAACTTTCTGAAACTTCTTCAAACTCTCCTCTGTTATTTATAAATACTTTTATAGGCATCCATTCTCCAACAATTATAATATCTTCCCATCCGTCATTATTAATATCAGTAATAGCAGCTGATGTAGCCATTCCCAAATCTTTAAGTAATGGTATATTAGAACTTGTTACATCTTCAAATTTTACATTTATTTCATTTGAAATGTTCTTTAATAAAGTACTTGATGCTGGTAATGGATATTTCCCTGGAACTTGCCTTCCTAAAACTAATACATCTTGCTTTCCATCTTTATCAAAATCAAATGAATAAGCTTTAGATCCACTATTTTGTATTTGTGGTAATGCCTTCTTCTCTTTACTAAAATTACCTTTTCCATCATTTGTATACAATCTATCTTGTAACATTTCGGAATGCTCTGCATATTCATAACCCCCACTTACCACATATAAATCTTGATCTCCATCATTATCTGCATCAAAGAATAAAGCGCCTATATCTTCCGATAATTTATCGCTTTCTATTTGAGTATTCTGTTTTTCTAAAAAACCATTCTTTTTTTGGATGAATACCTTTCCTTTATTACCAAAAGAACCTCCTACAAAACAATCATCTAAGCCATCCTTATTAACATCTGCTACTGCTACCGCTGGACCAAGTGTTGACATTTTATGTGGTAATAATACCTGATTATCAAAATCATTCAAATCATTTTCAATTGCTTTGTATTTTAATAAATTCGATTTTGCATTTGAAAATATTCTCTTCTTACCTAATAACTGATCTTTTTTATCTTTTGCTTTCGCATACTCTAAAGCTATTGCTTGGTTTGATACTATATTTTTTAATAATTGTTCTTTTCCTGTTGGCCAAACAACTTTTAAACTATCTATTTTTTTTACTTCTCCTAATCCAAAATGCAATTTTGCTGCTACTGATGATTGAAACCCTCTTGTTAATGTTAATTCTTGTTTCTGTATATTTTCTTTTGTGTAGATATAAACTTTTGCACCTAAACCAAAAGCATTTTTTTGAGTTCCTTTAAAAGAAACACTTAAATAGTTTTTACCTTTTCCTTTATTTTCAAAAACACTTGCTTCCTCGTCAATATTATTTATTACAATGTCCAAATCACCATCGTTATCAAAATCGGCATAAGTCCATCCATTCGAAAATCCTTTATGCTCTATTCCCCATTCTTTATTTACTTTTTCAAACTGAATTCCATTTACGTTTTTAAACATAAAATTGTCTATCTTTTCAGAAGGAATCATTTTTGTTTTCTCTAACAATGAATATTTATCATATTCTTCTCCATCAATTTTTTTAAAGAAATCTTTATTATTTACCTCTCTCCTTGTACCGTTTGTTATATACAAATCTTTATATCCATCATTATCAAAATCGGCAAACATAGGACCCCAACTCCAGTCTGTTGATGAGGTTCCTGATATTCTAGATATATTTGAAAATTTTGGAATATTATTCTCTACACTCCCTGTATTTAGCTGCAAACAGTTATGCATGTATTGATAATGGAATCCATAAAATACAGTTTCATAAAATAATCGTGGATTCATACTCGCCATGTTAGCTTTTTGTCGTCGATTATTATTTGACTCCATATCTACTTGAAACACATCTAACAGTTGATCATTATTAATATCTGCTATATCGATTCCCATTCCATAAAAAGATGTTTGAGATGTTGCCTCTTTTATAACTTCTTTAAATGTTCCATCTTGATTGTTTATATATAAAAAATCAGGAATACTATAATCGTTTGATACATATAAATCTTGCCAACCATCATTATTTAAATCTGCAGCTACAACACCTAATGAAAAGCTATAATTTTTCACTCCTGCTTTCGCTGTTACATCTGTAAAATAATTTCCATCGTTTCTATATAATTTATCGGTTTCTTCTTCCGATACATTTTTCATTCTATGCTTATATATTGCATTTGAAGTGGTTGGATGAGCTATTGGATAATTAGCTACATAGAGGTCTAAATCTCCATCATTATCAAAATCGAAAAAAGTAGCTTGTACCGAATTCCCTATAGCATCTATCTGGTATTCTTTTGCTTTTTCTGTAAAAGTATTGTCTTTATTATTTATATACAATTCATTTCCCTTATCTCCATTCCTTCCAGAAACTGAGCAATAAATATCTAAATAACCATCTGCATTAACATCTGCCATAGTTACTCCTGTGTACCATTTTGAAGTTCCTTCTATTTTGGCTTTTTTAGAAATGTCTTCAAAAGAAAAATTTCCTTTATTTAAATATAATTTATTTTGTACTTGATTTCCTGTAAAAAATAAATCTACTAAACCATCATTATTTATATCTCCTGAAGCAACTCCTCCTCCCATATAAATAGAGGTGTATTTAAAATAATTTAAAGAATCTGTTTCTTTTAAATTATTCTCAAAGTAAATTCCTGTTTTACCAGCCTTTAATTCACTAAATAATAAGTTGCTTTTTTTTGTACTTTTTTCACTAGTACAAGCAACTAATAAAATCACAATTAAAATTAAAGAGGAAAATTTCATTGATTAAAATAATAGTAAAACAAACTAGACAGTTAATTGCTAACTACACAATTAACCATCTAGTTCAATTAATATGAAACAAAGTTATTTTTATTAATATCCTGGGTTCTGATCCGCACTTGTTAATTTAGAATTCTTATCAATTTCTGTAATTGGTATTGGAAATAAATCATTTTTAGATGTATATCCTGTTCCAGCTAATTCTGTAGCTGCTTTTCCCCAGCGTACTAAATCCCAAAAACGTTGCCCTTCATGTGCTAATTCTAAAAATTTTTCATTAACTATAGCTTCAAATAATGTATTTCCTGCTAAAGCTGGATCAATATTAGGTAAACCTGCTCTAGTTCTTATTTTATTTAATTCTGTCCTAGCTTCAGCATCTCTACCTTCTTTATTATATGCCTCTGCAGCTAATAATAATACTTCTGCATAACGGAATAATCTAAAATTTGTACTGTAATTTAATTCTCTTACTCCACCAGTGCTAGTTTCTTTAGCTCTTGTCGTGTATTTCATTCTAATAGCCCCTTCATAGTCCCAAATAACTCCTCCATCTGCTTTTGTTGGATCTACACCTCCTCCATTTGCTATCAACTCAGCTTCTGTCATTACAGTTGCTGCTTTTCTAGTAACATCACCAGCCGCATCGAAAGCATCAACTAATTTTTTTGTCGGTCTGTTCATTCCCCAACCATTTAATAAACCTATAGCTACAACATCCATAACTCCATCTCCTCTAGGCCCCATTAATTGAATATGTAAATTACTTTCGTTTCTTCCACCCCAAGCAATGTTTCCCCAATCTCTACCTGATGTTGAAACATATCCTATTTCTAATAAAGATTCTCTTCCAAATTCTTTTTCAATACTCCAAACATCATTAACATTTGGCTCTAAATCGTGAGATGAATTAGAAATAACACTTTGAAGAAACGGTATCGCTTCTAAATTTTTATTTTGAAAAACTAAAACTTTCCCCATTAAAGCCTCAGCTACTCCTTTTGAAACTCTAAACGAATATCCTAATGAAGATTTTTCTGGCAACGATACAATTGCATCTGTTAAATCCGCTTCTATTTGTGCATATACTTCTGCTCGTGTAGATTTTCCTATTCCAAAATCTGCTGGCGTAGTTGGAACTGTTAAACGTAAAGGAATATCTCCAAACATTGTTGTAAGTTCAAAATAACACCAAGCTCTCATAAATTTAGCCTCAGCTAATGCTTTGTCTTTGCTACTTAAACTAGAATCTTTTATATTTTCTATTACTAAATTTGACAAAGCTATAGTTCTATAAAACAAATCCCATATACTTGAAATAGAAGAGTTTGATGACGAAACTTTCACATAATCATCTATATTTTGCAATTGTTGTTGATCTTCTGAATTCACTCCCCCTGCATTCGCTTCATCTCCTGGCAATAATTTTACAAAAAAAGCACTATGCCAATCTCTACCATAATTATATTGCATTAAATCGTAAATACCTATCACTGCAGACTCTACATTTTCTTCTTCTAAAAAGAAAGTTTCTAAATCTTCTACATTTTGTGGAGGATTCACTGTAAAATCATTATTACAAGCAAACACTCCTACTAAAAGTATTGCTATTACTGTTAAAAATTGTTTTTTCATAATTTATAAATATTAAAAATCTAATGATAATCCAAATAATGCTTTACCTGGTGTTGGATAATAACCTCTATCTACACCTATGTCATTATTTCCAAAGTTTCCTATTTCTGGATCTAGGCCTTTGTAATTAGTAAAAGTAAAATAATCATCTAAAGACATATAAACTCTTAAATTATTAAGATGTAGTTTATCTGTCAACGATTTTGGAACTGTATATCCTAATTGAATTTGTTTAACTCTTAAATAAGATCCATCTTCTACTACTAAATCTGTATCATAAGCTGTACTCGCATATTGAGCTGCTGGAAAACTAGCATTATCACCTGCTTGTTTCCATCTATTTTCGTAAAAATGTATAGGTTTATTTGTTATCGGTCTCGATGGTTGGTGATATGTAGCCATTATATCATTACCTACTGTACCCTGAAATTGTACATTAAAATCGAAACTCTTATAACCTAAACTAACATTACCTCCATATAATATATCTGGATGAGGTGAACCTATCATTGTTTTATCTGCATTATTTACAGTTCCATCTCCATTCGTATCCACTAAATTCACTTGTCCTGTAGCTGGATCTATACCGTTTGTTTCGTACCCATAAAAGTACCATACTGGTAAACCTTTTGTAAATCTTGTAATTCCATCACTATTTTGTGGTGCTCCAGCCCCAACTATTGAAGTTCCTTCTGGAACAAACAATACCTCAGTAACTTCGTTATTTAATGTAGATAAGTTAAGATTAACATTATATGTCAGCCCACTTTTTGTTTCATCTCCATAACCTAACTCAAATTCAAACCCTTTATTTTCAATAGTTCCCGCATTAAACGGACTAAAAACAAACCCTGCTGAACCTGGAGTAATTAAACTTCCATTATTTACTATTAAATCTTTTGTTGTTTTAACATAATAATCAACAGAGAAATTCATTCTTCTATTAAAAGCTTTTACATCCACTCCAAAATCTAATTGTTCTGATGTTTCCCAAACTAAATTTTCATTAGCAAAACTTGTAATTTGTGCTCCAATTGCTCCTAGATAATCAATTGGATTACCTCCATTTAATCTAGTTATAAAAGTTTTATCTGTATTACCTGGTAAATTACCCCAGCTACCGTTTTGTCCCCAACTTGCTCTTACTTTCAAATAATCAATTTTAGAATCTTCCTTCCAAAAGTTTTCCTTTGAAACAACCCATCCACTTGACACAGCTGGGAAAAAAGCAGTTTTATTTTTTGAAGGAAATTTATCAGATCTATCACTTCTAAATGAACCTTCTAATAAATATTTCCCAGAAAAATCATAAGATAATCTTCCAAATGCTGAAACTAAATTGTTTTTATATACTGGAATTACTGGTCTATCTCCTTGTGTATCTACTACAACTGTAGTAGTTCTAGTGTCTTCTGCTGAATACCCTGCTAAAGCTGTAAAACTATGCTCTTCTATTTTTTTAGTATATGTTACAAAATTCTCCCACAACCATTTGTTACTTTCAACATCAACTGTTGATCTTGAAAAAACTGTATTTTGAGCTTCTGAAGAAACATAATAAGGATTCGTAGAATTAACTGTACTCCAAGTGTTTTGCTCTAAACCTAACCTTGTCGTAAAATTTAACCCTTCTAAAATTTTAAACTTAAAATAAGTCGTATTTAAAAATTGTGCCGCATCTGTAACATTACTATTTATTACATTAGAAAACGCAACTGGGTTTATCACCTCTCCTGTAGAAAAACTTGGATATCCATAAACATTACCATTAGCATCAGTTAACAACGGTACATTATTATTTGTTGCATTATCAATTACATTTTGTGGTACTTGTCCACTAGGATATGTTACTGGAGTTAAGGGATCTATAATTAACATATTTTGAATAACCCCTCTAGTGTCACTATTTTCATTAACACCGTTTTTATCGGTCATTGAATAAGTAGCATTCATACCTACTTCTAACCAATCAACTAGCTCTCCTTTTAAATTCATCCTTAATGTAGTTCTTTTGAAAGAAGAATTATCTTTTCCTACAATACCTTTTTGATTCAAATTAGATGCAGAAATATAGTAAGATCCTTTTTCTCCTGCTCCTGATAAACTTACATCGTTCCTATACATTGGTGCAGTAACAAATGTTTTATCAATCCAATTGGTATCATAACCATTGTTAGTTACACTTGCTATTCCTGCTTCATTCATATAAGTAACAAATTGAGAAGCATTCATTAGCTGCATGTCTGTTCTTACACTCTGAGAAACAAACTGAGAATTAATACTTACTTTCAATCCACCTTTTTTACCTGCTTTTGTTGTTACAATAACAACTCCATTTGCACCTTCTGTACCATATATAGCTGATGAAGCCGCATCTTTTAACACTTCAATATTCTCAATATCACTTGGAGGTAGATTATCTAAATTAGACACCTTCATTCCATCAACAATAAATAATGGGTCAGTTTTTCCATTAGAACCAGCACCTCTAATTCTTATTTTAGCTCCAGAACCAGGTGAACCAGAAGATGAAACAACTGTAACCCCCGATGTTCTACCTTGTAAAACTTGCTCTACTCTCTGACTAGAAGCACTTTTAATATCTTTACTATCTATACTAGAAATAGCACCAGTAACTAAACTTTTCTTTTTAGCTCCATAACCTACAATGACCACTTCATCTAAATTATTAGAATCTTCTTCTAAAGAGACATTTATAACTTGTCTTCCATTTACTTTTACTTCTTGTGTTTTATAACCCACAAAACTAAAAACAAGTACAGCATCTGGTTTTACATTATTTATTATATAAGACCCGTCCATTTCTGTTACCGCACCATTTGTTGTACCCTTTACAATAATATTTACTCCAACTACTTCTCCTAAGTTATCAGACACAACTCCTTTTACGGTTTGTGAATACCCATAGACACTTAGAAGAAAAAAGGATAAAAGCATTAAATTCTTAAAAAAACTTTTTTTCATAATTAATAATTAAATTATTTTTTTCTGTTATTATACTAATAATCTCATCCGTTTTTTAAAGACTTAATAAATAATTAAAGATTACTTAAAACAGTCCGCAGTTTACGAAAAGGATTTAGATGATACAAAACTATACGTTAAAACAGCTATTTAGTAATATATTTTTGTCATTTAATAATATATTTTTTATATTATTGAACCTTAAAAACAAAAAATAATGCAAAATAACATCCACAGAGAGATTACTCAACTATCTCCCACTGACAGTTTTCTTGTGTACTACAGAGTAAAAGACGAGTTTGACTTTCCTATTCATTTCCACCCCGAGTACGAACTAAATCTTATTCACAAAGGATCTGGTGTAAGACGAATAATAGGAGATCATATTGAAGAAATTTCTGACTACGAATTAGTTCTTATTGGCCCAAACTTACCTCACTGCTGGGAACTACACGAATGCACTAATAAGGAAATACATGAAGTTACAGTACATATTCATAATGACTTATTAGGTGAAAAACTACTTTCTAGGCGAGTTTTCAAATCAATAAGAGACATGTTTAACAGATCTATTCATGGAATTCTTTTTTCTGAAAAAACAACAAAAGAAATGATGCCTAGACTTAAAAACCTCCCAAAAGCCTCTGGAATAGACTACTTTATAGAATTCATATCTATACTTCACGACTTATCTACTTCAAGAAACCAAAAACTTCTATCTACTACTTTTTCAAATATTGACAACTTTGATAATAGCGATAGAATCAAGAAAATATATGAGTTTATACAAGAAAATTTCCATAAAAAAATCACTCTTGATGAAATATCAGAACTCATTAACATGAGCCCCGTATCATTTAACCGATTCATAAAAAAGAGAACTGGAAAAACCTTTGTTGCATACTTAAATAGTACACGCGTAAGCTTTGCAACAAGACTACTACTAGAAACCGACTTAAGTATTAGCGAAATTGCTTTTAAATGCGGGTTTAACAACATAGCTAACTTCAATAGAATCTTTAAAAAGGTAAAAAATTGCACACCGAGTGAATTCAAAACAGAATTCAAAGGAATACAAAAAGTACTATAATACTTTTTTGTCAAAAACAAACACATATAATACTTTTAGTATAAAAAAATATCACATTTTGATTATTTATGTATACATTTAAAACACTCTTTATTTTAATTTTGCATACTATAAACATTCGTTTAAAACATAATTCCACAAGTTAACAATATGAAAAAAATTATTATTCCAATAGTAATCCTAAGCTCATTAATCATTCTTGTTGGATGTTATTCTAAAAATGAACAACATAAGAAAGGTGATATAATGAATACAGAAATTGAAAAGAAAATTGATTCCCTATTAGAAAAAATGACTATTGAAGAGAAAGTAGGTCAGATGAATCAATATAATGGTTTTTGGGATCTAACTGGGCCAGCACCTAAAGAAGGAAGTGCAGAAACCAAATACAAACATCTTAAAAATGGTTGGATTGGTTCAATGCTTAATGTTAGAGGGGTAAAAAACGTTAGGGCTGTACAAAAAATAGCTGTAGAAGAAACAAGGCTAGGTATCCCTTTAATTATAGGATTCGATGTAATACATGGATATAAAACACTAAGTCCAATACCTTTAGCCGAAGCTGCTAGTTGGGATTTAGAAGTTATAAAAAAATCGGCGAGCGTTGCTGCTGCTGAAGCATCATCTGCTGGTATAAATTGGACTTTTGGTCCTATGGTAGATATTTCTAGAGATCCTAGATGGGGTCGCGTTATGGAAGGTGCAGGTGAAGATCCATATTTAGGAAGTAAAATAGCTGTTGCTAGAGTTGAAGGTTTCCAAGGTAAAGACTTAAAATCTCCACACACCATAGCTGCTTGTGCGAAACACTTTGCTGCTTACGGTTTTTCTGAAGCTGGTAAAGAATATAACACTGTTGACATTGGTACCTCAACCTTACACAATATTGTTCTTCCTCCATTTAAAGCTGCTGTAGATGCGGGTGTTAGAACCCTTATGAACTCTTTTAATGAATTAAATGGTGTACCTGTTACAGGTAGCAGTTACTTACAAAGAGATATTTTAAAAAATGGATGGGGATTTAATGGGTTTGTAGTATCTGATTGGGCTTCTATTAATGAAATGATTAACTGGGGGCATGCTAAAAACAAAAAAGAAGCTGCAGAAATTGCTGTTACTGCTGGTTCTGATATGGATATGGAAGGATACGTCTATGTAAAAGAATTAGCTAAACTTGTTAAAGATGGAAAAGTTAAAGAATCTTTGATTGACGACGCTGCTAGAAGAATTTTAAGAGTTAAATTCGAATTAGGATTATTTGATGACCCCTATAAATATTGCAACGAAGAAAACGAAAAAAACACACTATACAATCCGAAGTATCAAGAAGCTGTTTTAGATGTAGCTAAAAAATCTATTGTTTTACTAAAAAACGAAAACAACTTATTACCTTTAAAGAAAAGCGGTCAAAAAATTGCTCTTATAGGCTCTCTTGCTAATGACAACAATAGCCCTTTAGGTAGCTGGCGTATTGCTTCTGATGACAATACATCTATTTCTGTGCTTGAAGGAATGAAAAAATACGAAGACAACACATTAAACTACAGTAAGGGTGTCAATTTAACCACTGATAAAACATCTTTCACTAGTGAAGTTAAAATTAACTATACAGATAAAAGTCGTTTTAAAGATGCTATTTCAACTGCTCAAAAATCAGATGTAGTTGTTATGGTACTTGGTGAGCATGGCTTTCAAAGTGGTGAAGGAAGAAGTAGAAGTGACATCGGTTTACCTGGACTTCAACAAGAATTATTAGAAGAAATATATAAAGTAAATAAAAATATTGTTTTAGTTTTAAACAATGGTAGACCTCTTGCTATAGAGTGGGCTGCTGAAAATATCCCATCTATTGTTGAGGCATGGCAATTAGGATCTCAAGCTGGAAATGCCATCGCACAAGTTTTGTATGGTGATTACAATCCTAGCGGAAAACTTCCGATGACCTTTCCTAGAAACGTTGGACAGATTCCTATTTACTACAATTATAAAAATACAGGAAGACCTGTAGATAAAGATAGTAATGTATTTTGGTCTCACTATACTGATGTTAAAAATACGCCTCTATATCCTTTTGGACATGGTTTAAGCTACACAGCTTTTAAGTATTCAAACTTTAAAATTAATAATCAATCATTATCATTAAACGATTCTATTAAAGCTTCTGTTAACGTTACTAATACTGGAAAATATGATGGTAAAGAAGTTGTACAACTATATATACGTGATATGGTAGGTAGCATTACACGACCTGTAAGAGAATTAAAAGGGTTTGAATTGGTTGATTTAAAAGTTGGAGAAACCAAAACCGTAGAATTCATACTTAACAAAAACAGTCTTGGCTTTTATAATAATGATGGTAAATTTATTACAGAACCTGGAGACTTTAAAATTTTCATTGGAGGTAGTTCCACAACTACTATTGAAGGACAGTTTGAATTAGTTCCTTAATAGAAAAGCCTGCATAATATGCAGGCTTTTTTTATTGTACTTTTATAAGTATTAACCTATAGCACTTATAACATCATATTTAGTAATAATATGGTGCTTACCATTTTCTAGCGCTACTAATACTGCTTGATTTTCTTTAGAAATTAACTTAGATACTTCATCTATAGATGCATTTAATTTAACCTCAGCATACTTAGCTCCCATAACTTCTTTAATTGGCTTATCTGCTATGTTTTTATCTTCTAAGTAACTACGTAACAACGCTGACTCATCTACAGAACCTACAAAACCATTAGCATCTCTTACAGGAATTTGTGAAATTTTAAAATCACGCATTCTTTCAATTGCATGTGAAACCAATTCTTCTGTTTGCACTGTTATAAGTGGCTTATCTATATGTGATTTAATTAAATCTTCTGCTGTTGTTACTTCTTCTTCCAAGAAACCTCTATCACGCATCCAATCGTCATTAAACATTTTACCTACATATCTACTACCGTGATCATGAAATAAAACAACAATTACATCTTCCTTCTTAAACTCGTCTTTTAACTGTAATAATCCTTTTATAGCCGAACCTGCAGAGTTTCCAACAAAAATACCTTCTTCTTTCGCTATTTTTCTAGTGTAAACAGCTGCATCTTTATCTGTTACTTTCGTAAACCCGTCTATTAAAGAGAAATCTACATTCTTTGGTAAAATATCTTCCCCAATTCCTTCTGTGATATATGGGTATATCTCATTTTCATCAAAGACACCTGTTTCATGGTATTTTTTAAATACAGATCCATAAGTATCTATTCCCCAAATTTTAATATTTGGATTTTTCTCTTTTAAATATTTTGCTGTTCCTGAAATTGTTCCTCCAGTTCCTACTCCAACTACAAAATGAGTTATTTTACCTTCTGTTTGTTCCCAAATCTCTGGTCCTGTTTGCTCATAATGCGCCATTGCATTTGATGGATTATCATATTGATTCACATACCAAGAATTTGGAGTTTCTTCTCCTAATCTTTTTGATACTGAATAATATGAACGTGGATCGTCTGGCTCTACATTTGTTGGACATACAATTACCTCAGCTCCTACTGCACGTAAAATATCCATTTTTTCTTTTGATTGCTTGTCTGAAATTACAAAAATACATTTGTATCCTTTTATAATTGCAGCTAAAGCTAATCCCATTCCAGTGTTTCCTGAAGTTCCCTCTATAATAGTACCCCCTGGTTTTAAACGACCATCTGCTTCTGCATCTTCAATCATTTTTAACGCCATTCTATCTTTTATAGAATTCCCTGGGTTAAACGTTTCTACCTTAGCTAACACTAAAGCATCAATCTCTTTTGTTACTGAATTTAATTGAACTAAAGGTGTATTACCTATAGTCTCTAATATATTTTTTGCGTATTTCATCTTCTATAATTATGCTGCAAATTTATGCAAATCGAATGGATTTTGAAGGGTGTATTTTTGTAACTATATATGAAGGAATTATTAACATAAAAAAACATAATATTAGTGTTCCTATATTTAATAATAAGATTGCCCAAAAACTAATTTCTACAGGTACTGAAGACACATGATAAGTTTCAGGATCCAAGCTTATAGGCTTAAAATATTTTTGAATAAACAACAATGATATCCCTATTATATTTCCCCAGAAAAGCCCTTTCAATATTAAATAGAAAGCATTGTACAAAAATATTTTTCTTATACTCCAATTAACACTTCCTAATGCTTTTAAAATTCCAATCATTTTTACACGTTCTAATATTAAAACCAATAAAGCGGTTATCATATTTATTCCCGCAATTAGAATCATGATTCCGATAATGAATCGAACATTATTATCAAAAAGTTTAATCCAATCAAAAATTAGTGGATTACTATCTACAATAGTGCTACTATTTAAAGTTACTCCTACATTACTATAAACTTCATCTCCTTTTTCTT
This sequence comes from uncultured Tenacibaculum sp., assembly GCF_947494125.1. Lineage (GTDB taxonomy): Bacteria > Bacteroidota > Bacteroidia > Flavobacteriales > Flavobacteriaceae > Polaribacter. The sequence goes on from NZ_CANLTU010000003.1 coordinate 323,597, forward strand.
TCAATTTATCAAAGTCATCTATTAAAACTTCAAAACCTCCTATTTGATTATCAGCCCAACTGTTAATTCTCTGCACCTCTCTAATGTCACCTATCAACATAGATTTATCAAACTGTTCCAACCCTGTATTATATATACCTACAATTACAGGCTTACGTCTTTTATGCTTTAACTTACTTTTTTCAGAGCTAAATAAAGTTTCAATAGTATCATTTAATTTAAAATTCAATCTATTGGCTATTGATTCTGATATTAATATTTCTTTATTTCTACTTTGAGTAAAATTAGGTAACCTCCCCTCTTTTAAATATTCTTTAAAAAAAGAAAAGTCATAATCAGACGACACCCCTTTGAATACAATACCTTCAAAATCGGTTGAAGTTCTTATTATTCCCCCAACATTTGCAAAAACCTGTACGTTTTTAATTCCTTCTATGTTTTTAAACTTTGGGTAAAAATCTTGATTCTTATCAATAGGAATTGTTGATATATCTGAATTATTATTATCGTAATTTACTATTTGAATATGACCTTTAAACCCAGTCATTTTATCCTTAATTTTCTTTTGAAAACCTGAAGCTATTGACACCGCTATTAACATAATAGCGATTCCTAAAGTAATGGCAATAGTTGCTATTTTAATTATTGGCGATGATATACTACTTTTATGCTCTTTACCTGCAATAATTCGTTTAGCAATAAATAATTCGAAATTCAAAAGTTGTAATTTTTAAGTAAATTCAAAAGTAATTAATTCTTATTTAAATAATATTATTAAACATGATTAAAGCTTCTTTTACCGACAAAGAATTAGTTACTGATATTTTATACAAGGCTTTTGCTACTATTGAAATAGACAACTCTATAAGTTTTGTTGTTAAACAAGATGCTAAAAGAAATAAACGTCTTCGTTTTTTAATGGAATATTTATTTTTAACTTCTTTTGAATTTGGGGATGTTTTTATTACTAACAACAAGAAAGCCTGTCTTCTTATAAATTATCCTCATTTACAAAAAGTAACTTTAAAAAACTGCTATTGGAAACTTTTATTAATTATTAAAACTATTGGCTTCAATAATGTTTTAAAAGTACTCAAAAGAGAACGTGAGTTAAATAAACATTCTATAACCACTCCCCATATTCATCCTATTATTATGGGTGTTTCCAAGGAATATCAAAATAAAGGCATTGGTGTTCGATTAATTAAAGAAGTAATTTTACATTTTAAAAACAATAAACTTCCTTGTATTATAGAAACTACCTCTAAAGAAAATTTGAAGCTTTATAAAAAGTTTGGCTTTAAAATTGTTAGAGAAACTCATAGTTTAAATTACCCGTTGTTTTTCTTACGAAAAGACTTTTAAGTAGTAACTTTAACTTTTTAAATTTATACCTAAATGAAAAGTACTTTTAACCACCTTTTTATATTCTTTGTTTTTATTAATTTTCAATTTACATCTTGTGCACAACAGCAAAAATCAACTGTAAAGAAAACTGTAAAAGAGATTCAACAATTAAAAACTGGTGCAGATAGGATTAATTTATACTTATCTAAATTAAAAGGAAAGAATATTGCTATTGTTGCCAATCAAACATCAGTTTTGGAGGTTTTGCAACGAGCTGAAGTAGCTCCTAATGTAATGGGTGCAAAATTAGTACAGTTTCATTTAGTTGATTACCTAAATGATTACAATGGAATTAACGTTAAAAAAGTATTTTCTCCTGAACATGGTTTTCGCGGTAAAGAAGATGCTGCTGCACATGTTAACGATGAGACTGATATCAAAACCGGATTACCAATTCTTTCGTTACATGGAAAAAGTAAAAAGCCATCGCAAGAACAATTAAAAGGAGTTGATGCTGTTGTTTTTGACATCCAAGATGTTGGAGTTCGTTTTTACACCTATATTTCAACATTGCATCATGTAATGGAAGCCTGCGCTGAAGCTGATATTCCTGTAATACTTTTAGACAGACCAAACCCTAATGGGCATTATATAGATGGGCCTATTTTAGAAACTAAACATAGTAGTTTTGTTGGAAAACACCCTGTTCCTGTTGTATACGGAATGACTATTGGTGAATATGGACAAATGATTAATGGTGAAAAATGGTTAAAAAATGGAATTCAATGCGATTTAACTGTTATTCCTTTAGAAAACTACACACATGATTACCAATATAGCTTGCCTATAAAACCTTCTCCTAATTTACCTAACGATAAATCGATTAACTTATATCCTAGCTTAGGTTTTTTTGAAGGAACTACAATTAATGCTGGTAGAGGAACCAATATTCAATTTCAAATTTATGGTGCTCCGTTTTTTAAGCAATCATCATTTAGCTACACTCCAAAGTCTAACGAAGGTGCTAAATACCCTAAATATAAAAACAAATTGTGCTATGGAAAAGATCTTAGAGAAGTCGAGTATCTTAGTGCAATTAATCTAGAATGGCTGATTGACGCTTATAAACAAACACCTAAAAAAGAAACTTTTTTTGGAAAAACTTTTACCATTCATGCTGGTACTGAAAAACTACAACAACAAATAGAACAAGGTATTTCTGGAAAAGAAATTAAAAACTCTTGGATAAAAGGACTTAATGAATTTAAAAATATTAGAAAGAAGTATTTAATCTACAAATAATTTAATCATGTTAATATATACCTTATACTATTAGTTTAAAGGTTCTTTTACTCTTCTTCAGTTAAAGGAATTTCTAAATTAGAAATTTCACTTTCTTTTACATATTCAGCATCAGAAACCTTACTTGCTCTAGCATTTACCACAGAATTATATTGACTGGTAAGCTCATTGATCTCTGTAATTATTTTTCCATAAGCTTTATTATCACTTAGTGTATTATGAGCTTCAAGGTGATTTAACAACTTTCTATAGACTTTACTTACTCCTGCTCGCAAATCGGTAACGCTAACAGAATTATTATTTGCTGCAGACTCCTCTACTCTTTTCAAATACTTTTGTATAAAATTGTTATTAACCTTTCTTAAATTCTCAATCCATCCTTCTAATTTTAATACTGCTACAGCTTCAGATAATTTAGAATTATTTATAAGTTCATCTAAAAAACTATTGATAATAACCGATTTTTCTTGGTAACTTTTACGAATCACTTGGCTACCATAAATCTGCATAATTCTTAAAATCTCTTGTCCAGAGGTAGAAATCTCTCTATCGTAATGATAGCTATAACCACTTACTACTCTTTTTATACCAATAAAAGCTTTATCTCTATACTCATTATAAACCTTCATATTTTTAGTTAAAGCACTTCCTTTTGCTTGCGAGTAAGCATTATCAATTTCTTCAATTAAAGCAAACAACCTATCTCTAGGCTGTTTTAACAATAAAGTATTTACATCTTCTTTATTTACCAATTTTACAACATCTTTCATGTATTGCAAATACGCTGCATTACGATAACGATTCAAATACGGGCTAACCATAATTCAATGTTTTTAAATTTATAAAAATGTATGTAAGGAAGTATAGCAACTATCTTTATAACTAACCTAAAGATAAAAAATAATACTTAAAACACAATTAAATAGCTTCTTGTCTATAAACAAAAACATCAACACAATATGTTTTTAAAAACTTTAAGAAAGAAAACATTGACATTCTGTGTTAATAAAAACTTTTATAAAAGAATTTACTAGCATTTCATGTTTGCCAAAACTTTGACTATTTATTCTATTAGCATTTAATACTTATAAAAACTTTTCACATAGAAGCTATTTACACATCAAGTTTATAAAATATTAATGCTTTTATCCCTAAAAGTGTACATTAACTAATAGACATAATTACACTACATATTTTACTTATATTTGTTTTAAAAAATTGCACGGATTTTATTCCTTTATATTTTATTTATCTAAGAATTTTAGTTTTATCAGTAATAAATAATATTACTTTTAAATCCTAAAAGTTCTGCATAGCCGACCTAATTAGGTATATACAATGAATAAAGTTCCGCATATAAATAAGTTGTGTACCATACAAAAACTGAACGTAAAGAATGAGCTTTTGGAAAAAAATATTTAATGGTAAAAAAGACAAATCTAAAACTGAATTGCACTTTGACAAATATCGAAAAGAACTAAATGAATTGAATTTAAAATCCATTTCAGATTTAGAAAATTTGGTTAAACCATTAATAAGACAAACAACCAAACTCGAAATTCAACCTGCATCAAGACCACCTGAAAATTCTCAATTAGAATCTCATTTTGGTGGAAATCCTTACTTCGAAAAAGGTGAGGAATGGCCAAGAGGTAAAAACGGAAAACATTTGGACTTCATTTTTCAAGTTTTCAACTCACTTGAATTGGAGTTACCTAAAAGCATAGAGTTAGTACAATTCTTCTATGATTGGGAGGAATTTCCGTGGGATACTAACGATAATGGTTGGTTAGTAAAAACATATAAACAAGTTGATAAAGGAAAAGCTGAATTTATTGCTAAACCAGTAGAAATAGAAAAATCAAAATTTTGCAAAATAGAATATAAACCGACTCAAACATTACCTGATTGGGAAGGAATTGATTTGTTTGGAAATGATGCGTCTAAATTATCGTGTGTATTAAATGAAGATGAACCTTGGGATAGTTACGACCAAATTATAACAAAGTTAATTGGAGAACAAGACTATCAAAGTCAACTTGGTGGTTATCCAAAATGGGTTCAAGGAGAATCAACGCCAAGAGATAGCAAAGGAAATCCAATGAAACTTTTATTCCAGATTGATTCTGAAGATAATGCTGGAATAATGTGGGGAGATATTGGATTAATTTATGTCTTCTATGATGAAAAATCAGAGAGAATTGAATTTAATTTACAATGTCACTAAATGAAAACAAAAAATACGTTACACAACAATGGCTATAAGTAATTGCTGGTTCTCGCCTACTTTTGAAGTTAAGTGCTAAATCACGCAACTACTCATAGCCGAGAACGTTGTAAAACATTTGAGAAAATGCTCGAACACAATAAAGAAATTGAAAAAATAATTGAAAGGAACCTAACCGAATCTTCATCTGAATCTGAAATTGACAAGTTTATATCGGATTTAAAAAAAGTTGGTTCTAATCCGATTATAACAATGAAAATAATTGTAAAAAAGCTAAATATCGATTTCGGAAAAGCAAAAGATATGGTCTTTAATTCATCTGCTTGGGGTTTTCTATATTCTCAACCTAATCCATTTAATCAGGAATTTTTGGACATTGTTTCTGAAAATGCTGACCAAGTGGAACGAAAAAATGGAAAGGTTATTTCTGTAACTTATAAATTGGACAAAGATTCTGAAAACAATTAGAATGAAATTAATAGACGAATTAAATGCGGAAAATGGCTCTTTCTTACTCGAATTAAGAACTGATTTTAATTGGAATCATAATTCGTTTATAAACCTACTGTCTGAATTAAATAACGAATGTAAACAAACAAAAGGAGATGAAAATTTATCGAGAGATATTGCATCTGGAATTTGGTATATATCTGACTTTATAAAAAGTTGGACAAAACATAAAAACTTTCCGAAAAAATACTCTGATGAATATTATAAAAAAGCATATGAATTAATAAATGATTTGGCTTACTCTTACTTTACATCTGAATCGCCTTATCAATCTGAAAATAAAATTGATAATCATATAACAAAATTAAAAAACGTTTTACAACAACGTATATAAAAAACGTTCAAATAAAGAATATTGAAACGACTATAAACAACAAGAGGAAAGATCTAACACACTCCTTTTAAGATATACTCCATACAAAACCATTCATTAAAAAAATATCTGTGAATAAATTAACGAATTATACATCCGAAAAGATATTTGTAAGACTATTAACAAATAAGTCTAAGAAAAACTATTGGAATTATGTGGGTGAATTACGAAAACGAAAAACTAATGAAATTTTTAAAAGAAGTGTTTTATTAACTAAATCTGAATCTGCTAAGGAAAGAATGATAGGTACAGATGTGTTATCTCAATTTGGTTTTCCAAGACTTCATAAAAAAGAAATAATAACATTGTTCTTTGATTTATTAAAATCCGAAACGAACAAAAATGTTATAAACTCAATATTATATGGTATTGGACACAACAACGAAAAGCTAACAAATAAACAAGTTGAACTTCTTTGTTCTTTTCAAAACCATAAAAGTGTATATATAAAACACAGTTTAATTTTTTCTCTTCTTACAATTGAAAAAAATAGTGCAATAGATACATTAATAAAATTATCAAATGATAAAGATCCTCACATTAGAGATTGGTCTACTTTTGGAATCGGAAGTCAAATTGAAACAGATAACGAGAAAATAAGAACTGCTTTATGGAATAGAGTTTCAGACAAAAACAATGAAACTAAATTCGAAGCTATTTTAGGCCTAGCTCAAAGAAAAGATAAACAAATAAAAGAAGTTTTAAAAAAAGAACTTGAAAACATTGACGAAAATGGTTCTCCTATTTTAGAATCTATCGAATTACTTAATGACAATGAGTTTATTCCTTTCTTAGAAAAGAAAGTTCTCGAAAATAAAAAATCAAAAAAAGTAAATGAAGATTGGCTTTTAGATACCATAAACAAGCTGAACGAAAAATAAAGCCCAACGTACAAGCATGAAATTTCACTTTACATAATGAAAATACTAAATATATTAATCATAATATTCTTAGGGCTAACTATTTTTATAACTGTTACCCACCTTAAAAAAACAGAGTCCTATTTAAATTCTGAAACAGGCAGTAAACTAATAGAGTTATTCGATGGCGAATTTAAGTGTATATCATATGTAGCTCGTGACTCAGAGAATAACTTAAAAGTACATTTAAATTTTCACCACATTCAAACCAGCTTTAATATTAAAAAATTGAAAATCAAACTGGATGACAAACAACTAATTTGGATCAAACCCTATAGTGGAATGAAAAATTGGGATAATCCTACTTATAATAATTTCAAAAACATTCCTGACACTCTAAAATTTTTATCGCCAGAATCAAACCCATATTATGCATTTGACCATTTGTTTAAAGTTGTAAATCCAAACAATAGATACAAACTTATCTTTGAATTAGAAACAAAGGAAAAGAACAAAATTATTAGTAAAAAAATAGAACTCATTAGAGATGAAAAATATGAGCTAAAGCCTTGGGACATGCATAGTGATATCACTTTTTTATTAATTCCTCTATTCGGACTAATAAGTTTAGTTTTGATAATAATCAGACTTGTAACTAAAAAAACACCTAATACTATCTGTAACTAATTATTTATACAAATTTATTTATTAAAATCTAAAACAAAAACTACCCTTTACCACTTATAAACTTCCATAATAACATAGCTAAAACACTTCCTAATGTTGGAGCGACAATATATATCCATAAAGCATCTATATTCCCTGAAAGTATTGCTGGCGCTAAACTACGCGCAGGATTAAAAGAACCTCCTGAAATTGGGCCAGCAATTAAAATAATTCCTGTTACAAAAACACCTATAACAATTCCTGCCAAATGACTGTGTTCTTTTTGACTAGTCATTCCTAAAATTATTAGCATTAAAAAAAATGTTAGTACTACCTCTAATACAAATGAAGAAAATACCCCTCCCCTTGGCAATGTTTCTCCTAAGGTTTCTGTTGTAGGAAAAATAAAATATAATAAAACACTAGCTAAAAAAGCACCAAGAGTTTGAGCAATCACATAATATATCACCTCTCTCTTAGGCATTAACTTACCAACTGCCAAAGCAATGGTAACCGCTGGATTTATATGCGCTCCAGAAATAGATCCAAAAACATAAATCATTCCTGTTATAACAATTCCAAAAGCAGCTGAAATTCCTAACAACCCTAAGCTTCCATTAGACAATGAGTTTACAATTACCGCCCCTGTTCCGCAAAAGACTAACACAAAAGTTCCTATAAATTCTGCTAAATATTTTTTCATAATCACTTATTAGTATTCAATAAAAAAAGGATAGCCTTGGCTACCCTCTTTTCTTTTATCCCTTACTCTTTTAAATCGCGTTAGCTCCTGCTTCTGCTACTGTATGATCGTTTTCAACCGAACTACCACTTACTCCAACTGCCCCTATAATGGTTCCATTAGCATCTTTTACAGGTACCCCTCCTGGAAAAGTAATTAAACCGTTATTAGAGTTTTCTATATTAAATAATGGCGCTCCTGGCTGAGATAACTCTCCTATTACTCCAGTATTCATATCAAAAAAACGAGATGTTTTTGCTTTTTTTATTGATATGTCTAAAGATCCTAACCATGCACCATCCATACGTGAGAAAGCCACTAAGTTTGCTCCTGCGTCAACAACTGCTATGTTCATTTTTGTATCTATTGCTACAGACTTTTCTTTTGCTGCTACAATAATTTTCTCCGCTTGTTCTAATGTTATATTCATCATCTTATCTTTTATATTTCTGATGCAAAATTACACTAGCTTTAAAGCTTAAGTGTTACAAGATAGGTTCATCTTGTTATGAAAAAAGGTCAAATTAAATTTCTGATGGATTTATTCCAAACTGATTTTTAAAAGCACTACTAAAGTTTGATAGATTGTTATACCCCAAATCTAAATATACGTCAGAGGGAGTCATTTCTCCATTCTCTAAAAGTTCTTTCGCTTTGTTCAATCGTTTACTTCTAAACCATTTCCCAGGAGATTCATTATATTCTTTAATAAAATGTCTTTTAAAGGTTGAAAGACTCATATTGCATAAAAAAGCAACCTCATCTAAAGTTAGCGATGTATATAAGTTTTTTTCTATCGTCTTTTTTAACGGAGATACTTCTTCTGATATTAATGAAAATAAATAATCTTCAAATGATTGTCCATACTTACTAATTAAGTATAATAACAACTCGTCAAATTTTAAAGACAGTAAGTTTTCTACTACTATTGAGGTGGCATTTTTAATCGTATTTAAAGAGTTCAAATACGAATCTATATAAGCATCGTTTTCAATAAGGTAACAAGAGTTAGACCTTACTTCTCTTTCTTTGGCATTCCCATGCTTTTTAAAAAATTCTTTTAATTTTTCTTCTGAAAAGAACAAAAGCTTACAATAGTATGTTTCTTCTGCATCCAACAATTCACTCCAAAGGCAATTTCCTTTTTTTATTAAAATTGATTGAGAATTGTCTACTAAAAATGCGCCTTCAGCAAAATGAACATGTTTTTTACCTTTTTGTAAAAAACTAAACATATGCATGTTTAGATTTACCTTGGTTTTAATAGCGTCTTCATTCATTTTAAGGTCATACACAAAAAGCTCAGGAAGTTCCGTGCTTGTTGTATAAGATTCCGGTATGTTATCTATAGATTCTTTGCTCACTAAGATAGTTTCTTAAACTGTTAATTTAAGAAACCTTGTTCTTGCATCCAAGCGTCAGAATAAATTTTGTCCATGTATCTTATACCATGATCTGGTAAAATTACCACAACCACACTATTTTCATCAAACGCACCTTTGGCTGCATATTGTTCCGTTGCTTGCATTACTGCTCCTGAAGTATAACCACAAAATAGCCCTTCAGTTTTAACCAGCTCTCTCGATTTTAATGCTGCTTCTTTATCTGAAACTTTTTCGTAGACATCAACTACATCGAAATCGGTTGCAGATGGAATTAGGTTTTTACCTAATCCTTCTATTTTATATGGTGAAATTTCTTTAGAATCAAACTCTCGAGTCTCATGGTACTTTTTAATAACCGATCCTATCGCATCAACTCCTAAAATTTGGATATTTGGATTTTGCTCTTTTAAATAACGCCCTGATCCAGAAATAGTTCCTCCTGTTCCACTAGCTACCACTAAATGTGTTACTTTTCCTTCTGTTTGTTCCCAAATTTCTGGCCCTGTAGTATGGTAATGTGCTTCTATATTCAATTCATTAAAATATTGATTGATATAGATTGAATTTGGTGTTTCTTTATGAATTGTTTTTGCTCTTTCATAATATGAACGAGGATCATCTGCTGCTACATTTGCGGGACATATATGTACCTCTGCTCCCATAGTTTTTAAAACATCTATTTTGTTCTGAGATGATTTATCACTTACAGCCAAAATACACTTATAACCTTTTACCATGGCTATCATAGCCAAACTAAAACCTGTATTCCCTGAAGTAGTTTCTACAATAGTATCACCTGGCTTTAATATTCCTTTCTTCTCAGCATTTTCAACAATATGTAAAGCTATTCTATCCTTAGCGGATTGCCCTGGATTAAAAGCTTCTACTTTCGCGTAAAATTTACCAGGCAAGCCTTTTATAATTCGATGTAATTTAATTAATGGTGTTTGCCCTACTAATGCTAGTATATTATCGGCTATTTGTTGATTTCTGTCCATTTTATTTTATAAAAAAAACGTCATTACGAGGATGAATAACGAAGTAATCTTTTGTTGAGACTGTTTCCTTCGTTGCTCTCGCAATGACGCTTACACTCAATCGAGCGCAAAAATATAATTATTTTTTCAACTTATCTTCTAACATTAAAAAGAATGTATATTCTTCTGCTGTTTCTTTTAAAGCATCGAACCTTCCTGATGCTCCACCATGTCCAGCTTCCATATTGGTATGTAAAAACAACATCTTATCATCTGTTTTTACATCTCTAAGCTTAGCTATCCACTTTGCAGGTTCCCAATATTGTACTTGACTATCGTGTAAACCTGTAGTAATTAACATATTTGGATATGCTTTTGCTACTACTTGATCGTATGGAGAGTATGATTTAATATAATCGTAATATTCTTTATCATTAGGATTCCCCCATTCGTCATATTCACCTGTAGTTAATGGAATACTATCATCTAACATGGTTGAAATTACATCTACAAATGGTACTGCCGAAATAATTCCATTGTACAATTCTGGGTTCATGTTTACTATTGCTCCCATTAATAAACCTCCTGCAGATCCTCCCATTGCATATAAATGTTCTGGTGAAGTATATCCGTTATCTATTAAGTATTTAGAACAATCGATAAAATCGGTAAATGTATTTTTCTTGTTTAACATTTTTCCGTCTTCATACCATTCTCTTCCTAAATATTGGCTTCCTCTAATATGCGCTAACGCATATACAAAACCTCTATCTAATAAACTTAAACGAGTTGTTGAAAATCCATCAGAAATTGTGTACCCATAAGAACCATATGCATATTGTAATACTGGAGTATTTTTATCAATCTTAGTTTCTTTATGATGTACTATTGATAATGCTACCTTTTTTCCATCGCGTGCTGGTACCCAAATACGTTTGCTTACGTAATTATTCTTATCAAACTTTCCGCCTAATACTTCTTGTTCTTTTTTGATTTCTTTTGATTTATCTTTCATATTGAAATCAATAACCGAACTTGGAGTGGTCATAGAATTGTATGAGTAACGAATTACATCTGTATCAAACTCTGGATTTGCGTACACTCCTGCTGAATATGTTTCTTCATCAAACGGTAAGTAATAATCTTCTACTCCATCCCAACGCTTAATTCTAATTTTATTTAATCCGTTATTTCTTTCTTCTAAAACTAAATAGTCTTTAAAGATTGAGAAATCTTCGAATAATGTATCTTCTCTATGTGGAATAACATCAACCCAATTCTCTTTCGTAGTTTTATCTTCTGGAGTTTTCATCAACTTAAAGTTGGTTGCTCCATCTTTATTCGTTTTAATATAAAAATGGTCTCCGTAATGTGCTATATCATATTCTAAATCACGCTCACGTGGTTGAACCATTCTAAATTCTCCATTAGGATTATCTGCTTCTAATACTTGATATTCTGTTGACACTGTATTGTACGAACCTATTACTAAGTATTTTTTCGATTTTGTTTTGGTTACAAAAGTTCCAAATGTTTCATCTTTTTCTTCAAAAACCAATTCATCTTTAGCAGAATCTGTTCCTAAAACATGCTTGTATATTTGTGAACTACGTAATGTTTTTGGATCTTTCTTTGTATAGAATATTGTTTTATTATCGTTAGCCCAAACAGATCCACCTGTAGTATTATCAATCTTATCTGGATAAATTTCTCCCGTCTCTAAATTTTTAATCTTTATAAAATACTGACGACGGCTTACCGTATCTGTTGCAAAGGTTGTTAATTTATTATCTGGCGATATACTTAAACCTCCTAATTGAAAATACTCATGTCCTTCTGCTTCATCATTCACATTGAACATTATTTCTTCTGCTGCTTCTAAATTACTTTTCTTACGACTATAAATAGGGTATTGTTGTCCTTTTTCATATCGTGTAATATAAAAATACCCACTTTTTTCATAAGGCACAGACTCATCATCTTCCTTAATACGACCTTTCATCTCTTTAAATAACTCTTCTTGAAACTCTTTAGTATCTTTAGTTATTTCGTCGTAATATGTGTTCTCAGCTCTTAAGTAATCATATACTTTTTGAGTTTGTTCATCTTTAACTTCAGCATTTTTTTGCTCGTCTGTTAAACGCATCCAAAAGTAATCGTCGGTACGTACGTCTCCGTGTTTCTCTAAGGTAGTTGGTTGCTTATCAGCTACTGGAGCTTTTATATCTTTCTTCATTTCTTGTTTTTTGCAGGAAGCAAAAATAAGACTAAATGAGATAGCGGGGAACATATTTTTTTTCATTTTTATTTAAGTTCATTAAATTCTTTGTGAAAATACTATTTTTGCTAGTATATAAATAATAAATACAAAGATTGATGTTTGGAGATATTTCTGGTATGATGGGCAAATTAAAAAACGCTCAACAAAAAGTTGAAGAAACTAAAAAACGTTTAAATACTGTTTTGATTGATGAATCTGCTGCCAACGGAACTATAAAAGTTACAGTTACTGCTAATAGAGAAATAAGAGCAATTTCTATAGATGAATCTATTTTAGAAGACAAAGAAGAATTAGAAGATTATTTAATTTTAACTTTAAACAAAGCACTAAAAAGAGCCGGAGAGATTAATGAACAAGAATTAGCTGTTGCTGCCAAGGCTGGAATGCCAAATATTCCTGGTATGGATATGTTTAAATAATAAAGAAATGCTTGTACAGCTTGATGATTATATGTTGCCATGTTTAAACAAAAAATTCTTTGGAATTGATTGTTTAGGTTGTGGTATTCAACGTGCTTTATCTTTAATTTTTAGAGGTGAATTTGTAGAAGCTTTTAAAATGTATCCTGCTATATACACGTTACTTCTTTTAGCTATTGTTATTATTCTTAACTTCTTTTATAAAGTTAAATATGCTCAAAAAATAATCAGTATTTTAGCTGTAACAAATATTCTTATTATTGTAATAAGTTATGTTATAAAAATGAATCAATTAATCTAAAAATTATATAAAACTATGGAAAAAATGAAATTACCTAATTCTACAACTGCATTAGTATTAGGAATTTGTTCTATAGTAACTTGTTGTTGCTATGGAATAATTGGATTACCTCTTGGTATTGTTGCTTTTATTTTAGGTAACAAAGCTGTTAAACTTAATAATCAACACCCAGATGAGTATGAAGGTGTAAAAAACGCTAGTGCTGGTAAAATTTTAGGTATAGTAGGTATTATTCTTAATGTTGTTTTTATCGCTTATATTATTTGGATTTTATCTCTAATCGGATGGGATGCTTTAAGTGATCCAGATGTACTAATGGAAAGAATGAATGAATTAAAAAATAGATAATAAAAAAAAGCGACCTAATTAGGTCGCTTTTTTTATAGTACTCGTTTTGTTATTTTCTATTTACCGCATATTTTATTTCACTGGAAATTAAACGACTAAAAACGCTCCTTTTTTTTAGTTAATAAAAAGCTATTAAAAAAGCAGAATTAACAATTTTAATCTTTTATTTTCGCCTCCCCCTTATTTAAAAAACACAAATTTCTGACATAAGGAACAAACATGGTAGACGAAAAAAATTGGTTACAATACTATAAAAATAGTTTATTTGATAGTGAAAACTTAGCAATAGATATTGCTAAAATCAAAAATCTTTTTCATCAAAACACTTCCGATTTAAGCAATGCCTTGATTAATTCTAAGCAAATAAATGAATTATTAGATGTTGAAGAACGAAGAATTAATAGATTAAAAGGAATAACAAAAAAAGACAACCCTAAATGGCATAATGTTGAAGAGACTAGAATTCTTGTTGCTCCTTTTCATTTAACTTATCAAACAGACAATCCAAAATTTAAAAACCGTACTATTCATCCTTTTTGGATAACTGTAGTAGCGAATCGTTCAGGGCAATTATCAGCTCCAAAAGAACTGTTTCCTTTAATTGTTCGGAACTATTTAACTCCAATGGCAGATGTAAAAAATGATTTTATTTTTTCATCAATAGACTCCATTTTAGACGCTAAAGACATAGAAGCTCCAGTTCCTGAATATGAAGACGAACCTGTACAATGGGATGAATATTGGGATTATATAAACGATGTTTTTTTAGAGGTAACACATAATAATTTATATAGTTATAAAACTGAGGGGTACAATACTATACATCAACTTACTTATTTTGCTGTCAGCTCAAAAATTGCAACAGCAAAAAGTATTCTTTTTTTATATGAAAACTTATTAAAAGATGAAGAAGAACTTCCAGCGCTTTCAAAAATAATTAGCCCATACGTTAGAGAAAGAAGAGAAGCTATTACTGATAAAAGTTTTTTAAACTATAATCATTTACATTTAGGTCAAATGTCTAATGAATTTCCTTTATCAATTAGTCAACGCAAAACATTATTATCCTATTTAGTTGCCGAAGAAAATGCTGTTACTGCAGTAAACGGGCCTCCAGGAACAGGAAAAACTACTTTATTACAAAGTTTAGTTGCTACCGAATTTGTTAAAGCGGCTATTAAAGGAGAAGACGCTCCTATTATTGTAGCTTGCTCTAATAATAACCAAGCTGTTACCAATATTATTGATAGTTTTATTAATTCTAAGAGTACAATGGAAGGTTTATCTGAACGATGGATTCCAGATTTTAATGGGTATGCTACTTACCTACCTTCTAATTCTAAAAGCGAAAAAACGCTAAAAGGAATTAATTTCTTAAAAGGGAATTTATTTAAACATGAAGGTACTTTATGTAATTTAGAAAATGAAGATTATGTACAAGAAGCTGCTTATTATTTCTTAACTAATTATTGTAATTACTTTAATGTATCCTCAAACTCTCTTGAAGATGCTTGCAATCATTTACAAGATGAAATAATTGCCATAGAAGATATTTTAATAGATGGAGTTGAATTTTCAGAAAACTATATAACTTCAATAGAGAATATTAACAATATACTTTTACATGAAGAAGACTTTATAAATAAAGACGATTTTAAAATTGGGAAACTTAAAGAATGGAGAACTATTATTACCAATTTAAAAAATGCATCAAAAGAACCAGATTTTAAAACCAAAATTCAGCAATATTTTAAAATAGATTCTGATTTATCTAATACTGAAGAATGTATTTTTAAGATTACAAAAGACACTTTTGAAAATCATCAAAAAACAGTTTCTTTTATAAAACAAAGTATTGTTAATCTTAATTTAATTTTACAATCCCACTTAAAATTAAAAAACTGGAAATTTGAAAATAACATTACTGGTTTCCCTTCTACCAAGGAAACACAAATGTGGGACAATGAATATGAAAAATTAAATTCAGACAATAAAAATAATCGTTTTTATTATGATGAATTAGATGTAAACTTACGCCATAAAGCATTTCTTTTAGCTACACATTACTGGGAAGCACGTTGGTTATTAGAAACACAAGATGCTTTAGAAAATGAAACAGAAAGAGGAACAGGTGAATACCCTGTAAAAGCGAAATGGAAACGCAGAGCTATGCTAACGCCTTGTTTTGTTGCTACTTTTTACATGGCACCTACTCATTTTTTATTCAGTCAATTTCAAGGAGAAAATGAATATGGAAAACCTGTTTTCGAATACCTGCCTTTATATAACTTTTTAGATTTATTAATTATTGATGAAGCAGGACAAGTAACACCAGAGGTTAGTATTCCTATGTTTTCTTTAGCTAAAAAGGCATTTGTTGTTGGAGATTTAAAACAAATTGAACCTATCTGGTCCATCCCAGAAAGGATTGATGTTGGTAATTTGTCTAACCTCAACATGCTTGAGAATGAAAATGATACTTCATATTTAAATAACATTGGTTTTTTAGCTTCAAGTGGAAGTATTATGAGAATGGCACAAAATGCATGTGAATACGAAACCCCTTTAGCAGAAGAAAAAGAACAAGGATTGGTTTTATTAGAACACCGTAGATGTAATGATGAAATTATTAATTTTTGTAATGAATTAGCTTATAATGGTATTTTAAAACCAATGAAAGGAAAGGCTAAAGAAACACAAGCCTTCCCGCCTATGGTTGCCTATCATATAGAAGGTGTTAGTGAACGCAAATACAATAGTCGCTGCAATATAAAAGAGGTAAACGCTATTATAACATGGTTACAACAAAATAAAGAAACCATTCAAGAAGCATATGGAGTAGACACCATTGAAAGTCAATTAGGAATTATTACACCTTTTGCTAGCCAAAAAGGAGAACTTTCCAAAGCTTTAACTGATGCTGGTTATAAAGTAAACGATATTAAATTAGGTACGGTACATGCTTTACAAGGAGCTGAACGTAATATTATATTATTTAGTTCTGTATATTCTAATGAAGATGAAGGAACCATGTTTTTTGAAAAAGACAACAAGCCTAACATGTTAAACGTAGCAGTTTCTAGAGCTAAAGAAAGTTTTATTTTATTTGGTGACACCCGAATCTTTGATGAAACTAAAAACACCCCTTCTGGAGTCTTAAAAAAGCATTTACATGTTCATGAAATGGTGAATTAAAATAATATTCACACAAAATTGCATTTATTATATTTACACAAAAATTAAACTACTATGAAAATCAAATTTAAAATTGCTATCCTAGCTATAATAGGATTTGCATCAATTTCATTCGCCCAAGAGAATCAATTTAATATTACTAAAAAAGCTCCTTCTTTCCCAAATGGTATAGCCAATCAAGTTTCTTATATCGATTTTGGAGACATTAAATTTTGGGGATATGTAGAAATCACACTAACTGGAGGCTGGAACTATCAAAACAATGTTGGAAAATACACCAAACGATATGAAATAGGTAAAAATATTGGCAATTTATTATACAGATCTACAAGTGAAGTACCTTCTTCTTTTGGTTTGGTTTCTAGTCAATGGAAACTAGGTGAAGCTTTTTTAGATACTAACAATCATTTAAAAGTCCCTATCTATCATTTAGTATCTACTGGTAATGGATTAACTGTTAATATTACAGGAATTTCTGTAGTAAATTTTGATAAAAATTTAATTACTATTACCGCACCAACTATAGTTGCAAACAATGAAACTAGAGACTATGTAACTTATAAATCTCAAGTTAATTTTATGGATAAAGTAGGTATAGGGACTCTTAATCCTCAAAGTCCTCTAGATATTAAATCTTCAAAAAACAGAACACTTTCTTTAGATTTTACAGGAGCACAAGTAGGCTGGAAATATACTTGGCAATCCTTTAAAACCAATTCTGTAGAACAATGGAGAATAATAGGGCATGAAGACTCCAATTCATCTTTATCTTTTAGAAATGCAACGGGTAAAGACATATTAAATCTTTTACAAGAAGGTAATGTTGGTATAGGAACATTAACCACAGGGCCTCATAAATTAGCTGTCGAAGGTTCTATTGGAGCAAGAGAAATAAAAGTTTTAGCTTTTCCTAACTGGGCAGACTTTGTTTTTGATAACAACTACAATTTACCAACACTTTCAGAAGTTGAAAATCACATAAAAGAAAAGGGGCATTTAAAAGATATACCTAGTGCTAAGGAAGTTAAAAAAGACGGTTTCTTTTTAGGTGAAATGGATGCTAAACTACTTCAAAAAATAGAGGAGTTAACTTTATATACCATTGCTCAAGAAAAGCAGTTAAAAACTCAAGCAAACAAAATCAAAAACCTAGAAGCTCAAACTAAAGAAATTAAAGAATTAAAAGCTTTAGTAAAAAAACTTTTAAAAGATAAATAAAAAGAGGTAATTCCTCAAACAAAAAAAGCAACACTAAAATTTTAGTGCTGCTTTTTTATTTTATTAAAAGATATATTAAAACTCAGAAATTGTTTTCTTAATAATAGAAATACAATCCATTAATTGCTCTTCATTCATTACTAATGGTGGTGCAAAACGAATAATGTTACCATGTGTTGGTTTTGCTAATAATCCATTATCACGTAATTTCATACAAATATCCCAAGCAGTTGAGCTTTCTTCAGTATCGTTAATTAATACAGCATTTAACAAGCCTTTACCTCTTACTGATTTTACTAAATCTGTTTGATTTGCAAACTCTGCTAATTCTGCTCTAAAAATCTTACCTAAACGCTCAGCATTTTCAGCTAAACCTTCTTCTTGTACAACTTCTAAAGCCGCTATAGCTACTGCCGCGGCAACTGGGTTTCCACCAAAAGTAGAACCGTGGTTACCTGGCTTAATAACATTCATAATGTTATCATTTGCTAATACACCAGAAACGGGATACGCTCCTCCACTTAGTGCTTTTCCTAAGATTAAAATATCAGGGTTTACATTTTCGTGGTCTACCGCTAACATTTTTCCTGTACGAGCAATTCCTGTTTGAACTTCATCAGCAATAAATAACACATTATGCTTTGCACACAATGCTTTTGCTGCCGCTAAATATCCTTCAGAAGGAACATATACTCCTGCTTCACCTTGAATAGGTTCTACTAAGAAACCAGCAATATTTTTATCACTTTCTAAAGCTTCTTCTAAAGCTTTTAAGTTGTTATATTCAATTTTTATAAATCCATCAGTATAAGGACCGAAATTCTTACGAGCTACAGGGTCATTTGAAAAAGAAATGATTGTTGTAGTACGTCCGTGAAAATTATTTTCACAAACTATAATTTGTGCATCATTTTCATTGATTCCTTTTACTTCATATGCCCATTTTCTACATAGTTTCAAAGCCGTTTCAACAGCTTCTGCACCTGTATTCATTGGTAATAACTTGTCGAAACCAAAAAGTTCAGTAGCAAACTTTTCATATCTTCCTAACATGTCATTATAAAATGCACGAGAAGTTAAGGTTAATGTTTGTGCTTGGTTTACCATTGCACCAACTATTCTTGGATGACAATGTCCTTGGTTTACTGCAGAGTAAGCCGATAAAAAGTCATAATACTTTTTACCTTCTACATCCCATACGTATACACCTTCACCTCTACTCAGTACTACTGGTAGTGGATGATAATTGTGTGCTCCGTATTTGTTTTCTAATTCGATCGCTTGCTGCGAAGTTAATTGGTCTAAAACAGCCATTATAAAATAAGTTAAGGTTTATGCCTTGATTAAAACAAAGCATCGTTTGACATTTTTTATCATGCAAACATTAATAATTAAATCTCGCTTAGCGAGTAAAATAACTATTCCTGTTCTACCTTTATCCTTTCGAAGAAGCTTCGAAAATTCAGCGTGGGAAAGAAATCATCCCTAAAAAGTCCTGCAATTTACTAAATATTCAGGGCTTGATAAAATCTTACTCAGATATTTTTCCCGACAATGAAGAAACTTGCAATTCTAATCTTTTAATTTCTCGTAACAATGCATTTTTATCCATTTGCATCCAAGCAAATATTTTTAGCATACTAACTCCTAGTAAAAAAATTAAAGTTCCAACTCCCCATTGTATTAAATCTTTTGTAGCCTCAGATTCAAAAAACTGAATCATACAATAAATAAAAAGTCCGAAAAAAATTAAAGTCATGAAATTCATCAATATCATAATCCATTTATTCTTTCCCTGAAACAGTCCGCTAATCATTTGAAAAACATTCTGCTCATCTAATTCCTCATAAAATTTTGCTTCTTCTTGAGTTAAAGTTTCTTTTATTAATTTGTCAATGTCTTCTGGTTTATCCATAATTTTATTTTTTAATTATTTTTTTTAATTTTTCTCTTGCATGAAATAATCTTGACTTTGCTGTTCCTACCGAAATATTTAAAAACTCACTTATTTCTTTAAGTGAATACGATTGTGTATAAAATAATTTAACAACCATCTGTTGTTCTATCGATAATTTCTGAATTGCTTTTAGTAAATTGTTTTTCACTTCATCTTCTTCATTAACTTCGTTTAAAACAACATCATTCATATGCTCTTTATAATATTTCTGATGTTTATTTAATACTCTTTTATTAGTCCGTAACCAATCAATTGCTTTTCTATTTACAATACTAATTGCCCAACTTTTAAATCGTTCTGGTTTTTCAAGTTTATCTAATTTATGTAAAATAACCTGCCAACTCTCTTGAGCAACATCTTTAGCTATATCTCTATCTTTAACATACCAAAAAGCAAGCTTACAAAAATCTACGTGCCATTTTTTAACCAAAGTTGTAAATGCTTTTTGGTTTCCTTGTTTATAGGATAAAACCAATTCTTTATCAGTTATATTATTCAAAATTTTCATTATCAATTACACTACATAGACGTAAAAAAAACTAAAAGGTTCAATTTTCTTTTAAAAATAGAAATTTAAGTTTGAGTTTAAAGTATTTCAAACCATATCTTTTCCTAATTTTGCAAACCATAAATTATAGATTACAATGCCACGTAGAGAACGAAATAAGTTTGTTAAGAGGAATCAAGAATTAGAAATTTTAATTGAAGATTATGCCTTTGGAGGAAAAGGAATTGGAAGAATTCGTTCAGATGAAGGAGTTTTTGTTGTTTTTGTTCCTAATACTTTGCCAGGTCAATTGGTAAAGGCGCGTGTAACAAAATCAAAAAAGAAATATGCTGAATGTAAACTTGTTGAAGTTTTAAAACCTTCGGAAAATGAAGTAGAAGTTCCATATCAAGATATTCCAGGAGCACCATACATTCAATTACCTATTGACTTACAACATCAATATAAAAAAGAGAGCACACTTTCTTTGTTTAAAAGAATTGGTAAAGTAGAAAATATTGAAGGTTTATTTGATGAATTTATTGTTTCTCCAAATGTATTCCATTACAGAAATAAAATGGAATATGGTTTTTCTGCTATTGGTTACGATCGTATAAATAAAAAAGATGACGATTTCTTTACTTTAGGGTTTAAACGTAGAGGTGTTTGGTGGATGGGTGACAACCTAGATAAAGATTCTGGATTATTTGATGCTCAAGTTGAAGATAATTTAAAAATAATTAGAGAATATTGCGAAAATACTGGTTTAGCTCCTTGGCATGGGCCAAAAAAAGAAGGTTTCTTTAGATATTTTGTAGTTAGAAAATCATACAAAACTAATGAGTTACTATTTAATTTAGTAACCACTTCTTATGATTTACCAAAATTTGATTTACAAGCTTTTGCTCAATTATTAAAAAATATTTTTGGTGAACGCTTAGCTGGATTACTACATACTATTAACGATGAAGTTGGTGATAGAACTATAGCTACTTCTGGAAGTATTAATTTAATTACTGGTAAAGATAAAATTGTAGAGGAGTTATTAGGATTAAACTTTGAAATAAGCATGAAAAGCTTTTTTCAAACCAATCCAAAATCTGCTGAAAAACTATATACCAAAGTTGTAGATTACGCGTTAGAAAACAAAGAAGCAATAGACAATACTGTTGTTATGGATTTATTTTGCGGAACTGGAACAATAGGTCAAATAATAGCTTCAAAGTCTAATAATACAAAAATTGTAGGAGTAGATATTGTAGCCTCAGCTATTGAAGATGCTAAGAAAAATGCAAAGAGAAATAATGTTGAAGGTTTAGAGTTTTATGCTGCTGATGTTGGTAAATTTTTGAATGAGCACCCTCAGTTTAAAAACAAAATAAGAACTATTATTTTAGATCCAGCACGTGCTGGTATTGCTCCAAAAACACTTAAAAAAATCATAAATCTAAATGCAGATAGAATGGTTTATGTATCTTGTAACCCAGCAACTCAAGCAAGAGATACCGAAGAGTTAATAAATAATGGTTATCAACTAAAAAAGATTAGTTTAGTAGATCAATTTCCGCATACCGCGCATATTGAAACAGTAGTATTATTTGAAAAATAATTTTTAATGAAAAAGTGTATTTTATTTTTTATTCTAATAGCAGGATTCTTTTCTTGTGAAAAGGATGATTTTTGTGTACAGAATCCAGTTACACCAAATTTAGTTTTACGTTTTTACGATAAAGACGATACCAATGAATTGAAAGCTGTTCAACGTTTATCTATCATAGCACAAGGTAAAACGGATAGCTTGTTTACGAATCAAACTACCGATAGTATTGCTATTCCTCTAAATTCATTAGCAAAAGAAACTATTTATACGCTTAAGATGAATAGTGTTGATGGTAACATCGTTAATAATCAAATCGCTACACTTACTGTAAAATACAATCCAGAAGATGATTATGTTTCTCGTTCATGTGGATATAGAGTTATCTTTAAAGATGTAAACTTGGAACACACAGCTTGGATTAATAACTTATCTACTTCACTAATTACTAATATCGATAATCAAACAAAAGCTCATGTACAAGTATATTATTAGTCTTTGTTTTATCATTGTTTGTTTACAAGGATATTCTCAAAAAACAAATAATTCCGAAATAAAAAAAGATACGATAACTTATAAAACTGGTTATGGTTTACGAATTGGTGTAGACATCAGTAAGCCAGCATTATCTTTTGTAGATAAAAGTTATAGCGGACTTGAAATTGTTGGAGATTATCGTATTTCTAAAAATTGGTATGCAGCCACAGAATTAGGATATGAAAAAGAAAAAACCTTTGAAGATTTTACTACGTCAACATCAAAAGGAAGTTACATTAAGCTAGGTTTAAACTACAATGCTTACGAAAATTGGCTTGATATGAATAATGAAATCTATGTTGGAATGCGTTATGGATTTGCTCTTTTCGATCAAACTTTACATAGCTATAAACCAAATGTAGGAAATACTTATTTCCCTTCAAACACCATCGAAACTCCAATTACAGATACTGGATTAACCGCACATTGGACTGAATTCCAACTAGGTATAAAGGTTGAAACTTTCAAGAACCTTTTTGTAAGCGCAAGTTTTTCTTATAAAATTATGCTAAGTGTAGATGATCAAACAAATTTCAAAACGCTATATGCCCCAGGCTTTAACAGAGTCTTTGAAAGCAATACTGGTTTCGGATTTAACTACACTTTATCATACTTAATACCTTTTGTTAATAAGTAATTTTAATTACTATCCTTGTTTTTAATACCTTTACAATCATTTTTATAAAAGTTATTAACAATGAGTAAAGTCCCAAGTGTAAATTTAGCTGACTTTTTATCTAGCGATGAAAGCAGAAAACAAAAATTTATCAATGAAATAGGTAATGCGTATGAAACTATTGGTTTTGTAGCATTGAAAGGTCATTTTTTAGATGATGAACTAGTAGACAATCTATATAAAGAAATTAAAAACTTTTTCGATTTACCAACTGAGGTAAAAGAAAAATATGAGATTCCAGGAATTGGAGGACAAAGAGGATATGTTTCTTTTGGAAAAGAATCTGCTAAAGGAAAAAAAGAAGGAGATTTAAAAGAGTTTTGGCATTTTGGACAGTATGTTGATGCTGATTCTAAATATGCTAAAGAATATCCAGATAATGTAGAAGTTAAAGAACTTCCTGAATTTAACAAAACAGGAAAATTAACTTATCAAATGTTAGAGAAAACTGCTAAATACGTATTACGCTCATTAGCATTACACTTAGGATTAGAAGAAACTTATTTCGATAATTATATTAAAAACGGGAATAGTATTTTACGTCCTATCCATTATCCACCTATACAGACTGAGCCAAAAGGAGCAGAAAGAGCTGCTGCACATGGTGACATTAACTTAATTACATTGTTAATGGGAGCGCAAGGAAAAGGGCTACAAGTACAAGATCATGATGGAGTTTGGCATGATGCAATAGCACAACCAGATGAATTAATGATTAATGTAGGTGATATGCTATCTCGTCACAGTAATAATAGATTAAAATCAACTATACATAGAGTAACAAATCCTCCAAAAGAATCATGGGGAACTTCTCGTTATTCTATTCCTTTTTTCATGCACCCAGTTTCTGATATGAAATTAGATGTTTTAGAAAATTGTATCGATGATAATAACCCTAAACAATTTGAAGATATTACCGCTGGTGAATTCTTAGATGAGCGTTTACGTGAATTAGGATTAAAAAAGTAATTTAATGGATTTTCAAGATCAATTAAAAAACTTATTTCCAGAGCATCAGTTTGAAGAAAAACCTACGGAAGAAAAACCTGAAATTTGGCTTCAAGAGGATCCTATTCTTTGTAAATATGAAAAGCGCAAAGGAAAACCTGTTACAATTTTAGATGGGTATAATGGGGCTACTCAAGATTTTAAAAAGCTTGCAAAGGAAATTAAAACCAAACTAAGTGTTGGTGGTAGCTTTAAAGATGATAAAATTATTATTCAAGGTGATTACCGCGATCAAATAATGGAAATATTAAAAGATAAAGGCTTCAAAGTAAAACGTGTTGGAGGCTAATATTATTAAAGTGTCAAGAATGGTTATTCTTGACACTTTTCTTTTTTTTAAAATTTAAACTGTTAAAATACAGGTAATTAATAATAACGTATAAAAACGAACGTTTATTATATATCAATAGAAGAAATCAAAAAAAAGAATTCCTCATTATTATGACATCCTCATTATTACACATTACCAACGGAGATACAACTACTCTACAGCTTAAAAACTTAAATTTTAAAGGAGATATTATAACATGGAGAGAGATGTTATGCGAAGGCAAAACATCGGTTGACGTAGGTAGTGAAAGTTTTTGGAAAACTCGTTTTGATTTTTTAAAATCGTCATATAAGGTAACAAAAAGGAAATTCATTGATTACACCTTAAAAGAATATCGAAATCTTTGTAATCAAAAAGCACAAGATGAAATTGTTTTATGGTTTGAATACGATTTGTTTTGTCAAATAAATATGCTAGCTGTTATTAGTTGGTTAAAACGCTACAGAAAAAACCAACAAATTTCCTTAGTATGTAGTGGAAAAGTAGCAAATAGTGAAAAATTATTAGGTTTAAGTGAATTATCTATCACGCAATTAAAAGATCATTTTAAGAAAAGAATATTACTTACTCAAGATGATATTGAATATGCCGATTACATATGGCAACTTTATTGTTCAGACAGTCCTTTACAACTTGAAAACGCACATAAATTCAATACTAAATCACCATTTGTATATTTAGAAAACGCGATAAAAGCTCATTTACTTCGTTTTCCATCTATAGATAATGGATTAAATTATATTGAAAATAATATTTTAAAAACTGCTAAAAACAATACGTTCGAGACAAAGAATAAACTTATAAATCATTTATTAGTAAATCAAGAAGTTTACGGATATGGTGATATTCAATACATTAACAAAACAAATCAGTTAAAAAATTTATTTTCTTCATTTAACCCTGTTAAATTAAATAAAATAGGAAAAAAAGTATTGCATAATCAAACAAACTATTATGCTAAAATGCGTTCTGATTTTTCGTATCTTGGGGGCGCAAAAAAATACAGCTATCTATATGTAAATTCTACAAATAAGCTGTTAAAAATTACATCATAAATGAACATACAACATTCTGAACTCATCTTAAATCCTGATGGAAGTATATATCATCTAAATTTAAGGCCTGAGCATATAGCTACCGATATTATTTTCGTTGGTGACCAATATCGTGTAGATAAAGTTACACAACATTTTGACTCTATTGAATTTACTACCCAAAAACGTGAATTTAAAACCACAACTGGAACATATAAAGGTAAAAGGCTAACTGTAATTTCAACAGGAATTGGTCCTGACAATATTGATATTGTACTTAATGAATTGGATGCTTTAGTAAATATCGATTTAGAAACACGTAAAGTAAAAGAAAAGCACACGCAACTTAATATTACTAGAATTGGAACTTCTGGTTCGTTACAAGCTGATATTCCTGTAAATAGCTTTTTATTAAGTTCTCATGGGTTAGATTTAAATGGAATGTTATTATCATATCAAGTAGAAAATATTGCACATCCAGAATTAGAAGAAGCTTTTATAAACCATACAGGTTGGAGTTCTAAAAAATCATACCCTTTAATAGTTGCAAACGGAAAATCTTTAGAAGATAAATTAATGTCTGATAAAGTTTATAAAGGGATTACAGCTACTGCTGGTGGTTTTTACGGCCCACAAGGTCGTGTACTTCGTTTAGGATTGCAAGATGCTGAATTGAACAAAAAAATTGATAGCTTTAATTATAGCGATAACAGAATTACAAATCTTGAAATGGAAACTTCTGCTATTTATGGTTTATCAAAGTTACTAGGCCATAATGCTGCATCTATGAATGCATTAATTGCTAATAGAGCCAATGGTACTTTTAGTGAAAACCCTGGTCAAGTTGTTGCCGATTTAATTTTATATACTTTAGATAAATTAGTTGAGTAGATGCTAAAATTAAAAGTAGGTGGTGTACCAGAGCATTTCAATTATCCCTGGTACATTACCTTAAAAAATAAAGAATACACAAACAACAACATTAATTTACGTTGGCAAGACTTTCCTGGAGGAACAGGAGAAATGTGTAAAGCTTTACGATCTGGAAATGTTGATATTGCGATAGTACTTACAGAAGGTATTATTAAAGACATTATTAATGGTAACCCTTCTAAGATTACACAAACTTTTGTAAAAAGCCCTTTAATATGGGGAATACATGTTGGCGCTAAATCATCTTTCAAAAAAATTGAAGATTTAGAATATGCAACTGTTGCTATTAGTCGTTTTGGTTCAGGCTCTCATTTAATGGCCATAGTAAATGCACATAATAATGGATGGGATATAGATAAACTAAAATTTAAAGTTGTTGGTAATTTACAAGGTGGTATAGATGCTTTAACCAATGGTGATGCTGATTACTTTATGTGGGAACACTTTACAACCAAACCTTTGGTAGACAATAATACGTTTAGACGCTTAGGAGACTGCCCAACACCTTGGCCATGTTTCGTAATAGCAGTTCGTAACGAAGTATTAGAGAATAATTTTGATGAAGTTAAAAAAGTTTTAGACATAATAAACAACTGTACTACAAACTTTAAAAACATTGATAACATTGATAAAACACTATCCCACAGATACGAACAACAAATAGACGACATTCAAGAATGGTTATCTATTACAGAATGGAATGACGGAAAGCCAGTAACAAAAAATTTAATTACTCGCATACAAAATAAAATGCTTGAGTTTAACGTTATTGATGGGAAGAAAGATTCTGGTGAGTTAATCAGAAATATGTATATTTGATTTTTTAAAACCAAAAAAATGAAAAAAATAGTATTTATTGCAATTTGTGTAGTTAGTCTAGTAGGTTTTTCTTCTTGCGGAAGCACAAGCCCTTGTGGTTTAGCAAAAACTAATCAAACCAAACAAAACCAACATCAACAAGAAATCATAGTAGCTGATGCAACTGAGATAGCTGAATAAGTTGATGTTTCTTTTATTCAAATTCAATAAATCCGCTTTTTTAGGCGGATTTTTTAATTCTTCTTTTTTAACATCGGCACAAACTTAAAATCACCTAATTCATGTTTTTCAAATTCTTTTGGTGATTTACGAATAAAGAGTGTCATTATTTGTTCTTTATCACCTACAGGAATTAGTAACTTACCTCCTACTTTAATTTGTCCTAATAAAGCCTTAGGAACAAATGGCGCCCCTGCTGTTACAATTATTTTATCAAATGGCGCTTCTTCAGGTAAACCTTTATAACCGTCACCAAAAATAAAACGCTTAGGTCTATATCCTAATTTAGGTAAAAACAAAGATGTTTTTTTAAATAGTTCATGCTGTCTTTCTATTGAATAAACTTCAGCATTCATTTCTAATAAAACCGCTGTTTGATATCCAGATCCTGTACCAATCTCAAGAACTTTTTCTCCTTGCTTTACTTCTAAAACTTGTGATTGAAATGCTACAGTAAAAGGATGTGAAATTGTTTGTTCGGCAGCAATAGGAAATGCTTTATCCTGATAAGCGTGCGACTCAAAACTACTATCAATAAATAAGTGTCGTGGAATTTTTCGTACAGCATTTAATACTTTCGTATCATATATTCCTTTAGCCTCTAAAACGCTTGCTAATTGATTTCTAAGTCCTTGGTGTTTGGTAGTATCTCTCACAAATAGTAAAATTTCAACAGGCTAAAAATAGTAATAAATCTCTACAAAAGTGTATCTTTGTTAGCGTTGATTTTTATATAAATCATTTCTTTTTATATAAACACTCAAATAACTAATAATCTTTCACTTATGCTAAAAGCCGGAGTTTTAGGCGCAGGACATTTAGGTAAAATACACTTGCGTTTGTTACAACAATCAGAAAAATACGAATTAGTAGGATTTTATGATCCTTTTACTGAAAATGCACAAAAAGTAGCTAAAGAGTTTGGATACAAATTATTTAACTCTGTAGAGGAATTAATAAATGCTGTTGATGTAGTTGATATTGTAACTCCAACATTATCTCACTTTGATTGTGCTAAGCAAGCTATTGAAAATGGAAAACACATTTTTATAGAGAAACCAATTACAAATACTTTACAAGAAGCACAAGCTATTAGAACTTTAGCTAGTCAAAACCATATTCGTGGTCAGGTTGGACATGTTGAACGTTTTAACCCAGCGTTTACAGCTGTAAAAGATGTTATTGACACTCCAATGTTTATAGAAACACACAGATTGGCTGAATTCAATCCAAGAGGTACTGATGTTCCTGTAGTATTGGATTTAATGATTCATGATATTGACATTATTTTATCTGTAGTAAAATCGAAAGTGAAAAATGTACATGCTAGTGGAGTTTCTGTTATTTCTGAAACACCAGATATTGCAAATGCCCGTATTGAATTTGAAAATGGTTGTGTAGCTAATTTAACATCAAGTAGAATTTCTATGAAAAACATGCGTAAAAGTCGCTTTTTTCAGAAAGATGCTTATATTTCTGTAGATTTCTTAGAAAAGAGTTCGGAAATAGTAAAAATGAAAGATGTTCCTGAAAATCCTGATGAGTTTGCCATGATTTTACAAAATGCTGAAGGTGTGAAAAAACAAATTTATTTTGACAACCCAGAAGTTACACCAAACAATGCTATTTTAGATGAATTAGAGTCGTTTGCTGATGCTATTAATAATGATACAACTCCAATAGTTTCATTAAGCCAAGGAACTGAAGCTTTAAGAGTTGCTCAAATGATTATTGATTGTTTTTAACTCATTATAAATAAAATATAAAACTAAACATACAACATGAAGAATATCGCTGTAATTGGAGCTGGAACTATGGGAAACGGAATTGCTCATACTTTTGCTCAATTTGGATATAATGTTCAACTTATAGATGTAGCACAAGCTGCTTTAGATAAAGGAATTGCAACCATTACTAAGAATTTAGATAGAATGGTGGCTAAAGAAAAAATAACTGTTGAAGATAAAAACAATACTTTAAATAATATTACTACATATACTTCTATAAAAGAAGGTGTACAACAAGCTGCTTTAGTAGTTGAAGCTGCAACAGAAAATGTTAATTTAAAATTAAAAATATTTAAAGACTTAGATGAAGCTTGTCCTAAAGATACCATTTTAGCGACCAATACTTCTTCTATTTCTATAACTCAAATAGCGGCAGTAACTCAAAGACCTGAAAAGGTAATTGGAATGCATTTTATGAATCCTGTGCCAATTATGAAATTGGTTGAAATTATTAGAGGGTATAATACTTCTGATGAAGTAATGGATTTTACTGTTGATTTAACGAAAAAAATTAATAAAGTACCTGTAGAGGTTAACGATTACCCTGGTTTTGTTGCTAATCGCATTTTAATGCCTATGATTAACGAATCTATTGAAACGTTATATAATGGTGTTGCTGGTGTTGCAGAAATTGACACCGTTATGAAATTAGGAATGGCGCATCCTATGGGCCCTTTACAGTTAGCTGACTTCATTGGACTAGATGTGTGTTTATCTATTTTAAACGTAATGTATGACGGCTTTAAAAACCCTAAGTATGCTCCATGTCCATTATTAGTAAATATGGTTATGGCTGGAAAATTAGGTGCTAAATCTGGTGAAGGATTTTATGATTATTCTGAAAGTAGGAAAGCTGAAAAAGTTGCAAAAATGTTTTCTTAGTCTTTTAATACTTGATAAAAACAAAAAAGGAAGTTTCAAATTGAAACTTCCTTTTTTGTTTTAAAACAGCGAATTAATAATTTCTTTAATAGTAACTCCTTCTGCCTCTGCTTTATAATTTTTAACTATCCTGTGTGATAGTATTGGAATAGCAACTGCTTGAACATCTTCAATATCTGGTGAGTATTTTCCTTTTACAGCTGCATGTGCTTTAGCTGCTAAGATTAAATTTTGAGAAGCTCTTGGTCCTGCTCCCCAATCAATATACTTTTTAATTAAATCAGTAGATTTATCTGACTTTGGTCTTGTTTTACCGACTAAACCAACTGCATATTCTATTACATTATCTGCAACAGGAATTTTTCTAATTAATTTCTGTACTTCAATAATTTCTTCTGCAGAAAAAATAGCATTCACATTTTGATTAATTATTGATGTTGTACTTTTAACTACTTCTACTTC
The DNA here is from genome assembly GCF_947494125.1 of uncultured Tenacibaculum sp. GTDB lineage: Bacteria > Bacteroidota > Bacteroidia > Flavobacteriales > Flavobacteriaceae > Polaribacter. The sequence goes on from NZ_CANLTU010000003.1 coordinate 354,477, forward strand.
TTCTTCAAATGTTGGATATTCAAGATTAATAGAAAACATAAACCTATCTAATTGAGCCTCTGGCAAAGGATATGTTCCTTCTTGTTCTATTGGATTTTGAGTTGCTAATACAAAAAATGGTAAATCTAACTTATAATGATGTCCTGCTATTGTAACTGATTTCTCTTGCATTGCCTCTAACAAGGCTGCTTGTGTTTTTGGAGGTGTACGATTTATCTCATCTGCCAAAATAATATTAGAAAATATTGGACCTTTGATAAATTTAAAATGACGATTCTCATCTAATATTTCACTTCCTAAAATGTCTGATGGCATTAAATCTGGCGTAAATTGAATTCTACTAAAATTTAAACCTAATACATTAGAAATAGTATTTACTAATAATGTTTTAGCTAGCCCTGGAACGCCTACTAAAAGAGAATGCCCTCCACAAAGAACTGATAATAAAGTATAATTAACTGCTTCTTGCTGCCCTATTATAACTTTACCTATTTCTTGTTGTAGTTGTGAATACTTTTGAACTAAATTGTTTACTGCAGTTACGTCAGACATAAATTACTTTTTTATTACAATATTTTTTTACAAACTTTTATAAAATGAGATTCCCGCTTTCGCGGGAATGACAATATAAATATAATAAAATTATTATTTTTTATTTATTTTCTTTTTTCCAATCTTTTTTAAAAGTACACGCTTTATAATCGTTACCTAACTTTATATAAGTTTCTTGGATTTTATCTTTCGACCATTTAACAACTTCTTCTTCTTTCTTTTTTGCTAAAGCAAATTGTTGCATTCTAACATAATCTTTTACTAGGTCTGCCTTATGAGTTTCTGTTTTGTTTTTTAAGTATATAACTTTATACATTTTTTCCCCCTCACGAGTTTCATCATAAAAAACATCCGATAAATCACCTTTTTTAAGCTCACTAATTCTACCAAATAAATCTGGAGGCATTCTTGTTAACTCAAATGTTTTTTCATTTGTATATGGATTTATTATTAAACCTCCGTTATTTTTTGTGTCCTCATCCTCAGAGTATTTCTTTGCAGCTTCTTCAAAAGTTATTTTTCCTTCTTTTAAATCTGCTATAATTTTTTCAATTTGCTCTTTTGTTTCTTTTAACTTTTCGTCTGCTATCTCTGGCTGCATTAATATATGAGACACATCTCTTCCTTTTCCTTTTACTTTATTAAGTAAAACAATATGATATCCAAAAGGAGATTTAAAAGGTTCAGAAATCTCTCCTTCTTCTAATGAAAAAGCCACTTCTTTAAACTCTTTTACAAAACCAGTTTCTTTAGTTATTACCCCCATAGCACCTCCATTTTGAGCAACACTTGGGTCATCTGAATTTATAATTGCTTTTAATTTAAAACTTGCTCCGCCTTCTACTTGCTTTTTAATTTCATTAAGCTTATTTATAATACGATCATTTTCTTCTTTAGTTGGTTCTGCTTTTAACACCAATTGAGCTATCTCTACTTCAGCAGGTATTTCTGGTAACTCGTTTTTATCTTCTAAACCTTTAAAATAAACACGAACTTCTTCTGGAGTTACATCAACTTTTTCTGTAATTTTCTGTTGCTCTTTTTCTATAAGAAGATTTTCTTTTTGAACCCTACCTAATTCTTTCTTTAAATCTTCAATATCATTAAAACCATAAGCTTTAATTACTTTTTCTTCACTTCCATACTCATTAGTAAAATAAGCAATACTTCTTTGAACTCTTGAGTCGATATCAGCTTGAGCAACAGTTACACTATCAATTACTGCATGATGCGCTAATAATTTTTGCTGCATTAATTCTTCTAACATTTCACAGTCAGAAATTTTTATCTTCCCTTCACTTCTTAATTCAACTTCTTGTTTGAATTTATCTATGTCAGAATCTAAAACAATATTTTTACCTATTACTACTGCTACTCCGTCTATTTTAGCCTGTTGAGCATTTACAACTCCTAAACTAGCTAAAAAAAAGGTGAATAAAATACTAGTATTCTTTAAAGTTTTTGTTTTGAATTGCATCATTTATCAGCGTTTTTTCTATCTCTCTAATTAATTCTAATTTTCTTTTGTGTAAAATAATTTGCTTAATCCTTGAACTTACAAATGTTAAGGGTGCCGTAGCATTTTTTGGTAACATATTTTTTACAGCGACCAAATATACTCCTAAACTATCTTCTTTTTGTATGTATTTGGATATTTTTAACAAATTTTGCCTCGTTTCTCTCTGAAATGGAGCAATACTTTTCTTTAGATAATCTATTGTTACCCAAGTTGAGTCTTGTAATCGGTAAGATTTAAAATTTAACAAATAGCTTTCTAAGTCTTCTTTATCTTCTTCTTTATTAGATTTAAACTTTTTTATCGTCTCTTCTTTATCTAAAAAATCTTTACCAAAATGTACATATTCAAACTGTAATAATTCTTCATTTAATTTAAAATTATCTTTATTTTTCTGGTAATAAGAATCTATTTCAGTCTCTGTTACTATTGTATCTAATTGTTGCTTTATTAAACGTTCTTTATAGCCATTTATATATAAACTCTTTTTATAATCGTTTACTAAACTCTCTATTTTTTCACTATTTACTTCTGAAATATTTTCTTCTGCCTTGGCTAATAATAATTGTTGTTTTGCCCAAGAATTAATTAATCCTTTTACTATTACCAAACTATCTTTAGTAGTTATTCCTTTTGGTAATAAACTCTCTATATCTTTTTTATATAGATTTTTATTATAAACCGTTGCTATGGGTTTATCTTCTCTAAATTTTTCAGTTTTTAAACTAATTAAATCACAAGAAACAATCATTAATAACGCAATAAGAAAAAATATTTGTTTCATTTTTATTGATTAAATGTTTTTTTAAACTTCTTTAATTCTCTTTCTCTTATTCTAATTTTATTATTTTCTCTCAAATTTTTAACCCATTCTTTTTCTAACTTCTTTTGGTAATCATTCATCACGTGCCCTCTTACTTCTTCAAACTTTTTATTCTTGTACTTTGATTTATTTAATCTATACAATTCTTTCAATTCTAAAGTGTCTTTAGATGCTCTATTCCAAATCTTTCGTTGCATTAAATCAAATAACAATAACCCTTCTTTGTATTCTAATAAAACATTTCTATACTCTGGCTCTTTGTTTATTAAGTCGTTTTTAAAATATTCTATTATTTGAATATTCTTAAATTTCTCATACAACGTTTTTACATCATGATTATGTTTATGACCGATGTAGTTCATAAAATCTTTTTGCAATACTTTTTTATTATTTATAGAAAACAAAACTTCTTTTAGCTTTTGGTTTTCTAACATATGTGTATTCGTATTCAAAAAAACGTTAAGGGCTTTTTTATATTCAACTATCTTATACTCTTTTTTTAATTTATTCAATACAGCTTGTTTAGATAAACCGGCTCTATTTGACTTTTTCACTTTTTTGGTTAATTCATTTTTAATATCATCAAACGAACCAACTGGGTATTTTTTTAATAATTTCACTATATGCCATCCATATTTAGTTTTAAATGGCTTACTGTAATCTCCTTCTTTTTCTAATTTTCTTACCACATTCTCAAAACTCTCTACCATTTTACCAGTTCCAAATCTTGGTAATTTACCTCCTAAAGAAGCTGTTCCTCTATCTTCTGAATATTTTTCAGCTATTTTATTAAAATTAGCTCCAGTTTTTAATGCTTTATAAAGTGAATCAACTTTCTCTTTACCTCTTTCCGTTTTATTAATTAATATATGAGCTACTTCAAACTCTCCTTTAGATTCTCTTTTTCCTGTAACTTTTAAAATATGATATCCAAATCTTGTTTTAAACGGCTTAGAAACCTCATTTAGCTTTGTTTTATAAGCTGCATCTTCAAATGGATACACCATTGTAAATGCAGAAAAACAACCTAAATCTCCTCCATTTATTTTTGCTGATGGATCTTCTGATGCTTCTTTTGCTACTTTTTCAAAAGATTCTCCAGACAATATCCTTTTTCTAACCTCCTCTATTCTTTTATAAAAAACTAAAGTGTCCTTTTCTTTCCTTTTTTTTGGAAACTTAATTAAAATATGACTCGCTCTAACTTCTTTAGTTGTTCTATGATAAGCTTCTTTTATAAGTCTATTTAAATACTCATTATCCTGTAAATATGGAGCTATTAATTGTTTTTTATAACCTTCTAATTCTCTTTTATAAGCTTTTAAAGTATCTAGCTTTAAACCATATGCTTCTTTTACTTTTAATTTATAGTTAATATAGAGCTCAAGATACTTATCAATATCTTTAGATTCGTCATCTTCTAAAACAGCTAAATTTTTCTCATATACTTGTTTAAATTCTGAAACCATTACTGGTTCGTTATTAATTCGAAATAGCTCTTTTTCTTTTTGAGCAAAAGAAATTGAACTTACAAAACACACGAAAAAATATAAAAACTGTTTTCTCATTTTACAACGATATTATTCCTTTAATGGCTTCTGCTTTTTTATAATATGATATTACTTCATCTGCTTCTTTTACCTTTAAATGTATAGAAACACTAACATATTTACCTGTTTTCGATTTTTTTGTATCTATAACAGCTCCGCCTTCATTAAATAATTCTTTTACCTCTTCTACTTGGTTACCATCTGTAGGAACAATAAATTTATATAAATATTTAGCAGGAAACTTAGTTGTATCCTCTAATTGTGCTTTTAACTTAATATAAAACGCTTCTCTATCTGACATATTTTTATTTTTTAATAAACTTTTCATCATAAAATGTATTAAAAATGATGAAAAACAAAATTACACTATTTATTACATTTATAAATTGAAACTTTTATTTTTGCCACATGCAACAAAAAATAGTAATTATAGGAGGTCCTGGTACTGGAAAGTCTTCAATTTTAAGAGAGTTTATAAAACAAGGATATGAATGTATGCCTGAAATATCAAGAGAAGTAACTCTTAAAGCTCAAAAAGAAGGAATAGATCAATTGTTTTTAGAACAACCTTTATTGTTTAGCCAAATGCTATTAGAAGGAAGAGAACAACAATATCTTGATGCTCAAAAAAATGAAGATTCTATTATATTTTTTGATAGAGGAATTCCTGATGTTCATGCCTATATGAATTTTTTAGGTAACGATTACCCTCCTATTTATAAAGAGAAAAGTAATAAATATTTATATAATAAAGTATTTATGTGCGCGCCTTGGGAAGCCATTTATAAATCGGATAACGAGCGTTACGAAACCTTTGAACAAGCTGTAAAAATTGATACTTTTTTAAAAGAAGCTTACGAAGAAATAGGGTACGAGATTATTAATGTTCCTTTTGGAACTGTGAAAGAACGTTGCGATTTTATTTTACACTCGTTAAAAAACAATGTATGATGAATCTTTAAAAATATTAAACCAATACTGGGGACATACATCTTTTAGATTTCCTCAACAAGAAATAATTTCTTCTGTTTTAGAAGGAAAAAATACGATTGCTTTATTACCAACTGGAGGTGGTAAATCTATTTGCTTTCAGATTCCTGCCTTACTAAAAGATGGAGTTTGTATTGTTATTTCTCCATTAGTTGCTTTAATGCAAGATCAAGTAACTAATTTAAATGACAAGGGTATAAAAGCTACCATAATTCCTTCTGGAAGTTCTCAAGATAATATTATTACTCTATTTGATAATATTAAATTTGGAAGAACAAAGTTTTTATACCTATCACCCGAGAGGTTGCAATCTCGCTTTATTCAAGAAAAAATAAAGCAACTCAATGTAAATTTAATAGCTATAGATGAAGCGCATTGTATTTCTGAATGGGGACACGATTTTCGTCCTTCTTATCAAAATATTACGATCTTAAAAGATTTACATCCAAACACAAATATTATAGCATTAACAGCTACTGCAACCAATAAGGTAATTAATGATATTATTGGTTCATTAGATATAGAAAACCCTCAAGTATTTAAAAAATCTTTTTATCGTAAGAATTTAGCTTATCAAATTTTTAAAACTGATAATAAACTTGGTAAACTAAAACAAATTTTCACAAAAACAAAAGCACCTGCTATTGTTTACGTAAACTCTAGAGTAAAAACTAAAGAGATAAGTTCCTTTTTAAATGCAAATGGTTTTAAAAGTAGTTTTTATCATGGAGGATTATCATCCATAGAAAAACAAATTTCTTTTGATAATTGGATGCGAGAAGAAACTCCAATTATTGTAGCTACTAATGCTTTTGGAATGGGGATTGACAAACCCAATGTACGTGTAGTTGTTCATTTAAATTTACCATCATCTATAGAAAACTATATTCAAGAAGCTGGTCGTGGAGGAAGAAATGGAAACAAAGCATTTTCAGTTGCATTAACCAATGAAAGTGATATTAAACTTAGTAAAGAATTATTAAAAAAATCTTCACCAACTATAGAAGAAATAAAAATAGTTCATCAAAAATTGTATCAACATTTTCAAATAGCCAAAGGAGAACTTATTGAAAGTAGTTTTAATTTTAATCTTTTAGAGTTTTCTAATAAATATAAGTTAGCTGCCAATAAAACATATAATGCTTTACAAATTTTAAATAGTAATAGTATTATTGAATTAAATAATAACTTTAATCAAAAATCTACTGTTCAATTTGTTGTTTCAAGTAAACAAATTTTATCTCATTATAACAAAAACCCTTCTTCAAAAAACTTTATACAAAGCCTATTACGTTTGTATGGTGGTATTTTTGAAAATCCGGTAAAAATCGACGAGTTTTATATTGCTAAAAAAACAGGTGTTACTTCTTGGTTTGTTATTAAAGAATTAGAGCGTATGTCGGATAATGGTTTCGTTGAATATAATAAAGCCACTAATGATTCTGAATTATTTTTTCTTCACCCTAGAGAGGATGATAGAACCATTAATAATGTATCAAAAAGTATTAAACTTTATTTAGCTCAGAAAGAACAAAAAAATAAAGATTTAATTACCTTTATAAAGAACAATTCAGTTTGCAGAAGCATACAATTATTATCATACTTTGATGAAACCTCATCTAATAAATGTGGTATTTGTGATGTTTGTTTACAAAACAAACATAAAGTACCTATAGATTCTAATGAAATTATTACTTTATTAAAGAATTATAAAGAATTAACAGTTCAGGAAATGAGTATACTTCTAAAGCTAAATGAAGCAAACATTTTAATACTTTTGCGCGAATTGTTATCTGAAGAAAAAATTAACGTTATAAACAACAAATACTTTTTAATATAAATGAAAGATTTACGCATCGTTTTTATGGGAACTCCAGAGTTCGCTGTAACCATTTTAAAACACCTAGTTGAAAATGATTATAATGTTGTTGGAGTAATTACTGCGGTAGATAAACCAGCAGGTAGAGGTCGTAAACTAAATCAATCAGCAGTAAAAAAGTATGCTCTTTCTCAAAACTTACCAATTCTTCAACCAAAGAATTTAAAAAATGAAGAATTTCAGGAAGATTTAAAAAAATGGAACGCCAATTTACAAATTGTAGTTGCCTTTAGAATGCTTCCAAAAACTGTTTGGTCTATGCCTGCTTTTGGAACTTTTAACTTACATGCTTCTTTATTACCAGAATACCGTGGGGCTGCACCTATAAATTGGGCTATTATAAATGGAGAAACTAAAACAGGAGTAACAACTTTCTTTATTGACGATAAAATTGATACTGGAGAAATTATATTACAAAAAGAAGTTTCTATTGAAAATAACGAAATCTTAGGGCAACTGCATGATAAATTAATGTACCTAGGAGCAAACTTAGTCGCAGAAACTGTAGATTTAATAGCTAAAGGAGATGTGCAAACTACTAAACAGCCAGAATTAGAAGAAAAATCTGCTCCAAAGTTGAATCCACTTAATTGTAAGATTGATTGGTCTAAACCTTTAGAAGATATTTATAATCATATTCGTGGGTTGAATCCATATCCAGCGGCTTGGACGACAATAAAAAACGGAGATGAAGAAATTTCTGCTAAAATATATGGAGCTAGTAAAGAGTTATCTTCTCATAATTTAGAATATGGAACTATTATTACTTCAAAAAAAGAGTTAAAAGTAGCAACAAAAGAAGGTTACCTTATTATAGAACAAATTAAAATTTCAGGTAAAAAATTAATGGATTCAAAAAGTTTGTTAAACGGTTTTCAGTTTAAAGAAAACTCAAAAGCGCTGTAGCCCTTTGTTTATAGGCTTTTAGCTTTTTCAGTAAAAAACAACTGGGGTTATTAACAATTACCCCCTATTTATTAACAAAACCTTGTTTTTTTTGAGTGATTTCTTGCACAATCCCGCATTCCGTCTATATTTGTTGAGCTATTAAGCAATAAAACATTAATTAATTTTTAAAACTTATTAAAATTATGAACAAATCAGATTTAATCGATGCTATGGCTGCTGACGCAGGAATTTCAAAAGCTGCTGCTAAAGCTGCATTAGATTCTTTAACTTCTAACGTAACTAAGTCTTTAAAGGATGGTAACAAAGTTGCTTTAGTTGGATGGGGAACTTGGTCTGTTTCTGAGAGAGCTGCTAGAACTGGTAGAAACCCTCAAACTGGAAAAGAAATTCAAATCGCTGCTAAAAATGTAGTTAAGTTTAAAGCTGGAGCTGGTTTAGCTGACTCTGTAAACTAAGACTTCTTTCGAAACATATTTAAAACAGCATTTAGGCAACTAAATGCTGTTTTTGTATATAAAAGTGTCACAAAATAGTTTTATAGGTTGTCTATTAGATATAAACTTAAAAACACAAAAAAATGAAAAATATAATTACGTTAGCTACATTTTTATTTTGCTTAACAACTTTTGCTCAAAAAAATGTGAGCGCTTCAGATATTATTAGAGACGTTAAAAACGGAAAAGCTGTAAATATTTCTAACGCTACTATTAATGGGGTTTTAGATTTTACTTTTATGAATGAAGCTTTACCTAAATTACCAAAGAGAAAGCGTTGGTGGAATAATGGTGGTTCTAATACTATTGAAAAGCAGATTACGAATAAAGTATCTTTTACAAACTGTACATTTTCCGATGATGTTTTAGCATATATTCCTCATGAAAAAAGTGGATACACTTTTATAGCTAATTTTGAAGACACTGTAACATTTAGAGATTGTATTTTTAAACAAAAAGCCATGTTTAAATACTCTGATTTTGAGAGCGATACTGATTTCTCAAATACAAAATTCAACAACGACTCAACTTTTAAGTATGCAAAATTTGATAGAGAAATTACTTTTGAAAACACTTTTTTTGATGAGCCTGCAACATTTAAGTATGCTGAATTTAAAAGGTTTGTAAGTTTTTCAAACTCTGTTTTTAATGAAAGTGCTATTTTCAAATATTCAGAATTTAATGATGGTGTTTCTTTTAGAAATGTAAAATTTCAAGAAGATTTAAATATTAAATACACCAAAGTTCATGGTAAATTTGACATTACCAATATGGAAGTAGCTTATGATATAGACTCTAAGTACACTAAAATAAATGGTAGAAGTTTTAGTAAACATTTATTGAAAAGTAAAAACTAATTTCCTTATAAAATATATAAAGACTCGCAATAGTTTATTGCGAGTCTTTTTTTTGTTTAAAAAATTATATTGATTCTTGTTACATAACTCACTAATTTCGTTAACCCTTTAATATAAATTCTTAACTAAAATTTAAAAATGAATAATATTAAAATAATTGTTTTTGATTTATATAATACTTTAATTGAAATAAAAGAATCAAATCATTTCTTTTTTAAATTATACAAAACGTCACAGAATGGCTTTGACTTAGATCTTTCATCTTACTTCAAACTAGTAATGAAAAACGACATTAATGAATTAAAAAATATTTTACCTATTGAGTTTAGTATATTATATGACGAAAACAAAAATGACCTAGAAAAGGAATTAAATTCTATTATTATTTATGAAGAAGTTTTCAATGTTCTTAGGGACTTAATCTCAAACCTAGCATCTCCTTATAAAAAACCTTTTTTTCTCAATAATCTTGATTCTTTTTTTGAAAAAATGATTTTCTCTTGTGATTTTGGTTCTTTAAAACCAGATCAAACAGTATTTAAAGAGATAGAAAAAATATCAGGTAGTAAACCTAGTGAGATATTAATGGTTGGAGATTCTTTTAAATCAGATATTTTAGGAGCTCAAAATATGAAATGGCATTATTTAAAAATTAATCGCTGTATATCAGCTTCAAAAGAATATGAAATAACTACTTTAAAAGACATCAAACAACACATAACAATATATTAAATTGGCTTTTATACTTAACTACAAAAATCATAAAAAATCCGCTGAAGTTATCAGCGGATTTTTTTATTCTTCTATATCAATTTGATTTTTCATTTTTTTACTTCCTTCGTAAAGTTCATATTTTACAAAACGACAATCTAAATCGGCATTTTTAAGTGGAACTCTTTTTGAGGTACGCAAGCCAACATGTTTTAACGCCTGTACATCTGATGTAATTAGCCACGCTGTTGAATCTTGGTAGTTATGTTTTAGTGTATCTCCAATTTTTCTATAAAACTCTTCTACATCAATATTTAAACGCTCACCATAAGGTGGGTTAAATAAAATAGTGGTTTTACCAAAAACTTCTTTTTTAGAATTAAAAAAGTTTACATGATGTATTCCAATAAACTCTTCTAAATTAGCATTAATAACATTCTGTTTTGCTTTATTTACAGCAGAAGGAGCTTTATCAAATCCCATTATTTTAAAATGAGAACTTGTTATTTTTTTTAATAGTGAATCCTGAATAACAAAATACAAATCTTCATCATAATCTTTCCAGTTTTCAAAAGCAAAATGCTTACGATTTATATTTGCTGGAATTTTATTAGCAATCATAGCTGCCTCTATTAAAATTGTTCCAGAACCACACATTGGATCTATAAAGTTTTCTTCTCCTTTATATCCAGATAATAAAACTAAACCAGCTGCTAAAACTTCATTAATAGGTGCTATATTAGTTGCGCTCCTGTACCCTCTTTTGTGAAGTGAATCTCCCGATGAATCTAAAGAAATAGTTAACCACTCTTTATGAATGTGTATGTGAATTTTCACATCCGGATATTTTAAATCTACATTCGGACGTTTCTTATACTTATGTACAAAATAATCTGCAATAGCATCCTTAGATTTTAAACTTATATAATGAGAATTTGTTGTGAAATTCTTAGAATTTACAACTGCTCCTATTGCAAAAGTTCCTTCAACATCTAAATAACGTTCCCATTTTATACGTTGTATTGCTTCGTATAAATCTTCTTCATCAAAAATTTTACTCCTTTTAATTGGTTTTAAAATACGAATTGCAGTACGTAAAGCAATATTTGCTTTGTACATAAACCCTGTATCTCCTTTAAAGGAAACATTACGTATTCCTTCTTTAACATCTTGGGCTCCAAGTAGTCTCAACTCATCTGCTAATACTTCTTCTAAACCTGCCATAGTAATGGCCGTCATTTTAAAATCGTTCTCCATGTAAGTGTAAAATTTCACTGCAAAAATACAGTTAATTTTCTCTTAGCGAGAATCTTTTTTTTTTCAATATAAAAAACGTAAGATTTATGTATTTTTGCAGACCTTATAGTTATGAAAACAACAGACTGGTTTACATCTTGGTTCGATACACCATACTATCATATTTTATATAAGCATAGAAACGACGCCGATGCTCAGTTTTTTATGCGAAAAATAACTTCTTTTTTAAATTTACCTAAATCTAGCCATATAGCAGATTTACCTTGTGGAAAAGGACGACATTCCGTTTACTTAAATTCCTTAGGCTATAAAGTTACTGGTGGTGATTTAAGTAGTAATAGCATTAAACATGCTAAACAATTTGAAAATGATTCTCTTCATTTTGAAGTTTGGGATATGCGTACTCCTCTTGAGAACAAATACGATGCTGTTTTTAACCTATTTACTAGCTTTGGTTACTTTGATGATGATAAAGAAGACATTACCATTTTAAAAAGCTTAAAAAATGGTTTAAAGCAAAATGGTGTTGTTGTTCTTGATTTTTTAAATGTTGAAAAAGTTAAAAGTTCTTTAATAAAAGAAGAAACTAAAACTATTGACAATATTGAATTTAATATAAAGAAGGAGATAAAAGATAGTTTTATTTTTAAACATATTTCTTTTGTTGCAGATAGCCAACAACATTCTTATACTGAGCAGGTAAAATTTTTAACTTTAGATAAAATGCAATCGTATTTTGAAAAAGCTGGTTTAAAAATTAAACATGTTTTTGGTGATTATAGTTTGAATGAGTTTAACCCTAATACTTCTGATAGATTAATTTTAGTTGCTGAATGAGTTATATTTTATTAATAATTTCTGTTTTAGTAGGTTCTTTACTAGTTTTAGTTTTAAAACCTAACAATAAAATTGTTCGTTTATTACTAGCTTTTAGTGGTGCTTATTTGTTATCTGTAACCATTTTGCACTTATTACCTGAAGTATATGGTCATACTCATGATGCAAAAAAAGCAGGAATTTTAATCTTAGTAGGAATTATTATTCAATCGGTTTTAGAATCTTTTTCTAAAGGGGCTGAACACGGACATATTCACTTACATTCAGACAAATCTAAATTTCCATGGTTATTATTTGTGAGTTTATGTATTCATGCTTTTTCTGAAGGTTTGCCAATACATCATGCAAATGACAATTTATTATGGGCAATTATTGTTCATAAAATTCCGATTGCAATTGTATTAACTACATTTTTATTAAACACAAATTATAGCAAACAGACTATTATTTTCTTTTTAAGCATCTTTGCTTTAATGAGTCCGTTAGGAGTTTTAGTTTCTGACAAAGTAACCTTCTTTAATCTGTACCATACAGAGATTACTGCCTTAATTATTGGAGTTTTTCTTCATATTTCTACTGTTATACTTTTTGAAAGTTCAGAGAATCATAAATTTAATTTTCAAAAATTTGCTGCTATTCTTTTAGGGGTTTTATTGACTGTTTTTACCTTATCATAGTTTTACCTATATTTAGGTAGTTTTAAATACCTATTTGTAGGTAGTTAGTATTCTTGATTTATTTTGATATTTGAAGTATTATTAACTTAAAACCAAACTAATGATGAAAAAAAAAATAATATTAATTCTGTTTGCAATAATTACTCTTTCTTGTAAGAAGAAAAAACGATCTATATTAGACACTACTCCTTCAGTAAATTTAAAAATACAGAACAATTTTAAATGCGAGATTGCTAATTTAACTACATTAAAACTAAATTATAAAAAGAACTTAGATATTTCCCCAAACGTTAGTCTTTATCAATGGGACGAAGAATATTTAAAAATTGAAACCCCTGTTCCTAATAAAAATTTTAAAGTTTTAAATGCTTATTATGATAACAGACATATATATTCTACAATAATCATTCATGTTACAGATAGCACCTCGTCTGAAACTAGAAATAAACCAATGACACATTTATTAAAAGGGAAAATTGAATTTAAAGACTTAACTAACTTAAACCCATATCTTCCTTCTTTTGACCCTAATGATTCTAAAAAAATTGTCCATATCGTTATTTACAATGACGATGGTAAATTGAATCCTTTTAGAAAACCTGATGAAGCTGGAGGAGGAGTTATTGTTGGAAATCCATAATCTAATTTTGAATGAATTATTTAAAAAAACTGCTCATAATAACATTAATAACTAACTATAATATTATGAGCAGTTATAATGTGATTAAACAACAACAAAAAGATTCTGGTTTTTATTATTTTAAAAAAGGGATTAAACTTGACAACCTTAATAAACATCACTTAGCTTACAATTATTATTTAAAAGCTAGAGCATTCTATAAAAATAAAAACGATCTTGATAGTGTTGCTGAATGTAATTTTCAGGTTTATACATTATTAAATTCTCAAAAGAACTTAGGACTTGATCCTCAAGTTTATTTTATAGATTTCATTAATTATGTAAATAATTCAACTGATACAATAAAACAAATAAAATCTTATAAAGAATATGCTATTAAACTTTTAAAAAAAAGCCAATACTCTAACTCCTTAGAATTCTATAGAAGAATAATCTTCCTTTCTAAAAGAATAAAAAACAGAGAAATTGAAGCCAATACTTATTCAAATCTAGGATTATTATATACAAATTATAAAAAAGATTCAGCTAGTTATTTTTTCGAAAAAGCTCTTAAAATATATGACAATAGTTTAACTACAGAAATTTTTTCAACTTATTTAAACTATGGAAATTTATATCAAAAAGAGGGAGATTTTGATAATGCAATAAAAAAATTTAAAAAAGCTGAAAAAATAAATCCAGAAAAATATGCCTTAAATTTAAAACGAATACTTTTTTTTAAACTAGCTCAATCTCATCAAAAAATTAATGATTATAAAACTGCTTATTTTTATTTTGATAAATACGATTTAATAAGAGATAGCATTAATAATACTCAACAGAATATTGCAATCTCAGATATTAAAGAAAAATATGATAATGAAAAATTAAGAGCTAATAATTTAGAAATTGAATCCAAAAGAAAACAGAGTCAAAACTTACTTTATGGCTCATTAGCTTTTTTATTTTTAAGTGGCACTATTGGTTTTCTTACCTTAAAAAATTCTCGTAAAAAAAGGTTACTAGCAGAGCAACAAAATGAGCTTGAAAAGCAAAAAAACCTAACACTACTTAAAGAACAAGAGATTAATACCATCAATGCTATGGTAGATGGACAAGAAAAAGAACGTATTCGAATTGCTGAAGATTTACACGACAATATAGGTAGCGTTTTAGCTACTCTAAAACTGCATTTTGAAAATTTAAAACTGAATAGAGAAAAAAAACATTTCGATCAAGATGAACTATACGCTAAAACAGAAAATCTAATTGATGAAACTTATTTAAAAGTTCGTAGCATTGCTCATGCCAAAAATGCTGGTGTAATTGCTAATAAAGGTTTATTAGTTGCTGTAAAACTAATGGCTGAAAAAATATCGGACGCAAATAAAATTACAATTCATGTTTTAGATTTTGGATTGGATAAAAGACTAGAGAACAAATTAGAAATAACTCTCTTTAGAATTATTCAAGAACTTATAACTAATATCATAAAACATGCTAACGCTTCAGAAGCAACCATAAATATTGCTCTTTACGACCAGAATTTAAATATTATTATAGAAGATAACGGAAAAGGGTTTAAGTACGATAAAACGACTTTAAAAGAAGGCATAGGGTTAAGTTCTATTAAAACTAGAATTATGCATTTAAAAGGTACATTTAATATAGATTCTACGCTTGGCAAAGGAACTTCCATTATTATAAATATTCCTATAACGTAATACCTAAATTTAGGTATACTTTTTCGTTATAGCATTTCTTATCTTTGGTAAAAACAGATAAAGTATGATAACTATTGCTATGGCAGAAGATCATCAAATGTTAATTGATGGCGTAAAATCATTTTTTGAATATGATGAAGACATCAATATAATTGGCACCGTTAATAACGGTGAAGATTTAGTAAAACTTGTTAGTTTAAAACAACCTAGATTAGTTATTACAGATATTCGTATGCCTATAATGGATGGCATTCAAGCTACTAAATTGATTAAAACAAAATTCCCACATATAAAGGTACTTGCATTAACTATGTTTGACCAACCAGAAGCGATAAAACAAATGTTAGATGCTGGTGCCTCTGGCTATTTACTTAAAAACTCAGGCATTAAAATGCTTTCTAGAGCAATTGTTACTGTAGCCAATGGTGAAACTTTTTTTGATCCTAATGTGGCTTTTAATTTTATGAACGATTATATCAATGAAAATGTTACTGTAGGAAAATCTGAAAAGATTGTTTTATCTAATAGAGAAAAAGAAATACTACAATTAATTGCTAATGGAAATACCTCTAAAGAAATTTCAGAAGCCTTATTTATTGCCAAAACAACTGTAGATACTCATAGAAAAAACATGATTCGTAAACTAAATTTAAAAAACGGAAACGAACTTGTAAAATATGCGATTGATAAAAAATATCAGTTTTAATTATTTTCCCTATTCACTAAATCGATAGAAAATGCAGGTAAACAAACTGCTAAATATTCGCAAGATTCTTCAAATGGATTTGAATATTGGACACGAACATTTTTCTCTATTTTAATTGATTCTCCTGCTTTTAAAACAATAATATCTCCATCTATATTAAATTGTTTTTTTCCTTTAATTATGTACGTGTATTCTTCAAACTCTGGTATTTGAAAAGGCTCACTCCATCCAGAAGGTGCAACCATATGCGCAATGCTAACTTTGGAATTTTTATCTGTAGCATTTCCAAAATGCTCTTCTATTAATTTACCATCTGTAGTTGGTACTACAAAAGGTTTTTTTTGAATTGTATATTTCTTACTCATTCTATAAAAATAAAAAAACCGAAACAAATTGTTTCGGTTTTTAGTTTTGTTAATTAAACCAAATAGTAAATGACTTTATTTTTGCTAAATCTGGTATTTGTTCTTTTGTTACTTTTTGTGTGCTAAACTCTTTTAATCCCAGATCTTCTTTATCGATGGCTATTGTTGCATTTAAGTCATCTATAAATAATGTTGCTGAAGAAAGTGAAGACTCTACTTTATTAACTGTATTATTAGCGTTAATCTCTTGAAAAGTTGAACTAATGTTTAAACCAGATTTTGTTTTAAATCTATTATCAAAAAATTCTATACTTTTTATTGTTGAAGTTGAATCTAACTGCTCTTGGGGGATAATAGTTAATAAATGCTTCCCTCCTTTTTCAAAGACCTTATATTTATCATCTTCTTGAAATATATTATTTCCTTTTGTTCCTTCACTTAATACTTTTACTACAGAATCTTTTTCAAAAATTTTCTCAACTTCCTGCATTGTAGTTTTGGTTGTTAACTTACCTACTTTACCTTTTGCAATATCGTATTTACTATTTCCACATTGGATAAACAGTACGGACATTAAAGCGATAATAAGTGGTTTAATTATGTTCTTCATTTGTTTACTTTTTATTAAAACGTCTAATTTTATTATTTGTTTTTTATTTTAATACTTTTTTTAATATTCCAAATACACTTCGTATAAACGTAGCACTCGTTAATACTTTTATTATTGGATTTTGTCTAGTACTTCTAGCTCTAGTTGATGATGATCTATTTCTTGTTTTTGTTTCTTCTTTTTTACGAGCTTCTTCTGTTTTTTCTTTGTTTATTTCTTCAATTTTTTCTTTCAATATTTCATAAGCACTCTCTCTATCAACAGTTTCATTATATTTAAGTATTAACCTCGAATTATCAAGAACCTGCTTAATTTCTTTTTCTGTTAAAACATCCATTCTACTCATAGGTGCACGTAACATTGTTCTTGCTAGTGGCGTTGGTATACCTTTTTCATTTAGTACCGAAACTAAAGCTTCCCCTATTCCTAATTGTGTTAATACTTCTTTAGTATCGTAATATTCAGAGTCTGGATAATTCTCCGCAGCTAACTTAATTGCTTTTCTATCTTTTGCTGTAAAAGCGCGTAATGCATGCTGAATTTTCATTCCTAATTGAGCCAATACATCTTCTGGTACATCTTTAGGGTTTTGTGTTACAAAATACAATCCAATTCCTTTTGAACGAATTAATTTTACAATACTTTCTATTTGACTTAATAATGCTTTAGAAGCTTCATCAAATACTAAATGCGCTTCATCAATAAAAATTACTAACTCTGGTCGTCCACTATCTCCTTGTTCTGGAAATGTTTCATATACTTCAGCCAATAATTGTAACATAAATGTTGAAAATAATTTTGGCTTATCTTGAATATCAGTTAAACGCAAAACAGAAATCATTCCTCTTCCATTTTCATCTATTCTTGTTAAATCATCTACTTCAAATGATTTCTCTCCAAAAAACAAATCGCCTCCTTGCTGTTCTATTTCTACTATTTTTCTTAAAATAGCGCCAGTACTTGCTGTAGAAATTCGTCCGTATTCTTCTTGAATTTCTTTTTTTCCTTCGTTTGTTACAAATTGAAGTATTTTCTTAAAATCTTTTAAATCTAATAATGGTAATTTATTATCATCACAGTATTTAAAAATAATAGCCACAATACCCGATTGGGTTTCTGTTAAATCTAAAATTCGAGATAATAAAACCGGTCCAAATTCAGATACAGTTGCTCGCAAACGTACACCATCTTGTTCTGATATTGATAAAATTTCTACTGGAAATTTAGTTGCATTAAATGGAATACCTATTTTTTCATGACGTTCATCAATCTTAACATGTCCTGGACTCGGTTGGGCTAGCCCACTTAAATCTCCTTTAACATCCATTAATAATACTGGAATTCCTTTTTCTGACATGTTTTCTGCCAGCACTTGTAATGTTTTTGTTTTTCCAGTACCAGTAGCTCCCGCTATTAACCCATGACGGTTTAACGTTTTTAAAGGTATGTTAACCAAAGCATTTGTTACTGTTTCTTCTCCCAGCATTCCTGCTCCTAATGTAATAAAGTCGTCTTTACATTTATATCCTTGATTTATGTAATCTAAAAAAGTTTCTTTATTTCCCATTATTCAGTAAAATTTCGATAAAAATACTATTAAAATTAGCATTTCAAAAACTCGTTAACTCTTATTTATTAACTTTACGATAAACCTTAGTTAAACAACTAATTATGAAACTCCATCAATTTCTTTATTTCCTTTTAATTTTTCTATTTATTTCTTGTAAAACTTCAGATAAGAAAGCTCAATTAATTTTTTATAAATCGAAATTAGAACGTAAAAAAAATGCTCCTTTTTCTGATGCTGTTCAAGCAGGAAACACATTATATTTAGCAGGGCAAGTAGGTATTAATCCTGATTCAAAAAAATTAGCAGAAGGTGGTATTACCGAGCAAACTGTACAAACTTTAGAAAATATTAAAAACGTATTAGAACTTCATGATTCTGATCTTGAGCATGTAGTGAAATGCACTGTAATATTAGCCGATATTAACGATTTTAATGCCTTTAATACAATTTTTCGCAAATATTTCCCTAAAAATAAGCCTGCAAGAACTACCTTTGCAGCCGATTTATTAGTAGGTGCTAAAATCGAAATTGATGTAATAGCTGTAAAAGTAGATGGATTTAAAGACGCAAGAGTTAATTAATAAAGGTGAAATGCTTCCTTTAATGGAAGAATTTTACACCATACAAGGAGAAGGATCTCATACAGGTACTGCTGCTTATTTTATTAGAATTGGTGGATGTGATGTAGGTTGTCATTGGTGTGATGTTAAAGAAAGTTGGAATGCGAAATTGCATCCTCCAACAAAAACTGATATTATAGTTGAGAATGCAAAAAAATATGCAAAAACTGTAGTTATTACTGGTGGCGAACCTTTAATGTGGAGTTTAGATTATATTACACAAGAGCTTCAAGATAAAGGGATGAAAACTCATATTGAAACTTCTGGTGCTTATGAATTTTCTGGTAAATGGGATTGGTTTTGCTTATCTCCTAAAAAAACAAAATTACCAACAAAACAATGTTATAAAGAAGCTGATGAATTGAAAATGATTATTCATAATAAAAATGATTTTCAATTTGCTGAAGAACAAGCTGAAAAAGTAGGAAAGAAATGTCAGCTTTTTTTACAGCCTGAATGGAGTAAAAAAGAAAAAATGACTCCTCTTATTGTAGATTATGTAATGAATAATCCTAAGTGGCGTGTTTCTTTACAAACTCATAAATATTTAAATATACCGTAAACAAAAAGCAACCAAATTTGGTTGCTTTTTTATTTTATCAATCTAATATATTTATAAATTACTCTTTATAAACACCCATGTTGGCATATTTATCCATTCGTTGGGCTACTAAATCAGTATTATTTAAATCTTTTAATTCACCAAAAGCAGTTAAAATTTGTTCCTGTACAGCTTTAAAAGCGCCTTCTCTATCAGAATGAGCACCTCCTGCTGGTTCTTCTATGATTCCGTCAATTAATTTTAACCTCTTCATATCTTCTCCAGTTAATTTTAAAGCTTCTGCTGCTTGCTCTTTATATTCCCAGCTACGCCATAAAATAGATGAACATGATTCTGGAGAAATTACTGTATACCAAGTATTCTCCATCATATATACCTTATCTCCTACTCCAATACCTAATGCTCCTCCTGAAGCTCCTTCACCAATTACTATGGTAATAATAGGAGTTTTTAAACGAGTCATTTCTAAAATATTACGAGCAATAGCTTCTCCTTGCCCGCGTTCTTCAGCTTCTAATCCTGGATATGCTCCTGGAGTATCTAATAAAGTTACCACTGGAATACCAAATTTTTCAGCCATACGCATTAAACGTAACGCTTTACGGTACCCTTCTGGATTTGCCATACCAAAGTTACGGTACTGACGTGTTTTTGTATTATATCCTTTTTGCTGACCTATAAACATAAACGACTGATCGCCTATTTTTCCTAAACCACCAATCATGGCTTTATCGTCTTTTACACTACGATCTCCATGTAACTCCATAAAAGTATTTCCACAGATAGCATTAATATAATCTAATGTATATGGTCTATTAGGATGACGTGACAATTGTACACGCTGCCATGGAGTTAAGTTTTTATATATATCTTTTCTAGCTTTCTCTAATTTTTTTTCAATCTTCTTGCAAGTTTCTGTAACATCAACCTCGCTTTCTTTTCCTATATCAAAACATTTTGCCAATTGATCTTCTAATTCTTTTATTGGCATTTCAAAATCTAAATATTCCATTGTGTATAGTTTGATTTTCTATTTTTATAGTTAGTCGTTTGTAAAGGCAAACATACTAAAAATATGAACAGTTTACCTTAGTACTTTTTTTAAAAATTCTATTTTTTTCTAATTTTCTTTTTTATTGATGCTGCATTTTTAAGAACTCCATTAAGTAATACTACTAGCAAAACAATAAATGCTCCGTAATAAAACTCTGTATTCATTTCCTCTTTTTCTCCAAATATAATTAAGGCTAATATAATTGCATATACAGGTTCTAAATTAATGGTTAACATTACTGTATAAGGGGTTAAATACCTCATTACTTGTACAGAAGCTATAAATGCATATGCTGTACAAATACTACTCAATACTAATAAATACAACCAATCATTTGTTGATAATAAAAAGAAATCTACTGAAAATTTTTGTGTTACCAATAAATACAATGTTACTCCTAAGACTCCAAATAACAATTGATAAAACGATATAATATTTGCATTGTGTTTTTTTATAAAAAGCCCGTTTAAAACAGCAAATAACGCTGATAAAAAAGCTGATATCAATGCGTATACAATACCTAATGTATATTGACTTTCAAAATTAAATATGATGTAAAGCCCTACAATTACTAATAATCCTAGTAAAATTTCTATTGATTTTATTTTTCTTTTAAAAAAGAAAGGCTCTATAAGTGAAGCAAAAAAAGCTCCTGTACTCATAGTTACTAAAGCAACTGAAACATTTGACACTTTTATTGCTTTAAAAAAAGTTATCCAATGTACTGCGATAATTATGCCTGAAACTGCAAATTTTAATAATGCTCTTTTTTCTACTTTGAATGATATTCTTCGCGCTAAAAAATAAAGTGCTATAAATACTACAGCTATTAACATACGATACCAAACCAAAGGAACTGCATCAATAGATATTAATGCTCCAAGTATTGCTGTGAAACCCCATATAAAAACAATAAAATGTAAATGGAGATAATTTTTAAGTTTATTTCCTTGCATTTAAGTACAAATAAATAGCATATAAGCCAAATACAATATTAGGACTCCAAACGTTTAATAAAGCATTTGCTCCTGCTACTGCTCCTAATACTTCAGCTACCTTTAAAAAGAATACATATATAAACATTATAGATATACCCAACGCTAAATTTAACCCTATTCCTCCTCTACGCTTTCGATATGCTAAAGCTACCGCTATTAAAGATAATATATAACTTGCAACTGGTAAACTAGTCCGTTTATATAACTCTACTAAATATACATTTAAGTTCTTAATACCTCTTTTCCTTGAAATCTCTATGAACTTTATTAGTTCTGGTGATCTCATCTCTTGGGCCATAATATCTTTATAATTAAAATCTTTTGGAGTAAAAGCAAAAGTGGTATCTAAACTATTCCCTGAAAAAATACTGTCTCTATCTTTATAAACCTTTCTTTTTTTCCATCGATATAACTTAAACGTACTGTCTTTTTCGTTCCAATTAATATTTTCGGCTGTAAATTTTTGTTTCAATTGAATACCATCATATACTTCTGTAGAAAAATAATAGCCTGAATTTCTTTTTAAATCAAAACTTTGAGCAAAAACATATGTACTATCATTCAATTGTAAGCTAAACTCCCGTACAGAATTATCTATATATTTTTTCTTTGCTAAATATTTTTTTTCAAACTCTTTTCTTGTTTTACTACTAGATGGTACAAAAAAGTGGTTCATTGACAATGCAACTATACATACAATAGTAGCTCCTATAAAATAAGGATACAAAAAACGAGTAAATGATATTTGTGCTCCATTTATTGCTACAATTTCTGTATTATTTGCTAATCTCGATGTAAATAATATTACGGCAATAAATAATGCCAAAGGCATAAATGTGTTTGCATAATAAATAATAAAGTTTTTGTAATAGTCATTTGCAACCTCAAAAAAGGTTAAATTTTCATGACGCAAAAACTTATCTATTTTCTCTGCAATATCTATAGCTACTGCAATAGGAATTAATATTAATAACGTAAAAAGAAACGTTACTAAATATCGTTTTAATATGTACCAATCGAGTATTTTCAAAAGCGTTCTTTAATTTTATAAACGGTTATCCATTTGTTTTACCATTTTATCTTTCCACTCTGCAAAATCTCCTGCTAAAATATGTTTTCTAGCTTCTCTTGTTAACCATAAATAGAATCCTAAATTATGAATAGATGCTATTTGTTTTCCTAACATTTCTTTCGCTGCAAATAAATGACGTAAATAAGCTTTTGAATACATAGTGTCTACGTAAGTAATTCCCATTTCATCAATAGGAGAAAAATCATTTTCCCACTTTTTATTTTTTATATTGATTGATCCGTAAGCAGTAAATAACATTCCGTTACGAGCGTTACGCGTTGGCATAACACAATCGAACATATCAATACCCAAAGCAATATTTTCTAAAATATTAATTGGAGTTCCTACTCCCATTAAATAACGTGGTTTATCCTCTGGTAAGATTGCTGTAACAACTTCTGTCATAGCATACATTTCTTCAGCTGGCTCTCCTACTGATAGTCCACCAATTGCATTTGCTTGTTGATTCGTATTTGCTATAAACTCTGCAGATTGCTTTCGTAAATCTTTATAAGTACTTCCTTGTACAATAGGCATAAATGTTTGCTCATAGCCATATTTATAAGGCACTTTTTCTAAATGGTTTATACAACGTTTTAACCACCTATGAGTCATATGCATAGAACGTTTTGCATAATTATAATCACAAGGATATGGTGTACACTCATCAAATGCCATAATAATATCAGCACCAATTGTACGTTGAGTTTCCATTACGTTTTCTGGAGTAAAAAAATGTGTTGATCCATCAATATGACTTTTAAACTTTACTCCTTCTTCATTAATCTTTCTTCTACCAGAAAGCGAGTATACTTGATATCCTCCACTATCTGTTAAAATATTACGATCCCAATTCATAAATTTATGCAAACCTCCTGCGGCTTCCAATATTTCTAATTTTGGTCGTAAATATAAATGATAAGTATTTCCTAATATAATATCAGGATTTATCTCGTTTTTTAATTCTGATTGATGTACTCCTTTTACTGTTCCTACAGTACCTACTGGCATAAATATTGGAGTCTCTATTGTTCCGTGATCTGTTGTAATAACACCTGCGCGGGCTTTACTCTTTGGATCGGTTGTTTTTAAGTCAAATTGCATAAGTGGCAAAGATACGCTTATTTAAGAATTGAAAAATTAAAAGAATTATAAAGTTTTATCTTCTCTTTTTTCTATTTGATTGTTTTGAATTTCTTTTTGATGTTGCAGATTTTTTTCTAAATGATGCACTTTTTTTATTAAAGTCATTAACCTTTATTACTTCTTTTTTCTTGGGTTGTTTTTGTTTCTTTTTTTCTACAACTACTGAAGCTTCTTCTGTTTTTGATGAACTCGAAATCATATGATTTATTTCTTTCATTTCATCTAAAGTTAACTCTCTCCAATCTCCTACC
This sequence comes from uncultured Tenacibaculum sp., assembly GCF_947494125.1. GTDB lineage: Bacteria > Bacteroidota > Bacteroidia > Flavobacteriales > Flavobacteriaceae > Polaribacter. The sequence goes on from NZ_CANLTU010000003.1 coordinate 378,826, forward strand.
TTTAATTTACCCAAAGACACATTCATAATACGCTCTCGTTTTAATTTAGTTACTTCGTAATCTAAATATTCACACATTCTACGTATTTGTCGGTTTAAACCTTGCGTTAAAATAATTTGAAAAGTAAAATCGCTCAATTTTTTTACTTTACATTTTTGAGTTACCGTTCCTAAAATTGGAATTCCATTACTCATTTTAACTATAAAATCATCAGTGATTTTTTTATTCACTGAAACAATATATTCTTTTTCGTGATTATTCCCTGCTCTTAAAATCTTGTTTACAATATCTCCATCATTTGTTAGAAAAATTAATCCTTCTGACGGTTTATCTAAACGACCTATTGGAAATAACCTTTGTGGATGCCCTACAAATTTTACGATATTCTTTTTTTCTTTACTATCTGTAGTACATACTATTCCTACAGGCTTATTTAAAGCTATATATAACGTTTTAGGTTTTGCTTCTAATAAACGTCCATCTACTCTAACTTCATCTCCTTCTAGTACTCTATTCCCTAATTGAGCTACTTCCTTATTTATTGTTACTCTACCTGCTATAATATATTTTTCAGCATCTCTACGAGAACAAATACCTGTACTACTTATAAATTTATTAAGATTTGTCGAATTTTGATTCTTATTTTCCATTAATGCAAAGAAAAAGAAAATCCCCAAGTTTTAGCTTGAGGATTTCTATTATATTATTATAATTCTTTAAAAAATAATCATTTTTTGAGTACATCTTGCCAAACTTGGTCTTCTATCATAATCAAAACCTAATGTTATCATATGAGTACCATAATTAAAATCTTGTGTTTTATTTACATTAATACTAAAACCATATGACATATATAAGTTATTCTTTTTTAATCCAAACAATGGTGCTATTGCATTTGGTTGGAAAAATTGATCATTTAAGAATGTATAACTTAAACCTGCCCAAACATATCCATCTCTAATTCCTTTTCTGACTTTAACATTCATATCTGTCCTAGATCTTTTATCTGCTTCATAATACTCTACAAGAATAGATGGTTCTATCTCAATTTGATTACTAACTCTAGCCAATACTAAAGATGAATATAATGTATACCTTCTTAAAGTTTTTGGTTCATCTAAAGTAAAATTTTCAACTTTCTTATCTAAAAGATTATTAATGTTTACACTAATACTAAAACGTTCATAACGATATAACATTCCTACATCAAAATTTGAATTACTTATTGACCTATTTGGTAATGACTGCCCTGTATTATTTTGAGAAGTATCTATCCCAAATTGCACAAAGTTATAGCTTAACGCAAATGATAAAAAACTATCATGAAAATTACTCAATGTTAAATGACTTGCAAATGACAATTTTGCTCCTTGCTGTGTTGTAAAACCGTTTTTATCATTAAAAAGAGTTAAACCTCCACCAAATCTATCTGCCAATCTTGCTTCAACTGTAATAGATTGTGTATCTGGTGCTCCTTTTACACCTATCCATTGACTAACTCCATTTAATCTAACTTGTAACCCTGAACCAATTCCTGCAAAGGTTGGTGATATTAAAAAAGGGTTATCAGCCATATGACTTACATACTGAGGTAAATTTACCTCCTGAGCAACTAATTTTACACTAGAAATTACGATGCTTATTATTATTAATACTTTTCTCATTATTATCTGTATAGTGTAAAGTGACCCATTAATTTCTTCTCTTGACCTGATAACTCTTTATAGTAAATAGTATACCAATAATCTCCCGATGGTAAAGGTTTTCCATCATACAATCCATCCCATCCTTGTTGTACTCCTTGGAAGTTTTGAATTTTTCGAGCATATCTATCAAAAATAAACACTCTTAATTCATGGTAATCTTCTACTTCTAATGGATACCAATGATCGTTTACTCCATCACCATCTGGTGTAAATAAATTAGGAACTGTAATAGTAATATATATTCCTTCTACGGTTAATGTTAATTGACAACCTCTAGCATCTGTTACTGTTATCGTATAATCTTTAGTTTGCAAGATTGTAAATTCATTATCGCTACCCATATCAACTCCATCTACTGTAAAATTATATGGAGGCAATCCGAAGTTTACATTAGCTATTAACTTGTTCTTTTGAGAATCGTCAATAGTCATTGTTAACGCTTGTATATCTAATATATCTATCGGAGTACTTGTTGAATTTTCAGAACACGCTGTACCTGTATGCGTTGCTGTTACTGTATATCCATTTCCTGCTGCAACATCTATAAACTCTCCTGTTGTATTCGTTGTTACTGCTGTTCCACTTCCATCATATAACGTATAAGACATTGAATTCTTATACTTATCATCAACAATTGCTTTTATAATATTTCCTTCTGGACAAGTATATTCAAAATCAACTGTTAAGCTTAAATCTACAGGGTCAGCTGTTGTTAATGGTGTCAACGCCTTTGGAGCACATCCACCACCACTATCTCTTACACTTATTACATAAACTGTATTTGCTGCAATACCTTCTGCACTTCCTATAGTTATTTGGTTTTGAGAATATGGTGTTGCTAACTCAACATTATTAATACTAATAAAGTAAGGTTGCGTTCCTCCTTGAACATCTACTGTTATTGTAGGTGTTGGATCATTTAAACATGTTTGCTCTGTTACATTTACCAATCCTATTGTTAAATCATTAGGTTCTGTAATTATAACTTGTATTGGTGCTAATGGACATCCTATTACATCTTTAATAGTTATCATATATATACCAGCTGCTAAGTTTTCAAAAACATTGTTTTTTACATACTTATCTGCAGGGTATTCTGGTCTATCTGGTACTGAAGTAATATTATACTCGTAATCTCCATTTCCATCAAAAGCATTCACTGTTATAGTACCTGTATTACCTCCAAAACATGTTACATGAGTTGGCACTGCATTACCGGTTAATGGTAGAGGCTCTGTTATTTGATGTTCTGCTGTTTCTGTTGTACAAACATCTCCTGCTGCATTCGTACTTCTTACTGCTATTTTATAAATACCAACATTTATACCTCCAAATGAATTAGATGGTTGCCATCCACTAATTACAGCATTCGTATTATCTAATAATTGATATTCATAATTACCTAATCCTCCAGTAACATTTGCAGATAAAACAGCATTACTATCTCCGTTACAAGTAATAATTGCTGCACTTGTATCTAAAGTAGCAACTAGAGTCTCATAAGGATTAATTGTTATTGTAGTAGGATCAGAAATACATAATTGATTATCTCTTACATAAAACTGGTGTTCTCCTGCATTAACATTAAATATTGGGTTATTAACAAAACTAATACCGTCTATACTATACATATAAGGACCATTACCTCCAGAACCTGTTACTTCAACTGTAGCTTGAGGTCTGTTACAAGTAATATCTGCTGTTATACTTGCTGTTGCTGTTGCTTCTGTTGGATCAACAATATCTATAGGTCCAACTCTTCCATCACAAGAATATCCATCAGATATAATAACCGAATATCCTATACCTGCTGGTAAATTAGAGAATATTGGTGAAGCCTGACTTGTTGTTCTTGTTCCATCAGGAAGTTCTAATGTATACATATAAGTAAGTGGAGCTGCTTGTAATTGACCTCCTACTACTCCTGTAACTTCAATTGTTGCAGTACTTTCACCAGTACAATTATTTGGTGTAACTGTGAACGCTCCTGTTATTGTTGTTCCTACATCTAATTGGAATGTTATTATCTCTGTACAATTATTAGCATCTCTAACTGTTGCTTGATAATTACCTACTGTTAAACCTGTAATTGCATCGTTATTATTGTACGCCTGTATTGTTGTACCTGTAGTTACATTAACTAATTCATATTGGTAAACTCCCCAACCTCCCTGTGCTGTTAATTTAACTTCACCTGAATCTGCTTGATTACATTTTAAATAAGTTAACGCATGTGCTAATGTTAAATCATTTGCTGGTTGATCTATTGTAAAGTTTACAGAAGTTGCAGAACAGAACGGTGAGTTTGGCATTGTTATAACTGCATAATAATTACCTGCTGATAAATTATTAATTGTTGTTGTTACATTACCTACTCCATTTCCTGTTATTCCTGTTGTTACACCTCCTACATTAAATATTTCATAAGTATAAACATCTGTATATGGTGTTACTGGATTAAAGCTTAAATCGATACTTCCAGTTCCTCCGAAACATGCTCTCTGAATATTATCTACAATTAATTCAAACTCTGGTGCATCACTAACTATATGAGCCGTTGACAATATACATCCTGTTACTGGGTGTGTTATTGTTATTGTATAGTTATCTGTTGCTAATCCTGTAAACGTTGCTGAATCTGTAGCTACTGGTACTACTTGTGTTGCTGTAAATCCTGTTCCTGCTCCTGTTATTGCATAACTAGCATTCACTATATCTGGATTTATTTTCACTGTAATATCTTCTCCTGTTGCACAATCTATAGCTTTTGTTACTGTAATTGTTGCATCTATTAACTTCTCAAATGGTTGAACTGTTGCTCCTATAGTTCCTATACACCCCTTGTCATCAAATATTGTTATTGATACATTTCCTCCTGCTTCATTTATTACAGTATAACTAAATGATGTACTGTCTTGTGTTATATCATCAGTTGCATCACCTGGAGTTCCATTATCATATACAAATACTGCTCTTACATAGGTTCCTGTTCCTCCTGTAATAGCTCCTGGATTCACTGTTATCGTTGCATTATTTGTTGTATTTGCTGTTGTACATCCAAACTCTGATACTGT